>NZ_JAKUFS010000143.1 GCF_022663535.1 Bacillus cereus group sp. BfR-BA-01380 | reverse complement strand
GTTCGGTGGCTTCGCTTCTTCCTAAGAGGTAAAAAAACACCTCTACGTCAGAAGCTCCATCCCCCTCACATTCTGAACGAGCCACTTCCGCTTTTCTTTGTTGTCCAGCTCTAGCGGCTAGAATCTCCGGTCGTTTCGCCCCCTCGGATGAGGCAAAAAGCGCCTCTCCGCCCTGTGCGTGGGCGTCCTGCGATTCTGAGCGA
>NZ_JAKUFS010000142.1 GCF_022663535.1 Bacillus cereus group sp. BfR-BA-01380 | reverse complement strand
CACCGTGCGGGTTCGACCCCCGCCCTCGGCACCATATGCGCCCGTAGCTCAATTGGATAGAGCGTTTGACTACGGATCAAAAGGTTAGGGGTTCGAGTCCTCTCGGGCGCGCTTTATTAACGGGAAGTGGCTCAGCTTGGTAGAGCACCTGGTTTGGGACCAGGGGGTCGCAGGTTCGAATCCTGTCTTCCCGATAGTTTTAAAA
>NZ_JAKUFS010000141.1 GCF_022663535.1 Bacillus cereus group sp. BfR-BA-01380 | reverse complement strand
TTAGAAGAGCTAGAACTAAATGAAAACACAACAACAGAAGATGAAATTGAAGCAGCATTAGTAGTAGCAGAGTGGTAAATTCCAAAAGAAGATCTGAAGAAGGAGGTGAAAAAAATGAGCCGTGAAATTCCAAAGGAATTATTAAAATCATTAGAAGAGCTAGAACTAAATGAAAACACAACAACAGAAGATGAAATTGAAGCAGCATT
>NZ_JAKUFS010000140.1 GCF_022663535.1 Bacillus cereus group sp. BfR-BA-01380 | reverse complement strand
AATTCTTAGGTGGAATCCTTCCATTCGTACAAGAGCTTCTAAAAGCAGTAATGTAAGTTTGTTAATACAAAACAATCTTTATAGCGAAATAAATTGATATATAGTAGAGGAGGAAATAAAATGGCAATCGCAATGGCAGTTTTAAAATTCTTAGGTGGAATCCTTCCATTCGTACAAGAGCTTCTAAAAGCAGTAATGTAAGTTTGTTAATAC
>NZ_JAKUFS010000139.1 GCF_022663535.1 Bacillus cereus group sp. BfR-BA-01380 | reverse complement strand
GTGTACCAGTTGTTCTGCCAAGGGCATAGCTGGGTAGCTATGTGCGGAAGGGATAAGTGCTGAAAGCATCTAAGCATGAAGCCCCCCTCAAGATGAGATTTCCCATAGCGTAAGCTAGTAAGATCCCTGAA
Organism: Bacillus cereus group sp. BfR-BA-01380; assembly: GCF_022663535.1. Taxonomy (GTDB): domain Bacteria; phylum Bacillota; class Bacilli; order Bacillales; family Bacillaceae_G; genus Bacillus_A; species Bacillus_A cereus_BB. Next base: position 87 of record NZ_JAKUFS010000139.1, on the reverse strand, counting down.
AGATGATCAGGTTGATAGGTTCGAGGTGGAAGCGTGGTGACACGTGGAGCTGACGAATACTAATAGATCGAGGACTTAATCATATAA
>NZ_JAKUFS010000138.1 GCF_022663535.1 Bacillus cereus group sp. BfR-BA-01380 | reverse complement strand
GAGGTAAAAAACACCTCTACGTCAGAAGCTCCATCCCCCTCACATTCTGGGCGAGCCACTTCCACATTTCTTTGTTGTCCAGCTCTAGCGGCTAGAATCTCCGGTCGTTTCCGCCTTTCTTAAGAAGTTAGGTGGGAGATAAACTGCCCGTAAAAGCCCGATTGGTGAGGGCTGATAATCAGTGGGGGATGAAGAAAACCCCCACTGATTAAAGTTTCA
>NZ_JAKUFS010000137.1 GCF_022663535.1 Bacillus cereus group sp. BfR-BA-01380 | reverse complement strand
CCATCGGCGCTAGAGAGCTTAACTTCCGTGTTCGGTATGGGAACGGGTGTGACCTCTCTGCCATCATTACCAGACTTATGAAGGTATATTCCTTCAAAACTAGATAACATTTGCTTCATATTATATGATTAAGTCCTCGATCTATTAGTATTCGTCAGCTCCACGTGTCACCACGCTTCCACCTCGAACCTATCAACCTGATCATCTTTCAGGGATCTTAC
>NZ_JAKUFS010000136.1 GCF_022663535.1 Bacillus cereus group sp. BfR-BA-01380 | reverse complement strand
ATACGGAGGTATACCCAAGTTCGGCTGAAGGGATCGGTCTTGAAAACCGACAGGCGGCGAGAGTCGCGCGGGGGTTCGAATCCCTCTACCTCCTCCATTTTTTATTTAAAAGAATATTATATCATCGCGGGGTGGAGCAGTCTGGTAGCTCGTCGGGCTCATAACCCGAAGGTCGCAGGTTCAAATCCTGTCCCCGCAACCAATGGTCCCGTGGTGTAGTGGT
>NZ_JAKUFS010000135.1 GCF_022663535.1 Bacillus cereus group sp. BfR-BA-01380 | reverse complement strand
CAAATACAAAAGTAGGCCAAATAAAAGTAGAAGGAACGAAGACGTGGAAAGACAACGACGCGAAAGATCGTCCAAGTTCAATCAAAGTCGATTTACTACAAAACGGTAAAGTGGTAGATACGAAAGAAGTAAGTGAAGCAACAAGCTGGAAGTACACATTTGAAAATCTCCAAGCGTATGACGCAAATGGAGTAGCATACAAGTATGAAGTGAAAGAACAGCC
>NZ_JAKUFS010000134.1 GCF_022663535.1 Bacillus cereus group sp. BfR-BA-01380 | reverse complement strand
AAGCGACGAAAAATTACGAAGATAAACTTCAACAGAACATTCAGCTTATGTTTCAACAAATTCAAGAAGCAATACACCTGGATGAACAACTGCTTGGGATTCCAGAAGAACACGTGAAAAAAGTAACATCTGAACAGTTAGCGCAAGTGGCAAGAGAAGTAGAAAAGCAAGTGGAACAAGCGGCAATAGAACTCGAACAGGAACAAGATAAAGAGGTGAAAAA
>NZ_JAKUFS010000133.1 GCF_022663535.1 Bacillus cereus group sp. BfR-BA-01380 | reverse complement strand
AGCACTAAAGGGCGGAAACCCTCTAACACTTAGCACTCATCGTTTACGGCGTGGACTACCAGGGTATCTAATCCTGTTTGCTCCCCACGCTTTCGCGCCTCAGTGTCAGTTACAGACCAGAAAGTCGCCTTCGCCACTGGTGTTCCTCCATATCTCTACGCATTTCACCGCTACACATGGAATTCCACTTTCCTCTTCTGCACTCAAGTCTCCCAGTTTCCAA
>NZ_JAKUFS010000132.1 GCF_022663535.1 Bacillus cereus group sp. BfR-BA-01380 | reverse complement strand
TTTTTCACCTCTTTATCTTGTTCCTGTTCGAGTTCTATTGCCGCTTGTTCCACTTGCTTTTCTACTTCTCTTGCCACTTGCGCTAACTGTTCAGATGTTACTTTTTTCACGGGTTCTTCTGGAATCCCAAGCAGTTGTTCATCCAGGTGTATTGCTTCTTGAATTTGTTGAAACATAAGCTGAATGTTCTGTTGAAGTTTATCTTCGTAATTTTTCGTCGCTT
>NZ_JAKUFS010000131.1 GCF_022663535.1 Bacillus cereus group sp. BfR-BA-01380 | reverse complement strand
TCATGATTCTTCTGATACGTTTCAAATTGTAGACAACCTTAAATTGACTCTCCAAAGTCATTTTGATTTGGCGTGCCCCTTTTTTTCGCTTTTTGAAATGTAATGCCTTTAGGATGATCTCTTTTGTAGTTTCATCTTCTTCATCTTTTCTCTTTCTTTGTTCTTGTGACTTCATTGAGAAATGATTATAATAACCACTTCTTGAAACTTCCGCTATTTTACA
>NZ_JAKUFS010000130.1 GCF_022663535.1 Bacillus cereus group sp. BfR-BA-01380 | reverse complement strand
AGCACTAAAGGGCGGAAACCCTCTAACACTTAGCACTCATCGTTTACGGCGTGGACTACCAGGGTATCTAATCCTGTTTGCTCCCCACGCTTTCGCGCCTCAGTGTCAGTTGCAGACCAGAAAGTCGCCTTCGCCACTGGTGTTCCTCCATATCTCTACGCATTTCACCGCTACACATGGAATTCCACTTTCCTCTTCTGCACTCAAGTCTCCCAGTTTCCAA
>NZ_JAKUFS010000129.1 GCF_022663535.1 Bacillus cereus group sp. BfR-BA-01380 | reverse complement strand
GATAGAATTAAGGCTGCTAGTAAGAGATGGAAAAAGGCTTACGATGAAAACGGGATAAGTGGTTTACGTGACAGGCGAGCCGATAGTTTAGGTCGATTTATGGCAAAGGATATTACTCTAGAGAAGAAAAATGCTCTTCTGGAAGCACAAATTAATTTACTAAAAGCAGAAAATGAACTATTAAAAAAGATTCGATTTGCAGAAAGGAGGATGAACAAGTAAT
>NZ_JAKUFS010000128.1 GCF_022663535.1 Bacillus cereus group sp. BfR-BA-01380 | reverse complement strand
GACGAATACTAATAGATCGAGGACTTAATCATATAAATATGAAGCAAGTGTTATCTAGTTTTGAGAGAATATAAAAAAACTTGTTGACTTTTTTAGTGAATCAAGTATAATGATGATTGTCTCAAATGAATATAGTCTGGTAATGATGGCAGAGAGGTCACACCCGTTCCCATACCGAACACGGAAGTTAAGCTCTCTAGCGCCGATGGTAGTTGGGACTTTG
>NZ_JAKUFS010000127.1 GCF_022663535.1 Bacillus cereus group sp. BfR-BA-01380 | reverse complement strand
ATAGTGGTGCAAAGCATATGGGTATTGCAATCGCTACAGAAGATAAGGTGCTAGTAAAAGGAACGATTGAGTTACGTCAAGACGTCAAAGAAAACCTTATATTAAGAGCTACATTACGCAGAGGCAGAAGACAACGAAAAACAAGGTATCGCAAAGCTCGTTTTCTCAATCGAAAAAAGAAAGAAGGCTGGTTGCCACCATCGATTCAAAGCAGAGTAGATAACC
>NZ_JAKUFS010000126.1 GCF_022663535.1 Bacillus cereus group sp. BfR-BA-01380 | reverse complement strand
TGTTAACCACTACACCACGGGACCATTTGGTTGCGGGGACAGGATTTGAACCTGCGACCTTCGGGTTATGAGCCCGACGAGCTACCAGACTGCTCCACCCCGCGATAATATAAATAAGCCTGGCAACGTCCTACTCTCACAGGGACAAAGTCCCAACTACCATCGGCGCTAGAGAGCTTAACTTCCGTGTTCGGTATGGGAACGGGTGTGACCTCTCTGCCATCAT
>NZ_JAKUFS010000125.1 GCF_022663535.1 Bacillus cereus group sp. BfR-BA-01380 | reverse complement strand
GACTTATTGCTTATTTAATTAAGAGTGCGGGTGAAGGGAGTCGAACCCCCACGCCAAAGGCGCCAGATCCTAAGTCTGGTGCGTCTGCCAATTCCGCCACACCCGCATATTTCATTTTAAAAATGGTGAGCCATGAAGGACTCGAACCTTCGACCCTCTGATTAAAAGTCAGATGCTCTACCAACTGAGCTAATGGCTCTTAAATGGCTGGGCTAGCTGGATTCGAACC
>NZ_JAKUFS010000124.1 GCF_022663535.1 Bacillus cereus group sp. BfR-BA-01380 | reverse complement strand
TGTGATAAGCAATTCTTCTAATCCTTTTTGTAAGATGTTCAGGCTCGCATTATAGTCTCTATCTAACACTGTTCCACACTTTGTACATATGTGAGTACGAATAGAGAGAGATTTTTTCAAACGATTCCCACAAAAAGAACAGTCTTGTGAAGTATATTTTGGTTCTACTTTGACGAGTACACCGCCATGACTTTCACATTTGTAAGCAAGCATGTTTCGAAACATTCCCCA
>NZ_JAKUFS010000123.1 GCF_022663535.1 Bacillus cereus group sp. BfR-BA-01380 | reverse complement strand
GAAGTGGCTCGTTCAGAATGTGAGGGGGATGGAGCTTCTGACGTAGAGGTGTTTTTTACCTCTTAGGAAGAAGCGAAGCCACCGAACATTCTAGCCACTGAAGCTGGACAACAAAGAAAAGCGGAAGCGGCTCGCTCAGAATCGCAGGACGCCCACGCACCCGACAGAGAGGCGCTTTTTGCCTCGTCCGAGGGGGCGAAACGACCGGAGATTCTAGCCGCTAGAGCTGGA
>NZ_JAKUFS010000122.1 GCF_022663535.1 Bacillus cereus group sp. BfR-BA-01380 | reverse complement strand
GTGAAATTCCAAAGGAATTATTAAAATCATTAGAAGAGCTAGAACTAAATGAAAACACAACAACAGAAGATGAAATTGAAGCAGCATTAGTAGTAGCAGAGTGGTAAATTCTAAAAGAAGATCTGAGGAAGGAGGTGAAAAAAATGAGCCGTGAAATTCCAAAGGAATTATTAAAATCATTAGAAGAGCTAGAACTAAATGAAAACACAACAACAGAAGATGAAATTGAAGCAGCATT
>NZ_JAKUFS010000121.1 GCF_022663535.1 Bacillus cereus group sp. BfR-BA-01380 | reverse complement strand
ATGTAGGTGAGTGGAGAGATTATCTCAAGGCGGAACTACCAAGCCATATGGTTCCTTCAGGATTTGTGATGATGGAAGCTATTCCACTAACTGCTAACGGTAAAGTTGATCGTGAGGCCTTGCCTGCACCAGAGGAGAGGAAAATAGAAAGTGAATGTGTTGCACCCCGGAATGGTAAAGAAGAAACACTGGCTACCATTTGGAAGCAAGTATTAGGGATTAAGAAGGTGGGAATCTA
>NZ_JAKUFS010000120.1 GCF_022663535.1 Bacillus cereus group sp. BfR-BA-01380 | reverse complement strand
TAGACAAAGAACGGAAATATAAGCAAAACAAAGAAAATTACGATCGTTATGATATGCAAAGACAACTTACATTGGACAAGAAAACGCATCCTTTTCTAAAAGAAATGCCTTCTCAGCCTTTGCAAGAAGTGTTTGTACGTCTGAAAAAAGCGTTTGATCATTTCTTTCGTAAAGATGCAAAATATCCAAAACAGAAAAAGTATAAAGATTACAATAGTATGACGTTTCCGCAATTTGGATTC
>NZ_JAKUFS010000119.1 GCF_022663535.1 Bacillus cereus group sp. BfR-BA-01380 | reverse complement strand
GAAACTTTAATCAGTGGGGGTTTTCTTCATCCCCCACTGATTATCAGCCCTCACCAATCGGGCGCATGCCAGCAGTTTATCTCCCACCTAACTTCTTAAGAAAGGCGGAAGTGGCTCGTTCAGAATGTGAGGGAGATGGAGCTTCTGACGTAGAGGTGTTTTTTTACCTCTTAGGAAGAAGCGAAGCCACCGAACATTCTAGCCACTGGAGCTGGACAACAAAGAAAAGCGGAAGTGGCTCGTTC
>NZ_JAKUFS010000118.1 GCF_022663535.1 Bacillus cereus group sp. BfR-BA-01380 | reverse complement strand
TGAATAATTGCTAAATAACGAACTTACATTACTGCTTTTAAAAGCTCTTGTACGAATGGAAGTAATCCACCGATAAATTTTAAAACTGCCATTGCGATTGCCATATGATTTCCTCCTCTATTCTTATGAATAATTGCTGAATAATGAACTTACATTACTGCTTTTAAAAGTTCTTGTACGAATGGAAGTAATCCACCGATAAATTTTAAAACTGCCATTGCGATTGCCATATGATTTCCTCCTCTATTC
>NZ_JAKUFS010000117.1 GCF_022663535.1 Bacillus cereus group sp. BfR-BA-01380 | reverse complement strand
ATCTTTCGCGTCGTTGTCTTTCCACGTCTTCGTTCCTTCTACTTTTATTTGGCCTACTTTTGTATTTGTAATGTCATAACCTTTTACTTCTGTTTGATATCCGTCTACTGGTTGTTCTTTCACTTCATACTTGTGTGCTACTCCATTTGCATCGTACGCTTGGAGATTTTCGAACGTGTACTTCCAGTTTGTTGCTTCACTTACTTCTTTCGTATCTACCACTTTACCGTTTTGTAGTAAATCGACTTTGATTGAACTT
>NZ_JAKUFS010000116.1 GCF_022663535.1 Bacillus cereus group sp. BfR-BA-01380 | reverse complement strand
ACGTCCTACTCTCACAGGGACAAAGTCCCAACTACCATCGGCGCTAGAGAGCTTAACTTCCGTGTTCGGTATGGGAACGGGTGTGACCTCTCTGCCATCATTACCAGACTTTTATTATTATACACATTCTTTTCAGAATGTCAAAAGGAATTTTTAAAAATATATTCCTTCAAAACTAGATAACATTGCTTCATATTATATGATTAAGTCCTCGATCTATTAGTATTCGTCAGCTCCACGTGTCACCACGCTTCCACCTCGAACCTATCAA
>NZ_JAKUFS010000115.1 GCF_022663535.1 Bacillus cereus group sp. BfR-BA-01380 | reverse complement strand
CATATGGCAATCGCAATGGCAGTTTTAAAATTTATCGGTGGATTACTTCCATTCGTACAAGAGCTTTTAAAAGCATTTATGTAAGTTCATGATTCCGCAATTATTTATAAAAATTATCATACAAATGATCTGTATACCAAAGATGAATTGAGGTACAGACTAGAGGAGGAAATCATATGGCAATCGCAATGGCAGTTTTAAAATTTATCGGTGGATTACTTCCATTCGTACAAGAGCTTTTAAAAGCATTTATGTAAGTTTATTATTCCGC
>NZ_JAKUFS010000114.1 GCF_022663535.1 Bacillus cereus group sp. BfR-BA-01380 | reverse complement strand
CGATACCAATCATGCGATAGGAATTGACGTGGGATTACATAAGTATGCCGTTCTTTCTAATGGCTTAGAATATGAAAACCCTAGATTTCTCCGTGAAAAAGAAAAACAACTAAAGAAAGCAGGGCGGAAACTTTCTAAGAAGAAAAAAGGTTCTGCTAACTTCATAAAACAGGCCGAGCGTGTTCGCAAGCTACATGAAAAAGTAGCGAATCAGCGCAGGGATTTTCTTCATAAACTCAGTTACAATCTTGCGAAAGAGTATTCCGTTATCGCT
>NZ_JAKUFS010000113.1 GCF_022663535.1 Bacillus cereus group sp. BfR-BA-01380 | reverse complement strand
ATTCGTAACATGGTTAGAAACAGAAAATTATCGAAATCTATTTCTGATGCAGGGTGGGGAATGTTTCGAAACATGCTTGCTTACAAATGTGAAAGTCATGGCGGTGTACTCATCAAAGTAGAACCAAAATATACTTCACAAGACTGTTCTTTTTGTGGGAATCGTGTGAAAAAGTCTCTCTCTATTCGTACTCACATATGTACAAAGTGTGGAACAGTGTTAGATAGAGACTATAATGCGAGCCTGAACATCTTACAAAAAGGATTAGAAGAATTGCTTATCACA
>NZ_JAKUFS010000112.1 GCF_022663535.1 Bacillus cereus group sp. BfR-BA-01380 | reverse complement strand
ACAAAAATATAGAAAGAAAGGCGGCTTTTCGTTCAAAATTGAACAAAAAGCCGCCTTTCTTGTTTTACATATGTTTTATGAGATGAAAAACTTAAGTTTTTCAGTGGCCTCGAATTGAATAGGGCTCATCTTTTTTAAATTCCATTGGCATCTGTCGTGATTGTAATATTTCATATATTGCCTTATTTCATGTTTTAGTTCAGCTAGGCTTGTACATGATTTAATAAAGGCTTCGTCTTTAAAATGTCCAAAGAATGATTCTTGAGGAGCGTTATCCCAACAGTTCCCCTTTC
>NZ_JAKUFS010000111.1 GCF_022663535.1 Bacillus cereus group sp. BfR-BA-01380 | reverse complement strand
CCCCACTGATTATCAGCCCTCACCAATCGGGCTTTTACGGGCAGTTTATCTCCCGCCTAACTTCTTAAGAAAAGCGGAAGCGGCTCGCTCAGAATCGCAGGACGCCCACGCACCCGACAGAGAGGCGCTCTTTGCCTCGTCCGAGGGGGCGAAACGACCGGAGATTCTAGCCGCTAAAGCTGGACAACAAAGAAAAGCGGAAGTGGCTCGTTCAGAATGTGAGGGGGATGGAGCTTCTGACGTAGAGGTGTTTTTTACCTCTTAGGAAGAAGCGAAGCCACCGAACATTCTAGCCACTGG
>NZ_JAKUFS010000110.1 GCF_022663535.1 Bacillus cereus group sp. BfR-BA-01380 | reverse complement strand
TAAATAAAAAATGGAGGAGGTAGAGGGATTCGAACCCCCGCGCGACTCTCGCCGCCTGTCGGTTTTCAAGACCGATCCCTTCAGCCGAACTTGGGTATACCTCCGTATATATGAAGCTTTAATGGTGGAGCCTAGCGGGATCGAACCGCTGACCTCCTGCGTGCAAGGCAGGCGCTCTCCCAGCTGAGCTAAGGCCCCATTTTTTAAAACTATCGGGAAGACAGGATTCGAACCTGCGACCCCCTGGTCCCAAACCAGGTGCTCTACCAAGCTGAGCCACTTCCCGTTAATAAAGCGCGCCCGAGAGGACTC
>NZ_JAKUFS010000109.1 GCF_022663535.1 Bacillus cereus group sp. BfR-BA-01380 | reverse complement strand
CCTGTGAGAGTAGGACGTTGCCAGGCAAATGGAGGATTAGCTCAGCTGGGAGAGCACCTGCCTTACAAGCAGGGGGTCGGCGGTTCGATCCCGTCATCCTCCACCATATAATCTTAAATGTCGGAGGGGTAGCGAAGTGGCTAAACGCGGCGGACTGTAAATCCGCTCCTTCGGGTTCGGCAGTTCGAATCTGCCCCCCTCCACCATTTCGATGGGCTATAGCCAAGCGGTAAGGCAACGGACTTTGACTCCGTCATGCGCTGGTTCGAATCCAGCTAGCCCAGCCATTTAAGAGCCATTAGCTCAGTTGGTAGAGCAT
>NZ_JAKUFS010000108.1 GCF_022663535.1 Bacillus cereus group sp. BfR-BA-01380 | reverse complement strand
AATATGCGGGTGTGGCGGAATTGGCAGACGCACCAGACTTAGGATCTGGCGCCTTTGGCGTGGGGGTTCGACTCCCTTCACCCGCACTCTTAATTAAATAAGCAATAAGTCATATATGTTTTGCGGAAGTAGTTCAGTGGTAGAATACAACCTTGCCAAGGTTGGGGTCGCGGGTTCGAATCCCGTCTTCCGCTCCAATTTTCAATATGACGCCGGGGTGGCGGAACAGGCAGACGCACAGGACTTAAAATCCTGCGGTGGGTGACCACCGTGCGGGTTCGACCCCCGCCCTCGGCACCATATGCGCCCGTAGCTCAATTGG
>NZ_JAKUFS010000107.1 GCF_022663535.1 Bacillus cereus group sp. BfR-BA-01380 | reverse complement strand
CAGTTCTGATTGGGAAGGAACGGTCAACCACAAGCCTTCTTGTATAAGAAGTTGAGGGCACCTACAAACATTATTGAAGGGAAACAAACTCTTAGGAGGGACAAAACATGCGTGTATTTGTCAAGAATTTAAGAGGAGAGCCACTTATGCCTTGTAGTTCCCGTAAAGCCAGGCTTCTTCTCAAGCAAGGGAAAGCAACGATTGTCGGATATACTCCGTTTACGATTCAATTACAATATGCCACAGGTGAAGCGGTGCAACCCGTCACAATCGGTGTTGATAGTGGTGCAAAGCATATGGGTATTGCAATCGCTACAGAAGAT
>NZ_JAKUFS010000106.1 GCF_022663535.1 Bacillus cereus group sp. BfR-BA-01380 | reverse complement strand
GAAAGGAGGATGAACAAGTAATTCTCACCCCTTCCCAGAAATACATCCTAATTCGCTCGGTGATTGAAAAATATCAATTAAAACATATGGTGAGTTACTTGTGTAAAATAGCGGAAGTTTCAAGAAGTGGTTATTATAATCATTTCTCAATGAAGTCACAAGAACAAAGAAAGAGAAAAGATGAAGAAGATGAAACTACAAAAGAGATCATCTTAAAGGCATTACATTTCAAAAAGCGAAAAAAAGGGGCACGCCAAATCAAAATGACTTTGGAGAGTCAATTTAAGGTTGTCTACAATTTGAAACGTATCAGAAGAATCATGA
>NZ_JAKUFS010000105.1 GCF_022663535.1 Bacillus cereus group sp. BfR-BA-01380 | reverse complement strand
GTCCCGTCCTTCATCGACTCCTAGTGTCAAGGCATCCACCGTGCGCCCTTTCTAACTTAACCAAAATTAAAAAAATATGAGCTACACTGTTATCTAGTTTTCAAAGAACATGCCTACTGCGCTGAGTTTGCGTCTTAGCTGGCATGCGGTGAGGAACCCATCATCGTGGAGTTCACTTTCAGACGCAACCGCAAGAAAAAACAAACTACTTGCACTGTATTTAGATGAGAGATAGTTCTCTCAAAACTGAACAAAACGAAACACGGAAACTTTATTGATGAACAGCGTTCATCAATTCTCCATAGAAAGGAGGTGATCCAGCCGCACCTTCCGATAC
>NZ_JAKUFS010000104.1 GCF_022663535.1 Bacillus cereus group sp. BfR-BA-01380 | reverse complement strand
TGTGATTCGCTTATTTAAATCAACGGAATGTTGGTATCAGTTTGATGAAAAAGATACTTGGACGCTTTTCCATTCTTATGCGTTTGACTTCTCGGTATGGGAGATTTGGGGGGCATTGCTCTATGGCGGAAAATTGGTTGTTGTTCCTTACTGGATCAGTCGATCGCCCAAGGATTTCTATCAACTGTTAGTAGAGGAAGAGGTTACGGTTCTTAATCAGACACCTTCCGCATTCCGGCAACTAATACAGGTGTGTGAACAAGAAGATGAAAATAAAAACTTGCATCTGCGCTATGTCATATTTGGTGGGGAAGCACTCGATCCTGCCAGCTTACTACCGTGGTTTCAA
>NZ_JAKUFS010000103.1 GCF_022663535.1 Bacillus cereus group sp. BfR-BA-01380 | reverse complement strand
AAATCATATGGCAATCGCAATGGCAGTTTTAAAATTTATCGGTGGATTACTTCCATTCGTACAAGAGCTTTTAAAAGCAGTAATGTAAGTTCGTTATTTAGCAATTATTCATAGGAATAGAGGAGGAAATCATATGGCAATCGCAATGGCAGTTTTAAAATTTATTGGTGGAATCATTCCATTCGTACAAGAGCTTTTAAAAGCAGTAATGTAAGTTCATTATTCAGCAATTATTCATAGGAATAGAGGAGGAAATCATATGGCAATCGCAATGGCAGTTTTAAAATTTATCGGTGGATTACTTCCATTCGTACAAGAACTTTTAAAAGCAGTAATGTAAGTTCATTATTC
>NZ_JAKUFS010000102.1 GCF_022663535.1 Bacillus cereus group sp. BfR-BA-01380 | reverse complement strand
ACACCTCTACGTCAGAAGCTCCATCCCCCTCACATTCTGAACGAGCCACTTCCGCTTTTCTTTGTTGTCCAGCTCCAGTGGCTAGAATGTTCGGTGGCTTCGCTTCTTCCTGCGAGGTAAAAAACACCTCTACGTCAGAAGCTCCATCCCCCTCACATTCTGGACGAGCCACTTCCGCTTTTCTTTGTTGTCCAGCTCCAGTGGCTAGAATGTTCGGTGGCTTCGCTTCTTCCTAAGAGGTAAAAAAACACCCCTACGTCAGAAGCTCCATCCCCCTCACATTCTGAACGAGCCACTTCCGCTTTTCTTAAGAAGTTAGGCGGGAGATAAACTGCCCGTAAAAGCCCGATTGGTGAGGGCTAATAATCAGT
>NZ_JAKUFS010000101.1 GCF_022663535.1 Bacillus cereus group sp. BfR-BA-01380 | reverse complement strand
ACAAAAATATAGAAAGAAAGGCGGCTTTTCGTTCAAAATTGAACAAAAAGCCGCCTTTCTTGTTTTACATATGTTTTATGAGATGAAAAACTTAAGTTTTTCAGTGGCCTCATTCAACAAGGTATGGTTTTTCTGCTTTCAAACTTAGACAAACCTTTTACTTCCAAGTCGGTAAGAGCCCCTGGAGGAAAAAGTTCGTTCATAGAACGAATCTTGTTATGGTTCGAAAGCTCCATCTGATAGAATGTGTGAACACGCAAATCAGACAGGATCCCAGATAGCCACTTCCATTGCGCCGGGTGATGCAGACCTACCATCTTCTCCGGTAATAGGGAATACAAAATTGGTGGAAGTTTTTCTTTAAACCCCATTGCTCTTCTAGCAATGACATA
>NZ_JAKUFS010000100.1 GCF_022663535.1 Bacillus cereus group sp. BfR-BA-01380 | reverse complement strand
GACTTATTGCTTATTTAATTAAGAGTGCGGGTGAAGGGAGTCGAACCCCCACGCCAAAGGCGCCAGATCCTAAGTCTGGTGCGTCTGCCAATTCCGCCACACCCGCATATTATTTTTAAAGAAATGGGGCGACTGATGGGAATCGAACCCACGAGTGTCGGAGCCACAATCCGATGCGTTAACCACTTCGCCACAACCGCCATGGTACTGGTGCCGGCTAGAGGACTTGAACCCCCAACCTACTGATTACAAGTCAGTTGCTCTACCAATTGAGCTAAGCCGGCATTTATATGGTGGAGGATGACGGGATCGAACCGCCGACCCCCTGCTTGTAAGGCAGGTGCTCTCCCAGCTGAGCTAATCCTCCATTTGCCTGGCAACGTCCTACTCTCACAGG
>NZ_JAKUFS010000099.1 GCF_022663535.1 Bacillus cereus group sp. BfR-BA-01380 | reverse complement strand
GCTAGTAATCGCGGATCAGCATGCCGCGGTGAATACGTTCCCGGGCCTTGTACACACCGCCCGTCACACCACGAGAGTTTGTAACACCCGAAGTCGGTGGGGTAACCTTTTTGGAGCCAGCCGCCTAAGGTGGGACAGATGATTGGGGTGAAGTCGTAACAAGGTAGCCGTATCGGAAGGTGCGGCTGGATCACCTCCTTTCTATGGAGAATTGATGAACGCTGTTCATCAATAAAGTTTCCGTGTTTCGTTTTGTTCAGTTTTGAGAGAACTATCTCTCGAAAATATATGTTCTTTGAAAACTAGATAACAGTGTAGCTCATATTTTTTTAATTTTGGTTAAGTTAGAAAGGGCGCACGGTGGATGCCTTGACACTAGGAGTCGATGAAGGACGGGA
>NZ_JAKUFS010000098.1 GCF_022663535.1 Bacillus cereus group sp. BfR-BA-01380 | reverse complement strand
CTGAAAAAAGCGTTTGATCATTTCTTTCGTAAAGATGCAAAATATCCAAAACAGAAAAAGTATAAAGATTACAATAGTATGACGTTTCCGCAATTTGGATTCAAACCAAACAGAAAGCATCGTTATGCGATGTCTTTTTCTGATAACGGTAAGTTATACAATAAAAAATTGGGAGAAATAGATATCCTACTTCATAGACCACTCGAAGGGACAATCAAGCAACTAATCCTCAAACGTCAAGGGAAAAGATGGTACGCTATTTTCAGCGTCGAAAGACAAGTGGTACCATCTGATATCGATACCAATCATGCGATAGGAATTGACGTGGGATTACATAAGTATGCCGTTCTTTCTAATGGCTTAGAATATGAAAACCCTAGATTTCTCCGTGAAAAAGAAAAACAACT
>NZ_JAKUFS010000097.1 GCF_022663535.1 Bacillus cereus group sp. BfR-BA-01380 | reverse complement strand
TTTGTTGTTGTAATTTTTTGAGGAATAATAAAATTTCTTTACTAGGCATGCCACAATCTCTAATGTGAAATCTATTCCCTTTTCCAATTTCTAATTCATATGAGATTAAGGCAATAGGGATATTGCGGAAAATATACCAAGGAAAGTATAGGCTTACAAAGTCTTCGCTAAAATATATTCCTGATTTACATATCAGAATGCCAGTCGCACTCCTACCAAAATTACCTAAGAGAGAGGTATCTAAAAAAGCAATGATTTCTTCATCATTCGGAAGAACATACCTGTCCAGAATACTTTTAAGTTTTTTTGAAGGTATATGTTTAGTGCAGAATAAAAGTACAGAATATTGCGAAGTATTTGTGCATAGATAGCATAAATGCATTAAAAAAGGCTTGCAAGCTCTTCCATTACCCTCTACTGTGTTAGG
>NZ_JAKUFS010000096.1 GCF_022663535.1 Bacillus cereus group sp. BfR-BA-01380 | reverse complement strand
GTGTACCAGTTGTTCTGCCAAGGGCATAGCTGGGTAGCTATGTGCGGAAGGGATAAGTGCTGAAAGCATCTAAGCATGAAGCCCCCCTCAAGATGAGATTTCCCATAGCGTTAAGCTAGTAAGATCCCTGAAAGATGATCAGGTTGATAGGTTCGAGGTGGAAGCGTGGTGACACGTGGAGCTGACGAATACTAATAGATCGAGGACTTAATCATATAAATATGAAGCAAGTGTTATCTAGTTTTGAGAGAATATAAAAAAACTTGTTGACTTTTTTAGTGAATCAAGTATAATAATGATTGTCTCAAATGAATATAGTCTGGTAATGATGGCAGAGAGGTCACACCCGTTCCCATACCGAACACGGAAGTTAAGCTCTCTAGCGCCGATGGTAGTTGGGACTTTGTCCCTGTGAGAGTAGGACGTT
>NZ_JAKUFS010000095.1 GCF_022663535.1 Bacillus cereus group sp. BfR-BA-01380 | reverse complement strand
TATTGATGGGTAGAAAAACATATGAGTTTGGATTTCAATTCGGTGCTAAACCAGGTGAACCTGGCTATAAGGGCATAAAACATTACATATTTTCAAACTCCATGCAGTTTGAGTCAAACGAAGAGGTCGAACTTATCAAAGGTGATGCTATAGGATTTATTAAGAATCTCAAACAGCAAGGGAAGGGTAAAATTTGGCTATGTGGAGGCGGAGAATTAGCTGGGTCGTTGATTAAACATAAACTCATTGATCAATTGGTGCTGAAAGTTAATCCAATTATAGTCGGTGAAGGTATTTCTCTATTCGGAAGCGTAAAGCCACGTCTTAACTTAAAGTTAGTGGACATGAAACAGTACTCTAGTGGAGTTGTCAAACCGACTTACAATATTATTTATACTTAGGATTATCCTAGAGAACCCCTGTCTTTAATTAATTTTCAACAATAAAATTT
>NZ_JAKUFS010000094.1 GCF_022663535.1 Bacillus cereus group sp. BfR-BA-01380 | reverse complement strand
CGATACCAATCATGCGATAGGAATTGACGTGGGATTACATAAGTATGCCGTTCTTTCTAATGGCTTAGAATATGAAAACCCTAGATTTCTCCGTGAAAAAGAAAAACAACTCATGAAAGCACAGAGGAAACTTTCTAAGAAGAAAAAGGGTTCTGCTAACTTCATAAAACAAGCCCAGCGTGTTCGCAAGCTACATGAAAAAGTAGCGAATCAGCGCAGGGATTTTCTTCATAAACTCAGTTACAATCTAGCGAAAGAGTATTCCGTTATCGCTGTAGAAAATTTGAACATTCGTAACATGGTTAAAAATAGAAAATTATCGAAGTCTATTTCTGATGCTGGGTGGGGAATGTTTCGAAACATGCTTGCTTACAAATGTGAAAGTCATGGCGGTGTACTCGTCAAAGTAGAACCAAAATATACTTCACAAGACTGTTCTTTTTGTGGGAAT
>NZ_JAKUFS010000093.1 GCF_022663535.1 Bacillus cereus group sp. BfR-BA-01380 | reverse complement strand
CGCAGGTTCAAATCCTGTCCCCGCAACCAATGGTCCCGTGGTGTAGTGGTTAACATGCCTGCCTGTCACGCAGGAGATCGCCGGTTCGACCCCGGTCGGGACCGCCATTTACATAAAGGCTCGGTAGCTCAGTCGGTAGAGCAGAGGACTGAAAATCCTCGTGTCGGCGGTTCGATTCCGTCCCGAGCCACCATTTTTTTTTTTTTTTGTAAAAAAACTAGCCGGCTTAGCTCAATTGGTAGAGCAACTGACTTGTAATCAGTAGGTTGGGGGTTCAAGTCCTCTAGCCGGCACCACTTAGGGGCATAGTTTAAAGGTAGAACAGAGGTCTCCAAAACCTCCGGTGTGGGTTCGATTCCTACTGCCCCTGTAAGAAATATGGGCCTATAGCTCAGCTGGTTAGAGCGCACGCCTGATAAGCGTGAGGTCGATGGTTCGAGTCCATTTAGGCCCACCATATTCCGCAGTAGCTCAGTGGTAGAGCTATCGGC
>NZ_JAKUFS010000092.1 GCF_022663535.1 Bacillus cereus group sp. BfR-BA-01380 | reverse complement strand
CCCTGTGAGAGTAGGACGTTGCCAGGCTTGTATTATTCCGCAGTAGCTCAGTGGTAGAGCTATCGGCTGTTAACCGATCGGTCGTAGGTTCGAGTCCTACCTGCGGAGCCAATTGGAGAGCTGTCCGAGATGGCCGAAGGAGCACGATTGGAAATCGTGTATACGTCATAAGCGTATCAAGGGTTCGAATCCCTTGCTCTCCGCCATAAAACTTTGGCCCGTTGGTCAAGTGGTTAAGACACCGCCCTTTCACGGCGGTAACACGGGTTCGAATCCCGTACGGGTCACCACTTTGGAGGATTAGCTCAGCTGGGAGAGCACCTGCCTTACAAGCAGGGGGTCGGCGGTTCGATCCCGTCATCCTCCACCATATAAAATAATGAATAGTATCATCGCGGGGTGGAGCAGTCTGGTAGCTCGTCGGGCTCATAACCCGAAGGTCGCAGGTTCAAATCCTGTCCCCGCAACCAATGGTCCCGTGGTGTAGTGGTTAACATG
>NZ_JAKUFS010000091.1 GCF_022663535.1 Bacillus cereus group sp. BfR-BA-01380 | reverse complement strand
CAAATATACTGGAAAACCTAGAATTCCAAAGTATATTCGTTCTTCTGAAAAGGAAATCTTGTATACAAATCAAGATTGTGTCATTAAAAATGATAAGTTTTTAAAGTTTTCAAAGACAAAATTGCAATTAAATATTGGGAAATTGGGGTTTACTGAAGGTAAACTGAAGCAAGTTCGTGTTATCCCAAAATACAATGGATATGTGGTGGAGTTAGTAATAGATGTTCCTTCAGAACAACAATCCGTTGAAGAGAATGGTCGTTATATGAGTATTGATTTAGGGATTGATAATCTTGCAACCATCGTAACAAACACAGGTATAAAGCCTGTACTTGTTAAGGGCAAACATATCTCGCATCGTTTATTGATTCAAATGATTACATACAAAGCAAATGCGGTAGGCATTCAAGTTGTTGTAACCGAGGAATCTTACACATCAAAAGCAAGTTTTCTAGATAGTGACTTTATTCCAACGTATGGAACAAATGACCAAAATGCAACTTTTTCAGGAAAACGAATGAAGCGTGGTAT
>NZ_JAKUFS010000090.1 GCF_022663535.1 Bacillus cereus group sp. BfR-BA-01380 | reverse complement strand
GAAAGGAGGATGAACAAGTAATTCTCACCCCTTCCCAGAAATACATCCTAATTCGCTCGGTGATTGAAAAATATCAATTAAAACATATGGTGAGTTACTTGTGTAAAATAGTGGAAGTTTCAAGAAGTGGTTATTATAATTATTTCTCAATGAAGTCACAAGAACAGAGAAAGAGAAAAGATGAAGAAGATGAAACTACAAAAGAGATCATCTTAAAGGCATTACATTTCAAAAAGCGAAAAAAAGGGGCACGCCAAATCAAAATGATTTTGGAGAGTCAATTTAAGGTTGTCTACAATTTGAAACGTATCAGAAGAATCATGAAAAAGTACAACATTATTTGTCCTATTAGAAAGGCTAATCTATGTAAAAGGATAATGAAAGCTACAAAAGAACATCGAGTTGTTCCAAACTTATTAAACCGACAATTTAAGCAAGGTGTGCCCGGAAAAACACTTCTAACTGATATAACATATTTATTTTACGGTAAAGGGAAAAAAGCTTATTTATCAACGATTATGGACAGTTCCACC
>NZ_JAKUFS010000089.1 GCF_022663535.1 Bacillus cereus group sp. BfR-BA-01380 | reverse complement strand
CAGCGTTCATCCTGAGCCAGGATCAAACTCTCCAATAAAGTTTGTCTAGCATCATAAATAAAAATTGACGTTTCACGTTGTTTGTTTCGTTCAGTTTTCAAAGAACTTATCTGCCGCTCAATTGCGACTTCCTTATGTTAACATCTCAGTTATTCAATGTCAACTAAGTTTTTTGTTTTGTTTGTCGCGTTTTTGATTTGTTTCATCAGCGACTCGTATAATATTACACCCTTATTTAATAAGAGTCAATGTCTTTTTTAAAAATATATTTATTTAGGAGGAGAATACCACACTCGCCATGTTAATAAAGTATAAATCGGATTAACCTCCTAATTTGGGCATACTATCCTTGACTCGTTGTTTCATAAAGTGAAACTTTAATCAGCCTCACCAATCGGGCTTTTACGGGCAGGTTATCTCCCACCTAACTTCTTAAGAAAAGTGGAAGTGGCTCGTCCAGAATGTGAGGGGGATGGAGCTTCTGACGTAGAGGTGTTTTTTACCTCGCAGGAAGAAGCGAAGCCACCGAACATTCTAGCCACTGGAACTGGA
>NZ_JAKUFS010000088.1 GCF_022663535.1 Bacillus cereus group sp. BfR-BA-01380 | reverse complement strand
GGTACATTTTTGTATAATTAAGAAATACAAAACTTGAGAATACAACATGGAGACGGAGAACGAATGAGCAAAAAGATTTTTACAGAAAAAGAAATGCAGTTACTATCATCTAATAAATATGTAAAATCAGTTAGACCAAAGGGAATTACTTATACAGATGAATTTAAACGTTTATTTATCATGGAGAAAGAAAAAGGCAAGTTTCCAAGACAAATCTTTGAAGAGTGTGGCTTTGATGTTGAAATTCTAGGAATGGATAGAATTAAGGCTGCTAGTAAGAGATGGAAAAAGGCTTACGATGAAAACGGGATAAGTGGTTTACGTGACAGGCGAGCCGATAGTTTAGGTCGATTTATGGCAAAGGATCTTACTCTAGAGAAGAAAAATGCTCTTCTGGAAGCACAAATTAATTTACTAAAAGCAGAAAATGAACTATTAAAAAAGATTCGATTTGCAGAAAGGAGGATGAACAAGTAATTCTCACCCCTTCCCAGAAATACATCCTAATTCGCTCGGTGATTGAAAAATATCAATTAAAACATATGGTGAGTTACTTGTGTAAAATAG
>NZ_JAKUFS010000086.1 GCF_022663535.1 Bacillus cereus group sp. BfR-BA-01380 | reverse complement strand
AGTTAGCGGCGGACGGGTGAGTAACACGTGGGTAACCTGCCTATAAGACTGGGATAACTCCGGGAAACCGGGGCTAATACCGGATAACATTTTGCACCGCATGGTGCGAAATTGAAAGGCGGCTTCGGCTGTCACTTATAGATGGACCTGCGGCGCATTAGCTAGTTGGTGAGGTAACGGCTCACCAAGGCGACGATGCGTAGCCGACCTGAGAGGGTGATCGGCCACACTGGGACTGAGACACGGCCCAGACTCCTACGGGAGGCAGCAGTAGGGAATCTTCCGCAATGGACGAAAGTCTGACGGAGCAACGCCGCGTGAACGATGAAGGCTTTCGGGTCGTAAAGTTCTGTTGTTAGGGAAGAACAAGTGCTAGTTGAATAAGCTGGCACCTTGACGGTACCTAACCAGAAAGCCACGGCTAACTACGTGCCAGCAGCCGCGGTAATACGTAGGTGGCAAGCGTTATCCGGAATTATTGGGCGTAAAGCGCGCGCAGGTGGTTTCTTAAGTCTGATGTGAAAGCCCACGGCTCAACCGTGGAGGGTCATTGGAAACTGGGAGACTTGAGTGCAGAAGAGGAAAGTGGAATTCCATGTGTAGCGGTGAAATGCGTAGAGATATGGAGGAACACCAGTGGCGAAGGCGACTTTCTGGTCTG
>NZ_JAKUFS010000084.1 GCF_022663535.1 Bacillus cereus group sp. BfR-BA-01380 | reverse complement strand
GAGGCTGTCCCATAAGTCGGTGAAACCGACTTATGGGCAGCCCTTTCTTTTTTGAGTATACAAAAAAATCGCCCATCCATTATAATTGTAAGTAACCACACAAACAAAAATAGGAGGCGATTTTTTTATGAGTAACAATTCAGCTACTTTCATTCATTATAACATGGGTCAATTAATTCTACCAATGGATTATAGCGATTTAATCCCAGAAGATCATGTGGTAAGAGTAATCCATGACATGGTGGAACAAGTAAGTGATGGTTTATTCTTCTCTCGTTATCAAGGTGGTGGTCGTAGCTCTTACCATCCAAAAATGATGACGAAAGTAATCCTCTACGCGTATACCCAAAAAATTTATTCTTGTCGTGATATAGCCAAAGCATTACGAGAACATCTACCAATGATGTGGCTATCTGGGCAACAAACGCCTGATTTTCGGACAATCAATCGTTTCCGGTCCGAAAGAATGCAGGACATGATTGAACCACTTTTCACAGAATTAATTCAACTATTACTGAATCAAAACTACATATCTATGGAAAATTACTTTTTGGATGGTACAAAAATTGAAGCAAATGCCAATAAGTATTCTTTCGTATGGAAAAAAGCGACGAAAAATTACGAAGATAAACTTCAACAGAACATTCAGCTTATGTTTCAACAAATTCAAGAAGCAATACACCTGGATGAACAACTGCTTGGGATTCCAGAAGAAC
>NZ_JAKUFS010000083.1 GCF_022663535.1 Bacillus cereus group sp. BfR-BA-01380 | reverse complement strand
CAACTAATACAGGTGTGTGAACAAGAAGATGAAAATAAAAACTTGCATCTGCGCTATGTCATATTTGGTGGGGAAGCACTCGATCCTGCCAGCTTACTACCGTGGTTTCAAAGGTATGGAGAGCAGAACCCGCAGTTAATCAATATGTATGGAATTACAGAAACTACCGTTCATGTTACGTATTATCCAATTACTCAAGATGATGTAAAGCATTCTTCAAGAAGTAATATCGGAAAGCGGATTCCAGATTTAGAAGTGTATGTGCTAGACGCTTGTCAACAGCCTGTGCCTATTGGCGTAGCTGGTGAACTATATATTGGTGGAGCGGGACTCGCACGTGGGTATTTAAACAGACCTGAATTGACTGCAGAACGTTTCATTCCTCATCCGTTTAGTAGTGATCCGGGAGCGCGATTATATCGGACAGGAGACTTAGCGAGATACTTGCCGGATGGAAATTTGGATTATCTTGGGCGGATTGATCACCAGGTGAAAATCCGTGGTTTCCGAATTGAGATCGGGGAAATTGAATCTGCTTTAAACGCACATGCATCCATAAAAGAGGCTGTTGTAATTGTTCGAGAGGATCAGCCGGGTGATAAACGATTGGTGGCATATGTCGTGGGTGATGGGAATGTAGGTGAGTGGAGAGATTATCTCAAGGCGGAACTACCAAGCCATATGGTTCCTTCAGGATTTGTGATGATGGAAGCTATTCCACTAACTGCTAACGGTAAAGTTGATC
>NZ_JAKUFS010000082.1 GCF_022663535.1 Bacillus cereus group sp. BfR-BA-01380 | reverse complement strand
AAAAGGCCCTGACCGCTTTAAAGTGTACCCTTTGTAAAGGACATTTTTAAAAAAGCCTAGGCAGTTTTAAGAAGGTGATCCCTAAATTGAATAGGGCTCATCTTTTTTAAATTCCATTGGCATCTGTCGTGATTGTAATATTTCATATATTGCTTTATTTCATGTTTTAGTTCAGCTAGGCTTGTACATGATTTAATAAAGGCTTCGTCTTTAAAATGTCCAAAGAATGATTCTTGAGGAGCGTTATCCCAACAGTTCCCCTTTCTTGACATTGATTGAAGTAGCCCTAGTTTTTTTACTAACTTTTGGAAGCTTGGGTGTGTATAGTGAACTCCTTGATCTGAGTGAATTAAGGCATCTTTTGTCTTCTTAAACTTTCTGTTTTTCTTTAACCTTAAAAGGGTGTCTGTTGCCAAGTCGATAGTCAAACGATTTGAAACATTATAAGCCACTATTTCATTGGTGGAACTGTCCATAATCGTTGATAAATAAGCTTTTTTCCCTTTACCGTAAAATAAATATGTTATATCAGTTAGAAGTGTTTTTCCGGGCACACCTTGCTTAAATTGTCGATTTAATAAGTTTGGAACAACTCGATGTTCTTTTGTAGCTTTCATGATCCTTTTATATGGATTAGCTTTTCTAATAGGACAAATCATGTCGTACTTTTTCATGATTCTTCTGATACGTTTCAAATTGTAGACAACCTTAAATTGACTCTCCAAAGTCATTTTGATTTGGCGTGCCCCTTTTTTTCGCTTTTTGAAATGTAATGCCTTTA
>NZ_JAKUFS010000081.1 GCF_022663535.1 Bacillus cereus group sp. BfR-BA-01380 | reverse complement strand
CCAGCGTTCATCCTGAGCCAGGATCAAACTCTCCAATAAAGTGTTTGTCTAGCATCATAAATAAAAATTGACGTTTCACGTTGTTTGTTTCGTTCAGTTTTCAAAGAACTTTTGGTGGAGCCTAGCGGGATCGAACCGCTGACCTCCTGCGTGCAAGGCAGGCGCTCTCCCAGCTGAGCTAAGGCCCCTTATCAAAATCGGGAAGACAGGATTCGAACCTGCGACCCCCTGGTCCCAAACCAGGTGCTCTACCAAGCTGAGCCACTTCCCGAAAAGAACGCGCCCGAGAGGACTCGAACCCCTAACCTTTTGATCCGTAGTCAAACGCTCTATCCAATTGAGCTACGGGCGCATATGGTGCCGAGGGCGGGGGTCGAACCCGCACGGTGGTCACCCACCGCAGGATTTTAAGTCCTGTGCGTCTGCCTGTTCCGCCACCCCGGCATGTCATATTGAAAATTGGAGCGGAAGACGGGATTCGAACCCGCGACCCCAACCTTGGCAAGGTTGTATTCTACCACTGAACTACTTCCGCAAGACATATATGACTTATTCAATTAAAAGTGCGGGTGAAGGGAGTCGAACCCCCACGCCAAAGGCGCCAGATCCTAAGTCTGGTGCGTCTGCCAATTCCGCCACACCCGCGTACTATATTTTTAAAATGGTGAGCCATGAAGGACTCGAACCTTCGACCCTCTGATTAAAAGTCAGATGCTCTACCAACTGAGCTAATGGCTCTTACTAAAGTGGTGCCGGCTAGAGGACTTGAACCCCCAACCTACTGATTACAAGTCAGTTGCTCTACCAATTGAGCTAAGCCGGCATATGGTGGAGGATGACGGGATCGAACCGCCGACCCCCTGCTTGTAAGGCAGGTGCTCTCCCAGCTGAGCTAATCCTCCATTTTGCCTGGCAACGTCCTACTCTCACAGGGACAAAGTCCCAACTACCATCGGCGCTAGAGAGCTTAACTTCCGTGTTCGGTATGGGAACGGGTGTGACCTCTCTGCCATC
>NZ_JAKUFS010000080.1 GCF_022663535.1 Bacillus cereus group sp. BfR-BA-01380 | reverse complement strand
GTGGGTTTTGTTATTTTTTAGATTTTCTTCCTCAAACGAGCGGTTCTTTTCCACTTGTTTGAGGAAGTTGTGAGCTATGGCGATTAGCCCGAACTCGATCGTTACTTTCGTCAATCCTCTTAATGAGAATCGACGGAACGACCGATTGCCCTTGATATGACCGAACACGCTTTCTACCTCCGTTTTTCGCTTGGCGTAGATTTGCGATCCTTCGTCAGACCAAAGGCTTTGTTTTGCTTTTGCTTTCAATTCTTCATACACTGGGTTGTAATGAATTTGTCGATTTCCTTTCGCTTTTGTGCACTTCTCTTTGAACGGACAACTTGAACAGTCTTCACACTCATAAATTTTAAAATCCCTGGTATGGCCGTAAGAATCCGTTCGTTTTGAATAGTTTTTGAATGTGACTTTTCGGTTGTTTGGACAAATATAATAGTCATCGTGTTCCTTGTATTCCCAGTTACTTGCGTTGCGAATATCCTTTTTATACGAACTTGATTCTTCTCTTCTCATCATAGGAGGAGGGATCAATACTGGAAATTCTTTATCTTCGGCATACAAATAATTCGTTTCACTTCCATATCCAGCATCAGCGACAACGCGTGTTGGGAAAGGTAAAGTAGATTCTTTTAATTTCTCCAAATGTGGTATGAAACAACGTGTATCCGTCGGACGCTGATGAAGAGAATAACCTAAAATAAACTGATTTTCCGTTCCTACTTGTACATTATATCCAGCTTTCAATTGCCCGTTTTTCATATGATCTTCTTTCATTCGCATAAATGTGGCATCTTGATCTGTTTTCGAGAAGCTACTGCGATCACCAAAAACCTCATGATGTGACTCATATTTTTGTAGTCGTGGTAAATAGTTTTCTTTCAGTTTTTTATGTATTTTTCGTTTCTCTTGATACGCTTTCTTTTTTTCTTTTTTCACCTCTTTATCTTGTTCCTGTTCGAGTTCTATTGCCGCTTGTTCCACTTGCTTTTCTACTTCTCTTGCCACTTGCGCTAACTGTTCAGATGTTACTTTTTTCACG
>NZ_JAKUFS010000079.1 GCF_022663535.1 Bacillus cereus group sp. BfR-BA-01380 | reverse complement strand
AAAGCCTTGTACTGCCTCTTTTATGGATGCTTGTGTCGGATGAAATCTGTTGGCAATGACCTGTTGTTTTAACCATTTCCACAGTCTCTCAATTGGGTTCAGATTCGGTGAGTACGGTGGAAGGTGTACGAACATCAACCGCTCTTTCTGTTCATGCAAGAAGTTTTGTACGGATTTGCTTTTATGAATGCGAGCGTTGTCGATGACCATGACCACAAACTTATCTTCATATTGCTTTAGCACATAGAAGAGGAATGACAAAAAGTCTTCCTGTAAACAGGAAGACGCCGTCTGATGTACTACTTCTCCTGTTTGGGCGTTTACTGTTCCAAAAACGGTTACGCTGGCATGATGACCGTAAGTTGGAATCTGTTTTTGCGATCCCCGTTGTGACCAAGTAGCGTGTAGACTTTGATACGCTCGCACATGCGTCTTATTTTGATAGAGAAGAACCATGTCGTCATTCAGCAGTTTTTTTTAATCAAGGTAATTTGATGTCGGAACATACGCTGTTTCTTGGGATCTGCCTCCTTGAGTGTGTAGGTCGGACGGGTATAACTTAACTTCAACCGCCAAAGCATGCGTAAAACACCTGTAGTCGACATTTCTACATCATACGTACGACGCAAATATTCCTGAATGACTGGTGTAGTCCAGGACACAGCACTTCCCAAGCCTTGATCCGTCGGTGTGCTCGTTAGAATGATTTCTTTGAGCGCCTGTTGTTGGTCGTCCGTTAGAAAACATGCGCGTCCCGGTGCCATTTTACGCTCAAGAAGGAGGTCCATGCCACCTTCATTAAACCGTTTTACGTATTCGGAAACAGACTGGCGATGGATCCCACAAATCTCGGCTGCTTCTTTGCCCAATTTCCCTTGCATGACGAGACGCACAGCCATAATACGTGTGCGAAAAAATGCATTGCTTTCCTGTTTTTCTTGTATCCGCAAGTCAGTAACCGTAAGGCCATGTGTATTTGTAATCGTCAAACGTTTCATTCATAATCCGCTCCTTTTTCTTGTCCTTGGAACCAGTATGGACAAGATTTTGAGAGGATAAGCACAGAAGATGAAGAAACTAGTCAGTTATATATAAT
>NZ_JAKUFS010000078.1 GCF_022663535.1 Bacillus cereus group sp. BfR-BA-01380 | reverse complement strand
TAAAATGTACCCTATAGAATAGACACTTAAAAAAAGTCTGTTCTATAGGGTATTTCTTGTATAATAGGAGAAAAATTAGAATCGGAGAAATTTCAAAATGACGAAAAAACTGTTTACTGAAAAAGAAGTTCAAGATCTATCAAAGAATCCGTACGTAAAATCTGTGAGTGTGAAAGGAATTACTTATACAGATGAATTTAAACGTATTTTTGTTGAAGAAAACGCAAAAGGAAAGTTGCCTCGAGATATTTTTGAAGCATGTGGGTTTGATATAGATGTAATTGGAGTGGAGCGTGTTGTGGCATCAGGAAGTAGATGGCGCGCCGCTTATAGAGAAAATGGCGTATTTGGCCTACGTGATACACGTAAAGAAAACTCCGGGAGATCCCTTGAGAGAGAGCTTACGTTAGAAGAAAAATATGCACGTTTAGAAGCTGAACGGAACTTACTAAAGGCTGAAAACGAACTGTTAAAAAAGATCAAACTTATGGAAGGGAGGATGAAAAGAAAATAACGTTACCAACGAGTCAAAAATACCTATTGATTCGTTCTGTCATCGTAAAATATAACCTAAGAAACATGGTGAGTTACTTGTGTAAGGTAGCTGGTGTTTCCCGTTCTGGATATTATAATTACTTCTCTTTATCATCTCAAGAACGGCGGAAACAAAAGAATGACCAAGATGAAGTAGCGAAAGAAATCATATTAAAAGCATTTCGATTTAAAAATCGAAAAAAAGGGGCTCGTCAAATTAAAATGACATTAGCGGGTCAGTTTCGGGTTGTCTACAATTTGAAGCGTATACGTAGAATTATGAAAAAATACGGGATTGTCTGTCCAATTCGAAAGGCGAATCCTTATAAAAAAATGATGAAAGCAACGCAAGAACATCGAGTTGTACCTAATCTATTGAATCGAAAATTCAAACAAAATATCCCTGGAAAAGCACTTCTCACAGATATCACCTATTTAGTTTATGGTAAGAATAAGAGGGCTTATTTGTCTACGATTCTAGACGGATCCACGAATGAAATCTTAGCTTATTATGTTTCAGAACGTCTTACGTTAGATATCGCTACAACAACCCTTCGCAAACTAAAGAAGAATAAGAGAATTCAATTAGCTAAAGATGTATTTATTCATTCAGATCAAGGAGCACATTATACAAGTCCTACCTATCAAAAATTAGTCAAAAAACTAAAGCTTAGGCAATCAATGTCAAGACGAGGAAACTGTTGGGATAACGCCCCGCAAGAATCATTTTTTGGCCATTTTAAAGATGAAGCCTATGTAAAGTTTTGTGAGTCGTTTACTCAGTTGAAACATGAGATTAAGAAATATATGACGTACTATAACCATTATAGATACCAATGGAATTTAAAGAAGATGACTCCTGTTGAATACAGAAATCATCTTCTTGATGTGGCATAACTTTTTTCAAGATGTCCTTTACAAAGGGTACAGATTA
>NZ_JAKUFS010000077.1 GCF_022663535.1 Bacillus cereus group sp. BfR-BA-01380 | reverse complement strand
CTAAGACTTCATTAGGAATTTTCCAGGGGAGTTTTTTTACTTTTTATAAGGGATCGGTGTAGATTATTTAAAAATTCGCATACGAAATAAACCCTAATGGGTTTCATTTTTTTTATTAAGCTGCTTGACTGTCCGACATGGTACAATTGTAAACGACACCTAATATATCAAAGACTGTTTTCTTCTTATACCTATGAGATTTTCGCCCGTTTTGCTGTAGGAGGTTGAACAGGCGAATTAGAATCTTTGATAGCTCTTGGGTGTCTTTCTGTATAGCTTGGAAAAGAAGAAAAAAATAGTCTTTAATCATATAAATAGCTTTATATTCACTCAATTCTTGTTTCTTTTTCATAAGAAGTAATTTCCGCATTTGAAACATAATAGAGGAACAGAGTAGAATGGCAATCAGTTGTCCATACAAATGGCATTCCAATCGTTCTTGTTTTATCTTTTTACAATGATGAATGCAAAAGAATGATTTCCATGTTTTAAATAAAATTTCGATTTGCCAACGTAAAGAATACCAATCATGTACTTGTCCCATTGGGACAACATCTGTAGGAGTGTTTGTCATATATACATTGATACCACTGAGTCGTTTACTACGAGGAGAATACTTCATTCCTTTCTTTTTTTCTCTTATAGTTTGATCTTGTAATCGTTTTTCTTGTTGTTCTTTTGTTAGTCGATGAACAATCACACGAGTAGGTACTTTATCAGTCATTCCTACATAAGCGTCGGGTATTTCACATGTTTGTCCTGGCTGAAGAGAGTTCATTAACACCTCCATAT
Organism: Bacillus cereus group sp. BfR-BA-01380; assembly: GCF_022663535.1. Classification (GTDB taxonomy): domain Bacteria; phylum Bacillota; class Bacilli; order Bacillales; family Bacillaceae_G; genus Bacillus_A; species Bacillus_A cereus_BB. The sequence goes on along the minus strand of NZ_JAKUFS010000077.1, from coordinate 725 downwards.
CTATCTGTATATACTCCGTACCTTTTTTGATTCTTCCATCTCGAAAATAATCAGGATTGGGATTTTTTTGATAAATACGTGTATTCGACTTGATACGAGAGATATAGTAAGCTTTTTGGTCTTGTATATGTTGAAGATCTTTCAAATGAAAATATCCTAAATCTCGAATACATAAATCATTCGCTGTCACAGTTGGGACACACAGAGAACCGTAGGTTCGATCATGTTGTTTACCTGGACCGGTATGAATATGTAGGAACCGTCCACTTAATAAATCATATTCAAGCTGAATTTTCACCCCCGCTGTATGGCTGCAGCCTCCTGCACCTGGATAAACGAATGAAAAGGAATCTGGGAGTTGAAATGCAGTTGAATCTAAAATACGAATACGCTTAAAAACAGAAGTATATGGAGAAGAAATCGGTATAGATGAGCCCAATTTTTGGTTTAGTAGTTCCGCTAATATGTGTTGTAAAAATTGGACCGCCGCTTTATTAAACCGTTGATTCAATCCCTCAGGACTGATGAGCACTTCTGTTGATGCTTCTAAACAGCTGGATAACTGAGTTAAAGAAGTTGTAGCGACATTTTGGCTCATCCATACACATAAAGCAACTAAATCCTTTGCTTGGTACTTACTGGTTCGCTGTACAAAACCAACATCTCTAGCAAGATTTCGTAAGATATTTGGGGATAAGAAACTTTGAATTTCTTGAGCAAATAGT
>NZ_JAKUFS010000076.1 GCF_022663535.1 Bacillus cereus group sp. BfR-BA-01380 | reverse complement strand
CATAGCCATCAAGTTTAAAAAAATGAGTCCGATGCCAAAAGGCATCGGACTCATTTTTTTACGATAGGGAGTAGAAGAACATCATTTTGGGCATACTCAAATAAGACTCCCTTGGTTTTATATTTTTTATACAGCTTTGTGAAGTCTTATCGTACATTCTTGCGTGATATTCAGGACATCGAATGGTGTACGATGCTTATACCTTCGTGCTTTTCGCCCATTTTTGACAAGGTCCTGAAAGAGCCTGGTTAGCACTGATATAGGATGTTGAAAGGTCTTGAAAAGCACGTCGTGTATACTAGAAAAGTAAATTTGGATGATATATGTACATTTGTATTCACTGACTTCTTTTTGTTTTTTCTCCCATATAAGTCTTCGCATTTGATAAGTAATGCTAGCTACCAAACACAAACCAATCAATTGCCCATATAAATGACATTGAAATCGCTCCAGTTTCACAGGTTTCACTTCATGAATTTTAAAAATAGACTTCCAGGTTTTAAATATAATTTCAATTTGCCAGCGTAACGAATACAGTTCGTACACTTCATTGTGCGGAAGTTTTTCACTAGATACGTTCGTAATAAGAAGATTGATACGACTTGCATACTTTGGTATCTTCTTTTTTGTTTTCTTATGATGCTCTAAACGTTTCGCCCACTCAGCTTGTGTTAGACGATAGATGACAAGACGTGTTTTGTGTTTTTGATGAAGTCCAATATAGACTTCTGGTAATTCAAGTGTCTCTCCTTCAGATAATTCTTTCGTCAATTCTTCCAAATTGAGGAGAGTCCATTTTTCATCTTCCTCTTTTTGATAGACTTGTGTATTCCAGCGGATACGTGACACATAAAATGCCTTTCGACTCGCAATTTCTTCTAAATCATAAATAGAAAAATAACCAAGATCACGAAGAGAAAGTTCTCCTGGTTCTAACGTTTGTGTACGTTCCTGCCCATAACGACAATCACTACTTGTACCATCTGTTACAACTGTTTCTAAAAATTCTCCAGAAATCAGTTCGTATTCTAATTGAATTTTCACTCCAGCTTCTGAAGCACCACCTCCTAATCCTTTGTAAGAAGATGCATATTGAGCTGGAAGCTGAAACGCTGTTGAATCTAATACACGAATGCGAGTAAAACGATTAGATAAAGTTGTCATCGGAGAAAGCTTCCTGTGAAATACTTGTAAAAACAATTCTTTTAAGAATTGTACAGTCTGTTTATTGAATCGATCGTTTAGACCTTGGCTAGATAAATGAATTCCTGTAGCCCTACTTAGTTTTGCACATAAACTAACCAAAGATTCTGTTCCAATTGTTTGGCTGAGAAAAACGCATAATGAAACCAGGTCTTGCGCTCTACATTTACGTTTTCGACGAATCATTCCTGTTTGAAATGCTAGTAGTTGTAAATCTGGAATCGAAAATTTTCTTTTAAATTCTTCACCTAGTAAACGTAATTCTTCTTGTGTAACATGAGTAAGCTTAGACATAAAATGGGTCATCCTTCCATGCAGTATGCATGGAAGGATGACCCATTTCGTTAAATTTTATTCATTTCCTTAACTTGATGGCTATG
>NZ_JAKUFS010000075.1 GCF_022663535.1 Bacillus cereus group sp. BfR-BA-01380 | reverse complement strand
GAGGCCACTGAAAAACTTAAGTTTTTCATCTCATAAAACATATGTAAAACAAGAAAGGCGGCTTTTTGTTCAATTTTGAACGAAAAGCCGCCTTTCTTTCTATATTTTTGTTACTTTTTTTCTTTTAATAGGGTCATAATTCGTTTTAAATTAACAGCGAATATAGCCATCGCTCCTTGCATTTGCATACCAATAAGACCCGAGGAAGAGGCCACATCGTACCCGTGTCTGTGCTTTAGTTCACTATTTTTCGCTTCAATTTTATAACGCTCTTTCACCTTTTCTTTGAAGTGGTCACTTTCTTGAAATGCCTGTTGTTCCTTGTGTTCTGTCGATTTTATGCTGACAGAATACGTCTTACTTTTTGCACCTTCTTTATAGCATCCATCTTTAAATGGACATACTTTGCATTTTTTGATATCAAAGTAGTAAGTGTGCTTTTGATTATTATTTGTTCCCTTTTTACCAGTACGTGATTTACGAATAGCCATATGTCCAGCTTTGCACACGTACATGCCAGCATCCTTGTTAAACTCAAATTCATCTTCTTTTTGACGTTTACCCTGTGTAATATTTGGATTTAATTTTGATACTAATTGTAATTTATGTCCGTTCACATATTGAATATTCCCTTTTTCCGAATAAGCCGTATCTCCAATGACCGTATCAATTTCCATTCCTGTTTCACGACTTTTTTCCACTAATGTTTGAAGGTATTTGCCATCACTTTTCTCACCTGTTGTAATCACCGCAGCTGTAATAATGCGTTCTTCATTCATCGCAATATGTGTTTTATATCCAAAGAAAGAGGAGTCGGCTGTTTTATGGCCAATTCGTGCATCAGTATCTTCTGAAAATTGAAGGTGTTCTTGATGATCTTCTACAATCTCTTTCAAATAGTTGAGCTTTTCCCTCACATTTGGATTTTCACAAATCATCGCTTCTTTTTCTACCACTTGAACGACTTTTTGGCAGTATTTAATCTCATCAGCTAAGTCATTCGTTGTTGTTTTAGCTGGGAATTTTTCTTTCATTCCTTCATCAATCCGATAAACCGCTTTGCGGAGTAGTTTGGATTTCTCCATTAAAAATTCTTTTGGTGATTTTTGATTGAAACGTGCCTTTGTATGCGTAGCGTCAACAATAATAGATTTACTTTGAATCAAGTTCTTATCTAGTGCAATTTCCACTGTTTTTTGGATGAGCATGTCAAGTACCCCTACATCTTTTAAACGAAGCTTACGAAACTTCGTTAATGAACTAGGGTCAATTACCATATCCTCTGGCGCCATATCTAAGAAATATTTAAAAGACATGTCATATTTTGAGCGTTCAACAACATCCACATCAGATAAATCAAAAATAGATTTTAACAATAGATACTTGAACATACGAACAGGCGGTACTGCATTACGACCGTTATCGAGACAGTATTTATCCTTCAATTCTTCTAAAACAAAAGAAAAATCAACCATTTCATTAAATTGTCGAAGCATATTGTCTTTTGGCACGACGATATCGTAAATCGCCATGAAAGGGCTAAACTTAAAAGATTGTTGGTTTGAAATCATCCGAGACACCACCTAGAATTAGTACAACCATTATTCATAAAAAAAATGAAAATTATACATAAAAAGTGAAAGCTTCTTCGATTAAATCGAAGAAGCTTTCACTTTTTCAGTGGCCTC
>NZ_JAKUFS010000074.1 GCF_022663535.1 Bacillus cereus group sp. BfR-BA-01380 | reverse complement strand
TGTTTAGTGCAGAATAAAAGTACAGAATATTGCGAAGTATTTGTGCATAGATAGCATAAATGCATTAAAAAAGGCTTGCAAGCTCTTCCATTACCCTCTACTGTGTTAGGTGTCGAATCCAATACAGATGGAGGTTATGAAAGGATGCTCGCAATGCCTGAAATTCATTATATCAAATATTTACGAGAGAACGAAGACCTAAATATATCAGAGATTGCAAGAAGGACAGGAAGTAACTGGAGAACCGTTAAGAAATATGCGGACGGTGACGTCCTCACAAAAGATATAAGACCAAAGAAAAAGGGTATGATGTATGAACAAGGATATGGAGAGATTGTAGATGATTGGCTGGAGGAGGATTTAAAACTAAAAAGAAAAGAACGAAGAACAAGTAAAAGAATATTCCAGCAATTGCAGAATGAGCATGGATTCAAAGGCTCCTATCGTACCGTATGTGAATATGTTCAACAACGAAAACCTCAAATTAAAGAACAAAAGCAAGAACGATACGAAAGACTGGAACACCCTCCGGGTGAGGCTCAAGTAGATTTTGGAAATATGACTACTGTACAGGAAGGAGCATACAAAGATATTAAAGCGCTCATTCTCAGTTTTCCATATAGCAATGCAGCTTTTGTACATCCACTTCCTGCAGAAAATGGGGAATGTTTTCTGGAAGGTCTGAAGCAATTATTTAAACAGGCCGGTGGTGTTCCTACACATTTAAGGATGGATAATTTATCAGCTGCCATTGTGAGCGTTGGAAAAGGAGAACAACGGACATATACAGATGCCTTTTTACGATTCCAAATGCATTACAATTTTGAAGCACAACCTTGTAATCCTGCAAGTGGACATGAAAAAGGAAATGTTGAGAGGAAAGTGAGTTACACTCGAAATAATTGGTTCGTCACAGCCCCAATTATGAAAGATTTTGAAGAACTTGCTAATTGGTTACATGAGCAAATGATCGAAGATCGAAAACGACCGCATTATGAGAAGGGAAAATCAATTGAGGAACTTTGGCACGAGGAAAAGGAACATCTCAAACCATTACCGTTAGAGACTTTAGAGGTATTTTCATTAGATACAGCTACGGTGAATAAATATGGAGAAATTACCGTGGATCAAGAGCATTTTGTCCTCCGGAAAGCACGTCTAAAACAAGTTATCATTGTAAAAAAAGATTGGAATCAATTCACTTGTTTTACAAATGAGGGAGAAATCATTTATCAAGATTATAGATCTTATATGAATGTAAAACGAGAAATTCCTTGGGATGAGATTTTAAATGATTGGGAGAGAAAACCACGTTCTATGCGTTATTCACGCTTCTTTCCATATTTACCCGAAAGGGTACAAACATATCTTCTTTTCAAAAAAGAAGACAATAAAAAACGAATCAATGGGTTACGAAAACTTCTTATAGATTATTCATTCCAACAACTTAATGAACTTCTTCAACAAGAAGAGCGATTAGAGAGAGAACCTCACGAATTAGCTTTTCTTCTAGAGGCTAAAAATATTTCTTACCCAGATAAATGGGATGAAATGCATACTCCAGCAGTCCTAGTGGACTATGAAACAGATTTAGGTCAATATGATCGAAAACTCTGTCCATCATTAGAAGGAGGGCGGTAATCATGACTAAGAATACATTACAAGCAATTTGTAAAACTCTTCATCTAGCACATGTAATGGACTCTTATAGCAATATTCCTTTTGAAAATAAGGAACAGTTTTTACGCGATGTATTGAATCTAGAAATAGAATCTCGCCAAACGAAGAAAATTGCGCGTCTAATAAAAAAGGCAAAGTTTCGAGAAGTAAAATGGTTACAGAACTATGAATGGGGTGAGCAAATTCATTTACCAGCTACAGTAAACCAAGAACAAATATGTGATTTACAATTCCTTGAGGGAAAACAGAATCTCCTTTTACTCGGTTCCCCTGGAACCGGAAAAACACATCTAGCCACAGCTTTAGGTCTAAAAGCTTGTGAGGAAGGATATGAAGTACGTTTCTTCCGAGTAGCAGACTTAGTATCCCAGCTCGAGGAAGCCTTGAGGCAGGGGAATTTGTCTCGATTAAAGAAGCAGATTGAAACCTGTGAACTACTTATTTTAGATGAACTTGGATATGTTCCGTTTCAAAAGCAAGGAGCAGAGCTTCTGTTTCATATCATAGCTGACTGTTATGAACAAAAAAGTGTAATTGTCACGTCTAATTTGGAATTCGGTCAATGGAATCGCGTATTTGGGGATAATCGTTTAACTTCTGCATTGGTGGATCGGTTGGTCCACCACGCTCACATCATTGCATTTACAGGTGAAAGTTACCGCTTAAGAAACGCCCTTTCTTTTGCGACTGCAGAAACAAATATGTAAGAAAAAGAGAACTGCAAGCCTCTGCATTTTTCGCTGCAATTCTCTGTACTTTCTGCTTGCAAAAAACA
>NZ_JAKUFS010000073.1 GCF_022663535.1 Bacillus cereus group sp. BfR-BA-01380 | reverse complement strand
CCTAACACAGTAGAGGGTAATGGAAGAGCTTGCAAGCCTTTTTTAATGCATTTATGCTATCTATGCACAAATACTTCGCAATATTCTGTACTTTTATTCTGCACTAAACATTCACTAGTAATGCAGGGACAAAAATATGGTGCTGAACAATTATACTTTTACGATGCGGGAGCACCTGGAATTATCGATGATAATTATATGATTGAGTTTACTTTGAAAAATTCTTCATATGCTAACGTTGAACTGTTAAATGTACTAGATATTCATATTCGTAACATCAGTGAGGGGAAGTATAAGTATATGGATGTTGAAAATTTAGTAAAAGTGATTGTAAAAGAATATCAACAATTAAGAAAAGAATTAAAGCTAGAGTATGATGAAAAAGAGTTAGAAACAGGTATTCCAACTCCAATAAGAAATATAAGAGAAGAATATAGTATTAAAATCTCAAACCAATAATAAGTGGCAGAGTCGTGATCGCTTTTTGACCGCAAATGTGCCGGTTGATTTGGGATTACTGTGATATATTTGTATTGTGAGAAATGGCGGAAATAACATGACTCACAAGGAGAATTTTATAATTAAACGGCCCTTTTGATTTAGACCTTGATTTCCGACAGCTTCGATGTTGTAGATTGAATGAACGTTGAAGTATTGAAGAGCTTTTGCTCTTCTTTCAGTCGCTAACACCGTGATCACATGGTATGTACTAACAGGGAAACGCATATGCAGTTGGCGATTGAAAGAGGTGTAAAACCTCCTTAACTAAAAAAATATGGAGCACACATGACTTGTCTATTTATTTAAAACTGTTATCCGATTGGGTAGCAGTTTTTTACTTTTTTTGATTGATAGTAAAACTTCATTTACCGTATTTATAGTAGAACAGCTAATTTATGTTGCTCCTTTTTATTATGCAAAAAAGGATGGTCACAAAATTGTTAAATCGAGTTCTTAATATGGATTGTTTAGAAGGAATGAAAATGATAGAGGATAAATCAATTGATATGATCTTATGTGATTTACCTTATGGAACTACATCTTGTAAATGGGACAGCATCATTCCGTTTGATCTGTTATGGGAACAATACGAAAGGGTCATAAAGGATAATGGAGCGATAGTGTTAACAGCAAGCCAACCATTTACAACGAAATTAATTGCTTCTAACATAAAGTTATTTCGTTATGAGTGGATCTGGAAGAAAGGGAATCATGTAACTGGTTTTCCGAATGCAAATAGAATGCCATTAAAGAATCATGAAAATGTATTAGTATTCTATAAGAAGTTACCTAAATATTACCCACAGGATTTAATTTTGTTAGATAAGCCGATCAAAAAGAATAGAATAGCTAACATTGGGGTATTTGGTAAAAGAAATAATGAATCCTTAAATAAGGTACATGTAAAGAAATATACTAACTATCCAAAGTCGGTTATTGATTTCCCAAGGGAAAGTAAAACATTTCATCCAACACAGAAGCCGGTAGCGTTATTCGAATATCTAATCAAGACTTATACAAAAGAAGGTGAAACGGTATTAGATAATTGTATGGGTAGTTTTACAACTGCTATTGCATGTATTAATACTAATCGAAATTATATCGGCTTTGAGATGGACGAAGGGTATTGGAGATTAGGAAATGAACGTGTTCAAGAACATTTAAAGAATATGTGAGAAAGCATCAATTTGGGTGCTTTTTATTTTGGAGGAGGATGATTTATATGACAGCATATCATGCGCCGATTAGTACGGGGAAAATTGACACTCATACGGCTGTTTGGGTGAAGGGCTATTCCATTGACAATCCAACGTTGGGAACTGAAATGGAAAGTCAGTTCAAGATTGAACTGACTTTTATGAGTAATGATTATTCGCCAAATAAGTACAAAGTATTTTTAGAAGAATTTCAAAAATTCTTAGGTGAATGTGGGTACTTGAGTGGTGAACATAGTTAAGATAATCCTATAAAGTCTTTTGTAACTTTCACAGCTACCGCTGATAGTACATTTAAAGGGACGCTAGATAACTTTTGAGTAAGTGTTTTTGTTGTAGACCAAACTTTTGAGTCTCTAATAGTATCTAGAAATTCATGTCCTGAAAAAGTAATCGATGCTATTCCTAGAGCATAAATTTCATCTCCATCAAACTGATGGGCACCGTTTAAATAGCCAGCTTCTATAAGTTTTAAAATTGCATATATAGATTCGTTTTCGCCGTACTTGTTAAAAGTTTTAAATTCTTTTAATTGATGGAGATGGATATGTTGACCTAGGGTCAATTTTTCTTCTAGTTCCAAAAGAATAGAACGAATACAATCTTGATTTAATTTCATGTTATCACCTCCTTATATTCTATAAATTCGACAAAAAAGAAGGTAATCCTACAAATTAAATCATAGGAAAATAATTGATAATAAAAGCATTTAAGTAGAAACTTTTTATTTTGGAGGATGGAGTGATTATATATAACTGACTAGTTTCTTCATCTTCTGTGCTTATCCTCTCAAAATCTTGTCCATACTGGTTCCAAGGACAAGAAAAAGGAGCGGATTATGAATGAAACGTTTGA
>NZ_JAKUFS010000072.1 GCF_022663535.1 Bacillus cereus group sp. BfR-BA-01380 | reverse complement strand
ATGTTCTTTGAAAACTAGATAACAGTGTAGCTCATATTTTTTTAATTTTGGTTAAGTTAGAAAGGGCGCACGGTGGATGCCTTGACACTAGGAGTCGATGAAGGACGGGACTAACACCGATATGCTTCGGGGAGCTGTAAGTAAGCTTTGATCCGGAGATTTCCGAATGGGGAAACCCACCATACGTAATGGTATGGTATCTTTATCTGAATACATAGGGTAAAGAAGACAGACCCAGGGAACTGAAACATCTAAGTACCTGGAGGAAGAGAAAGCAAATGCGATTTCCTGAGTAGCGGCGAGCGAAACGGAATCTAGCCCAAACCAAGAGGCTTGCCTCTTGGGGTTGTAGGACATTCTATACGGAGTTACAAAGGAACGAGGTAGACGAAGCAGCCTGGAAAGGCTCGTCATAGAAGGTAACAACCCTGTAGTTGAAACTTCGTTCCCTCTTGAATGTATCCTGAGTACGGCGGAACACGTGAAATTCCGTCGGAATCTGGGAGGACCATCTCCCAAGGCTAAATACTACCTAGTGATCGATAGTGAACCAGTACCGTGAGGGAAAGGTGAAAAGCACCCCGGAAGGGGAGTGAAAGAGATCCTGAAACCGTGTGCCTACAAATAGTCAGAGCCCGTTAACGGGTGATGGCGTGCCTTTTGTAGAATGAACCGGCGAGTTACGATCCCGTGCGAGGTTAAGCTGAAGAGGCGGAGCCGTAGCGAAAGCGAGTCTGAATAGGGCGTTTAGTACGTGGTCGTAGACCCGAAACCAGGTGATCTACCCATGTCCAGGGTGAAGTTCAGGTAACACTGAATGGAGGCCCGAACCCACGCACGTTGAAAAGTGCGGGGATGAGGTGTGGGTAGCGGAGAAATTCCAATCGAACCTGGAGATAGCTGGTTCTCCCCGAAATAGCTTTAGGGCTAGCCTTAAGTGTAAGAGTCTTGGAGGTAGAGCACTGATTGAACTAGGGGTCCTCATCGGATTACCGAATTCAGTCAAACTCCGAATGCCAATGACTTATCCTTAGGAGTCAGACTGCGAGTGATAAGATCCGTAGTCAAAAGGGAAACAGCCCAGACCGCCAGCTAAGGTCCCAAAGTGTGTATTAAGTGGAAAAGGATGTGGAGTTGCTTAGACAACTAGGATGTTGGCTTAGAAGCAGCCACCATTTAAAGAGTGCGTAATAGCTCACTAGTCGAGTGACTCTGCGCCGAAAATGTACCGGGGCTAAATACACCACCGAAGCTGCGGATTGATACCTATGGTATCAGTGGTAGGGGAGCGTTCTAAGTGCTGTGAAGTCAGATCGTAAGGACTGGTGGAGCGCTTAGAAGTGAGAATGCCGGTATGAGTAGCGAAAGACGGGTGAGAATCCCGTCCACCGAATGCCTAAGGTTTCCTGAGGAAGGCTCGTCCGCTCAGGGTTAGTCAGGACCTAAGCCGAGGCCGACAGGCGTAGGCGATGGACAACAGGTTGATATTCCTGTACCACCTCTTTATCGTTTGAGCAATGGAGGGACGCAGAAGGATAGAAGAAGCGTGCGATTGGTTGAGCACGTCCAAGCAGTTAGGCTGGTAAGTAGGCAAATCCGCTTACCGCGAAGGCTGAGCTGTGATGGGGAAGCTCCTTATGGAGCGAAGTCTTTGATTCCCCGCTGCCAAGAAAAGCTTCTAGCGAGATAAAAGGTGCCTGTACCGCAAACCGACACAGGTAGGCGAGGAGAGAATCCTAAGGTGTGCGAGAGAACTCTGGTTAAGGAACTCGGCAAAATGACCCCGTAACTTCGGGAGAAGGGGTGCTTTCTTAACGGAAAGCCGCAGTGAATAGGCCCAAGCGACTGTTTAGCAAAAACACAGGTCTCTGCGAAGCCGTAAGGCGAAGTATAGGGGCTGACACCTGCCCGGTGCTGGAAGGTTAAGGAGAGGGGTTAGCGCAAGCGAAGCTCTGAACTGAAGCCCCAGTAAACGGCGGCCGTAACTATAACGGTCCTAAGGTAGCGAAATTCCTTGTCGGGTAAGTTCCGACCCGCACGAAAGGTGTAACGATTTGGGCACTGTCTCAACCAGAGACTCGGTGAAATTATAGTACCTGTGAAGATGCAGGTTACCCGCGACAGGACGGAAAGACCCCGTGGAGCTTTACTGTAGCCTGATATTGAATTTTGGTACAGCTTGTACAGGATAGGCGGGAGCCTTTGAAGCCGGAGCGCTAGCTTCGGTGGAGGCGCTGGTGGGATACCGCCCTGGCTGTATTGAAATTCTAACCTACGGGTCTTATCGACCCGGGAGACAGTGTCAGGTGGGCAGTTTGACTGGGGCGGTCGCCTCCTAAAAAGTAACGGAGGCGCCCAAAGGTTCCCTCAGAATGGTTGGAAATCATTCGTAGAGTGCAAAGGCATAAGGGAGCTTGACTGCGAGACCTACAAGTCGAGCAGGGACGAAAGTCGGGCTTAGTGATCCGGTGGTTCCGCATGGAAGGGCCATCGCTCAACGGATAAAAGCTACCCCGGGGATAACAGGCTTATCTCCCCCAAGAGTCCACATCGACGGGGAGGTTTGGCACCTCGATGTCGGCTCATCGCATCCTGGGGCTGTAGTCGGTCCCAAGGGTTGGGCTGTTCGCCCATTAAAGCGGTACGCGAGCTGGGTTCAGAACGTCGTGAGACAGTTCGGTCCCTATCCGTCGTGGGCGTAGGAAATTTGAGAGGAGCTGTCCTTAGTACGAGAGGACCGGGATGGACGCACCGCTGGTGTACCAGTTGTTCTGCCAAGGGCATAGCTGGGTAGCTATGTGCGGAAGGGATAAGTGCTGAAAGCATCTAAGCATGAAGCCCCCCTCAAGATGAGATTTCCCATAGCGT
>NZ_JAKUFS010000071.1 GCF_022663535.1 Bacillus cereus group sp. BfR-BA-01380 | reverse complement strand
GGACATGAAACAGTACTCTAGTGGAGTTGTCAAACCGACTTACAATATTATTTATACTTAGGATTATCCTAGAGAACCCCTGTCTTTAATTAATTTTCAACAATAAAATTTCAACCAATTGTTCAATAAAAAGGCGCTTTAATTGAGCAGGGATCACAAAAATTATCAAACTTTTTTATAAAAGGATGATTCAATTGAATATAGAAAAAGCGTTTTTTGATCAATTTTTTTTTCAAAACACGCTTTTTCTATTTGCTCTTTTATCAAGGTTTATTAAGTTAATTTAATCAAACTTTCTTCAAAAGCTACAAAAGGTAGTAAAAATGTAGCAATTCCTACTACGTAAGCAAATATACCGCATAATTTAGCTAGTTTATTTTTGTCACCAATAAAAGTTTCTTCCTGATATCCAGCAATAAGGGATAAGCGTTTTTTAATATGAATTTGATAACCACTTATCATAATAATTAAACCAACAATCGTACAAATCACCAATAAAACCACCAACTTCACTGTCCTCACCATCCTTTTCATAATTTTACCATAAAAGGTTATTATTCTAGATGCTTAGCGTACGAAATTCGCGTTCTGTTGGCGAGACCCCATCGCTATCAGTATGTCCAAGTTTACTAGACTAATTTCATATATTTTGAAGTTTGCACCAGAACCGTTTAAAAGCCCTGTATAAACAGGGCTTTTACTAGTTATTCAGATTCAAAATTTCCACCACGATTTAATTTTGGGCGTTTCTTCTTTTTTGGTTCTTCTTTCGTCTCAATTACTTGTGCAACAATAGGAGCTGTTCCACTAGTATGAATGTATTGTCTAATAGCTGTTCTTACCATTTCTGCCTTACGATTACGTGGTAAAGACTCTAACCATAATTTAATGTCCTTATCTAGAACATCATCATAAGACAAAAGGTACGTCTTATTCGCCATCTTCTTCGCCTACCTCGAATTTTCCGTATCTATAGAAACCTTCTACGTTTGCCGTTTGGCTTTCTTCTAATTTTGTTACTTTACCAATCCACTCTTCTAATAACTGATGGAACGTATTCGCACCACCACCAGAAACAAGTACTTCATCGAAACGGTCGAATGTTTTCCAAGCATTATTTACACCATTTACAATGAAATCATAAACTTCTTTAATTGAAGCTGATTTCTCTTCATTGAAGTCAATTGAATCCATACGTTTAGAAGCTTGATATTCTCCAATTTCAAATACTTTTTCTAATTTATAATCATTAATAGTAGCACTTGTTTCCTTCTTGATTTTAGAAACAATCGGCTCATATACATCATGCATTCCTTTTGGAACAGAAGTAGACTCTTTTTCGCGACGCAACATAGAGATTACATCTAAATCAGTTGTACCTGTTCCGATATCAATAATACCTACAATCATATCTTCATAAGAATCATCACTTACAAAACCATCTTCATCTAAGTAACGGCTCATAACTGTACCTACCGGTTGAGCAAGAACGATTACATCCACAACATTAATCGTTACTTTCTTACCATTCACTTCAATTTCGTGAGCTCCTTGGTATACTTCTTTAATTTCATCAACTGCTTTTGTCCCGATTTCTTGACTAGGAACACCAGTCACAACTAAAACTTCATCATAACTTTTTATGTTTGTTTTAACTGCCATTTCAGCTAAAGCAATCTTAGATAATGTTTTGTATTGATTTGTTTTATAACGATTTTGTTGAGCGTATGTGTTCAAAGTGTTACTCACTTTGATGATGTCATCGCCCCATACATATTCAGCGCCGTCAACTTTATATGTTTTTAACTTCATTTTACCACCAGATAGTGCTTCGCCTACATTAGAAGCAAATGAATAGATAGATGGAAGTGTCTTTTTAAACACATCTGTACGCATTTTAACAGCCCCATTCCCATGATCAATTGCAAATACTTTTGTCATTTTATTTCCCCCTAGAAAATAATTAATAATTATCTATCTGTTATATAAGAATTATGTATTTATGAGTTTATTCTAACTGAAAGTTGGTAGATTCACAACAAATGATTAATACTTATAAAATAATTATATAACAGTTATATAATTATTTAAATAAAAAAGAGACTCATCACCAGAATCTCCACCAAGACTTCTTATTCGTTGCAGCTGCTTCTAAAAGAGCTTTTTGCTCCTGCGAGTCTCTAATTGTTTGCATAAGTAATTGATCTCGTTTCTCTAATCTCTCGTCAATATATCGCTGCTGATCATCTAATTTCTTAGCCATTTGCTTTAATAGGCCATTCTGCTGCTGAATCATTTCTTTTAACTCGTTATATCGCTCGTCATGTTGCTCATTTCGCGTTATAACATCAGTATCGACATCTGCTATATCTTTTTCTTTAATCCATGTCATTATTGCGTTACAAGCCTGTTTTAATGTCATATCAGGGTGCGACTTTATTTCAATTAATTTACGTAGTGTTATAACGTCGTTATCCATGAATCCACGATGGCCATGCTCATTTTTATGAAAGTGATATCCATGTTCTTCAAGCATGATACAGTACTTACGTAAAGTAGACTCCTGGATCTTCAATAACACTGCTACGTCCTTGCTGGCATGTATAGATTGAGAGCTGTCTGTTTTATCTGTCATAGCACCATCACCTCACGTTATAACATTCGTGATAGTGAAAGAGGAATCCTTGTCTTCGCCAAAATTCCCACCTCAAAACCAATAATTTTCAAAAAGAATATTTCTATTTCGAATAATCATAATTAAATGTGATGATTTAGGTAATGGTATTATATATAACTGACTAGTTTCTTCATCTTCTGTGCTTATCCTCTCAAAATCTTGTCCATACTGGTTCCAAGGACAAGAAAAAGGAGCGGATTATGAATGAAACGTTTGA
>NZ_JAKUFS010000070.1 GCF_022663535.1 Bacillus cereus group sp. BfR-BA-01380 | reverse complement strand
GAATTTACCACTCTGCTACTACTAATGCTGCTTCAATTTCATCTTCTGTTGTTGTGTTTTCATTTAGTTCTAGCTCTTCTAATGATTTTAATAATTCCTTTGGAATTTCACGGCTCATTTCTTTCACCTCCTTCTTCAGATCTTCTTTTGGAATTTACCACTCTGCTACTACTAATAATTTTTCCGAAAATCCCCAAAACAAGTGTAATGTGTCGCAATTTATTAAATCACACATCCCTCCACTACAAAGTTTTACTTAACATTGGCCATACTATATCCGTAAATAATGTCACGGTTGCTGTAAGAAGAACTACTTTCCCCATAAATAATTGAACTTTCATTTTCATCAAATATTCCATCCTTACTATGTAAATTTTTTTAACATAAAATAAATTTTATATTCTGAAATTTAGAAACAAAAAAAATAAAGTGTTTTTTGTTTTCCTAAAATAAATATGATGTGCGTAATTTATTAAGTCACGCAACCCTCCACTACAAAGTTTTACTTAACGTTGGCCATACTATATCCGTAAATAATGCCACGGTTGCTGTAAAAAGAACTACTTTCCCCATAAATAATTGAACTTTCATTTTCATCAAATGTTCCATCCTTACTATGTAAATTTTTTTAACATAAAGTAAATTTTATATTCTGAAATTTAGAAACAAAAAAAATAAAGTGTTTTTTGTTTTCCTAAAATAAATATGATGTGCGTAATTTATTAAGTCACGCAACCCTCCACTACAAAATTTTACTTAACGTTGGCCATACTATATCCGTAAATAATGCCACGGTTGCTGTAAGAAGAACTACTTTCCCCATAAATAATTGAACTTTCATTTTCATCAAATATTCCATCCTTACTATGTAAATTTTTTTAACATAAAATAAATTTTATATTCTGAAATTTAGAAACAAAAAAAATAAAGTGTTTTTTGTTTTCCTAAAATAAATATGATGTGCGTAATTTATTAAGTCACGCAACCCTCCACTACAAAGTTTTACTTAACGTTGGCCATACTATATCCGTAAATAATGCCACGGTTGCTGTAAGAAGAACTACTTTTCCCATAAATAATTGAACTTTCATTTTCATAATTTATTTCTCCTTCACTATAAACATTTTTAACATTTTATTTTTTTTTCTGAATAGTTATTCGATGTAAATAAATCATAATTTAACAATAAAACATTGTCAATACATTATTAACATTTATTTTATATTTACTTTTTGTTTAAAAATGTTAATAATAATCATTATGAAATACATTACCAAATGATTGGAGGAATATTATTTGTTAGGTCAACGCATCAGAGAGCTAAGAAAACAAAAAAAACTAACCCAGGAAAAATTATCTAACGGTATCATTACACGCAGTTATTTAAGTCAAATAGAAAAAGGACTGGTCCAACCATCTTATGAAGTACTAGAAGCTTTGAGTAATAAACTAGAGTGCTCTATAGAAGAAGTCTTTAAAAGTGTAGAAAATACAGAACCAACAATATCTCAAATAAAAAAAGATATTAAGGCGGCAGAAAATCACACTAATACTCACCTATGGGATAAAGTAAAGATCTTTATTGAACAAAAGGACTATTTTAACCATCCTGATATAAATATATACGATAAAGGAATTTTAAATTGGATACACGGGAAATATTACGAGAATATCGGTGATTTTCATCATGCTAAGCCTTACTTTAAAAAAAGTATTTCCCTTTTGAAAGAAGGTAACTATGTAAATGAGATGGTTAGATCTTTAGATTCACTAGGATACTTATATTACAGGACTAACAACCATGAGTCAGCACTTACAATATTAAATAAGGCATATAAAATAACAATTCATGAACAAATTAGTGGCCTCCTATATATTTCTTTACTTGTCAATTTAGGTCTTGTTCATGGCCGTTTAGGTGAGTATTATTCATCTATCAACTTTCTAGAAGAAGCGATAGAACAAAATGCACAAATACAAGCTTATTATAGAGCCGGTGAGATTTTTATGACACTTGGTATTTGTAACATGAAACTGCAACGTTTCAATGAAGCTGAAAAGGCAAACGAAAAAGCACTTAACTTTTTCAAATTGAATGAAAACAAGTTATATGAAGCAGGAACATATACCAACCTTGGTATTCTTCTCTCTTACAAAAAAGAATTTAATCAAGCTCAGCTAGCTTTCAAAACAGCTATCAAAATTTATACTCAAAACAATGCACAGCCTAATGAAATTATGAATGTACAAGTTGAGTTAGCTAAAAGCTATTTTTCTCAAAAAAATTGTGAATCCGCAAAGTCCACTTGCCAGAACGTTATCAGCAATAACTCTAAAAATAAGTATAAAGCACAAGCTTATGAACTCTTAGGTGATATTTATCATAAAGAATCTAATGAAACGCTTGCATTAAAGTATTATATTAAAGCAAAAGAACTGTTTGTCGAATTTAAGTCACCAGAAGAAAAGCCAACTTGTAAAAAAATTGGAGATAGTTATTTTATTTTGAAAAATTTCGAGAAATCGTCCTACTACTACCAAGAGTGCTTCTAAATAAAAAAGAGCAGGAAATTCATTTTTGAACCGTAACCCGAATATTGGACACTTAAAAATTCCATTATTCGGGTATTTGTATAATTTCCCATCCCTTTCCCGGTTAGAATGAAAATAACTATACAAGTAATGTAAGAGAAAATGAGTAAGATTATCTTTAGTGAATTTCAAATGAAACATCTGACGAAAAATAAAAATATTATGGAGGCATAGAACGTTCTATTACCTATCATGCGGATTTTAAGATAAGAGCTGTTCAAGGAAATCAGAAGGAACGGATTCAAACTAAATTTTTGTGGAGAATGGATTTAAATGAGCATAGTTCCATTGGGAGGTTGTTCATAATGGGATACCGCCACATCGCTATCAAGCTAAGAAAATAAAATTCCCCCTAAAATGAAAAAATGCGCTATTCTTTCTGTAGAATCATAGGAAAGGATGGCGTTTTTGTATGTCTATTTCTGTATCTGATGAATTACAACTATTTGCTCAAGAAATTCAAAGTTTCTTAT
The DNA here is from genome assembly GCF_022663535.1 of Bacillus cereus group sp. BfR-BA-01380. GTDB lineage: Bacteria > Bacillota > Bacilli > Bacillales > Bacillaceae_G > Bacillus_A > Bacillus_A cereus_BB. The sequence continues at coordinate 6 of NZ_JAKUFS010000070.1, read as the reverse complement.
CCCCAA
>NZ_JAKUFS010000069.1 GCF_022663535.1 Bacillus cereus group sp. BfR-BA-01380 | reverse complement strand
CAAACTGCATGGAGTTTGAAAATATGTAATGTTTTATGCCCTTATAGCCAGGTTCACCTGGTTTAGCACCGAATTGAAATCCAAACTCATATGTTTTTCTACCCATCAATACGGCATCGTATTGATGAATATCTGATAAAAAGTCTGGGATATGATCCCCATCAAATAAAAAGCTAGAATTATTAATATTTCTATCTATCATACCTTGATCTGCAATAAAGTTATCTAGTGAAACTGCGACATGATAAATCAATTCAGCCATTCAGTTATCCCTCCAGGAAAATGAATTACCTAATTAATTCTATAAAACTGGTTTCATTTCCTTTTCTTATTAATCAACCTGTCCCGGTTAACTCAATAAGCTTTATTCCATTAAATGGCCCGCTTGTGGAACAAAGAAATACTCTACAAAACGGATCTTTTTATCAAACTTTTTTACAAGTTATCAATCTTTATTATAAATAATCGAACTTTATTTTAAATCAACACCTTTTGGATTAGAAATCTTCGGGAATATTGCAAGTATTATCTATGAAGTATGTTTATGTGGGGAAGTAATAGTAGTTTTGATATGGAAACACTCCATTAATAAACTATCTTAAGAAAAAGAGTCTAGCATATCCAGACTTTTTTTCTTAAAAAAAACAAAAACGGTCGTTTGTGGAACTTTATTTATTTCTACTAAATTAGAATGAAATACAGTTAAAAATCAGTCCCAAAACTCATCACCAAAAATAAAGTACCATAACAATCATTCACAATACTGATCTTTTGTTTTATGCCAATTGTGTAAACCATCTTGTGTTGGTCCGCCCTGCTGCTGACAGTGTTTATCTACAATTATGTTTGTTGCTACGAAACCCGTGGCCACGCAAAACGCTATGCCGATGATCACATATTTATTTTTCATATCGTCACCTTACCTTTTTTCAATTCCTGTATTTCCTGCATTAATAACGTTTGGTTGTATAGTAGCGTTGTCAATTGCTTAGAAACGTTGTCCAATTCCTCTAATACACGCTTATATGATGCATTCTGATCAAATAATTCTGGGTTGTCTTCCTCGAAAGCTTGTGCCATTTGTTTTCTGCAAAATTTATAAATGTTGCTGTTAATGTTGACTTCTCGATTTTCTGAAATTTCACCAGTATCGATCATTTTATATTTGAGCCAAACTTGTTTATCCTCGCCTATGTATCTGTCCAATATCTCTAAACGGCCGCTTGCTATTTCGTGAACACTAGAAACATAGTATTTGCGGCTCTTTCTTAGTTCGGCCGGTCTCAATTTATCACTCATACAATTACCTTATCTCTACCATAAAAAGTTATATTCACACGGTTTACTTTAACAACATTCGGTTTTTCAACAATAATTAAACTTTTTGTAAGATTTATTCTTTTCTAATAAAGGGTACCGCCACATCACCATCAAGCTAAGAAAAACAAATACCTCAAAATGAGAAAATTGACATCTTGAGGTGAAAATGTACAAACTTTTCGTTTTTGGGGTACTTGAAAAAGAGCCCTGTAAACAGGGCTCTTCACTTTTAATTAATGACTAATATTAGCACTTGGATATAATGTTGTTCCTCCAATTGAAACTTTCATTTCATTTGTTAATGGAACATTTTGTTCATTAATAATTGTTCTCCACCATTCCCATGCAAGACCTGTACATTCTCTTGCTACGACTTTTACATTTTTTGCATTCGCTGGAAGTGGGATCACTGTATTGAAATGAGCAGTTCTGTCTCTACCGTTTCCATCCCAAGTTTTATGAGTTAATACTTCTTTTCCATTTTGATCATATGAGAATTCATCCCAAGATACATCAAATTGAGCAACATATCCACCAGTATGATCAAGCGTCATTTTCGCACTAGAATATTCTGTAGTTTTAGTCTCGATATAATCTGTATTGTTATGAACAGCAGCAGTTGAATTATCTTTTAAGAAAGAGCTAGTATATGAAATTGGGTATGCAGGATTTTTAGAACTTAATTCTGCATTATCCTTAATGACATTTCGGATTTCATCAAAATCTTTTGTAACAACCTTGTTATGCTCTTTTGCATCTCCGCCTAATACTACAGCAGTAAAGGTACTGTCTTCAAAAATATCTTTGTACTGTCCACTCGCTTCAACGCCTTGACCCTTAATTAAGGCTTTAAAAGCAGCTTGTACATCTTTGCTCTTAGATGATGTTTCTAATTTCACATAAACTGTTCTACCATAAGCTACATTTGACACCATAACGGGTGGAGCCGTATTACTTACCCCTTTACGAGTTAACTCATCAAACGTAACACTATTATCAAAAAGATCTGATGGATTGTTAGGTAGTTCTGCACTTACTGTATAGAAGATTTGCTTATATGCCGCAACCATCACTTTTTTCTCGCCATCTGCAACTGCTTTAAAATCAATATTCAGTGAATTGTCAAGATATTTAGCGTTAACATTAAGAGCACTTGCGATTTGAGATTTACTATACACCATAGATTCTGTATACTGCGTTCTTGCAGGTAACGTATGTGTTTTTGAATACTTGTCATTCCAAGTCGATACTAATTCATCTACTGCTCCAGACACATTACCATATGTAGGATTTTGGACAGTAATTGTATTGTCTTTTCTCATACCAGGTAAGTCGATACTAATATTCAAAGGTTTTCTCTTAGCCACTAATAAATCAGGTTGATTATCTGCAAAAGCTTTATTTGCAAGTTGTACTGCTCCTGGATAAGCACGATTAGCCACAGAATCAATAATTGAAATATCCACTGGTGAAGTTGTAAGTGATTTTTTCTCACGTTCAACTACTACAAATTTACCATTTGAATTTGTACTTTCTTTTGGAACAAAACTCTCTACTTTATCACCATTTATTGCTAAAACCTCTTGGTTATTATACTTTAGATTTGCTATACCAGTATCAATGTTAATAGCTTTTTTTGTTGCATTAGCTGAATTACTTTTAGGTGTTTCAGCAAAGGAACTAGATGAATAACCAATAGTGCTTAAACTAACTAATAAACATGTAAGGAATTTTATTCCTTTATTATTTTTCATATTTTTCAAAAAAATCAACTTCTTCCTTTTTTTGTATTAAGGTATGAGAATTGTTTGTGAATAATTGCTAAATAACGAACTTACATTACTGCTTTTAAAAGCTCTTGTACGAATGGAAGTAATCCACCGATAAATTTTAAAACTGCCATTGCGATTGCCATATGATTT
>NZ_JAKUFS010000068.1 GCF_022663535.1 Bacillus cereus group sp. BfR-BA-01380 | reverse complement strand
TTACCTCGCAGGAAGAAGCGAAGCCACCGAACATTCTAGCCACTGGAACTGGACAATGCTTTCGCCGAATTTTGAGGTGGGAGTATTACTGCCCACAAATAGCGGGATAAATATAAATTCTCTATAAAACGACATATTTCCTATCCTACTATATATATCCATTGTAATTTTCCGACATATAAGTCAACATGACCTGTACTCACTTGCTCCCTTTGTTTTAACCACGCATGTGGCAGAAAAAGGCCCTGACCGCTTCTATGCATGGCCAGATGCTCTCGCCCACCTAAATAGAAAGAGGGTTTTTATGTCAATTTTTAAATTTTATATTTATATAACAAACATTTACCATTTCACTATTATAGTGAAATGGTAAATGTTTGTGGTTCTGCAATTTTTTCATGTGTGTCTCCTGCTGCCAATGTATCTGTTGTAAAAGAAACTGTTTTTACTTTTTCATTAGGATCACTTAGTAAAAGCCCAATTAAGCCATCCCTTGTTTCACTAGGACTATAATCCTCTCTCGTTACACTTTTTGTACCAACAAGCGTATCTTCTGCATATAAGAAGTTTTTCGCTGGCACATGAAATTGTTGCTTTTCATTTACAGTTACATCATTCATAGAAAAGAACTGCATCTCTTTGTCTCCTGCATTTTCAACCTTATATGTAATTTCAATATATTTAGCAGTATCATCAATATCTTGTCCACTTAGTGATGCATATAATTCTGCCTCTGTTCGCTCCAGTGTCTCTCCTAAGCGGCGTTGTACTTCTTCCGGAGTTAATTTTGTATACATTTTCAACGTCTCTTTTGTTTCAGATTCCAAATTTGATAATGTAATAACTCTTACATTTTCTACATGGATTTTCATCGTTCCAACTGTAAATGTTTCATTTACATGTTTGATTTGTTCTAATTTTAAAGTCCCCCAGTTTTTTTGCTTAATCTCTTGTCCGACTTTTGTTAGTTGTATACCGCCATATTCATTCGTCTCGGGAATAGCCTGTTTCTTCGGCTGTTTCACTTTTTCCTGCTGAGCACACCCACTTAAAAGAATAAGTATGCTACATAAAATATAAAATACGTGCCATACTTTCATAATCTTTCTCCTGTCATTTCATACTATGAAACTATCATTATACGTACTATTATACTATATATATCCAGAAACTCTTTTTTAAAGATCGTGAAAGACTATTCCATCATCTATTCCGTCCATAAACAAAACCAGCTAGTAGACACACTAGCTGGTTTTGTTTCTTATAATGCTTCTATAAATAACGCTACTCCCATACCGCCACCGACGCAAAGAGAAGCAATACCCTTTTCTAATCCTCGTCTTCTTAACTCATGAATTAAGCTTACTGTAATACGTGCTCCTGTACATCCAATTGGATGACCAAGACCTATTCCACTGCCATTTACATTCACTTTTTCACGATCTAAGCCTAATTCTTTCTCTACTGCTAAATATTGTGCAGCAAATGCTTCATTAATTTCGAATAAATCGGCATCATTTACTGACCAATTTACATTTTGCAGTCCTTTTTGAATTGCTGGCACTGGTCCAATCCCCATAATTTTAGGATCTACACCTGCTACAGAGTATCCAACAATTCTCGCTAATGGTTGAAGCCCTTTTTCTTTCGCTTTTTCTTCACTCATTAAGACTAACGCTGCACTTCCGTCATTAATACCCGATGCGTTTCCGGCAGTTACTGTTCCGCCCTTGCGAAAAGCTGCTTTTAAACCCGAAAGTTTTTCTAACGTAATATCTGCACGAGGATGTTCATCTTTGGAAACGACAACCTCTTTTCTCCGTTCCTTTTTCGTAATTGGAACAATTTGCTCATCAAAATAGCCCGCTTCGATTGCATGAAGCGCACGTTGATGACTTAACACCGCTACTTCATCTTGTTCTTCGCGAGAAATGTCATATTGCTCAGCAAGATTTTCCGCAGTTTCTCCCATCATAATATGATGCATTGGATCTTCTAGCACTTCCCATACCATATCACGAATTTCTCCGTGTTGTAGTCGTTGTCCCCAGCGGTTCTCTTTTAATACATACGGACTAGAGCTCATCACTTCTACTCCTCCTGCAACAACAACATCACTTACACCTAATTGAATTTGCATTGCTGCTGAAATTAGCGCTTGCATACCTGAAGCACATTGACGCTGAATTGTGTAACCGGTAACCGTATCCGGAAATCCCGCCATAAGAGCTGCCGTTCTTGCTGTATTTGCCTCATCTGTTCGCTGAATACAGTGACCTAAAATCACTTCATCTACTTCATGGGGCGACACACCGCCTCTTTTTACAGCTTCCTGTAATACAGGAACTATAAGTTCAGTTGGTTTTACATTTTTGAAAGCTCCTCCAAATGTTCCAATCGGTGAACGAACTGCCGCTGTAACGACTACATTACGCATCGTGTACTTTCTCCTCTCTTATGTACCCTGGTAAAATTTGGATGAAATACTACAAGATGCATATCTATGTCTATTATATTACGAAGCAACTAAGAAAATCAAAATATTAAATAAAATTAGAATATATGTATCTATTAAAATTTTCAGACACATAAGTTTCTGCTATGCAGAATACACCATGACCTATACTCGCATGTGGTAGGAAAAGGTCCTGACCGCTTCTTTGCACGGCCAGATGCTCTCGTCCCCCCTAAAAGGGAAGGGATTTTTATGCCGTTTTTTCAACTTGTATATAGAAGGATAATCCCCTCCTTCTATTCTGTTAGTGCCAATAAAAATTTCCGAAGAATTTTTTCTGTTGTTGTATTTAAATTTGGCAACTTATCATTTGGAAAATATTGCATATCTAATCCTTCTTCATCACATTGTATTTCACCGTACACATGATGCGCTTGAAATACATTGATTACATTATAAATTTCGTCTCCATGCGGATAACGATAATATAAGTCTTGACCAGAGAGCACACCGAGAAACTGTAGGGAATCTGCTTTTAAACCTGTTTCTTCTCTTAATTCTCTCTCTGCGGTTTCTTCAATTGTCTCTCCTAACTCCATTGCTCCCCCCGGCAATCCCCAATCATATGTATCAGAACGAAGTTGTAATAATACTTCATTTTTTTCATTTAAAACAATAATTGCTGATCCTACTATTATAAGTGGTTTTGTTCCAACTAATTCCCGTAGCTCCTGTATATACCCCATTATGTAACTCCCCTTTCTTCTCCCCTCCTATAATAGCAAAATTCGTTCTTTATTTGTTTGATACATATAAAATATTTTCATACACAAAAAAGAGGCTAACTCACATTAGCCCCTTCCTCTCTTATTATCTAACCCCTATGGATTTCGTATTTTACGTCCTCAAATGCTCTTTCAATTTCCTCATCTCGGTAATGAACATATGTAAAACGTCCTAATTCTACTAAACGTGCAACTTCCCGCAATGCTTTCCCTTGTTCATACCCTTCTTTGACGGTAACATGAACATAAAACTTCATGAGCGGGTGCTCATACAATGATTCTCCCACTTCCACATATACATTTTCTACCCCTTGTACCACTTGAGCATAACTCGCAAATTGATAAATAGCCTCACGATCTGAAACAATTTTAAGTGTATACATGTTTTTTCCCCCTTTTCTTTTTACTATAACAAAAAATGGGTATATAAATATGTCGAAGTTTGACTATTTTCTGACTTCTTTTCATCATTTCTTATTCTGCAATTTACGAATAGTAAAGCCGCATCCTCAAGTTTCAGATAAAATGAACAAATCTTTTATCTGAAATACAACCGCTAATACAAATACACCTATTTTTGTATTAAAACTTTTCACACATTCATGTAAATATAATAAATTATTATTAACTCACGTTATAACAGGATAAAGTGAAACTTTAATCAGTGGGGTTTTCTTCATCCCCCACTGATTATTAGCCCTCACCAATCGGGCTTTTACGGGCAGTTTATCTCCCGCCTAACTTCTTAAGAAAAG
>NZ_JAKUFS010000067.1 GCF_022663535.1 Bacillus cereus group sp. BfR-BA-01380 | reverse complement strand
GAGGGGGATGGAGCTTCTGACGTAGAGGTGTTTTTTACCTCGCAGGAAGAAGCGAAGCCACCGAACATTCTAGCCACTGGAACTGGACAATGCTTTCGCCGAATTTTGAGGCGGGAGTATTACTGCCCACAAATAGCGGGATAAAATTTCTCTTTATTTCGGCAAGTTAATTCTTTTTTCATATGCGACAAGAAAAAACCTCGCTTCATGCTCTAACTTCTTTGATAAAATTCATTTGGCAATAAGTCCAAAATACTAGAATGGATCCTTCTGTTATTGTAAAACGCAATATATGACTATTTCTGAATAAGCTTCATCGAATATTTAAGGGTATTTCACCTGTTACAATCACCACAACCGCAATGATAAACTCTTCACTTATCGTAATATATTTTTCTTACAATGAATGGAGTAGTTTTATAAGAAATGATTAGAAGTACTGAATTTGAAAGAAAAGAACACGCCGTTTTTGTTCATAATTTTAGAAGAATTCTAAATGTAACACCCTTATCATTATTATTAAAAACTTCAATTTTCCCATTATGCTTATTAACAATACTATTAGCAATGGTAAGGCCCAAACCCAAGCCCCCCGTTTTTCGATTTCGCGATTTTTCTCCTCTGTATAAAGGAGAAAATATATATGGAATATCCTTATCTAAAATACCAGGACCATTATCTGATATTGATAAACAAACATAATTTTCTACACTAATTTCTAAGTTCACCTGTATTTGTCCTTTAACAGGAGTATATTGTATTGCATTTGATAAAATATTATTAACTGCACGAGATAATAGATAATAATCTCCCTTAAAAATAATATCCCCACACGAAGCAAAAGTTATTTCTTGTTCTTTTTTCACTAATTCTGGTTCAAATCCTTGAATTAATTCCTTCATAACAGCGGTGAAATTTAATTCTTCTAGATCCAAAGGCTTTTCTAAATAATTCACTTGGGTGAAAGAGTGCAAATCAGAAATTAATTCATTTAAAACATTTGCTTTCTCATAACTAATGTCTATATATTTCTTCCTTTTCTCAGGTGTATTTGCAATTCCTTTTTTTAACCCCTCTAAATATCCCCTTATTGAAAATAAGGGAGTTCTTAAATCATGTATAATAGAAGAAAAAAACAACTTCCGTTCTTGTTCCATTTGCTCTTGTTTTTCCAAAGCCTCTTTCAAGCGACCTTGTAAAGTTAAAAATGATTCTGATAGATTATTAATTTCTTTAATAGGAGTGTGTGGTAAATTGAAATGATACTCTTTTCTAGCAATCGCCTTTACTACTTGTTGGAAATCAACAAGCGGTTCTAATGCTTTCTTTTTAACAAATCTATTACATAAGAGTAGCATAATTCCACTTGAAATAATCCAAATCCATAACCCTCCCCATTCATTAATAATATAATTTAAACGGCTCTGCTTCATCTTTGGAGCTAGGCGATTATCTTGTATAAAAGCAATTCCTAATAACTCATCTCCATCATATACCCGATACTCTTGACCAGGAAAATCTGATTTCGGCTCATTAGTAGCATTCAGCTGCGAGCCAACTTGATACCCTGGGGATTTATAAACTATATTTGAAAAAGTCGTCTCATTGTTTTTATTAATTAATTTAATATTTACCTTTAATTGCTTCGTTTTTTGATCAATATCTTGCTGCCAATTTAAATCATTCCACTTATAGGCATTATCTAATATAGTATCTTTAATCCATGGTTCTAAACTTTCTAATTCAAAATAATAATGTTCTTTTGTATAATTTAAAACTAATTGAGTAATGCTGAAGGGAATTACTAAGAATACAAATATAAATATATATAACCAATGTTTGATGTTGAGTTGTATTTTATTCATCAGTCTCACCGAATTTATAACCAATTCCCCAAACAGTATAGATCTTTATTTGATTTGTTGATTTCTCAAGTTTCTCTCTTAATTTAGCAATATATACTCTTACCGCATGATTATCCCCTTGTTCATACCCCCACACTTTTTCTAGAATTTGTTCATATGTCATTACTTGATTAGGATTCACTAAAAACAATTTCAATATTTCGAATTCTTTTACTGTTAATAAAATCATCCCATTATTTATATAAACCTCTCTTCTATCTATATTCAGCCTAATATTCTTATAACAAATCTCATTTTCTATTTTATTATTTTGCTTTTCAAAGCTCTGATTTAACCTACGTTCAATTGCTTTTATTCTTGCTATAATTTCCCCCGGTGTTGCACTTTTAACAATATAATCATCTGCTCCTATGTTTAAACCTCTGATTTTATCTACATCATTCTGTAATGCACTTAAAAAAATAATTGGTACATTACTTTCTGCACGAAATTTTTTACATATCGAAAAACCAGATTCATTGTTCATCATAATATCTAATAAAATCATATCAATATTTATTTTATCAAATATCCTTTTGGCATCTTCTCCATTTGTTGCTTTAAATACTCTATAACCTTCTACTTCCAGAAAGTCCTGTAACATTTCCATAATTTCTTCTTCATCATCTACAATAAGAATATTGTTAACCATCTTCTTCCTCCTGGATAGTACAAATTTCAAGTTATTGTATATTATACCTGATAATAACAACATTTTTTATAATTGAATCAATTTCATAATCCTCAGCCCCTATGTCTTCAACTAATTTGAATGACGAAAAAGTCGCTATTCCTTATCTAAAAGGTATAGCGACTTTTTCCGTTAACCATCCAGTATGACGTATTAGGTACGGGTTATGATTACGAATTCATTTATACACAAATTCACTGCACGAAAACGAAAACAAGAACCATGACTACTTATAATAAACGCAATGTATGAGAACTCCTTGGTTTTGATGAGAAATATCAAACACTGAAATACATACAACCAAATGAATGTAAAACGTTTCCGTTAGCAACAGATTCTCTTCGCTAAACAATCTACAAGATCAAAATAGAGACAAATATTCGAAAATATAGTGCCTCATGTAGTGAGTCAGAGGTGTGGAAAAAACTTCACAATCAAAGAAGCGCTGTCGAACGAGTCTTTCAGTTAAAAAGAAGAAATTATTAATTATATGCAATTTTGATATAAAGTGAAACTTTAATCAGTGGGGGTTTTCTTCATCCCCCACTGATTATCAGCCCTCACCAATCGGGCTTTTACGGGCAGTTTATCTCCTGCCTAACTTCTTAAGAAAAGCGGAAGTGGCTCGTTCAGAATCGCAGGACGCCCACGCCCCTGACAGAGAGGCGCTTTTTGCCTCGTCCGAGGGGGCTGAAACGGCCGGAGATTCTAGCCGCTAGAGCTGGACAATGCTTCCGCTGAATTTTGAGGCAGGAGTATTACTGCCCGTTAATACGGGATAAATACAATAAAAATTCCATCGCACTATCTTTTGACATTTTTTTGATACTTTTTTGATAAGAATTCTATACGTTTTTTTTATATTAAATATAGAGCATTGCTTATATGTTATAGAAAAAAATTTTCTTTCTATAACTCACAAAATATAGGAGGGACTTTAATGACTAGCATATTAAAAGCACAGAATGTCTCCAAAATATATGGAGAAGAAGCTAATACATTTTACGCATTAAAAAACGTTTCATTAGAGGTCAAAACAGGTGAATTTTTAGCAATAATGGGGACTAGCGGTTCGGGAAAATCTACTTTATTAAATATCTTATCAGGCTTAGATCGACCATCTTCAGGAGAAGTACTTATAAATAATATTAAGATAAATAACCTACATGATAATGAATTAACCGAGATTAGAAGTAATCAAATAGGATTCATATTTCAATTTTTTAACTTAATACCGGTTTTAACTGCTATGGAGAATGTGACACTCCCTTCTGAATTAGCTGGACATAACATCGAGAAAATCAGACAAAAAGCATCAGAATTATTAGATCTAGTTGGTATAGGAAATTTAAAATCATCATATCCTTCTAAGATGTCCGGTGGTCAACAACAGCGAGTTGCCATTGCAAGGGCTCTAGTCACATCGCTATCAAGCTAACAAAACAAAATTCCCCCTAAAATGAAAAAATACGCTATTCTTTCTGTAGAATCATAGGAAAGGATGGCGTTTTTGCATGTCTATTTCTGTAT
>NZ_JAKUFS010000066.1 GCF_022663535.1 Bacillus cereus group sp. BfR-BA-01380 | reverse complement strand
TAGGGTTTATTTCGTATGCGAATTTTTAAATAATCTACACCGATCCCTTATAAAAAGTAAAAAAACTCCCCTGGAAAATTCCTAATGAAGTCTTAGCTTGATAGCGATGGGCTCTAGTCACACAACCTAAAATTATATTAGCAGATGAACCAACAGGAAGCTTAGATTCAAAAACAAGTAAGGAAATTTTAAATTTATTGCGAGAATTTTGCGAGAGCTTACAGCATTCTTTAGTTGTTGTCACCCATGATGCTATGGTGGCATCTTATTCTCATCGAGTGATTTTTCTAAAAGATGGCGAAATCCAAGATGAACTGATTCCGAAAAATTTAAATTTATCTCCCAAAGAAAAAACTAGCTTAATAATAAATAAAATAGAGGAGAGCTCTATATGAAAGGATCCTTTCTACTATCGATAAAATTCTTAAAGTCCCAAAAAAAAAGAACTATTTTTTCTATAGTTGGTGTAACTATAGGAATAGCGTTATTAATTTTTTCTAACATCTTAATATACACTGTTGAAAGGTCAAACGAAAAAACTATAAAAGAAAAATATGGGGACTACGACTTAATAATTGGCTATAAAGATTCTACCCAATTTCTTTCACAGGAAGATATAAACATCATTAATAATTCTAAAGAAGTTAAAAACAGTACTCCACTTCTTTATCCGTACATCGGTGAACAACATCCATACAAAGAAATGGCCGCACAACCCATGTATGTGGGCATAAAAGATGACGAGTTAGCAAAACAACATATGTTTGCAAAACTATCTTCTGGAAAATTACCTGGTCCAAATGAAATAGTCATCCCTTATAATATGGCACATTCTAAAAATTTAAAAATAGGTTCTAAACTTGAACTTCCTTTTCCACCAAATAGTATAAAAGAGGTAACAGTATCGGGAATTATGGAGCAAAATCAATACCTTAATTCAGTTGTATTATTTAATTATAAATGGTTAGCAGATATGACAAACCAAAATGGACATACAACCACATTAATAATTAAATTAAATGATTTAGGAGATAAAGAACAATTTATACAATTTTTAAAAAGCAAATACAAAAACTTATCTATAGATAGTCAAATTAAAGCAGATAAAGAGAGAGAAAATATAGGCGGATTAAAACCAATTATTCAATGGTTAAGCATTGCTATTTTACTTGGTAGTATGTTACTTATCATTGGGGCATTACAAATGTCTATTCAAGAAAGAAAAAAAGAACTAGCTACTTTGAGATTATTAGGGATTAAAAGAAGAAAGATTTTTCTCTTGGTAATGAATGAATCTTTTATTATAGCCATAATTTCAGCATTAACTGGTTTAATAACAGGAATATTTTTATCTATGCTTTCATATAAACTGATTGAAAACCTAATGAATTTACAACTTGGATTTATTTCTATTCCATGGAACTCTATTCTAATAGGCATTCTTTCAACAATAATATTAACAATGATCTCAAGTATTTTCCCGGCATTATCTGCTAGCAATCTTGCACCTATAGAAGCTTATCATAGTTCAACTGACCTTAACTATAAGCAAAATCCTTTGACAGTAGCTGCTAGCATTTTAATGTTTCTAGTATCATGCACCATCTCCCTTTTAAATTACTACTATTGGCAGCAATCCAATATATATATAATAGGCATTGTTTTATTTTTACTGTCTATACATCTAGGATTACCTACAATGTTTAAAATAATTACGAATCTAATAACTATATTATTAAAAAGATTTTTTAAAGGCGATGGTTTATTAGCTAGTAGAAATGTACTCAAACAAATCAAAAGAAATATTCAGGTTGTACGTATTTTAATATTAGGTATAGTAATTTGTATTGTCGGATTACATTTTCTCAAAGTGGTTAAAGATACAACTCAAACTGATATAAAACATCGATATCCACTGAACTACACACTGCATTCTAATTCATCCTATGAAGAACCCGGATTATCTGAAGATTTATATCAAAACATAAAAAGCATTAAAAATATTAATGCGATACCAGTGTATAAATCTAAACTTTTTTTCACTTTAAATTCAAATCAAAATATTAATTCTGAAAATACTGTAACATATAATATAAATGGTCAAAAACAATTTTTAGTGGGTGTACAAGGCTTGGATTTTTCATCCCTTCAAAAAACACTACCTATTAAGATTAAACAAGGTACTATAAATGAGGAAAGTTTAAATGAAGGAGGAGTTATATTAACTTCTTTTACTTCTGAAATATTGGGATACAAACTTCATGATACAATTCGTTTAATTCCTGAAGACCAATTAGCAACGAAAGATGAAAAAATTAATTTTGAAAATGGCAATTCCAAAAAAAACATTATCTCATTAAAAGTTGTTGGCATCATCAATCAAAACCCTTTGACAAATGATCAATCTGACTTGCGTATATATACCTCCCCTACATTAATGAAAAATATTGCAGGTGTAAATACAATAGATAAAGTTTATTTTAATATCACCCATAACAAAAATACAGTAAGTGCACAAATAAAATCCCTTATTCAAAATCAACCTTCTTCAAAGATAATTTTATATAGTCAAGAAGAAGAGATAAATAAATTTCTTCAGCAATATTATCAAAGAATCGCGATACTACTCTATACGGTTTGTATGATAATTTTCTTGGCTTTTATCGCTCTAATGAATGGAATGGCAAGTAGTTTAAGAGAACGTGCTAGAGAATTTGCAACTATGAGAGCTATAGGCTCTAAGCGTAATCAAATTATTCGTCTCTCTTTACTTGAAGGTTCTATTGTTTCAATTTCCGGAGGAATAATAGGGGTATTTTGTGGGATTATCTTAGTTTATCAATTGCTAGTATTACTAAAAACTACAACATTTATATTTCCTTTAGAAATCGTATTGATTTGCCTATCCATTAGTCCTATTTTAGGTATTGTAGCTTCTCTAATACCAGCAGCCAAATTATCAAAGGTTCATATATTAGACAAATTAAATAATAAATAGTGTATTCAACAATAAAGTGAAACTTCCATCAGTGGGGGTTTTCTTCATCCCCCACTGATGGTTAGTTGAACCAATCGGGCTTTTACGGGCAGTTATCCCCCACCTATCTTCTTCGTTTCTCTCTTAACCTTGAGGTGGGGGTCTTACTGCCCGTTAATGCGGGATAAATACCCCTTGTCTTTTTTATAGGCATAGTCAAAGACATTATCAATAACCAATCTGACTTTTATACTCTATAAGAGTTAGATTGGTTCACTCTCTTCTGAAGTATACGCATTTCTAGCCCTAATACTAACGTTATTTTACAAAAGTCTTCAATAATTAATTGCGAAATTTCATCATCATTTGCTTGACGCTGTTTTGCTTCATAATGATAACGTTGACCTTAAAAAATGAGATAAATTCATAAAGTTTCACATAATGTACACAAATCAACTAAGTACCCTATGATAAAATGGAAATTATCAACAGTTACTAAACAATGGGCCATTATGGTCTATTTTTACATGTCTATCAGCTGATTACCAATATAAGTACTGTCATAATGTTAATTTTAAAACGTAATGGAGATGATAAAATATGACAACCTGGTTTATAGTTTCGTTGGTTATTATGTTTACCCTTAAATTAATACTAACTTCTCTTCCATCTTCTGTTGTAGAATCTTTTACCAACAAATTCCAATTACACCCAACGCTCGATGATGCGACTGTTAGCGTAACCATCGATGGGAAAACTTTAGAAGGTGAAGAAAAGATTCAAGTTATTAATCAATTTAACCAAGCGCTATTTTTAGAGAAATACTATTTCCCTCCACAGAGCAGTGGAACACCATTGGTCATTAATACTAAGAGGGGCAAGAAAGATGTTAGTTTTTCTATATACAGTTACAAAGACCACGTTGATGTAATCAAACAGTATAAGAAAAAGGTAGTCGCGTATAGTCTTCGTTCTGATAGCCTTCAAAAGCGTTCCATGTTAGTAACGGGAGATGTAGTTTAAAAAAGATCGCCAATGAGGCGATCTTTTTTTATGGATGAAATGACGTATTGATATTCGCAAGTAGATTCACACAGCATTTAACACGTAAAAAAGCTCAAAGTTTTAGCTCTGAGCTTTTTATAAGGTTTATTCCATTAAATCCCCTCTCAATTAAAAATGTATTAACCAGCAATTCCCTTTGCTAACAATAGGAAATACGTAATTACCAATACTCCGCCGTTTAATACAGTACCAACTATTCTCGATAACCACTGCTTTGATGCGATAGCAAAAACAATTCCAAGTAATGAAAGTGTACCTAGAATGACAATAATCAAGGATAAATTCGCATTAGGTCCTCTTAGAACTAAGAATGAAAATACACTTGCGATGAACGTTAGAAACGAAAAAATCCCAAACTTATTCATACCCTTTCTCCCTTGTTTAGAATGTATTTGGTTTCCTCACCTATTTCATACTCTTGCAATCCTGGGGAAATCCTTTTTTCTTTCTCTAAATTTGCTTAATGTACAAAGCCCAAGTTTTTTTTCTTGTTATACATATACAAAAAAACCTAAGTCAATTGACTTAGGTTTTTGCCTGGCAACGTCCTACTCTCACAGGGACAAAGTCCCAACTACCATCGGCGCTAGAGAGCTTAACTTCCGTGTTCGG
>NZ_JAKUFS010000065.1 GCF_022663535.1 Bacillus cereus group sp. BfR-BA-01380 | reverse complement strand
AAGCTCTTAATCGGTTCGCTCGACTTGCATGTATTAGGCACGCCGCCAGCGTTCATCCTGAGCCAGGATCAAACTCTCCAATAAAGTTTGTCTAGCATCATAAATAAAAATCGACGTTTCACGTTGTTTGTTTCGTTCAGTTTTCAAAGAACTTATCCGCCGCTCAATTGCGACTTCCTTATGTTAACATCTTAGTCATTTGATGTCAACTAAGTTTTTTACTTTGTTTGTCGCGTTTTTGATTTGTTTCATCAGCGACTCGTATAATACTACACTCTTATTTAATAAGAGTCAACGTTTTTTTAAAAATATATTTATTCTTTCTGCAGCATTGTAAATATTCCTCTCAAGTAATCCTTTATCCCGTATGAATTACCCGTAAAAGCCTGATTCGCAGGGGGATAATAATCAGTAGGGGATGAAGCCCCGCTGATGAAAGTTTCACTCTATCTTTAAGTAATTATATATTCCTTGCAAAATAATAGAAACTGTCGCACCAGCTATATCTTTCAAATTTGCAATATTGTTCTCTACATAAAAATCGATCTATATTCACTTTGATTTTATTCAGATACGAATTGGAACCAATATCAATTTTTTATCACGCGAACGAAATAAGGGAATGGAAAAAAGCTTCCCATTCCCTTATTTCGTTACGCTGTCTCTTCTTCCACCTTCAAAACTGCCTTTTTCTTTGTGAATTTCCGCTTTATCATATCCATTACATAATAAACAGTCGGTACAATAATTAACGTTAAGAGCGTAGATGTTAATAAACCAGAAATAACCACAATGGCAAGGGATCGAGAAATAAGCCCTCCCTCGGCCGACAACGCCAACGGTGTAAGTGCACCTATTGTAGCAAGAGCTGTCATTAAAATCGGACGAAGTCTTGTTACCCCTGCTTCTAATAAAGCTTCTTTTATAGCCATTCCTTGTTTTTCATTTTGCATAACACGATCCATCAACACAATAGCATTCGTTACAACAATTCCAATTAACATAAGAAACCCAACCAATTCCGGCATACCTAAAGGTTCTTTCGTAAGGTATAAGCCGAGCAAACCACCTGTAAAAAGAAATGGTAAAGAAAATAGAATTGCAAACGGAGCCATTGCATTTCCAAATGTCACTAGCATCACAACAAAGACAAGTACAACAGCAATTCCCATAGCAATAATCATATTTTGGAACCCTTCACTCATAGCTTGCGACTGTCCTGCAGAGCGATACTTAATACCTTTTGGCAAATCTAACTCTTTTAAACGTTTATCTACCTCAGCTTGCACACCAGATACATTATCCGTTGTAAATCTTGCACTTACTTGTACGTACTCTTGCTGATTTAAACGATATAAAGCAGTAGGTCCCGGTGCTTCAGAGAGGGTGGCTACATCTGACAACTTTACCTGTTGGCCAGTAGGACTCATAATCATTTGATTCATAATGCTTTCAATAGATGTAAGATTATCATTTTTCAATCCTAGATTCACTGAAGTCGTTTTTCCTTCTAATTGGACTGTCGTAACACCTTCACCAGCAATATTCCCTCTTACAAAAGCAGCAATCATCATCGGATTCAAACCTTTTTCCACTGCTTTTTCTTCATCAATTGACAAATTAAGTTGTGGTTTTACAGCAGATAAATTTGTTTTCACATTCGACAAGCCCTTTATATCCTTGATCTTCTCTACAATCTTATTCCCGGCAGTCTCCAAATCCTTAGCATTTCCACCTTCCACAATCAGAACAAATTTCCCTCCTCCTGTTATACCAATCGGTGTCAAAGCCGTTTCGATGCCCGTTCCTAGATTTTTCATCTTTTCTTTTACATCTTTTTCAAAAGTCGTTATTCCTTCTTTCGTCATATCATCCTTCAAATCAATAGACAAACGAATTCTTTCTCCTGAAACAATCGTTTGATAGCTTTTCACACTCACTTGTTTACTAAGAATACTTTCCATATCTTTAGCTACACCATTAGCTTTGTCAAGTGATGTTCCAACAGGTAAATCTGCCGTCAAATTATATGAAGCCGCCTTTTCTTCTGGTAAAAAGTTTTTCGGGATCAGCGGCACAAGCCCTAAAGATGAAACAAATACGACAAAAGCGAGAAAGAGTGTAATCATCTTTTTCTGAATCGCCCAGCTCAGCACACGTTGATATGTTCTCTGCAATATTGTTTCTTTCGGCTCCTTATGCTTCAAACGGAGCAAGAAAAATTTAGCAAGCAAAGGGACAACTGTTAACGAAACAAGTAAAGAAAAAGCAAGTGCAACAATAACTGTAATTCCGAACGGGGCAAAGAACTTGCCAACAATTCCCGGAACGAATGAAAGCGGACCAAATACTGCCATAGTCGTAATTGTTGAAGAGGTAACCGCACCGCCAACTTCTTTAGCAGCTGCTAATACCATGTTTGCATCACGCTTTGTGCTACTTAACGTTCTGCGGTAGATATTTTCAATGACTACGATAGAATCATCAATTACTCGACCAACAGCTACTGCAATACCAGCTAGCGTCATCATATTCAAACTATAGTGTAAATACTTCATCGTAATCATCGCTGCTAAAACAGACAGCGGAATTGATAGCACAGCTACAATTGTAGCTCTTACATTACGTAAGAATACAAATGTCACAATGACAGCAAACAATGTACCTAGCAACACTTCCCTAAGCATACTATTAACCGATTTTTCTACCTGCTTTGAGCTGTCATACAACTTTGTCAGTTTATAACCCTCTGGTAATTGTAGATCAGATAGTTTTTGATTAATTTGTTTGACCACTTCCACCGCATTAGCTCCTGGCTGCGCTTTAACAGATACAAGAACTGCAGGCGTATCTTTTAACCTCGTATATACAGTTTCTGTTTTACTTCCATACTCTACAGTTGCTACATCTGACAATTTAACTGTTTGTGCTCCCCCAGCACTTGGTACTGCCATTTTCATATTGTTGACGTCAGTAAGCGATTTAAGTTTGTAATCAGCTTGAACATTTAATGTTTTTTCATTCATACTCACCTGGCCCGCTGGAAAAGAAAAATTGTGTGCTAAAAGCGCTTGCTTCACTATGTCATAAGTAATCTTTTTTTCTTTCATTTTTTCAACATCAAGCTTAATAGATAATTGCTTTTCGGTTTCACCTGACACATCCACCTTGCCGATATTTTCAACAGTAGACAAAGTCGGTTTAATCCGATCGTTTATATATTGTGAAATATCCGCCTGCTTAGCATTATCTGAAGAAAGCGCGAAAGTAAATATCGGCATCTGCGGGCCATCCTTCATAACGACAGGTTTCCCTGCATCCTCTGGTAATTTTAGAGATGCCACAGCACTCGTCACATCTTTTTCAGCTTCATCCATCTTCCTGGCCATATCAAATTCTAAAATAACAACTACCATGTTGCTATGAGCTTCAATATATAAATTATCAAGCTTTTGAATACTAGAAAATGCAGTTTCTAGCGGCTTTCCTATATCATTTAACCCTTGCTCTGGCGTGGCACCCATATAAGGGACTTGCACAACCATATATGGAATATCAACGTTTGGCATTTCTTCCATCTCTATTGTTTTAATGGAATATAATCCCCCGACAACAATAAAAATCATCGCGAGAAAGACAACACCTACATTTTTTAAAGAAAAGCGAATCCACGACCCCACCAGCATTCCTCCCATCCCTTTGTATTAAGGAAAATAGTCTTACTTACATAATCTCTATAAGTCGTAATCCTCCCCTACTTATATTCTCTTCACTCTTTTTTAATTGTAAATTTTACCCTTTTATTCCACATCAACCCTATGATGGATTCTAAACTCAGACCAAAGACCTATATCAAATCATACAGCAGTGTAAACAGGAGGCACACATGCCTCTTTGAGATTACCAATCCACATAAATGATTTATCAATATTTGATTTTATACATTATTAAGTGAGCGTTTTTGTACATGATTTAGTTGACATTTATACTCTTGAGGTGGGGGGCTTACTGCCTGTTAATGCGGGATAAACGCTAAGTAAATTGGATAATACAATGAACATTTATCGAAATGACGATACGAGTATTAATAAAATGATTGTGGAAAGCTATCTATTTTCAACGGAAGCAACCTATGATAAATTTATTTTATCAGAATTTACCAAATAATAAATATTCATTGTTCTCTTAAAAAACAGAATGGATGAATAAGAATATCAAAAAGTTTCGGGGAGAGAAATATATTGGAACAAATTGAGCTGGTAGAGTTAGACGAAGAGAATATAAATGATGGGGGCTGTTATTGTCTTCGTAGCAAGCCAACTTCAACAGGTTACATCAATAAAAACAAATGGCTTATGGGAAGTTTCAATGAAGGGTTAAAGTATATAAAAATAATGGAGAATAGCAAACCAGCAGGGTTTATTGAGTATACACCTATTGAATATTCTTCGAGAGTTGTCTATGGTGAAAATTATTTAGTTATCCATTGCTTATGGGTAACTGTTACAGGAAAAGGGTATGCCTCAAAGTTGATTCATAAAAGTATTCAAGATGCTAAGGCACAAAATAAAGATGGAGTTATTGTAATTACAAATCCAAACACTTCTTGGACTCCCAGTAAAGACGTTTTTATAAAGAATAATTTTAGAGAAATAGATCATGCACCTTATGGATTTGAGTTACTTGTTTACAAATTTGGACATTCACCTGACCCATATTTCCCAAAAGATTGGGATGAGCGACTGGAGCTTTTTAAAGGTTTAACAATTCTTCGTACCCAGCAGTGTCCATTTGTAGATGTATCAACCAATAATGTGATTAAGGCAGCAAACCAATTAGGTATTCATGCAGAAATTATTGACATAAAAAACAGAGAAGAACTTTTGAAACTTTCACCTACCCCTTATGGTATCTATGGCGTCATCTACAAGAATAAATTAGTTTCATTTCATAGACTTACAGTTCACTCTGCAATAAAACGGTTAAATGAGTTAAGCTAATTCAACTAAAGTGGATAAGAGAAATCAACACCCTTGTTTTATAGCTCAAATCAACAATATTATTTAACATAACTAAAAAATAAAGAATCTCTCGCTACTAAGGGCGAAAGATTCTTAACTACTCAGCCATACATTTCATTTAGAAGTTTGATAAGGGGATGATTCCGGTGAAAATACAGATTGCTGTCACGAAGATAAAGTAAAACTTCCTTTCACGGGCGCTTTTCCCATGAGAGGTTAGTTGAACCAATCGGGCTTTTACGGGCAGTTACCCTCGCTGCTCTTCCCTGCCTTTACTGCCCACGAATAGCGGGATAAAAATGGCCATGCACCTCGCTACCTTTCTTTGTTTTAAAACGTTGCGCGTGGCAGAAAAAGGCCCTGACCGCTCCTATACATCGCCAGTTCCTCTTGACCATTTAAAAAAAGTGCTTTTCTACCTTTTTTTCATAGAGTAACTGAGTCATTACAAAAGATACAAAAAAGACGAGTCAATTGACTCGTCTTTTGTTTGCCTGGCAACGTCCTACTCTCACAGGGACAAAGTCCCAACTACCATCGGCGCTAGAGAGCTTAACTTCCGTGTTCGG
>NZ_JAKUFS010000064.1 GCF_022663535.1 Bacillus cereus group sp. BfR-BA-01380 | reverse complement strand
CCCTTGCCCTTTCCTGGAAATCCTCCCATACCCATGCCTGGAAATCCTCCCATACCCATGCCTGGAAATCCTCCCATACCCATGCCTGGAAATCCTCCCATACCCATGCCTGGAAATCCTCCCATACCCATGCCTGGAAATGCTCCCATGCCCATGCCTGGAAATCCTCCCATACCCATACCAGGGAAACCACCCTTGCCCATTCCTAGTAAGCCGCCCTTGCCCATCATGCCTAGTAAGCCTTTGCCCATTCCTAGTAAGCCGCCCATACCCATACCTGGGAAACCTATAATACGTTCAGAATCAAATAGCATGTTTTCACCAACTTTTTATAATTATTTCATATTCTTTTACATGCTATGTTTTAAAAAAATAAAGGAGCTTATTCTCCTTTTAAATTAGGCAGACTAACTACCGTTAATGATAGGTTATGGTGATATACTAACCATCAGATGTATTCATCTGTATTTTAATACACCCCTGCCTTTAAAAAATTTATATGAAACTAATTAAACACTGGTCAAGAAATTTCATTTTTTCCACGTTACAAGATTTGCATAAGAAAATATAGAATCCCCTATAAACCCTTGATGCGACTTGCTTTCCGCTCGATATTTCCGAAATATAAAATATATGTCTATTATCTTGACAGGCTAGAGGGCACTAATTCGCCTCACTCGGGATCACACAAAACAAAAAGCCTCAATCCTTTTATTCTAAATGGATTGGGGCTTTATTCAAGCTTCATTTTAAACTTCATTCTCCTAATTCATCTTAAATGTAATCTACTTGACCTTAACTTTTTTATCCAACTAAGTGTAGCCTATCCAGATATAAAGTATTAAAAATCAAGATTATAGCATACCTGGGAATCCTCCCATGCTCATTCCTGGACCTCCCATACCCATTCCTGGAAAACCTCCCATACCCATTCCTGGGAATCCTCCCATGCTCATTCCTGGACCTCCCATACCCATTCCTGGGAATCCTCCCATACCCATTCCTGGGAATCCTCCCATACCCATTCCTGGGAATCCTCCCATGCCCATTCCTGGGAATCCTATAATACGTTCAGAATCAAATAGCATGTTTCCACCTACTTTTTATAATTATTTCATAGTCTTTTACATGCTATGCTTAAAAAAAATAAAGGAGCTTATTCTCCTTTTAAATTAGGCAGACTCACTACCGTTAATGATAGGTTATGGTGATATACTAACCCATCAGCGGGGAATAAAGAAAATCCCCACCGATGAAAGCTTCACTTTATTTCTTCTTCCGACGGAATAAATCAATTGTTTTGTACCCTTGTGAAAGGATATCAACCATTTGTTGATGGCGTTTATCGCGCGTTTGTTGTTGCTTTGCCGAGAATATGTGACGTGCCCAGTCTTTTTGATATCCAGGGGTTAAGCTTTGATAAAATTTAAGTTCATTTGGATGATCGGCTAATAATGCTTCCACATCTTTCACATTGTCTTCATAATCCGCAACGCACTGGCTGGCACTCGCTGTTTTCTTTGCTTTCTTTTTTTCACGTTTTAGACCGACAACAGTGAAAACGTCATCCATGCTTACCATACGTGCAAACTTGATGTCGCTATTACCTACATATCCATCCTCTCCAACGTTCATTGCTGGAAACATTTCATCTCTGTGAATATAGGTTTCATAGCGCTTATTCCCTTTTTTCGGGTATGCGAAAAATATATAGCCTTTTTCAAGTAATAGCTGTTCATCGCTAAGGATCGTTTGTGTGT
Source organism: Bacillus cereus group sp. BfR-BA-01380 (assembly GCF_022663535.1). GTDB lineage: Bacteria > Bacillota > Bacilli > Bacillales > Bacillaceae_G > Bacillus_A > Bacillus_A cereus_BB. The sequence goes on along the minus strand of NZ_JAKUFS010000064.1, from coordinate 4,226 downwards.
GTGTAACCATTTCATCAAGTGTTTCTACAAAAATGAAAATAGCATCATGTTCTTTTGAAAGGGTCGTTTGTTGTTCAGTAAAGATATGATAGTCACTTGGTTGATTGATTACAGCCATATTTTTGAATTTCGTTAGATTTAATTTATCGATAATTGTCATGACAAGCTCCTTAATTTTTAAGTTTATTACAATTTTAATCCCAATTATTCAGCAACAATAGTTTAGCATTGATTCTGATAAAGTGAAACTTTAATCAGTGGGGGTTTTCTTCATCCCCCACTGATTATTAGTTGAACCAATCGGGCTTTTACGGGCAGTTTATCTCCCACCTAACTTCCTTGCTTTCGCTGAATTTTGAGGTGGGAGTATTACTGCCCGTTAATGCGGGATAAAGTGTACCTTATGGAGAGAAAAATGTCTGTAAAAATGGTCACTTATACTTTTTTAAAATAAAAAGGCAGACCATACAACAGTCTGCCTTTCATCTATCTTCAAAATGTAGTATTACTATACTCTTTTCTTTTTTCCTACAAAAACAGAGCAAAGAATTAAGATACTTAGAATACCTAAACAAAGAAAAATACTCGCTCTGTTTTGATCGCTGAATGCAAATGCCACGCAGCATATACTTAATGTAATCGCAGTAAACGATGTTGCATATGGAAATCCCCATACTTTAAAATGCGGCAATTTTGTATATGTTTTACGAAGCTTCAGTTGCGCTAAACATATGCTGATCCACACCAATGATACTGTAAATCCTGGAATTGCCATTAAATACCCAAAAACACGATCAGGTGAAAAGTATGCAACAAATGTCCCGCTGATAAGAACGATAGAGCTCAAGATGACGCTATATACTGGGACACCGTTCTTCGCAATATATGAAAACTGTTTCGGTGCTTCTCCTTCTGCAGCTAAGGAATGCAGCATACGTGTACAGCCATAAATACCGGAGTTTGCCGCGGATAAAACAGCTGTAATAAGCACGAAGTTCATAATATGAGCTGATCCTTTAAACCCGACTGCAGATAACACTTGCACAAACGGGCTTGCTTGATTGCCAATTTCATTCCATGGAATTAATCCGCAAATGATAAGTATTGGAAGTGTATAGAATAATACGATTCTCCAAAATACTCCTTTAATCACTTTAGGCAATACCTTCTCTGTATCCTTCATTTCTGTTAAAGTCAATCCGATAAGTTCAGAACCACCGTAAGAAAAAATTACGATTAACAATGCGGAAAATACTCCTGACCAGCCGTGCGGGAAGAATCCCTGATGCTGTACATAGTTTTGCATATAATTCGTTTCATTACTCGGAATCACTCCAAATAAAATAGCTCCACCTAAAACAAGAAATAGCACGATCATCGTAATTTTAATTCCGGCAAACCAAAATTCAAACTCTCCGTAATGCTTTACATTCATAAAATTAATAGCCACAATGAAAATTGCGCTAATAAAACTTAAAGACCATAAAGACATAGAAGGAAACCAATATTGCAGAAAGCTTCCTGCAGCTATCACTTCAATGACACATACAACTAACAACATGAAACAGTACATCCATCCAATCACAAAAGACACGTTCGATCCAAGTGCTTTACGAATAAACCCTTTCATATTCATCCCCGGATAAGCAATGGCCATCTCTGCAATTGCACTCATTACAACAAGAAGCAATAATCCTGCAAATAGATAAGAAAAAATAACTGCCGGCCCCGCTATTGCTACTGTTTCAGAAGTCCCTTTAAATATACCTGTGCCGATTGCTCCTCCGAGTGCCATCAAACGGACATGCCGCGGCAATAACCTTTTTTGTAATTCCATAATTTTCTCTCCTCATTTTTATATAAAGATTTTTTATTTTACAAAAGATTTCATTGAATCTGTTGTAGTTTTTCTTTTCATAATAAAAAAAATCGTCCCTGTCCTAAATGACAGGGACGATTTACACCGCGGTACCACCCTAATTGCAAACTTACGTCTGCCTCTTGATTTTGTTAACGATCTGTTGACCGTCCTTCCCTCTATAAAGATCTCCCTTTATTTCGAAAAAGATGCTCCAGGATTGAAATTCACACTTATTTATGTACTGATTCACACCTTCCATCAGCTCTCTGAAACAGGGAAATAAGTATTACTGTATTCCTTTCACTGCATTTCCAATATTATGTTTTCCATATAATAAAAAAGTCCCTACTGATTGTATCAGTAGGGACGAATATATCGCGGTACCACCCTAGTTGCAGACTTAGCCTGCCTCTCGACTTTGTTAACGATCTCATATTTGACCGTCTTTCCCTCATAAAGGTCGTCCTTTACTTCGAAAAAGATGCTCCAGGATTGAAATTCATCCTTATCTTTGTACTGATTTGCACCTTCCATCAGCTCTCTAAAACAGTGAGATAAGCACTACTTATATTCCCTTCATTGCTCAATTATATTTCAATTTATATGACGTAGCTACGTTCTTTTGTAAGTATGTTTTGTATTATAGAGGTTGCATTAATATTCTGTCAATGTTTTTTAACAATACTTATTTAGGTATGTTTTACTAAAAGACACAATACGCTCTCTTTATTATCAAAAGTTATACCTATACATTCACGTGGGATATTTTTGTTTTAAATATTCAGAATTAATATTAAAATAAATAAAAAGAATGTATAGAATTTCAAATTATAAAGTGAAACTTTAATCAGTGGGGTTTTCTTCATCCCCCACTGATTATTAGCCCTCACCAATCGGGCTTTTACGGGCAGTTTATCTCCCGCCTAACTTCTTAAGAAAAGCGGAAGTGGCTCGTTCAGAATGTGAGGGGGATGGAGCTTCTTCCTAAGAGGTGTTTTTTTACCTCTTAGGAAGAAGCGAAGCCACCGAACATTCTAGCCACTGAAGCTGGACAATGCTTCCGCTGAATTTTGAGGCGGGAGTATTACTGCCCACAAATAGCGGGATAAATAACGAGGATTGGAGGTTTATAACTGATTTTTCATTCAAACTTGGAGAATTAGATGGTTTTGTTTTTTAAGACATCACAGTTTAATAATCTCTTCAGATCATGTTCTTAACATGGATGTCTACTGTAACGGATTACAAAATATTTTAAAAGCTAACGAGGAAATAGAGATGAAACTACAATTAAAAGCTGATTTAATGCTACTACTGGTCACATTTTTTTGGGGTGCATCTATCTTACTTACAAAGATTGGACTCACTTACGTAGAAGAATATAATTTAATCTCATTGCGTTTTATGATTGCTTTTCTTTTATCAGGCATCGTATTTTACAAACATTTAATCAAAATTGATTTTAAAACTGTAAAATATGCGTTTATATTAGGCTCCATTTTATTTATCGTTTATGTTTTTGCAACTTTTGGTACAAAGTATACAACTGTTTCGAATGCTGGTTTCTTAATGAGTCTCACAGTCATATTCATTCCGGTATTATCATCTATATTTTTAAAACAACGGCCTGAAAAAAAGGTTGTATTGGCAATTATTTTAACCATAGTAGGAATCGGATTATTAACATTAAATAGTGAATTGAAGATAGGCTATGGTGATATATTATGCATTTTATGTGCTTTATTTTATGCCGTTCATATTATCGTTACTGGAACCATGACTAAGCATGTGAATTCAATTGCTCTTGGTGTGTTACAACTCGGTTTTGTTGGCCTATTTAGTATCATTTTCTCAATGGTTATGGAAACCCCAAAACTTCCTAACACGTTTGAATCATGGTTTTCAATTTTAGTATTAAGCATATTTTGTACAGCAATGGCTTTCATTGTCCAAGTCATTGCGCAGCAACATACGAGTCCTACACATGCAGGTCTTATTTTTTCATTAGAGCCTGTGTTTTCTGCAGGTTTCGCTTTCTTTTTTACAGGTGAAACTCTCACATTTAAAGGTTACATAGGTGCAACACTTATATTATTAAGTGTCTTAATTGCTGAACTAGATTTTAAGAGTTTATTAAAACTAAATTATAGGAAAAATATAGAATAGATAACTTCAAAACGATATATAAATACATAGATACAAGGACCTTTAATTGAATACATTCACGGTTTACACGAAACCAGTCAGAAACTACAATAAAGTGAAACTTTAATCAGTGGGGGTTTTCTTCATCCCCCACTGATTATCAGCCCTCACCAATCGGGCTTTTACGGGCAGTTTATCTCCCGCCTAACTTCTTAAGAAA
>NZ_JAKUFS010000063.1 GCF_022663535.1 Bacillus cereus group sp. BfR-BA-01380 | reverse complement strand
CTTTCTTAAGAAGTTAGGTGGGAGATAAACTGCCCGTAAAAGCCCGATTGGTGAGGGCTTATAATCAGTGGGGGATGAAGAAAACCCCCACTGATTAAAGTTTCACTTTATTTTTCGTACATACAATTCAACTAACTTCACTTTAAGAACGCTGCAATATTTGATTTATTTCCTCATACGCCTCAAGAATCACACCTTCAAAAGCAATTAAATCTTCAGGCCCATCAATCATGATTCTTGTAAGGCCCCATTCACTTTTCGTAGCAGCTTCACATATAACGTTTGGATACAATGCTACGATTTCATCTTGTTCTTTATTTGTTAATACGTATCTTTTTCTGCCCTTTAGCTTCATTCTTACAAATGAATACATTGCTTTAACGTCCAAATAATTCCCGACACTGGCAGAACGAATGACTGTTGTATCTTTATTATGCTTTTCCAATATTTCTTTTACAATCTCATATGCTCTTTCTTCTTCCTTTGTTGTATCTTTCTTTTTTTCTTCTCCAATCTTTAGCTCTACACAATTTTGATATACAGCTGCACAAGTGAAGCAGTCATCTAATGCATTATGAGAGGCTACTTCAATTTGTAACAATCGTTTGAGAGTTTCCAATTTATGGTTTGGTACATGTTTTATATATCGTTTTGCTAAACTAAGTGTGTCAATCACGACATTTTTTGGCGTACCAAGTCTTAATCGTTCCATATTACACTTTAAAAACCTCATATCAAAAGAAGCATTATGAGCAATAATAGTGTCTTCTCCAAGAAATGAAACAAACTCTGGTAATATGATATCAATTGTCGGCGCATTTACGACATCAAAATTTCGAATCCCTGTCAACATTGTAATGCGACTTGGAATCATTTTCTCTGGGTTCACATACGAAACAAATTGATCTGTACATATATGATTTCGATATCGAATTGCAGCCATTTGAATAATGCTATCTTGATAAGGATTGAACCCCGTTGTTTCAAAATCAATTACAACATAATCTCCTGTAAAAGTTCCCATAACCTTCTCCTCAGCTTTTTTATTTATATTATAACTTAATATAAGAAACTCAATTATATATTTTTCTCCATCTAAGTCGCTGCTATGTAGAATACAATATGACCGCTACTGACTTACTCCTTTTGTTTTAAACCTTGCATGTGGTAGAAAAAGGCCATGAACGCTTCTATGCACAGCCAGATGCTCTCGCACATCTAAAAAGAAAGGAACTTTTATGTCATTTTTTAACTCCCTTGTATATAGCTTTTAAATAGAAAATAGGAATGGTACACATCCCATTCCTACTCTCATCTTTTACTTTAAATTCGCAACCCTTTTCTCCATTTCCTTCACCGTCATCGGTCCAGTAAATTTATCTTGGATCACACCTTTTGTATCAACAAAATAGGACGTTGGAATCGTAATGACTTTATAAGTAGTTGTTACCTTTATATCTGTATCAAGAAGAATCGGGAAGGTTATCCCTTTCCCCTCTGCAAATTTTCGGACCTTCTCTTTCCCTTCAGATCCCTCTGACGCTGTATAATTCACTGCTAATATTTCGACATCCTTCTGGTATTTACTATAAAACTCCTGCATATCTGGCATTTCTTGCTGACATGGACCACACCATGTTGCCCAAAAATTCACAATCACCTTCTTACCCTTTAAATCAGAAAGCTTTACCTTAGTACCGTCAAGCTTGGACAATTCAAAATCAGGTGCCACTTTTCCAATTTCAATACCATTTTGCGCAATTACTTCTTTCTCATTCTTTGTACTTTGCTCTTGATTATCTGCTACTTCTACTTTCTCTTTCCCAAACTGCTGATAGATTGCATAACCAGCTAAACCTAATAACACAACAACAATTGCTATTTTTCTCCACATTTACATCATTCCTTATATTTTATCTTTGTCCCTCAGGTCCTCAAAAATGAAAGTTTTTCTTTATTTTAGCTTATACGGAGAAAGATGGAAATATTCTCTTTGGGAGAAAAGCATATTCTCTTAAAAATGCAGGAGTTTCCTGTTGGTGAATTGTATAATACTACGACTTACTGATATCCTTCCCAATGAAGTGAGCACTTGCTAAAATAAAAATAACGGCTAACGTCCAACCAATAATTCCCGAATAAGGAAGGATACCTTTCAATGAAAAACTACTCAGCCCTGCGCCGCTGCTCAGTAATAAACAGCTCACACCAATTTTTCTGTTTTTCGACATCCCACTTTCCTCTCTCTCTTATAAAATTTAAATAAATTCCTTCATCCCTTCCAACCAAGTGCTATCATCAACTTACAAACAGGTCCGTTTGGTCGAATCCACTACAAGTCTTTACCAACATTGTTTTCTATCACGGAAACAAGTTCATCTATTTAAGTAAACCCATTAATGAGCCATATATGATAAAACAAGTTTTCCAATCCATATAAAAACAATTAGCCAAATGTATACGATAAGAAATGCCGTTATCCAATTCTTAGGTTTATTTACAAGTGATTCTTCCTCTATTTTTCTTTTACAATCCTCTAATACTTCTTCAGGGATAAGTTTTAACGCCAAGTATACACCTAAAGGAACAAGAATGAGATCGTCAAGATACCCTAAGATTGGAATGAAATCTGGGATTAAATCGATAGGGCTAAAAGCATAAGCAACTACAAGCATCGTAAATAACTTCGCATACCAAGGAACTCTTTTATCTCGATATGCTAAAAATAGTACAAGAAGTTGTTTCTTTACATTCCTAGCCCATTTTTTCATTTTCTGTATTCTTGATAGTCTTTTTTCCGTTTGTGCTCGTTTATTTTGACTCAAAACAAATCCCCTTCATTTTCTTATAATTTTATATTCGACATTAAAGATTACTCTCTTTCTTCCAATCCGTCTGCAAAATGGAATAAACGAAAACATCATTTGATTGATTTCCTTGATACATATAACCTCTCAACAATCCCACAACGAATCGCTCTTTCGTTTATTGAGAAAACACCTAAACAAATTTTTCTATTACAACTATGTTTAATTTAATGTTATTTTATTTCTCTGTACCCTTTGTTGTATTAAACTTTTTGGAATGTATTAACTTTGGACAACAACTCTTCTAAATCCTCAATAACATGTTCATCCGTAAACGGCTGTTCCCAAAATATATCCTTCTTCCATATTGCATGCATCCCTACATTCCTAGCCCCGATTACATCATTATCTGGATGATCGCCTATGTATATACTTTCTTCAGGTTTGACACCTAATCTTTCTAAAGCTCTTAGGAAGATTTCAGCTTGTGGTTTTTTCATCCCCTCTTGCTCGGACACTAATATAGTATCCATATATTTCTCAATCTTAAGAGCACGAATATTCAGTAATTGAAATTCAGTAAACCCATTTGTAATCATACCTAATAAGAGCCCTCTATTTTTCAGCTCTTGTAAAACATTCTCCATATGAGGAAAAGGTGTACAATGATGTTGAAAATTATTTATGTAATCCTCTAATAATTGCTCCCAAGTTAAACTGGAAATAGTATATTCTCTCAGCAATTGCTCATATACTTTGTCTTTCCACACATAACCCTTATGATCTAATTCAATAAACCTAGTTACATATTGTTCTTCAGATATATGCTTAAATTCATCGATATACCTTTTATATTGATTTCTAATAAAAAGTTTTAGAGAATGGTCTCTGTCTAATAGAGTTCCATCTAAATCAAAAATAACGGCTTTAATCATATAGTTTCTCCTTATTTCGAAATTTTGAGATTATTTGAAGTTGTATGTTTTATATTCTCCATTATTTGATGAAAGTTTAAGAATATTACTGTCTTCTGGTAGCCCTTCAAAATAAGCAGCAATACAGCCTGTTGTACATCTATGCCCAGATAATAAAATGTTTAACTCTTTTTTACCATATTTACTTTCAAGTTCATCCATAAAGCCAAAAATTCTTTTCAAGTAACGATTAGGTTCTTCAACACCGTTATAAACACTGGAATCTAGCATAGCTCCAGCCATTTTTACTTCACCTTTTTTTAATCCATCTGCTTCTCCTAAATCAAAAACATCAAGTCTTTCATCAATTATTACTTTTATACCTGTTGCGATCTCCGCTGTTTGAATTGCTCTTTCTTGCGGAGAGCAAAATACGTAGTCAAATTTTATATTTTCCAATTTGTCTCTTAAACGTTTCGCTTGCTCTATACCGTATTCATTTAAAGGTAATCCAGCTCTCCCTTGCAGTCTTCCTTCTTTGTTCAAATCTGTTTGTCCGTGTCGAACCACATAAATCACTGCTCCAGCCTCCCCATTCTTGAGAGTTTTCATTTTCTCTGATTGATAGCTTTTCTTATCACTTTTATAGTCTTCTTACTATTTATATAGTAAGTTTTACATTTTCTTTCGGTATCCATCCTTCTTCAAGAGTTAGAACACTTTGACACCAAACCCATCCATTAAGTTCTTTTAAACCCACTAAATATTCCCCTTCATCAACATTCAACTCTTTTGCGGTATAATCTTCCTTAGCAACACCCTCAGACCCTTTCCATTCAATAAGTTGCGCTGGAACCCAACCTGAACTATTTTCATCTACTGTTGTACAAAAATACCAATTATCCCACTTCTCCGGCCCTTTATATTTTTCACCAATAATAAATGACTGCCCCTGAACTAAGCTAATAGGATTCGAATAGTTCGTCCTATGACTTTTTATAACTACATAATTCACTACGAATCCCTTCTTTCTTATCTACACTTTATTAGTAATACTATAAATTCACCTATTTCCTGTAAATTCGACAAAAAGTGTAGTGAATCCTTTTGTATAAAAAGCAAAATGTACGCACTTCGAAAATCATTCTTGCACTTTCACTGACATGCTCCCAATTGTATCCGCTCCATTTGTTAAGGTTACTTTTACATTTCCGGATTCTTTAAACGTGTAAGGAGACATCTCATAAATTTCTTTAATCTTAAACTTTTTATTCACGTCTTGTTTCGTTGTACCTGTAAGCAAAGACATTTGCGGCTCCCAAACTTCCACCTTTCCAGATGGATAAGTGATAACCATTCGAGCATCCGCTAAGCGAATATCTTCCCAAACTGTTATATACATGTGCGTTTCTTTTCCTTTTTTAATCAACTCATCGGAATAATATCCTAACTCACCAATATTTCCAAAGACAGTATATTTCTCATTATTTACCGTAATATCAACAAAGGGAAGTTTATATGTCATTTTCTGATATACTCCGTAAGCAGTACAAAGAACACCAATAGCTGTTAATCCTAAAAGAAACTTTTTCAGTTGTTTCCCTTGAAAACTTACCATCATAGTGGAGTTTGGAGTGATTTTTTCTGCTAATAAAAAGACGAGAACTACAATTAAAAGTCCACCCCCGATTAAAATATACATACGCTTCCCTCCTTTGATATAAAAAAGATGAACTGAAATCCCTTCGCCACTTAGATAAGTTATTTCAGTTCATCTTTTTTATAAACAATACGACTTTCTTACAAACGTTGTAACTTTATTTTAATGCCACACAAAGAAGGGTGTGTATGCACATAGCCTTTTTATTATATATTCCATTTCCTAAAATAGTTAAATCTTTTCAAAATACCACAATTTCATCCCACCGATGTTAGCTAGCTTGCCCTTTTATGGTTGGGAGTGTCAAGCTATCTTCTGTGATGTTAATTCCTCCTTTATTTTTATGATATTCGAATATATTATTTAATACTATCCCGTTTTTTGTTCTGTTTCAGAGAAAAAGGACATTACATATTAGTCATATAAAATATGTAATGTCCTTTTTGTTTATTTATCTTTTTTTAATTTAGGCCTTGATAAACATGTATATCCGCATTTTGACGTCAGGACCCCTTTAGGTATTAATGTTTTAAAAATAGGAACTATGCATTCAATTGATTAGTACCCTTGTCGCATACATTGTTAATTTGTTGTTGTAATTTTTTGAGGAATAATAAAATTT
>NZ_JAKUFS010000062.1 GCF_022663535.1 Bacillus cereus group sp. BfR-BA-01380 | reverse complement strand
GGAAGCAAAGAAGTTAGGCGGGAGATAAACTGCCCGTAAAAGCCCGATTGGTGAGGGCTGATAATCAGTGGGGGATGAAGAAAACCCCCACTGATTAAAGTTTCACTTTATTAAGTGGATGCAAACCGCTATGTAAAATATATGTAAAAATGTATCAGCATCGAAAGGGATTTTGCATATACAGGAAAAAAAAGTATCTCACATGAATGTATAAAAGGAGGTCCATATATATGTACACTGAAAAAGAAATCTTAGAAAAATTGACAATGGTACAACTTAGAGACGAAATAAGCAATACAGATAAAAATCATACGAAACTAAAAAAAGAAGACTTAATAACTATGTTACAAACTGAAATGAATGGGAATGAGATGCGTTTACAAAATTTAATCCGAAAGTATCCTGATATTTTTTCGATAACCCCTGCAAAATTAGAAGAATTTCTTAATATAACAAAAGCAGAAAGGAAAAGATGGACAAACGAAGGCAAATTATCTGTTTCTTATTATGAATCCTTTCATAAGTGGGGGAAAACTCACGTTTATCCAATGTACAACTTATATCAAGTAAACAAACTAACACAAGAAAGCATAAATTTATGGCGAGAAAATTATAAAGAACACATCGCAAAAAGCAGAAAAAAAGCTACCAAAAAAGCTGTACAAACACGTAACCAAAACAAAGCAATTACCAGGGAATTTTATGAAAAAGAATGGAAATCTTTATTGAAAAAATGGTACAAAGATAACGCATTAATAGGAGCTACACTTCAACTTGCATATTGGACAATGTGGGTAAATCGGTATGCGAAAGAGATGCAAATAAAACAATTAAATGCAAAGTCGAAAAGCGAAGAATATAAGTTAAAAAAGGAGACTTTCTACGCGTACAAAAATGTAGCATTAAAACTTCTATTTACCTCTCCATTAACTACAGTATCTTTTTACAGACCTCTGCATGCAGATAAAATATCTAACTTGTTCTTTTGTGATCACCATTTTGAACTATGGATGTTAGAAAGAGAATACGAATATATAACTAAATGGGATTTTTTCTACTCTCACCAAAAAGATATCTATAAATGTAAAAATTGTAATTATAATCCTATAAAAGACTATTATTCTCTTTATTTCATTTCTGTAGAAATAGAGTCTGTTTACTTTTCATTTCATATCCCCTTTCCTCTAGGTTCAGATTTTCTCCCGTCTCCTAATAAAATAGTAGCTATTCAGCATGAAGAACAAGAAGGATTATTTCGTTTCGGACGAGCTTTACTTGAAGAAGAGAAAATCATTTTTAAAGAAAAAAGCATAATTAAATATTTTGAAGAGGCTATTCTGAAATATAAACACGTTTATACTGAATGTTCCTCAATTATTGACCTCCCTCCCCCTACTATCTAATATCACTTTATTTCGAACATAACAACTAAACATAATTCTTTCAATGAAGGTATATCCAAACCACAAAAAAATAACGAAGCAACTCCTTTTATACGTTCCACACCACTAATCCACTATATAGAAACAATGATCGAACATTTCCTTTTATTGTTATTCATCTTATAATATATAAAAATCCTCTCATTACAGGAATGATATAAACTACAATCTGTATTCATAAAAAAAACATATTTGCAACACGTGACACCATTTTAGTGTATAAGCAAAAAATATAAATCATTCACCTATTCATTTTTGAAAAAATACTTTGAGGAGCAATTTGCATATGACATTTAAACGCAATCGATTACTATACGCAATGATGACCATCATTGTAATTATATTAGGGCTAACATCAAGAAAAATAGCTCATGTGTTACCACATATTTTGAATACATACTTAGGAGATGCACTGTGGGCGTTAATGATTTTTGTTGGTTTTGGTTTTATTTTTAAAAGTGCTCATACAAAAACCGTTGCGTTACTAGCTATATCATTTTGCTATATCATTGAATTTAGCCAACTGTACCATGCTAGTTGGATTGATCATATTCGAGAAACCACTTTAGGTGGATTAATATTAGGTTATGGCTTTTTATGGAGTGACTTATTGGCTTATGCAATAGGCATTGGAATAGGTGTGATAAGCGAAATGTTATTTGTATGGATTCGAAAACCTAGCAAACTGATATAACTAACCTCTAGACCTGTATTCGTACATATGGCTAATACATGTAGCTTAGATTTCCCATGTATTAGCCCATTGTACATTTAATATGCATTCTACGTCGTTTAATGAAATAATTTACTTCTGCTTTTTCAGTACAACGATTGAACAAACATTCGAATAACCGGTTGTCTTTATGCATGTTTATATTCATTTCATATTCAAATAACACGAAGTTTTTATGTATCCAGTGTTTTGACTTATAACATAAGGTATCATTTCATTACAAGTATACCTTATTCTTGTTCTTTCATATTTTTTGTACCAGAACTCCTTTTTCGATAGATAAAAAGTCAAACTCAGCCACAAAACCTTTTCCTTGTGGACTACAAGCATATACCCCACATTGAAATACTTGTCCCTCTGTATCTTCCATTAATCTAGCAATTCGTAGTTGATTCCACTCTCGTTCCATTAGTTCACTTAGAGAAAGCGTTTTATCATCTTCAGCTTCCAAAAATTCGACGATATAATCTCCAGATTCCCTACGAATACGAAAATATAAATCTAATGGCCCCCGAGTATAATTTTGAGTAGACCAATCTGAGTATCCATGATTTGTAACAACCGCTCCAAGTTTACATGAGCCATTTGGTTCGTATTCAATAGATGTTTTGATCCAACAATCTTTAGAAAAGCGAACCATTAGTCCCGCTTGATCATATTGATGCACAGGATATGATCGTACTCTAGTCGTAATAATGACATCCTCATTCATTTCTGTATAAAGAAAATGCCCATTATCAACAGCAAATCCATAATGAGTTTTTTGCCAATAATCAGTCCTCTCATTAGGTTCAATAATAAGACCAGAATTTTCCTTTTTTATGTTCCAATTCTCTGGTTGACAATACCACTTTAAATCCGAATGAATCGTATCACTTCGAAATGATTCATATAATGCTAATGAATTCATCGAATATATCCCCCTAAATTTTTCTCAATTATTACCGTAATAATAATTTTATCAAATATTCCAATAAACATAAAATGTCTCATAATTTCTTTCTTGTTCTTCTACTCATGCACATCAACTTAAGGATGGAAATAAACTGAACTTTCGTGTAGCTGAGTTCAAACGTTCTTAAAAATGAAAAGAAAGGAACTACGCTTCTTCTTCACGATATTTCTCCCTTTTTTCTCTCCAAATGATATATACAATACATAACACAGCTACAATGATTGGAATCGCGATAAAAGAACCGATGAAAGGATAAGCCGCCAGACAAAGTATACAAGCTATTACAGCTAACACCTTACCCAAGACATTTGTAATCAACTTCACTCCAGCTGCTGTGCCAACAACATAAGTGGCGATTGCTAATGAGTTAGGAATAAATACTAACTGTTCTAATCCAATGCCAAAAATAAAACTTAACAATAAACCCAGTGCTGCAATCGATCCTACTAATAAAACCGCACGACTAGGAGTTGAATATTTTTTATTAATGTGATCCAACCATGACGGTGCTAAGTGTTCATGAGATAAGGAATAACCTAACCGACTCATACTCGCAACAAACGCGTTGTTTGTTCCTAAACATATAATAAAAGCGAGAATTGCTGTTACCCAGGCACCATTTACCCCTGCAACTTTTCCCACAACTTGGGCTAGCGCTGCATTATTCATAGCCTGATTAACAGTTTGTTCTCCTGTTGAATAGGATTCCGTACCAATTACAGCCAAAATAATGCCAAAGTACAAAACACCGATTATAACAATAGCTCCCCATGTAGATCGCATGATGTTTTGTTTTCTTGAATTTTTAAATTCTGGCGCTAAGCTGGAGATCGCTTCCCATCCAAAAAATGACCAAAAAATGAGCATTGTAGATTGACCAATTGGAATGAGGCTACTTTTTGTAATATGGAGTGTTATGCTCTCAAGGTGAATAACTGGAAAAGCTAACACTGATGTACTCAATAAAATAAAAAATGTAAGCCCGGCCAAACCTAATTGAACTTTCCCACTTGTTTGTAATCCCACATAGTTTCCGATAACTGCAATGATGAGCAATACACTTGCAATGACATAAGCAGCAAAATGTGGCAAGTTGAATGCAAAAGCTATGTAAGTCCCACCTGTTAATGAGACAATGATTTGCCCTACACTTCCTGCAATGAAAAAAAACCATCCAGAGAGAGCACCTACATAATGCCCAAAAGCTTTGTTTGCAAAAGTCAATATTCCTCCTGAACTAGGGAAATCGATTGAAAGAAAAGCAAATGTACAAGCTAATGGAATGCTAAGAAGTATCATTATTATCCATGAAACTAATGCATTTGAACCTGCAATACCCGCTGTCATACCGGGCAATATCAAAATTCCTGATCCTAAAACAGCTCCCACATATAAGGCGATGCCTTGTGGAACTGAAATGGTTTGCTTCAATGTTTGTGACAAAATAATCCTCCCCTTACTATTTATGTATAATTCCATTATAGAAAGTTATTTCCTTATTTTATATAAACTATTGAATATTTTAGACTGTTTAAACTTTATATTTTGAATAAATAACAATATAATTATTTACAATTAGGAAGAGGAGAGGATAACTTTGGATAACATTGACCGAAAAATAGTAGAACTCCTTCAGGAGGATGGCCGAATAACAATTATTCAGTTATCGAAAAAATTGAATCTTAGTCGCCCTAGTGTAAATGAGCGATTGCGGCGATTGCAAGAAAATGGGGTCATTCAAGGTTTTACAGCACGTATTTCTCATGAGGCAATTGGAAAAGACACACTTGTAATCATTCAAATAGGAAACTTAAAAATAGAATGCCATCGATTTGAGGAGATTATTAAAGAGGAAATGGATATTCTAGAGTGTCATAGAGTGACTGGAACAAATAGTTATTTTATGAAGGTGGCAGTTGCCTCAATGAAAGATGTAACCGCCCTCGTAGATCGACTTATTCCTTTCGGACAATTAAACACATCTGTAGTACTTTCATCACCTATTATGTATCGCCCTTTGCTCCCTGTTCATGATTGCTAAGTTTCAATTAAATTGAAAGTTATCACTTTATAGATTCAATTTTTTATTATTGAACAAAGGATTAACAAGTGAAGAAATGTATTTCTCCTCAAAACGAAAAAAACAGTTGATACTTTTAAATTCATTAACCGTAGAAATTGAAAATTTTCGTTTTTGGGGTACTTCACAATATTAACTTGATGGATGTGGGGTATCGCCAGCATTTTTGAAAAAAACCACGCTAAGCAAAAAATACAATGAGCTGTCCATATGGGCAGCTCATTTACATAATGATCGTTAGCGGAAGTCATTTTAAAATTCTACATGTGGATTTATTTTTTGTTCCGACGAATAAACCACTTAACCAAATCTAGAAGTAGTACGAGAAGCGGTATTCCCTGAACACAGAAAAATCCTCCCCAAAAATCAAGTTCAGTACTGTCTGGAGAGTCTGTTGTCATTGCACCTACAAAAAAAGCCATTGGAATTGCGAGTATATTTATCCCTAAACCGATCATTACGAATGACAAATTTTTTTCCCTGATTTTTGGTGAATTAGCCTTGATAATTAAGAATATTCCAGTGCCGAATATAAGAAATAGAAATAGTATTCCATAAAATTTAATATAATCCACAATATTCCTCCGTTATCCTAATTGTACCATTAGCAAGGACGTTTTTATACAAATTTGGATGAATAGGATATTCATGATCGGTTAACATAACGTCTCATTATCGGTAGCAAGGAAAAAGGATGATCTCTACTTTCACAAAGAATCCGCATTTTTCTTTTTCTATGACTCTATTCATTTTTTATACATCCCTATCCTGGCGTGGGTTTCAGGGTTCCCGTTTGTTACTGGATTAGCCGAAAAACTGTATAAAATCTTGCATACTCTTAGCGTGGGTTTTTTCCAAAATGCTGGCGTTACCCCATCGCTATCAAGCTAAGACTTCATTAGGAATTTTCCAGGGGAGTTTTTTTACTTTTTATAAGGGATCGGTGTAGATTATTTAAAAATTCGCATACGAAATAAACCCTA
>NZ_JAKUFS010000061.1 GCF_022663535.1 Bacillus cereus group sp. BfR-BA-01380 | reverse complement strand
AGATACAGAAATAGACATGCAAAAACGCCATCCTTTCCTATGATTCTACAGAAAGAATAGCGTATTTTTTCATTTTAGGGGGAATTTTGTTTTGTTAGCTTGATAGCGATGTGGCGTTACCCCATCCCATCGCTATCAAGCTAAAAAGAACGAGTTACCTCAAAATAATAAAAACGAGCATAATACACAAAATTTTCATTTTGGGGTATTTCAAAATCTTAAGTTGATGGGTATGTAAGGTGACCCCTAATAAGAAAAAACGAAGTTAGTAGCAATTCGGTTTATCTTTTTTATAAACGGTATAACTTTCTTTTAAGCCTACATCATAACAGTCACAATAACTCCACCTATATTGTCCCCTGAAATCTCGTAATGCTTATTCACTGGAACATTCACGTTAATATTCTCTGAAACTTTATAATAAGAAATCGTATATTTTTTACCTTCAATATACGTTGAAATTTCTTTTTTCTCTTTTAAGAAATCCAAGTATTCCTCTAAAGTAAAATTATTTTTTTGCATAACAGCACTATGAGGTAAACCGACATAACGTATATGCCATGGCTCATATTGAATTCCTGTAATATTACTTTTATTTTTCGGATAGCGTAAAACAAATCCGTATTTCCATACATTTTCCTCAATCCATTTTCCTTCAGGAGCTTTCTCCATTTTCATTTGAGTAGACCCAACATCAAGTGATAAGCCTAAATTATGTTCACTACATCCTGCTGGGAGTGCGTAATCAGAGCCCATTTTCTCATATAGCTTCCTTTGTTCTTTAAAATCTCGATAACCGCTATTCATCAAAAAATGCTGTACTCCTTCTTTTTCCGCTGCATCTACAACCTTCAAAAAATTTTTCACAATATCCATTGATAAGCGAAGGTTTCTATCAAATATCACATACCCTCTTACTAATTCAGTATTTTGAAATACATTTATAATATCAGACCTTATACTATCTTTCTTAATAGGGTAATCTTTATTAACTAGTAATAAATCCCCTTTATGAATTTGTTCCTTTGTAATCTCTTTCTTTTCAGTATTCGAAGCATTTACTTTATCATCTTTTTCTACGATTTTAACATCTATCTCCTTTTGAAATAACAGTGCTATATAAATCCCAACACATACTGTGCACAATATAAAAAGAGAAATAAATACCCACTTCTTCATTCTTAGTTCCTCCTTTATCTAACATACGTATAGGATAGAAAAAACTATTAAAATAAAAAGTGGGGTAAAC
The DNA here is from genome assembly GCF_022663535.1 of Bacillus cereus group sp. BfR-BA-01380. Lineage (GTDB taxonomy): Bacteria > Bacillota > Bacilli > Bacillales > Bacillaceae_G > Bacillus_A > Bacillus_A cereus_BB. Next base: position 5,179 of record NZ_JAKUFS010000061.1, on the reverse strand, counting down.
TTAAAATTTTTATTAAATTCCCGAGCTATCTTCTTTTGGCAATCTCACTTCAAATATTGTTCTTATTACATTACTTTCAGCAGAGATCGTCCCATTATGCTGCTCCACAATATTTTTTGCAATAAATAAACCAAGGCCTGTACCGTCTTGTTGCTCCGTTCTAGCTTTATCACCTGTATAAAACATATCAAAAAGATATGGCAAATCTTCTTCTGGAATGCTATCTCCGTAATTAATAATTTGTACGACAACTTCTCCATTATCAATATATCCATTCATATCAACAAATTGCCCATCATATCCGTAGCGAATAGCATTCGCTAACAGGTTTTCAAATACTCTAGCTAACAATTTTCCGTCACCATTAATAAGTAAATGCGAATCAACATTCAATCTAGCTTCTAAATTTCGCTTCTCTAATAACGGATATAATTCCTCATCTAACTGTATAAGTAATTCACTTATATCAATTGTTTTTTTTTCTAACTTTAGTATGCCATAATTCATTCGCGTAATTTCAAATAACTCATCAATTAAACTTTCAAGTCGTTGCGATTTCGTAAATGCAATCGTAGAAAAATGTTTAATCTGTTCCTTCGTCAAATTTTCATCTTTAAGAATTAAATCTAGATAACCTAAAATAGATGTTAATGGCGTTCTTAAATCATGAGCTAAGTTAACAACTAGCTGATCTTTACTACTTTCCGCAAAGTCTCCTCTTTCAACCGCTTCTTTTAACTTTTCGCTCGCTAAGTTAATTTCACGCGCAATATTTCCGAATTCATCATTTGATGAAATATGAACTTTATTTGTAAAATCACCGTTAGCGAGATAATGAATGCCGTTAGAAATTTCATTAAAATACTTTAAGTATGGTTTTGTTAAAAAGAAAAAGAATAAAATAGATAATGGGATAAAGAAAATCAAAAAGAAATTAATATCTCCAAACTCTCTTACTATTGACCTAAATTGAGCTAGAGGATCTTCATAGCGCACCATCGTTTTATAATAGAACTGTAATCCTTTATAAATCATATATGTTACGCCAGCTGCTAATACCATACTTAACATAAACAAGGCGATCATTTTAAAACGAAAGCTTCTCATCATTTTAGCCATTGAAAGTATAGCCTACCCCCCATACCGTTTTTATTAACTTATTCTTCCTTTTATCCTCCCCAAGTTTTTTTCGTAAAGTACGAATATGTACCATAACTGTATTTCCACCTTCGTAATAATCATCTGCCCATACTTGCTGAAAGATATTTTCAACACTATATACTTTCTTCGGATGACTCGCTAATAAATATAAAATATCAAACTCTTTTGGGGTTAATTCAATTTGCTCTCCGTATACATTTACCGTTCGTCGCTCAGGATCAATAACAACTCCACCTACTTCTAAAACGGATTTATTCTCCTCTACTTTCGGCTGATTTAACATAAGAAATCGGCGTAGTTGTGCATTTACACGCGCAACTAATTCAATCGGTGTGAAAGGCTTCGTCATATAATCATCCGCGCCTAGTACAAGACCTGTCACCTTATCAAAATCAGATGTTTTCGCACTTAAGAAAATGATAGGCATATGATGTTTCATACGAATTTGTCGTGTTACTTCATAACCGTCCATTTTGGGCATCATAATATCTAAAACAACTAGATCGATTGGTTGTGATTGAATGATACGAACTGCTTCTTCTCCATCGGTAGCTTTCACAACATGATAACCTTCTTTTTCTAAATGTATCCCAATTAATTCAGCAATTTCCACCTCATCATCAGCTATTAAAATTGAAATACGCTTCATTTTATTCCCCCTCCTTTTTAAGAAAGCTTGCTTTTTCTAAGCTGTATTCGTACTCTTTGACTCTCCTATAAAATGTATTACTCTTCATTCCTACTCTTTGCATTGATTCTGCAAAATTACCATAAGTTTCTCTCATTATATAAAAAGTCAAAATCATCACTTCCTGTTATTTTTTAGGTTTGGCTTGATATGATTTCATTCCAGCTTGTTCTACCATATTGTTTAACAACAAGAACTTGTAGAAATCACTACAAGTTCTTTCTATTAAAATGTTAACAAGGCAAACTATTCTTTTATTTTTTCCTCATATTGTTTAGCGAGCTTATAAAAAGAAGAACGTTTGATGCCATACTTTTTCATAGCTCCTACCGCTGTAATTGAACCAGATTTCCATTCCTTGTAAGCATCCGTAAATTCTTCTGTTATTTCGACAGGCGGACGTCCTAAACGTCTACCTTGTTTTCTGGCAAGAGCAATTCCTTCAGCTTGGCGTTGTTTAATATCAATGCGCTCTTTTTCTGCAAAGGCTGATAATATTGTAAGAGTTGCTTTTTGAATTGCGCTCTGAATGACATCATTTGTACTTTCCCCAGTGTGATTGACGTTAATATATGGTTCCTTTATAAATTGTAAATTTACTCTATGCTTTTCATAGTACCTAAATTCTTCTAATGTATCATTCATATTTCTCCCAAGCCTTGTTAAGGAGTCAAACACAATGGTATCTCCTGTACGAACAAGACGCTTTAGCATTTGGTAATTCTCTCGATCCATATTTTTTCCAGATTCTTTATCAATGAAAATATCCCGATCTTCTATCCCTAAATCCTTCATATTCTGAATTTGTCGTTCTTCGTTTTGATCTTTACTTAAAACTCGTACATATCCAAATTTTTTATGTTTCATATACCACACCTCACTGGTAATTATATCAATAACGTCTGTAAAGATATATAAAATAAACAGATGTCTGTAAAGTTAGAAATGAACATTTATAGATGTGGTTTTTTATAGTTTTCTATGTATCTGTAAAGGTATACTTTTACGGATGAATCAAGAGATTCACTTAACACTTAATACATGAAAGTAAAAAATGTATCTAAAGGTTCATGCCCATCAACTATGACCATTTGTAACTGCTTATAAATTTCCTGAGTATATGGCGTGCTTTTCGCCTGTTTATGCTCTCGTTTTACTGTCACTTCATTATTCTCTACTAGCATTTCCTCTGCATTTTTTGACGGTACTTGTGAATATTCAAGTATTGCAACAGAACCATAGACACGTTCTAAGACTCCGTATTAACATCAAACAAACCTCTTCTTTACTCTTACAATACATCGTTAAAATTTTCTAAACGTAAAATAGTTTTGTTCTTTTATTAACAGTCATAAAAATGATCCGTTTGTTTTTATTGATAATGCATAAACGTTATTATAAAATGTCTGTATATATGCAAACGAAATCATTTCATGTTTACTTATATTTGAAATCGATAGGGAATATTAATAACAATAAAAGAATGGGTATTCCACCAACAAAGTGCTGCAAAATAATGGAACCAGTACGAAAAAGATGCTTTCAAGATTGATATACTAAAAATCGAAAACGAAGCATTATTAGCCCTTGAAGAAAGTATCAACCATACGAGGAACGAGATTATAATCAAAAATAGTTTTAAAAAGGGGATAAAATCATGGGACAAAGAAAGTATCCAGTAACACCTCAAGATCGAATGAATTATATATTAGGTCTTTATTCTGCAAATCAACAAATTAATGCCGTTCTTTATTTTCCTAAAGGTATATCAATGAAAATACTTGAACAATCAGTAAGGATAACGTTACAATTACAGCCAGTTTTGAACAGCCGTTTTGTAGAAAGTGATATTCCTTACTGGAAGGAACATACATCTAGTACTAAATCAATGACTTGTTTTTTTGTAGAAGGAAATGATCAAGAACTTGAAATGATGGCGATAGATTTTATTAAGGAACCTGGAGATCATATTCAGGGGCCTATGGTTCAAACAAAATTATTACAAGGCACTACAACAAATATGTTAATTGTTAAATTATCACATCTTTGTTCAGATGGTGCAGGAGTCAAGGAATATATTAATTTGCTGGGAGCAATTTATACTCAGCTTTCCCTAGGACAGTCTAAGGATCAAATTATAAAGGGATTTGGTGCGGGGAATGAGGGGTTTCGCGATCAATCACCTGTTTTCAAATATGCTGGAATACCAGACGTAAAAAGTGCATATCGTCCTAGCCAAGAACAACAGGCAGCGTTATGGTCTTTTCCTTCTCAACCTAACAAAAATTCATACCCAAAAATGTCCGTGCGTCGGTTGAGCCATGAACAAACTCTACGTCTAATCCAATGGACAAAAGCACAACAGGCTACCTTGAATGATGTCATCATGACTGCATACTTCCAATCTTTATCACATTTCACTGTGTATGCAAAACCTCGCACTGCAGAAAAAATGATCGGTTTAACAATTGATTTACGCCGATATCTTCCCAATCATACAACTGGTGCTATTTGCAATTTATCCGGGATGGAAATGCCAGTGATTAAAATAGAAGATAATGAATCATTTAATCAGACTCTAGTTCGAGTCAAACAATCAATGGATAAAATAAAATCTCAAAATCCAGGTCTCTCTTCAGCCGCAGGAATGGAGCTACTGGCAGGTCTAAAGCTATCTGAGGTGAAAGAAATGTATAAGCAGCAATACGAAAAGGCTTTACAAATGGGGATGGCGTTGCCGTTACTTACAAATTTCGGGGTGATAGCAGATGAACCTATTAAGTTTGGTGAAATTCTGGCCGTTGACGGGTATATGACATCACCTATTATGTATGCACCATTCTTTACAATGGGGGTAAGCTCTTATAATGGAAGACTTACATTTACAATTGGTTATCATACGCCGGATACATCAAAAGAAAAAGTAGAGCAATTTTTAGAAAGTGTGGTCAGTCAACTAACATACTTGTAAATGGAGGCTTTTGGTTTGTTGCTAAACCAAAGTATGAGCAATAATTCTGATCAAACTGTAAGTTTGAATTACACTCTTCTTGCATCAATAGATTCGTACAAAAATACCATCATTTCTGTATATTTCTACAAAAAGAATAGCATTTTTTGTTTATGTGAATACAAATTTATCTTAGCTTGATAGCGATGTGGCGAGACCCCATCGCTATCAAGCTAATAAAACAAAATACCCCCTAAAATGAAAAAATACGCTATTCTTTCTGTAGAATCATAGGAAAGGATGGCGTTTTTGTATGTCTATTTCTGTATCTGATGAATTACAACTATTTGCTCAAGAAATTCAAAGTTTCTTATCCCCAA
>NZ_JAKUFS010000060.1 GCF_022663535.1 Bacillus cereus group sp. BfR-BA-01380 | reverse complement strand
TGCTTTTAAAAGCTCTTGTACGAATGGAATGATTCCACCGATAAATTTTAAAACTGCCATTGCGATTGCCATGTGATTTCCTCCTCTAATCTGCACATCAATTCATCTTTGCTATACAGATTATTTGTATAAATAATTGCTGAATAATGAACTTACATTACTGCTTTTAAAAGTTCTGCTACTAATGGAAGTAATCCACCTAAGAATGATAAAATTGCCATTGCGATTGCCATATGATTTCCTCCTCTTTCTTGTTGTTAAGATGTGGTTCATCTTTATACTCTTATTATAGTAAGCGCTTACATTTTTATCAATACATTTTAATATGCAATATTACATATTAAAATGCGTTTTAAATTCTCTTCCTTTTTCATGTATTTATAGATTAAGTGATACAGGGAAACATTGATACGTCTGCAAAACAGTTCGAAAAGGTATATTTTTTCGAACACGTTTGTTCCTTATGGGGGTGTGTCACATTGCTATCAAGCTAGTATTTTGAAGTGTCTCCAAAACGAAAATTTTATTATTCTACAGTTATTTATGAGAATTTAGCTCATTTTTTTCATTTTAGGGAACAAAGAATTTCTTAACTTGATGGCGATGGGGTAAAGGTTCATATACTTAATATGGGGTTAGTTGAGGATACGCCAACAGGTAGGCTGGTATTTAACGTAATGAGCGCATTTGCTGAATTTGAAAGAGACATAATAGTAGAACGTACACAAGAAGGCAAAGTAATTGCAAAGTTGCGTGAAGACTTTAGAGAAGGCAGACCTAAGAAATTTAACAAAAAACAAATTGGACACGCATCAGCCTTATTGGGAAATCGTTCCTACAAACAGGTTGAGGAGATAACAGGAACTAGCAAGAGCACATTGATTCGAGCAAAGAGGAAAGCATAGATCAGCATGGATAGAAACGAATGATATACGTTGTATATTGAAATTATTAACAATGAACGTTTTAATAGATTGCTTTACAATATTTTGATATTATAAAGAAATAGTTAATATATGTAAAAAGCAATTAACTTGAATACTATTTTTGAAGGGGGATATTGTAATTTGAAGCGCACCGCAGAATTTATAACTGGCTTAATCGGAGGAATCTTGGGAATCTTATTTTCTGTTCTTATTGTATTTGGTCTTGTTTCCCGTGTTACTTCCTCTCATTATGGAGAAAGTATTTCTTATGCTGATTCTGGAGAAAAATTTGTTATCATCACTTTTAGCATGGCCTTAATCATTCAAATAGGACTATTAGTATTAACTTGTTTTGTAAATAAAGTAAATCATATAGCTTATGGTACTTGTATGATTGTATTCAGTATAATATCGTTATTATTCTCGTTCTTTTTTATATTATTGATTCCAGTGATTTTACAAATCATTTCAGGTGCATTAGTATTTCGAACTTTACAACAGAAATCTAATGAGAACAAATCCTTTCAAATACACGGATAATCTTTTTGTAGGGGGGCACCATATATAAAATTATTGAAGTTCAACTTTTACTTCTTCTTTAGACATGAAATTATGTCTATAAATTATTAGAAACATTGTGACTTTATTCCAAACTCACAATGAGCATAAGATATTTTATATTTGGGCAAAAACCCCCCATATGCAATATTGCATATAAGAATGTGTTGATAAAAATGTAAGCGCTTACTATAATAAGAGCATAAAGATAAATCACATCGTAGCAACAACAATAGGAGAGGAAATCATATGACAATCGCAATGACAATTTTAAAATTTTTAGGTGGAGCACTTCCATTCGTTCAAGAACTTTTAAAAGCGTTTATGTAAGTTCACTATTTAGCAATTATTTATAAATAATTGTCATACCTTAATACGAAAAAGGAAGAAGTTGATTTTTTTGAAAATTAAGAAAAATACTAAGGGAATAAAATTACTAGCATGTTTATCAATTGGCTTATGCACTTTTAATTATTCTGCTATTTCCTTCGCTGAAACACCTAAGAGTAATTCAGCTGATCAGACAAAAAAAGCTATTGACATTGATAGTGGTATTGGAAATCTAAAGTATAATAATCAAGAGGTTTTAGCAATAAATGGTGATAAAGTAGAGAGTTTTGTTCCGAAAGAAAATATAAATTCAAAGGGTAAATTTGTAGTAGTTGAACGTGAGAAAAAATCACTTACAACTTCACCAGTGGATATTTCGATTATTGATTCTGTGGCTAATCGTACTTATCCAGGAGCAGTACAACTTGCAAATAAAGCTTTTGCAGACAATCAACCTGATTTATTAGTGGCTAAGAGAAAACCTTTGAATATTAGTATAGACTTACCTGGTATGAAAAAAGAAAATACAATTACTGTCCAAAATCCTACATATGGTAATGTGTCTGGAGCAGTAGATGAGTTAGTATCGACTTGGAATGAAAAGTATTCAGCGACACATACGTTACCTGCAAGAATGCAGTATACGGAATCTATGGTGTATAGTAAATCTCAAATAGCAAGTGCTCTTAATGTTAATGCTAAATATCTTGACAATGCACTGAATATTGATTTTAAAGCAGTTGCAGATGGCGAGAAAAAAGTGATGGTTGCGGCGTATAAGCAAATCTTCTATACAGTAAGTGCAGAACTGCCTAACAATCCATCAGATCTTTTTGATAATAGTGTTACGTTTGACGAGTTAAATCGTAAAGGGGTAAGCAATGAGGCTCCGCCTGTTATGGTGTCAAATGTAGCTTATGGTAGAACAGTTTATGTGAAATTAGAAACATCATCTAAGAGCAAAGATGTACAAGCTGCTTTTAAAGCCTTAATTAAGGGGCAAGGTGTTGAAGCAAGTGGGCAGTACAAAGATATTTTTGAAGACAGTACCTTTACTGCTGTAGTATTAGGCGGAGATGCAAAAGAGCATAACAAGGTTGTTACAAAAGATTTTAATGAAATCCGAAATGTACTTAAAGATAATGCAGAATTAAGTTCTAAAAATCCTGCATACCCAATTTCATATACAAGCTCTTTCTTAAAAGATAACGCAACTGCTGCTGTTCATAATAATACAGATTATATCGAGACTACAACTACAGAATATTCTAGTGCGAAAATGACGCTTGATCATACTGGTGGATATGTTGCTCAATTTGATGTATCTTGGGATGAATTCTCATATGATAAAAATGGAAATGAAGTACTATCCCATAAAACTTGGGAAGGAAATGGAAAAGACAGAACTGCTCATTTCAATACAGTAATCCCATTACCACCGAACGCGAAAAATGTAAAAGTCCTAGCAAGAGAATGTACAGGTCTTGCATGGGAATGGTGGAGAACAATTATTAATGAACAAAATGTTCCATTAACAAATGAAATAAAAGTTTCAATTGGAGGAACAACATTATACCCAAGTGCTAATATTAATCATTAATTAAAAGTGGAAGCGCCCTGTAAACAGGGCGCTTTTTCAAATATATCATACTCCTCTAATTGGCCTCACCATACATGTCCATCAACTTAAGATGTTCAAATACCCCAAAAACGAAAAGTTTGTACATTTTCACCTCAAGATGTTAAATTTCTTGTTTTGAGGTATTTGCTTTTCTTAGCTTGATGGTGATGAGGTTGCGTCAGGAAACTACGGATTTACAACGTTAAGAAAATACAGCGCATAAAAAACCTAATTTCACGCTACAATAACGAGAAATTAGGTTTTCATTATTTCATAAAAGCTTAGGTTACTTCTTATAAAATTACCAACTTATTTATAGAATATAGATCTCCCAATTCGCTAAGTCTTTGAACTAGAAGGTTTTCTGTATCATTACTTAATGACAATTGTTCAGATGAAAATGGTGCTAATTGTAAATTCTCTCCAACCATAACTGAATACATTGCACGCTGAAACATTGTAATGTCATTCGCATCATTACCGAATGCTATATAGTCACCTTCTTTTACACCCAATTGTTGCAACCCACTCCACTTATCTATTCCGTTTGGACTGACATCCAAAACTCCCTCATTTCCATGTGAGTGAACAACAACATCCATCTTGCTAAGCTGTTCTTTGACTTCTTCCATATTATCTGAAGTAAGCATTAAAATTTTCACTATTGACTGTAATTTATCCAATTTAACATTTTTAGCATGGTTTTGTGGATCAAGATTATTCAAAATAGGATGTGTAGCTGGCCCTGTATAGGCATAATCCCAATCACCATCTATCAAATAAGAAACATGATAAGTTCTTAGTAATTGAACGATATTTGCGAGCGTTTCTTCATCAAAACTGACTGTTGATATGATTTTCCCTTTTCGTGCAATCATTGAGCCATTGCCACCAATCATTGGATATTGATGAAAACGCTTATGTAAGACGGGGAGTAAATCGCGGACTGGTCTAGCTGAAGCAAAAATGACTTCATTGCCTTGTGCTACTAATTTTTCTAATGCTATTAATAACTTTTCTGAAACAGGCTGACCTTTAAAGCAAATTGTTCCATCTAAATCAAATACGAATTTCATTCTATTCCACTCCCTCATCTTTTATTGTTCTTATCATATCAGTTTATCTTATAATGAAAAGGACATATGTCCCAAAAGGAGTTTTTTAGATGAATTATATTCAAGACCTGAAGCTAATTGAAACAAAATTACGAGAAAATGGTATTGAGGAGATGTTTGACCGGTCAAAGCGAATCCCATTTTCATTGCAGCAATATGAACCAAATGAAATCATTCTTTTTGAAGGAATTGAATTGGAATCACTGTTGTTTTTAGTAGAAGGAAAAATAAAAATAACGTCAAGTATTGAAACTGGAAAATCACTTTTACTACGATTTGTTAAACCTTTTTCCATTATTGGTGATATTGAATTAATTCGTAACGTTCCCGTCCAATCACAAGTGAGAGCAGTTAATGAATGCTTATTGATTGGACTACATTTTGATTATATTAAAGAACATGAAATGGATAATCCTAGGTTTTTGCATACACTTTTGGAACATGTAAGCTATAAGCTTCAAACTTGTACAACAGCTTCTCGTGTAAATTTATTAGCATCTGTGGAAAACAAATTTGCGAGTTACCTAATGTCCACGTTATCACCTGAACTTGATAATAACTTTGGAGTAGAGATAAAGACTTCCAATATTAAAGAAATTGCAGACTTACTTGGCACGACATATCGCCATCTAAATAGAGTAATTCATTCTCTTTCCCAAAAGAAAATTATTGAAAGAGACAAAAATTCTATTCGAATATTAAATTGGACCCGTTTAGAAGAAATGGCCAATGGAATCCGATATAAGTAAAAAGTTGATTGACAATAAAGTTATTTAAAAATATGCCTGTTCTGTAATTTCACAATCGTGCCATTTTGTTACATAACAGCTTAAAAGAAAAGTGGATATCTTTTTTACATTTTAGAAGGGAATGTTAAGACTTCTACTTAAAGAGGCAAAACGTTTCAAGAAGTATTCTGATGGCAATGTGTTAGAATAGTTATTAGGAATGAATCTAGCTGATTCAAAAAGGTGCAGTAATGAAAAAAGAAAATAGTTTGAAACGGAGGAATTATATGAGTATAACCAAAAAGCACAAGCCCAATAAACTAAAAATCGTTTTACGAGTATTAATGGTTATTATTGGGGCATTTATAACAGCATATGGATTAGAATCGGTATTAATCCCAAACAACGTTTCAGATGGTGGTGTGACGGGTTTAAGTATCGTTAGTTCAGAACTACTTGGATTGCCATTAGGACTTCTAATTGCAGTTATTAACATCCCTTTTGTTTGGTTAGGATATAAGCAAATTGGTAGGAATTTTGCCATTTATTCGATTATCGGTATTGCTTCATTAGCAATCGGTACTGTTCTTATGCACCAAATCCCAACTATTATTCACGGTGATACATTGTTAGTTACCGTTGTTGGGGGGATTATCATCGGTTTTGGTATGGGGTTAGCATTGCGTAATGGCGGCGCATTAGATGGAATTGATATGTTAGCCGTATTACTTTCTCGAAAATTACCTTTCGGGACAAGTGACCTCATCTTATTTTTAAACATGTTTGTCTTTATTTTTGTCTCAACAGTATTTGGTCTTGAAGGGGCTATTCTTTCAGCAATTGCTTACTTTATTGCTTCTAAAGTAATTCACATCGTTGAAGTAGGTTTAAGTGGTTCTAAAACATTTAAAATTATCACAAAGGAACCTGAATTAATGGTAGAAACAATTCGAGATCGTTTAGGTAGAAGTGCAACGTATAACGAAGTTTACGGCGGATATTCAAATGAACAATTTAAAGAAATCACTTGTGTCATTAACCGTTTAGAAGAAAGTAAAATGAAAGAAATCATTCATGAAATTGATGGAAATGCCTTTGTTACGGTATATGACGTAGCAGAAGTAAAGGGCGGTAACTTCAAAAAACATGATATTCATTAGTTATAACCTAGAAAATTTTAATATAGTTTCACAAAAAATCACCTTTTTAATTTGACTAAAAGGTGATTTTTATAATTGAAAAACTGTATTGTTTTTTATATAAAAGGGCTTTGCTCATACAAATGATCTGCACATCAATTCATCTTTGGTATACAGATCATTTGTATGATGATTTTTATAAATAATTGCGGAATAATAAACTTACATAAATGCTTTTAAAAGCTCTTGTACGAATGGAAGTAATCCACCGATAAATTTTAAAACTGCCATTGCGATTGCCATATGATTTCCTCCTCTA
>NZ_JAKUFS010000059.1 GCF_022663535.1 Bacillus cereus group sp. BfR-BA-01380 | reverse complement strand
ATGGCAGAGAGGTCACACCCGTTCCCATACCGAACACGGAAGTTAAGCTCTCTAGCGCCGATGGTAGTTGGGACTTTGTCCCTGTGAGAGTAGGACGTTGCCAGGCAAAAAACCTAAGTCAATTGACTTAGGTTTTTTGTGTTTAATCTTTCTATATGATGTATTGACAGGTGTTCCATAATGTTGAATCATGGAATGAATATTCTTAAACGTCATTTGATCGATTATAACCCATCTGTTTTTTCTCAGCTTCTTCTATATTCCATTCATCTCCCCAAAAAAGTGTAACTGTATCTTCAGCTTGTAAATTTTGATCAGTTTTTACTCTCGCCGTAACTCCTTTATCAATTTCATTTAAGTTTATTATTGAAGGTTCAAATTCCTTTTCTGAATCATTTCGTTTATTAGTAGTCATACAACATCTCTCCTATATAATGAAATACTTACCATACACAATGATAGTATTTCTATTTTATGTAAGCTTATACCTTTACAGGCACCGTGATTAGGCATCTGTATAAATGATTTAAGGACGGAGTATATTTGTGCCAGAGCTTTAGATAAATAAAGCTCATGAGCACATAAAAAAGGAAAACTTTCATGTTCCTTAGTTGTTCAGTTCATCAGAAAATGCTGTGGAATTTACCTTTACTCCTTACATATATAAATATGAAATATTGCATAACTAAATGTATTGATACGAATGGAAGCACTGGCTATAATAAGAGCATAAGGATTTATTAAATTCTAATATTCGAAAAAAAGGAGGGAAATAATATGGCAATCGCAATGGCAGTTTTAAAATTTTTAGGTGGAATCCTTCCATTAGTTCAAGAACTTTTAAAAACATTTATGTAAGTTTATCATTCAGTAATTATTTATAAGAATTATCATACAAATGATCTGTATAGCAAAGATGAATTATTGGTGTACAGATTATTTGTATGAGCAAAGTCCCTTTAGTAGTATGAAGAGACTTTTTTCGGTTTTGTTTATATAAAGTATGAATGGTTTTAATTCCCTTTATCGCCTTTGAATCATGATTAGGTATGAAATTAATGAATATCAACCTTTTTAAAATAGAATAGTGTTGCGATAAAGCCGATAATAGCTGTAGCGGCAATGGTAACATAAGAATATTCTGGTGGATATGTTGGCTGTAGTTCATTGTTTACGATATCTAGTGCAGCTGTCCAAGGAAACAAATCTTTGTGTTCCGAACTTGCAGTTAGAACATTTACCATTGCTACAACGATTGTTAATATGATAGGCGGAACATAAGTCTTCATTACAAGAGTTAGCAGTACAATAGGAGAAGATAAGATAAAAAGGAATCCACCGCCTAGTAAAAATTTCACTAAAAATTGAAAAGATAAAGGGATGCTTAATCCAGGAAAACCTCCTAATAGCCCTAATAGTAAAGTTAGTCCCCATGCAACTATAGTTAGGACCATAATCCAAATAAACAGAAGGATGAATTTGCTCATAATAAAGTTAAAGCGTGATACAGGAATGGTTAATAAATTTTTTAATGTATTTTCTGTGTATTCACGATTAAAGAGATAAGCAGTAACGACTCCGTATAGAAGGACTCCCATAAATACAATAGTATACATATTTACATTAAGAAAAAGGGCATCGAAACTCGCGGGTGTAGCAGATGGTTTTGTTTTCATTTCTATATAAAAGGCCAAAACGATCATAAAGGGTGCTACGGCTGCCCCAATAATACTAATCAAGAACATATTAGAACGTTTCAACTTTAATAGCTCTGTATATAATAGATTAACCAATTGTCCCACCTCCAACCAATTTGGTGAAATAATCCTCTAATCTGTCTTCACTCATCATAATTTTTAATACTTCAATATCGTTTTGAACAAAGAGTTTATTAATTTGTCCTTGTTGTCCGAAATGAGAATAAACGCGAATATTTCCTTCATCATGTACTTCGTAATCAAAAATATGCAATTGTTTCTCTAAAAGCATCGCAGCTTTATTATCGTTATTTACTTGGAATTCCAAGTATTTACGATTTGTTTTTCGAAGTGCATCAAGAGAAATTTCTTCTAATAACTTCCCTTCATGAATAATTCCCATGTGATCGACTAACTGTTCGACCTCAGCTAAGATGTGGCTGGAAATTAATATCGTTATGTTTCTTTCTTGTGCTAAAGATTTAATGAGTTTTCGCATTTCTTTAATACCAATTGGATCTAAGCCGTTTGTTGGTTCATCAAGTATTAATAGTTCTGGATAATGGAGAAGGGCTCTTGCGATTCCCAACCGTTGTTTCATCCCTAAAGAATATTTACCCACCAGCTTTTTTGTTTCATGCTGCAAGCCTACAATTTCTAATGCTTCTTCAATGGCATTTTTTTTATGCACGCCGATTATCTTTGCGTTAATTAATAGGTTCTCTCTAGCAGTAAGGTTTTCATAAAACCCTGGAACTTCAACGATAGAACCAATTCTTCTTAAAATTTCTTTTTGGTTTTGGAAAAAATCCTCCCCGAATATTTCGATTTTTCCGCTTGTAGGTTTTATGAGACCTAGTAGCATTCGAATTGTCGTTGTTTTACCTGCACCGTTTCGACCGATAAAGCCGTAAATCTCTCCTTGATTTACATTTATATTGAGGTTATCCACCGATTTTTGATTGCCGTAAATTTTAGTAAGATTTGTTGTCTTTATAATTGTGCTCATTTTGAAACACCTACTTTCTATGACCTCTTACTTACATAATAAAAAGCAGGATTTAACTGCTGCTTAATCATTTCTTAACTATTTCTTAAAAATAGCTTGTTTTGGGATGGAAAAGCTAAATGTGGTTCGTTCCCACGGGATACTTTCTACCCATATGTCTCCGCCATTTTTTTCGACGAGAGCTTTTGTAATAGCGAGTCCTAGACCACTCCCGCCGTGCGAAGCATTCCTTGATTGTTCACTTCTATACATTCTTTCAAATACGTTTTCTAAATCGTTATTTGAAATTCCAGGTCCTTTGTCCAAAATGAGTAGTTTGTATTCAGAAGTGGTTTCTAGTAGTTCTATTCCCACTATCTTTCCAGCTTTCCCGTAATATATCGCATTTTTCATGAGGTTATCTATAATTCGTACAAGACTAAGGTGATCTGCTGTAATAGGGCAAGGCGTTTCTGGAATATGAACTTGTAATTCTATGTTATGTTTTGAGAGCTCAGGTAAAAACTCAATGAGAGACTCTCTAGTAATCTCAGCAAAATCGAGAGACTCTTTCTTTATGGGGAATTCATCGGCATCTAGCTTGGCCATATTAAATATTTGATCCACTAATTGTTTTAAGCTGTTTGATTTCTTTGAGAGTATTTCAAGATATTCTCGTTTTTCATCTTCTGAAGTAGCAATCCCATCTTTTAAAGCATCAACATATCCAATAATGGAAGTAAGGGGTGTTCGAATATCATGTGAAATACTAGATAGGAGTTGTTTTCTCGTCTCTTGAGACTTCCTAGCTTCAACTTGTACCTTTTCTAGTTCTGTAATTAATTCATTTATAGAAAAAATTACATCGTCCAACGAGTTATCATTGGTCGTGTATAACCTTGTATGTAAATTTCCGTGAATTGCTCGTTGTAAGCTAACAATGATAGATTTTCGGCTCTTTATAAAATGGATTCTTATAAAGAAAAGGCTTATCGTTATAAGGGATAATACAGTAAATAAAATTAGTTTAAATGTATAATTCATTTCAAGAAACAGAAGTATCGTAGTGATGATAAGCTGAAGTGAAATAAGATAGAGAACTTTATCGTTTTTCATCTTTTTCACCTATAAATTTATAACCGATTCCCCACACAGTTTGAATAAATTTAGGATTTGAAGGATCCGTTTCGATCTTCTTTCTAAGTTTTCTAATATGTACCATAACTGTATTATCATCTTCTATATAGTTACTGTCCCAAACATTACGAAAGAGTTGTGTTTTCGTAAATACTTGTTCGGGATTGGAAGCGAAAAACTTTAGTAGTTCTAGCTCTTTCGCAGTTAAAGATATTTCTTCTTCACCTACGGTAACTGCATATTTTTTAAAATCAATTGTTAGCCCTTTAAACTGGAGGAGTGTTTGTTCATGAGGGCTAACGTCGCTTCCTAATACTAAAAAACGCCTCATAAGAGCCTTTACTCGTGCAACCACTTCATGAATACTGAAAGGCTTTGTAATATAATCATCTGCGCCTATGCTTAATCCTAAAATTTTATCTACTTCATGATCTTTAGCAGTAAGCATTAATATAGGAATGTTCGTTTGTTCTCTAAGTCTTTTGCATACTTCGATCCCATCTATTTTCGGCATCATTAGATCTAATATGACGAGGTTATATTGGTTTTGCTTAAATAAATGAAGAGCTTCTTCGCCATCGACTGCTGTATCTACTGTATAGAATTCTCTCTCAAGGTATTTTTTTAACAAATCTCTTATTTCTTTTTCATCATCAGCTATAAGTACGCGAACAGTTTCCATCGTTTCACCTGCTTCTAAATTGGAATATAGTTGTATAACTTGTATAAACAGATTATATACTATTAATTGTAAAAATAAGGAGATACAAGTTCATCATTTTATATTTTTGGATATTGGCTAACTACTTCCAGCGCTTTTTCCCGTACAAATTGTATTAATTCTACAGGCTCCTCTATTAATATTTCCGCCCCAAGACTAAGGAATAGTCCTCCGATAAATGGTATATCTGACTCTCTAAACTGTTCTTCGATTACTCCCGTACCATTAGGGATAACTTGAATCCATTCCCCAATAGGATGAGGATCTAGCATTTTACAGCCTTTTTTAGTTAATGTTGCTCGCAAAGTAAGTTCTTTTGGTGAGGCTTCTGTTTGATTTAACCATTGTGGAAGGGTCATATCTACTGGAATCGGCTCTGAGAAATCGTGTTGTATTTTAAGGGAAATAATGCGATCGACTCGAAGTGGTACATTCCTTTTTCGTTTATAACAAAATGCAGGGGAGTACCATATTCCGTTAGCTAGAACGAGTCCATAAGGAAAGATTGTTCGGATTGAATATCCGGACCGGGATTCATACTCTATTTGCAGGTGTTTTTTGTCTAATGATGCTTGTAAAAGTTCTTTGAGGTAATGGTTTTTAAAGCTTCTTTTCGGAGAATCAATAGCTAGTCTATCTTGTAATGTCTCGATTTTTTGAAGCATCTCTACGGACATACCGGAACGAATTTTAGTAATGGTTGATATAATTTCTTGTGTAAAAGGTCCATCCTCTAAAAGTTTATAGGATAGCAGTAATCCCGTTGCTTCTTCTGGTGTTAATGAGATAGTAGGAAGTTTTTGCTCCCTTATAAGTGTGTAGCCACCATTTGGCCCGGGGGATGAAAAAAGAGGGACACCCATTTCGCTTAATAGATGTAAATCCCTAAGTATCGTTCTTTTGGATACTGAAAATTCATTTGCTAATTCTTGAGCGGTAAAGCGATGTTTTGTATTTAGTGTAATTAATAGCTCAAATAATCTTCCTGTTCTAGACATAAAAATATCTCCTGGTATTAGTGACATCGTTTGTCATCAATATACGATAAAATAAATGAGAAGTCACGAAGTTCCCTTCATGAACTAGGGGGAATAAAGGGGGATTAGGGAATGAAAGAATACACGGTAAATACAAAGGGAGTAAAAATTAAAGCGTATGAGTATAGCCAGAATGGTGAGCCAATTTTATTCCTGCATTATATGGGAGGAAGTGCAGCTATTTGGCGAAGTATTGTTCCAAAGTTTACAGAAGAATATCGAGTAATTGCTATCGATATAAGGGGACATGGCAATTCGGATCATCCTCAAAAAGGATATCAACTTGAAACTTTAGTTGAAGACATTCGAGAGGTGCTAGATGTTCTCGGCATTCATAAGATTCATATAGTAGGAAGTTCGCTTGGTTGTGATGTTGGTACAATGTTTGCATCCATGTATGCAGATAGGGTTATTTCCTTAGTTAATTCTGAAGGAGCTTTAGTCAATCATTCAGGAGATGGCGGCTTGTATACTGAATCGAAAGAAGAGCATGTAAATAAATACTTTTCTAATTCGGAGCAGGAGTTTGATTCAAGAGAAGATTTGATACAGTATATAAAAAAGACATGGCTGCCATGGAATACGAACAGAGCTTTAGTTATGGAGGATTATAAGCCTCGAGAACTTCCTAATGGAAAAGTGACGTTTGTGTCTAAGAAGGAGAATATGGGACAGATTGCGGAAGATCTTTATGATAGAAGGTTAGAGGATTTGTATGATCATGTTCAATGTAGAGTATTATTTCTACCAGCAGAAAAAGAAGGGGTTCTTAATAAGAAATTAGCATTTATAAAAAGTGTTGAATCTAAATTAAATGAAAGCAACATAGTTGTAATTCCTGGTTCGTCTCATGCTATGATGTTTGATCATGCAGCGGAATTGGTTCGTGAAATTAAGGTTTTTTTGAATTTTTCCTATAAGTTAACGTAATTGTGAATTGCTGTCGGTTTTATCCCGCATTAAGGGACAGTAACCCCCCCGCCTCAAGATTCCGAAAAAATCGAAGAAGATAGGTGGGGGATAACTGTCCGTAAAAGTCCGATTGGGCGGGTTTTTTATCAGTGGGGGAGTATTCATCTAAATTCACTTTGATTTTTTACATATAAGTGGCAGCTACACAAAACAAAATAACGTAACTAGGAATATCAAAAAAAAATTAAAAAGCTATTGACTATTATTGTATAGAAGAGTAATATTATATGAGTCGCTGCTGCAACAAAGCAGAAAGCGGAAATGAAATAAAAAACTTAGTTGACATCAAATAACGGAGATGTTAACATAAGGAAGTCGCAATTGAGCGGCGGATAAGTTCTTTGAAAACTGAACGAAACAAACAACGTGAAACGTCAATTTTTATTTATGATGCTAGACAAACTTTATTGGAGAGTTTGA
>NZ_JAKUFS010000058.1 GCF_022663535.1 Bacillus cereus group sp. BfR-BA-01380 | reverse complement strand
ACGAAAGTAACGATCGAGTTCGGGCTAATCGCCATAGCTCACAACTTCCTCAAACAAGTGGAAAAGAACCGCTCGTTTGAGGAAGAAAATCTAAAAAATAACAAAACCCACATTTTAACGAAAATATACGCTAAGCAAATTTCGACATAAAAATAGCCGAATTTTCTACTCTAAGAAAAGTCCGGCTTTTATTTTTAGACTTGTTGTAAGGGACGAAGAGCTTCTAATGTTGTAGTATCTTTCGTATCGAATCGATACTCACCTAAAAAATTAATATGTTCCCACCCTAGTGGTGAGATATGTTTTAATAGTTCTTCATTAAATCCATACGTACTTTTTAACTTTTCTACAGCTTTACTTAAATATACGGTGTTCCATATAATGATGGCATTTATGAGAATGCTTAATGCACTTGCTCGTTGCAATTGATCTTGGAGAGCACGTTCACGGAACTCTCCATGTTTCCCAAAAAAGATGGCTCTTGCTAGTGAATTCATTGCTTCACCTTTGTTTAGTCCTCGTTGAATTTTTCTACGTAACGTTTTATCTGAAAGGTAATCTAAGATAAATATTGTCTTTTCAATTCTCCCCATTTCTCTTAATGCTTTTGCTACTTTATTTTGGCGAGTATAAGAACCTAATTTCCCCATAATTAGTGCGCCGGACACTTTTCCTTCTCGAATTGAATGGGTTATACGTAAAACATCATCATAATTTTCATAAATCAATTTCATATTCACTTGTCCCCGTATAAGCCCTTCTATATTCGAAAAGTCTTTAGATGAACCAATTGTATACAATTTTGAACTCGATAAGTCCCTTAATCGAGGTGCAAAACGAAAACCTAATAGATGTGTTAGGCCAAATACTTGATCAGTATAGCCTGCTGTATCCGTATAATGCTCTTCAATCATTAAATCAGACTCATGATGAAGTAACCCATCAATCACATGTACAGCATCTCTTGCATTCGTATTAATAACCTTTGTATAAAAGGAAGAAAATTGATCACTTACAAATCGATAGATAGTAGCTCCTTTACCAGATCCGTAGTGTGGATTAGAACTAGCATTCAAGGAGGAAACCCCAATTTGAACACGCATGCCATCTGATGATGAGGTAGTACCGTCACCCCAGTAAGAGGCTAAGGGTAATCGATGTTGAAAATTGACTAACATGGCTTGTGCGCGATTTAATGCATCATCGTACATGCGCCACTGACTAGCGTTAGCTAACTGATGATAGGAAATCCCCGGTGCAGCTTCTGCCATTTTAGTAAGACCAATATTTGTTCCCATAGCCATTAGTGAAGCAAGAGAAATGATAATTTCTTTCCCTCTAGGTGGCTTATTCGTGGATGCGTGAATAAATTGTTGTTCGAAACCTGTCCAATTTGCTACTTCTAGAAGTAAATCTGTGAGTTTAATCCGAGGTAACATGTGATAGAGCTTTGCACTTAATTGTTTGGCTTCCTCTGGAGTATCTTTTTCTAAACGATGAAGATGTAGATTTCCCTTATCAATATCTACTCCATCTAATGAATGAACATTTTTTGAAAACGTTGCGATTCGATCTAAAAGTGTTTGTGTTCTTTCTATAATATACTCATCCGCATTTGGAGAAACAGCTAAACGTGTCCCCATTTCTTTAGTATCATTCCAATCTTGGGATGATACTAAGTATTCATCAAAATCTTTATGTTGTCGACTTCCCACAATAGAAATATCTCCAGAACGTACGTAGTTTCGTAGTTCAGTAAAAGCTGCTAACTCATAGAAGTGCCGATTAATGTTACCGTCTTCATCGTATATATGTTTTTTCCATCTGTTTGATACAAAGCCTAATGTAGCTCCTTTTGGTACTTTACGTTTTCCTGATTCATTTAATTCACGGATAGTATCTAAAGCACTTAATACAGATTTAGCATAATTTGTAGACTGAAACTCTAAAGTGCGTAGTAATGTGGGAGTATATTTACGTAGGTAATTGTATCGACTTTCTAATAAATCAAGATAATCATAGTTCATAGGTCGAGAGAGTTGCTTTGCTTCTTCTACAGAAGCTATAAATTTATCCCAAGTCATAACAGTTTCTAAGAGAATAAAAGGATCTATGTTTTCGTTCTTAGCTTTAATTAATGCAGTTCCTAAATCTGCATAATGAATGATTTTTTCATTTAACGCTTTCCCATTCCTTTTATGAATCTCCTCTTGTTGTTTTCTTCCTTTTAGTTGCAGATTCATCATTTGTTTATCATGAATTTCAAAAGCTTGATCGATTAAATCCTGTGTTAAATCGAATAAATAAGCAACCAATATGGCGTACTTCTTTATTTCCTTAAATCTTCGAAATGAGAAAGCTTCATAGCGGGCTCCCATTCGAGATAGCTGACGTAGTCGATTAGGATGTATACCTCTTGTATCAATGTTTAACTGCAAACCTTTTATATAATCTAAGCGCTCAACAACCTTTAAAAAGGATTCTGGCGAAAACTGGCCAGGTACTTCTTTTAACCAAGCTAAATAGGTTTTGGAAGAGTTAGGCATGGAATGAAGTAGACCGTTTAATTTTTCCTTTTGTAAAATGGTTAAAGATGATGTTAGTATCTTAAATATATTTTCTTCAGCTCGTTTACGTGTCTCCCATATCGTCCGTTCTATTATTGCCATCGAAGGGAGTATAATCTTCCAAGTACGGAGTTCTTGCAATGCTATCTCAACAAGATATGTAGTATTTCCATTATTTAACGCATGTGGTTGAAGAAATTTAGATAATTTTCGATAGTCAGCAATTGTAAAGCTACGCAAACCATATTCGTGACGAATCTCCTCTACATGTTCGTATCGTGTAGCCTCTCGTTGAGCGTATAGTGCCCAGTCCTCTGTACCGACACCAATCTGTTTAGCTACAAATTCTAAAACGATTTTTGGAACATCTCCGATATCCGATAAATTCCAACCTAAATACCGTAAAACACTTAATTGCATAGCAAAACCTAATCGATTATAATCCCTCCGATGGCGATTAATGATTTTAATATCATGTTGACTGAAGGTAAAGTATGTACTTAATATCCATTCGCTTATATCAGAGGGGATTTGCATATATTGTTTGCGTTCTTCACCTGTAAGAAGCTCTCTTACTCTTACATACATTAGAAATTATCCCCTTTGTATTTGTTATTTCGCTTTCTGCAGATATCGATACAATGTAGCTCTTGAAACACCTAAGGTGTTACATATATCTTCAGTTGAATAATTGGGATCTTTCATTAGAGATTTAGCCATAGAAACTTTTGTTGTATCCATTACTTTCGGTCTTCCTCCAACACGCCCGCGGGCACGAGCAGCTGACAATCCAGCTTGTGTACGTTCTTGAATCATTTCCCTTTCAAATTCGGCTAATGCTCCAAATACGTGAAAAATGAGTTTCCCACCACTCGTAGAAGTATCCATATTTTCCTGTAGACTCCGAAAAGCAATTCCTTTTCCATTTAATGTATTGATGGTTTCAATAAGGTGCTTAAGAGAACGACCTAAACGATCTAATTTCCATACTACTAACGTATCGCCTTCTCGTACATAACCAAGTGCTTCATTTAATCCTGAGCGAGATGAAGTAGCCCCACTCACTACATCAGTGAAAATTCGTTTGCACCCAACTTGTTTAAGAGCATCTTTCTGTAAATCTAAATTTTGATCATTCGTAGAAACACGAGCATATCCAATTAGCAAAGTATCACCCCCAATTTCTTACTAATTGTCTCATAACTCATTGAACAAAGGAATAATGAGATTTTGATTTTAAGACAAGTTTTGAGACTGATAATATAGTATTCTTCTCGGATCAAATGAGAAATAAAAAGCAGTCTCAAAAACCTCCATTTCTGAGACTGTTTTTAAAATATTTGTTATTTTTCAATATTAAGGGGAATTCTACTTGTTTCTTTGTTAAATAAATATTAAAATAGTTAAAAGTTTACAAAGGAAGGTTGATTGACTTGGATTCTTACGATTATAAAATTTTACAATCAATAATGAATAACGGTAGAGTTACTTGGGCTGAATTAGCATCTCATATTGGACTATCTTCACCAGCAGTTGCGGATCGTGTCAATCGTTTGATTAGTAATGGAGTAATTAAAGAGATTGGAGCCAAGATAGATGGAGAAAATGTAGGAACAGAGTGTACAGCTTTTGTATCAGTCTCATTAGAAAAACCAAAATATAGAGAAGAATTCTTACATCTTATTACTAATTTGGAGGAGGTACAAGAATGCCATCATATTGCGGGGGATGATGATTATTTATTAAAAATTCGTTGTCGTAATACCAAGGATCTAGACAGAGTGATTAGTTATGAGATTAAAAATCTGCAGGGAGTACTTCGAACAAGAACAACAATAGTGATGGACACAACGAAAGAAACACTTAAAATTCCTTTGCAAAAAGATAAGTTTTTTATTGATGAGGTAGGAGAAAATGATAAGTGAATTCTTACTTAAAGGTCTTATTATTGGTTTTAGTATTGCGGCTCCTGTAGGACCTATCGGAATTTTATGTATTCGTAGAACGCTCGAGAATGGGAGATTCGTTGGATTTATGTCAGGTTTAGGTGCTGCGACAGCAGATGGTTTATATGGTTTAATTGCGTGTCTAAGCTTAACAGTGATAACTAATTATTTGATTAGTCAACAATTGTGGTTTCAACTCATTGGCGGAATTTTTTTAGGTTATTTGGGTGTTAAAACTTATAAATCAAAACCCACAAATACAACTACTAAAAGTAAAAATGAACAAAATATTAAGGCATATATATCTACTTTCTTTTTAACAATAACTAACCCCATAACAATTTTGTCTTTTATTGCTCTCTTTTCAGGGGTTGGAATAGCTAATTCAGATATTGGCTTAATGGCTAAATTAATACTAGTATTAGGAGTTTTTTTAGGTTCAATACTATGGTGGTTATTTCTTAGTATGGTCGTTAGCTTATTAAAGAAACGAATAAATGTATATTTTTTAATAATTATAAACAAAACATCTGGCTTAATTTTACTATTATTTAGCCTATGGTCTTTTTATGATGTACTAATTACTACTTATTAATGGGAAATAAAATCAACCATATTATAATGGAGGTTTATAAAATTGACATTAAAAAAGGAGAGTAATTTTTACTCAAGGATAAAAATAAAGAAAACAAGTAGAGAACCTATGTCAACGATTACACAATTGCCGAAATCTTACATAATTTTCATATTGGGTTTACTTATTTCAAGAATTGGAGATTCCCTATATACCTTTTCTCTTCCTTGGATTGCATATAAGTTAACTGGTTCAGCAGTAATTATGAGTTCACTTTTTGCCATAAGTGTGTTACCTATTGTTTTATTTGGTCCTATAGTAGGAGTAATAGTAGATCGTTGGGATAGACGAAAATTAATGTGGATTTCGGACCTATTATGTGTTTTCTTTGTAACAACAATTCCTGTTCTCCATATTTTAGGGTTACTCCAACTCTGGCATTTATACGTTGTTTCTTTTATTTTAGCAGTACTATCCATGCTATTTGATGTAGCGACAGTTACAGTAATTCCACAGATTGCAGGCCAATCATTAACCAGGGCTAATTCCGCTTATCAAATGGTTCTTCAGATTGCTAGTTTAGCAGGTCCTGCCTTAGCTGGTATTATCATTGCTATTATAGGAGGTTTTAATGCACTCTGGATAAATGTTCTCTCTTATATAGCTACTTTAATTGCTGTATTAATGTTACCAAAATTAAAAAAAACAAAATCTGTAGATGGATCGGGAAATCTATTCCAGAAAATAGGGAGAGAAATGAAAGAAGGTTTTAGATGGTTAATGAATGACCGTCTTAATCTCGCTTTATCTCTTCAAGCAATGGTAGGCAACTTTGGTGCTAGTGCTATACTAGGAGCATTAATGTATTATTTGCTTTCAACATTACATTTAACTTCTGAACAAAGTGGATTTAACTATACCTTAATTGGAGTAGGCGGTCTTGTGGGAAGTATTATTGTTGTTCCACTTGAAAAGCGATTTCGACGTGGGATTCTAATTCCCGCTTTGTTAGGTATAGGTGCAATTGGATTAACCTACGCAATATGGAGCAAATTTTGGCTAGCACCAGGCATTGCATTTGGAATTGCTATGGTATGTAATATCGCTTGGAACATTATTGTAGCATCTGTAAGGCAAGAAACTGTACCCATGGATATACAAGGAAGAGTTTTAGGATTTTCACGTGTGCTTACACGACTGGCAATGCCCCTAGGTGCATTAGTGGGAGGCGTGATTTCTGATTATAATCCGGTTGCAATTTTTATTTTGGCATCAGCTACAAAATTCATTGAAGTGATCATTGCACTTACCAGTCCTATACGTAAACTATGAGCGAATGTATCTGGATAAAATTCCGAATTTTCCGAAGTGTTTCCGAGGAATTTCTTACAATCAAAATTAGCAGAGAAGTATAACCTAGATGCATATCTATCTAATTAGGTTTCTGTAAAAAATACCGAAAATGACTGTTTTTGTTACGTTTTATATTTAAAGATAGCCGGATTTTTCTTAGAGTAGAAAATCTGGCTATTTTTATGTCGAAATTTGCTTAGCGTATATTTTCGTTAAAATGTGGGTGGTACCCCTTTTTTAAATTATATCTTCACACTAGGCAAAGTTACCCAATTTGAATTTACTCATTATTTCCCGATATTGATTGTGATCTTCGAGGACTCACAGGTAATTGATTTCCCCAATTATCCATTTCCGCACCTCTTTTTAACTCTTTGTTTTTTGGGATAAACAATTCAGGATTTTTAATTATTAATAATTCTTCTTCATAATTAGTTAATTTTTTTTGCGTAACAACATATTGATTGTACGTTCTAATTAACGAGGCTGTGTAAACTAGTACTGTAACTAATAAGATAATTGAATATGTGCTTAAAGAAAGGTTCGTATATTTGATAATTAAGTCGCGGGATAATAAAAATATAATTGGAATAAGCGAAAAATATTTTAGTGTATTCATTTTAAATTTAAATGTGCCTAGCCGACCTTCTAACCATAATTTATGAAATTCAATTAATTCTATTGGATGTTCATATTTAAATTTTAGTCTCTTTAAACTTTGGAAATCCTTTAAAGATTGATAACGTTTATAGCATTCTAAAAATAATAATAAAACCATTGCTGTATAAAGGATGTCCTTAGATATGTTAGTCCACAAAGGTTGTAGTAAATCGATTAGATTCACATTATAGACATTCTTCATGAATACATAGGCCATTATAATAATTGTTCCTAGTATGAATAGTTCAAAAAACATACGGACTAAAATCACTCTAACCCTATAAAAATCTTCCTTATTGATAACCACCACACCTTTCTGTATTTTCAGAATTTTCTACATTAATACTAACATAGTATTTGGTTTAATGACAGGGCAGCAACTGGGGTTTGTGTAGTCGTGGGTTTTTTTCAGTTTGCGGTTTCTCCCCCATCGCTATCAAGCTAACAAAACAAAATTCCCCCTAAAATGAAAAAATACGCTATTCTTTCTGTAGAATCATAGGAAAGGATGGCGTTTTTGCATGTCTATTTCTGTATC
>NZ_JAKUFS010000057.1 GCF_022663535.1 Bacillus cereus group sp. BfR-BA-01380 | reverse complement strand
CCTCGACACTACTATTATCGTTATTACTAATTTCATTTTTATTACTTTTGTTCGAAACAGAAACATTGAATAACTGATTTTTGTAGTCTTCTATAGTATTAAAAGTGTCATCTATGGCTCTTTGAATGGTCATTTCTCCATATGTTAGAGTTCCTCTTTGTTCGTCCCACTTATCACGAATTAACCCGGATTCTCTGAACATACTATCCATTTTTACAGCATCTTTATTTGTCCAAAAAGCTAATTGATTGCATAGAGCTAAATCAGAACTACTGTGATCATTATCTATTAAGTTCCCGTTATATAAACTTCTTATTGATTGCCCATTTTTGCTATTAAACATAACTGACCATAATTGGTTATTGCTCATAAACTTAGTGCCTTCTCCAATTCTTTTAGGGCGGTTAACCATCTTTTTTGTTTCCTGCTTTTTAAAATACTTTTCTAGAACATTCATAAGTCCTGGTTGATCTCTTTTTAATGGTTTATGGTTTCCAGTAACACCAGTAATAGTGAAATAACGGTCTTTACTATAAATTTCTATATCAAGTTTAGTATTTTTGTTTATATATCCATTTGGGATTTCTCCCTTAACAAATATGTGTATTCCTGTTCCGCTTACTGATTTTTCATAGAAAGAATCCACAGAGTTTAAAATGTTTTGAGCGTCTTCTGATATATTTCCTTTTTCATCAATGCATCTATCAATATCAATACCTATAATCCCGTTTCCTAACATAACGCCAATACCATCAAAATCACCAGATTCATAAGCTTGTTTTACTTTTTCGTATGTAGACCAAGTTGTTTCATCATTAGCTTTAGCCATTAGTCCATTAGGTTGATAAGGTATTTTTGTTATTTTTTCTTTACGTTCTACTGCTTTCCAACATACCCATCTATTGAGCTGCGTTAATTCTGTAGGGATATTCTTAAAAACAGGCTCAACAATATTTGAGTTTTTAGTTAGTGCCATATGTTCAACTCCCTTTCATCGTGCTCGCTAATACTGTTTACATTGTAAACCTTGTTACCAAAGAAAACAAGTTAAAAGTTAACGAGGAGAACAAAATAAAAAGGCATACCCTGTCTAACCTGTAAGAATACAAAGTTAAACAAGATATGCCAAAACAAGACTATTGACCGAACAATAGCTTCACGATAAAATGGACATATCAAATTCAACCTGTAGGGCTATTACAGGTAGAGAGTCATTTCCAATAAGGTGTGGGGACACCTTATTATTATGGAAATGGCTTTTTTATTTGATCTATTATTTTAGTACATATTTTACCCTTTGATAACTATTAATTCAATACAAGTAGATTGATAGTTATTAATATGTGAAATATATTTTTTATCGAAAGTAAAAATTTAAAGGTAATCGACTTTATGACGACTACCTTTATCTGATACAATGAGTTTGATTATTTATTAAAATTTAGACTTACAAGAAACCATCTCGTTCGCTGCGGGGTGGTTTTTTTCTTTTTTTCTTAATCCATCGCAAAGATGGAACATATTATTCATATTAAAGATCTCCTTTGTTATGCGCTATATAAGTTTTTAAATAGCAATAACCATCTATAAATCCCTGAACATAATGGTCATGTGACTCAGATGCAGAAAGATTTGTCCAAGATTCGTTAAAACCTTCCAGTAATAGTTGTTCAATTTCGCATAAATCATTTTTTAACGATTGGTATTTATCTATGTTTATTTTGAACATTTCATTAGTGAACTTCGATACAGGTAGTTTATTCTTATCAAATTCCACATCAGCAATGTGTTTTAATATTTCTGTTGCTCCAGCATTATAACAAGCTGCTCCAAAATCAATAGTTTGATCCAAACCAATTCGCGGATCTAATTCAGTTCTTGCAATGTTACTAATTTTCACTGGTGATGTTACATCATAATTCATTTTTTATTCCTCTTTTCTTCGTTTTATTGTAGTTTTCTTCGACTTCTTGTAGATTATTGTAACACACTGTCTTTATATGTCAATAAGTTTCTTTGTTTTATGAAAGATTTATATGTATAATAAAAGAAAAATCGTTTTTAACGAAGAAAAGAGGTACTTATGATTACTTACAAACCATTATTAAAATTACTGATTGATAGAGATATAAAAAAAGGAGATTTAGTTGAAAAAGCTAAAATTTCTTGGTCTACAATGGCTAAAATAAATAAAAATGAATATATTTCGTTGGAAGTTATAGACAGATTGTGTGATATACTAGATGTTCAACCAGGAGATTTAATTGAACATCTATCGAAAAATGAAAATGTATAATCATTCAGTTTACATAATGAATGTTCTAGGAAGTACATGAATAAACCCTTTAATTAAGGGTTTTTATTATGCCGAAAATATGCTCATACATTTTTATTATGCATATTTCTATACATTCGTTGATTTATCAATGTTTTTAGGTTGTTATTAGAAAATTTAAGAGTGTTTTTTTGTATAAAAACATGTATATCGTTCGGTTATCCACCCACAGTGAATTGAGAAAAAGGGACTCTGTAAAAATCTTATCTCCATCGTGATCTGCGAGGTAGTGTTGAGGTGAACGTAATTTTTCGTTGACCTTCATAATGTGAAGATCTGTCCAAAATGAGTGAAAGTACAGGTGAAAGTCATAGTGAAAATAGTGGTGAAGTTTTGTGTTTTGTATTGATTTGTAATATAAAACGTTGATTTTATGCCTATTTCAGCAAATAAAAAGGAGAATTGAGAAAATTCACCAGATAAGTGAAAATAATGGTGAGATTATAGGTGATTAATAATTGTCCACTTTTTTTTGAAACGATCTATGTCTAATTTAGGGATCTTTCCTTCCATTTTTGGATATGAGTAATATTTAATCCATCATACAATACATGAAATTAAATGGTGTCCATAAAAAGAGGACTCCCCTTATAGAGAATCCTACTTCCAAAATTCATACCACTTCTTGTCCTGGCTTGCTGCAATCATCTTTTTAACTTCCTGAACTTCTCTTATTGTCTGCATAAACATCTTGTCCCGTTCCTGGTGCCTCGCTATGTCTTCCCTTGCCGTTTCGCTATTATTCATCGCTATAAGCTTTTGTGATTCCTGTAACGCTTGCATAGCGCTTAATAATTCCGTTTCTCTTTGCGCTGTCCGTTGGTCTTGCTCCGTCAGTCTTTTTGTTAATTCTTGCAACAATTCATTTTGTTTTTCAATTACTTCTTTCTGCTCTTGAATCATCATGTATAGCGGTGTGGCGTTAAAATCAGTGTCTTCATAGCGCTCCATATCGTAGCTATCTAATGGCAATACCTCAACGCCTTGATTCCATGCTACTACTTGTTTTGTAGCACTTTCTAATGTCATATCTGTGTCGCTCTTTAGGTGTATCAGCTTACGAAACACCATTACATCGCTTTCCCTATACTTCCTATGGCCACGATCATTCTTTAGGAATGTATATCCCTCTTTTTCTAACACGTCAGCATACTTGCGTAATGTTGATGATTGGATACATAATTGCTCTGCTACATCGCCAGGACTATAAAACGTCTTCATAGCGCTTCACCTCATAAAAAATATTCGCTATAGCAATGATATATCCTTTTGATGAATAATTACATATTCTCAACGAAATTTTGCGTTTATTTAGATGATAATGTTTTGTTAACAACTAAAAACAGATGAACAATATACATAATCATTCTAAGCGTGTTCTCATCGTGTTTTATCTTTCTTTAACCTTACTAGTACAAAACCATTACTATAACTTATAAAATACAGTACTGACGGATTTGAGAAGGCGTTTTATAATGCTGTTTGTTTTTTATTTTATTGTACAAAAAAAAACCTCCCACAAAGGGGAGGACTTATAAAGGAGTTAGAACATAAACAAGAAATTTTAGCACGTAATTAAAAACTTAAAAATATAAACAACAGAAGTAATTCATTTAAATAATTTACGCTACTTAAACAGCACTTTTTAAACCAGTAATCTTAGTAATGTGTTTTGGTCTTAATACCGCAATATCAATCATTGCGTACACTCTCAGATACACTAGACCTTTCTTCCAAGCGTCTAATGCTTCTCTTGATACCTCAACCATTATTGGAGATTGCATACCGATTAATAAAGAATTAGGGTCAAATATCATAGCTGTGCTTTCATTTGAACCAGCACCACCATTGTTAGGTAGTTGGTTAGATACCATTCGGTTCAAATTTTCAACTACTTGAGGAATGATCAATGGATTTCCATTACTATCAACTAATAAGTTTAAATCCTCATCTGTATTAGCATTTAAAGCCCACGCTGTGGGATCTCCGTTTGCACGTCTGATTTTACCGATTGCTTTAACAAATGGACTATAACCTTTTGATGTTCCTGCCGCTTCTTCATTAATATCAGCATAATTCAATACACCTTTAGGCTCGTCCGCCTTATTACCAAATAAACAAGCTTTATCAATCGTTCTAGCAATACTTTCAGCCATCGCATTTCTAACAACAGACTCTAAATTAGCACTACTTTGTAAGGCTTCTAATGTCACAGAAACTAGTCCATAAACTGTTTTTGATTTCAATGTCACTGGTTCAAATTCCATCACAGATTCGGAAGAATCAGCTCCTTCAGCTTTAAAGCTAAACTGTGGATCTGTTTTAACTTTTGAGATAGTTACATTATTTGATTCCATTGGTAACATTGGTACACCAGATTGAAACAGAATACTTTGATTCCTCGCTGTATCAATTACCTGGCTTGATAAAACTTGTGGGATTAATACACTAGATGTTGCCGTTGATAACGATCTGAATTCGTTTTGTTCTTTTTGTGCATTTAACCAATCACCAGTAATGGCACCACGCAAGTATTTACCTAAGCTTAACTTATCTGAATTAGGATACATATCACTTAATGATTGGCTGCGAGTTAATATTTTATGTCCGTCTTCAAATGTTTCATCATTTGCGATTGATCCAGTACTAAAATTTATTGAGGAAATAGTTCGACCGCCAGTACCGTTATTAATAGCATCTGCTTCTAAACTTCTTCGCTCTCGAACAAGTTTTTCTTCTTTTTCTGAAATTTCATCAAGTTCTTTTTCAATTTCTTTTAAGTCCGCTGATGCGTTATCAGATCTAAGTTCTTTTCTTAGTTCGAATTTTTTATCCTCAATTTTTTCAAGATCTCTTTTTACGTCTGCTAAACTTCGCTTTTCAGCAAAGAATTGAAGGTTTAATGGTAATAATTTTGTCATTAAGCTCCCTCCCATTCTGTTTTTGATTGCTTAGCTCGCTTTTCTTCTAGCAATTCTTGAAGCTCCAAATTTAACATTTTTTCTTCTAGCTTTTCAATAGCTTTTTTCACGCTATCATTTTCGAAATACGAATAAATATCTTTGAAAGCTTTTAATAATTTTCCGATTTCCTCTTTGAATAAATCATTGTAAGGAATTTCTACAAAAAGCTTTTCTCCTTTCTTTTCTTCATGCTGTTTTACATATTCATTAATCGCAAAACGTAAAATTGCTGAAACTGAAACATCAGCTTCTGGAACAGCCTTGTTGATTTCTTTTACAATATCATTGATTTTTTGTGCCGTTTCCTCCGGAACTCTTGCTGCTAACTGACGATCTGCCATATTTAGCCCTCCTTTTTTTATTCTTTGTTTTCATTGTAAACCTTGTTACCAAAGAAAACAATATATAAATTTAAATTATTTTATTTTTTTTTATATATCGCTAAAAATTTCTAAGTTCTGATAAATACGAACAAATGTTGGGTACCCCCCCTTATGAAAATAACCCGTGTGTTCTCTGAAGCTCCCTCCTCGGTCCCTACTGGGCACTGAAAAATAATTTTTATAGGGGGGGTTATAACCGTTGATACTAAAGGCTTTTGAATATATATATACTCGTAATATTAAACATAAAAGTAATTCATAAACTTCTATACGTTTTATTTTTTATAGTTATTTTCCCGTTAAAAAAGTGTATTTTTCGCATAAAAACAGCAATTTTCATAGTTATTTTTGACATTATTATGTTCATGTAATTTATTCTTTAGTGCACCATATCTACTATTCTGTTGTACTCGTTTAATTTCTTAATCCTTTGATACCACAGGGATTGAGAGGTATATCTTATTGAGCGCACTCTTCACTTATTTATGTTGCACTCTCTACTATATTTTGAACTTCATCATCGCTTTATCCATTGAGTCCTGGTTAATACCAATATATCTAAGTGTGATATGAGGACTGGAATGATTAAACATTTCTTGTAACATTGCAACATCTTTTGTTTGTTGATAGAAATGATAACCAAATGTCTTTCTTAATGTATGTGTACCGATCTCTTTTAAGTGGACATGTCCAGCTGCATCTCTTAATATCCGATAAGCAACAGAACGATCAATTGGTTTATTTCCTCCTTGTCTACTTTTAATCACATACTCTCCGTCATTAAGACTCTTTGCATACTCAATAAGTTCCTTCCTAATATGCGGGGCAATACGAATTCTCTTTTGCTTCCCTGTCTTTCTCTCTCGTAAAACAATATGTGTATTTAATATATCTTCTTTCTTTAATCCTAAAATATCCGATATACGTAAACCTGTACTGATCCCAAGAATAAACAACATATAATTCCGTTTGTTACGTAGCTTTAAATAATTCTTCATTTCTTGTAATTTATCTAAATCACGAATCGGTTGTACAAAATTCATTTTCTCAGCTCCTTTTATATATAGAAAATCGGACACGTATCCGAAAATGGTAATTTTTTACGTGCAAAAGTTGTGCAAAAGTTTAAACCCAATGTTTTGCTACTAGAAATGTTGTTATATCAGCACTTAAACTATCTAGGTAGCAAAAGTTCAAAAGTTTTTCAACTCTATCTATATTTTTATATATTATTGTTTTTTTAATTCATAGTAATATACTATGTTTTTTTCATAACCAATTAACTCATAAAAGTTTTGAACTTTTGCTACTAGCTAACTTAAACCATTGGTATTAAAGCATTTTAGGTAGCAAAACTTTATAAAAAAACTTTTGCACAACTTTTGCTACTAGCTCAAACTTTTGCTACTAAATCATTTTTGAGATACTCTCTATCAAAATTGTGGATTCTTTGTTTTTTCAAACTACGATTCTAGATAAAAAAAAGTAGCAAAAATTTAAATTAAACTTTTGCTACCTATACTCTTCTAAAAGTCCAATGCCGGAATAATGTTGAGGAGCACTACTTGAAATTCTACCAATTTTTAAATTTACTTTTCCTTCAAGTCGTTTATAAAATTTAATTTTCCCCAATGCTTTATAACCACTGTCATGGCACCATCTATCATAAGCACAATAGATATCTCTTTTTGTAACTCGAGAAGATTCTTTGATACTGCACATTTCATCAATAAATGTACTAACATTGTCAATTTCTCGTTGATAATCTTCAAGAGCTGCAATAGTTGTTTCATTTATTGTAAAGGAACCTTGTTGTTCAAGACGTTTTAAACCTTCTATTGCTAAATTTAATAATCCGCTTAATTCTTCATCAGTTGTTATCTTATCCATTATATTTTCATCTGCTGCACGTCCATTTTTACCGAAAGTGTGCGGGAATGGTACTATAAGCCATCTTCTAAAGAATCCATAAGTTAAATCACCGCTTCTAGGTAATTCATTTGCTGAGAACATCAAACGAGCAAATGGTTTAAAGTCGAAACTATCGCGACCTTTAAATTCTGCACTGGTACGATCACCACTAACTATTGTTTTAAATACGCTTGATTTTTCTAATGCATTTGCTGGAATATCTGCGAAAGTGTTTGCTAGTTTTCCATATAATTGAGCCAATTTGAAACGATTATGTTCTAAGTCTTGTAAAGGTATGTTAGAAATGTTATTTATACCAATAAACCGTTCGAATAAAGCGATTAATTTACTTTTACCGTTTGAACCTGTACCTGTTAACATTAGAGCTTTTTCATATCTTGTATCTGGAATCATGGAGTAACCGAACCATTCTATTAACATCTTAATAGTGTCACTTGGTACAATTTCGCTAATAAATTTTTTAACATTAGGACAATTAGCGTTTTTTTGATATTCCACTGGAAGTTGAATTGTCGTAAATATTTTTGGACTATGTTCTTTTAATTGTCCCGTTTTCCAATCAAGAAGACCGTTCTTTACATTTATATATTTATGGTCTGTATTCACTAAATCACTTTGTTTATAAGTAACAGTTTCGATATAGTAAATTATTTCTGCTGCATGGGATTTTCTAAATAAAGTTCCAAGTAAATTAGTAATGTATTTCCGTATAAGCATTTCTGCATTAGGTTTATACACTCCATGATCGTAGTAATATAAAATTCCACTCGTAAACACGATAGGTTGTTTTGTTAGTATTTCTTCTGCTAATAAAGGAGGTACAAACTTTCCTTCTCTGAAATATTTTTCTTTAGCTAAAACCTCGACACTACTATTATCGTTATTACTAATTTCATTTTTATTACTTTTGTTCGAAACAGAAACATTGAATAACTGATTTTTGTAGTCTTCTATAGTATTAAAAGTGTCAT
>NZ_JAKUFS010000056.1 GCF_022663535.1 Bacillus cereus group sp. BfR-BA-01380 | reverse complement strand
TTGCCTCGTCCGAGGGGGCGAAACGACCGGAGATTCTAGCCGCTAGAGCTGGACAATGCTTTCGCCGAATTTTGAGGTGGGAGTATTACTGCCCACAAATAGCGGGATAAATAAAACGGCAGAACTTTTGGGAACCTTACAAGAGATTGATCCCATATACTTATGTTTTCAAAGATTGTTTTTTATACTGAAAACCCATATACAAACCCATCATCAATAAGAGTCACTTTCCCATGAAAAAAGCACTCTCAATGTTGATATACTCCCGCTCTAGAACCCCGTAATTTATATGGCCTGCTTTCATAACAAAGCACCACTTTTAAATCATCATTCTTATATGTTTCCTTCTCCCTCTATCCCTATACAATAAAAAAAACGTCTTTATATGGCATATATCCCGGTCAAAGCATTATAAAAGTGCATATTGTATTATGTACTTTATAACAAAAGGAGGAAAAAACAATGGGCTTTGGAAGTCACGGCGGTGGATTTGCGTTAGTTGTTGTATTATTTATCCTCTTAATTATTGTTGGTGCTGCTTGTTTTTGCTAACTAGCTAACCACTTCATACAACTTTTATGTAGACAAAAAAACTATGAAAAAGAACATCTAATGTTTAGATGTTCTTTTTCTATTTATAATCATAAAGTGAAATTTTCAACAACGGAAGTCTCCCTTATCTGCTTTACATCTATAAGAAAGAAGCCGACTTTATCAATCGGCTCCTCGGTATACATATTGTTCTTTTGGAGATTCTACTGTGCTCCATTTTGTAACTTCTAATACAGGAATATTTGCGTGAAACGGTTGATAAAACTCTGTTGAAATTGTTCCTTCAACTTGAATCCAATCATCATTTTTCCACTGGGCATCTTCAGGTTTCTTGACCAGCATTCCATATACACCTGAATCCGCTACACAGTGTATAATTCCAAAGCGGAATAAAAAGTATTGTTCTTTTTTAGCAGAATCATCACGAAATACAAACCCTTTAAAAGAAATTGTTTTACCGGTAAATTCACCAGGATAGTTATAAACGACTTCCATTCCTTTCAAAAAGTTTGTATCATCTAAAGCAATTTGATCTTTTTTCACAAATTGCTTCTTCTCTTTTTCCATAACTTCCCGATATCCTTCTTTTGCATAATAAATGCTCGTATCAGGTTTTAAAAACTGCCGATTCATAAACGGGTCTTTACTTTCTGGCTGTGCAACTGGGAAATGAAACCCTTTTGCTTTTACAATGTCAGAATCTAGTGTTGCAATTGGGAAAAAGAGCCCCGAAATAATTGGAAAACAAAATAGTGTATACGCAATCGTACGTTTCCACCATGTGTTTTCGTCTTTTGAATGATCATGACCACAGTGACTTGCATTACACCCACATTCATGATCATGATCATGGTCATGATTATGTTTATGTTTACCATGCTCTTTTTGAAATACAATAATCATTTGGATCACAGTTAAAAATCCTAAAATAATTGCTGCTGTTTTTGATAAATACGCATATTTCATATTGATATATTTCGTGATATCACCAGAAATATGAAGTTGTGCTAATAAAATTGTAAATCCAAGTAAAATATATGCTCGAAACATCGATTACCACCCCATCATATAAATGAGTAGTGAGCTTGCATAAACAACAACTGTAATTAAAACAATAACCACAATAACAAAACGTGTTTTAAAATTCGCAAGCATCATAATCATATTTTTAATATCTACCATCGGTCCATATACAAGAAAAGCGACTAGAGCTGGTGTTGCAAATGTACTTTGGAATGAAGATGCAATAAATGCATCAGCTTCTGAACATAATGATAAAATAAAAGCAAGTCCCATCATAACAATTGGTGAAGAATACGGTCCTTGTCCAATTGCAAGGAGTGTAGAAGTCTTCACAAAAGTTTGTACACTTGCCGCAATAAGTGCACCAATAATTAAAAATTTTCCCATTGAGAAAAACTCTTCAACAGCATGTGTACATACGTCCCAAAATTTTTGACGAAATGGTCGATTATGATCTACCACCGGAAAATTAGTATTCCGTAGTTGATGATCTTTAAACATAAACGATAAGATAAGACCCACAATAATAGCGACAATAATAGCGACAATAGCGCGATACCAAACCATATGCATACTGCTACCAAACGCTACATATGTCGCAAATAAAACGACAGGATTAATAATCGGTCCAGTCAGCATGAAGGCAATCCCTGCATATGGTGGTACTCCTTTCCCGATAAGGCGCCGAACGATCGGAACAATTCCACATTCACACCCCGGGAACATCATACCTAGAAAAACTGCTAATAATACAGACAGAAAACGATTCTTCGGCATCCATTTTGCTACCATATCTTCTGTCACAAATATTTGAATGAATCCTGAAATAAATACACCAATTAACACAAATGGCAGTGCTTCAATTAAAATCGAAATAAAAATCGTATTCATTTGCAGGAATGCTTTTGGTAAATGAAACATTTCCATGATGCATATCCCCCATCTTTTCATTAACAATAAGTAATTGTAACTGTAATTCGTAGATTGAACAAGTACTTATAAAAATTAACCTAAATGGTATATTATACATGTTTCATTTCGTAAATTAATGAACAGCAGTGCGCAAAAATGCTAATTTCTCAACATTTTATAGTAAAAAAGCTGTTTTGGAAATATTCCAAAACAGCTTTTCATCATATTAAAAATAACGTTTCTTCCAAAAAATGAAGGCCATTAAGCAAGATAATATTGCAGATATAATCATAGCCATTAAAAAACCATGCGGATTTTCACTTAAAGGAACCGGAACATTCATTCCAAAAAAACTGGAAACCATTGTTGGCACTGATAATATGATTGTCATAGAAGTTAAAAACTTCATAACACTGTTTAAATTATTAGAAATGACAGAACTAAATGTATTCATCATACCACTTAAAATATTGCTATATATTTCGGCCATCTCAATTGCTTGCTTATTTTCAATTAATACATCTTCCAGTAAATCTTGGTCATCTTCATACATTTTTATAAATGTATTATTTCGCATTAATTTTTGAATTACAATTTTATTTGCCTTTAAAGATGTTGTGAAGTACACTAAACTTTTTTCAAGTTCTAATAACGTAAAAATCTCTTTATTTTTCATCGATTTATTGAGCTCATGCTCTAAATCAGTTGTTTTTCGATTAATCTGTTTTAAATAACGTAAATAATAAGTAGAGATCGTATATAAGAGCTGCAGTGCGAAACGTGTCTTTTTAAAAGTATAAAATTCTTTAATGCGCTGATTAATAAAGCGCTCAAAAATCGGATTTTCTTCCAAACAAATTGTAACAAAACATTCCGGCATGACAATCATACCAATTGGAATTGTATCATACATTGAATTCCCTTCTTCATCATGTCTCACTGTTGGGATATCAACGATAATTAAGGCATTATCATCCTCTTTTTCAATACGCGAACGTTCTTCATCATCCAATGGGTCTTTAATGAAGTCCAGTTCAACATTTAATGTTTGAACTAAAAATTGAATTTCTTCCTCTGTTGGATGGAGTACATTAATCCAGCAACCTTTTTGAATCTCCTCAATCTCTTGTAGTTTTCCGTTTCGGTCTGTTAAATAAATATTTAACATACTATCACCCCGATTCTTTTTACATGTAGGAATCAACCTCACTTTAAAATAACAGTCTATTTTAAACCGCCATTTTCAGCATATGAAACAAATGAACAGATTTCAATAGAAAATTATTTTGAAAACGCTTTTCTTCACAAATTATTCAAATAGAAAAAGACAGAGTATTCTCTGTCTTTTATAGACATTATGTTGCCTTTATAACATATTTAGAAAGTATCCACAAGTTAAACGAAACAGAAACAGTATAACCAGCATACGTCGCAATAATAAAACTAATATAGTCATATTGTGGAAGCAATACAATATTTAACACAATTTTTATCCCTATTCCTAAAAACAAACCAAGTACTGTTTTTCCCTGTTGATTAATCCCTTGTAGCATGGCCGCTGTTACCGCAAAGAGCGAAAATAATATACAGGCCGGGGCGTAATAGCGTAAAATCACACTTCCTAGCGCAGGATCATTTCCCACACCAAATAGTAATGTATATACTGGTTCAGCTAAAAATATCATTCCTAACGATGCTGGAATCGTTAGAAATACTACAAGTAAATTTGTTCTCGTAAAATGTTTATATAATAACTTTTCATTTTTGGCTGTATACGCCTTCGTCATCTCAGGAACGAGTGACATACTAAAAGCCGTGGCAACCGAAACTGGAATTAACACAACCATTTGTACAAGCCCAATCACAGCATTTATTTTTTCCGCTTCCCGCTGCAAATATCCTATTTGCATTAATAGCTTATTAATTGTAAATGTATCGATTGTTTGATACAAGGGAATCGCAAGACCTACAACAACAAATGGAATGGAGTATGCAAATAATTCTTTGTACAGTGCGAAAAATGATTTTGTTGTTTGCGGAACACTCATATTTTCTTTTTTCTTTAAATGCCGCCTTCTCTTTAAGTAATACGCAATTAATATGCCAAGTCCTGCTACAGCTCCTACAAAAGCTCCAAACGTAGCAACTCCAACCGCCAACGCTGTTGATCCTTTGTATAATTGAAGCACTGCAAAACTTCCGATTAAGATTGTCAACACGCGAAAGAACTGTTCTACTACTACGCTTAAAGCGGATGGACCCATCGATTGAAACCCTTGAAAAAATCCACGTAATAAGCTCATAGAAGGAACAATTAGTAAAGCAAAGCTTACAATTTGAATATTATATGTAACAGCAATTACACTATTGCCCGTTTGATCTCCGCTATCAATAACAACCTTTGCTAGATTGGGAGCTAAACAATATAACAACAAAAATGATATAACTCCCATACACCCCATAAAAATAAGCCCACTTTTTAATACTCGTTTCACCGTGTAATAATCGTCTAATTCATTATATTTAGATACCATTTTGGAGACAGCTAAAGGAAGTCCCATCGTTGCGATACTAAGCATAATTGTATAAGGACGATAAGCATATGTATATAATACATATCCTCCCGTTCCAACCATCGCTGTAAAAGGAATAACATATATAAAACCTAACATTTTCGAAATCATCGTTGCCATTGTTAAAAAGAATGTTCCGCGTAAAAACGGTGATCCTTTCATGAAATTCCTCCGCTATACTGTTTTACTACACCATATGGACAACTTTCTACTTTTAGAACTTATATAAGATAAAACTTTAGTCTCTCAAAACCTTAAAATAGAGTCTTACTGCCCACAAATAGCGGGATAAACAAAGAAAAAAGCCAATGAAAATTCATTGACTTTAACGAACTGTTTTTCTTTTTTTCAATAATTTCATACCTATGTATACAGCAATAAAAAGAATCGCCCCTACGACGAAATAATGCGTGTAGTCAGCAGCATATTCTTTAATATGACGCCAATTCCCGCCAAGTTTTTCACCAAAATAAATAAACAGAATAGACCACGGAACAATTGCAAGTACTGTATATGCTGTAAATCGTTTCAATGACATTTTAGCTAATCCTGCTGGAATCGATATTGCATGACGTACAACTGGGATAAAGCGCGCAGAGAAAATCACACCTGCACCATATCGCTTAAACCATTCTTCCGCTACATCTAAATGTTTCTTTTTAATCAATAAATATTTACCATATTTTTCAACAACCGGACGTCCGCCATAATATCCAAGCCAATACAAGAAAATTTGTGCTAACGTTCCACCAATCGTTCCAGCAACCACTGCCCCAACGAAATTAATTTCTCCCTTAGCAACTAAATAACCCGCATAAGATAATACAATTTCACTTGGAATAATTTCAATCATGAGCCCTAGCGCAATCCCGAAATAGCCTAGACTTATAAAAAAATGTAGTAACTGTTCAATCAAATTTGCTAACATTCTTCATTATCTCCTTTTTTTCTACACACACTTTCTCATTATTTCACAAAAATCTATCCTTGCCAATATGCTACTACTTAATAGTATAAAATTATGCAATAATAGAAAAAACATACTTACCATTTCTATTTCGAAAGGAGAAAGTACACGATGGAATATAGATTACTAGAAATGATTCCAAAAGACAAGCTAGTTATAAAAGGTTTACTACTTCTTTACAAAGAAATTTTTCAATCAACTAGTCTTTCTTTATTCGGATCTTTCATATAAGCAAACATTTGCCGGATTTGCCATTCTGTATTTCTTCCTATCGATAATTCCGGCAATTCTTCTTCTCCAAAAAAGCGAACATCTTCTGTTTCAATACCGATTTGTCTTTCTCCACCTACTATTTCACAGCTAATAAATATTTTATATACATCAATTGCAGAAGGTGACGGTTGATGTTTCTGTTTATCAAAGATGGATAGTAAACGAAAATTTTCTACTCTATAACCTGTTTCTTCTAAAACTTCTTTTTGCGTAACTTCCGTAGGTGTATATCCAATATCAGCCCATCCGCCTGGAAGTGCCCATTTTCTATCACTTTTTTCTTTTACAAAAAGTAGCTTTCCGTCTTGAAACACGACCGCCCGTATATCTATTTTTGGAGTTTGATAACCCGCTTCACTTGCAAATAAATGCTCGACTACTTCCCAATCCGTTTTTGTATAATGTGACATCATTTCAATTGATAAATTCCGTAGCTCTTGAAAGCGTTCTATATCATATACATCTTTTGAATATGCTAATCCGGCCTGCGCAATTGCCTGTACTTGTTTTACCCATTCAATCCATTTTATTTCCATCATTTCACCTTCTTCAATTTAAATTACTCTTATTATATAACAAAAAAGAGATTGATCGTTCAATCTCTTTTTGTTCGTCTTCATAATTCATCTAAATGTTCTCGTATAAATTCATGACGCTTTTCTATATATTGAAAAATCAAACTTGCCTCACTATCAAACACATCTATTTTCGATTTCACATACGGATCTTGCAAAATATGTGGACGAAGTTCTTCGTACATTCCTTCTACTTTCGGTTTTATATATTCTACTGTAAATTGATGAGAGAGTATATCTTCCAAAATTTTTCTATATTGCTTTCTAAATACATCAACATCAAGTAATCTAGCACTTAACGTATTAAACCCTTGAATACGAACATAATCATGATCCATCTTTCGGCCTTGTACATCTCGTCCCCACGTTGCATCATAATCCCATGGAATCATTTCAAACAACTTTGTGTCTTCATTGTGATAGAGCGCATAATTGTGCACAAATCCATCGAAGTTTTGTGTGCATACAACACCCGCTAACCATCTTAAATATTTATCAACATCCACATATTTTACAATTTCTTTTTCATAAGCTGCTCTGGAAATCGTATTCAGTTGATAGATAAATTCGCTAATGTGTTCTTCACTATGTTCATTTCCATATTTCACCTCATACCCTAAGGACAATTTCGTTTTTATATCTCTATCTAACTCACTCATTAATGAAAAATTCGCATCATCATCGACTGCATAGTAAATCGAACCATTTGGTAATTTTCGTTTTCGTAAAAAATTTTCATCTACCGATTCTAACTGTAAATAAACTCCTTCAAATCGATTATTAACCTTCACAAGAACATGTTGCGCCTTTGGCGATAACGTACCAATGTCTGAAAAAAAATCTAGTGATAACTTATTCCGTATTAAAGAAAGATCGTTAAACTCCGAATTAAAATGCAGCTCTTTCACACCTTGAAAAAATTTTGGTTTATAGAACTTCACATGATATGATTTTTTCTTCAATTTTCGAATATGAGAGCCGCGATATACGATATCAATATCATACTTTTTTTTATTATATGTTAACTTAGCTGGAACAGGATCATCAGACCAAACATCTTTTCGCAACTCGACAATATACATTGGATGAATAAAAAAATCATAAGAAGGTATCATTTTCTCCCTTCCCCTCTCTTTCATCTACAATCAATGTATGCTTTTCTTTCTCCGATTGTCACATCCACCATAATCTCATTTTTATCAGCCATATATGCTTCTCCGATGCAAAAAAATAAATTCTTCATTATGTAATAGTACGAAAAGAATTTCTTTTTCAAATTACTGAAATAAGGGGGTATTCTTTATAAACTTTGATATTCAAAAATCTGTAAATCTTCTAAAACCTCGTATCACTCCTGCAGGTCAAAAAGATCAATATACTAATTCATAAATAGTTGGCTACCTATCACAGTCTGTTTTCTTTAGGGTATAACACCATTTTTCAAAAAGAACAAACACAATTCATCTAGTCAACATACCCTATTTATAGAAAGTTCATTATTCAAAATTCAAAAATAAATAAAATCTCATTTTTTATTAAGGAGGCTTTTCATACATGTATTCAAAAGACGACATTCAAAAAGCAGTGGAAGAGAT
This sequence comes from Bacillus cereus group sp. BfR-BA-01380, assembly GCF_022663535.1. Classification (GTDB taxonomy): domain Bacteria; phylum Bacillota; class Bacilli; order Bacillales; family Bacillaceae_G; genus Bacillus_A; species Bacillus_A cereus_BB. The sequence continues at coordinate 268 of NZ_JAKUFS010000056.1, read as the reverse complement.
AAAAGCGGCAGGAATGGAAAACTTTCTAAACCAAGAGCCTAAATCCAACCGTAAACGTTCTCGTTCTTGCCGTTCTGATCGCTCTCGTTCTTGCCGCTCTGATCGTTCTCGTTCTTGCCGTTCTAAACGTTCTCGTTCTTGCCGTTCTGATCGTTCTCATTCTTGCCGTTCTAAACGTTCTCATTCTTGCCGTTCTAAACGTTCTCGTTCTTGCCGTTCTGATCGTTCTCGTTCTTGCCGTTCTAAACGTTCTCGTTCTTGCCGTTCT
>NZ_JAKUFS010000055.1 GCF_022663535.1 Bacillus cereus group sp. BfR-BA-01380 | reverse complement strand
CACCACCTAGAATTAGTACAACCATTATTCATAAAAAAAATGAAAATTATACATAAAAAGTGAAAGCTTCTTCGATTAAATCGAAGAAGCTTTCACTTTTTCAGTGGCCTCCCATTAGAGTGGATAGTTTTTTACTTAATAGCTTCATGAACCTTTAACTGCTTACCTTTTATCGTTTTGTTTTTCATTGCTTTTAAAACAAGTGGTCCTTTTCCGTTTAATATATCAACATAGGAAACATTATCTTGGATCGTAATAATCCCTATATCATCCGCTGTGACACCTGGGATTTTGGCAATTGTACCAACGAAATCCACTGCTCGGATTTTCTTTTTCTTCCCGCCATTAAAGTAAAGCTTCATGATTCCCTTATTTAATCCCACACTTTTATCTTTCTTTATGATTGGTTTCGCATTTATTTTTTCCTCAAATGCTATCTTTCCTTTTGTAATATCCTCTTTTGACGGGGCATCCATTTGCGGAATTTCAAAACCAATATATTCTTCGATTTCTGCTAAAAATCTTTTTTCATACGGAGTTACAAATGTAATTGCTTTTCCGCTATTACCAGCACGTCCCGTTCTTCCTGTACGGTGTACATAACTTTCTTTTTCTAATGGAATATCGTAATTAATAACGTGGGTAATATTCTCAATATCAATTCCTCTTGCTGCTACATCTGTCGCTACTAAATAGCGGAATTTTCCTCTTTTAAAGTCATTCATTACTGCAAAACGATCCTCTTGCACCATTCCGCCATGAATTTTATCACAAGGATAGCCAGAACGTTTTAACTGTCTAAATACATCATCTACATTTTCTTGCGTACGGCAGAAAATAATGCAACTATCTGGATTTTCAATCGTTGTTATATCTTTCAGAAGAGAGAATTTCTCTTCTTCCCTCACTTCTAACAGACTATGTTCAATTTTATCTGTCGTAATGCCAGATGCTTGAATCTCGATGTTGATTGGTGATTCCATATATGTACGAGACAAATTTTCAACATCTTCTGGTAATGTCGCAGAAAAGAGCATCGTCATTCGGTTACTAGGTAATTCGTCAATAATTGCCTCTACTTGATCGATAAAGCCCATATTTAACATTTCATCTGCCTCATCAATCACCAAATATTTCAGACACTCTAACGAAAAAGTCCCTTTTTCAATATGATCTAATACACGCCCAGGAGTGCCGACGACAATATGTGTCTTTTGCTTTAGCTCTAATTTTTGACGCGCAAATGGAGATTTCCCATAAACCGCAGTTGCTTTAATACGCTTAAATCTTCCTATATTCGTAATATCTTCTTTTACCTGTGCAGCAAGCTCCCTTGTTGGTGTAAGAATTAATGCCTGCGGTTTATTTTCTTCCCATTCAACCATTTCACAAAGCGGAATCCCAAAAGAAGCTGTCTTACCGCTTCCTGTTTGTGATTTTACAACAAGGTCTTTCTTTTCTAATGCAATTGGGATGACTTTCTCTTGCACTTCTGTTGGCTTTTCATATTGCAAGCTAGCAAGTGCTCTTACAATTTCTTTACTCAATGCGTAATCGCTAAAACTTTGTGGACTCATGTATTAACCTCATTTTGTTATATATTTTCGTATGTATTTTTCACCATTGTATGAATACCATATGCATAATTCCTACTAAACCTGTTTTCAAGCCTTCAGAAAATGTATCAATGTAGATAATAAGTATACGTCATTTCCAACACATATGCCTACAAAATCTAACACACCTTTTTCTGAACAAAGTTATCTCTCACTAGAAACACATTCCATATATTTTTTGTTGTTTTTTTCGCTATTCTGTAATTCATTATGCTTGTCCCCTTGAAAATCAAATGTAAATCCAATATTCTAATACTATTAACTCTCTACTAAAGGTTGTGTTTAACATACGTATTAATAAGTTCATTAGTGAAGCTGGAAAAGCATCTAGACGCGGTGCAGATAAATTAGTCAATGAAGGAAGAGTCACGATAAATGGAAAGGTTGCGAAAATAGGCAGCCAAGTCGAGCCCGGGGATGATGTTCGTGTAAACGGTAACCAAATACGAATGGCAAGTAATTATGTTTATATTGCCTTAAATAAACCCGTTGGTATTACGAGTACAACAGAAAAAAATGTTAAGGGTAATATTGTTGATTTAGTCAATCACCCATTAAGAATTTTTAATATTGGGCGACTAGATAAAGATTCAGATGGCTTAATACTCCTTACGAACGATGGAGATATAGTCAATGAAATTTTACGTGCTGAAAATAAGCATGAGAAAGAATACATTGTTACAGTAGACAAGCCGATTACTCCTGAATTTTTAAAACGAATGGCTGAAGGTGTAAAAATTTTAGGTACGAAAACGCTGCCTTGTCAGATGGAACAACTTTCCAAATACGTTTTTCAAATCACTTTAACTCAAGGACTAAATCGTCAAATTCGTCGCATGTGTGAAGCACTTGGCTACGATGTTTATAGACTACAGCGAACTCGAATTATGAATATTCATTTAGGTAATCTACCCGTTGGACAATGGAGAGACTTATCTAAAAAAGAGCGTAATCGATTATTCCAAGACTTGAACTATGAGCCAAAGGAATGGTAAAAAAAGATGGACCAAAACAGGAAGAAACTGTTTTGGTCCATTTTTTACTGTACTATTTTACGTTTTCCTATCTATTTCCCAAATCGTTTGCGATATCCGCATTTTCTACATAGTTCTTCTACTGCTACCCTTTGCGAAAACCCATCCACAAGGTTTGTTGCTCGTTCCCCTTCGATAATCTCTGAAAACGAATCATCATTAATATTTCCAAGGTTAATAATGCCCTCACCATCTAAACAACAAGGAATAACCGTTCCGTTCGCTAATATACCCGCTTGATTGCGAAGGCCATAACAGAAGCCCTTTCCATCGTCTTCTTCTTCATGCAGTGCAGGCCACTGAAACTCGTAATCTTGATTAATATAAATACGATCAGCAATTTTTATGCCACTTCCTGGTGTGATCTTCTCTTCAATTTTGTACGGTAAATCGAATTCTTTCTCAATGATTTCTAGCAACTCTCTGTTTCGTTGTATTTCAAGATTCGTCTTATTGTCTTGCGTTAAGTTCCATAGTCTAAGAGAAACAATCAACTCTGATTGGCTCGTTGCTTCTTTAATAAAAGAAAGTATACTTCGTACATACCCTTCCTTATCTTCAGAACCTTCATGCCCATCAAAGCTATGAAGCGAAAAATTCATCTGTCTGAGCGCAGGTTTATTTAATAGCTTTTCCCTCTTTTTATTAATTAATGTTCCGTTCGTTGTAATGTTAACTTTAAATCCTTTTTCATGACTGATATCTAACAATTGACCTATTTTAGGGTGAAGCAACGGCTCACCTTTTACATGTAAATAAATATAGTCTGTGTGAGGTTTAATTTGATCTAATCGCTTTGCAAAATCCTCCACAGAAAGAAATTGCTTCTGCCGTTCTGTTGGCGGACAAAAGCTGCATGCGAGGTTACATACACTTGTAATCTCTAAATAAAACTTCTTAAACTTTTTCAATCTCAATTCCTCACTTCTTTGACTACTTAGAACAGGGCTAACTATTGTTCTATCACTATTACAGCATAATTTTTCATAAATGGGAACATGCTTATTTGAGGAAACTGTTGTTACTATTTTCTTTCTTTGGAAGAATGTAAGGATATCTTAAAGCAATCGAAACAAAGATTCATCTACTTATGATAACCTGTTTAGAAATTATTTAGAATACAATCTTTTTGATATCATAACTTCAGAATCTTAAATAAATTACCTTGTCGCATAATAGGCAGAGGAGGTATCATTGATACCTCCTCTTTCGTGCTCCCAAAAGTCAAGTGTAGTAAGGGGGCGAAATTATGAAATTCATTTATTTATTAGTCAAATCAAAAATACTTTATAATAAACAAAACAAATCAGCATGGTTATCCAAGAAACTAAACCAAATATACTTACAATTTGATTTTCACGCCAACCATATTTTAATGCGAAATGAAAGTGTATAGGAGTCATTTTAAATAATCTAGCCCCAGTCGTTTTGAAATAATAAACTTGTATAATTACTGAGAATTGTTCTGCAAAATAAATAATAAATAATAATGGTACTAGAATCTCTACGTGTTCAATAACAGAAAAGAAGGTTAAAATTCCACCAATTGCAAGAGAACCTGTATCACCCATAAACCCTTTTGCAGGGTATAAGTTATAAATTAAGAAACCTACTAGACATCCAATCATCACTAATGAAAAAATCCTTATTTCTTGATGCTCACTTATTAAGAAAAAAAATAAAAAAGAAGGTATGGAAACATTAGCTAGAAGTCCATCCATTCCATCAGTGAAGTTTATTGCATTGGCCGTACCTACAATGAATAAAACAATAAGAATGATGTATACAAAGCTAGGTAAATATAAGGTATTATCTTGAGTAAGAGAAATCTTGAACTCAAAATTAAAGTTCATTATTAAAGTATAAAGAATGTAGCTAGTAAACATGAACTGTAAAATTAATTTAGTTTTGCTAGATATCCCACCAGGATCTTGATTATAGGCTTTCCAAAAATCATCAAGAAATCCGATAAGTCCAAATAGTATAAATGTAGAACATAAGAGTATCATTAAAGGAGAATGATTATAATATAGACAAATAATTACTCCAATGTAAAAAACAATCCCCAGCATTAGAGGAGTTCCTTTTTTATTCTGATGATCAGAGGGTAACTCTTTTCGAATAGGTTGGGTAAAGTTGATTTTTTTCAATATAAAGAGAATAAATGGTGTAACAATAACGACTAAAGTAAATGACAGTATAAGTAGTTTAAGATCTATTAACATAATTTACTCACCTGCTCCCTTTTTATATATTCAGAATTTTTATGTTAAGAATTTTTCATTATAATCCCCTTTCTTGGATGTCAATTTTATTACTATTCGTTAAAAATTCGGAAAACCCCTTCTGTATATTCCATACATTCCTTGTTTATATAAGATGACATTATTCGTAGCATTCAAAAAATCTCACTTCTTATCTTTTTTCAGTTAAGAAGTGAGATTTTTTGTTTTTGGGGCGATTTGATTTCTTAGCTTGATGGGCATGCGTCAACACCCCATATAAAAATAATTTCATACTCTTGACTTAAGTCAATGACCACTCATAACCTTCCCCCTTAAAATGAAACCAAACATATAATTAGGAGGGTATCTTATGACCGTTTCAGTAAAAGAACAATCAAATCAGCGAAAGTACGCTTTGACCGCTGGCATATCCCTTATCATTATGGCATTTGTTGCATTTTTTTCCTCTGGATTCGCCCATGCAAGCCTCGTTGTAAAAGGGGATGCTAGTGCCACCTATCACAATATCATGGCGGCACCTCTCCTTTTCAAGGCTGAAATCTTTGGCTGGTTCATCATCCTAATAACTGATATTGTGGTCGCCTGGGCTTTCTATATTTTCCTAAAGCCCATTCATAAAAATCTTTCATTGCTCGGGGCGTGGCTCCGCCTTATCTATGCGGCGATATTAGGAATTGCCATACTCAATTTATTATTTGTACTGCTTCTCACGAAAAATACAACCTATCTATCGTTCTTTAAAATCGATCAACTGCAAGCACATATTATGCTATTTTTAGAAGCATTTGAATCTATTTGGTCGATTGGCTTAATCATTTTTGGTGGAAACCTCATGATTGTCGGCTACTTAACTTTCAAATCAGCCAGCATACCAAAAGTCATTAGCATCTTATTGCTGCTTGCTTCAATAGGTTATATTGTCATTCACTTATGTAACACGTTTTCTCCAGAATATGATAAGTTCATTTCCATACTTCAAATTGTCTTTAGTATACCAATGATTGCCGGAGAACTTGGCTTTGGCATATGGCTCTTACTGAGAGGCGGAAAAACCTCGCAGAATGGATGACAATTTCCTGTTGTTGTGCCTCGTTAAACATTGTAAATTTACTTAAATACTTCAATAATATATTTTCCATATAACTTTCCTTTCAATGCTTGATTCAATTGAAAAACTCCATTTTCATGTTCATCGCCTTTTTTACATTCATTTCGTGATAAAATCTTAATATCCTCGTATCTAGTGTAGTTTTTATAATTTTGTAGTTTACTTAACATACACACCTAATACCAATTATAATGAATTTTTGAAAGCGTATTAATTTCCACAAAAAAGTAAGTTACAATAGAACAAAGAAACGAAATGTATAGTCATGAATATGAAAAGCTATAGGGGTATAAGAAAATGAAAAATAAACTTCATGAACTCAATAAACAAAAAAAGCCGTTATTCGTCACTGTGTATGACCAATTGTATACATTAATTATGGATGGAACATTTCCTCCAGACAGTCAACTTCCAACAGAACCCGAATTGGCCAAAATATTTGGGGTAAGCAGAATGACATTACGGCATGCTTTAGCACTTTTACAGGAAGATGGATTGGTGAAAAATATCCATGGAAAAGGAAATTTCATTACAAAATTTCATCATAATGAAAGTATGGATGGTTTGGAGAAGTTAGGGAATCCCTTATATAAATGCTATACCGAAAAAATAGATGATATTGAACTTAATTTCCGAATTGACCTAGTAACGGACTATGCAATGCAAGTATTAAATCAAGAAATGACTGCAGTAGTTGCGTTGGAACGCTGGTATAAAAGTAACGATAAGATCGTAGCTTTTGCTTTTACGATGATGCCAATCGAAGCGGTTTCCAAGTTAAATCTTGACTTACAAAACGAGAAGCAACTATTGGAAATGTTAGAGGAGAAAGTATATGAACGGGCTAATTCCTCTACCATTGAAATTAAACGTTCTCATTCCGTCAATACTCCGTCGTCATTAAAATACCAACTTTTCCACGGAGAGGAATGTGATTTGATTTTAGAAAATATATATATTAGTGATAAATATCCTGTGGTTTATAATAAATATTATATACCGATAGAATTTAGTCAGATTAAGATTAAAACATCTAAGTAGTCGGAGGAAAAGCCCATTTGCTCTTAAAAGCCTTTTTCTTTTTAGATGGGCAAGAGCGTCTGGTCATGCATAGTAGCGGTCAGGGCCTTTTCCTGCCACAGGCAACGGTTAAAACAAAAGGAGAAGGCGATATTGTATTGACTTATAGGTCGAAAAATTAAAAGAGCAAGTTTTGATCAATCTTTTTTCAAAACTTGCTCTAAATATATAATTATAAATTTAATTATTTTCCATATTGTTCATATAACTAAAACACCCTGTTAATTACATAAGGAAGCTAAAAAATACTTGTTAAGTTGCTGACAGCTCTTTGATACATTCCTCTCTAACTTTCCATAAACGATCCAAATCGAATTTTTGACTTAATTTATATTTTTCTAACCACATTGGTATGTAAGAACGGTGAAAATCAGTTTTGAAATCTCCAATCTGATAAGGTTCTATTTGTTTTTCTACTAAAAATTCTTCAATAGGCTCCCCATTCACATGAATCCTAGTGAAATCAAATCTTTCATTTTTATATTTTAAATAACAATGTGCTTCTGGGATAGAGTTTAAGCCATGTATTCTTAAAACATTTCCAACACCTGGTGTGTTATTTTCGTTCATTTCATAAATTCCTGTAATTAATTTTATTTCTTCCACCCCTTGTTCTTTACATAACGCAGAAAGTAAAGCATGTTTCGTACTACATGTTCCCTTTCCTTCACTCATTACTAATTCATAGTCGGACCGATTAGAATTCCTCCCATAAGGCAATTCGCCAACAAACTTTAACGCTGCATGAAAATCATGTATCCCCAATTTAGCAAAACATTCTGATACCTTGCCGCGTTCTTTAATAATGAAATTCGGCAATGCGTAATTAATCATATATACCCTTCCTTTCTTTTTATCAACATTCTTTTCTATTAACAATAATAAATTCCTTTTTTTCAATGGTCCTGCTTCTTTCATTCAATAATGAAAAATGAAATTATACGTAGGTTTCGTCTTATCATTTTTATAGACAGTTAAACTTTTTTCAAAAATACTTCTTAAACTCTCCTATTACATCAAAATGGATTCTCTTATGAGAAATCTGAATTTAGTTTTTTTAAGTTTCCCGAATTGCAAATTATCCCTCAAACCTCGGCTGCGCAAAACCCATTCTACACATTGACCAATTCAATGTTGTTTTTTGAATTTCATCAAAAATATCCCACAAGTTATGTACTAAACGTAATTCAACATTACGTTTAAACAGCTCTTGAAATAAATCAACTACTTCTAATTTGGCAATTGGAATTTGCGATGTTTCACTTACATAATAACCAGCATTCTCATCTTGCAGTGTGAACTGCTTTGTATCAAATTCATACAAGTATAATTTCGTATTTTTCATCGTTTCAAACCATTTGTTTTCAATAACGACTACATGCGAACATGATTTTGATGATATATATGTTTGCTTGTCGATTTCAGATGTATTTGGACCAACATGATAGCAAACACGTGAACAATTTCTAGGTGTCAAAAAGTTAGGTAAGCATTGATCATTTATTGCCCATACAAGCCCTTTCGTTGGATCTAAGTCCGTTCGATTAGGTATTCGTGGATGAAACATTTGAATATGACTCTCTTCACTTACATGGAATATCCGCACACACTTTCCTCCTTAAATTGCTTTATCAGTCGCCATTATTCCTTTCACTGTACGCCCTCTTTTCTATGTTGGTCGTAACGTTACGTTTCTTGCGTACACTCTTATTTTTTCATATCATGCAGATCGTGTCATGTCTTTTGTAATATGAAATCAAGCCAGATATCCTTAATTGGATTTCTGGCTTTTCTAATGCCTAAATTATATTCCAACTATCTTTATGAAAAACTAAAAAGAAAGTATAAGTCCAAGAGTTAGTTTCTAACGAAATAACGTTAAAATCAATAATCTCCAGTCTAATACTTTCTTTTAATAGCCTACAACCATTTTTCTATAGTCTAAAACATTTTTTTAATGAAACAACTGCCCATATTGTTTACTTATTTTGGCTTTTTTTGAGCTCTTAATGCTATTTTTTCAAGTCCATTTTCTCCTGCAAATTCTACATCTGCTTTTGGTAGGGCATTTTTATTATTCTTAAATTGATTATTCTTATTTTTAACCATTTTTTCACCACCCTTGTAGTTTGATTTTATTATTCCTTCAAGGATGCCAACCATAATACATACGCTATATAAAGGTCGCGGAGTAGTATTTTTTCGTTATCGGCACCCACGATTTTAGTTTGCTTTCTTTTTTGTAGGCTATGCGATTTGATTTTCTTCTTTAACTAAACTCATCCATTCGCCTAATAAGAAATTGAATACAAAGCGACTGTAACCAGTCGTTTTAGCAAGTAATATTTCTTGTTTCTTATTTGGGTAGAATAGAAGTAAATTTCACTTTTGTAAAGAAGAGAATATCCAAATTAACATTCTCTTCTTGAGGTTTACCCGTGTGAATAACCCCTCCTTATCCACCTTATGGCCTGATTGAAGAAGAGGCTTCCTTTTTCAGTGGGGGGACCCACTGCGTCTTACACAGTCTCCACAGGCGTAGATTATACTGTTCGGACATAACCTTGCCCTACAGTTTGTAGACTTTAGTTTGTGATAAGCAATTCTTC
>NZ_JAKUFS010000054.1 GCF_022663535.1 Bacillus cereus group sp. BfR-BA-01380 | reverse complement strand
CTACCATCTTCTCCGGTAATAGGGAATACAAAATTGGTGGAAGTTTTTCTTTAAACCCCATTGCTCTTCTAGCAATGACATAAGAAGCTGTTTGGTGAATGCTGATACCAAAACGTTTCATATATTTGATTTTACCAATTTGAGAAGTGTACGCTGGATTCACCTCAAATACTGCAACCCCCATCTTCTCAGCACGGCTTTTCATAGCTGAAATCATCTTTTTATAAGCAAACATGCTCATCATCATATTTGCTTTTCTGTTGCCATAAGGGTTCTTAACCTTTGCTTTTGTGGTGTTTAATTTTTCTACAACGATCGGTTTGTTTGCTTTTACAGCAATGTCAACTAATGCAACGGCTTCAGCTTCCATTATTTTCGTAATTTGTTCTGATGTTTTCCCTAACATATCAAAGGATAATATACCCGTTTTTATGAGTTGTCCTTGTTTATTGATGTTTGACCAAGCAAAGTGGTCAAAATTACAGTCTACTCCAATGACACCATCAGATTTGCTGAAGTTCTTATTTTGGTTCTCTTCCATATCGATTAAACATTTAAAAATGTAGTAATCACAGTGATCTTCAATTGCCCAACCGATTGGTTTTCCTGCCTTCTTTTTATCTTTGCAATTCCATTGGTTTTGAACAGCTGCATTCACTTGTTCTTGTCCATACGGAAATGTAAGGTTGGGAATTTCAACCGGAATACCATTTGGTGTTGTAAAGTGTAAGGATTGTGATTCTGTATTGTATGTAAAAACAAAGTTTCCTGATTTCGCATCTTTTCGACCCGAAATCAACATTTGATTATAACGAGCCTTTTCAAAATCCTGCACCCAAAGTGAATGATCTTGAACATAAGCATCTACAGTATGTTGTGCTTTGAATAGCTTTTTACTCCCAAATACAACAGAAGAAACGTTGTTTTTTAAACTATGAAGTAGTTTTTGTAGTCTATCCAACCGAAATGCAAGGCTACCTAAACGAGAACGAAGTGTTTGAATACGCACATCTAAATATTCATGCTCAAATTGATAGGCATGATAGTAAATATCCGTTCTCTTTTTAAATTGTACAACAAAATATCGTCCCCTTTGTTGTTCTTTGGACGTTTTATTGAACGTTGGCTTCCCTTTGATAAACGATGTTTTCATTTTATTCAGCACTGTCAAATCTGACTTGGTTTTCTTCATCTTCTTTTTTACAGCTTTCATCTGTTCATTTTTATTTTCGATATACAATTTCTTCAATTCTGTCTGAGAAGAAAATAGTGCATTAGCTTCCTGTACAGCACTATTTGCAAAATAATCATTTAGACTAAATCGTGATTTCACAGTAATCTGCATACTATCAGAACGTCTGGAAGTACCAGAACGTTTTTCTAACACTTGCGTTTGAAAAGCGAAATGCTTCGCACGATTAAATACGAAAAGAGCATGTCCAATCGCTTCAACATAATTCGGATTCAATGCATTCTTATAGATACGAATTGAAAAATATGCTTTTTTCATTGGACACACTCCTTTCTTGTTTTGTATACACAAAGTATACCAAATAAGAACGTATGTTTCCATCTATATACTAAAAAAACAAAAAAAAAGCGATTCATCCCCCACCTACCGTTGCTACGCTTGAGGTGGGGTCTTCTCGCCAGATATGATAAAATCAAGATGAAAATCTCTCATGAACTGAGATGGAATTCTATCTCCAACTTTATCAAACTTTATTTCAACATATTCTTCTAAATTTTGTTTCGTTCTAAAATTTCCTATCCACAAAGACATTACGCCTGGGTTTTCCATAATGACTCCCCCTCTAACATCTATCCATCTTAACTCTTCAGGTAATGTGCTTATTCCATACTTTCATGATCATTTTTTATCAGCAACACAAAATTATATATTTCTTAAAAAATTCTTACTAAAATTTATTCAGTAGAAGTCAATATAAATAAAGGATGTCCCAAAAGATCGTTATTCAACGACTTTTTGGGACACCCTCCTCGCTAACCGCTTAAAATATTTATCTAAGATTCAGTTCAGCCTTTAGAAGAACCACGATCTCTTCCTTTTTCATGTACAAAAGAAATCAAGTGGTTAAAATGTGGTCACTGTGCCCAATCTTAAATGTCTGTTTACAACTTTATGATGCTGGCGGAAAAAACAAATTATTCACAAAATCTTCAAAACTCTTTGCCATCAGTATAATATACTCTTCCCTTAATTCATTATCTTCTTCAAAATAATCTAGATCACAGAAGTACACGTAACCTGCATCTTTTCCCTCAATCGCCAAACATATTAAGCTATCGGCTGGATCAATTCCTATAGGTAAGAAATTGTTTGGAACTATATTTCCTCTATTATATAAAGAATACATCTCTTCAAGGTTATTTTCTGTTTCTTGAGAAAGCGGAAAAAACAGCATAATTGATGAAGTAATGGTAGCCCCTTTATTATTACAAATTGTAAATCTTCTACGATCCGTCTTTCCACCATTGTTTAGTAACAAAAAGTTTTTATAGTCATCTGGAAGTAAAACATTACATTTCATTTCAAAATCTTTCATATCTTGTTCATTTATGACTTTAAAGGAATATTCAAAATTAATATCCATTATTTCCATCCTTTATATATTAATCTAAAGAGTTTTTAATAATGCCACTTACTCCTTCGAAAATAACATCTCTTAATACTTCATTATAACTTGTATATTCTCTATCAGACTTTATCTTATCGAAAACTTGTTTTATAACACCGTCAACCATAATCGTCAAACCCTCTATGTCCTCTGGGCTTCCCTCTTTCTTAAAAGTTTCATTTAAAATAACTAATTTCTCTTCTTTTGACATGCTTTTATTCCCCTTTAAAGTTTTCAACAACTCGGCTTTATTCAGCCTTCTAAATAAAGCCGTTGTAAAAAATTATTGATAATTTTCAATAGCTGAGATAAGAGAACCTGTTCCTTCTTCGGCATAATGAATAAAGTCCAAGCATTTTTCACTCCAACCACCGATTAAATTGGTTTTCTCTCCTACAAATTGTTGATTACCGTAACTATTTAAATTGAAAGAGTGAACCCAAACATCAGGATTAATTTCACGGCGATATGTTTCAAGAAGGATTTGTGAAGAATTTTCTTCACATTCATCTCTGTACACTTGCTCATCAGAGAAGACGAGGATGCGGTCAACTTTGATTTTGTTATCTAATAAATATTGGATAGAAAGATGTAAGTTTGTTCCATATCCGTGTTCATTAACCTCTGATAAAAATGTGTTCATGTTCTCTAAAATGCCAGAACGAGTAGAAACATTTATCACTTTGAAATCAGTTGCGAATACAGATGTAATCGAATTATCACAGAAGGAGTGTGCCATTGCCATCATAAGCGTAGCAATATCTGCACATTTAACGGTCCCATCTTTCGAAACAGGATAACATGTCATAGAGCCTGAGATATCTGCTGTCATAAATGTTGTACCTGATAGTCTTGGCATGTTTGTAACAGATGCTTCAATTGCGTCATTCAATACATCTAATAATATGCTTCCCGCTTGCGGTAATTTTCCCTGCACGACGCGATAAGCTGAGAAAAAACGAAATGGTAATTGTTTTGATTTTTTTACTCTCTCAGGATCACGAAGAATGTTATATACTGTATCAACATTTGCTGCACCTGAATTTACGATATTGCGAAGATTACGAAGTAAGGCCATATAACCTACTTTACCGCTATCGATTAATTCTTCCCATACTTCTTTTTTGTTTCCTTTTTGAGAGAGTTCTGTTTCCCATGTATATGGTACTTGTAATGTATTTTCTAATAAACGTTTATAAAGTGTATAACGTTCTGTTCCTTCTTTTGCAGATGGGCTAACTAAACGGAATACATCTTTCAATGTAACGTCTTTTCCTGTGCGATTGTATTTTGCTAATTGATATTCATCAAACGTAGCAAAGGCATCTGCCAACCCTTTTTTCAAAGAGTTTGGAATTGGATGTTTCCGGCCATATACACCTAATTGATATGCCATCATTTCTGTTACATCATCAGGTCGCTGTGCAACGCGAGAAACCGTTTGACGTGCATATTTACGACCTTCAGGATGGTTAGCGAGTTCCACTGCTAATACATGTGTAACAGAACGCATGTAAAACACTTCACGTGCATACACCGCTAAATTTGCAACAAATTGAGGGTCTCTGTCCATAATTTGTTTTGCAGTAGTAACTAATTCTTCGCTGTTGTCACCATAAAATTTTGGCTCATTAAAGAAAGATGTTAATACCATCGTAACTAGTTTATCTTTATCATACATTTTATAAGCGTTTCCGCCCTCTTTTGTATACGTTTGACGGCTTCCTTGAGAAGAATGATTAAACTTTGACATTATGATCTACCCCCAGAGATTTTTTGACACTACTGGTTGAAATACAAATAAAAAAGGCAACGTATATACGTTGCTCTTTTCACTCATTCCTAACACTTCAGAACGATTGGAAACAGGAACAGACAATTTATTCTGAGAAACGGGAATCGAGCCCCGCAAACCCATCTCCTATATGACGCTTAGTGTTATGAATCAAAGAAAAGTACTAAATTGTTGCGGAACTTACCGCAACTATAGCGTTTCATATTAGCAAACGAAGTATGAGCTACCTACAATGCTCCTGTTATATGTAATGTTTAAAGATTTGGGAGATAAGCGAAAAGGCTCATTACGTTGCTCTACCACTGAGCTACCTCCCAAGGTTGGGAGGATGGGATTCGAACCCATGACACACGGCTTACAAGGCGAAGAAATCCTTCTCTACACTGCCCAAATCTATAAAGTATGAATTATAGATTCGAAGAAAAGGGAGATAGGCGGAAAGACTCAATGTGTTGCTCTACCAAACTGAGCTACTCCCCCTACGTTTATAAAACGACGGGGGAGGCAAGGATTCGAACCTGCGACCTACCGCTTAACAGGCGAAGAAATTCTTTCCTACACTGCCCTTTTCTTTTTGTTACTTATTGATTTCATTATACTCGTCAAACAAAACCTTGGCAATTATTAGCACTTATGAAAAATCTTATCTTTTTTGTCTATTAATCTTAAAGCTTCTGTATTTCCAAATTTAATTAAATTGGATTGTATGAAAATACTGTGTTAGACTAACTAGCGGATATACAAATTTTACATAAAACACCAATGAAATATCCCTAATAAAACAAAAATGTATACATTACTTTTCTATCTTTGAAAGTTCCTCTCTCCTTGCCTCATGAATAGCTAAATCTGCATATCTTGTTGTAATAGGTAACCGACTATTTTTTTCTACAAAATGCAAAACGACATGGGTAGCAGTATCTAAATCAATCCAATTCCCACAAGAAACAAAAATTGGTTTTACATTTTCTCTAGTTTTTAGCGTTCTTCCATAAACTTCTTCATTTACAACGATCTCAGTATACGAACCTACTTCGTTTTCAGGTTCGATAAAATCAACATTATTTATTCTTAAATACGTTTTGGCTACTCCAATAGTTGGCTTGTTTAAATAGAAAGACGCATGCGTTGCGATCCCCATATGACGATTATGTAAATAACCATTTCCATCAAACATATATAAGTCTGGAAAACTTTTTAATTTTTTAACTGTATCAAGCACTAATGGTAATTTCCTAAATGCTAGATAACCAGAAATATAAGGAAACTCAATTTTATCTATCTGATGAACTTCTTCAATAATTGCCTTTGTAAGATAATCAAACACAACAATACAGCAGACTCCATAGTCAATTCCCTCATTAGACCAATAAGCAATATCTATTCCTGCTACTAATTTTATATCTTCTAGTTTAAATGTATTTTTTAACGAAATGTTACTTGATAATTGTTTTTGCAGCTTCTCTAACTCATTGATATCGTGTTTTTTCATAATTTTTCACCCGAATTTTCACATAGTCCAAATCTCATTTAGTTAGCTCTTTTTTCTTCAACAATTTGATCATTTTTATCCCAAATCCTATACCGTATTTCTCCTTTTGAGAAGCCGTTCCTCCAAACTATCCAGCATATGGATGATAATCAATTTCTACTTTTTTTAGACCTTCCAATACTTTTTTTATTTTATTAGATAAATCCGCGATTTCCTCTTTAGTTAACTCTTCTTCCGCATCTAACGGGTTAAACATACTTAAACACTTTGTTATCCTTTCAACAGTACCAACGAAAACTTTGTCATGAGTAATTAAAATTTCTCCTATAGCAGCATCCCTCACAACATCTTCTATCTCACCTAAATTCCAGTATTCATCGACTAGTCTTGCTATTGCCTCTCTATATCCTCTATTTAAACTTAAAAAATCACTATAGTCCTCTTTGATTGCTTCAAATAATTCGTTGTATCCCCAGTATTTCACTAAATCTCCCTCCATCCAAAAATATTATGGCTTAATCCCTTATTGTAATCTTAAAATAAAAAGCACTTGTTATCTATAAAAGGCAATGAAGTGAACCCAAAAAGTTAGACACATATGTTAAGCAGCTAATGAGGAATGCGTTCTGTATTGTACAGAGCTCATAACTTAAAAGATCAAAAAACGATTCTTTAAATACATGAGAATCGTTTTTTGTATAAAATATTTCCTTAACGCACAATTTTCTTTTTTGTCGCGTCAGGCCTACTAGAGTTTTCATTCAGATTTATTCAATTTATAACAACTTTTGTGTTTATTTTCTCAACATGGATATCATTATTATTTCCAGTTTTAATATTAAAAAATTATAGTTAATATAATATGATACAAATATGACGGTTATCATCCTAGTGTTTCTCCTTATGCGAAAAGTAAGATCGAATTCTCCGGTCTTATTTTTTGGTTGTGGAGCGTATACGTTAACTTAATCTACTAATTCTTTTACTTTATAAGAGTTTCCCTAGTGTGTACCAAGCAATCTATCACATGATCATAAACATGAGGAGATTCTTCATAAGCATTACAAATTAATTAATAGGAGGCAACATATGTTTAAAAAAGTCTTATTGTCATTTTTCTCCTTCGCAATAACTGGCTCTATTTTGTTTTCTAATCAAACGGTAACACATGCTGAACTATATCCAGTACAAAATACAAATGGTGCTGGTCTAGACCTTCGTAAGACTCCAACGATAAATGGCACACGAACTGAAAGAAATATTCCAGACGGATATAAACTCGACTTATATTGCTATGTAAGAGGTGAATCTTATAAGGGAAGTACAGTTTGGGATTGGGTAGGTGATACAGGATACGGTGGCGATATAGACAATGGTTTTGCTCCTGATTACTTCATTAAAACTGGTTCATCAAGCCCTGTTGTTCCATTCTGTTCATGGTGACCCCTATTAAAGAATCCATATTTAATGGGGGAGCATTTACAACGTTAAAGTAGAAATCCTTGTATCAATAGGGGTAATGTTATTAATAGTTATCTCGATTGAAATTTGGCAGTTTTCTGTATTTCTTTTATAACGGGTTCTGTGTAGCAATGGAACCAAATCACGCAATAAGCATTAGTGGACATTATTCACGTACATAAAAAAGGAAGACCTTTCGAATTTGGAGAGTCTTCCTTTTTTATGTACGTTGGGATTATGTATAGATGTCACCGCATAGTTTATTTTAAATAAAATCCAAAAGGTTCCAAGCCTTAATTGATATAGATTCATGTAGTCCTTCATACTTAACTTTTGAATACATTGGAATTCACTGCAACAAACTCTATCACTTTAAACTGACCGGTTGTTGCTGTGTAACACAATGAATCATACCACCATTTTTATACAGCTCCCTTACATCAATTCCAATCACCTTACGGTCAGGATATAGTTTTTGGATTCTATCGTTTGCTATTTTATCATTAGGATCATTATAATTCGGAACTAATACAACTGTATTCCCAATGTAAAAATTTATATATGAACCTTTGTATCCCAAATCTTTTCCATTATCTAAAATTACATTGTTTTTACTAATTGGTAAATACACATGCTGATAAGGCTTGCCAAAGGCATTTTTAGCATTCATTAATGTTTTAATATCTTTATTTGAAACACCCCATTCCTCTAAATCATCTTCTTTCATTGTAATAATTGTAGACTGATCATAAAACTTAGCAAAACCATCAATATGGAAATCCGTAATATCCAAACCTGAGACACCATCTAGCCAAATAAAATTAGTAGCACCAAGATATTCTTCTATATACTCCTCTATTTCTGCTTCTGATAACTTAGGATTCCTGTTTTTGTTAACGACAGCACTACGTGTGGATAAAAATGTACCACTACCATCTAGTTCAAAGGCTCCACCTTCAAGTACTACATTAGTTAGATCAATTCTTTCCATACCTAATTGCTTACTAAGACTGTTTGGAATTAATGCATCCTTTTTATACGGGGTTTTCTTGCCCCATCCATTAAATCCCCAGTTCATGATTTTAATATTCTTATCCTTGTCATATACAAAAATCGGTGCAGAATCTCTTGCCCATACATCATTAGTAGGAATGATATAAAAGTAAATTTTCTCCATATTTATACCCTTCTCATACAGAAGACTAGAAATATAATTCTTTTCGTATTCATTATATGCGATAATATGAACATTTTCCCCTTCGCTTAAAGCACTTGTCATCTCTATCCAAATTGATTCAACCTCTTCTTTATAACCTTTACCATATGTCAAGTTATGAGGCCATTGTAACCATGTACCTTCATGTTTGCCTCTTTCGTCAGGCATTGAGTATTTGCCTACACTTTGTTCTTTTATACTTTGGCTTTCATCAGCTTTACTTTGAATACATCCAGTTAAAATTCCAGCTACTAATACAGCCCCTGAGCACAGTATAATTATCTTATTCATTTCATAATCTCCTTATTATGTTTTGATTACTTTCTCTTGGAAGTAGAATAAGCTCTGACATAGTGTCAAGGTCAAGCAATTATTGTTTTTCTTTTTTGATGACAGGAAAACAGATTTGTGTCACATACTCCTCCACAGAGCAGTCACATTCTGGACCTTTCAAATAGGTTTCATAAGGCGGACCACCTAAGCAATAACCGTTGCATTCTGCCCATTCTTCAAGCGCCATATGTGCATATCCGATATAATCATAACTTCCGATATGCAATGTAGTGGCAATAAATCTTTGAGAGAGCTTTTTTATTTGCCATTCTCTTGATATATCTCTTTCATTCCCAGGAATAATCGGAATCATTAATTCAATATTGCTATGGTCAGGGCTAAACTCTTCATCAAAAAAAATCACAGAGGGTACACCACATAACTGAATGTTACTTTCTTCCGCCTTATCGTATAAGGAATCAATGCACTTATCTACATCAGCAATATTAATCTGCAATCTTTGACTTACGACACTTACCTCTTTTCTCATTCCGAGCAATATATCATATGCTCTTCTTTCTCCTTGAATCAAATCCACCTTTTTTTCAATCATCTCTTGCATTTCTGTAATGATCCGTCTATATCGATTGATTTCCTTTGATAATTCATTTATTTTCAAATGTATGAATCTGATAAACAATTTTCTATCTGATGTCTGAAGGATGGTTTTAATCTCCGGCAAAGAAAATTTGTATTCTCTCAGCTTTTTGATTAGTAATGCCATTTCTAATTGACTATTCTCATAATATCTGTATCCGTTCGCTGCATCTATATATACTGGCTTTAAGAGTCCTTCTCTGTCATAGTGTCGTAACATACGAGCACTCATTTTGCATAGCTGAGAAAATCTGCTAATCGTGTACATATTTCTCTCCTTACTTAGAATGATAAAATTTTTCAAGCAAATGACCAGGTAGTAGGGGTAACCGTCACTACCCCTACATCTTCGCAATTTTACCTTTAGAGACATACTGCTTCTTCAGGGCAATTAAAATATCTTCTTTTTCCCACATATCCATCACCTTATGATTCTCCTGGTCCGCATTGCTTTATCCCGCATTAACGGGCAGTAAGACCCCCACCTCAAGATTCAGAAAGAAGCAAAGAAGATAGGTGGGGGATAACTGCCCGTAAAAGCCCGATTGGTTCAACTAACCGTCAGTGGGGGATGAAGAAAACCCCCACTGACGGAAGTTTCACTTTATACAAGGGTACCTTTCTTTGTCACTCAACCAATCTTTTCATCAGACTTTATTATAAAAATTGAACGAAGGTTTTTTGAAAGAAGAATTCGTTTCGATCAATCTTCTTTCAAAAAAAGAAAGCTAGTAGAATCAATATAGCTTTCTTTTTCCTTAACGTACAGGCAATCGGCTGAAATGTGTCTAAATTGTATCTAAACGTACAATTTTTTACTTTTGGTGACGTGATCCCATCGCTATCAAACTAAGACTTCATTAGGAATTTTCCAGGGGAGTTTTTTTACTTTTTATAAGGGATCGGTGTAGATTATTTAAAAATTCGCATACGAAATAAACCCTAATGGGTTTCATTTTT
>NZ_JAKUFS010000053.1 GCF_022663535.1 Bacillus cereus group sp. BfR-BA-01380 | reverse complement strand
TCTCAAGTTTTGTATTTCTTAATTATACAAAAATGTACCATACAGAGAGAGACTTTTTTTAGTGTCTACTCTATAGGGTACATTTTACTTCTATGCATGGCCAGATGCTCTCGCCCGCCTAAAAAAAGGGGTTTTTATGTCGTTTTTTTAACTTGTATATATAGTAGGAAAAATACGTAAAATTCCCCATGCTTTCTATATTTATGAATCATTTTTAATAATATGTTTTGTTAAGAATAAATTCCCTCCTTCACTTCTACTATAATTAAAATCAATACTTTGAATAATAAATAACCCGCAATATTTGTGATCTTTGACTAAAAGATTCATGCACAAAGCAAAATAATTTTACTGAAAGAAATAATTTGTTATTTAGTCAATTTTGACTATAATATAGTTTATCCCACATTAACCATCAGTAGGGGTGCAAAAACAATGATGGAAGTTTCATTTTATTATTGGTATACAAAGGAGGGCTATGCTTGGAGGAACAAATAACTCAAAAGCAAGCAAGTAATACAAAGTTCGTTGTAACTGGATTGTTACTTGGAATACTATTAGCAGCAATGGATAATACAATTGTTGCTACTGCAATGGCTACCATTGTAGGTGATTTAGGTGGATTTGATAAGTTTGTATGGGTTACTTCTGCCTATATGGTAGCTACTATGGCTGGGATGCCTATCTTCGGAAAGCTATCAGATATGTACGGACGTAAACGTTTTTACATAGGAGGATTGCTTCTCTTTTTAGTGGGTTCAATACTTTGCGGCACTGCCAATAGCATTGAACAATTAAGTATATACCGCGCTATTCAAGGTATTGGCGGAGGCGCTCTTATGCCAATCGCCTTTACAATTATGTATGATATTTTCCCAGCGGAAAAACGCGGTAAAATGACAGGTCTATTTGGAGCTGTTTTTGGAACATCAAGTGTGTTTGGTCCGCTTCTAGGTGCGTATATTACCGACTATATTAGTTGGCACTGGGTATTTTATATTAATATTCCATTAGGAATTATCTCGCTATTTTTAATTACAAAATACTATAAAGAATCTTTACAATATAGTAAACAAAAAATTGATTGGGCAGGTGCTATTACTTTAATTATTGGTATCGTTAGTCTCATGTTTGCTTTAGAACTTGGCGGTAAAAAGTACGCCTGGGATTCAAGTGTAATTATTAGCTTATTTGCTACATTTACTGTTATGCTTCTTATCTTTTTCTTTATTGAGCGAAAAGTGGAGGAACCGATTATTTCTTTCCATTTATTCCGAAAACGTTTATTTGCAGCAAGTCAAGGCGTTGCTTTCTTCTATGGTGCAACGTTTATTATTTGCACAGTCTATATTCCGATTTTCGTTCAAGGTGTTCTTGGTGGATCTGCAGCAAATGCTGGACTCATTTTAACACCGATGATGGTAGGATCTGTTATCGGAAGTCAAATAGGCGGACAGTTAGCAACGCGTACAAGTTATCGTAACATTATGACTGTCTCTGGTATTTTCTTTATTCTTGGTATGTATTTATTAAGTACATTAACAATAGATACACCACGTACAATGGTAACAGTCTTTATGATTTTAGCTGGATTTGGCGTTGGGTTTTCCTTCTCTGTCTTAAGTATGGCTTCTATTCATAATTTAAGTATGAGAGAACGAGGCTCTGCAACATCAACAAACTCTTTCTTCCGTTCACTTGGTATGACACTTGGTGTAACGATTTTTGGTACCATTCAAAATCATTCATTTACAGATAAATTAAAATCTATTTTCCCGCCAGAACTAGCAAAAATGGCTCCAAAAGGCGGCGATACAAGTTTTTTATTATCTCCAAATGCTACTGAAAAAATACCACCACAAATTTTACATGGTATTAAAGATGCACTAGCAAGCTCTATCGCTGACACATTTTTATGGGCACTTATTCCTGCATCGCTTAGTATTATATGCATCTTATTAATGGGAAAAGACCGATTAGTTGCACCAACAAACAAGAAACAAAAACAAGTGAGTTAACATTCTGCGTACACAGCTTCATATTCTAGAAAATGCTATTGATCATGCTTCTGTTGAACTTCGATGGCTAAGAGTAGAAAAACTTTCAGAAATCAATACAGAATTAGGCTATTAAATATATAAACAGTCACCGAGAGTGACTGTTTTTTCTATTCATAAAAACGGATTTTCTGAAGCATTTTTTTCCATTTTTCTTTTTTGTAACCTCTCTCCTTTTTCATTACAATACAAATAGATAAAGGAGGCGAAATCTTATGAAGGGCCATTTAATTAAACAATACGGATTCTCCGTATACTATCATTCTTATTTACAAAAACAAATCTTATACATACTAATACTTCGCAGCGAAATCGCTTTTCAATCCCATACATTACATCCAAATGAACAACTAGAACTACTCTCCTATGACCGATTACTCTTTCATCACGCTCACGATATATATAAACGAATACAGTGTTCCTACTCTGTTTTTTCACATACATATCCACCATCACATTGGTGGTGGCATTTAGAACATTTTTTGTTTTAATAAAATAAATTATCTTATTTTTAAAAATAGTAGACATTTTCAAAAATATTGTGATAAAATCTGTTTCAATATCATATACGCTAGTTACATTCCTTTCCAAAAGGAGATAGGTACACGAAAAAATACTTTCGTGTTTAAAAGGGAAGTTTGGTGAAAATCCAACGCGGTCCCGCCACTGTAAGTGCAAAGATTTCTTTCTATATACCACTGTGAAAACGGGAAGGTGATCGAAATCGTTGATGCATGAGCCAGGAGACCTGCCTATTTTAACAGCACTGATAGACTCACGGATGAGGAGGAGGTGTTTTTAACGAAAGAGAAGTATTTTCTGCTTCTATGGCTGCTTTTCGTTAAAAGCATTTCCGAGTATACGGAAATGTTTACTTATATTTAGGGAGGAAATCACAATGACACTTCAAACAAGTAACTTAGGGTATCCGCGAATTGGATTACAACGCGAATGGAAAAAAACTTTAGAAGCTTTTTGGGCAAACAAAGTGAATGAACAACAATTTGTAAAACAAATGAAAAAGATTCGCCTTCAACATCTAAAAGTACAACAAGAAAAAGGAATCGATCTCATTCCAATCGGTGATTTTACATATTATGACCATGTCCTTGATACAGCATATATGCTCGGGTTTATTCCTTCTCGTTTTTCAAATTATACATCGAAACTTGACATATACTTTGGCATGGCACGCGGTTCAAAAGATCACGTGGCTTCTGAAATGACGAAATGGTTTAATACAAATTACCATTATATCGTTCCAGAATATGAGGAAGATTTGCATATTTCTCTTAAAGAAAATCGTCCACTTCGTTTATATGAAGAAGCAAAACAAGAACTAGGCATTGACGGTAAGCCTGTTATATTAGGACCTTATACATTTTTAAGCTTAGCCAAAGGTTATAAAAAAGAACAATTCACAACCATTTTAAAAAAATTAACAGAACCATACATTCAATTGTTACAAGAATTACAAGATGCTGGTGTACGCTGGGTTCAAATTGATGAACCTATCTTTACTTCTCTATCAAAACAAGAAGTTCGTATCGCCAAAAAATTATATGAAACAATCCGTAAAGCTGTTCCAAATCTATCTATTATGCTACAAACATACTTTGATAGCATAGAAGAAAACTATGAAGAAGTTATTTCATTCCCTGTTACTGGGATTGGACTTGATTTTGCACACGGTAAAGAAGGCAATTTACGCGCCTTACTACAACATGGATTCCCATCCGATAAAGTATTAGGGGTCGGTTGTATCGATGGCCGTAGCATTTGGAGAGCAAACCTTGACGAAGCTCTCTCTCTTTTCCATACATTGCAAGAATCCGTACAACCGAAAGGATGGATTGTACAGCCGTCTTGTAGTTTACTTCATACTCCTATTGACAAAACAAATGAAACACACCTTGTACACGAATTATACGATGTGCTCGCTTTTGCAAATCAAAAATTAGAAGAACTTACTATTTTACAAAAAGCTGTCGTACATGGAATAGAAAGTATTTCTCATGAATTACAAACGTATCGACGTGTGCATGAAGCCATTCGTACTTCAGCAGCTCGTAATCGTAAAGATGTACAATTTACACTATCAGCATTACAGGAAGAAGACTTTTCCCGTCCTCTTTCATTTAAAAATCGCTATAACTTACAGCAAAAAGCTCTGAATCTACCATTACTTCCAACAACAACAATCGGTAGCTTCCCACAAACACAAGAAGTTCGTCAAACTAGAAAACAATGGCGCAGCGGCGATATCTCAAATGAGCAGTATGAACAATTTATTGAAGAAGAAACAAAAAAATGGATTCAATTTCAAGAAGAAATTGGTCTTGATGTCCTCGTTCACGGCGAATTTGAGCGAACAGATATGGTAGAATATTTCGGCGAAAAACTTGCTGGTTTCTCCTTTACAAGAAACGGTTGGGTCCAATCGTATGGCTCCCGCTGCGTGAAACCTCCTGTTATTTACGGTGACGTTGCGTTTATTAATGGTATGACAGTAAAAGAAACAGCATTTGCACAAAGTTGTACGAATAAAGTTGTTAAAGGTATGTTAACTGGTCCTGTCACAATTTTAAATTGGTCTTTCGTTCGAAATGATATTCCAAGAAAAGAAGTTGCTTATCAAATTGGCCTGGCACTTCGCCATGAAATTAAATTACTTGAATCATCTGGTATTCGTGTCATTCAAGTTGATGAGCCTGCACTACGCGAAGGAATGCCGTTAAAAGAAAAAGATTGGGAAACATATTTAACATGGGCTGTCCAAGCATTCCGCCTTTCTACTTCTTCAGTGGAAAACGAAACACAAATTCATACACATATGTGCTACAGTAATTTTGAAGATATCGTAGAAGCAATCCGTCAACTTGATGCAGATGTTATTTCCATTGAAACATCAAGAAGCCACGGGGAGTTTATTGATACATTAAAAGAACATCCATATGAAAAAGGAATTGGCCTTGGTGTATATGACATTCATAGTCCACGTGTGCCAAGTATAGATGAAATGTATGTAATTGTAGAGCAATCATTAAAGGTGTGTGATCCAAAGTATTTCTGGATTAATCCAGATTGCGGTTTAAAAACAAGAAAAACAGACGAAGTTATTCCTGCACTAAAACATATGGTAAAAGCAGCTATCAAAGCACGTCAACTTTTACAAACAAGTGCGCGATAATAAAGTGAAACTTTAATCAGTGGGGGTTTTCTTCATCCCCCACTGATTATCAGCCCTCACCAATCGGGCTTTTACGGGCAGTTTATCTCCCGCCTAACTTCTTAAGAAAGGTGGAAGTGGCTCGTCCAGAATGTGAGGGGGATGGAGCTTCTGACGCAGAGGTGTTTTTTACCTCGTAGGAAGAAGCGAAGCCACCGAACATTCTAGCCACTGGAACTGGACAATGCTTCCGCTGAATTTTGAGGCGGGAGTATTATTGCCCACAAATAGCGGGATAAAGGAAACCTTCACTCAGTGAAAGTTTTCAATTTGTATTTATATTAGTTCTCTTCAAAAAACAATTCACATTTTACTTTATATAAGTCATCTGCTGAAGGTTCTTCTAGCGGAACTGCTTGCATAGTTACTATGTAATCCTCTGAAGGAACAAAGAAAGGAAGTTTACTTGTTAACACACTACTTATAAACACTCTTTCTTGTAATACTGTAAACGGAGCTGACACGATTCGCACTGCTTCTTTGTTTTCTACAAACTTCTGAGTATATACCATTATCTCACACGTATAATCAGATAATGCCTCAAATATAATCGCTCCTCCAGCCTCAGCATAGCCTCTTTCAAAATCCTTATCCGTCCAGTCTACATATGGAGGTGTCATATCTTGATTCATCACCATTAATTGCGAATAGGAAATTGTTAACTCCCCCCTCTTCACTCCTTTCATACAAGGTAATATATTATTTCACAATAAATTTCACACGTGTTCCATCTGAATATTGATCCAATTGATTTCCGACCCAAGAACCTGCACCTCGGTTATCTGCAGGACTAATATATTCGATATGTGCTCCTTTTCCACCTTCTTTACACATCGCCATCGGCCATTCATCACGATCATACCCTTTCTTTGGGGGATATGGAGCTAATGATTGCTTTCTTCTATCCGCAGCACCCTTTCGATCAATCGTACAAATTTTAGAATGACCTTCTTGTATTGCATTTTCAATATGTTTTCCTGTTTCAGGGTACTGTTTTTTCGAAAACTCAAGAATTTGGTCGTATGCTACGTCTTTCTTTTTCTCTGGTGCCGGTGCTATCAAAATTTCGTATACACCAATTAATAAAGAAAGGATTGCAGCGATTGTAATTAAAATACCTTTTACCTGTTTCATCTAGACTAAGTCCTCCATTTTCTTGCCGCTAATATGGAACGTTTCTCCTCCTCTTCCTGTCATTATAACAAATCTCATATTCTTATATTTTCAGACATTATTCTATATTCCTATCTTCTTTTCCATCAAAAACATGCTGTTTCATGCAGCATTCCACTAATCATGTAGAAAACTTTCAACCTTCCGACATTTTTTTTCAAAGGAAGTACAAAACAAGAAATGGAATTGATATACATGATACTTTTTAGGGAGGAAATGTCATGAATGGAACATATAAAACGAAAGATGTCACAAATAAAACGGGAATCCCCAAAAATGTAGTTCGCAAATATAGCCAACTTTTAGAACAACATGGCTATTTTATTGATAAAACAGCTCAATCTCGCACGTACAAAATGGATGATTTACGGATATTAAAACTGATTCACGAACGAGCCGCTACATTGAAAGAAGATATTTTAGAAACGATTGCATTTATACTAAAAGAGGAAGAATCTCCAGCAGCGCCTCCTGCTATTGTAGAAGAAAATCACAACCTACAACTGAATGAACAAAGCAAAAAATTTGAAGAATTCATGCACAAATTAGATATGCTCGCCCAATTAAACGAAGCCATTATTCATCAAAATTCCACCCTTATTACGCAGAATCGTTTAAAAGATGAAAAACTAAATGAATTAATACACCAAGTATATGTAAAAGAGGTAAAACAAGAAGAAATGCTACAAAATCTTGTGGATCATGCCGCAGAAAATGATGCGCTGCAAAAAGAAAAAATGGATTTACTCATGAATCATATGTATAAACGGGAATCCAAACAAGAAGAAAAAATGAACAAACTTATGAATCAAGTTTATAATAAAGAAAGTAATCGTGATGTCCAACTCATGCAAGTAATTCGAGAAATTCAAGAAACAAAACGATTAATTGCCGCTTCGCAAGAACAAAGTTTATTTAAATCGTTTAAAAATTTATTCGTTCGATTTAAATCTGAAAAAACGGGAGAAATAAATAAATAAATAAAAAAATAAAAGTTACCGTACTTTGGTAACTTTTACTCTTTATGTACAATGTTTTGCATCGCATCTGGTAAGGTAATAATCGCTTCCGTTCCTGTTCCTATTTCACTTTTATATACAAGTGTACCACTATGAGCTTGCAAAATACTAAATGTAACCATTAATCCAAGCCCTGTGCCCTTTTCTTTCAATGAATAGTATGGTTGTCCAAGTCTCGCAATCTGCTCTTTCGTCATTCCAACACCGCTATCTTTAACACGAATAACGATAGATTCATCTTTTTGCCATGCAGTCACTTTTAAATATCCTTTATTGTCTTGAATTGCTTCAATCCCATTTTTCACGACATTCATAATCGCTTGTTTTAATTTCGTTTTGTCACCTATCGTATATAAATTTTCTGCAATTTCAACTTGTAAGTATACGCCTCGCATTGCAGCAAATGAAGACATTAACGTAGTCATTTCAATAAGTTGTGCTGATAAACAAATATGTTCTTTCTTATCGATTTGCGGCCTCGCTAAGTTTAAATAGTCTGAAATAATTTGTTCTGCCCGGTCTAATTCAGCTAAAACGAGACGCATGTATTCTTTATTTTTCATATCTTCTGTACTTTCCAATAATTGAATAAACCCGCGTACAACTGTAAGTGGATTACGAACCTCATGAGCTACACTCGCTGCTAACTCGCTAACAATATTTAATTTCTCAGACTTTTGCATTTCTGTTCGTAACATTGCATTTTCATATAAATATTCTGTTAAGTACACTTGGAAGGTCATCGTCATGATCATAACGAAAGAAGCAAATATATATTCGCTATATAAATAAGATATCATTGGTGTAAATCCCTTTCCAAGCAACAAACCGAACATTTCAAATCCTAAAGAAATTAGAGTATAAAAAGATGCCAACATAAAAGAGAAAACCATTTTTTTATGTTTCGAAAATGTACTCCACTTTTTAGACAATAAAAAAGGAATGACAGAGATAAAAATAACTTCTAGTACACGCAACCAGCTTAAACCATTGAGAAATCCATCGTATAAAATAGCGATTACAGCTGGAATGATACCAACTATGCCACCATACAAAAATGCGCTAATAATTGAAATTTGATGAAAATCATAATTACAAGTTTCCCAAACACACATTGGATATGTCATCGAAAGTATAAGCGTAATTGTTGATAATAATACAATAAAATAGCGATTAGGCTTTTTATTCATACTTTGATAACGATTTAAACGAATTGCTTCATACAAAAATAGCGGCAAAATAATGATAGCAACTTGAATCATTAAGTCACGGATAAGTTCCATCCCCTCATCCCCTATATTCATTTTGATATGATTATATCATTTTATTGACAATTTTGTTTTATTTTTTAGATTATTCCAAACATTTCCGTAAATAATTTGTGAAGATTCATTCACAAGTGTTACAACTTTTCGAAATGATTGTAAACCATGTATCAAATTGCCACGATGCCATATACAATAAATACAGGATAAGAAATCGATTGGAGGAAGATAAAATGACAGGAACTGCGCTCGTCTTAAATGAGGAAAATCTCGTTGTATTAGAAAATATCGAGAAATCAGTATACGAAGAATTACAAGGGCGAACAGGTGCAAATGATTGTACATGCTCTGTAAACAACTCGGTAGTGCATTTAGGAAAAGTTTCTTCTGTTCTTTGGAGTGAAGACGAAATCGATTGGGAATACGGTTATTAAACAAAAGGTCGCTTTAGCGGCCTTTTTTTTGTTTGTAGCTTTTCAAAGCGATTATTTGATAAATATGATAAAATAAAATAAATTTTGCAACGGAAGAAAGGGAGACAAAATGGAACAATTTATTAACCCTCGTGTAAAAGAAATTCAAATTTCTGGAATTCGTCAATTTTCTAACATGATTCAAAATTATGATGATCTTATTTCACTCACAATTGGACAACCTGACTTTCCAACGCCTTCTTTAGTGAAAGAAGCCGCTAAGCGAGCCATTGTAGAAAACTTTACAAGTTATACACATAATGCAGGCTTATTACAGCTTCGTCAAGCCGCATGCGATTTTTTAAAAGAACGCTATGATTTAGTATATTCTCCTGAGAATGAAACAATTGTCACTATTGGAGCAAGTGAAGCAATCGATATTGCCTTTCGTACAATTTTGGAAGAAGGAACAGAAGTAATTTTACCAGCTCCTGTCTATCCAGGGTATGAACCTATTATTCGTCTGTGCGGTGCAAAACCTGTTTTTGTAGATGTTCGTAAAACTGGATTTCGCTTAACAGCAAAAGCACTTGAAGAAGCAATTACAGACAAAACACGGTGCATCGTACTACCATATCCATCAAATCCAACTGGTGTAACGTTATCCAAAGAAGAACTCGAAGAAATTGTGGCAGTATTAAAGAATAAAGATATTTTTGTTCTTTCCGATGAAATTTACAGCGAACTTGTATATCAGGGTAAACATATATCTATTGCAAATTTCCCGGAAATGCGCAATAAAACAATTGTCATTAACGGTTTGTCAAAATCTCATTCTATGACAGGATGGCGCATCGGTTTTTTATTTGCCCCAAACTTCTTGGCAAGTCAAATTTTAAAAGTTCATCAATATAACGTTACATGTGCAACTTCAATTGCCCAATATGCAGCAATTGAAGCGTTAACAGCAGCAAAAGACGCTCCTCGTATGATGCGTCATCAATACAAAAAGCGCCTTGATTATGTATACCACCGTCTTGTACAAATGGGATTAACTGTAGAAAAACCAACAGGGGCATTTTATCTCTTTCCTTATATTGGTGATTTTTCTTCCTCTTCTTTTGATTTTGCAATGGCGCTTGTGAAAGAAGCTAAACTTGCAGTTGTTCCAGGATCGGCATTTTCTGAATACGGTGAAGGATACATTCGTATTTCTTATGCTTATAGCATGGAAATGCTGAAAGAAGGCTGTGACCGTTTAGAAACATTTATACAACAAAAAAACTAAGAGGAAATTCTAATCTGTACCCTTTGTAAAGGACATCTTGAAAAAAGTTATGCCACATCAAGAAGATGATTTCTGTATTCAACAGGAGTCATCTTCTTTAAATTCCATTGGTATCTATAAT
>NZ_JAKUFS010000052.1 GCF_022663535.1 Bacillus cereus group sp. BfR-BA-01380 | reverse complement strand
AGTTTTTTCGTCATTTTGAAATTTCTCCGATTCTAATTTTTCTCCTATTATACAAGAAATACCCTATAGAACAGACTTTTTTTAAGTGTCTATTCTATAGGGTACATTTTATTCTTCTCTTAGTTTTTTTTATTTTCACTACAAGTCTGACGTTTCACCAATTTATGAGGAATAATAATACACTTTGGTGAAACTTCACAATGTTCAACTTTATCAACTAAATATCTAGCCGCTTCGTAGCCTAATTGATAAATATTTACATCTATCGTTGTTAATGGTGGATTTGCAATTTCAGATAATAATACGTTATTAAAGCTAACAATAGAAATATCTTTCGGTACGGAGATTCCCTTTTCTGATAAAGCACTTAATACACCCAATCCTATTATATCATCCGTCGCAATAATAGCTGTTGGCTGTGCACTAAGTGTCATAAGTTTTTCTACTGCTTCTTGACCGCTTTCTCTTAAAAAACCAAGATTTAAAATATACTCAGATGGCAGAGAAATATCGGCTAATTTTAATGCATCTGTCATTCCAGCAAGGCGATCTTTCGTAACGAGCAAATCTGAATCCCCACCAATAAAAGCAATTCGTTCATGTCCAAGTGAAATCAAATATTCCGTTACTTCTCGCGTTGCCGCATAGTTATCATTATCAATATATGTAATCTCTTCTTTTCGCTCATATGGCTTACCAATAAGAACAAATGGAAAATTTTGCTCATGCAAGTATTCTAAAATACGGTCATTCATACGGGAATATAAAAGAATAATACCACCTATTTGTCTTCCTTGTACCATTTTCACAACACCATGAAAAATCTCTTCTTCCGTTTCTCCAGTTGACATATATAATGAATATTCTTCTCCATGTGCAAATGAGCTAATTCCTCGAATCACTTCTGGAAAAAATGGATTTTGAAAGGCCTTACTCGCAGAGCTCGGCATAACAAGTCCAATCGTTTTAGTTGTTTGATTTGCAAGACTTCGGGCATTTAAATTTGGGTGATAGCCTAATTCAGCCATTACTTTACGAACACGTCGCTTTGTTTTCTCACTAATACTCGGATTATCAGCAATTACACGTGAAACCGTAGAAGGAGCAACATTTGCTTTTTTTGCCACGTCTTTAATTGTAACTGTCATAAATTTGTTCCTCCTCTCTTCTTTTATTTAAATCATGTATACAAATTACTTCTATTTCCATTCCCCATTAACGGGCAGTAAACTTTCCACCTCAAGATTCAGAGAAAATGAAGAAAATAGATGATGGATAAAGCCCTCTCACTAATAAAAATTTCACTGTATTCCATTCATAAAAAATCTCTATCAATGTCAGTCTATAATCTCCCTCTTCATGTATTGTAAGGGATACAGGCTTATTTTCCTATACTATATGCTATTTTTTTTAAAATTACCCTATTCTTATATCATCTAAACCGACATTCCTATAAGGTGAAACTTCCATCAGTGGGATTTTTTCATCTCCACTGATGGTTATCCCGCCAATAGCGGGATAAAAAAAGATAAATGAGACATGCTGTCCCATTTATCCCTTCGTCCCTCCAGCTGTTAAACCAGAAATAAAATATTTTTGCAAAGATAAGAATAAAATTGAAATTGGTATTGCAATTAATACCGACCCTGCTGCAAATGTTGTAAATTCATTACCGAATTTTTTTGCTACCATTTCGTATAATCCAACAGCTAATGTATAATTTTCTGGTGTACGTAAAATAACACTCGCTAAAATAAAATCAGTAAATGGACCGATAAATGTGAATAATGCTACAACCGCAACAATTGGCTTCGCTAAAGGCATAACAATTTGCCAAAAAATCCGAAAATGCCCTGCCCCGTCCATACGGGCTGATTCGTCTAATTCTTTTGGAATCGTATCAAAGTATCCTTTCATGAGCCATGTATTCATCGGAATTGCACCGCCAACATAGATTAAAATCAACGCTAGATGTGTATCCATTAATCCTGTTAGCTGCGCTAAAATATACAATGCAATTAACGCTGAAAAGTTTGGAATCATTTGGAGAATTAAAAATGTTAGTAACCCATTCTTTCTTCCGACAAAACGATATCTCGAAAATGCATATGCTGTAAAACTAATTGACAATACAGAGAAAATCATTGTCAAAATACTAACTTTCAACGTATTTTTATACCAAAGTACATAGTTACTTTGTGAGAGATCAAGTAGTTTTTTGTAATGGTCCAGCGTTGCATTTTTAGGAATTATACTTGATCCGGAGAGACTATCTCCTGGGTTAAACGATGATCCTATAATCCATAATAATGGATAGAAAATAATCACACACATCATGAAAATTACAAAATAACTTAATGAAAGACGTAATATCTTCTGTCGTTTTATGTTCATTTACATCATATCCTCTTCTTGGAATGATTTTGTTCTTTTAAATTGCCATAAAGCAACCGAAATAACAATTAACGATAAAATCATCGTAAGTGCTGCTGCTTTCCCATATTGAGCCGATGTCATCGTCAACTTATAAATCCAAGAAATTAAAATATCTGTCCCGCCTGCATCTTGTCCCGCTACAGCCGGACCACCGCCATTAAACAGATAAATAATACTGAAATTGTTAAAGTTGAACGTATATTGCGTAATTAAAATAGGAGCAGTCGCATATAAAACGAGCGGTAATGTAATTTTACGAAATTGTTGCCAAGCTGTCGCACCATCTACCGTCGCAGCCTCATACAATTCACTTGGAATCGATTGCAGTATACCTGTCGTCATCGCAAAGATAAAAGGAAAACCGAGCCATGTTTGAATGAAGATTAAAGCGACTTTCGTCCAAAATGGATCTGTCATCCAAGCAATTTCTTTAATTCCAAATAGAGCCAACACTTGATTGTTAATTGCTCCAAATGATTCGTTAAACATACCAGCAAATACGAGGATAGATACGAATGCTGGAACGGCCCAAGGTAAAATAAAGATTGTACGAATTATCGCTTTCCCTTTAATTCCTGGTTGATTCACTAAAATTGCCAAGAAAATTCCAAGTGCTACTTGTAATGTCGTTGCCAAAAACGTCCAAATGATTGTCCA
Source organism: Bacillus cereus group sp. BfR-BA-01380 (assembly GCF_022663535.1). Classification (GTDB taxonomy): domain Bacteria; phylum Bacillota; class Bacilli; order Bacillales; family Bacillaceae_G; genus Bacillus_A; species Bacillus_A cereus_BB. Next base: position 10,720 of record NZ_JAKUFS010000052.1, on the reverse strand, counting down.
AGAAAATACACTTACAAATGTGTTTCGCCACATTGGTAATGTGAAAATATCAACAAAATTTTTAAAACCAACCCAATCTACAAGTTTTGCAGGAGGAGAATGATATAAATCATAGTTTGTAAATGCAATGAGTATAACGAAAATAATCGGAAGTACAACAACAAAGATTAATAACAGAAATCCTGGTGAAACCATCATATATGGAAAGCCTTGGTCTAATAAATGATGGTATTGCTCTTTTACAGAGTGTAACGGTATTCCTTCATCACGCTTTTTCCCATTTTGATACGCATCATATATGTTAAAAGCATATATACCTAGTCCAAATGCAGTAACGATAAGCGCTAAAATCCCTTTTACTAATAGAAAGATAGAGTGATCACGAGGAACTTCTGTACCGAGCGTTACAATCCCCCACAACCCAATATTTAACAAGTCAGCAAATGCTACAAAAAACGAGCAAGTTAATACTAGAAGAATAATACCTTTTACATATTGTTTATTGTACAGTTGACCAATACCCGGAATAATAGACAACGTTGCCGCTGTTTTTCGGTGTTTTGAACCGTTTTCTGCATGAGCTGGTTCAAAGGATGTCTGCATGGTTCTTCCCCCTTTTTTTCTTCCCCTTGGAAGGAGGAGAATTCGTGTCTTTTGTATACAAAAGACACGAATTCTATATTATTTTTTCTTACTATGATTTGCTTCAATATTTCCTTTAATTTGTTTCACAGCCTCATCAAGTGCCGCTTTTGAATGTTGTTTGTTTGTTACAACTAATTGCAACGCATCACCCGCTGGCTTCCAAACTTCTTGCATTTCTGGAATATTCGGCATTGGAACGCTATTTTCTGCTTGTGCTACTACTGCTTTCGCAGCTTCGTTATCTTTAATAATTGAATCTTCCATCACTGATTTCACTGGAGGAATTTCTTTTGTTTTTTCAAAACGAATTTTTGCATTTTCTTCATTTGTTACCCAATCAGTAAATTTTGTTGCTAAATCTTGATTTTTTGAGAAGCTTGTTACATGCCATCCTTTTACACCAACAAATGTTTTCATCGGTTGACCATTTGGTAATTTTGGCATTGGAGCTACACCATAGTCAATCTTTGCTTTTTCAATCGCTTGAAATGCCCATGGACCGTTCATAATAGACGCTGCTTTTCCTTCATTAAATAATCCATCTGCAGCTGATCCGCCAGACTCACCGATAATTCCTTCTGGAAATAGTTTTTCTTTATACCATTTTTGAATATATTCTGCACCTTGTACTGCACCGCTATTGTTTAATCCAATATCTGCTGGGTTTGGTTTACCATCTTTCTCACCAAATACATAGCCGCCCATACCAGCCATAAATGCATTCGCAAAATAGAAGTTATCTCCTAATGCTAAAAATCCGTATTTCCCGTCCTTCGTAAACCCTTTTGAAAAATTAAATAGTTCATCCATCGTTTCTGGTGCTTTTGGCATTAATTTTTTATTGTAAATAAATACGGGTGTTTCAATAGCTTTTGGTAAACCGTATAATTTCCCATCATATGTTTGTGCTTTTAGTGATAAATCAGTAAACTTACTCTTAACAGAATCATCTACTTTTATTTCAGAAAGCAGCCCCTCTGTTGCTGCATTCCCAATTTGATCATGCGGCAATGTTACAACATCTGGCCCTGTACCAGCTGGACCGTCAAGTCGAAGTTTTTTTACTTGCTCAGTCATCTGAACTTCTACAACTTTTACTTTTACATTATATTTCTTTTCAAAACTTTTTACGGCTGGATCTAAACCAACACCTTTTTTCTGATCTTCCCAAACAAGAAGATCATAGTTTTTCTTCTCCTTGCTCGCTTCTTTTTTCCCTGAATCTTTCGGACCACACGCGGATAACATTCCGATTGTCAAAGCTGAAACTGTTAATAAAGATAACGCTTTCTTCTTCTTCATCTCTAAATACCTCCCAAATTATGTACATAATACCTAAAAATGAAAACGTTTGCATATAATAGTTTAATAGAAGCACAAACAACTTTCAATCTACGAAAACGTTTGCGCTATTTGTCTATCATTATACATTCTTTTATAAATTTTGCAATATTATTTTTTAAAAATTTATCAAGTTACTCTTGATATCCATTGACTTTATATGGAATGAGTACTACTCTTATAAGCAATATTAAAAGTATATGAAAAGCAATCGTTTGCAGCATATCTTTATTGATAAAAGATTAAAGGGGGATTTTCTATATGTTCAAAGAAGCTGTATACCATAGACCAAAAGATAATTACGCATACGCTTACGATAAAAAAACTCTTCATATTCGGCTGCGTACGAAAAAAAACGATGCCGATGTAGTTTCCTTCATTTATGGTGATCCATATGAATGGCAGGATGGGAAGTGGCTCACAGCAAAAATATCAATGAAAAAGAGTGGTTCGACGGATTTATTTGATTATTGGTTTGTATCAATTGAGCCGAAATTTAAGCGCTTACGGTACGGATTCGAACTGAAAAACAGTACTGAATCTATTATTTATACCGAAAGAGGCTTCTTCTCTGAAGCACCTACCGACGATGTTGGCTATTACTTTTGCTTCCCATTTATACATGAAAAAGATGTTTTCACAGCCCCCTCATGGGTAAAGGATACAGTGTGGTATCAAATTTTCCCAGATAGATTTGCTAATGGAGATCGTACATGCAATCCAGCTAACTCTCTCCCTTGGGGCAGTACAAACCCAACTGCAACAAATTTTTTTGGCGGGGACTTCGCTGGCATTATGAATCATCTTGATTACCTTGTCGAACTCGGTATTTCTGGTATTTACTTTACTCCTATCTTTACAGCGCACTCTAATCATAAATATGACACAATTGATTATATGGAAATCGATCCTCAATTTGGGACGAAGGAAACATTTCAGGAACTTGTGGAAGCATGCCATCAACGTGGTATAAAAATTATGCTAGATGCCGTATTTAATCATTGCGGATACTTTTTCGATAAATTTCAAGATGTTCTTGAAAAAGGAGAATGCTCTCCTTACAAAGACTGGTTTCATATTCATGAATTTCCGATTGCAACTGCACCTTTGCCTAATTATGATACATTCGGTTTTACATCACATATGCCAAAACTAAACACTACTCATCCAGACGTAAAAGAATACTTACTAGAAGTAGGACGTTATTGGGTGCGAGAGTTTCACATTGACGGTTGGCGACTTGATGTTGCAAATGAAGTGGATCATAGCTTTTGGAGAGAGTTCCGTAGCGAAATAAAAGCAATTCATCCTGAAGTATATATTTTAGGAGAAATTTGGCATGATGCCTTGCCATGGCTACAGGGCGACCAATTTGATGCTGTTATGAGTTATCCTGTTACAAATGCCCTTCTTTCCTACTTTGCACACGAAACGATTAAAGCTAATGACTTAATGGAACAAATTACAGCATCTTTACATTCATATTCCATGAATATAAACGAAGCTGCTTTCCATCTATTAGATAGCCATGATACACCAAGAATTTTAACAACTTGTAATGGAAATAAGGATAAAGTGAAATTACTATACGTATTCCATCTTTCTTTCATTGGTTCACCATGTATTTATTATGGTGATGAAATTGGTATGGATGGTGGAGTGGATCCTGATTGCCGAAAATGTATGGTTTGGGATGAAAATAAACAAGATAAAGTATTATTTAAGCATATACAAACATTAATTTCATTGCGAAAACAATATAAAGCCTTTAGTGGACATGGTGCATTTCAATGGATTGAAACAAATAGCAAACACGATTATATCTCTTATATAAAAACATACAAAGAAGAAACGATCTTTTTTGTTTTAAATGCAACAAACCAGAAAATTACAGCTCCTATTCCTTATGATATTGCTGGCAAAAAAATTATAAACCTATATACAAAAGAAGAGTTTTCTGCTGACACAAACTCACTGCAAGTTACACTTCCACCATACGGATTTTCAATTTTAACATGGTAAATCAGAAAAGCCTTGTTTTCTATACAAGGCTTTTCTGATCTCATTTTTCACATAAGACGAAGCAGCAAACAGCCTACGATTCTATCATGTTCGGCAACTATTCTCTAGAAACTAAGATATGTTATATCTCAGCATTTACAATCCACGTATCGTTTTTATATACCAACATATCTCTCTTTTTACGCAAGTTCAAAGAAGAGTGTCTCATCCCAAAGCGCCTCTCTATTGCTTATTTCAATTTGTACACGCGCGCTTCATACGGCTGTAGAACAATATTTTCAATTGATTCATCCTGCGTATCATAATTGTGGATTAGTAACTCTGAACTACTATATGTTATCTCTTTCGGCAATTCAAATACACATGAAGCTTCAGTAAAATTCGCAATAACAACTAATTTCTCATCTTTCCATGTTCTTACATAAGCAAAAATAGATGGATGATCTTCTAGAATTAAATCATACGTACCATACACAATGATTTCATGCTTTTTACGAAGCTCAATCAATTTCTTATAGTGATAAAAAATTGAATTTGGATCACGTAATGCCTGCCACGCATTGATGTCTTTATAATTAGGATTTACTTGAAGCCACGGCTTACCCGTTGTAAACCCAGCATGTTCGCTGTCTTCCCATTGCATCGGTGTCCGAGCATTATCGCGGCCTTTCACATAAATAGATTGCATCACTATTTCTGGATTCTCACCACGTTCATTCACTTTTTCGTGATACATATTCAGCGTTTCAATATCACGGTACTCATTAATTGAATCAAATTTGACATTTGTCATTCCAATCTCTTCACCTTGATAAATATAAGGAGTGCCTTTCATCATATGAAGTACCGTCGCTAACATTTTCGCTGACGGAATACGATAAGTTGTATCGTTACCAAAGCGAGAGACAACACGCGGCTGATCATGATTGTTCCAATACAAACTATTCCATCCTATATGTTCTAATGCTTTTTGCCACTTTGTTAAATTATGCTTTAGCGTAAGGAGTGAGCATGGTATCACATCCCATTTACCGTTTTCTCCAGAATCTAAATCCATATGTTCAAACTGAAATACCATCTGTAATTCCTGACGCTCTTCACCTGTATAAAGGTTAGCTTCTTCTGTTGTTACACCCGGCATCTCACCAACTGTCATAATGTCATATTTAGACAGCACTTCTTGACTCATTTCACGTAAATACGTATGAATATTAGGCCCATTCATAAAGTATTGATGCCCTGATACATACCCTTCTGTTTCGGTATCAACAGCCGGGAGCCCTTCTGTTTTTGAAATAAAATTAATGACATCCATACGGAAACCGTCAATGCCTTTTTCAAGCCAAAATTCCATCATTTCATAAATCTCTTTACGCACACGTTCATTATCCCAGTTTAAATCCGGTTGCTTTTTTGAGAATAAATGCAAATAATATTCATCTGTTGTTTCATCATACTGCCAAGCAGACCCACTAAAAGCGGCTCCCCAGTTATTTGGCTCTTTTCCACTTTTTCCTTTACGCCAAATATAATAATCTCGATATGGATTATCCTTTGATTTCCGAGATTCAACAAACCAATGATGTTCATCTGAAGTATGATTAACAACTAAATCCATCATTAATTTCATATTTCGTTTATGCATTTCTTCCAACAATTCATCCCAATCATTTATCGTCCCAAACTCATCCATAATCTTACGATAATTGCTAATATCATAACCATTGTCATCGTTTGGAGATTCATAAACTGGCGATAACCAGATGACATCAATGCCTAGTTCTTGTAAATAATCAAGCTTTGAAATAATCCCGCGAAGATCACCAATACCATCACCATTACTATCCATAAAGCTGCGAGGATAAATTTGATATACAACACTTTCTTTCCACCACTGTTTCTTCATCGTGCTACCCCATTTCATTATTTAATTGCAAAACAGGCGCAAACGTTTTCATTAGTGAATGATAACAGATTTTAAATAAAATGAAAACAGACTTACATCTTTTCCTATTATCAAATAACTGTAAAATTAGCGCTCTACTAATATTAAGAACACAATATTTAAACTACACTAAAAAAATATGAAAACGTTTTAATTTTTTATTTCTTTTTTTCATTCATTCATTTATAATAAAACGAAAGAAAACGTTTGCACACTTTTTTGCTAGGAGGAAAAGTCATGGCAGAGCTAAAATTAGAAAACATTTACAAAATATATGATAACAATGTAACAGCAGTAACAGACTTCAATTTACACATACAAGATAAAGAGTTTATCGTATTCGTTGGTCCATCCGGATGCGGGAAATCAACGACATTACGAATGGTCGCTGGTTTAGAAGATATTTCAAAAGGTGAATTTTCAATTGATGGCAAAGTAATGAATGATGTTCCTCCAAAAGATCGCGATATTGCAATGGTCTTTCAGAACTATGCACTCTATCCACATATGAGTGTTTATGATAACATGGCATTTGGCTTAAAGCTTCGTAAAATATCAAAAGATGAAATTGATCGCCGCGTGAAAGACGCAGCCCGTATTTTAGGACTCGAGGATTATTTAAATCGAAAACCAAAAGCATTATCCGGAGGACAACGGCAACGTGTTGCATTAGGACGTGCCATTGTTCGTGATGCAAAAGTCTTCTTAATGGACGAGCCATTATCAAACCTTGATGCAAAATTACGTGTAACAATGCGCTCAGAGATTTCTAAGCTACATCAAAAACTTGGAACAACAACTATTTATGTGACACATGACCAAACAGAAGCTATGACAATGGCATCGCGCCTTGTTGTTATGAAAGATGGGGAAATCCAGCAAATTGGAACACCAAAAGAAGTATATGAAACACCAGAAAATGTTTTTGTTGGCGGATTTATTGGTTCTCCTGCAATGAACTTTTTCCGTGGCCAGTTAACAGAGAATTACTTTGTAATAGACAATAAAATAAAAATTAAAGTATCTGAAGGCAAAATGAAACTACTGAGTGAACAAAGTTACATAGGCCAAGAAATTATTTTAGGAATTCGTCCAGAAGATATTCATGATGAACTCTTATTTTTAGAAGCTTCACCAGACACAACATTCACATCTCAGATTGATGTTGCTGAACTATTAGGTGCAGAATCTATTATATATATGAAACTTGGAAATCAAGATTTTGCAGCTCGCGTTGACGCGAGACATACTTTTACACACGGTGATCAACTCAAGCTTGCTTTTGATATGAACAAAGCGCACTTCTTTGATGTAAAAACCGAACAACGCATTCGCTAAATACAAAGAAACCGTCCACACTCGTGGACGGTTTTCCATTATAATACTATTTCTGCTGTTTGAAATGTTTGTTGCCTTACTCCTATAACACCAGAAATCGGTAAATCTGTTAAAATCATTTCTTCTTGCTGTTTCATAAAAGATGACGTCAATTGTTTTATTTCTATCCAGACATCATTTATGCAAAGTGCATTGGAATCGTTCTCTTTTTCTTGAGGGAAAATTGGATCTATTCTATATAACCCAGCATTATTAAACAGCATATCAACTCTATTATAGACTTCAAGTGCAACTTCTAAAACGTGTCGCCAATCACTTTGCTTACTCATATCGTGAGTAACAAAAAGTGCATCCCCACCTAAACCTACAATTTCTTCGACTGTTGCTTGTCCGCTTTCCTCATCAATATCTGTCACAATTACTTTTGCACCTTGGCCTGCCAACAAAAGAGCCGTGCTACGGCCAATACCGATACCACCACCTGTTACAACGACAATTTTTCCTGCTAGCTTCATCGTCATTACTCCTTCTGGTTAGTCTTACCGTCACAGTATACCCCTTTTTTCAAAGTATCCGCAAGCAGGAAAAGATAGATATATGTTATGTAATCGCTTACTCCCTAACTTTCTCTTTTTTCTTACTATTATACTGGTCAAAAGCTAGACTGACAAAAATAAGAATTCCCCAAAATAATAAACTTCCGCCCATCAGTTTGCTCCTCCCCAATGTAAAATTATTGCTCTTTATTATAAAGTGAAACTTTAATCAGTGGGGGTTTTCTTCATCCCCCACTGATTATTAGCCCTCACCAATCGGGCTTTTACGGGCAGTTTATCTCCCGCCTAACTTCTTAAGAAAGGTGGAAGTGGCTCGTCCAGAATGTGAGGGGGATGGAGCTTCTGACGCAGAGGTGTTTTTTACCTCGTAGGAAGAAGCGAAGCCACCGAACATTCTAGCCACTGGAACTGGACAATGCTTCCGCTGAATTTTGAGGCGGGAGTATTACTGCCCACAAATAGCGGGATAAATATAACATTTCCTTAATTTTCAGTCTGATAGAAATAAAAAAAGCGCGCCTTTCCATGACGCGCCACCAATATGGAGGGTACTATATAGGAGATGCCTGTCCTATACAATTTCTATTATACCAATTAAAAATATCGAATTTTGTAAAAATTTAGACTTCGTAAAAATTTTTATTAAAGTTTTCTCTTTACTAAATTATCATAAAAGAAATTTTAAAATAATTAAAAAAGAGAAGCAGCTGCTTCTCTTTCTCTATACAATACTTATAACTCTAGTTTTTACTATAAGATCATGAAAACCGCTATTATCACTTCTAAACAGCATCATGTATATATTACATATCGCTGGAATTCCAAGAAACAGGATATTTGGTATTAACAATACAATAAACCTCATTGTTAATATTCCTAACGTTAACTTTTCATTTGTAAGTGATACAAGTTTTGTACGTGTAAATTTTTTCCCTGGTGTATATCCATTCCAAATAAATGGTAGAACAATAAAGTAAAGCGCCATTAATAAACATACAAGTCCAAGATCGTAACGAATATCTCCTGAACTTACATTAAAACGATTCAAAATTGCCTTATAGTTTCCTGTTGTAATCGCGACAACAGCACCGTACAGAACAGAAATGAAAAACATATCAATAATCACAGCCCCAATGCGATTCATAACGATCGTTGGACGATGTATTTTCAGCTTCATGTTGTGTCGACTCCTTTTTTCTATCCTTTATTAACTGTTTCATCGTATCATGTCTAAAAACAGTTGTAAACAACTCATAAATTGGTGTTTTACTCTCTTTTCCTGTACAATATGTATCAGTCACATTTCTGAAGGAGGAGCTCGTTTTGAAACGATTCATCATTTTCTGCTCTTTCATACTTTTAACTAGTTGTGCAACAAATTCTCATCAATCGCATTACAGCGTTAGCGATGAATATGAGCTCGTTAACGTTGGCGGTGGCGCTCTAGAACTATTTCCGAAATCAGATGCCCTATATGCTTCTCAATATATCCCAGCAAAAATTGTAGAAATTGCCTGGAATGATGCTTATATTTTAGCAAAACAAACGGAACAAACGGATGACCCTAACAATCCTGATGCTTCTATCACCAATCAAGCAGCAGAGAATTATTGGATTATCGATTTAAAAAATAACCGCCGGTTTGGTCCCTATACAAAAAAACAATTTGACGAACAAAAACATGAATTTCGCATCTCAGAACAACTGCAATTACAGAGCGTAAAAACTTACTTTACAAAAGTAAAACAAAAATCTTAAGAAAAGGTCAAATGAAAATATTTCATTTGACCTTTTTCTCCGTATCTTCTTTATAAAACAACATTCCATAAACAATAGCTCCAAACATAATACAAAACAATAATTGTAATGCCCGTTGAATCGATACAATATGCAGTTGTATAATGTCTTGAACACTATCATTGTAACTATAGTATCCCCAGATGTAGAAAAAGATAAATACGACTATAAATATATACTTCTTATGTTTATAAAAATAATGCGCACTACCCATTCCATATCCAAATAGTACCCCTATATATACAATTTCATATAGAAGATAAATAAGAGATATTTGTTCAATTCGTTGTAACATATATAATAAACCTATTTGAAAGCAAACGACTATAATAAATCCAGCCAAAACCGTGAACATTCTCACGGATTGTCTCTCCTTTCACTCTATTCACTTCATTATATTCATGAAGTGATAAAACGAGCGGGGAGTTGTATTATATAAGAAGAATTTTTATATCTTTCCAACCGTATGCAATTTCTTTTACGTGCAATTCTTCAATAACTTTCTCATCTATAAAAGAACCTTGTAATGCTTCATAAAAATATTTAGAGGGATTATTTGCTACTACCCAAACAAGCATAGACTGATAGTCATTCTTATATAAATCCGCTGCTACCGCTTTTAGCAATTTTTTCCCCAGGTGATTACGCTGATATTCTTTTAAAATATATATCGCATATAACTCTCCTTCATATTCATAACTACCTGTTCGCTCTTTCCCACCATCTGCAAAACCGATTATTTTTCCATCAACTGTTTTAGCAACATAAACATGCGACTGCTGTTCTTGTAGTATTTTTCTCCATAATCCTTCTCGCTTCTCATACGACTTTTTATCTAGCACTTCTTTTGGCATAATCCCTTCATATGTCTCTCTCCAACTATCAACATGAACATGCGCGAGTTCTTTTGCATCATTTACATTCGCTTTGACAATATACATTTTTTCATCTCCCTGCTAATCGCTATATAAAGTGAAACTTTAATCAGTGGGGGTTTTCTTCATCCCCCACTGATTATCAGCCCTCACCAATCGGGCTTTTACGGGCAGTTTATCTCCCACCTAACTTCTTAAGA
>NZ_JAKUFS010000051.1 GCF_022663535.1 Bacillus cereus group sp. BfR-BA-01380 | reverse complement strand
GCAGGTTCAAATCCTGTCCCCGCAACCAAATGGTCCCGTGGTGTAGTGGTTAACATGCCTGCCTGTCACGCAGGAGATCGCCGGTTCGACCCCGGTCGGGACCGCCATTTATATAAAATAAAGAACGAAACAATATGTTTCGTGTTTTTTTATTTACTCTAATTAAACTTATAAGACAGTCAATCTTATCCTTAGGACAACTCCTAAGGTCTTTTTTATATAATCAAAACTGAAACAAAAATAAAAAATCTGTATAATAAAAAGCAGAGAATACTAACAGTAAGGTAGGTGAAACCTTTGAATAAATATGAAATAACAACAATGTCTTCAGAAGAAACACAAAATTTATCAGAAAAGCTTGGCCAATTAGTTGAGGCGCAGGATGTTTTAATTTTAGAAGGAGACTTAGGTGCAGGTAAGACAACATTTACAAAAGGACTTGCAAAAGGTCTTGGTGTAAAACGTGTTGTGAATAGCCCAACGTTCAATATTATTAAGGAATACAAAGGACGATTACCGCTGTATCATATGGATGTATACCGCCTAGCAGAGAGCGAAGAAGATTTAGGCTTTGATGAATATTTTTATGGTGAAGGTGTAACAGTGGTGGAGTGGGCACATTTAATAGAGGCTTTTTTACCATCTTCACTTTTAAAAATTAGTTTATTCCACGAGGGAGATAGTACAAGGAAAATTGTATTAGAGCCGAGCGGAGAACGTTATATTAGATTATGTGAGGAGCTATTACAAAATGAAAGTACTAGCAATTGATACTTCTAACTATGTAATGGGAGTTGCTCTTATTGATGGAAATACTGTTGTAGGAGAGATCATTACAAATTTAACAAAAAACCACTCTGTGCGTTTGATGCCTGCAGTAGAGCAGCTTTTAAAAGAATGCAATGTGAAACCAAAACAATTAAATAAAATCGTTGTAGCAGCTGGTCCGGGTTCTTATACAGGTGTTCGTATTGGTGTGACAATAGCGAAAACATTGGCTTGGTCACTGCAAATTCCAATTGTCGGTGTATCGAGCTTAGAAGTACTAGCAGCAAACGGAATCAATTTCCCAGGATACATTTGCCCATTATTTGATGGCCGTCGTCAGCAAATATATACAGGATTATATACATATAGAGAACAAGCATTACAAGCTGTGAAAGAAGATCGTATTGTTCTCATTGCTGATTGGCTGCAAATGTTAAAAGAGATGGGGCAATCTGTTTTATTTATTGGAAATGATGTAGAACAGCATAAAGATACAATTGTAGAACATTTAGGAGATCAAGCTGTATTTGCTCCGATGACGAAACATAATCCACGTCCAAGTGAATTAGCTTTCTTAGGTTTACAGAAAGAAGAACAACCTGTGCATACATTTGTTCCGAGTTACCTTCGTTTGGCAGAAGCAGAGGCAAAATGGCTAGAAAGTCAAAATAAGTAGGAGTCTTATAAATGAATATTACATTTAGAAATATGAAGGAAGAGGATATTCCACAAATTGTTGCGATTGAAGAAACTTCATTTGCGACACCTTGGACTGCTGAAGCATTTGAACGAGAATTAAACATGAATGAGTATGCGCATTACGTTGTACTGGAAACAGAGGATGGAATTCTAGGTTATTGCGGGCTTTGGGTTATTCTTGATGAATCACATATTACGAACATTGCGATATTACCACAATACCGCGGTCAAAGGCTTGGAGAAGCGTTATTACAAGAAGTAATGAACAAGGCAAGAGCTCTTGGGGGAAGTACGATGACACTTGAAGTTCGTGTTTCAAATGAAGTTGCAAAAAAATTATATCGAAAATTTGGTTTTCAAAATGGTGGAATTCGTAAAAGATACTATACAGACAATTATGAAGATGGTCTTGTAATGTGGGTGAACTTATGATGAAAAAAGATACAATTATTCTTGGTATTGAAACAAGTTGTGATGAAACGGCTGTAGCAGTTGTGAAAAATGGACGAGAAATTTTAGCGAACATTGTAGCTTCACAAATTGAAAGCCATAAACGTTTTGGCGGGGTTGTTCCAGAAATTGCATCTCGTCATCACGTAGAACAAATAACGGTTGTGTTAGAAGAAGCATTAAAAGAAGCGCAAATTACGTTTGAGGATATTGATGCAATTGCAGTTACGGAAGGACCAGGCCTTGTTGGGGCGTTATTAATCGGTGTGAATGCAGCAAAAGCAGTAGCTTTTGCGCATAATATTCCTTTAGTTGGCGTGCATCATATCGCAGGACATATTTATGCGAATCGCTTAGTACAAGAACTGCAGTTTCCATTATTGTCTCTCGTTGTATCTGGTGGACATACAGAGCTTGTTTATATGAAAGAGCATGGTTCATTTGAAGTAATTGGAGAAACGCGAGATGATGCTGCAGGAGAAGCTTACGACAAAGTAGCGCGTACGTTATCATTGCCGTATCCGGGTGGACCTCATATTGATCGTCTTGCACATGAAGGAGAGCCGACAATTGATTTGCCTCGTGCATGGCTGGAGCCCGATTCTTATGATTTTAGTTTCAGTGGATTAAAATCTGCAGTTATTAACACTGTGCATAACGCAAAACAGCGTGGAGAAGAAATAGCACCTGAAGATTTAGCTGCAAGCTTCCAGGCAAGTGTAATTGATGTATTAGTAACAAAAACAATAAGAGCAACAGAAGAGTATGGTGTAAAACAAGTGCTTCTTGCTGGCGGAGTAGCAGCTAATAAAGGATTACGGGCTCGTTTAGAGGAAGAGTTTGAAAAGAAAGAAAATGTTGAACTTATCATTCCACCGTTAGCTTTATGTACAGATAATGCTGCCATGATTGCTGCAGCCGGTACGATTGCATATGAGCAAGGAAAGAGAGCAACGTTAGCGTTAAATGCAAATCCTGGTTTGGATATTGAATCATAATGTAAGAGGACATAAAGTGAAACTTTAATCAGTGGGGGTTTTCTTCATCCCCCACTGATTATCAGCCCTCACCAATCGGGCTTTTACGGGCAGTTTATCTCCCACCTAACTTCTTAAGAAAGGCGGAAGCGGCTCGCTCAGAATCGCAGGACGTTGGAGCACCCGACAGAGAGGCGCTTTCTGCCTCGTCCGAGGGGGCGAAACGACCGGAGATTCTAGCCGCTAGAGCTGGACAATGCTTTCGCTGAATTTTGAGGTGGGAGTATTACTGCCCACAAATAGCGGGATAAAAGTGAACAATTAGTTGTGGATGGAGAAATTTTTTTGTATAAAAGATGTAATTTTATACACAGAATTAACCACAACATGTGGATAAAACCTACATTATCTGTTGATAATTTAGGTTTTTTGTGAGTATAAAATGTGGATAAATATTATCGTTCTTGTGGATAATGTGGAAAACCTTTGTTTGTCTTGAAAATACAAAGGTAAATATGTGAATAGTATTGTGGATAAATAAAAAGGTCAGTGTAACCACTGACCTTTTTACAGTTGTAATTCTTCCCATTCTTCCATACATGCTTCCAATTGTTCTTGAAGTGTTTGTTTTTCTGCTGTAATATCACTAGCTCTTTCATAATCAGCATATACTTCTGGAAGACAAAGTTGTTCTTCTAATGCCATGATTTGTTCTTCAATTGTCGCGATATTTTCTTCTAGTTCCTCAATTCTACGCATACGTTGGCGTTCTTGCTTTTTACGTTCTTTTTCTTCAATATAACTTAATTTTTCTTGTGCCACTTGCTTTTGTACAGGTGTATTTGTTTCTTGTTCTTCGAGTTCGGCGCGTTCTAGCATTTCATTTTTCTTTTCTACATAATAATCGTAATCACCGAGGTATTCCTCTGCTCCGTCTGTGGATAACTCAATCACTTTTGTGGCAATGCGATTAATGAAATAGCGGTCATGGGAAACAAATAAAATAGTTCCTGGAAAATCAATGAGCGCATTTTCTAAAATTTCTTTGCTGCTTAAATCTAAATGGTTGGTCGGCTCGTCTAAAATAAGTACATTTGATTTTTGCATCATAAGTTTTGCAAGAGCTAAACGTGCTTTTTGTCCACCGCTTAAAGAAGAAACGGGTTTTAGAACGTCGTCACCAGAAAATAAAAAGTTCCCAAGTACCGTGCGAATTTCTTTTTCCGGTTGCATCGGGTAATCATCCCAAAGTTCATTTAATACACGTTTTGATGATGTTAAGTTTGCTTGTTCTTGGTCATAATATCCGATAGAAACATTGGAACCAAACGAAATATTGCCGTTCAAAGGACGAAGTTTATCCACAAGAGATTTTAATAAAGTGGATTTTCCGATTCCGTTTGGACCGACAAGTGCAACGCTATCACCTCTTGTTAGTTGGAAACGAATGTTTTGAATAATTGGTTTGTTATTATAACCAATTGTAACATTTTTTACCTGTAATACATCATTACCGCTTTGTTTATCGATATCAAAGTGGAAAGAAGCGGATTTTGTATCACCGATTGGTTTTTCTATAAGTTCCATACGATCTAATTGCTTTCGGCGACTTTGCGCCCGTTTTGTTGTAGAAGCACGAGCAATATTTTTTTGGATAAAGTCTTGTAACTTTGCTACTTCGTCTTGCTGTTTCTCGTAACGTTTTATCTCTTGTTCATATAGTGCTGCTTTAAGTTCTAAGTATTTACTGTAGTTTCCTGTATACTTTCGGCTTTGTTTATTAGAGATTTCATATACTTGCGTTACAAGTCTATCTAGGAAGTACCGATCGTGTGAAACGATTAAAATGGCACCAGGATAACCTTGTAAATATTGCTCAAGCCATGTTAATGTCTCGATATCTAAATGGTTGGTTGGCTCATCTAGAATAAGTAAATCTGGTTTTGTTAATAATAGCTTACCAAGGGCTAAACGAGTTTTTTGTCCACCGCTCAATGCGGAGATTGTCGTTCCGTGTGTTTCAGGAGGAAACCCAAGTCCACTTAAAACAGAGCGAATATCAGCTTCGTATTGATAGCCGCCTTCATTTTTATACTCTAATTGTAGACGATCATACTCTGCTAACAATTTTTCATAAACGGTTTCATTTGTGAAATTTTCTTCTTTTCCCATTTCTTGTTCTAGTCTGCGGAGTTCTTTCTCCATGCGCTCTAAGTGGAGAAATACTGTTAGCATTTCATCCCAAATCGTTAACGATGTTTCAAGGCCGGTGTGCTGCGCTAAGTAACCAATAGAGACATCTTTCGGTTTTATAATTTCGCCGCCGTCATGGGATAGTTCTCCGGCAATAATTTTTAATAATGTAGACTTTCCAGCGCCATTACGTCCGACAAGTGCAATGCGATCACGCGTCTGTACTTCTAACTTAATGTTTGAAAGAATCACTTCAGCGGCGAACAACTTGGAAAGGTTATTCACTTGTAGTAAAATCAATGTTTTCACCTCAAATATTTTCTTAACTTTGCCATGATTATATTTCTCAATCATACTAAAAATAGTGTATAGTTGAACATACATAGAGAAATTCTCTCTCTATTATACAAGGAAAACTATCAATGCTAAACTTCCGTACATGTTTCAATCACTTGAACAGATAGGAAGAGAGGAGGGGGTTGCATGGAGCAGCCTAAAATTCCGCAGGCGACTGCCAAAAGATTGCCTCTATACTATCGATTTATCCAAAACCTATCGCTATCTGGTAAGCAACGCGTATCATCTGCAGAATTAAGTGAAGCGGTGAAAGTGGATTCAGCGACAATTCGACGAGATTTTTCATACTTTGGGGCATTAGGGAAAAAGGGATACGGCTATAATGTAAATTATTTATTGTCGTTTTTCCGCGAAACACTTGATCAAGATGATATAACACGCGTAGCATTAATTGGGGTAGGTAATTTAGGTACAGCTTTCTTACATTACAATTTTACGAAAAATAATAATACAAAAATTGAGATGGCATTTGACGTTGATGAAGAGAAAGTTGGAAAAGAAATCGGCGGGATTCCAGTATATCATTTGGATGAATTAGAAGAGAGACTATCAGATGATATAAAAGTGGCAATATTAACAGTGCCTGCTTCTGTTGCACAAGCTGTAGCAGATCGCTTACCGCATACGAGCATACAAGGTATTTTAAACTTTACACCTGCTAGGTTAAATATATCAGAACATATTCGAATTCATCATATTGATTTAGCAGTAGAACTACAAACGCTCGTGTACTTTTTGAAAAATTATCCACAATAAAAACGCAGGAATTTCCTGCGTTTTTATTATTTCTTCTTACTATCTTTTTTCGGTTTAGAAAAAAGAAGGCGAAGTGCAAAATTAAAATCAACTGTTGCCATTATAGCAAGCAATATTGTGTAAAAGTTCCAAATTGTATCCCGAACACTTGTAATTGCTAAGTATGTAAAAATACACCCTAGAAGAAAATACAAAGTTGCCATAACAAATGGTGAATTTCGCATGTTTAAAATCCTCCGATGAATCCTTGCAATTTTTCAGCTTTTTCTAGATAGGGATGAAGTACAAATGTAATTAACATAACATTTGTATTCATCATAACATGAGCCATGATTGGTACAATAATTCGTTTTGTTCGTACGTATAAAAATGAAAAAACAAGCCCCATGGAAATATACACTAATAAATGTGTAGGGTCAAAATGAATGAGAGCAAATATAAGTGAACTTACAATTGCTGCGATAAAGAAGTTATATCGTTTATATAGTGTTCCAAATAGAATTTTTCTAAATACAATTTCTTCAAGAATAGGAGCAAATATAGATGAAACAATCATAAATAATGGAGCAGCTCTTATAATTTCGATAATGTTTTGTGTATTTTCAGATTCAGCTTTAATTTTAAAAACTTGTGTTTCAATTGTGCCGGCAATGACTTGAGCAAATAAAGCAAGAAAAACCCCTAAAATAATCCACCCTATTGTAGCAGGGATAGTTGTTTTTCCACGCTCCCATTTTTCTGATTGTGTATCATTACGTAGTAACATAAGGATAATGATAAGAGCGATAAAGAAGCTAATCAGTCCCCAATGTGCAGTTGCCAGTTGAACTTTTTCTTCAAAGGTTCGGTGGCCATTATTGTATACTCCGCTTTTTAATAGAATCCACCCACCAATGATACCTGATAATTGCATCAAAATATATGTAACAATAACCCACCAATATTGTCTCTTCAATTTCGTAACTCCTTTTTGAATTTTTTGTAAAGAAAAAGGAAAATGCTCTATCCATAGAGAAAATAAATTATGGCATCTTTCTTATTGTAACATAGGAGAAGATGAAAAAACGATGGAATCTAAAAGTGAATCGATCAAGCAAAGCATAATCAATTTTGAACAAGCCGGAGAGGGGAAGAAATAGTTTTCCGAAAAATTACGATTTTTTCACTTGCAAAAGAAAATGAGATTCTTTATTATAATAAGTGTGTTAGCACTCGATGTGTTAGAGTGCTAATAAACATAAAATATACATAATAAATTGAGGAGGTTGT
This sequence comes from Bacillus cereus group sp. BfR-BA-01380, assembly GCF_022663535.1. Lineage (GTDB taxonomy): Bacteria > Bacillota > Bacilli > Bacillales > Bacillaceae_G > Bacillus_A > Bacillus_A cereus_BB. The sequence continues at coordinate 6,494 of NZ_JAKUFS010000051.1, read as the reverse complement.
TGTTCATGCTAAAGCCATTAGGTGATCGCGTTATAATTGAACTTGTTCAGGCAGAAGAAAAAACAGCAAGTGGTATCGTACTACCAGACACTGCAAAAGAAAAACCACAAGAAGGTAAAGTAGTGGCAGTTGGTACTGGTCGTGTGCTTGAAAATGGTGAGCGTGTTGCTTTAGATGTAGCTACAGGAGATCGTATCATCTTCTCAAAATATGCAGGTACTGAAGTGAAATACGAAGGTACAGAATACTTAATTTTACGTGAAAGCGACATTTTAGCAATTATCGGTTAATTATATAAATCTTTAAAAATTCAAGGGGGTCAAATATTATGGCAAAAGATATTAAATTTAGTGAAGAAGCACGTCGTTCGATGCTTCGCGGTGTCGACACTCTTGCAAACGCAGTAAAAGTTACACTTGGACCAAAAGGTCGCAACGTTGTACTTGAGAAAAAATTCGGTTCTCCGCTTATTACAAATGACGGTGTAACAATTGCAAAAGAAATTGAATTAGAAGATGCATTTGAAAATATGGGTGCAAAACTAGTTGCAGAAGTTGCTAGCAAAACAAACGATGTAGCTGGTGATGGAACGACAACTGCAACTGTATTAGCGCAAGCAATGATTCGTGAAGGTTTAAAGAACGTAACAGCTGGTGCGAACCCAATGGGTCTTCGTAAAGGTATTGAAAAAGCTGTTGTAGCAGCAATTGAAGAATTAAAAACGATTTCTAAACCAATCGAAGGTAAATCTTCTATTGCACAAGTAGCTGCTATTTCTGCTGCTGACGAAGAGGTAGGACAATTAATTGCAGAAGCAATGGAGCGCGTTGGTAACGACGGCGTTATTACATTAGAAGAATCTAAAGGATTCACAACAGAATTAGATGTAGTAGAAGGTATGCAGTTCGACCGTGGATATGCTTCTCCTTACATGATTACTGATTCTGATAAAATGGAAGCTGTTCTTGATAATCCATTTATCTTAATTACAGATAAAAAGGTTTCTAGTATTCAAGAAATCTTACCAGTATTAGAGCAAGTGGTACAACAAGGTAAACCACTTCTTATCATCTCTGAAGACGTAGAAGGCGAAGCGTTAGCTACATTAGTAGTAAATAAACTTCGTGGTACGTTCAACGTAGTTGCTGTTAAAGCTCCTGGCTTCGGTGATCGTCGTAAAGCGATGTTAGAAGATATCGCAATCTTAACTGGCGGCGAAGTAATTACAGAAGAGTTAGGCCGTGACTTAAAATCTGCAACTATTGCATCTCTAGGCCGTGCTAGCAAAATTGTTGTAACGAAAGAAAATACAACAATTGTTGAAGGTGTAGGAAACACAGAACAAATCGAAGCTCGCATCGGTCAAATCCGTGCACAATTAGAAGAAACAACTTCTGAATTCGATCGTGAAAAATTACAAGAACGTCTTGCTAAATTAGCAGGTGGCGTAGCTGTAATTAAAGTAGGTGCGGCAACTGAAACTGAATTGAAAGAGCGCAAACTTCGCATTGAAGATGCACTTAATTCAACTCGTGCAGCAGTAGAAGAAGGTATTGTAGCTGGTGGTGGTACTGCACTTATGAACGTATATACGAAAGTAGCTAGTCTTGCAGCTGAAGGCGACGAAGCAACAGGTATTAACATCGTACTTCGTGCGTTAGAAGAGCCAGTTCGTCAAATCGCAGTGAACGCTGGTTTAGAAGGCTCTGTAGTTGTAGAGCGCTTAAAAGGCGAAAAAGTTGGCGTTGGTTTCAACGCAGCAACAGGCGAATGGGTAAATATGCTTGAGTCTGGTATCGTAGATCCAACAAAAGTAACTCGTTCTGCTCTTCAAAACGCAGCATCTGTTGCGGCAATGTTCTTAACAACTGAAGCAGTTGTTGCTGACAAACCAGAACCAGCTGGTTCTGCTGGAATGCCTGACATGGGCGGCATGGGCATGGGCGGTATGGGCGGCATGATGTAATAAGCCCTCATTATGAGAAGCTGTTCCATGTATAAATAGTTAGTAAAAAGACTACTTCCTAATGAAAGGAGGTAGTCTTTTTTTGGTGCTTTTAAGGTTTGCTTATCATGAACTTAATGAATATAGCATGAAGTTTTATGACCTTGTAAGAGACCAATTACACGGTGCGGGTTATGGATTGTAATGTAATCACAGGGTTCTGAACAAATAAATGAAGGAAGTTTCACTATATAGGGAATAATTTCTGTAGAATTTTGTCGCTTTCTCCTTGACCGTATTCACGTTTCATTGTTAGAATCTAGAAAGATAATATTAAACGTTCCTTCATATATCCTCAATAATACGGATTGAGAGTCTCTACCGGGTTACCGTAAACAACCTGACTATGAAGGCAGTGTGTCTATATTTATAAGGAACGAATTCCTTTATAAAGCTAGACTCCTGCCTTTTCTTTGTTATGAGACTGAGGGCAGGGGACTGGCTTTTTTTATTATATTGGTAATTGTTTTTACCAAATTGGTGAAAATGTTTATATACAGAACTATGGGGTGATTATTTTGAAGAAACAACACGATACGATTATCGTTTTAGATTTTGGAAGTCAGTACAATCAGTTAATTGCGCGTCGCATTCGTGAATTTGGCGTGTATAGTGAACTTCATCCACATACAATTACAGCAGAAGAAATTAAAGCGATGAATCCAAAAGGAATTATCTTCTCTGGTGGACCGAACAGTGTATATGGTGAAAGTGCATTCCACTGTGATGAAAAAATCTTTGATTTAGGCTTACCGATCTTCGGTATTTGCTACGGCATGCAGTTAATGACAAAGCACTTTGGTGGAAAAGTAGAACGTGCAGACCATCGTGAGTACGGAAAAGCAGTATTGAAAGTAGAGAATCAATCGAAATTATATACAAACCTTCCAGAAGAACAAGTTGTTTGGATGAGTCATGGTGACTTAGTAACAGGTTTACCAGAAGGTTTCGTAGTAGATTCAACAAGTGACTCTTGTCCAATTGCTGGTATGAGCAATGAAGCACAAAACTTATATGGTGTGCAATTCCACCCGGAAGTGCGTCACTCTGAGCACGGTAACGATTTAATTAAGAACTTTGTATTCGGTGTTTGTGGTTGTACTGAAGGCTGGAACATGGAGAACTTCATTGAAGTAGAATTAGAAAAGATTCGTGAAACAGTTGGCGACAAGAAAGTACTATGTGCACTTAGCGGCGGCGTAGACTCTTCTGTTGTAGCGGTATTAATTCATAAAGCAATCGGTGACCAATTAACATGTATTTTCGTTGACCACGGCTTACTTCGTAAAGGAGAAGCTGAAGGGGTTATGAAAACATTTAGTGAAGGCTTCCACATGAACGTTATTAAAGTGGATGCAAAAGAACGCTTCATGAGCAAATTAGCAGGTGTTGAAGATCCAGAACAAAAACGTAAAATTATCGGTAACGAATTTATTTATGTATTCGATGACGAAGCTTCTAGATTAGAAGGAATGGACTTCTTGGCACAAGGTACACTGTACACAGATATTATTGAAAGTGGTACAGCGACTGCGCAAACAATTAAATCTCACCATAACGTTGGTGGACTTCCAGAAGATATGCAATTCAAGTTAATTGAACCATTAAATACATTATTTAAAGATGAAGTACGTGAGTTAGGGTCTGAATTAGGAATTCCAGACGAAATCGTATGGCGTCAACCATTCCCAGGTCCAGGACTTGGTATTCGTGTGTTAGGTGAAATTACAGAAGAAAAATTAGAAATCGTTCGTGAATCTGATGCGATTTTACGTGAAGAGATTAAAAAAGCTGGTTTAGACCGTGAAGTTTGGCAATACTTTACTGCACTTCCTGGTATGCGCAGCGTAGGTGTTATGGGTGACGAGCGTACGTATGATTACACAGTAGGTATTCGCGCTGTAACATCTATTGATGGTATGACAGCAGACTGGGCGCGTATCCCTTGGGACGTATTAGAGAAAATCTCTGTACGTATTGTAAACGAAGTAAAACACGTTAACCGCATTGTGTATGACATTACTTCTAAGCCACCAGCAACAATTGAGTGGGAATAAAGTGAAACTTCCATTAGTGGGGGATTTACTGTCCGCGAATAGCAGGATAAATTGAATTTCATGATATAGAAGACGATCCATCTATACTTTTATGTGTAGATGGATCATTTTTTGTTTTTATACGAACAAAAAATAAGTTTAATTAAAAAACGTTCGTTTTTGAATTGACACTTATCTGTATATGAGTTAGTATGAATATGTAATCAATAATAAAAGTGAATATTTTAGCCGTCGTATAATATCGGGGATATGGCCCGAAAGTTTCTACCTTGCTACCGTAAATGGCTTGACTACGAGGCGTTTTAATATAAGGGTAAGGGGAACTTGCCTTTGTTTACAGACGCTTCCATGTATAATACATTGGAAGCCTTTTTTATTTTTATAGATAAAAGAGGGGCTAGTAAGGAGCGCGACGAGCAATTACATAACGGGGGAAACATAGAATGAAACGTTATTTTCAGTTCGATGAGCTCGGCACAAATTATAAAACAGAGTTCATAGCAGGATTAACCACATTTTTGTCTATGGCATATGTATTGTTTGTTAATCCCGCTACATTGTCGCTAGGACATGTTAAGGGATTGCCAGCAGGAACCGGAATGGATTCTGGAGCAGTGTTTGTTGCTACAGCTTTAGCAGCGGCAATTGGATCACTCATTATGGGGATTTTTGCAAAGTATCCAATCGCACTTGCGCCGGGAATGGGGATTAATGCTTTCTTTGCTTACACAGCTGTATTAACAATGGGGATTCCGTGGCAAACGGCGATTGCAGGGACATTAGTATCAGGTATTATGTTTATTTTCCTTACAGCTTCTGGTCTTCGTGAAAAGATCATTAACGCAATTCCGACAGAATTAAAGTTTGCGGTAGCAGCTGGAATTGGGTTGTTCATCGCATTTCTTGGTTTTCAAAATGCAGGAATTATTGTAAATAATGATGCTGTGCTTGTTGGACTAGGGGACTTAACGAAAGGACCGACATTACTTGCGATTTTTGGTGTAGTTGTAATCGTTATTTTAATGACAAGAAACGTTAATGGTGCGGTATTCTTTGGAATGGTACTTACAGCAATTGTTGGTGTAGCAACAGGGTTAATTGATACACCAAAGGCGATTGTTGGTGCAGTTCCAAGCCTAACACCGACATTTGGAGTTGCTCTTCAACATCTTGGAGATATTTTCACTGCTAAGATGCTCGTTGTTATATTAACTTTCTTTTTTATCGATTTCTTTGATACAGCAGGGACGCTTGTAGCAGTTGCCAATCAAGCAGGTTTAATGAAAAATAATAAATTACCGCGTGCGAGGAAAGCATTGTTCTCTGATGCGTTTGCAACTGTAATCGGAGCAATACTTGGTACATCGACAACGACGTCTTATATTGAATCCTCTGCAGGGGTAGCTGTAGGAGGACGCTCTGGATTTACAGCAGTTGTAACAGGAGGGTTTTTCTTATTAGCACTTTTCTTTTCACCATTATTAAGTGTAGTAACACCATCCGTAACAGCACCAGCTTTAATTATTGTCGGGGTTTTGATGGCTTCATCATTAGGGGAAATTGATTGGAAGAAATTCGAAACGGCAGTACCGGCATTTTTCACAATTATTGCAATGCCGCTCACATACAGTATCGCAACAGGGATTGCGATTGGATTTATTTTCTATCCAATTACAATGGTTGTGAAAGGACGAAGAAAAGAAATTCATCCGATTATGTATGTCATGGCAGTTTTGTTTGTACTCTATTTCATTTTTGTTCGTAAATAAAGGGGTTTTTGAAAGGACTAGGAGGGGATGCCTAGTCCTTTTTGTATCTCTAGAAAATCTTAAGTTTTTTATAATAAATGTGTGATCCAGTTTATTCGTTGTTATTTCATAATTTGAAAACCTCTTTCTTTTTAGGAGGACGAGAGCATCTGGTCGTGTATAGTAGCGACTTATATGTCGGAAAGTTAAAATGGATTTATCCCGCATTAACGGGCAGTAAGACCCCCACCTCAAGATTGAGAGAGAATTGAAGAAGATAGGTGGGGGATAACTGCCCGTAAAAGCCCGATTGGTTCAACTAACCATCAGTGGGGGATGAAAAAGCCCCACTGATGGAAGTTTCACTTTATATAGAATGGGGATAAACAAAAGGCTTATTGATAGAAAATGAGCCTTTTTATATTTTATTAGAAAAACATATTGACGTTTAATATAAAAGGGTGTAATATTCTAGGAGTCGCTGATGCGAGAGAGCAGAAAGCGAAATAAAAAACTTAGTTGACATCGAATGAATGAGATGTTAACATAAGGAAGTCGCCGATTGAGCGACGAACAAGTTCTTTGAAAACTGAACGAAACAAACAACGTGAAACGTCAATTTTTATTTATGATGCTAGACAAACACTTTATTGGAGAGTTTGATCCTGGCTCAGGATGAACGCT
>NZ_JAKUFS010000050.1 GCF_022663535.1 Bacillus cereus group sp. BfR-BA-01380 | reverse complement strand
AAGAAACGCCCTTTCTTTTGCGACTGCAGAAACAAATATGTAAGAAAAAGAGAACTGCAAGCCTCTGCATTTTTCGCTGCAATTCTCTGTACTTTCTGCTTGCAAAAAACACTAGTGAACCTAATCTAGCGTTAATTATCATATATAATGGTGCATATAATTCTTTGAATTTTTCTTTTTTCTTCCTTTTCTTTTCTAGGTTCAATGACTAAGTGCAATAACACAAACGTACCCAAAGCAACCATTGCTGGTACAGTAAATGTCGAATCAATCCCCATGTTTTTACCTCAATAGAATGCTTTATTTAATTGCTATGTTATGTATATTAACATATCACTCTACTTACCCATATCTTATATTTTGTGTAACTGACCCAATCACTGAATTCCTTGCTATCATTAACTTTATAAGACTTTCTTTTTTGAGTTACACATCACGAAAAAAATGGTTAACTAATAAAGATAAAAAAGAAAAAAGCGATAATTAGATTTTAAATCTAGTCATCGCTTTATCCATTGCATCTTGGTTTACTCCGATGTATCTTAATGTAACTCTTTCTGATGAGTGATTGAATATCTCCATTAGCAATGCTATGTTCTTTGTCTGCATGTACATGTGATATCCAAATGTCTTACGTAATGTATGTGTACCAATCTCATCTAAGCCAAACTCTGCTACTGTATTTCTAAGGATTTTATATGCCATGCTCCTGCCAATTGGCCTATTACTTCCTTGTCTGCTTTTAATTAAATACTCATGATCTTCTCTTTCATCAATAAACCACTTCAACTCTCTTCTTAATGCTGGAGTTATTTGAATACGCTTCTGTTTACCTGTTTTCTTTTCTCTCATGGAAATGTGACTGCCTTTTAAATCTCCAACCTTCAACTTTAAAATATCGCTTATACGTAAGCCTGTATTAATTCCCATCACAAAGAGAATATAATTACGCTCATTATTTCCCTTTAGGTATTCTTTAATCTGTTGTATTTGCTCTGGATCACGGATAGGTTGAACAAAGTTCATAGATTCTCCCTCCCATTCCGCTCTTCTGTCTCATAAACTTCTAATCTAAGAGCAAATGCCAGTTTATAAAAAGCATTCGCTTTATTACGTCTATATGTCCGTTCACTCATACCAATTTCGTTATAGACCATATAATCGAATACTTCTTCATCCTCTAAATATCGCTTTACAATTATATTCCTTTGGCTCCTACTAAAACGACTTAATACCTTTTCAATCTGAAACGATAGACGCTGCAATTTCTCTTCACGCTCACTCAGTTCCACATTTGCTAAAGCAACTTCTTCAGCTGGTTTCCCCACTATATTTGTCGCACCGTGATATCTTGGCTCACAAGAAGCTGTGACCTTCATCTCATTTCTAATCACCCCAAATTGTCTATAAATACGAACATTCTCAAGTATTTCTTCTAAAAAATCTTGTGTTTCCTTGCGATTAATCTTAGGCAAGAACGTTAATTGTGTCATATATATAAACACTCCTTGTCTATTTTTTAAATAAAAAACAAAAAACGGACACCAAACCCCAGAGCAATATTACTAATGCTCTTCATAGTTTGATGCCCGCTGGTTCTTCCAGTAGGACAATATTATTCCATATATTCTTATTATACTTCTAATCTTTATTGATAAGTAAAAATTTTCTTGGTTACAAAGATAGCCCCATGTATAATAACAAATATTATTTTTTTAAATTAAGTCTTATCGTATGCTCAGTGACTTCAAATCCACGGTCCCCATAATATTTTTCTTGTCTTAATTTATTAGCCTCATCCTCAAAATATCTATCCCCATATATACATAATATATCCCATCTTTTGGCTAGTTTAATTAAATTATCCATGGCAATAGCACCAAAACCTTTACTAGTGTTACCTCCAGTTTGAATGTCCACAATAAAAAATGATTTTTCTTTTGTTTTTAAATCAACAAAAAAGTTTATCTCACTCTTATTCCTAAGTTGTTTATAGCCTAAAGTTTTAATATAAACGTCAAAACTCTCTTTTCCTGAAAAAGTAATATTCTCTCCTACGTCATTTCGTATATAAACTATCACATAATCATTAATTTTTTTATTATACTCTATAGAAAGTATTTCATATTTATGCTCACTAATAATACTTGAGATGTTATTAATAATGTTTTCAGATTGTTCTTTTTTTATATCACTTAATTGTTTTTCTGCTTTTAACTTCGAATATGCACCTATCATATATTCATATAATCTCTTGTATTTTCTCCCTAATAAATCTAACATATTCTGCCTCCTATTCAATTCATTTTGCTATGAATAGTCTAGACTGTATCTCCCCTTAATTCAAATAACGCAATATCTTAATGAATGCTCAATTTTTCTACAAAACAAATTGCACTATTGCTATATAATAAAATTAAAACAACTGTATCTTCCGCTCATCCATACGAGCTACTTTCCCACTTTTATATACAAACGATTGCTCGCCATAACCAGTTATTGGTGGCTCAATCTGATGAATCTTTCCATCTTTTACAACGTAAATCATATTTTGACTTAATGAAATTTCTGCTGTCATTTCTGCAAGATTTTCTTTTCTAATTCCCATCAAGACCACTCCCATATGTTATAATTACTTTGCCAAAGCAAGTCGGGAGCAATCTCGGCTTTTTTTGTTTGACTACAAATATCGCACAACATTTTCTGGAACAAATGATTGTTCAAGTGATAAATGCAGTCGTATTGGAACCGGCTCTTTTTCATCCCTTGCTCGCTTACATATTTCTTCTGCTTCTTCCCATGCAAATTGTTTATCCTCCGCTCGCTTATAACGCCAAATCCCAATCGCGTAATCTTCAAATAACTCATAACGTTCATCAGTTGCAAAAGATATTAAAGACGCATCTCCCGAGAAACGTGAAGAATCAAAACGTTTTTGGGAATTTCTAAATCAATCTGAAAATGAACGAAATCCTAAAAAGAACAGTTAATACATTGGCTATCCTTCTCTTAAAAATAATTACTATATTACAATTTCACAAAAAACTACTATACAGATTGAAGGATTATATCTGCTTAATGAAAAAGAATTTAAAAATGTAAAATCCCTTTTTGACACTACTTATTAATTTCACAACAAAACATTGAGTACAAACTTTAAGGACACATATAACCAGTTTCTTCACTTTTGTTTTCTATATACGTTAATGTAGAAGCATTATACCAGCTTTAGATAAAGTAACATTTGAGATACAAATAAATGAATTAAGAATAAATCTAAGTAAAACTAGTAACAAAAACTGATGATACTTTTACACTTCGACCTTTTTCGACATTTTTTCTTTTCTTCCTCTGCTATACTTTTATTTTGAATTAGAAAAACATTATTAATCCCACTGAAATAATGTGATAGTTTTAATCTTGCTAGATAACATTTTCAGTTCCGTGTGTAAAACTATTAAACCACTAAAAAGTATAGGAGAGGAATTAGCATTATGAAAGATGAACAAGTAGTACTAATGATGCCTGTTTTTAAAGAAAAAGAGAACGATGATGACTTTTATCCATCTTCTGGTACAGCTGGATTAACCCAAACATTAGAATCAATGCCTGTTACATATGAAACACTTACGGCTTTTACCAGTCAATTTACCAATCTAGAGCTAGACTCGTTAGAAGTTAATGTTAAAGGTGTAGTGAAAACAGGTGGATTAACTCAACTCGTTGTTGGATTGCAAGGTGAAGCAAGTATGAAGATTACTTTAAAAAAGAAAGAGGATTAATTTTAATAGAAAACGAGGACAAGCATTTTACTATGCATCGTCCTCGTTTTCTATTTCTACACTTACTTCTGTTAAAGAATTGAATCTAGTATCCGTTTCGTTTAATATTCCCCCATAAATATCCACATCATTATTTGTAAGGTCTTCAATAGATACAACTAATACATAATCTACCTCTTCCTCATTAGTGAAATCAGGTTTAGAGTATAATTGCAACCAAATTTGCCAATCCCCTGGATTAAAAGTAGTAAATACTTTTGAAAAGTGATGAATGTGGTGCCATTTTTTCCTTCCATCTTTTCCATCTGGATTCCTAGTTACTCGATTATTATTAGAATTTATACAATGTAATGAAGTATCAACATAAGCTCTTAAATAATTAGGACCCATGTTTTTATCGACGGGTGGCAAACATATACATGTAACAGTTACTCGTGTTACAGCATATTTTTTTCTAGAATAGGCAGCAATAGTAGATGGCATATAAAACTGTACTCTTTGTTTTTCAAGTCTAGACATTCTTCCTTTTCTTATATATGTAGCTTTATTACGATGAGATCCACTTGATTCCGCAAGGTTCCCAACACCCCTACCATACATTTTAGTTAAAAGTTCTGTTTCTTCTAATGTTTCATCACCATTAAAATAATTCAGCTTTTCAGCGTGATGTATTAAAAGTGCCTTTGCAATTAACGGACTTTTCCCCGGAATTTCTTCTATTAATTGCGCTAAATCCGCTGCTGCAAATGGTGCTGTAAAACTTGTCCCGAAATCTAGTCTAACCTCTCCTGTATTAGTAATAACAAATATAGAATCACCTGTTATGTAATGCTTATCTTCCATGCTATAAACATTTCCTCCAGGGTAAACTACATCTGGTTTAATGGCCCCTGAAAAGCCTAGCCCAATTCTACTGAACGGGGAAACTTCACCTTGCCTTGATAAACTATTGTTATTTTCACCCCTAGCTATTGATCCAACTGTTAACCCAAAAAATGATTCAGCTGGAGTAGCAATTTTTGCATCATCATCATCTAATAAATCATGCAAAGATTGATAATATTTCCATAATTCATGATTACCTGTCGGCAAAACAAACTGTACATTATGCTTTTTCATTAAAACATCTAACGAAGATGCAATATCACTAATTCTCTCTTCATTCATTGCTCTTCTTCTGTTAAAAGCTAAACAAAATATTTTTGTCTGACCTTTTATATCCTCAATGGCTTTTTCTATTCTTCTAATTAATTCATCACCACTAAGCCCACTAATTCCATCAGTAATAATAGCATCTATCACCCGTACTTTAGGAAGTAATTTCTTATTTAGAATCTGTTCTTTTAATGTCTCTCCAAAAATTGCACAACTAGCAACTTTTGTTCCATGTTCACAAGTACTATGTAAAGAAATGTCATCGGCCTTCCATCTACCAGCAATGCAATCTTTCATATTCTCAGGTAAATTGATACCATCATCTAGTATACATACTATAGGCATCTCTCTTGGGTCTTTTTCAAATATTACTGGAATTTCAGAAATATCCTTTACATCTTGAACACCACCTTTATTAGTCGGTCCAAAAAAAGGTGTAACATTTATCCCCATCACTATCTCCTGATCTAAAATGAAATCTATGCCACTTGACGGTATTAAAGCTCGGATTATAGGCGAATTATCTGGCAATATTTGAAGTCCTCCTATAATGTCACCATTCGCCTCCTTTATCCTCTCTTCTAGATAACCAAATATTTTATCATATAATTCAGGTTCCAATTTAGGTACTAGGGTAATTTGTATATCTCGTTTATCTTTTTTTTCATCACTTGATTCTATTAATTCCTTAGATATTTTATCTAAAAACTCAACTTCAGAAAATTCTTGGATATATTGAAAGAAATCTGATTTTTTTCCGTTATTCTCTATATACTTTCCAAGCTTCCCCTCTAGATCTTGGATATTCTCAGGTGTAGAAGCAACTATTGCAATATTTTCTTTTTTAAGAGCGTTCACTTGTAAATTATTTTCGGCAAATATCCTTTCATAGTCTCCTCTTCTATCTACCTCTAAACCATCAAATAGCTGAACTTTAAATATTACAATATCATCAGAAATTGGGGTTTTATTTTCAAAATGTTTGTTTTTGATTTTCTGTATACTACTATGCAAATTTTGACCATGTTTAAAATGATTAATATTTAACTTTTTCGTCCTACCAGTAGGTACATGTTCTACTAAATGAACCTCTGAATCAGGTATCCACAAATGAGGCTCATATTGTCTGTTCTTTTGATTGGTACCATCGTTGTCTACTTTTTTTGCCCTTCTATTTCTCCCGTCATTTTGGTTGTTTTTATCGCTCATTCTCTTTCCCCTCTTTTAACTTATCAGAAATAGTAGATCTCGGTATGGACGTAATTTCTGCTATATCACGAATTGTCATCCCTGCTTTTCGTAATTTTTTAATTAATTCCGTAATTACTTCAGGATTATCATTGTTATACAGCAATGTCATACTTGTAATTGTTTGTATAAAATCTTTTGTACTCAAAGACTCAGAATTGTAAATTACTTTTTTCTTTAATGTTTTTAAAATCATTTCATTTAATTGTGAAAAGTTCATACCTTTTGTTATCTTAGAGATTTTTTCAATATCCACCTCTATTTCTAGATTATAACAATTCAATCTATTTGTTAAATAGTTTTTTCTCATTTCACTATCAGGCAAGTCTAACAATAATGCTGAATTAAATCTTCTCCATACTGCGGGATCCAATAATTTTTCATGGTTGGTAGCTGCAATAACAAAAACATCCTGAGAAAGCAAATCGATATTTTGTAATAAGGTATTAACTACTCTTTTTAACTCTCCTAATTCTTGTTTATCATCACGCCTCTTAGCAATCGCATCAAATTCATCTAAAAATAACAATACATTTTTTCCATTTACCGCATCAAAAATCTTTCGAATATTAGTACCTGTTTGACCTAGCAAAGAAGAAACTAGAGCATCTAGTCTTATATATGCAAGAGGAATATCTAAGCGCTTTGCTAAAAAATACGCAGTAGATGTTTTTCCACATCCTGGAGGTCCACATAACAATAATCTATTCTCATACGGTAAGCCCAGCTGTAATAAATTCTCCTTTAATCTATATTCTTTAATAATTTCTTCAAGTTTCTCTTCCACTTGTTGTGAATATATAATATCCTGCTTTTCTATATTTTCGGGATATATTAAATCAAATAGATTATAATTATTACTTTTTTCTTTTGGAGCAACAATTGTACTTGGCTCAAACATTACTAAACCTGAAGAAGGATAAAAATCTTCCTTTTCTTCTCTAAATGTGTTTTTTTTAGGTGTTTTTTTGTTATAGATATTTAGAATTTTTTTTGAAACAGTTGTATTTCCTTTTTTTTGCTCTGTATCAGCAATTAAATGGACCATTTCTCTAAATTCTTTTTCATTATTCTCACAGTGAGCTTTTATCAGACTTACAATATAATCAGACCTCATATCCCATAACCTCCGGACAAATAAAAATTCATTATTAATTATACCCCATAAAATAACAATAAATAACCTTTTTTAAAATAAAAAATCCGGACTTTCCGGACAAATTAATAAAATCTTTATAATTCATTATGAACCACGAACAAATGTTTGTAAAGTGATTCACACATGTTTTTTTAACTCTATTTCAACAGCTAATTCCTTTTCTGTCGCCAAAGCATTGCTATTTTTGTCCCTTTAACAAAGCGCCTGATTCCAATACAATATCATTATTTGTATAACTTAAATTCCCTTCTTTTTAATGCAAATATAAATTCTTATTTTATCTAAGTGTTAATTTCCCTTTCCTTTAATACTCTTCCAAATTATTCATTTTTCTCATATTATAAGAACGTACATTCTTATAATATGAATGGAGTGAAAATATATTTCAATCGCAGCCCTGCTACACCACACAACTCGAAGACTATATCCAGCACTTGTACCAATCCTTATCTATTATTGTTCCTGAACAAATTGATATGATGGAAATTACGAAAAGGTTAAATATTTGGCTATATTTTGCTCCGTTTGGAAGTCATGCAATGGAAAGAAAACAAATAGCTAGCTTAGTAATTGATAACCGTATCTCTCAACCAAAGCAATGGGAAGACTTTGGTCATGAGATTTGTCACCTCCTATTACATTCTGGTAATCAATTATTAATGCATCAAATGTTTCTAGATTTTCAAGAAGCAAAGGCTAAAACTTCGCGCAACACTTTTGCGTACCTACTTTTATGTTAAAGAATCTTCCTCCCCTGCAGTTAAAAGCATATATAATCGCAGAAAAATTCAATGTGACACCAAACTTTGCAGAAAAAAGGCTTTTACATTATGAAAATCAGTTACTCGCTAGTAAATTACAAAAAGAAATATCTCAATACTATAATTTGTTTAAGTAAAATATAGGAGGCATTATATATGAAAGGCTATTTCCATAAACGTGGAGAAAAATGGTCATTTACAATAGATGTTGGTATTGATCCAATGACAGGCAAAAGAAAACAAAAAAGTAAAAGTGGATTTAGAACTAAAAAAGAAGCTCAACATGCTGCTGCAACTATGTTTACAGAGATAGAAAAAGGAATGTATTTTGATGACAAACAATTAAGCGCGTTAGATATCTGGGAAAAATTAAAGCCTATTCGTAAAGCTGAGTTAAAAATAACATCTTATGAAAAAGACATGAGCCTAGTCAGACTTTATATCCTTCCCACATTTGGTTATAAAAAAATTAAAAGTATTAAACCTGTAATGATTCAAAACTATTATGCTGACCTTAAAGAAAAAGGCCTGTCAAATGGTAGAATCAGCAATATCCATCACTGCTTCAGATGCATATTCAAACATGCTGTAGAATGGGAAATCATACATGATAACATAATGAATAAGGTAAAAAAGCCGCGTGAAGAGCAAGGTGAGATGAAAACATGGTCCAGCGAGGAATGTAATCGATTCCTAAAATATTTAAAAGAAAAAAATCAGAAGTACTATATGTTCTTTTTACTTGCGATCTATACAGGTATGAGACGAGGTGAGTTACTTGCACTAACATGGAAGGATATTGACTTTGATAATAAACGCATCCTAGTTAATAAATCACTTGTAAAAACTGAAGAAGGACTATTTAAAGCTGCTACTAAAACTAAATCTTCAAATAGAAGCATTAGTATCTCTTCCTTTGTTGTAACAGAGTTACAAGTATACTACTTTTATAAAAAGAAAGAGTTTTTCCGATGGGGTATCCACTTGAATGAAGAGACCTATATCTTCGCTGGCAATGCGATTCACTCTCCCTTACATATAGATGCTCCTCATCGTTTTTTGAAAGACCATTATAAAAAAGCTGGTGTTCCACGAATTCGTATTCACGACTTAAGGCATACACATGCAACGCTTATGCTACAAGCTGGTGAGCACCCTAAAATTGTTCAGGATCGCTTAGGACACTCTTCTATTCAAATGACTTTAGACAAATATAGCCATATCACACAAAACATGCAGCAACAAGCTGCAGAAAACTTTGAGAATGTAATAAAATCTGGTGAAAATACGTGATAAAAGTTAAAAGATTTTAATGTGAGCAAAATGTGAGCATTGAAGAAGACCCCCCCTATAAACGTTGATATATCAACGTTTATAGGGATACATCGTAGAATCCTGGGAGAAGAATGAGCAGTTTTAAGGTTGTTCGTTTCGTAAAACATACAAACTATAAAAGTGCCAAGAGACCTTAGTATAAAGGGATTTTGGTTCTTTTTCTTTCTATAATCTATTTTATCACAAAAATATTTTTCATATTTTCCGTATGTTTTTATCTTATTCGTGGTCAACAATATATCCTGGTTGTTCTTTACAATGCTCACACATACCATCTAACGTTGAGGATATATATGGTTCTCTGCATTTCTTCCATACTAATGATTTATAATATTTCTTCGCGTAATCTTTTGCCATGTCTATTCACTCAATACCTAAAATCTCCTACCCTACTTGTCTACCTCCTTTGCTTTAAGAAACTGAATCATAATGATTAAACAAATAATTGTACCTACATAAAGAAATGTAACCATGTCATACTATCATTCCTCATTTCCCATATTTTCCGTGCTCTTAATCCGTTTATTCGATAAAAAATGAAACAAAATCTTACAAATAAAAAAGAGCACCCGATTTAGTGGATGCTCTCAATGTGACAAGGAGTGTGAGTATTGATTAGAACAAGCGGTTAGCTTGTCCTATACTTCAATATATGCTTATCCTTCTCAAAATGTGACAAAAGCACCTGTATTGGATGCTCTAACTTCTACTATTCTTTTATCTAATCAACATACGGTATATGAAATTTTATACTTCTCCCAGTCATCTAATGTTGATTTATATTTTGCACGTCGAACGATACGACATCAAGTGACTGAGATAAGAGCAAAAGCAAGCTTACAGAATGTCCCTTTTATAAAATAAAAAGGACACCAATGACTATGCAGCAAATAAGCTATTGCACTAATGATTTGGTGTCCTCTAGTTTTCTAGCCGGACTATATTCAAGGATATTTTATATATTCCAAAGATCGCTATTAATATCACTATTATATTTGTATTCAACCTTTTCTTTTCCACACCTTTCACACTTATAAAAACTAGCTATCCCCATCTGCCCTGTTTTAAAATTTTCACTATCCTGCGCCTTAACGAAGTTATATTTATGTTTACATTTAGGTTGTTTCTCCTTGTTCATCCATTTCCCTAACATATAAGAACCACTCCCCTTGGCAATATTCATTCTGCATTCTTATAACAAGAATATCGTCTAAAAGAGTTTCAATCAAGAAACACGTTATTTTGTTGCGTAAACATTGTTCCTTTATAAATATTAAACAAAAATAGCAAATACCTCTATAAAAACATACTTATTTTTCTAACTATTACAAGATCACATGCATTATCCAGCATATTCTTATATAATCAAGAAATAAAATCTTACAAATGGAGGTATAAAAATGGCATTTTGGAACACTATCAGTACAATTTTATTTTTAGCTACCCTTATTCTACTTATTTTATGTTTTATTTCATTCTTTAAGAAAAACGGAAAAGCAATGAAATTTGGCAGATCAGCAGTCATCTCTTTTATTATTTTTCTTTTAATATCATTAACAAGCACTGCGCATACGGAGCACCCGATTCTAAATTTTTTCGCTAATATCTGTCTCATTATGTCTTTCTTCTTTCTAGTATTAGCTATTTTATCAATTTTCAAGAAAACAAGAATGGCTAAAAAACAATTTCTTCTTACAACTATTTTATTCGTAGTTGCTATTATACTAGGCAATATTGCAGCTCCTTTTACTGAAAAAACAGTTGCCAAAGAGCAACAAGATACATCTAAGAAAAAGGAAGAGCAAAACGATAAGAAAAAAGAAGCAGAGAAAGAAAAGAAAGAGGCCGAAGAACAAGCCCGTAAACAACAAGAAGAACAAAAGCGCCAAGCTGATGAACAAGCTCGTAAACAACAAGAAGAACAAAAGCGCCAAGCTGATGAGCAGGCTCGCAAACAACAAGAAGAACAAAAGCGCCAAGCTGATGAGCAGGCCCGTAAACAGCAAGAAGAACAACAACGCCAGGCTGAAGAACAAGCTCGTAAACAACAAGAAGAACAACAACGCCAAGCTGATGAACAGGCCCGTAAACAACAAGAAGAACAACAACACCAAGCCGAGGAACAAGCCCGTAAACAACAACCACAAGCTGCTCCAGCTCAAAATAGTGGAAATGTATATTATAAAAATTGCTCAGAAGTAAAAGCTGCTGGAAAAGCCCCTTTACACACCGGTGATCCTGGCTACAGTCGTAAGTTAGATAAAGATGGTGATGGCATTGCGTGTGAAAGATAATATACATATGTGAAATTTTAAAGTGAGTTACTTTTGACCTATACTCATCTCTTTGACGTTTTTCTGCAAAACATAATATTAACAAATAATATAACAAAACCCCGATGCCACCAGACATCGGGGTTTTCATTATTCTTTTTCTTTAATAGCTGTTTTAATCGTTCCTGATTTTACTTTATTCCCATCAAAGAAGCGCAACAAGTCACCTTGAATAATATTATCGGACATTTTTAATTCTGTCTGTGCTCTATCAATAAGTGATTTTGCTTCTTGTTCTGGCACTTGAACGACTTGACCGTTTTGACGATTGTAGAATGTGTTATTGTAATAAATATATTTGTCTGTAATAAAGCTGCCATCACGTTCTGCAACAAATGGTTTGCGTTCTGGTGCAAATAAATCATGTCCAAACTCAATATCATTAGAAGTATCAACTCCTAATAAGTGAAGAATTGTTGGTTTTACGTCTACCTCTCCAGCAGGAGCAGTCATTGTTTTCCCTTCTGTTTGCCCTGGAACATGGATAAACAATGGTGTACGTTGTAACAACATATGATCATACGGGTTAATCTCATTTTTCCCTAAAAATTGTGCCATTGCACGGTCATGATTGTCTGAAATACCATAGTGATCACCGTAAAAAACGATAATTGAGTTGTCATATATTCCAGTTTGTTTTAAACGTTCAATAAAATGTTTTAAAGCTTCATCTTCATAGCGTGCTGTGACAAAATAATTATCTAATGTTTCGTCACCTGAATTAAATGGTTCAATCATTTTGATACTGTTATCATACGTAAACGGAAAATGGTTCGTTAACGTAAGAAAACGAGTATAAAACGGTTGTTTTATATTCTGTAATTTATCCACAGATTGATCAAAAAATTCTTTATCCTTTAATCCCCAACCAATTTTCGTATCTGGAGTAATTTTATAATCCAACTCATTGTAGAAACGGTCATATCCTAAAGATGGATACATCATATTACGGTTCCAGAACGTAGCATTATTCGCATGGAATACAGCTGTATAATAGCCTTGTTGGTGTAAAATTTCTGGAGTTGCTTTATACTCATTTCCAGCATTCGTAAAGAATACAGCACCACGGTCTAACGGATATAAAGAATTATCAATCATAAACTCTGCATCCGACGTTTTCCCTTGTCCTGTCTGATGATAAAAGTTTTCAAAGTAATAACTTTCTTTTTTAAATTGATTTAAGAACGGTGTAACTTCTTGACCATTTACTTTAGAATCAATTAAAAAAGACTGCGTTGATTCTAAAGAAACAACGATGACATTCTTTCCTTTTGCCATACCAAACATATTTGGATCAGGCTTCGTTTCAACTGTTTTCATATAGTTCTCTGCTTCTTGAATTTTACTTCCATCTGCAAATACTTTTTGTGAACTTGTCTTTGCTTGTAATCCAAAATCGTATAATTGGTGAACATATAATCCAAGGTTTTTCACAAGCATAACACGGTCAAATGAACGAGTTAATAATTCAGGGCGTTCCTTTTCCGCAAAACTAAGGTTTACCATAAAAATTGCGATACAGATTAAAAAGTATAGTGACTTCATAGAGCCAGAAATACGCTCTGTTTTTGCAAATTTAGGCTTCTTTTTTACAAGATAAAATAAAAAGATAACATCCATAAATACTAATACGAACTTGTAGTTAAACAATGCTTTGATACTAGATCCTAATCCATTCATATTCGATGTTTGCATTAATACTGGAAGTGTAACAAAGTCATTATAAAATCCATAAAACATTACATTACCAATGAGAATAATGGTCATAATAATGTTAATAACGATAGCTATATAATTTCTTTTTGGTCCCTTTGCAAATAAAGCAAGTCCAACCAATATTAAAGAAGATGCTAATGGACTAATAAATAGAATCCATTCCTGCATTGTAGATTCTAACTTCAAGTCAAAACTAAATCGCGTAACAATGTATGTTTTTAACCAAATCAAAACAGCGACCAACAACGGAAAGCGCATATTTTGAAACTGATTTTTTAACGCTTCTTTCATTTCTCTCTCCCTCTCTGACTGAACAATAGTAGCATAATATCTCTTCATATATTCATGGCTTTTTCTCACTGCCACATTGTATCGAATACATTTGTATTTCGTGTGAACTTTTTCTTTTTTTTAAGTAAAAAAACACATTAAAAAGAAGCTCTTCTATAGGAGCTTTTATTTTACTGTAGTTCCTTTACATTCCGTCCTTAAGAACTCCCCAAAACGAGGAATCACATCGCTTATTGCTCTGTTTCTGTATGTTAGTTTTTCTTTGCCTCTATTTTTTCTTTAACTTTTTCAGCTTTATCTAAAGATTCTCCAATCTCTTTTTGCTTTTCTCTTATTTCACCGACGCTATCTACTGCTTTAATTGCTTTATCAATACCTTCTTCCTCTACTTTCTTTCTCTTTTCTTCTCTCGTTGTTTCTTTTTTCTCTATATCTTTCGCCTTTTGCAACATATCTTCAGCATGATATTTTACAGATTTTTCAAGATTTGCATCTTTTTTCGTATTTATCACTTGATTCGAGTCTTCCATCGCTTGTTTATAATCTCCATCTTTTAATGCGGTCGCACCATGCTCCATCCATTTTGCAACTTTCAAAGATGTTTTTGTTTCATCTGTAGATTTTTCTTGGTCAGCTTTTTCAAACCACATAATTGCATCACTATACTTCTCATCTTTCAATGCCCTCATACCTGCTTCAACATGCGCATCATAATTACTAGTACTACAGCCGGCTAACATAATAAATAAACATCCTATAGTTAAAATAAGTTTTTTCAAGCTATCCCCCCTGCAACCTTATACTACTATATTATTTCAAATGCTCCTATTATCAAATAAAAACTTTTTATATTATCAATTTAAATCTATTTTACTTTTTCAACATGTGAGTCCCTGCTATTCCGAACAAAGCATGATCTACACTCGATTCCCCTTTGTTTTCAACTTTGAAAGGCACTAATCACTTCTGTACACGGCCAGATGCTCTCTCTACGTAAAAAGAAGCTCTTCTATCATATCTTTCGAGAGGACTCCCACCTCTAAACATATGTGAAGGTGGTGAGGTGAATCGAAAAATATTTTATTTTCAAGTAAATGAATAGAAACGTACGTTCTTGTTTTGGTATAATACCCTTAACAAGGAGGTGAAAAAATGACAACTGAAAATCAAATAAATTATAAAACTCTTCAGATTTGGATTAAAAAAGGACATCGTATGTATTCTTATTTTCAAGAATCTTGCCAAAACGCTAAAAATGTGTACAACACGACAAACTTTTATATACGACAAGTGTATACAGGTTTGACACAAGATAAGGAATTGCAACCTTTACAAAAAGAAGTTTTGGATACAATTGATAAAAACATTGGGAAGATGAATGATGCACAACTTCTTGCCTATCAAAAGAAATTGGAAAAAGAGAAAACAAAACCAAAAGAAAAACAAAAAGAAGTGAAA
>NZ_JAKUFS010000049.1 GCF_022663535.1 Bacillus cereus group sp. BfR-BA-01380 | reverse complement strand
CGTTCATCCTGAGCCAGGATCAAACTCTCCAATAAAGTTTGTCTAGCATCATAAATAAAAATTGACGTTTCACGTTGTTTGTTTCGTTTAGTTTTCAAAGTTCAATGTCGCATTTCAGCGACTTCTATAAGATATCACATTTATCTTTCACCGTCAACTTCTTTTTTCTTTCGTTGTTGACGACGTTTATTAATTTATCACATTAATAGTTTGGACGTCAATATTTTTTTCAAAAAAAAAAAAAAAAAAAAAAAAAAAAAAAAAAAAAAAAAAAAAAAAAAAAAAAAAAAAAATAACCAAGCTCGAAAACAGCAGTTCTTTCTAGCCTGGTAAAATATATAATTTAATGACTATAAGCGCACCGATACCCGGCAAACCTAAAAAACCAGAAACAAATGTAGTACCAACATTAATAGGAAGATGAAAGTTAAATCGCGCTCCTACTATATTTACAGCAAACAACAACAAAGCTCCAATTACAATTTTGACAAGTGATCTGCCTACAAAGCGAAATGGCTTTATAGGAGCACCGACAATTAGTAAAAGAAATATGAGCGTTAATATACCACCAATAATTAAACTATGTTCCATGCGATCCTCTCCCTTACAACTTGTACACTTATATTTGTATGGGAAAAAGAAAAAAAAAGACCGTTAAATTTTTTCTTATAAAATAAAAAGCCGAACTGAAAAACCATTTCCCGTTCGACTTTCCCTTTATAATTGTACCATTTTTACAGGACGTCTTTTCGCTTCCTTTAATAGATAGAAGTACTTCGCTTCCGCCAGTTTCAAATGACACAACACATCCTCTGAAGGCTCAATGCTTTGTTCTACAATTCTCTCCTGACGCATCCACTCTATCTTCACTTGTTCTAACAATACAATTAATTTTTCATCATACTCTTTGCGCAAATTCCCTTTTTTCCAAAAAAACATCTCTCTATTTCTCCTACTTATAATTCTCTGCGACCTTCTAATGCCTTCGATAGCGTTACTTCATCCGCATATTCTAAGTCACCGCCAACTGGTAGCCCGTGTGCAATACGTGTCACTTTAATCCCCGTTGGCTTTAACAGACGAGAAATATACATCGCTGTTGCTTCCCCTTCAATATTTGGGTTTGTTGCCAAAATAACTTCTTGTACTGTTTCATCGTGTAGTCGTTTTAGCAACTGAGGAATATTAATATCTTCTGGACCAACTCCCTCCATCGGAGAAATGGCACCATTCAACACATGATATACTCCCTGATATTCTTTCATCTTCTCCATCGCAATCACATCTTTGGGCTCTTGCACAACACAAACAATCGATTGATCACGATGAGAATCATCACAAATATAACAAGGATCCCGATCTGTTATATGACCACAAACTGAACAATATGTTAAATTTCGCTTTGCATTTACAAGTGATTTCGCAAAATCTAATACGTCATCTTCTTTCATATTTAATACGAAAAAAGCTAAACGAACCGCTGTTTTCGGTCCGATACCTGGCAATTTCATAAAACTATCAATTAACTTCGAGATTGGTTCTGGATAGTGCATCTATGACCAACCTCCTAGAACATACCGCCTGGTAAATTCAATCCTTTTGTAAATTGTCCCATTGTAGAGTTCGATAGGTCTTCTGCTTTCTTTAATGCATCATTTGTCGCAGCTAACACAAGATCTTGCAACATTTCAATATCTTCTGGATCTACAACTTCTTCTTTAATTTTCACTTCTAGAACTTGTTTATGGCCGTTTGCAATAACTGTTACCATACCACCACCAGCTGTTCCTTCAACTGTTTTTTCACCAAGTTCCTCTTGTGCTTTCGCCATTTGCTTTTGCATTTTTTGCATTTGTTTCATCATGTTATTCATATTTCCCATTCCACGCATCATAATAGTTCCTCCTAGTTTTCGCTTAATGGATGTTTAATAGAAAGAAAACTCCATTTAAGACATACTTTATTCTTTTATTTCAATTAATTGTTCTCCAACTATTTTTATAGCCTCTTCTATAAGGGGGTCTTTCGGTTTTTCTGCTTCTTCTGAAGAACCACCTTCATTTTGCAAGAACCCCTCACGAATTTTTCCCCATTCACTTTTAGGAATTGCAATCATTTGCAAATTCTTTCCAAACAGTTCAAAGAGAATTTGCTCTACCGTATCTGTTGCTTCGCGATTCTCGCTCGCCATTTTACAATGAATTTCATACTTAAAAGCAAGAACATAAGAAGTAGTAGACGCTGCGACTGGCTCACTGTTTTCTAACAACACAGCATAAGCGACTTTATTATAATTTTTCAATCGCTCCAACAGTTCACTCCATGCATTTTTCAACTGCTCCAAATCTTTACGAGTTGCTTGCTTTAACACTTCATGAACACGACCAACCGGTATTTTCATACTACCAGAACGGCTTGGCTTTGGCGTAGCCTTTGTTTCTCTCACTTCTTGCTGCATTGAAACTGGTACACCATGCTGTTTCATCTTCTCTAATTCTTGTTCTAACTGCTGCATTCTTTGTAAGACAACCTGCAAGCGATCCGCCCCGTTTACTTTCATCGCAAACTGCTGACACAATTGCACCATAACCACTTCTAAAAAAATACGAGGATGATTTGTCCATTTCATTTCTTGTTGACTTTTACTAAGCGTATGAATAATTTCATAAATTATTTCAGGCTGCATATCCTGACTTAACTTCTGAAATGAATCATCAACAATCACTCTTTCCAACATATCCTCTAGCTGCGGTGAGGTTTGATACAAAAGCATATCTCGGTAATAATAAATGAAGTCTTCCATGAATCGAAGCGGGTCTTTCCCTTGATTCATAATATCATCAACAATACGCAATGCTTTTGATACATCATTTTCATATATACTTTCTACAAGGTTCGCTAAATAACGCTGTGAAACGGAACCTGTAACCGCTAATACATCTTCTACCGTTACCACTTCATCACTATAAGAAATCGCTTGATCAATTAAACTTAATGCATCACGCATACCACCTTCTGCGGCACGTGCTACAATTTGAAGTGCTTCCTCGTCCACCTTCGTTCCTTCGTTGTTCACGACAGTTGTTAATCGTTCTACAATATCTTGTACTGATATTTTCCGGAACTCAAAACGCTGACAACGTGAAATAATTGTCGGTGGAATTTTATGCGGTTCTGTCGTTGCCAAAATAAAGATAACATGCTGCGGAGGTTCTTCTAATGTTTTTAACAGTGCATTAAACGCACCCATCGAAAGCATGTGAACTTCATCAATAATATATACTTTATAGTGAACTTCGCTTGGAGCATATTTTACTTTATCTCTTATATCTCGAATTTCATCTACACCGTTATTCGAAGCCGCATCAATTTCTAATACATCTGAAATAGCACCTTGTGTAATTCCTAAGCATGCAGGACATTGATTACAAGGTTCAGCTGTAGGAGCTTGCTCACAGTTGATTGCTTTTGCAAATACTTTCGCAATTGTTGTTTTCCCTGTTCCTCTTGGGCCAGAGAACACATAAGCATGTGACGCTTTCTCTTGAAGAAGGGCATTTTGCAACGTTTTCGTTACGTGCTTTTGACCGACCACATCTTCAAATTTCTGCGGTCTCCATGTTCGGTATAACGCCTGGTATGACACGAAAATACGGCCTCCCCCAAAGGTTATTCTCTTGTTTATTCCGCTATTCGTAAACAGCAATCTCACCAAAGTTAGGCGGGATACACTGCCCGTAAAAGCCTGATTCGTCCAAACAATAATCAATGGGGGATAAAAATCCCCCATTGATTATTGTTTCACTTTATTATAACCTATTCTGATTCTAGATTCCAAAAGTTATTTTCCATACAAAAAACCCATCCTATTCATATAGGATGGGTTTATATGCATATATAACTGCCGTGCACCTTCTGTCGATTACGTACCATAAGCGTTACTTAAGCAGTTAGCTCGGTTCAGGCACTCCTGCGGCACACGAGAAGACCCGCTTATTGCTGCTTCCTTCCGGACCTGACAAGGTTCACGGGGTCCCGTTGCGCAGGACCCAAACGTCAACACCACTTACTTAAGGCAGACCCTACAGTAACATAACCTCGAGAAGGGATTCGGCCTCGCTAGAGCGGATTGCGAGTATAGGGCACCGCTACCTCCCCGCTTAGCACGGCAAAGTTAAAACCATATTTAGTTGCCTCATTTAAAGGCAATCTCAGTATAACTTGTTTCCTAAAAAATTGCAACGTGTTAGCAAAGAGTATTTTTATCCAACTCTTCCTTCTCTTTCTTCCTCTTTTTACGTAGTTCTCGAAAGAAATTTGTTAGTAAACTTCCGCACTCTTCTTCTAATACACCGGCCACAACTTCGGATTGATGATTAAACCGATCCTCTGTTAATAAATTCATTAATGTACCAGCACATCCACCCTTTGGGTCAGCCGCCCCGTATACAACGCGTTTTACGCGTGATAATACAATGGCACCAGCACACATTGGACACGGTTCTAATGTGACATATAACGTTGCATTTTCTAAACGCCAAGTCCCTAATTTTTTGCAAGCATCATCAATCGCTAACAATTCAGCGTGAGCGACTGATCGCTGCTCTGTTTCACGTAAATTATACGCACGGCTTATTACTTCACCATCCACCACAACAACCGCACCAATTGGTACTTCTTGTATTTCTTCAGCCTTTTTTGCCTCTTCTATCGCAAGTTTCATAAAATAAATATCTTGTTCCATAACAAAGTCCTTTCATCGCAAATAACTTTTCTATATTCAATCCATTCTAAAGAGAAAGGAAGGGAGATTACATATGAAAAATACCGCACTTCTTATTATCGACATGATTAATGACTTCCAATTTTCACACGGACCTATCTTAGCACGAAAATGCAAAAAGATTACAGAATCGATTTTGCAACTTAAACAAAAAATGAAAAATTCCGGCTGTCCAATTATTTACGTAAATGATCATTACCATTTATGGAGAGCTGATATTACTGAACTCATCATCCATTGCACAAATGAATACAGTCAAGACATTATAAAAAAGATTGCACCTGCAAACGATGATTATATTTTTATTAAACCACATTATTCTGCTTTTTATGAAACACCCTTAAACTCATTATTAGGTCATTTAAAAATAGAAAACCTTATCCTAACAGGAGTGGCTGGAAATATATGCATCCTTTTCACCGCAAATGATGCTCATATGAGAAATTATCAATTATATGTACCTGAAGATTGTATTGCCTCCAATTGCGATCAAGATAACAAACATGCCCTGCGTATTATGCAAACCACCTTAAAGGCAAACACTTCTTCATCATTTCATTTACAACTGTAATAACATAAAGACTATCTCTACCTTGAGGCGGGGGCGCATTGCGAGCTAATATCAATTTTTAACTTTTTATGACAAACTAACCCTTTCTCACTCCTCTTATGCTACAATAGTTCTGTTTTGTGCTTTTTATCCGTGTCAAATTATACTTTGAGAGGAGGCAACAGCGTGACTGGAGTACCATTTATTACAGTTGAAGGACCCATTGGCGTCGGAAAAACTTCACTCGCGAAAGCGATATCGACTCACATGCAACTCCATTTATTAAAAGAAATCGTTGATGAAAATCCTTTTTTAGGAAAATTTTATGAGAATATCGAAGAATGGGCTTTTCAATTAGAAATGTTTTTCTTATGCAACCGATATAAGCAATTAGAAGACATTGATACAAAATATTTAAAACAGCAGCTACCTGTTGTGGCAGATTACAATATATTCAAAAACTTAATTTTTGCATCTCAGACATTACATGGTGCCCAATATGAGAAATACATGCAAATTTATCGTATCTTAACACAAGATATGCCAGTTCCCAATGTCATCGTGTATATAACAGCAAGTTTAGAAACACTGCAAAAACGAATTGCAATGCGCGGACGTGAATTCGAAAAAAATATAGATCCTAATTATTTATTGCAACTCATTAAAGATTACGAAATGGCAATGGAAACATTCAAAAAAGATCATCCTGACATCCCCGTATTAAAATTCAATGGAGATAACATGGATTTTGTAAAAAATGAATCGGACTTACATGTAATCTTATCAGCATTACAAAATACACTGACAAAGGAGATTAACCAGTAATGAATTTGAGACAAGAATATGATATTCCAAATGATGCTGTTATTACGATTGCCGGAACAGTCGGTGTCGGAAAATCTACAATGACAAACGCCTTAGCGAATGCACTTGGTTACCGCACATCATTTGAAAAAGTAGACTCTAATCCATATTTAGATAAATTTTACGGAGACTTCACACGTTGGAGCTTCCACTTACAAGTTTATTTCTTAGCAGAACGCTTTAAGGAGCAAAAAAAAATCTTCGAATATGGCGGAGGATTTATTCAAGACCGTTCTATTTATGAAGATACGGGAATTTTCGCCAAAATGCATTATGAAAAAGGGACGATGACTGCTACAGATTATGAAACGTATAAAAGCTTATTTGATGCAATGGTTATGACACCTTACTTCCCACATCCTGATTTACTTATTTACTTAGAAGGATCATTTGAAGATATCGTAGATCGCATTAAAGAGCGCGGAAGACCAATGGAACAACAAACACCAATTGAATATTGGAAAGAAATGCATGAACGCTACGAAAATTGGATTAATGACTTTAATGCTTGTCCTGTATTACGTCTCAATATTAACGAATATGATATTTTACAAAACGAAAATTCAATTGAACCAATTATTAAGAAAATTGGTCGCTTCTTACAACAAACAAGTAAACTTGTAAAATAAAAAAACCCGTGCAATCGCACGGGTTTTCCTATAAGTTTAATTTTTCTTTTTCGTCGGAGCAATAATTTCACTCTCTGATTTCCCTGCATTAATACGCTGACGTACAGTACTTACACTAATATTATATGCTTCAGCAATTTCTTTTACCGTCATTTCTTTACCGTTAATAACAGCTGTAATTACTTTACGTTTTGAATCAGCCTTTTTCTCAACTTGTTTTGGCGCTTCTACTTTCTTCACTTCTTTTTTCACATCACAGATGCAACCACAAAGTTTACGAAATGTTTCATCACTTACAATACGCGATACATTTGCAGCACTGTTTAAAATTTTATTTTTCTTGCAAACGGGGCATTGTACATAATATAGTGTTTTTCCGTCAAGCGGAAACGTTTGTATAATAATATCCATGGCCATGGTAGCTCCTTTCATATCTATGAAGATAATCCTCGGAATATGAGTGTTCCTATAAGAGGTTCATTCTCCTATATGCTACTTCCTGATTGGTTAAAATAAAAACTCGTTACCAACACGTAACGAGTTCTCCAATCTCCACTTATATGCGCTGTTGTCAATTATATATGGCGGAGGAAGAGGGATTCGAACCCCCGCGCGGCTCACACCGCCTGTCGGTTTTCAAGACCGATCCCTTCAGCCAGACTTGGGTATTCCTCCGTGTTGATATGACATGAAATATAATATCAAAAGAAAAATGGTTCGTCAACCCTACTATAATAGATAATCTAAAAAAGGAAAGAGATTTTTTCTCTTTCCTTTTCTCATAAAATGTATCCTACTCTACTAAGTAGTTTTGGGGTTATTATCCTACAACAACTATGAATGTATATTAATGAGAATGAATTTATTTAATTACTGTTTTTCCTCCCATATAAGGACGAAGAACTTCTGGAATGATAATAGAACCATCTTCTTGTTGGTAGTTCTCTAAAACAGCAGCTACCGTACGACCAATTGCAAGTCCAGATCCATTTAATGTATGAACATGCTCTGGTTTCGCTTTTGTGTCACGGCGGAAACGGATATTTGCACGACGTGCTTGGAATGCTTCAAAGTTACTACAAGAAGAAATTTCACGATATGTACCATAGCTAGGAATCCATACTTCAATATCATATTTCTTCGCTGCCGTAAATCCTAAATCTCCTGTGCACATACTCATCACACGGTATGGAAGACCTAATAATTGTAATACGCGCTCTGCATCATTTGTTAATTTTTCTAGTTCTTCATAAGAATCTTCAGGCTTCACAAATTTCACAAGCTCTACTTTATTAAATTGGTGCTGACGAATTAAACCACGTGTATCACGACCAGCAGATCCTGCTTCAGAACGGAAGCATGCGCTAAACGCTGCATAACGAATTGGCAATTGTTCACCATTTAAAATTTCATCACGATGCAAGTTTGTTACAGGTACTTCAGCCGTAGGAATTAAGAAATAGTCTTCACTCTCAATACGAAACGCGTCTTCTTCAAACTTCGGAAGTTGCCCTGTACCTGTCATACTTGCACGATTTACCATATACGGAGGTAAAATTTCTTCATATCCATGTTCCTCTGTGTGAAGATCAAGCATGAAGTTAAATAAAGCACGTTCTAACTTTGCACCTGCACCTTTATAAAATACAAAACGGCTACCTGTTACTTTCCCAGCGCGTTCAAAGTCTAGCACTCCTAAATCTGTTGCAAGATCCCAATGTGGCTTTGGTTCAAACGTAAATTCCGGAACGTCTCCCCATGTACGAACTTGCACATTATCATCTTCTGTTTCACCATTTGGTGTAGATTCATGTGGAATGTTTGGAATAGATAACATTAATCGCTCAAGATCTTCTTCAACTGTACGAAGCTCATTATCAAGCTCTTTAACTTTATCGCTTACTTCACGCATTTCTAAGATAAGCGCCTCTGCATCTTTCTTTTCACGTTTTAATACAGAAATTTGTTGAGATACCTCATTACGTTTGCTTTTTAGCTCTTCCGTTTGTACAAGTAATTCTCTTCTTTTTATGTCTAATTCTTCAAAACGACCAAAATCTGTTAAATCTTCGCCTCTATGTTGCAGTTTCGCTTTTACTTCTTCAAAGTTTGCACGTAAAAATTTAATATCAAGCATAATATTTCCTCCTTTATTTTTACAAAAATAAAAAACTCCCGTCCCTGTACAAAGGGACGGGAGTTAACCCGCGTTGCCACCCTAATTGAAAGCATAATTGCTTTCCTCTCAAGTAGAGATAACGGCTCTTCACCGGAAATGTTTACTAACCAACAGGCTGTTCCACATTTCACTCCAGGATGGATTCACAAGTCGCTTCTATCGGTTTCCACCAGCCACCGACTCTCTATAAGAAACGTCTCTTGCTACTACTTCCTATCAACACATTTATCATATAAAATAGTTACCATCAATTTACTATAATCTTACACAAGTTTCAAGTCACTTATACAGCTTTTTTCATTTTTGCTTCCTTTACCATCTCTACAAAATAAGCTGTAACACGATGATCATCTGTTAACTCTGGATGGAAAGAAGCTGCTAATAAATGATTTTGACGAACCGCGACCATACGATCTTCAAATGTGCATAATACTTCTATATGATCTTCTACATCTGCAACATATGGCGCACGAATAAATACGCCAATAAAGTCTTCGCCTACTCCTTTCATCGAAAGAGCAGCCTCAAAACTATCTTTTTGGCGGCCAAACGCATTGCGTTCAACTGTAATATCCATTACACCAATATGTGATTCCTCATATCCAACAAGGTTCTTTGCAAGTAAGATCATACCTGCACATGTACCAAACATCGGTTTTCCTACTTTAGCAAATTCACGAAGAGATTCCATGAAACCATATTTATCAATAAGACGGCGCATCGTTGTACTTTCACCGCCTGGTAAAATAAGTCCATCTACTTCCTCTAATTGCTCTGTACGCTTCACAATCACTGCTTGTGCACCAACTGCTTCTATTGCACGCACATGTTCACGAACCGCTCCTTGAAGTCCTAATACACCGATTGTAACCATTCTAAAAACTCCTTTAATTACCAACCACGCTCTTGCATGCGTTGTTCTGGTAATAATGTTGAAATTTCAACACCTTTCATTGCATTACCTAGTCCTTTAGAAAGGCGAGCGATTAATTCATAATCTTCATAATGCGTTGTTGCTTCAACAATCGCACGTGCAAATTTTTCTGGGTTTTCTGATTTAAAAATACCAGAACCTACGAATACACCATCTGCACCTAGTTGCATCATTAATGCAGCGTCTGCTGGCGTTGCAACACCACCTGCTGCAAAGTTTACAACTGGCAAGCGGCCAAGGCGCTTAATTTCAAGTAATACTTCATAAGGAGCACCAGTATTTTTTGCATATGTCATTAATTCATCTTCGCGCAGACTTGCAACTTGACGAATTTCTGCGTTTACTTGACGCATATGACGTACAGCCTCTACGATATTCCCTGTTCCAGGCTCACCTTTCGTACGAAGCATTGATGCACCTTCAGCAATACGGCGTGCTGCTTCACCGATATCACGGCATCCACATACAAATGGGACAGTATAATCACGTTTATTTAGATGGTACACTTCATCAGCTGGAGTTAATACTTCACTCTCGTCAATATAGTCTACTCCTAACGATTCAAGTACACGCGCTTCCACAAGATGACCAATACGACATTTTGCCATAACTGGAATTGACACAGCACCCATCACTTCTTCTACAATTGTTGGATCTGCCATACGCGAAACGCCGCCTGCTGCACGAATATCAGCTGGAACACGTTCTAATGCCATAACAGCAACCGCACCTGCTGCTTCTGCAATTTTTGCTTGTTCAGCGTTGACTACGTCCATGATGACGCCGCCTTTTTGCATTTCTGCCATTCCACGTTTTACACGCTCTGTTCCTGTTACATTTATCATGTACAAAAACCTCCCTAGGTGAATTGCTTTTCCCCGCTCACGGCGAAAAGTAAGAATACTCTTACATTCTACCATTATCTATTGGAGATTTGTCCACTATTTTTTAATAAAGTGAAACTTCCATCGGTGGGGATTTTTCCCTTCCCCACTGATGGAGAGACCGCTCAATCGGGCGATACCAGCAATGTTCTCCACCTATCTTCTTTAGAAAAGCGGAAGCGGCTCGTTCAGAATGTGAGGGGGATGGAGCTTCTGACGTAGAGGTGTTTTTTACCTCGTAGGAAGAAGCGAAGCCACCAAACATTCTAGCCACTGGAGCTGGACAATGCTCTCTCTCAATCTTGAGGTGGGGGTTTTACTGTCTGTTAATGCTGGATCAAGTCGGTACGAAAAATAGAAAATTAAAAAGCCCCCTTATCGGGAGCTTTTAGAACCAACCTTTTACAGTATCCACTGTACCATTCCATATACCACTAAAGAAAGAACCAATGCTTCGCATAGAAAGAACAAACCAATTCGCCTTTTCTACTTCTTGTTTTGTTACAAGGTCTACTTGCATTGATTTACCAGTTAAAAATCCTACATCATTGGCATCTTTTGCTGATACGGTCATATAACCAAGTGTTGTACCTTTTTTAACTGGTGCCTCATTCTCTTTATTTACTGCTTTAAAATCTGTTTTATAAATATCTTGATTACCCTTTGGCATTGGAAGTACAACTTCTTCCTTCGTCTGCACCGATACCTCTGTATCTTTTGCTTTATTTACATGAACTGTTTCATGACTTTTTACTTGAGAACCTTTTGAATATACCGTTTTCGTTTGGAAATTTGTAAAACCGTAATCAAATAGTTTCTTCGTTTCATCAAAACGAGCTGTCTCAGAATTTGTTTTAATAACAACAGAGATTAAACGCATACCATTACGCTCTGCTGTACCTGTAAAGCAATAACCTGCTTGATCAGTATGACCTGTCTTTAAGCCATCTACGCCTTCATATCCCTTAACTAACCCTTTTAACATCCAATTCCAGTTTGACATATCAATTGGATATTTTCCACCTTTTTGGAATGTCATTTTTGGAATTTTCGCTGTGTCAAGAACCTTTGGATAATCTTGAAGTAAATGTTGCGCTAACAAAGCGCAGTCTTTAGCAGACATTTCATTTTCTTCATCCGGGCTTGTACCTTCAGGTTGTTTTCCTTTTAAATCCTTATTAATTAATCCTGTAGAATTCACAAATTTATAATTTTGTAATCCTAGTTGCTTTGCTTTATCATTCATCATTTTAGCAAAATTGGCTTCTGAACCACCAATTAATTCTGCTAAAGCAATTGTTGCACCATTGGCAGAGTAAATTGCCATTGCTTCATATAATTCTTTTACTGTATACGCACCACCGTTTTCTAAAGGAACATTTGATAAAGAACGATCTTGCGAAATTATATGAGCGTACTCAGAAATCTTCGTTTTTTGATCCCACTTAATTTTACCTTTTGCTATTGCTTCATGAACTAAGTATTCAGTCATCATTTTTGTCATACTTGCAATTGCTAATCGTTCATCTGGATTTTTTTGATATAAAACTTTCCCAGATTTCGCTTCCACTAAAATAGCTGCACCTGCTTCAACATTCAACGCAGAATTTGTTTCTGCAAACGCACTGCTGTATGTAAAAAACATGCTGCATAATAGTGTAAGTACTGTTACAATCGCAATCATTTGCTTATGAAACATACCTTTCACTGTTGTTACCCCCAATACATTTGTACTCACATAAACGTTATTCTAACACAATCAAAAAAAAATAGACAGAGATACTAAATCTCTGTCTATTTTTATATCAGACATTATAATGAATAGTTTGGTGCTTCTTTTGTAATTTGAACATCATGTGGATGACTTTCACGTAATCCAGCACCTGACATACGGATAAACTGTGCATTTTCACGCAGGAATGTTAAATCAGCTGCACCGCAATATCCCATACCTGCACGTAATCCACCAACCAATTGGTGTACTGTATCTGCTAAATGACCTTTAAACGGAACGCGGCCTTCAATTCCTTCTGGAACAAGTTTTTTATTACCTTCTTGGAAGTAACGATCTTTACTTCCTTTTTCCATTGCTCCAACAGAACCCATACCACGATATACTTTAAATTGACGACCTTGGTAAATTTCTGTATCTCCAGGGCTTTCTGCTACACCAGCAAACATACTTCCAAGCATAACAACGTGTGCACCTGCTGCTAATGCCTTTACAATATCACCAGAATATTTAATTCCACCATCAGCAATTACTGGAACACCGTACTTCCGAGCTTCTGTTGCACAGTCATACACTGCTGTTAATTGAGGAACACCAACACCAGCTACAACGCGTGTTGTACAAATAGAACCTGGTCCAATACCAACTTTAACAATGTTCGCACCTGCTTCAATTAATTCGCGAGTTGCTTCCGCTGTTGCAACGTTACCAGCAATAATATTCAATGTAGGATATTTAGCTCGAACTTCTTTTACTTTGTCAGCTACATTTTTGTGATGTCCATGAGCTGTGTCAAGAACAATTACATCAACATTTGCTTTTACTAATGCATCGATACGTTGCATTGCATCAGCTGTTACTCCAACAGCTCCCCCTACTAATAAACGACCTTGTTTATCTTTCGCAGAGTTTGGAAACTCGATTACTTTTTCAATATCTTTAATTGTAATCAAGCCTTGTAATACACCGTTATCATCAACAAGAGGAAGTTTTTCAATTTTATGTTTTTGTAAGATTTTTTCAGCATCTTCTAGTGTAGTATGAACTGGAGCTGTAATTAAGTTCTCTTTCGTCATTACATCGGAAATCTTAATTGAATAATCTTGGATAAAACGCATATCACGGTTTGTAATAATCCCTACAAGTTTTCTTTCTTCTGTATCATTTACAATTGGAACACCTGAAATGCGATATTTTCCCATCAAATGTTCTGCATCGTATACTTGATGATCTGGAGTTAAAAAGAAAGGATCTGTAATAACGCCGCTTTCAGAACGTTTTACTTTATCAACTTGCTCAGCTTGTTGCTCGATAGACATATTTTTATGAATAACTCCAATTCCACCTTGACGAGCCATTGCAATAGCCATCTCAGCTTCTGTTACCGTATCCATCCCCGCACTAATTAAAGGAATATTTAATTGTAAAGTTTCGGATAAAACTGTTTTTATACTTACCTCTCTTGGTAATACATCCGATTTAGCTGGTACAAGTAATACATCATCAAACGTTAAACCTTCTTTAACAAATTTAGATTCCCACATAAATGATTCCCCCCATGATACCTGAAATTATTATTAGTAGCTTAACAATTGGTTAAAATACTGTCAAGAAAGACTTTATATGTTAGAATTTTCTAAAAATAAAAGGAGAGTATATATGCAACATTCTACAATCATTTGGCAGAAATTAAGCTTTTTTCTTTCTTCTACTCACACGCAACATTATCTTACCCATTGCTATAAAAAATTAGGTAATACAAATACTGAAAAAAAAAGTTTTGAAAATTGTTACCCTTTTATTTATTACTTAGAGCACGGAAAAAATTATTACCAATTATGTAATACCGCTCCATTTTCCATTAAACCAGTATTACTGTTTTATGGAATGAGCCAGCTTCTAAAAGCTTGTTTGCTTACAGTTGATCCTAATTATCCAGAATCAACTTCTGTATTAGCACATGGGGTTACAACAAGAAAGAGAAAAAAACAGAGTTATCAATTTATAGATGATGAAGTGAAGATCCAAAAAAACGGACTATTCACTCAAGTTGCAGAACAAATGTTTCACATGAAACATTTAGAAGGAGAAAAATATACAATGGAAGAGTTACTGCAGCGTATCGCTGAATTAGCAGATTTATTCTTATACAGCAAAAGAAAAAATAACCTATATAAACTAGATGCAGTGGCGGACAATACCTTTACTTTTCCCACTCACATTTTAGATACTTTTCATATGACTGAAGAACGTTTTATACGGTATATAGAGGGGACTTGCAAACATCTTAGCATTCGATATACAAACATGATAGAAAGTGACTCACATTTGCATTTCTCAGCTCCCATGAAGCAGTGGAATTCATTATACAGTGCTCCCCTTACATACAATCATTATACAAATACTTATTATTTACCTGCTAATAGCGAAACAACCCCTGTTCTTCCAGAATTACTTATACACTATCTTTTGCTTTATAACTTAAGTATGATTTCCCGCTATGAAACAGACTGGTGGTACGATTTACTTGGAAGTTATGCTTCTGAAGATTATCCGTTCATCTTTCAATTTCTAGCTGTTACAGCGGAAAAAGTACCGTACTACATTTATTTATATCTAATGAGTCAACATAACGTGATTTCTTAGGAAATAAAAAAAGACGAGTCAATTGACTCGTCTTTTGTTTGCCTGGCAACGTCCTACTCTCACAGGGACAAAGTCCCAACTACCATCGGCGCTAGAGAGCTTAACTTCCGTGTTCGGTATGGGAACGGGTGTGACCTCTCTGCCATC
>NZ_JAKUFS010000048.1 GCF_022663535.1 Bacillus cereus group sp. BfR-BA-01380 | reverse complement strand
TCGCAAAGCTCGTTTTCTCAATCGAAAAAAGAAAGAAGGCTGGTTGCCACCATCGATTCAAAGCAGAGTAGATAACCAAATTCATTGGATTGAAACATTCAAGTCACTCTTCCCCTCACCAAAAGTCATTGTAGAAGTAGGGAAATTTGATGCGCAAAAGCTAAAAAATCCCAGTATACAAGGAATAGAATATCAACACAGAGATGCGTTTGGCTTTTGGAATACAAGATATTACGTATTTGCGAGAGATAACTATACGTGTCAAATCTGCAAGAAAAAAGGTGGTATCTTGCATACGCATCATATTATCGAATGCTGCAATGGTGGCTCTGATATGGCAGATAATCTTGTAACAGTGCATGATGAATGCCATCAAAAATTTCATCAAGGGACACTCAAACACATTTTCAAGAAACCAAAACAATATAAAGAGACTGCTTTTATGAATATATTGCGGTTACAAATCATAAATCGTTTAGATTGTGACATTACGTATGGCAGTTACACCACAATGAAACGAAAAGAGTTAGATTTATCCAAAACACATGTAAATGACGCCATTGCGATTACAAATCCAAAACGGTTACAAGGATATGACCAAAGCGGCGAATTTCGCATCAAGCAATTTAGAAAGAAAAAGCGTTCCCTACATGAAGCAACCGCAAGAAAAGGAAGGAAAACAAAGAATACAAGTGCAAAACGGAACAAGAAAAATACACCGCATGTAGATGGAATCTATTTAGGGGATAAAGTGAAAGTATTGGGACAAGTAGGATTTGTGGCAGGGTTTACAGGGAAAATGGTATACGTACAAGATATATATGGACAATATATACAAAATCCTGCTAAATCTTATAAACAAGTAAAGAGATCAGAGATAGAACGTATACACCATACGAATAATTGGCAGTTCTTACAAATCAGTTAGGCGATGCCTAACCGAAATTCATCCCCACTTTACCGCTGGGCTCACTTCATGCCCGTCACGCGCTTGAAGATGGGGGCTTCTTTCGGAATTACGTTAAAAGTGGAGAAAAGTGGCTTTGTGTTATCTGCCATATAGCAATTGAAAGAAGCACATATAGGAGGATTTTATGAAACAAACGTATTTAGAAGGCGAAAAAGTAGTTGTTCGAACAATAGAAGACGCAGATTTTTACCCGCTATGGCAAGAAGTTTATAAAGAAGAACATCCAGAGTGGAAAAAATGGGATGCACCGTATTTTCCGTTTGTAAGACAAGAGTTTTCTGCTTTTCAAGAAGGACTACGTTTTAAATTAATGAAAGATCCATATTCAAAGTTTCTTATTGAAAAGGATGGTGAAATTATAGGAATCGTAACGTATTACTGGGAACATGAGCCTTCACGTTGGTTAGAGATTGGGATTGCGATTTACAATCCAGCATATTGGAATGGAGGGTATGGTACAGAAGCTTTACGTATGTATATTGACTTTCTATTCCAACATATGACGATCGGAAGGGTCGGTTTGACAACATGGTCAGGAAATAGCCGTATGATGAAAGTAGCTGAGAAACTTGGTATGCAGTTAGAAGGAAGGATGAGGAAATGCCGTTATTATAATGGGGTGTATTATGATTCAATCCGGATGGGAATGATTCGTGAGGAATGGGAAGAAATGAAAGTGGTGAAGAGATAAGTTATTTGTATTAAGAATGATTTGCTAGATGTATAAAAAGTAGTAGGAGGAGCCTTTATGAATTTTATGATTCGTGAGATGAAGGAAGAAGATATTCCGTCTGTACAATATGTGGCCAAGACTTCTTGGGATGATACATATAAAGACATTATTCCAGCAGCAGTACAAGAGAAATTTTTAGAGCATGCTTATTCTGATGACATGATGAAGCAGCGATTACAACATTCGCATTTATTTGTAGGAGAAGTAGATGGGGAAGTTGTGGGGTTTGCTAATTTTTCACCAATAAAGTATGAAAATGAAGCTGAGTTAGGAGCGATATACTTATTGCCCGCGTACCAGGGGAGCGGTATGGGAACAGCGTTATTACGTAAAGGAATTACAATATTAGAAGGTGTTAAGAAGATATATATTAACGTAGAATCAGAGAATAAAACCGGAAAAGCATTTTATACTGCAAAAGGGTTTGCGGTGGTTGATGCGTTTGAAGATGACTTTGATGGGCATATGCTGAAAACATTAAGAATGGTATTGCATGTTTAGTAGGGGGAGGAAAGAGTGGGTTATGATTCAAAGAGCAACTGAAAGTGATGTGGAAAAAATTTTAGCTCATGCGGCTGAGTCTTTATATGAAGGAACTATGAAAACGAGAAAGTTTAGTCAAGAGAAAGTACTGGAAATTACGACGCCACTTTTAGAAAAAGGAGCATATTATCTTGTTAGTAAACAAGATAATATTTTAAAAGGGTGGGTATTGATTGGAAGCAATAAGGACTATTTTTCTGGGGAAGAATTAGGTTTTATTTATGAATTGTATATATTTCCTCCTTATCGTGGGGAAGGTCTTTCACGTAAGCTTATGAGAGCAGCGGTTGATGAACTCGAAAAGTTAGGTTACTCAGAAATTCGTTTGAATGTATTTGCAGGGAATTTTGCGAAAGAGTTGTATAAAGAAATGGGATTCGTTGAGAGGCAAATTGTTATGAGTTTGAGATGTGAGAGTAAATAAATTGGGAAGAAAAGTAGAATTACGCAACAATTAGAGTCAAGAAGGTGAAGAAATGGTAAGAGAAAATGAGTACGTTCAATACTTGGAAAAAGTTTACCCGAATCTTGACGTGCAGACTGCCTATGTAAATGATATTGGTCAAAATAACGATGTACTAATTGTAAATGAACATATAGTATTTCGTTTTCCAAAATATAAAGAAGGAATTGCAAAACTCATTGCTGAGACAAAGTTGTTAGAGAAAATACAAAACTATGTTTCACTTTCCATTCCTTGTCCAAGCTATCAACATTTTCAGCCAATGGAGCCTGGGAAAGTATTTTCTGGTTATCACAAAATTAATGGGGAGCCATTTTGGAATACACCACTTTTATGAACCGTTTCCAATTGTAGAGCATTTTCAGTGTGTAGACTGAGATAGGATTTTACATGAATATAATGAAACTGCCATCAGTAGGAATGAAGATATTCTATGCTGATGGCAGTTTCATTCTAGCGATACATCGTCCAAGTTCCAATATCCTCAAAGCCTAAACGTTTATAAATTCGTCCAGCAGCAGGGTTGCTGTAAAATAAACAAAGTGCTCTGCCTTCCTTGGTAAAATCTTGAATCATTTTACTTACGATTTGCGAAGCATATCTGTTTCCGCGGTGATTTGGGTGTGTACATACCCCTACAACCATGGCAGATAATGAATTTTCAGCAGATGTGGATGCACAGGCAATAATTTTTCCGTTTTTCTCTATGTAATATGTCCGGCCTGTGTTTGTTTCAATTGCTTGGCGCAGGAGTTTCCCGCTATTGTCTGCCATCTTAAATTCAGTAATTTGTTTTCGTAAATGCATAATACGATCTACGTCCAAGGCAGTTGCTATTTTTATGTCCTCTTTGCTTGTATCTTCGACTAATTGTTTTGCAGTTGTACATTCACAAAAGTATGTCTGCAGTTTTTTACCAAGCTTTAAGTTCGTGAGGTTTTCAAAATGCTCGACAACCTCTGATTTTCCAGAGAGTTTAATATGGTCATAGTTAATGAATTGATTCATGAATGCTTCTGACTGGAATGAATCCCTGGCATAAGCAATAAAGGAATCATGGAAACGCAATAAGACAGCGTGTAATTCATTTTTTATCGTAAATTGCCCCCATAGTTCTTGAAAGTTTTGATCATATCCAAATGCCTCAATATCACCGATTAAGAATAAATTAAATGCAGCTTCTTTCCTTAAGAAAGAAAGTACTTGTTCATGATCTTGTTCAGTTAACTTGCGAATCATGTTTGCTGTCCCCTTTTTTGTATTTTCTAAATATTAGTACGTATTATTTTGAAAATCAATAAAAAATTTATGTTTAGTTCACAATGTTTAGGAAAAACTAGGAAGGATATGAAAAAGGAGGTTATGAACGGTGGATCATCCAATTCAAGGGCTGATGAAAGCAGCAATGGAAAATTTGAAAGAAATGGTTGATGTAAATACAATTGTCGGTGAGCCTGTTCAAACAGCTGATGGTGGCATTGTATTAACTGTTTCAAAGGTAGCGTTTGGCTTTGGAGCAGGTGGATCAGATTTTTCCACAAATGATGCACAAAAGGTACAAGGTCATCCGGCATTTGGTGGTGGTAGTGCTGGTGGAGTTTCTATTACACCGGTTGCTTTTCTTGTTGTAAATAAGGAAGGCGTAAATATTCTTCATTTACAAAATGCAACGCATCTGGCAGAGAAAGTAATTGAACTTGCACCGCAAACCATTGATAAAATTCAGTCGATGTTTCAAAATAATAAAAAACAAGATCATTCACATTATCCAAAAAATCCAGATGAAATCGCATGAAAAATGCCTGTTTATAAACAGGCATTTTTTCTTGTAATGGAGATGTAATAAAACTCATAAAAATGTAAATAGTTTTTGTAGTTTTTTCTATATTTCTAAAAATTTTCGTGATAAAATATCCTATAGTATTGAAACATATAAAACGAAGGTGGCTAGGTGCTTTGTCTGGAGGATCTGACCAAATCAAAAATATGATTTATATTAATGGTAATCGTCGCAATCATTGTTTTATCACATCTGGAATTACGTTTGAGGAGTTTGCAAGCAATATTCCTTCACCGCTTCATCAAATGCTGCTTTTAAAGCATAGTTTTGAATGGACGGACTTTCATTATCATACTTTATTCGAATATGTAGAAGAAGAGAATATACATAAATTAATTTCAGCAGATGTCGAGGAGTTTGAGGAATTTTGTTGGATTGATTTTGATGATGTAAATGACCTGGATGAATTGGCGCCAAAAGAAATTGCAGAATTGCTTTATTTGGCGCACAAAAAGGAACCGCTTGGGAAGGCTTTTTTCCCGCTTTTGAAAAATAGATTTGTTTATCTTTCTTACGATGACGGATGGTATAATAAAGTATATTACCGAAGAATGCATGACTTTGTTGGCATGCTTAGTAAGGTAATTCCTTATAAACTTGGCTCATTTGGAAAAAAACGATTCGCATTCTTTCAAAAATCGAAAATTTATCCAGCAATTTCAAAAGAGGTTATTCTTGAACTTCTGCCATTTATGGAAGATGGCTTATACTTAGACTTAGCAGGGAAAATAGAATCAAGACGCGGTTTAGAGATTCCTGTTTATGTCATCGGTTCGTATGAAAGTACAAATGAAGTTTTAGATGGTTTAGAAGATTTGAAAAGTGAAGCTTCTAAAACAGGATGGCTTATCTTTGATAAGAAAGAACAAGAGTGGCAGTGGGTAATGGATTAAGAGAACTTGACGATATGAGTCAAGTTTTCTTTTTTGAAGGGAGACAAAATGGAGAAGAATTTTCTTGTAGTAGGTATTGGTAGTATTATACTTGTCGCAATCATGCTATTAACATGTCCGAAAGAAGCGGATTTTCAAAAGCATTTAGAAGACAAATATTCAATTGTGTGTAATGAAGTGGATTTTAACTGTACGCAGAAAAAAGATCAAAAAGAAGAGAAAATGGAGTTTGTTAGTATGGATGTTCGAAACGGTGTATTTTTTATAAAGATAGAGCAGACGTTTCAAACAGAAACAGAGAAAAAGAAGACGTATAGCGCTGTTGGAATATTGGGTATGTTTCTCTTTTCCACTGAAAAGACTTTCTAATGTAGAAGGTCTTTTTTTTGTACTCTCTTTCATATAGTTAGGATAAGACAAGCTTAGGGAGGGAGTAATGTTGAATAAGATTTGCATGGTTTGC
Organism: Bacillus cereus group sp. BfR-BA-01380; assembly: GCF_022663535.1. Taxonomy (GTDB): domain Bacteria; phylum Bacillota; class Bacilli; order Bacillales; family Bacillaceae_G; genus Bacillus_A; species Bacillus_A cereus_BB. The sequence continues at coordinate 10,535 of NZ_JAKUFS010000048.1, read as the reverse complement.
GGGGGAGAAGACTTTTTTTCGTCTACATTATATGCTCGTACAAAACAAGACTGGGCATATGCGCCAAATATGTATCGCTTTGAAAAAGTATTTATTGAACAGAGAGATGAGGAGAACTATCCAGTGTTTCAAGAAATTACTGCCTATCATTGTAGTAGCTGCGGATATGTGATGTTATTTCGTTAATAAGCATCCCTTACAAAAGAGAAAGTAAACGAATTAATTTTGAAATGGAAAAACTTCTAGATTTAGGATGAATTGGCGAAAAAATAAGCTGTATATGAGAAAAAGGAGTGACAGATTCACTCCTTTTTCTTAGTAGGTAAATATTGTGTGTCATAGTTTGTATCAAACAAGTGTTTTTTAAAGTGCTGATAAGAAGAACGGATATAATAAACTAAAAAGTAAAGAAAATCCTCCAAAGCCAATGGCTGTATATCCGAGTGTTTTTGCTTCGTAACGAACAGCAAGAAGTCCAATAAGAATGGAAAGGGATCCAAGTGTAATGGGATAGAAAGCTATTGAAAATAAAGAGAGAAATAATGCAATGTATCCAACAATTGCACCAATGTCTGTCCGCTCTTCTTCTTTATGAATTTCTTTACGACGACGTCTAATTGGAAGCCGCTGAGGCGTGATTTCTATTGCATATTCTTCCTGTTTTTCTCCGCTTTTTAGATGATGTATTCGTTTTTTCGGCAAGGAATGTCCCTCTCTTTCGAATTAGGGTATGCTTAGTATTTTTTATTAAATAAGAAAACATGCTTATTATTTATATACAAACAAAGAAAAAAATGGGAAAACAATTATCTGTTATATTATCCATCTCTTCTTAAGAATAAACAGGAAAAATGTAAAATGGTGTAGAATGAATTTTATGTAGATGTAAAATGGAAAGGTGGGCGAAGAATGACGAAGTTTAATTGGCATGAAGCAGCGCAGCAAAAATGGAATGATAATGCGGATTATTGGAATCAAAATAGTCAAGAAATGTGGGATGATGGTAGCCGCAGTACAATTATTCCGTTTTTTCAAAAATATATACGAAGCGGAGAAACTGTTCTTGATGTAGGATGCGGGGATGGGTATGGTACATATAAACTAAGTAAAGCTGGTTACAAAGCTTGTGGTGTCGACTTATCGGAGCAAATGATTGAAAAAGGGAAAAAGCGAGGTGAACATTCTAATTTATCGTTTATAGTGGGCGATCTTACTTCGTTACCGTTTCAAGATGAGGAGTTTGCCTCCGTTTTAGCGGTAAATTCATTAGAATGGACCGAAGCACCCCTTCAAGCGTTGCAGGAAATAAAGCGAGTGTTAGGAAAAGAAGGTTTTGCCTGTATTGCTATTTTAGGACCAACTGCAAAACCGCGTGAGAATAGCTATCCGCGTTTATATGGAAAAAATGTCATTTGTAACACAATGATGCCATGGGAGTTTCAAAAACTTGCACAGGAACAGGGGTTATATTTGATAGATGGAATGGGAGTATATAAACGAGGGGTAAACGAAAAGATGATTGGACAACTTCCGCTTGAATTGCAGCAAGCCTTAACATTTATGTGGGTATTTATGTTTCAAAAGAAGTAACTTTTCTTGCTACTAACAGGCAATTACTCTCACTGATAGAAGTTTTATTTTAAGGGTGGATTATAAGTGCAGAAAATACAAAAAACTGATACAATATTTTCAGAAACAATTAAAGGGGGACTAGGGAATATGACAGCAACTACTACAGTAAAATCTGATATTGAAATTGCGCAAGAAGCAGGTATGAAGAAAATTCAAGAGATTGCAGCAGAATTAAACATTTTAGAAGAAGAATTAGAGCCGTACGGTCATTATAAAGGGAAACTATCTCTTGATATTTTTAAGCGCTTACAAGGGGAAGCAGATGGAAAAGTTGTACTAGTTACAGCAATTAACCCTACTCCAGCAGGGGAAGGAAAATCAACGGTAACAGTTGGTTTAGGACAAGCATTTAATAAAATTGGTAAAAAAGCAGTGATTGCACTTCGTGAACCATCTCTTGGACCAACTATGGGATTAAAAGGCGGTGCAGCAGGCGGAGGCTATTCACAAGTTGTACCAATGGAAGATATTAATCTTCACTTTACAGGTGACATTCATGCGATTACAACTGCAAATAATGCACTTGCAGCATTTATTGACAATCATATTCAACAAGGAAATGATCTGCGCATCGATACGCGTAAAATCGTATGGAAACGTTGTGTAGATTTAAATGATCGTGCACTTCGTAATGTTGTAATCGGCCTTGGCGGACCAGTACAAGGTGTACCGCGTGAAGACGGTTTTGATATTACAGTTGCATCTGAAATTATGGCTGTATTCTGCTTAGCGACAGATGTACAAGACTTAAAAGGACGTTTAGCACGCATTGTTGTTGCTTATAACATGGATAATGAACCTGTAACAGTAAAAGATTTAGGTGTAGAAGGTGCATTAACACTATTATTGAAAGATGCGTTAAAACCAAATTTAGTACAAACGTTAGAAAATACACCAGCGATCATTCATGGCGGCCCATTTGCGAACATTGCACACGGCTGTAACAGTGTAATCGCAACGACAATGGCAGCAAAATTAGGTGATTATGTGATTACGGAATCTGGTTTTGGTGCAGATTTAGGTGCTGAGAAATTCTTAGATATTAAAGCACGTGCAGCAGGCATTAAACCAGAAGCAGTTGTTATTGTTGCAACAATTCGTGCTCTTAAAATGCATGGCGGCGTAGCGAAAGATGGCTTAAAAGAAGAGAATGTTGATGCGTTAGCAAAAGGTATGGAAAACTTACAAAAACATGTTGAAACCATTCAAGCATTCGGTGTTCCATTTGTTATCGCAATTAACAAATTCATTACAGATACAGATAAAGAAGTTGCATACTTACAAGAGTGGTGCAATGAGCGCGGTTACGAAGTATCTTTAACAGAAGTATGGGAAAAAGGCGGTCAAGGCGGTGTTGACCTGGCAGAGAAAGTATTAAAAGTAATTGAAAAAGGTGAGAATACATACGCGCCTTTATATGATTTAGAGCTTTCGTTAGAAGAGAAGATTCGTACAATTGCTCAAAAAGTATACGGTGCAAAAGATATTGAATTTGCGCCAAAAGCTCGCAAGCAATTAACACAATTTGCTGCAGAAGGCTGGGGTAACTTACCAATTTGTATGGCGAAAACACAGTATTCTCTTTCTGATGATCCAACAAAACTAGGACGTCCATCTGACTTTATTGTGACAATTCGAGAATTTAAACCATCTATTGGTGCAGGCTTTATCGTTGCATTAACAGGAACAATGTTAACAATGCCAGGCCTTCCAAAGAAACCAGCTGCTCTTCAAATGGACGTAAATGAAGATGGAAAAGCAGTAGGTTTATTTTAAAAGGTTGTATTTCTTCTCTTTTATCGGTAAACTATACGTACATCATGCGGCGCCTTTCGATGGAAAGGCGCTTGTTTTTTGGAGGAATATATGTTTGATCCAACTGCTTTTGAAAATTTAAAAGTTGTCGTTGAAGGAGCTGTATATGATTTTGATTTACATGCTGACATTATTATAACGAATCGAAAGGATATAATGGATCTGGCATCACTTAGTCGTACATATACCATTTCGTTTCAGCTCACAGAATATATCAAGCCATTAGTGGAAGCGACGTTTTTATTATCAGTTAATGCAAAAAATTTATCAGGTGAGATATTAGAGGTACCAAATTTTGTTCCTGGTTGTGAAATGAAGCTTTTCTTTGAATTTCCTATAGGGTATCCAGAAAAAGATTGCCAAGAAATCGAAGCGTTGCTACAATCCATATGGGGAAAAGAACGAATGATTACGCAGCAAATTTCATACGAATATAATAAGCAAGCGATTTCATATCATAATAAAGTAGACATCTTATTTCAAAAAGCGATTACAGAAGATCATGTTGATGACTTAGTAACTGTTATTTCTCATATGATAGAAACGATGCGAATAATACAACAATTTCTTCAAAAATAGAGATAAAGGAGAAAAAGAAATGATAAAAGAGATGCAACCATTTTTGCAACAAGCTTGGGAGAAGGCTGGTTTTAAAGAGTTTACTGAAATTCAAAAGCAAGCTATTCCAACAATTTTAGAAGGACAAGACGTTATTGCTGAATCTCCAACAGGAACAGGTAAAACATTAGCGTATTTATTACCACTTTTACATAAAATTAACCCTGAAGTGAAACAACCTCAAGTGGTTATTTTAGCACCAACACGTGAACTTGTGATGCAAATTCATGAAGAAGTACAAAAGTTTACTGCAGGTACTGAGATTTCAGGTGCATCTTTAATTGGCGGTGCAGATATTAAGCGTCAAGTAGAGAAACTAAAGAAACATCCGCGAGTAATCGTAGGGTCACCTGGACGTATTTTAGAACTAATCCGTATGAAGAAATTGAAAATGCATGAAGTGAAAACAATTGTATTTGATGAGTTTGATCAAATTGTAAAACAAAAAATGATTGATGCGGTGTCCGACGTAATTAAATCGACAATGCGTGATCGTCAAGTCGTATTTTTCTCGGCAACAATGACAAAAGACGCAGAAGAAGTAGCGCGTGATTTTGCAACTGAACCGCAAATTCTGCGTGTGAAACGCACAGAAACGAAGAGTCTTGTTGAACATACGTATATCGTTTGTGAACGCCGAGAAAAAAATGATTTTGTTCGTAAAATCATGCACACTGGTAATGTAAAAGCAGTTGCTTTCTTAAATGATCCGTTCCGTTTAGATGAAATTGCTGAGAAATTGAAATTCCGTAAGATGAAAGCAGCGGCTCTTCATGCGGAAGCAAGCAAACAAGAACGTGAAGCAACAATGCGTGCATTCCGTCAAGGCAAAGTAGAGATTTTATTAGCAACAGACATCGCAGCGCGTGGACTAGATATTGATGACTTAACACACGTTATTCATTTAGAATTGCCAGATACGCTGGACCAATATATTCATCGTTCAGGACGTACAGGACGTATGGGTAAAGAGGGGACAGTTGTTTCACTTGTAACACCGCAAGAAGAGAAAAAGTTACTTCAATTTGCGAAGAAGCTAGGTATTCAGTTTAAGAAACAAGAAATGTTTAAAGGATCGTTTGTTGAATCGAAACCGAAAGAACCAAAGAAAAAGAAACCAGCATTCACTGGGAAGAAAAAGCCTAGATAAGTAAAAAAGACGCGGCTACGAATATTACGTAGTCACGTTTTTTTATTATCATTTAGATGTGGATGGATTAGTGGTTTGCTTTTCTAAACAGAATATACCTTTCTGAATAGAAGTTTCTATATATCCAATGATTTGATTTAGTGTAAATACTTGTAGGTTTGCGAATACATCTTGCTGTGAGTACAGCATATCTTCAAAAATTAACGATTTAAAAGCATAGATGTTTTCCTCAAGCACTTCTTCAACATTTACCACACTTGCTTTCATATTCAAAATATGAAATAAACTCCGATCTCTATCATAATAATGGAGCAGTTTTCCATTTAAAAGTTTAAAGTCATGATGATACAGAGAAAGAAGGTTAGGATCATAATCGATTCGATTTTTGAGCCAGGGGAGATAAAAACCTTGTAGCCACATATCATCGGCAATGAGATGTGTATAGTACCCTAATATGAAGGGAGAATCTTTATATACTTTATATTTATGAAGAAATGCTTCATAATCAATTCTTCTTGTATAGTTCTTTACTGTACCTGTATAAAAGTGCGATATTTCTTTTTCATTTCTAGAATGAACTGCATCAGCAGCAACCCCTCCGAGTAGGAAAGAGGTTTTATCATGAATAGCCAGCTTCTCTGCAATACAATTTGCGATAATTAAATGCATAATTCTTGAGCCCATATAAGACACCTCCACTGGAAAGGGAACTATATTATGTTAGTTGAACATCTAATAAAACTTTTCCAGTACTTTGTCTACTTTCGACCCATTCATGTGCTTTCCCTGCATCCTGAAGCGAAAAACGTTTTTCGATTTTAATTTGTAGGCTACCATTGCTTAAAAGAGGAAATATTTGCTCTGCAGTATGCCCGAGTAAATGAGGCCGTTTTTTTCGAGTTGTGCCAAAGCTAAAGCCAAGAATAGACCGGCAGCTTGCATGTAGATCTTTTGTCTGAAATGTTCCGATAGCACCGCTTGCATTTCCAAAATGGACAAGGCGCCCATAGAAAGCAAGACATTGCAAGCTTTGTTCTGATATGGTACCAGAAATAGAATCTAATATAACATCTGCACCTTCTCCATTCGTAATCTCATTCACTTTATGTACAAAATCTTCTTCCTTATAACAAATAACATAATCTGCCCCGGCTTCTAAAGCGATTTTCTTTTTTTCTTTATTTCCAACTGTTCCAATGACTTTTCCAGCACCTAAAATGTTAGCGAGCTGAATAGCTGTTGAGCCAATTCCTCCTGCAGCGGCATGGATCAGTACAGTTTCGCCTTGTTGTACTCTTGCAACATTTGCTAGCAGTGTATAGCTTGTAAAGGAAACAATTGGACAAGCCGCAGCAGTTTCAAAATCAATTTCATCTGGTAATACAAAAGTAAGTTCTTCATTTGCTACAACATATTCGGCATACGATCCGTTAACAGGAAAAGCAATAACGCGCTGCCCCGCCTTAATATTCGTTACGTTAGATCCGACCTGTTCTACGATTCCAGCAGCATCGATACCAGGTATAAAAGGAAGATTTCCAGTTCCCTTTTTTCCATATCGAGATTTAATATCAGCAAAGTTCACACTTGTTGCAACGACGCGAATTAAAACTTGATTCACGTTAATAGACGGCATAGCTACGTCTGTATACTTCATCATTTCAGGGCCTCCAAAGGCAGTTACAACAATTGCTTTCATGATTAGTCCTCCTAAAGTAGATTCTATAGTTTATTTTAAATGCCCGTGATAATTTGGGAAATTATATAATGGTTATTAGGGGTTATAAGAAAATGTTATGAAAAATTTATTTCCAAAAAATCGAACGAAATTTTCTGTTCTTGCCAATATATAGTGTACGACTTATGGAAGGAGGGGATGAAAGATGGAGAAATCCGCTGAATATGGTTATCTTATCGAACGGACGTTATTAGGAAATCAGGAAGCATACAGTGAACTATACGATAAAACAATTGAAGATGTGTATAAGACAGCTCACTTTTTAATAGAGGATAAGTCGGATGTAGATGATGTTGTTCAGGAAATATATATGCAATTGTATCAATCGCTTAGTCAATATGATCGGCAGCGTCCTTTTCGGCCATGGTTAATCGGTCTTGCTGTAAGACAAATTCATTCCTATAGGAGAAAGAGATGGATGCGTCTACGGATTGTGAAAAAAGCAGAAGAACAGCGAAAGCCAATTGAATTTGATTTTTCTAATGATCTTGTCAATAAGTTGTCCAATCAAGAGCTTATTGTTACCTTATAAATTAAAACAAGTCATCATCCTGCGGTATTTACATGATTACTCTCAAGAAGAAGTAGCAAATATTTTAGATATACCAGTTGGAACGGTTAAATCTCGAATTTATGCAGCTTTAAAGAAATTACGGCAAAAAGAGCATGGCGGAAATATTATTTTAAAAGAAGTGGGGGATGTATGATGAGTCTTGAATACAAAGTAAGAGAAGCTTTACAAGAAGAAACGAGAGGAATTGTACCATCACCGGAATTGAAAGAAAAAGTAATGAATCAAATGAAAATAAAACGTGGAGGGATATCGAAGAAAAAACATCTTATAACGGGTGTGTTAGCAGCAACATTACTTATTCCAACGAGTGCTTTTTCGTATCAATCTCTTGTAGCGGATGGTGTGTATGGATCATTTGATAATGTAAAGAAACATTTTGCAAATGCAACACTTCAAGGGTATATGCATGTAAATGCGAAGTTATCGCAAGCAAAAGGTGAGATGGGAGAAAAAGAGTATAAAGAGTTTACAGTATTGTTAAAAGAATTACTAGATACAAAAATGAAGTATGGAGATGCAAATGGTAACATTGATTATGATCAACTTTCTCAAGAGAAACAAGAGGAAATGATGAAGGCTTCCATGGTAATTCAACCGTATTTCGATAAGTTAAACGGAAAGAAATCAAGTAAAGAAGTGTTAACTCCTGAAGAATATAAGCAATACGTACATGCTTTAATGACATATGAAAAAATACAATCGAAAATGAAATCAAGTGAGGGAATTACGATAGATAAGGTGCCTGAAGAGTATAAAGCAGCATTTCAAGAAGCAGACAATTTTATGAATTATGTCAACGAAAAAGTACAAAAGTAAATTATTGAATGAACTTTACAAAAAGAGTCCATGACAAGAAAAATGGACTCTTTTTGTATTACAGCGACAAACATTTTGGTGAAGATAGTATGATTCTTATTTTGAAGTAGTTTTTGTTTGTTCTCGCTTTATCAAATAATCAATTATTCCCATAGCCCCGATTTCTAAATCAAGTTTTAGTAAGTCATAAATAGAATGTGACGATGGGACACCTTGATTTGTAAGATGTGATGAAACTTTTTCAAGTAATAAAAGGGATAGTTCTTGACTCGCCTTTTCAAAATTTTGTTCATGTTCAAACACTTGCTCTCCTGCTTCAACAAATATTGGGAGCCAATGTTCTAGCTGCGTGCAAATTTCAGAAATATGAGAAGAGGCACCATAATGACCGAAATAGATAAAATCGACATTCATATTTTGAATACGGTCTTTTGAAGATAGCATCGCATCGGGTTGAAACTGTGTAGGAGATGTTGTTGGCAAATAAAGTTCAACACCTAGTTCAGCTAATTGACGGTAGTAAATACCAATCGTGTCGCCAGTAAATATACCGTTTGTTAAAGAATCATGAATGCTAATGTGATGCTTTGCATGACCTGGTGTATCGTAGAATGTCAGCGTCCGGTTATTGGCGATTTGTAATGTTTCACCATCTTGTACGATGTGAACGCGTTCTTCTGAAATAGGCAAGATGGGATGAAAGAGTGTATCAAATGAATCACCGTAAACAGCTTTTGCACCTTGAATGAGTTTTGTTGGATCAATCATGTGACGAGCGCCTCGGGAATGAACGAACAGCGTTGCATTTGGGCATTTTTCCATCATTAAGCCAGCTGCACCAGCATGGTCCAAATGAACATGTGTAACAATAATATTTTTTATATCGGCCAGTTGGATATTCAACTGTTGTAATCCATCTAACAGATAAGGAAGAGAAGGTGCAGCGCTCGTTTCAATTATAGTAATGTCATCACCGAGTAAGACATATGTACCTGTACGTTGTTCATGTTGTAAGTCATAATCGTCGATCAGGTATAGCTGTGAAGAGAGTTTTTCTACTTTTTTCAAATTTATCACTCCATGTAGTTTATTATTCTTTTATTATAAAAGAAAAGGCAGAAAACGAAACATCGTTTTCTGCCTTTATGTAATACGTTTAGTTATTATGTTGTTTGCTAAGAGACATAATAAAGTAGCCGACAAGACCACCAATTGCTGGAACTGTAATCATTCCTGCGAGTGTGAAATATTTGCTTAAGAAAATACCGTTAACATCCATAAACCAACCTAAAACAAGTAACATCATCATGTATAATACGAAATAAAATTCGCGATTAGAAAGCTTTTCACTTTGTGCAGTTTTCATTATCAACACCATCCCTATTTTTAATAATGGAATTGAAAATGTCACAATTTAGAAGGTAAACTGTCACATTTTGTTCACACTTTCATTGTAAAACTTTCCAAGGAAAATGTCTAGTGAATTGTGACGATTTTTTGAACAAAAATAAAATGTTCTCATTAGACAATATACACCTTGCATTTTATGATAGAACTATAGGAGTGTATGACATGAAGGAGTCGATATAATATGACAATTTATGATTTTTCTGCAAAAACAATAAAAGGAGAAGAAAAGTCGTTACGTACATATGAAGGAAAAGTAGTAGTAATTGTGAATGTTGCCAGTAAATGTGGTTTTACACCGCAATATAAAGGATTGCAAGCTTTGTATGAAAAATATAAAGAACAAGGTTTTGAAATACTCGGATTTCCATGCAATCAATTTGGAGGACAAGAGCCAGGGACAGAAGAAGATATTACAAGCTTTTGTGAATTACATTACGGTGTATCTTTTCCAATGTTTGCGAAAGTTGATGTGAAAGGTGATGATGCGCATCCGCTATACAAATATATGACGGAGCAGGCACCGGGCATACTTGGCATGAAGGCGGTAAAATGGAACTTTACGAAGTTTTTAATAGGGCGTGATGGAAAAGTAATTGAGCGTTTTGCGCCGCAGACGAAGCCAGAGCAGTTAGAAAAGGAAATTGAAAAGGTACTATAGAAAGAAGAGGCTCATATGAATACTCCCCCACTTAGCAAAGCTTGAAGTGGGGGTTTCTAACGTTTCGACCTAACGGACGATTAACGTCAGTGGAGTTAACACACTAGCGAGCTGTTCCACGCCT
>NZ_JAKUFS010000047.1 GCF_022663535.1 Bacillus cereus group sp. BfR-BA-01380 | reverse complement strand
TGAATGTGTTGCACCCCGGAATGGTAAAGAAGAAACACTGGCTACCATTTGGAAGCAAGTATTAGGGATTAAGAAGGTGGGAATCTATGATAACTTCTTTGAAATTGGTGGGGACTCGATTCTCAGCATTCAGATCATATCACAAGCGAGTCAATTGGGATTAAAACTTACACCCAAGCAAATGTTTGAATGCCCAACGATTGCCGAGTTGGCGCAAGTAGTCAAAGAAAATCAGGGAGTACAAGCAGAGCAGGGAGTTGTGACGGGAGAGGTACCGCTTACTCCAATTCAGTATTGGTTCTTCGAGCAAGAACATCCGAACCCGCAACATTGGAATCAATCGATGCTTTTAAAAGTAAGAGAGAGATTGGATGTGGAGTTACTAGAGGAAGCCCTATTAAACTTACTCAAACATCATGATGCCTTACGTTTCCGGTATGGACAATTGCCAAATGCAACTTGGAAGCAGAGAAATGAGGGAATCGATGAACAGTCTGTACTTCGTGTGGTAAAGCGGAACGATGCTGATCAACAAGCGTGGAATCAAGTGATACAAGAAGAGATGGATATCACTCAAGCCAGTTTCAATTTACTTACAGGGCCGTTGATGAGAATAGTGTACTTTGATGACGGTTCGAATGGGAACGATCGATTATTCTGGACGATTCATCATTTAGTAGTAGATGGAGTATCATGGCGAATTCTATTGGAAGATTTACAGGCCGCATACAACCAGATGAAACAAAGTCAGAAAGTTCAGTTACCTGCGAAAAGTACATCCTTTAAAGAATGGTCGGAACGACTACAGGCATACAGTGAGTCAGATCTTTCAAAAGAAGTAAAAGATTATTGGCGTGAACAGGCAGAAAAACAAGTGATGACGATTCCGATGAAATACCCTATACAGGAAACGACAGAAGCATCGATTGATCAAGTGACGATGACGTTGGGAGCAGAAGAGACCCACGCGTTGTTACAAGAAGTTCCGATGACTCATAAGACAAGGATTAACGAGGTACTATTGACGGCATTAGTACAAGCTATAGCTGAATGTACAAATCAGCATAAGGTTTCTGTTCACTTGGAAGGACATGGAAGAGAAGAGGTGATTGAAGGCGTTGATATATCGCGGACAGTGGGTTGGTTCACGAGTATTTATCCCGTTCACCTTGATCTTCAGGGATCAACAACACCTATTGAGGGATTAAAGGCTGTGAAAGAGCAATTGCGTCGAATTCCGAATCAGGGCATTGATTATGGCATTTTACGCTACTTGAGCAGAGAATTGCTTCCGTTCTATCAGCAGCAAAAACCATCAATAAGCTTTAACTATTTGGGGCAACTTGATCAAGTATTTTCCAAAGAATCTTTGTTTATGCAAGAGACAGGGTTTACACTCTTAAACCATGCTCCAGAATCGAAACCCTCTCACCCGATTGACATTGTCGGTATGGTGAAAGATGGGAAGTTACATTTTGTTTGGATGTATAGTAGAGAACAGTTTTCTAGATTGACAATTAAAGCGATAGCAGATGCCATGTTGAATCAACTTCGTCTACTGATAAATCCGCCAACGACAGAGTCTGCTTTTACGGTATCTGACTTTGCTGATGCAGAGGCTCTCACGGAAGAAAGCTTGAGTAAAGTATTACTTAAATTAACAAAGAAGAGGGTGTAACAATGGGGGAAGTTATCGATATATACGGATTGTCACCTTTACAAAAAGGGATACTGTTTCATACTTTATATGATCAAGATGATGAGCATTCTTTTTCCTACATTGTACAGGTAGGTTTCTTACTCGGTGGTCGATTGGATGTTGCTACTTTCGAAAAGGCCTGGGAATACGTCATTCACCGACATGAGATTCTACGTTCTGTTTTTGTGTGGGAGGAAATAGAAAAGCCATTGCAAGCTGTTTATCAACATCTTCCTTTTACTATTCGTCGAGAAGACTGGAGCGCTCTTTCATGTGAAGAGAGGGAAAAGAAATTACACCAGTTTTTGAATGCTGATCGGAAGCAAGGGTTTTCGTTAGACGAAGCACCGTTGATGAGAATCACTGCGATTAAAGAAGCAGAAGAAGAAACGAGAATCATTTGGACGCATCATCATATTTTGTTGGATGGGTGGAGTGTGTCCCTGATCTTCAGTGAAGTGATGGAAGTTTATCTCAAGATGATAAAGGGAGAAGCAGTCGATCTTCCCAAGTCTCTTCCCTATAAAAAATATATCCAGTGGATTAATAAACAAGATCGAAGTAAAGCTGAGAAATTCTGGACAGAAGAATTAAAAGGATTTCATGCACCTACGCCATTAGCGATGGAAAGAAGTGACCAGGGGCAGGAGAAGGGTTATGGAGAGAGTGTTTATCGGCTATCTGAGGAACTGACTGAGACGTTACAAGAGTGGGTGCGAAATAGTCAGCTAACCTTAAATACGTTAGTGCAAGGAGCCTGGGCTTACTTGATGAGTCGGTATAGCGGTGAAAGTGACATCGTATTTGGTGTGACTAGTTCTGGGCGTTCTACTGAACTAGTAGGGGCAGAGAAAATGGTTGGTCTATTCATTAACACATTGCCTACCCGAATTTATGTAAAGAACGATACATCAGTAGTAGACTGGCTCCATAAGATACAGATGAAAGAAATGGAACGGAGACAATACGAGTATAATTCGTTGGTCGATATTCAAGGTTGGAGTGAAGTTCCAAGGAGCAGTACTTTATTTCATACCTTGTATGTGTTCGAAAATTACCCGATCCAAGGAGAGCGCAATGCTGATTTAAGATTACTAGAGGTCCAAAGTGCAGAACAAACAAATTATCCTTTGACGCTCATTGCAATGCCAGGTAAGGAATTTACTTTGAAGTTGATGTATGACCGCCATCATTTTGATGAAGAGACCATTCATCGGGTTCAGGATCATCTATCGCAAACATTAATTCAGATGACGAAAAGCTCAGATTCAAAGCTATCCGAAATTACCCATTTAACAATGGAAGAGCGGACACAACTGCTAGAGAAATGGAATGATACCCAAGTAGAATATTCATCTGAAAGCATGATTCATACGTTATTTGAGCAGCAAGTGGAGAAAACGCCAGAAGCGATCGCGGTTATTTATGAAAATGAGAAACTTACCTATAAAGAGCTGAACGAGCGTGCTAATCAGCTAGCTCACTATTTACAGAAGCGTGGTGTGGGTCCAGAGTCTTTAGTCGGTGTATATATGGAACGATCGCCAAAAATGATGATAGCGTTGCTAGGGATTCTAAAGTCAGGAGGAGCTTATGTTCCACTTGATCCTACGTATCCCGAGAATCGGCTACGCTATATATTAGAAGATGCTAGAATCGAAGTACTAGTGACGCAAGAAATGTTAGAAAAAATAGGTATATCCGAACAAATCGAAACAATTTGTATGGATCAAGATCGCATTGCGATTGAACAGGAAGAACCGACCGCATGTACAAGCAGTATAGCAGGAAAAAATTTAGCATACGTTATGTATACCTCAGGATCTACAGGTAATCCAAAGGGAGTGATGATTGAGCATCATTCAGTGAATAATTATCTTGAATGGATGCAACATCAATATCCACTCTTTGAAAAGGATGTGGTCTTGCAGAAAACACCATTCTCATTTGATGTATCTGTGTGGGAGTTATTTTGGGGTATTAGTGTAGGAGCATGTGTATCCTTCCTGCCTCCAGGTGGAGAGAAAGATCCTTCTATAATAGCTGAAGTGATAGAGAAGCATCAGGTTACTGTTGTCCAATTTGTTCCTTCGATGCTATCTGTTTTCTTAGATCATTTCGATCATATTGATTTGAAACTGAAATGTTCGTCCGTGCGTCATGTGTTTTCCGGTGGGGAAGAGCTTAGTCTAGGGTTGGTTAGACGATTTCAACAGCACTGGGATAAGAGCGGACAAGTTAAATTGACCAACTTTTATGGACCAACAGAAGCAACCATTTACGTGAATGCATTTGACTGTCAACCCCATCAAGAATTTGTTTCTATTGGTAATCCGATACAAAATATCCAGCTGTATGTATTAGATCAGAATCAGCGTTTGCAATCGATAGGGATAGAAGGTGAGTTGTATATTGGTGGTGCAGGCTTAGCGCGTGGCTACTTAAATCGACCTGATCTTACTGCTGAAAGATTCGTTCCGCATCCGTTTCAATTAGGAGAACGGCTATATCGAACTGGAGATTCAGTAAGATATCTAACTGATGGGAATTTAGAATTTATAGGAAGAATGGACCATCAGGTGAAAGTGCGTGGCTTTCGGATTGAGCTTGGAGAAATTGAAGCGACTTTAGAAAGGCATTCGTCTATTAAAGAGGCAGTCGTGCTAGTGAGAGAAGATCGCCCAGGCGATCAGCGATTGGTAGCGTATGTGATAAACGATGGAAATATCCAAAATTGGCGAGAGTATCTTCAGAACCAATTACCGAATCACATGGTTCCAGCACACCTTGTAGAGTTGGAATATTTCCCGCTTACTCCAAATGGAAAAATCGACCGAAAAGCCTTACCAGCGCCGGAAGGACAATCTATGGGAGAGTTTAACGTCCTACCAAGAACGCCATCGGAAGAGCTCATCGCCTCGGTTTGGAGTCAAGTATTGGGAATAGAAAATATCGGCATTCAAGACTCTTTCTTTGAACGTGGTGGACACTCATTACTCGCTACTCAAATCGTCTCTCGATTACAAGAAGCATTCCAGATCAAAATACCGTTACGTGAACTTTTCAAGTACGATACGGTGGAGACACTGGCGAAGCGAATGGATCAGTTGTGTAAAGGAGATAAAAAACGAGAGATTCCACCACTTGTACCTATGTCGCGGGAAGAATCTATTCCGCTTTCCTACGCACAGAAACGCCTATGGTTCATTAATCAATTAATGCCAAATAGTACGATGTACAATATTCATGCAGCATGTCGACTGACAGGAAAATGGTCACTTGAAGCATTGGAGACGGGATGGAATCAGTTGATTGAACGTCATGAATCATTGCGGACAGTAATTCAAGAGCGAGAGGGTGAACCCGTTCAACAGGTTCAGTCGCATGTTTTCAAACCCCTTCCTCAAATGGATCTAACAAACCTCTCTCTAGAAGACAGAGAAAGAGAGATGAAGCGGCTCATTCAAAACGAAGCAGAGGAACCATTTCATTTGGGACAAGGTCCTTTGATTCGAACACGAATTTTGAAAGTGGACAAAGAGGAATGGGTACTCCTTTGTACGATGCATCATATTATTTCAGATGGGTGGTCAATGGGAATCTTACTCGAAGAATGGATGGCTTTTTATGAAGGAGCGATAAGTGGCAAACCAGTTGAACTGAAGGAGTTATCTGTTCAATATGCGGACTTTGCCCTGTGGCAAAAAGAATGGCAAAAAGAATGGCAAAAAGAAGAGAATCTTGATCAGCACCTTCAATATTGGAAGGAAGAATTGGCTGGTAAGTTACCGGTCTTGCAATTACCGATGGATCGTCCTCGACCTGCTGTTCAAACTCACCGTGGTGCAAGTCAGTCTCTGATGGTGGCGAATTCCTTACGGGAACAGCTCAAGGAATTAAGTCTGCAAGAAGGATCCACCTTATTTATGACCTTGATGGCAGCGTATCAAAGCTTCCTTTCTCGTTATACGGGACAAGATGACATCTTGGTTGGAAGCCCGATTGCGAACCGGAATGTTAAAGAGATTGAAGGATTAATAGGTTTCTTTGCAAATACGTTGGTTTATCGAGCTGATTTCAGTGGAAATCCGACGTTCCAAGAACTTCTGTCGCAGATACGAAAAAAAGCACTAAAAGCATACGAGTATCAGGACATTCCGTTTGAAAAAGTGGTAGAAGCCGTAAAACCTGAACGGAATACCAGTCATTCGCCAATTTTCCAAACTATGTTTACCCTACAGAATACGAAACAAGAGTTACCTCAGCTATCTGAAAGAAACATGGAGCTGATGGAAAGTCATACTTCAGTTGCCAAATTTGATTTGAGTTTATTTGCATCGGAGACGGAAGAAGGGTTATTGCTAACTTTTGAATATAATACCGATTTGTTTAATGCTGCAACCATTGAACGAATGGCAGATCATTTTGAACATTGGTTATATGAAATTGTATCTCATCCAAAAGATTCACTATCAAAGCTGAATATGCTATCGAAAGCTGAATATAAGAGGTTACTAGAGGAATGGAATGACACAGGAGTCGTGGCCATACGTGAAAGCACGATTCATACATTGTTTGAGGAACAAGTGGAGAAAACGCCAGAAGCGATCGCGGTAGTGTGCGAAGATGAGGAGCTAACGTATCGAGAACTGAACGAACGCTCCAATCAGTTGGCCCATTATCTCCAGAAGAGGGGTGTGGGATGCGAATCATTGGTTGGGATCAGCGTTACACGTTCATCCGAGATGATTGTCGGTCTCTTAGGAATCATGAAAGCAGGAGGAGCGTATGTTCCGATTGATCCTGCGTATCCGGAGAGTCGGATACGGTATATTTTAGCGGATGCTCAAATCGAGGTACTAGTGACACAGGAAAAGTTGCAGCAAAAAATGACGTTACCTGAATCGATTGACATGATTTGTATCGATCGTGATCGAGCAGCGATCAAACAGGAAGTAACGACCGTATGTACGAGTGAAGTGACAAGCGATAACTTAGCTTATATCATCTATACCTCAGGATCCACTGGCAATCCTAAGGGAGTGATGATTGAGCATCGGAGTACGTTGGCGATGATCCATTGGGCACATCAAACCTATTCCCTACAGGAATTAGCGGGAGTGCTGGCTTCAACTTCACTATCCTTTGATCTATCGGTTTTTGAAGTGTTTGTTCCTTTGACGATGGGTGGAAAGGTGATTGTCGCTGAAAGTGCCCTTCATCTGGACAAGTTGTCTACGAAGGATGTGACCTTGGTCAATACTGTGCCATCAGCAGCGAAGGAACTGGTTCGAGCAAAGATGATTCCTTCTTCGGTAAAAGTGATGAATTTGGCTGGAGAACCGTTGCCACAGTCACTGGTCCAGCACTTGTATGAGAGAAGTCCGATTGAAAAGGTGTACAACCTATACGGTCCATCCGAAGATACTACTTATTCTACGTATATGAAGCTAGAAAAGGGCGTCATGCACAAGGTCCCGCCGATTGGTAGACCCATCTCTAACACAGAAGTATATGTACTCAGTGCAAACCAGCAAATGGTCCCGATTGGTGTAGTGGGTGAGCTTTACATTGGGGGATCAGGCTTGGCGCGTGGCTACTTAAACTGCCCTGACTTAACAAACGATCGTTTTATCCCGCATCCATTTAAAGAAGGGGAGCGAGCATACCGGACGGGAGATCTTGTGAGATATCTACCGGACGGGAATTTGGATTATCTCGGTCGGATCGATCATCAAGTGAAGATCCGTGGATTCCGGATTGAGCTAGGGGAAATTGAAGCGACGTTACAAAGTCATTCATCGGTTAACGAAGTCGTTGTGATGGTACGCGAAGATCATCCGGGTGATCAGCGTTTAGTTGCCTATGTAGTGGGAGAAGGAAATGCTCATGCGTTGCGTGATTATCTCAAGACCCAGTTACCAAATTACATGGTCCCGGCACATTTTGTCGAATTGACAGCATTCCCACTCACCCCAAATGGGAAAATCGATCGGAAAGCCTTACCTGCACCAGAGCGCAAGGAAGCAGCGGGTGGTTATGTTGCCCCTCGTACACCTACAGAAGAAGCGATTGTTTCGATATGGCATCAAATTTTAGGCACTGAAAATATCGGGATTCATGATTCATTTTTTGAACTAGGTGGCCATTCATTACTCGCTACACAAGCTGTTTCTAATCTAAATGAAACCTTTGAAATTGAGTTACCACTGCATGATTTATTTACGTATACTACCGTGCAGGAGTTGGCAGAACGGGTTAATCAGCTGCGCTGTAGTGGAAATGAGCAAGGGCAGAATGATAGTAAGGAGAATGTAAGTTTTCAAGAATATATTCAAAATGAAGCAGCAGCGAGTAATGATGAAGAGTTACTTGAACTTCTTAAGCAATTGGAAGAGTTATCAGAGGAAGAAGCGCAAGGTATATTCGAGAGAAACTTGGTTGAGGAAGGTGTGAAAAAATGAGAAATGATTTACTTGCAAAGTTGAATTCGCTTTCTCCTGAGAAGAGAATGTGGCTTCAGAAGCAGATGCAGAAAAAGGAGAATAAAGAAGCGCTTCCGTTGTCCTATGCACAACAACGTTTGTGGTTTATGGACCGATTTAACCCAAACAGTTCAGTATATAATATTCCGACAGTATGGCGTCTAAAAGGAAATTGGACGCCTGAAGCATTGGAAAAGGGATTGAATCGACTCATTGAACGTCATGAATCATTACGCACCGTTTTTAAGGAAGTAGGAGACCAACCTATGCAACATATTGTGGAATTCCTTCCTAGAAAACTACCTGTAGAGGATTATTCTCATCTTCCTCTGGAAGTAAAGGAAAAAGAGATAGAGAGTTTGATTGCTAGAGAAGCGCAGGATCCGTTTGATTTAATGAATGGCCCTTTGATTCGTAATCAACTGGTTCAATTAGGGAAAGAGGAATGGTTATTGCTATGTACCATGCATCATATTATTTCTGATGCGTGGTCCATCGGCATATTGATCAATGAATTGCTTGCCTTCTATGAGGAAGAAATGAGTGGGGAGCCTGCTGGACTAAGTTCGCTATCGATTCAGTATGCAGACTTTGCGAAATGGCAAAGGCAGTGGTTGCAGGGGGAAGTGCTAGATCGACAACTTACGTATTGGCAGGAAGAATTGTCCGGTGAGCTTCCCATACTACAACTGCCAGTGGATCGCCCTCGACCGGTTACACAAACGTACGCTGGGGACACGTATCGTGTGATTCTTCCTCACACATTACTCAGTTCATTGAAGGATTTAAGTCGACGAGATGGATCTACCTTATTTATGACCTTAATGGCTGCATATCAGAGCTTTCTTGCTCGCTATACGGGACAAGAAGATATTCTCGTCGGAAGTCCGATTGCGAATCGGAACCATAAAGGAGTAGAGGGATTAATCGGCTTCTTTGTTAATACGTTAGTCTATCGGGCGGATCTCAGTGAAAATCCGACGTTCAGGGAGATTTTGTCTCAGATAAAGAAAAAGGCGTTGAAAGCGTATGAATATCAAGATATTCCGTTTGAAAAAGTGGTAGAAGCTGTACAACCTGAACGGAGTACGAGTCATTCGCCTATCTTCCAGACCATGTTTACGCTACAAAATATAAAACAAGAACGACTAGAGCTGTCTGGTAGAAGCTTGGAAATGATAGAAAGTAATATTTCCATCGCGAAATTTGATTTGAGTTTAACCGCTTATGAGGTGGAAGAAGGTCTATTTGTTTCTTTTGAATACAATACAGATTTATTTGACAGTAGAACCATTGCACGTATGGCAGGGCATTTTGAAAACTGGTTAAACGAAATTGTTCATCATCCAGATGAATCATTTACAAAGCTGTCGATGCTATCGGACACAGAACAGAAGCAGCTCTTGGAAGAATGGAATGACACTGACGTAGTTTATTCACATGAGAGCATGATTCACGAACTGTTTGAGCAGCAGGTTGCGCGTACACCTGAAGCGGTGGCGGTAGTGTATGAAGGTGGACAGCTGACGTATCAAGAACTCAACGAGAAAGCAAACCAATTGGCACATTATTTACAGAAACGGGATATAGGACTTGAGTCATTGGTCGGTATATGTATCGAGCGTTCACCCGAAATGATTATTGGTCTCTTAGGGATTCTCAAAGCGGGTGGGGCTTATGTCCCACTGGATCCGAGTTATCCTGAAAATCGCCTGAGATACATTTTAGAGAACTCGCAGATCCAAGTGCTTTTAACAAAGGAAGCGTTACAGGGTTGGTTGCCTGAAGGCATCCAAGCGATTTGTTTGGATCGAGATCAAGTAGCGATTTCTAGAGAGAGTAGTTTGGCGCCAGTGAGCGGAGTGACAGCAAACAACTTGGCTTATATCATTTACACTTCGGGTTCGACAGGGAATCCGAAGGGAGTGATGATTGAACACCACTCGGTTATCAACCGATTACAGTGGATGCAAAAAAACTATCCATTATCTGAACAGGATACGATTCTTCAGAAAACGCCGTTTTCGTTTGATGTCTCTGTCTGGGAATTATTTTGGTGGTCATTTGTAGGGGCACGTGTTTGTTTACTTCCGCCGGGTGGCGAGAAGGATCCTGCAATGATTGAGGGGTGTATTGAGCGATATCGCGTGACCACGATGCACTTTGTTCCGTCGATGTTATCTACTTTCTTGGATTATATGGAACAATCCAAAGTGAAAAAGGACGTATCGTCTTTGTGTCAGGTTTTCACCAGTGGAGAAGCGTTAAATACCGAACAGGTTCGCCGGTTTAAGGGTGTATTTTATGATTCTCAGCAAACGAAGTTAAGCAACTTGTAT
The DNA here is from genome assembly GCF_022663535.1 of Bacillus cereus group sp. BfR-BA-01380. Lineage (GTDB taxonomy): Bacteria > Bacillota > Bacilli > Bacillales > Bacillaceae_G > Bacillus_A > Bacillus_A cereus_BB. The sequence goes on along the minus strand of NZ_JAKUFS010000047.1, from coordinate 6,027 downwards.
GGTCCTACCGAAGCGACTGTAGATGTCACTTACTATGATTGTGATTTAGAAAAAGAACCGTTACTTACTCCGATTGGTCGTCCGATTGATAATACCGAATTGTATGTGCTAGATCAAAGCCAACAGGTGGTACCGATAGGTGTGGCTGGGGAACTTTACCTTGGTGGTGTAGGCTTGGCACGTGGTTACTTCAATCGACCAGAATTAACTGCTGAACGTTTTATTCCGCATCCATTTAAGGACGGGGAACGGCTCTATCGGACGGGAGACCTAGTGAGGTATCTGAATGATCGCAACGTGGAGTATATCGGAAGAATAGATAACCAAGTGAAAATCAGAGGTTTCCGGATTGAGCTGGGAGAGATTGAAGCGGTTCTACTCGATCATTCATCTGTGAAAGAGGCTGTCGTGTTGGTGAAGGAAGATCATCCTGGAGACAAGCGGTTAGTAGCTTATGTGGTGGGTGAAGGAGACACAGGAGAATGGCGTGAGCACCTCAAGACGCAATTACCGAATTACATGGTTCCGGCATACTTTGTCGAGATGGAAGTTATGCCACTCACTCCGAATGGCAAGATTGATCGCAAAGCCTTACTGGCATTGGATGGACAGCCTATGAGCGTAAATATTGTCTCACCGCGAACACCAGTGGAAGAGCTCATCGCATCGGTATGGAGTAAAGTGTTAGGCATAGAAAATATTGGTGTTCAGGATTCCTTCTTCGAGCTTGGTGGCCACTCGCTACTCGCTACTCAAGTTGTCTCACGTTTACAAGAAGTTTTCCAAATCGAACTACCGGTGCGTGAACTTTTTGAGTTTACAACGGTGGAGGCACTGGCGAAGCGATTGGATCAGTTGCGTAAAGGAGACAAAAAACGAGAGATTCCACCGCTTATGCCGATGGAACGGGGAGAAGTCATTCCGCTCTCTTATGCCCAACAACGCCTGTGGTTCATTGACCAATTCACGCCTAATAGTGCACTTTATAATATGCCGATGGTATGCCGTCTTACAGGGAATTGGGTACCCGAAGCATTGGAAACAGGATGGAATCAGCTGATAGAGCGTCATGAATCTTTACGGACTGTGTTCCATGAAGTGAATGGTCATCCTGTTCAGCAGATTCAACCGTATGCTTTCCGGTCCCTTCCTCAAATGGACTTAACTATACTTTCTCCGGAAGAGCGAGACGCAGAAGTTAAGCGCTTGATTCAGCAAGAAACAGAAGTGCCATTTGATTTAGGAGAGGGCCCACTGATTCGGACAATCGTCTTGCGAGTGGGAGAAGAGGAATGGATCCTCCTCTGTACCCTGCATCATATCGTTTCGGATGGATGGTCGATGGGAGTCCTACTTGAAGAATGGATAGCTTTCTATGAGGAAGCAATGGATGAGAAGGTAGCAGAACTTGAACCATTACCGATCCAATATGCGGACTTTGCTCAGTGGCAAAAGGAATGGTTGAAGGACGAAGTGCTTGAACAGCAACTCAACTATTGGCAGGAAGAATTGTCTGGTGAGCTTCCTGTGCTACAACTGCCGATGGATCACCCGCGTCCTGCGGTGCAAACTCACCGCGGATCGACACACACTGTGTTGTTGTCACGTTCGTTACGCGACAAACTGAACGAACTCAGTCGTCAAGAAGGGTCGACGCTCTTTATGACCCTGTTGGCTGCGTATCAAAGCTTCCTCTCCCGTTATACAGGACAAGAGGATATTCTCGTCGGAAGTCCAATTGCGAATCGTAATTACAGAGAGATTGAAGGGTTAATCGGTTTCTTCGTCAATACCTTGGTTTATCGGGCTGATCTAAGCGGTGCACCGACATTCCAAGAGTTGTTGTCTCAGGTGTGTCAAAAGGCACTGAAAGCATATGAATATCAAGATATTCCATTTGAAAAAATTGTGGAAGTTGTGCAACCCGAGCGGAGTACAAGTCATTCTCCAATCTTCCAGACGATGTTCATCTTACAAAATATGAAACAAGAGCTTCCAGTGTTGTCTGGTAGAAGAATCGAAATGATAGAAAGCTATAATTCGATCGCAAAATTTGATTTAAGTGTAATGGCAGCCGAGGCGGAAGAAGGATTAATTTTCTCTTTTGAATACAATAAGGATTTATTTGATGTTACAACCATCGAACGAATGGCAGGACATTTTGAGAACTGGCTACATGAAGTTTCTCATCATCCACAAAAACCGTTGAATGGTCTGAGTATGCTCTCCGAATTTGAGCGTGGTTTGTTATTAGATACATGGAATGACACCGCAATGGAAATGTCCCAAGAGGGTCTTATTTGTGACAGATTTGAGGACAAAGTAGCACGACGTCCCGATGCGATTGCAGTGGTCGATCAAATGAGAGAGTGGACCTACAGTGAACTGGATGCGCGGGCAAATCAGTTGGCACATGTTTTGCAGAGAAAAGGGGTTGGTCCTGAAACAGTTGTGGGTGTCTACCTCCCGAGATCGGCTGAGCTTATGGCAAGTTTACTTGGCATATTGAAAGCTGGCGGGGCCTATGTCGTTCTAGATCCGTTGTATCCGAAATCACGGTTACAATACATGATTGAAGATGCAGGAATCCAAATCGTAGTGACGACAGCAGCGCAAGAAAGCCTTTCCGAACAGGTCGAAACGGTGAGATTAGAAGAAATAACAGATGAAAGCGTGATTGCACCGAAGCGGCAAGTGAAACCGGAGCACTTAGCTTATATTGTCTACACCTCTGGTTCCACAGGAAAGCCAAAGGGTGTCATGGTCGAATATCGTTCATTGATGAATATGGTTTCTTGGCATCAAGCGGTATACCAAATTACAGAACAGGATCGTGCGACTCAAATTGCGGGGATTGCCTTTGACTCAGCTATCCAGGAGATTTGGCCTTATCTCACCGCTGGTGCAGCACTATACCTGTCGACAGAAGAGTTGCGAATCAATCCAGAGGCTCTACGAGATTGGCTCATTGATTCACGGATCACGGCTAGCTTTGCGCCTACACCTATTCTGGAAAGACTCTTGAAATTATCTTGGCCAGAGAAGACTGTTCTCCGTTTTATCATTACGGGAGGAGATCAGTTAACACAGTATCCATCTGAACAAATCCCTTTTGCAGTGATTAATCAGTATGGTCCATCGGAAAATACCGTCGTTACCACTGATTGTTATGTGCCTGCAGGAATGACAACAGGTACTCCGTCGATTGGTCGACCGATTGCGAATACAGAAGTATATGTGCTAGATTCTCACCTTCAGCCGGTGCCAGTGGGTGTGATTGGAGATCTCTATATCGGAGGAAAGAACCTTGCTCGTGGCTATGCTAATCGTCCGGAACTCACAGAGGAAAAATTCATTCCGCATCCGTTTAAGTCAGGGGAGCGTCTCTATTACACCGGGGACAAAGCAAGTTATCTTCCTGACGGTGATCTCCAGTTCCATGGTCGTATGGATGACCAAGTAAAGATTCGTGGTTTCCGGATTGAACTGGGAGAAGTTGAAGCCACTTTGCAGGCGCATTTGTCCGTAAAAGAAGCTGTTGTACTGGTAAGAGAGGATCATCCAGGAGACAGACGATTGGTAGCTTATGTAGTTGGTGAAGGAAGTGTTCGTGAATGGCGGGAGCATCTGCAAACACATTTACCGAATTACATGGTTCCGGCACATTTTGTCAAGATGGCATTTTTACCACTCACACCGAATGGAAAACTTGATTTAAAAGCATTGCCTGTACCTGATGAACCATCTACTGAAAATACTGTATACCCACGAACTCCGATGGAAGAGCTTGTCGCATCGGTATGGAGTCAAGTGCTAGGCATAGAAAATATTGGTGTTCAGGATTCTTTCTTCGATCGAGGTGGCCACTCGTTGCTCGCTACTCAAGTTGTATCTCGGTTAAAAGAGGCATTACAAATCGAACTGCTAGTACGTGAACTGTTTGAGCATTCAACAGTAGAGGCGTTGGCGAAGCGACTGGATCAATTGCGTAAAGGAGACAAAATACGAGAGATTCCACCGATTATGCCGATGGAACGGGGAGAAGCCATTGCGCTCTCTTATGCCCAACAGCGCCTGTGGTTCATCGATCAATTTACGCCTAATAGTGCACTTTATAATATACCGATGGTATGCCATCTTAAAGGGAATTGGGTACCCGAAGCATTGGAGACGGGATGGAATCAGCTGATAGAGCGTCATGAATCTTTGCGAACGGTGTTCCATGAAATGGATGGTCATCCTGTGCAGCAGATTCAACCGTATGCTTTCCGATTCCTTCCCCAAATAGATCTAACTACGCTTTCTTACGAAGAGCGAGAAAGCGTAATGGAACAATGGATCCAAAACGAAGCCGAAGCGCCATTTGACTTAGGACAAGGCCCGTTGATCCGTGGGCAAATCGTGCAAATCGCAGAAGAAGAATGGATTCTTCTTTGTACCATGCATCATATTATCTCAGATGGCTGGTCGATGGAAATCTTGCTCCAAGAATGGATGGCATTCTATGAAGAAGCGGTTGGTGGAAAACCAGCAGAACTCGCACCGTTATCGGTTCAATATGCCGACTTTTCCCAATGGCAAAGGGAATGGTTGAAAGAAGAAGTACTTGATCAGCAGCTTGCATATTGGAAGGAAGAGCTGTCTGGCGAGTTACCAGTCTTAATGTTGCCGATGGATCGTCCTCGTCCTGCGATGCAAACCCATCGTGGATCGACACACACTGTGTTGTTGTCACGCTCGTTACGCGACAAACTGAACGAACTTAGTCATCAAGAAGGGTCGACGCTCTTCATGACTTTACTGGCATCGTATCAAAGCTTCCTCTCCCGTTATACAGGACAAGAGGATATTCTCGTCGGAAGTCCAATTGCGAATCGTAATTACAGAGAGATTGAAGGGGTAATCGGTTTCTTCGTCAACACGTTGGTTTATCGGGCTGATCTGAGTGGTGCACCGACATTCCAAGAGTTGTTGTCTCAGGTACGTACAAAAGCATTGAAGGCGTATGAGTACCAAGATGTTCCGTTTGAAAAGATTGTAGAAGTCATACAACCCGAGCGAAGTACAAGTCATTCTCCGGTCTTCCAAACCATGTTTACCTTGCAAAACACGCAACAAGAGCTTCCAGAGCTTCATGGAAGAAGTTTAGAAGCGATGGAAAGCCATGCTTCGATCGCCAAGTTTGAATTGAGTTTAAGCGCCGCAGAGGTGGAAGAGGGTTTATTCCTTTGCTTTAACTATAAGAATGATTTATTTGACCTTGTAACGATTAGACGTATGGCTGAGCATTTTGAAAACTGGTTAAATGAAATCGTGGAACATCCCGATAAATCACTGACGAAGTTGACGATGCTATCGGAATTAGAGGAGCAATTGCTGGAAGAGTGGAATGATAATGCTGTAGCGTATCCACGTGAGAGTGTGATTCATAAACTGTTTGAAGATCAGGTGGATCGTACACCTGACACGGTGGCGGTGGTGGATGAAAATCAGCAGTTGACGTATCGAGAGCTGAATGAGAAAGCAAACCAATTGGCCCATTACCTCCAAAAATGTGGGATTGGGACCGAGTCATTGGTCGGTCTCTGCTTCCAGCGTTCAGTTGAGATGATTGTTGGTCTCATGGGGATCTTGAAAGCTGGGGCAGCCTATGTTCCATTGGATCCATCGTATCCAGAAAGTCGCCTACGATATATTCTGGAGGACACAGGGATTCAAGTATTAGTCACGAACGAAGCATTAGAAGGTTGGATACCTGAAGAAATCGAAGTAGTTTGTTTGGATCGAGATCAAGCGATGATCTCGCGAGAAAGCACTCTTTCACCAATATGTGAAGTGACAGGAGAAAACTTGGCATATGTTATCTATACTTCGGGATCAACAGGGAATCCGAAGGGAGTTATGGTAGAGCATCACAATGTGATTCGCTTATTTAAATCAACGGAATGTTGGTATCAGTTTGATGAAAAAGATACTTGGACGCTTTTCCATTCTTATGCGTTTGACTTCTCGGTATGGGAGATTTGG
>NZ_JAKUFS010000046.1 GCF_022663535.1 Bacillus cereus group sp. BfR-BA-01380 | reverse complement strand
TTATCAGCCCTCACCAATCGGGCTTTTACGGGCAGTTTATCTCCCGCCTAACTTCTTTGCTTCCGCTGAATTTTGAGGCGGGAGTATTACTGCCCGTTAATGCGGGATAAAGAAAATCATACATACTGATCATACTGTTAAAACAACTGACAAAAACCTTTTCATCTACAGATTATTTTTGTTATCATTTTTGATAATATAATCATAAGTTATAATAAAGAGGAGTAGGTGTAGATATATGAAAGAAAAAAAGATGGATATACTGTTTCATCCAATCCGTTTTCAACTGATTCAAGAGTTTATCGGGGGAGAGAAATTAACAGCAAAGCAGCTTACTACAAAATTACCGTATATCCCGCAAGCGACGTTATATCGTCATTTAGAAAAGCTGACGACAGCACATATATTACAAGTTGCTCAGGAAACGCAAATACGAGGAACGATTGAAAAGTTATATGCCTTAAATTACAGTATGGCTAGTGTTTCACAAAAGGATATGCAAGATGTAACGAAAGAAGAACATATGCAATATTTTATGATGTTTGTTACCCATATTATGGCAGGTTTTAAAGATTACTTGCAGCAAGATCATGTTGATTTCGAAAAAGATGGAGTGGGGTATCGACAAGCAAGTTTTTATATGAGTGATGAGGAGTTTAAAGAGTTTGCACAGGAAATGAGTGGAGTATTTTTAAAAGCAATGGAGCGTAAACCATCTCCAGGGCGAAAGCGAAGAACGATTTCAACAATTATTATTCCTGAAAGAAATGGGAAGGGAGAGTAAACAATATGGGGAAAGAATTGTTCGTTACAATTGAAAGTACAGTTTCACTTCAGGGAACGCTAACAATTCCAGCATATGATGCAGCGACTTACCCAGCTATTTTACTTATTGGCGGAACAGGAAAAGGGGATCGGGATGGGAATGTTCGCGGGTTACCACTACGTTTATATAAAGACTTAGCGGACTATTTCACTTCGTTAGGATTTGCGACTTTTCGTTATGATAAGCGTGGTACGCATAAAAGTGAAGGGGATTATTATGAAACAGGTGTTACAGATTTAATTGATGATGGCGTTGCTTGTGTACGTTTTTTAAAGGAGCATCCGCAAATTGATCCGAAGCGAATCGTCATTGTAGGTCATAGTGAAGGAGCTTTACTTGCACCAGCTATTTATGTAAGAGAATCGGTTGCTAGTTTAATTTTACTTAGCGGAGCAGCTGAACCTTCGAAAACATTACTTCCAAAACAAATGAAAATGGCAGTGAAAGAATTAGAAGCAGCATCTGGATTTCGAGGATGGCTATACCGCTTTTTAAAACTTCCACAACGTATTCAGAAACAAAATGAAGCACAGATGGAAAAAGTACAACAATCATCAAAAACTGTTATGCGAATCAAAGGAGTAAAGGTAAATGCAAAGTGGATACGTGAACAATTTCAATACAATGTCGTAGAGTATTTAGAGAGAGTGAAATGCCCTGTTTTGGCGATTACTGGAGATAAGGATATACAAGTGCCCCCAGAACAAGCAAGAGATATTGCGGGATATGTAGCAGGTGAAGCTGAGTGGCATATCATTCCGAACATGAATCATATTTTACGAGAAGTTGATAAAAATCATACAATGCTAGGGCTAATGAAAGAATATAAAGGGCTTGTAAATAAAGGGATTCAAGAGGAATTATTGAATGTTATGAAGGAATGGTTGGCAAAGTATAATCTTCCATAAGGAACAAGGATGAAGAAAAAGCAGATGCTTACTGAAGTAAAGGAGTTGATTCAAAAGAGATGTAGATATCTTTTGAATCAACTCCTTCTTATGTGTTTACTGATATATCGGCGCTTTTTCAAATATATCGACCAATTTTTTCAATATATCAGCGCTTTTTTCGATATATCGGCGATTCGACACAAGATAAAGACGCTTCGACAATGTTCAACATTCTAAAGGCACGAAAAGGAGCTGATTTCCTGCTACATGCAAATTTTAAAACAAAAGGAGAAAGCAAGTAGCGAGCATGTTTTGTTCTGCATAGCAGGATGTACATGTTGAACAATTAAAATGGATTTATATATTTTAATTGTTGTTTTTTGGTATATTACATATTTTATTGAACACATTCTGGACACATGATTTACATATGTGTGTGCTATATTTCAGCCTAAAGTTGCGTGCTCTAATTTTCTGTTATAGAGCATACATTGGAAAAATAATTTGTTATCCATTACATGTTACTTTATGGAGAGGATTGAATTGTATGAAGCCTGTACTTGAAGAATCTGCACATACGCATTTTCCTCCTTTTGAATGGAATTACGGTCAAAGAAAACCAGAACTTCTTAAAGAAGAATGTTTACATTATATATTTGAAGAAACTGTAGATCGTTATGAAAATAGGATGGCTGTTATTTGTGACGATAGAACGATAACGTATAGAGAGCTAGAAGTAGAGTCGAATAAATTGGCAAGATATTTACGGCTGAAGGGAATTAAACGCGGTAGCCGCGTAGCGATTCTTCTAGATCGCTCTATAGAAACTTATATTGTGATGCTGGGGATTATGAAAGCGGGAGCTGCGTATGTACCGCTAGATCCGAGTTATCCAGAAGATCGGGTGCAATATATTGTACAAGATTGCGGTATTGCTGCGGTGATTATGACTGCGGAAATTGCTGTTCGGTATCATGTAGAATGCTTAGCTGTACGATTGGATCAAGAAGCTATGTTGATTGCAGATCAAGATGGTGAACGCTTATGTAAAGAAGAAGTGCAAGTACAGTGTGATGATTTGTCCTACATTATTTATACTTCAGGTACGACAGGGCGTCCAAAAGGTGTGTTAATCGAGCATCATACTGCATCGCATGTTGTGAGGGCTTCGCAAACGTTTTATCAAGTTGTGCCAGAAGACCGAGTGTATCAAGGATTTACGACTGCATTTGATGCATCTGTCGAGGAAATTTGGATGGCATTTTCAAACGGTGCAGCGCTTGTAGTTGGTACACGTAAGTTACAGCAAAGTGGAATTGAGTTACCGAAGAGGTTAACAGAGCTTGGTGTAACAGTTCTTTCTTGTGTACCGACATTGCTTACGATGTGGGAAGAGGACATTCCAACACTACGTTTGTTAATTGTTGGAGGAGAAGAGTGCCCAAGTCATATTGTGCAGCGCTGGTGTCGCCTCGGAAGGCGCATGATGAATACGTACGGTCCAACAGAGGCAACAGTAATTGCTACTTATGCAGAATGTGATCCGAACAAACCAGTGACAATTGGAAAACCTCTTCCGAACTATACTGTTTATATTTTAGATGAACAGATGAGGTCCGTTCCCATTGGAGAATCCGGTGAATTATATATTGGAGGTGCTGGATTAGCTCGTGGTTATGTGAACCGAGAAGATTTAACAAAAGAAAAGTTCGTTGATAATCCATTTTGTAAAACGCCTTTTGATTCAACGCGTTTATATCGGACAGGAGACTTAGTTCGTTTTAATGAGCAAGGAGATATTGAATTTTTAGGAAGAATTGACAGTCAGGTGAAAATTCGTGGATATCGCGTTGAGCTTAGTGAAATCGAAGCGGTTATCATGGCTGTTCCTGATGTACGTAATGCTGTTGTGAATGTATATGAACAAGCGCCTGGATTACAAGTATTAGTTGCTTATCTTGTATTGGATGAAGGAAAAACGCCACATATATCGGTTATACACAATCGTCTTAAAGAACGTCTCCCGGCATATATGGTACCTTCTTACATTGAGGTGCTTGATGAGCTTCCAACTCTTATAAGCGGAAAGGTTAATCGTAAGAGTTTACCGGCACCAACAGGGCAGCACCGTTTCCAAAAAGAATATGTAGCACCTAAAAACGAAACGGAAGAAATCATCGCCAAGGCATGGCAAGAAGTTTTCCAGCAAGAGAATATTTCTGTTACAGAACATTTCTTTGATGATTTAGGCGGGCATTCCTTATTTGCTGCACTTGTTGTATCAAGCCTTCGGGAACATCGTACGATGACAGGTATGGCTGTTTCAGATGTGTATGCACATCCAACAATTGAGCAGCTTGCTGATTTTGTACAATCACAATCTAGACCTGAAATAAAGCAACCAGTTCGTAAAGAATTACCGCCTGTATCAGACGGTGCATATAAGAAAAATGGATTTATGCAGGGCATAAGTATATATTCTCTTACACTGCTAGCATCTTTGCCATTTGTACTTGTATATTTACATTTATCTAATAGTCCATGGGGAGATGAGCAAATTTTCTTAGCTGTAGTTTCTATGTTTGCTATTTATTGTCCGGCCATGATGATGATTTCGATTGCGACAAAGTGGCTCTTAATTGGTCGTTTTAAAGAGGGTGAGTATCCACTTTGGGGAAGTTATTATTTTCGTTGGTGGCTTGTGCGCCGCATTCAAGCACTTGCACCGGTTAGCTTCTTAACAGGAACACCGTTTTTAAATTGGTATTATCGTCTGATGGGAGCAAAAATCGGAAAAGATTGTTATATTGGCACGCAGCACTTATATTCGTTTGACTTAATTGAAATTGGAAATGAAAGCAGTATTGGATTAGACGCACAGCTACTTGGTTACACAGTTGAAGGGAACACACTAAAAATCGGGAAAATTTCAGTGGGAAACAACTGTTATATCGGATCAAATGCTGTTATTTCGCCTAATACAACTGTCCAAGATCACTCGCAATTAGGAGAGCAATCGATGCTTTCTTCTCATATGGTCATACCATCTCATGAGCGTTGGGGCGGCTCTCCTGCAAGACAAACAAATGTAAAAGATGATCATGTAGAGGCGATGGCAGCTTTTACAGCAACTCACAACAGATTGCATCGTTTTGGACTTGGCATATTGTATATACTTGGAATCATTATGCTTATGTTCGTTCCAAGTATGAGTTTTTTACCAGCTATTTTTCTAATACGAGGTTTATTTCCATATATGGGAGCTTGGGAAATACTTTTAGCACCTATATTCTCGCTCATTTCTGTCATTACGCTATGTTCTGTCATTATATTGCTAAAACGGATGATACTAGGTCGAGTGAAAGAAGGACAATATTCGCTCTATAGCGGATTTTATGTACGAAAATGGTTTGTAGATAAGCTACTCATGATGAGTTTAGTATTCAATAATTCACTGTATGCGACAATTTATGCAGCGCCATTTTTACGTCTACTCGGTGCAAAAATGGGAAAAATGGTTGAAGTTTCTACAGTTACAAATATTGCCCCAGATTTATTAATCGCGGGTGAAGGAAGCTTTATTGCTGATGCTGTTTCTATTGGTACGCCAAAAGTATTTCACAATCAAATTTATATTGCGAAAACAAGGATTGGAAGCCGTACATTTATTGGGAATAGCGCTCATATTGATGGAGGAAAAACAATCGGAAATGGTTGTTTAATTGGAGTCATGTCTGTTCCTCCAGAAGAAAAAGAGATTTTTGATGATACATCATGGTTAGGGTCACCATCTATGTTTTTACCAAACCGAGACATTAATACTACTTTTTCGGAAGAGGAAACATATCATCCAACAAGAAATCTTTATATAAAACGACTTATGATTGAATTTTGTCGTGTTACGCTTCCTGGTGCTTTTGCAATTTGGATTAGTGGCTTTTTAGTGTTTAGCCTCTGGGAGGAAACTCGCTATTTTTCTGGTCTCGAGATCATTGCATTGTTCCCATTGTTGACTATAGGAGCAGGTTTACTAGCATCGGGAGCAGTTGTTCTTATTAAAAGACTTCTCATTGGTCGTTACGAGCAGACAGCAAAGCCGCTATGGAGCACATTTGTATGGCGTAGTGAATTAGTGACAGCTTTATATGAAAATGTTACTGTCCCTTACTTGTTAAATTTATTTTTAGGGACACCGTTTGCTCGGTATATTCTCAGCTGGTATGGTGTGAAGATGGGAGAAAGAGTATTCTTGGACTCTACACACATATCAGAATTTGATTTAGTGCACATTGGAGATGGTGCTGCCATTAACTTGAACAGTACGCTGCAGACGCATTTATTTGAGGATCGTGTTATGAAAATGTCAAATCTTGTTATTGGTAATGGCTGTTCAATTGGAAATGGTTCAGTTGTTTTATATGACACGGTTATGAATCCGGGATCATCGCTTGGAAATCTTTCGCTTATCATGAAAGGAGAAACCTTACCTGCTCGTACGCATTGGGAAGGAGCACCTGCTCACTATCGTTATGCCACGCAGATGCAAAGTAAGGAAGTCGGGTGATTTCATATGCTAGAAATATATGCAGTGCATATGGAGAAAGAGACGTTCGTCAATTGGGAACGTCTTCTTCCCTATATAAGTGACGAAAGACGTGCAAGAATCTCGCTTCGAAAAACGTACGAAGATATCATGAGAGAAATCGTATGTGATGTACTAGTGCATCACATTGTATATAAAAAATACGGCATGAAAAATATGATCGAGTGGGGACGTACTTTATATGGAAAGCCCTATATTCATAATTTGCCTTCCTTTCAATTTAGTTTATCTCATGTAGACGAGTGGGTTGTATGTGCAGTTGATACGCAGCTTGTTGGAATAGATATAGAATGTGTGCGGCCAGTGGACGTTCAAGCAATGCAGTATTTGTTTTCGTCACAAGAACAAAAGTGGTGGAAAGAAGTACCGGAAGACAAACAATTAGAGACCTTTTATAATATTTGGACTGGAAAGGAAAGTTATCTAAAGGCAATTGGGACAGGCGTATCTAAAAACTTTGCATCTTTCACAGTGTCTCTTCTTGAAGGAAGAGTGTACGATGATGAGCAGTGGAATGAAGGGTGGTTTATAGACCATATTCCCTTCCAAAAGGGATATATCCTCTCATTGTGTACGAGAAGAAAGGATTTTCCTAAGAAGGTTCAGTATATTACTATGAAAAATTTAGTGGATATATATATTAATCAGTAAGGTTTTAAGAAATCAAAGAAGATAGGTGGGGGATGAAGAAAACCCCTACTGATGGAAGTTTCATTTTATAAAAAGAGGAGTTCAGATGAATATGAGTAAGAGAATTTTTACACTATTGTTAGCTTTCACTTTGTTCTCCTTGCCAACATTTGCGCAGGCAAAAGGATTTAGTGGCGGTAAATCGTCGGTTTCATCCCATACTAGTAGCGGAGGATTCAGTACGAAAGGGTCGACTTCTGGCAGCTATCGTTCTTCGGATGGAACATATCATTCTGGCTATAAATCTTCGTCATCAAATGTGCAATCGAAGAAACAAGCTGCTGTAGATCATCATACATCACAGCCACAGCCAGCTCCTAAGAAATCTAGCTTTTGGGGCCATGCAGCATCATTTGGGGCAGGAGCTTTACTAGGTAGTATGCTACATCCATTTGGAAATCATGGAGTTGGTGGAGTAGGCGGAAGCTTTTTTTCTAGTGGTTTGTTAATAGATATTGTCATCATTTTAGGAATTATTTGGGCTTTGCGACGTATTTTCGCAAGACGTTAAGAAGGAGAGAGAACGATGAAGATTTCTTTTACTGAACAGGATGTAGTTGATGCGGTTTGTGTACATGCAGCCTCTATCCACGCGTATCGTCCGGAGCAAATTGATGTTGATTTGCAGTTTCACCCGAATAGAGGATTTGGCGCCAGTGCTCGTTTGCCGTACCGAACTGTAGAGCTTGGAGAGCAGGAGTTAATCGATGCACTTGCATTTTATCTAAGAGAATATCACAACTTTATTCCAGAAAGTTTGCGTATTGATTTACAATTTCATGAGCAAACAGGATTTGCAGCAGATATAGAGGTAGCATAAAGGAGAAAGCCTTTAAAAAGTTAGGTTGCGAAAGGTCAAAGAAAGACTAGCGTCTAAATAGATGCTAGTCTTTTGTAATGTCTTTCTAGTTAGAAAATTGCGATATTAATAGAGTCTCTCTATAATATGAATTAACTTTTAGAATTAGAAAGAAGGAAATAGATATGAGAAGGACACTTGTAATCAGTGATATTCATGGTGAATTAGAGAGGTTCGAAAAGTTATTGGAAAAAGTAGAGTACAATCCAAAAGAGGATCAACTCATTTTGCTAGGAGATTATGTAGATCGTGGTCTGAATGCAAAAGAAGTAATTGAAAAAGTGATGCAATTAAAAGAAGCTGGGGCGCTAGTTTTAAAAGGGAATCATGAGGATATGATGCTAAAAGCTTTAACGACAGAGGAAGAAAAGTTTTGGAATCATTGGGTAAAGAGAAATGGGGGAAATCAAACGTTACATAGTTACGGCTTTTCAGAAAGTGAGATTGCTGTAAGTGAAGAGGAATTTATAAAACCACAGTTATATTCTGAAGTGTTAGACCAACATATAGAATTCATAAAAGAATTAGACCACTATATTGAAACAGATGATTATATTTTTGTTCATGCAGGTGTACAACCAATGACGCCTGTTTCTGAAACAGATGCGCATACATTGATGTGGATTAGAAATGAGTTTCATAATGGATACAACGGTGAGAAAATTGTTGTATTCGGGCATACAGAAACGAAACTTCTTCACGGGGATAACGAGAATTTTGGTGTGTATTTTGGTGAAAATCGCATCATTGGTATTGATGGAGGCGCTATATACGGCGGCCAACTGAACTGTTTAGAATTGCCAAGTCAAAAAGTATATTCTGTGAAATAAGAAAGATTCTCCTATATAAACGAGATGATGCAGGGGGGAAGAAGAGATAAGGGATCAAAACGATGATGATCCCTTATCTTTTTTAATTTGTAACTACTCAGCCATACATTTAGAAGTTTGATAAGAGGTATGATTTCAGTGGAAATACGCTCCCTATTACTTATAATTGCTGCCTTTCTTTGTTTTAAAACGTTGTACGTGGCAGAAAAAGGCCCTGACCGCTCCTAAACATAGCCAGTCCCTCCCAGGCCATTTAAAAAAATGCTTTTCTGCCTTTTTTTCATAGAATGACTGAGTAGTTACTTTTATTTTTTGTTAAGGAAATTTTAAGGAATAGATTCGATAATAAGTCCTACTACTTAAGGAACAATGAAGGGTAGGAAAGGAGAATCAATTTTGAAAAAGTGGATTAGTATTTTAGGGATTCTTATCATTGTATTCGGTGCAGGTGCTTGGTATGTATTTAGAGATAAATCGCAGCCGGTAACGAATCAAGCAGTAAGTGTTGCAGTCCAAAAAGGAAAACTAGATGTGAAAGTAAAAGGTTCTGGTTCTACTCAGTCTGTAACAAATGAAGATATTACAGCAGATTCAAATAAAGTAGTTGAGTCAGTATTAGTTTCAGCAAATGAGGTAGTGAAAAAAGGTCAGGAGTTAATTACATTTACAGATGGAAGTGATTCAATTGTAGCACCAGCTGATGGAACGATTACATCTATATCAGTACAAGCTGGGGACCATGCGGCAGCTGGAAAAGCTGTTGCTCATATTACAAACTACAGTGATTTACAAACAGTGATTCAAGTCGATGAATTAGATATTCCAAAAGTACAAGTTGGACAAAGTGTAACATTAAAAGTAAATTCATTTCCAGATACATCCTATACAGGAAAGGTAACAGATGTAGCGAAGGAAGGAACGGTTTCTAATGGTGTATCCTCCTTTAATGTAACGATTCATATTGATGACCCAAAAGATTTGAAAATTGGAATGACAACAGAAGCTAGCATTTTGACTGATAGTAAAGACAATGTTCTATATGTTCCAGTAGAAGCAGTTCATACAAGAGGAGATCAAAAATTCGTTCTTGTTCAATCTTCAGCAGCTTCTTCTAATGGAAAGACAAATATGCAGCGAAAAGTTGTTAAAACAGGTATCCATAATGAAGATTCTGTAGAAATTACAGAAGGATTGCAAGAAGGAGAACATGTGCAATTGCCTATAGCTGTGCAAGGAAATGGAGCGAATAACAGCAATAATAAGCAAAGAGGCTTTATGATGTCACCAGGTGGAGGCATGGGAGGCGGATTTGGCGGCGGAGGTATGAATAGAAATAGAGCTGGAGGGAGAGGGTGAGAATGAAACCGATTATTGAGATTCAGAATATGACCAAATCATATGAGATGGGCGGCGAAGTTGTACGTGCGCTCGACAATGTTTCTCTTACAATCTATGAAGGCGATTTTCTCTCCATTATCGGTCCTTCTGGATCAGGAAAATCGACGTTTATGAACATGATTGGTTGCCTAGATCGCCCAGATGATGGACAGTATCTATTGGATGGAGATGCAGTAGATAGAATGAATGATAATCAACTAGCCACAATTCGAAATGAAAAGATCGGTTTTATCTTTCAGAACTTTAATTTACTTACAAAACTAACTGCACTGGAAAATGTTGAACTTCCGCTTTTATATCGGGGAAGAAGTACAAAAGAAAGAATGAATGTCGCGTATGGTTGTTTGCAGAAAGTTGGTTTACAAGAGAGGGCTCATCATTTACCGAGTCAATTGTCAGGCGGACAGCAGCAGCGCGTTGCCATTGCACGCGCTTTAGCTGGAAATCCGCCAATCTTATTAGCTGATGAACCGACAGGGGCATTAGATAGTAAAACAAGTGAAGAAATTATCGAGGTCATGAAAGAGCTGCATATGCAGGGACATACAATTATTTTAATTACGCACGATTTAGAAGTAGCAAAACAAGCCAATCGAATTGTACGTATACAAGATGGGCAATTGTTTGAAAGTAGAGGTGAGTACATTGGGGCTAATACAATCCGTTAAAATGGCAATGCGTAGTATCAAAGGAAACAAACTGCGCGCGTTTTTAACGATGCTGGGCATTATTATTGGCGTTGCGTCTGTTATTGTACTTGTCTCGATTGGTCAAGGTTCAAGTCAGGCTGTAGCAAATCAAATTAATAGTTTAGGTACGAATTTGTTAACGGTAAATATGATGGGATCTGACACGATGAAATTTACTGAAGAAGATGTTGCAAAGCTTCAAAAGATTGATGAGATAAAAGAAATGTCTCCTGTCGTCTCGGGACGAGTTACTGTGAAAAATGGCACAGTTTCAACACAAGTATCGCTTACTGGAACAAATAGCTCTTATCAACAAGTTCGTGATATGAAAGTAAACGAAGGTCGTTTTTTATCAGATATGGATGTAGAATATAGACAAAAAGTCATTGTACTTGGCGCGAATACAGCACAGAATCTATTTGGAGTTGAAAATCCAATTGGAAAAGATGTACAAGTAAATGGTGGATCTTTTAAAATAGTAGGTGTACTTGCTTCAAAAGGCGGTTCGATGGGACAAAGCGGTGATGATGTTATTATTATGCCGCTGAGTACAGCACAGCGAATTGTAAAGAATACAAATATACAAACGTTGTATGTGCAAGTGAAAAGTGAGGAACAACTAAATACTGTTATGGCACAAGTTCAAAATAAATTGGCTGTGATGTTCCCGAATAAGCAAGATAATTACAGCGTATTTAATCAAAAAGATTTAGTAGATACGATGAGCTCTGTAACAGGAACAATGACGATGATGCTTGGCGGAATTGCTTGCATTTCCTTATTAGTTGGCGGAATCGGAATTATGAATATTATGCTTGTATCTGTTTCGGAAAGAACGAAAGAAATTGGTATTCGTAAGGCAATTGGAGCGAAAAGAAGAGATGTTTTACAGCAATTTCTAATTGAAGCAGTCGTGCTAAGTTCATTCGGAGGGCTAATTGGAATGGGGATAGGGCTTTTAGTGGCAAAGATCCTTTCAATGGCAACAGGTATGACGATTGCTTATTCTCTTCCTGTTACATTGCTAGCGTTTTTATTCTCCTTATTAGTAGGAGTTGGATTCGGAGTATTTCCAGCAAATAAAGCATCGAAGCTGCATCCGATTCAAGCACTTCGATATGAATAGGGCACGCTATGAGTAGTAAGGAATTAAAGCGATCGCATATTGCGGCCGCTTTCTTTTGCTAGTATAACAAGAATAAATA
The DNA here is from genome assembly GCF_022663535.1 of Bacillus cereus group sp. BfR-BA-01380. Lineage (GTDB taxonomy): Bacteria > Bacillota > Bacilli > Bacillales > Bacillaceae_G > Bacillus_A > Bacillus_A cereus_BB. The sequence goes on along the minus strand of NZ_JAKUFS010000046.1, from coordinate 6,680 downwards.
ACAAGTTAAAAACAAGAGGTGAGGAATTGCTATGCGTTTATTAGTTGTGGAAGATCATGCTCCGCTTTTGGAGTCAATTACACAAATTTTACGGGATGAATTTGAGGTAGATACAGCTATGAGTGGTGAGGATGGTTTATTTCTGGCGCTGCAAAATATTTATGATGCTATTTTGCTTGATGTAATGCTCCCAGAGATGGATGGATTTGAAGTGATTCAATGCATTCGTAGTAAAAAGATTCAAACGCCTGTTTTATTTCTCACCGCAAAAGATTCTTTAGAGGATCGGGTAAAAGGATTGGATTTTGGCGGAGATGATTATTTAGTGAAACCGTTTCAAGCACCAGAACTTCAAGCAAGAATACGCGCTTTATTAAGAAGGAGCGGGAAATTAACAACGAATCAAACAATTCAATATCGTGGAATCGAGTTATTTGGAAAAGAGCAAGATATCCAAGTGGATGGAGCACTTGTCAAATTAACATTAAAACAATATGAATTACTAGAATATTTGATTCAAAATAGCGGGAAGATTTTAATGCGCGAACAAATTTTTGACCGAATTTGGGGATTTGATTCTGATACAACGATAGCTATTGTAGAGGTATACGTTCATCATCTGCGAAAGAAACTCGAACTATTTGGTTATCATAAAGATATTCAAACGGTACGCGGGATTGGATATATTTTAAAAGAACAATGAGACAACAGAGTATGTTTCAAAAGACGCGCATTCAACTTACGATTTTGAATTCATTGGTTTTTATTATATTGATTGGGATATTGGGAAGCATCATTTATTCCTATACACATGCACGTTTATATCGAGGCGTAGATGATTCGATAAAAAGGTTTATTGAGAGGCAGGCAACAGATAATAAGCATAATCTAAAACAATTTGGATTCCCAAGGGATCCGCATCTTGGAGATTCACGTTTTATCGTATTAAAGTGGGATGCAAATAATCAATTAGAGGGGATGGAACCTAGAATTTTAGATTCGGCTTTTTTCGTGAAAAATCAATCTCAATTATTACCGAAAACATTCGGTAAACTTCAAGATATAGAAGTGGAAGGTATAAGCTTCCGGACGATTGCAGTTCAAGGAGATACGGACTTTGGAAAAGTAACGTTTCAAGTATTACAAAACATTAATCCTGAAAAGCAAATGTTAGATACGCTTCTGCTTATTCTTGTAATTGGATGTAGCATAGGAAGTATATGTGCGATTGGCATTGGCTTCTTCTTAGCGGGAAGAGCGCTTGTGCCAATTACAAATGCATGGCACAAACAGCAACAGTTTGTGTCTGACGCTTCGCATGAATTGCGGACCCCTTTAGCGGTAATTCAATCGAAAACAGATGTATTATTTCAATCGCCTGCTGCAACGATAGAAGATAAGGTAATGGATATTTCTACTATATCAAAGGAATGTCGTCGTTTATCGAAGTTAGTAGCGAATTTATTAATATTAGCACGTTCCGATTCAGATCAAATTGAAATGGATAAACAAACTTTTGCATTAGATCAGTTACTAAATGAAATTGTAGCGCCTTATTCAGAAATTGCTTCATATCAAGATAAAACAATGACAGCAGAGGTGAATTCTTCTATTTCGTTTATTGGAGATAAGGAGCGTATTCATCAACTAATTGTTATTTTATTAGATAATGCGATGAAGTATACAAGCGCAGGTGGGAATATTAAAGTATCTTGCTTTGAAACAGCAAATGGAATTGCGATTCAAGTAAAAGATGATGGTATCGGTATTGCTGAAGAAGAGATCCCGAAAATTTTTGACCGTTTTTATCAAAGTGACAAAGCAAGGACTGATTCAAGCGGAGCTGGATTAGGTCTTGCTATTGCAAATTGGATTGTTGAGAAGCATTACGGAAAAATAAAAGTACATAGTAAAATTGGAGAAGGTACTTGTTTTGAAATTATGTTTCCAAAGAATCAAAAAGTACGAAATAGTTATCTGAAAGAAAATAGATGATTCAAAAGACGATCTTGTTTTATCCCGCTATTTGTGGGCAGTAATACTTCCACCTCAAAATTCGGCGAAAGCATTGTCCAGTTCCAGTGGCTAGAATGTTCAGTGGCTTCGCTTCTTCCTACGAGGTAAAAAACACCTCTACGTCAGAAGCTCCATCCCCCTCACATTCTGGGCGAGCCACTTCCGCCTTTCTTAAGAAGTTAGGTGGGAGATAAACTGCCCGTAAAAGCCCGATTGGTGAGGGCTGATAATCAGTGGGGGATGAAGAAAACCCCCACTGATGGAAGTTTCACTTTATATTAACGGGTTTGGATTTGAAGTGCAAAATTAAAAATAACCATTTAAAAAGAGGTGCAATTAGCACCTCTTTTTCATTTATTTTAGCAATTAAATTAGCACCCAAATTGGTGAACTTTTGGATACTATCAGTTTAGCACTCATTTGTCCTAACGGTTTCTTGGAGTTTTTCCATTACCCTTGATAAAGCTAAAATGGAATTTGTTGATTCAAATCCTTCAATATCTAAGGAATGGTTTGCATCTTGGACAACAGCAATCTTTAAATTCGAGTTACTTAATCGGTCAATTTGAGTTGAATTGTAATGATGGTCTTTATCCCCGATAACTAACAGCCCTTGATGTTGACTATTAAAAATAGAGTCAAATATCGAATCGGACCTCAACAGCGGGGTAAGTAAAATCATTTTTGACTTTAAAAATTCATCTCTCTTCATTAGCTCATTTGCAATTGGAATGGTTCCGAGTGATTTTCCTAAAAAAATCGTATCGTTGTATTGCCCATTTTTTAAAACATCCACCATCACGGGATTAATATCATCCATCATTATTTTGGTTAGTTCTTCAATCGTTTTTTTCATTGTTTGCTCATCATAGGAGTAATGGATCTGGACAATATCGATTTTGTTTTGGAGCATTACCATCTTCGAATAATAAAACAAGGGTTTATCGTAATTGTAACCTGAACCGGAAAACATAAAGCAAATCGTTTTGGAACCCATTTCTATATGTGTATAACGAATCGCTTTGTCGTTTGTTTGTATCTCCTTTTTAGTTCCCTTCATCATTTTCCCCTCCAAAATTTTTATAATAGTATAACATAAATTACCAATTGTTTTATAAAAAATCATCCTCTTTATAGCAGGATGATTGATCGAAAATAAATTATCTCCTTTATGTCAAAAAACTTTTTAACGATAGCTAACCGCTGTGCAGGAGTACGAATGGCTACTTGCTTTCCTTCCTTTGCCATATATGCTAAACAGAAATACTCCTAAACCGAACCCGTTAGTTTTCTACAAGGTCGTCTTTTTTTTAAGGGAAAGTTAAGAAATCTTTTTCATAATAAATACAAATTTAACGAGGAGGGAAGGAAAATGAAAAAAATGAGAACATTTCATTTTTGGATTGGACTAATTTCTTCGTTGTTTATTTTTATTGAATCTGCAACGGGAATATATATGTACTTTAGTGAAAAAGGCCATGGTGAAAGAGTGGAAGGAACTGCTAATTTCAGAGAACGTGGTTTTGTTAGAAATGGACAAGAAATCCAACAGGGGAATTCTGATTTTAATCAGAGAAGTGGAGCACAAAATAGACAGTTTTTTCAAGAAAGAAATAACGGAGGAGCTAATTCTCTATCAAGAGTAGTTAGGGAATTACATACAGGAATAATTGGTTTAATTGGTTCGATTGCTATGCTTATTTTAACAGGGACTGGATTGTGTATATCTTTTGTAATGTTACGCGCAAAATGGAGAGCAAAGCGTCAAAAAGACTAATGGTATAAGAAATAGTTAGATGAAGGGAGGAAGTGAAAGGTGGTTAGAAAAAAGACGTTTGGTCTACTGGTTGTTGGAGTAGTAAGTCTTAGTGTAATGGGAGGAGCTTTTGCTTGTACAAACAAAGGGGTACAATTATCTCAAGTTAGTCATACACAAATGAATGATGGAACTTTGCATACTGCATATACAGAAGGTAAAGCGCAAGATTTAGGGATTAAGACAGACGGAAAAGAACTGCTTACCCTTGAGAAGGAAATTCATGAAACGGAAGTAGAAAAAGAGGCGAACCAGCTTGGAATCTCCACAGAAGGTAAAGAAGTTGGAACACTTTCTGAGGAAGTATACGAAGCGAAGATCAAAAAAGAAGCAGAAAAGCTCGGGATCCCAGTAGATGGGAAGGGAATTGTAGATTTAATAGCGGAAATTAATAGGATAAAAATAAAAAATGAAGCAGAGAAATTAGGGGTTTCTACAGACGGAAAAGAGACAGCTACAATAGCTGAAGAGCTTTATGGTACAAAAGTAAAAAATGAAGCGAAGCAACTCGGTATTTCAGAAAAGGGAAAAAGTATGGAAGCGTTAGCGAAAGAAATATATGAAATGAAAATTCAAACAGAAGCGAAAAAGCTTCATATCGATCTGTATGGAAAAGACATTTATCAAGTGTTGCAAGAAATTAATGAACAAAAAGTTTTACAAGCAGCAAAAGAAATGGGGATAACTACAGAGGATAAGAGTATAGAGAAGCTGACCGAGGAAATTGAAAAGCAACAACCAGACAGGGTGCCGGAACTTCACTTTGTACCTTGGATACAAACCGATGCAGAGGCATTTTATTATTATTTAACAAACGGATAATGTTTGGAAAAGAGGGATAAGGATTTCAAATCATAATGAAACCTTATCTCTTTATTTTCGTTTGGATAAATATTCTAATATTAGATTTTTTGAATAACCGTAATCATTCAGTTCATAAATTTATATGAATTCATAATCTTATTCTAAAGGTTTATTTTATCCCGCATTAACGGGCAGTAATACTCCCACCTCAAAATTCGGCGAAAGCAAAGAAGTTAGGTGGGAGATAAACTGTCCGTAAAAGCCCGATTGGGCGGGCTAACCATCAGTGGGGAATGAAGAAAACCTCCACTGATGGAAGTTTCACTTTATGTGAAATGCTGTTAAATCAAATCATGTATATCTTTAGAAGAAACAGTAATATTATACCATTGACAGAATAGCAGTTGTAACTGATAATAACAATCAGTTGCGATAATAATGATAATTATTATCAGTTAATTAATGGAAATGATTATGGAGTTGATGATATGTTTAGGCGAATTAGCTATTCTACTTTCTTCATCTTTCTCTTGTTATTAACTTTGGCGAAACCGCTTACTAGTTTGGCTGCAAGTCAGGGAACAGAGAACATGAGTAAGGCAGAGCAATACGTTAATCAAGCATTAACAATTGCACAGCAAGGCAATCTAGTAGAAGCACAGACAGTATATCAGAAATTTAATGATACTTGGCTTGAAATTGAGAGTTCTGTGAAGGCCGATTCGGGTCAGGCATATAGCGATATTGAGTCAAATATGGGGCAAGTACAATATGCTTTTATACAGAACAAGCAACAAGATGTTGTTAAGGCACTGCAAGGCCTTCAAAGTGTCAACGAAAAATTCATTCATGGTCAATATGCGAAAGGCGATGGATTTCATAAGCAAAACATTACACTTTCTGATTTTATTGTGATGTTGCAAGAGACAAAAGAAAAAGTACAAAATAGCGATCAACAGTCGTCTCTAGCCAATATTACAAAAGTTCGAGAGTCATGGCTCAGCATTGAAGGAACTGTTGTGGCACGATCGGCTACAGTATATAACGATACAGAACGAGATATGGTTACAGTGAATGCAATGATTTCTGAAGGTAATTATAAGGAAGCTGCTCAGTTACTTGATAAGATGATTGCATACTTGGCGCCGCTTGCGACTAAAACTAGCTATACAATTTGGGATGCTGCAATGATACCAATTCGTGAGGGGTTAGAAGCATTGCTCGTTGTAGGTGCTCTCTTAACCTTTGTGAAAAAATCAAATGGGGGACAGGGAAAAGTTTGGATTTGGAGCGGTGTTTCAGTCGGTTTCATTTTGAGCGCTGTGTTAGCAGTCGTTGTTAAATTTGTTTTTACATCGGGTGCTTTCGGTCAGAATAATTTCCTAATCTCAGGATGGACTGCGATTGTGGCAGCAGTCATGCTTCTTTATATGAGTTACTGGTTGCATAGTAAATCGAATATTGCAGAGTGGAATCAGTATATTCATAACAAAAGTCAGTTGGCGTTAAATACGGGACGTATGGTTTCTCTCGGTGTGTTATCATTCCTAGCAGTTTTTCGCGAGGGAACAGAGACTGTGCTTTTTATTATTGGTATGGTGAATCAGATTAGTTTTCAACAGTTACTAATTGGTATTTTGATTGGTCTCGGTATCTTGGCCGTTATTGCTTATTTCATGCTTGTTATCGGTGTTAAGTTACCGATGCGGCCATTTTTCTTAGTATCAAGTTTAATTGTTTTCTATTTATGTTTCAAATTTACAGGACTCGGCATTCATAGCCTTCAGCTGGCAGGTTCTTTACCGTCTACAACAGCTCCTAACTTGCCGAGTATTGATTTCTTAGGATTTTATCCATCTTGGCAAAGTGCTGTGCCGCAAATCAGTTTACTCTTATTTGCTGTTGGGGCTTTCATGTGGAAACGGATCAAACCATAAAGTGAAACTTTAATCAGTGGGGGTTTTCTTCATCCCCCACTGATTATCAGCCCTCACCAATCGGGCTTTTACGGGCAGTTTATCTCCCACCTAACTTCTTAAGAAAA
>NZ_JAKUFS010000045.1 GCF_022663535.1 Bacillus cereus group sp. BfR-BA-01380 | reverse complement strand
ACCCATTAGGGTTTATTTCGTATGCGAATTTTTAAATAATCTACACCGATCCCTTATAAAAAGTAAAAAAACTCCCCTGGAAAATTCCTAATGAAGTCTTAGCTTGATAGCGATGGGTTTCTCCCCCTACTAATACAACCCTTTAAATTAAGAATAGTTTAACACCTTATCTGGATCTATTTTATGGAATTTTAAAGGGGAATTTTTTAAAAGTTTATCTAGTTCTTTGTTAATTGTTTTATAAATGGTTAAATCGCTTGAACAAGTACGTATGATACCTTTTTTCTGCCCAGTAACCAAACGCGAAAGATTATTATTAAAATGTGGATGGAAAACACATAGAATTTCAAGATCAGATGAATTTGACGCATACTCATTTATTTGAATGGCAATCCACATATTCGCTAAACGATTATGGAATATCAGACATGGAACTTTTTCTATAAAAGCACGCCATTCTATCTCAAGTGTTAATCCATCTGTTACATGTTGAATTTCCATCCATATATTATTTTGGTTTTTATTTAAAGTACTGAGGGATTCTTCTATGGTGGTTTTCGATTGAGAATAATCAATAATTCTTTGAGAATATTGTTGTATTTTATCTTGCAAATTCCTTATGTCTTGTGCAAGAAGTTCTTTTTTAGATAAAAGTGCTTGTATTGGTATGGATTCGTCTATAGGGAAAATTTTTGCGAGAAGTGATCGCGTACGATTACCTAATTTATTTTTGTCTTTTTGTAAATTATGTTCAGTATTACGGAGGGTGTCTTTTTTTTCATGAAGTAATTGTTGATGTTTTTCTAATTGAATCATTACATTATTTTTACCTTGGTTAATATGAACAAGTTCCTGTAATAGGGATTCTTTTTCTATATTATTTTTTTCGATTTGTTCTTGCAATAAGGGAATTGTATCTTGACGTTTCAAGTAATATGAAAAATCTGATGGATTATATGTAGTTTCTGTTGATTGATATTCAGCCATTTTATCAGATATAACTTTTCCTAATCGTTCAATTTTAATAGTAGGTAATCCAAAAGGAAAAGGTTCGTCCTCTTCCAAATCAAATAATACAAGCTGTTGTAAGTACAAAAAGTCCATTTGCAGATAAGGTTTTTTAAAGTCTACATACCCATAACATCCAATTTTTCGGTTTTCTAGGCATATTAAATCATCCTCATTAAAAATATGATCAGGAGAAACAGATAGACGAAAGGGTGGGAATTTTCCATTAGAATCATCTTTAAATAAAATATTTATATATCCACCTGAATTTCGGCTTAGTACTTTCCTAATTGTACCGTGAACAATCATAATTTTGCGTGTTTGATTTATAACAAAGCTTCTTGCTTCTGAAGGAGTCACTAATAGTTCTCCTATTGTAGTCTCCTGATTGTCTTCTGTTTTAACAAGCAACTCTGTCCATTGGTGTTGATAGCGATTATAGATTTCTTGTAGCGCTCCAAAGGATAAGGAGTGTTTAGAAAAGACTTTAGTTCTACCTACTCCTAGAGAGTCACTACGGTCCTTATAAGTAGGTAACTTTTTCTTTAAAATGTTGAGATGAGCACTTCCTTTTCCATCAACTTTAATATCGCTATAATGAGCAGACAATCCTTTGTAATAATCAAAGGGATCATTATAACAGCATTCTGGTGCATGATTTTGTTTCTTTCCGCCTTTTGCAGTTCTTAGTTGAAAATATGTTCCTCCATTTTTTTTATTATCATAGTGTGTTAATATCGGTAATTGCTCTTCTTTTGGTACACTGTTATGTGTTTTAATCCAACATTCGTAACATCCATAACATCGAAAGCAATCTTGGATCTCTTTATAAGCCAAGATGTTTTTTCCGTGTTCTTTCCGGAATAGAAGAATAGATTCAGCACTTTCTTTTTTCCAACCCGTAACAGTTTTTCTTATTGCCCAAGGCATAGAACTAGTAGAGCCCATAGTTATTAATCACCTTTCTGAAAATTATCTATTATATGAATAATTATATTATACATGAATTCAAAATGGGATTAATCGTACATAAGAGAGATGTAAAATTCAATTATAGAAAAATTAGTTTTACAAAAGATACAAAATGTCAAACTCAAAAAAACCAGTGATATCATATACAAGTACTGATATCACTGGTTTTTGTATGGATATTTAACAGTCAATTTTACAAATTATAAAAAGATATGAACTTAGTTTTACTTTCTATAAATGGTTACTATACATGTCCTTTTTTTAGTTGATGGGCATGTATAGTGACCCCTATTAGCGCTCAAGTTGAACAGGATCATATCTTCCCCAAGCATAAGAAGTCATCCCTTTATCATTAACCTGTTTAGTGTAACATGAACTTTGTCCTACAGAAGTAGTACAATAATATGATTTTCCGTCATAATTACGTATAATTTGAGCCTCTGCTTGGCCATCGCTCTAATCTTGAAGTCTCTCAGCTGTGATTTTTGCCCATGCAGTTCTACAACTACTGCTATAACGAAGCTCAAGTGTAGCACCTTGTAAATATAGAGATTGTACAGTAGTAGCACTCTTTGCACAACCAGTGGTTTCCGGATCAGTTCCATCATATTGAAAAGTAGCTGCCTCAATTGGATGATTAGTTAAAAACATGGATGATAAACTAATTAAAAATGTGAAACAAAGTAACATTATTTTTTTATATTTACCCATACTTATCAGCTCCTTATTCTTAATAAATTTTTACCCATCAATATGTTTTTCCATATACTTTTCCTTTAAAATAATAGCTTGACCAACTATCACGAATATCTACATAAAATATGCCTGCTCTCATATTCGTAAAAACATAAAAGAAAACCGATGTGGATGCAATTAATGTTAAAATTCAATATGTGTGTAAAAAACTTAAGAAAGAGAAAAACGTGTCCTAGGTATGCAGTAGTATCAATTGCGCCAACAAAAAGGGATACACATGACAGGACTATAGCTGCAGTTGTTAACATCAATAGCTCGCTGCCAAAAAAGCACCTAATCCATATACTTCAAATATACCGATATAGTATTATTAAATTAGTGAGGTGGAGAAATTGAAAAATAAAATAATTTTACTTGCATCAGATCAGCTTGGTAAAGGAGAAACAGAACTGGGCGAAGGAATATTAGAAACCTTCTTTACCATTCTTAAGCAAAAGGAAGAATTGCCAGCGGCTATTTTTTGCATGAACCGCGGTGTGTTTACATTAACGGATCGCTCGCTTGTTTCTCTCCAATTAAAAGAACTGGAAGAAAAGGGTGTTGACGTTCTTGCTTGTAAAACATGTGTAGACTATTATGAACTTGATGATCAGCTTGTAGCCGGGAAAATCAGTGGGATGGCTCAATTTATTGAGTTAGCCTCAAAATATGAAGTAATTACATTATCTTAAGTTTGAAGAGGGTGTCCCTAAGGTGTCTGGCATCCATTTTTTTAAAAGGAGTTACATATCAAACACTTGGGAATGATTGCGGATAATCTGAATGATAACCTTAGCTCAATCAAAAGAATCGTGATTCTGAGCCTCTTCATCCTGTGATTGCAAAAATAAAAGATGGAGTATAGATAAGGATTTACAAGGTGGAGTTCTTTAATTCTTTTATAGGAAAGTTTGTGGAGAATTGTATTTAAAGTAACAGGTGCTTTAGTTGAATAAGAAATTATAATGGCCGCAATTAAGCGGTCATTTTTCTTTAATTAAACTTTTTTATAAAAACTGGATGTTTTTGCCCATCCCTCGAAAAGGGGTATTAAGACAAAATATTCCATATTGGTTGTAAGCGAATTTAGGATTCAGCCTTAGTTTTTCGATTTGTAACATAAACGTTCGTTTTTGTTACAACATTGGTTTTAAGAAGCATTAACCTTTATTTAGTCAATTTAGCTGTAACAAAATACTGTATCAAAAATAATTTGTCACAATATAAAACTTTTACCTTTTTGTTACATTGATTGGTTTATTAATTGGTATTTTATGTCTTATTCCCCTTTTTCGGGGGATGGGCAAAGAAACCCAATTTAGATTTTTAAACAATTAATCCTTTAGATGATTGATTGTTTAAACGTAAATATGGTTTGTATAAATTAATTAAATTGCTGTAGAGAATTTAATAAGTTTTTATGAATATGTAATAATGTTTGAATTTCTGTTTCCTGAAGTTGTTCTAATGCTAATGACATAGCCTTATAGGAAGTAGAATTTTCAATAGATTTTTTTGATGTTTCTTGACCTTTCGTTGTTACTTTTAATTTTATCTCTCTACGATCTTCTGATGAGGGCTTTCGATCGATTAATCCTAGATTAACTAATTCATCCACATTTACACTTACTGTACTTTTAGGGACTGAAAGTCGCTCTGAAATACTTTTAAGAGTAATATTAGGAATTACATAAATTGTGTTTAAGATTCCCATTTGTTGTACTGTTAATCCTAAACTAGAGGCATTTTGATTTGTAAATTTTATAATTTCTTTATTTATTGCTACAAATGACTGTACAACTTCTGCTTCTTTTTTGAGGTTCTGATTTTTTTGTATCATTGTAGTAACTTCCTCTCTTTTTATATAGTTCAATATTGAATAGTTCATAAATGAACTATTTTAGTATGGACTACTTTCAGAGAAAAATCAATTAAACGAATTTCAACATAAAACTACTTAATTCTAAAAGCAATAAGAATTATTAATACAACACAATATAAATTGTGTTGCATTAGGACATAAAGATACCAATGAAAATGGTCGTTAACGCAACACAATTTATCAAAATGATTTAATTTTGAATACAACGCAATTTAAATCAGCTCGAAAATCCTTAGCGTGGTTTTTTTCCGAAATGCTGGCGGTACCCCAGCTTAGAATGTTTAGATGCAGATCATTGTGATGGAGAGATGGGGGTTAGAACTGGAAAGTTTAAATAGAAGTTTACTCGATCTTCAATAATCGGGCGTTTTAAATGAAAAAAGGTGAATATATGTTACTTAAAATATATTCACCTTTTTTATATTTTCTGCATGGATTTAGCTATTTTAATTAATTCCTCTTTGGATAACTTTACCTAATTTGATTTTACGGTAGCCGATGAGGCTTCGTCATTCCATATTCTTTCCCCATCACCCATAGAGCTAATTAAATTATAAAGAGCTCCTGTATTTGCTAGTCCAATCGCTCGACCTTTCCCATCAAAATCTTCATATATAATTGTATAATCTCCATGGGCATGTGTACGAACAGAAGAAATAGAATCATTAGAATCCCCAGTGAAATTAAAAATTTTCACAGGATTTTTACTTGCAGGTATATTTATAGTAGCCCCGTTACCATCAGCATCTTTATAAAAAGTCGAATGTATGGCCGCTCTATTTACCACTAAGCTACTATTATTCGGGTTCTTTCGATTAACAGGATGTTCTTTTAAGTAGTCTTCAAAATCAGCTTTGTTTTTAAAATCAATTGACATTTGTGGTCCAATCATTCCTTTAATCACTACTTGATAAGGTGCAACAGATTTTGGTAGAGAAGCTGCAGAGGCCTCTGAATTAGATACACCTAGCACTAGAGTTCCAGCTAATAATGCTGTAGAAAGTACGCCAACTATACGTTTCAATATCAACACTCCTTTAAGGTTTATAATACATATTCTATATGCAACATCATAATCTTTAGAAGTAGTGATATTAAATTCACCTAGTTACATTTTAGAAAGTTTCTTTGTCTACAAGGGGTCACCATATCAAAAAAAGAAAATTGTACATTAAGGAATATTTTCACATATTATTTCGTTAGAAAATAAAAACACAGGAAAAGTATTTTCCCCGTGTTTTTTATTTTCTTTTTACTCATTTACGTTAAGTGCATGTTTTCTAAAACAGGCTTTTTCTTTTGTGAATGTCCATCGATTTTACTTTTTTTTGCTGGAAACTTACCCAAAAACTCACTCTAGAAACTATGTCCTAAAAATGTTCGTTTTGGAATTCTTGTATGTAGTTTTAAATGAGCCCTTTAATCCATTCGTAAAAGTATACCTTTACAGATAGGTAGAAAACTATAAAAAAACACGTCTATAAATATCGATTTCTCACTTTGTAGACATCTGTTTATTTTATATACCTTTACAGACTAAATTGGTATAATTACCAATGAGGTGTAGCATATGAAGCATAAAAAATTTGGATATGTCCGAGTTTCGAGTAAAGATCAAAACGAAGAACGACAAATTCAGAATATGAAAGATTTAGGAATAGAAGATCGAGATATTTTCATTGATAAAGAATCTGGAAAAAATATGGAGCGAGAGAACTACCAAATGTTAAAACGTCTCGTTCGTACAGGGGATACCATTGTGTTTGATTCCTTAACAAGACTTGGAAGAAATATGAATGATACATTAGAAGAATTTAGATACTATGAAAATCATAAAGTGAATTTACAATTTATAAAGGAACCGTATATTAACGTCAATTACACTGGTGAAAGTACAAATGACGTCATTCAGAGCGCAATTCAAAAAGCAACACTTACAATATTATCAGCTTTTGCAGAAAAAGAGCGAATCGATATTAAACAACGTCAAGCTGAAGGAATTGCTCTTGCCAGAAAACAAGGTAAACATTTAGGACGTCCTCCTGTCGAAATAACAGAAAAATTTATTGAAGCTTATAAGGAATGGAAATCCGGTTCAATTACAGCAGTAGGAGCTATGAAAAAATATGACATCAAACGATCTTCATTTTATAAACTTGCCAAACAGTATGAGGAAAGAATGAAAGAATAGAGAGACAAAATTTTAATTTGTTAAGATAGTAATTGAGGTAGCACCAACATTCGTTAAAATGTGGGTGGGACCCCTTGTAGTAATTGCTACAAGTTCTTTTTGTTAGATACAGGGGTATTCTAAAAAAACTTCCTTAAAAATTTTAAAAAACATATTGTAATATTATTACTTTTATAATACAATAAACTCATAAAGTTCTTAATATTCAGAAAATTATAAAGGAGGAATTATTATGGCAATCGCAATGGCAATTTTAAAATTTTTAGGTGGAATCATTCCATTTTTTCAAGAACTTCTAAAAGCTTTTGCGTAAACTTTACTTTTTTACAATGAATTATCATCGTATAAATGATCTGTTTATCAAAGTTAAATTGATGTACAGATCATTTGTGTGAGTCTAAATAATAAAAAGGCTTGATTTCCTTACAAGGAATAAGCCTTTTTTATTATTTCTTGTAAAAAAAATATATAGATGTTTTTGGCCATCCCCCGAAAAGAGGAGTTAAATTTTACATAATTTTCGAAAGCGGAAGTTAAAAGTTTTGAGTTTCTTGCTCAATTAAGGCATGCGTTAGTTGAAGTACATTTTTTCACAATCTTTACAGAAATGCTGCCCTTAGTTCAATGAGGAAAAATTACCTTAATTGTAGCCATTACCTCTCCTTTTGTGCGTGGTGGGTGGTACTACCATTTTACAAAAGGATGGTTTCTTTTTGTTTTTCTTGATATAAAAAGGGGCAAAATCCTTCAGTCAATTTCCTATGGCTTTTGGGGCAGCCCTTCTAATCCTTTAACTGATAGAAAACCTGTTCAATTTTTCCTCAGTACCAAGTATGACAGTGTTAAGCTCATTTCCCCATCTCCTTCAACATTAACATAATCTCCTCTATAACAACTTCTGGCTCATCATGATGAATATAATGTCCACTTCGACTAGCAATCCGGTACTTGCTTGACGTTGACAGCCATTGAAATTCTGCTTGGAGTCTTTGCTCAATTTCCAATATTTCTTGAGATGGCCATCCCTCTTCAACATTGTCAGGTAAACCTCTTGTAATAATTGCGAGAGGGAGGTTACTTTGCTTTGAATGATCAACGATTTGCTTATAGCTTTGTATTTTATCAATCTTCTCACTATTTAACATAGGATTCTCGTAATATTCCCTATTTCTTGCAAGCAGATTTTCGGGTAGAACCTTTTCATAGGCAAGTTCTTTATATTCGGGTGCAGCGTCAACCAAAACCATACCGCAGATGTTCAGTGGATAAAGGCTGGCATATAATCTAGCGACCAAACCACCAAAAGAATGTCCCACCAATATATAGGGCTTCTCCACTTCAAGAGCTAGCAACAATTCGTTGAGCTCCTCGACTAGATCATAGCAAGTCGTCGGGACGGATGCGACTTGACCCCTGCCAATACCCGACCTGTTATAGGAAAAGGTTGATGTTTTTTGTGATATTCGGTCTTGGACTTTTTTCCATGTCTCATAGCTATCGCCTAACCCTGCTATGAAGATTACGCTTGGAATACTGTTACGTGAATATTTTTTGAATAGTCTGCGGTTATCACAGATTTCAATTATCTTTTTATTTTGTATAGTCACTTTTAATCACCCAGTTCAATTATAAGCTTCACACTATTAATATTTACATAATATTTTGAGTATTATATAGTTTCGCGAACTTTCTCATTTTTTATTTTGTGACTTCAGCTGAAACCACTCCAAAAGAAATCTGTAGAATACCAATTGATAATTTGCTTACTTCCAAGTCTTTTGTCGTTTTAAACATTTCACACTGAATCGCCGAAATCTATTTGATGTCCTGTACATAAAAATAAACCATCGAAATGATGGTGTTGTTTAACTAAGCACCCTTTTAGGAAGTCCTTTTACAATCTTGTTGTGGGCCAGGAAGAAATGTTAAAGGACATATTCGACAGAGTTAATCAATAATCCTTGTTCAACTAAACTACCAGTTAGTTGAACAAGGATTATTGTATAGTGTATACACATCAGGTTAACATAACGCATCATTATCAGCAGTAACCAAATCTAAGGAATCTGTTCATATCAAGAGTTTTCCAGCCTTCTGTTCCCTCCGCTGTATGTAGGATTGCATACAGCCCTGTTACAACAGCATTTGGTAGTTCAAACCGTTCTCGTAGCCCGCATGAAATCCTGCATATCATTAGCGTATAAAATCCGCGTTTTGCCATCAGTATCTCAAAAAGAACTTGTAGTGATTGCTACAAGTTCTTTTTGGGATACTCCATTTTGTTTGTTATTAACTATATTAAGACGTTTAAAAAGATTCTTAGAATAAGTGGAAAGTTTTTTCTTAGTACTTGCATATATTTTAATTGTAAGTTAGGGAAAGGGGATTGATAGTACAGTGATATATCAATATGAAATTGACTTTTCCGTAATGTATAACGACAGGGTAACAACCGTACAATCCGCAACAGTTCCAGCTCAGTCTTTAGAATTCGCAAAAGAAAAATTAAAAACAGAAGTTAAACGAAGGATAGGTAATTGTGAAGTTTTGATTTGCTCCGCAAGCTTACAAGTTTCAAAAGACAAAAAGTATAGTATTATGATCTAAACTGTAAAATGCAAACCTTAATTCAGGGTTTGTATTTTATATATCCTATTATGGTACGTGAAATTTTTAAAATCTTTATTGAACATAAACATGGAAGAATAGTATTCGACATATTACGAATGAGTTTATATAAAATAATTAAAATTAAATTACCAATCTATGAAACACAAAAAAGCTGAATCCCTTCTTACAGAAGGAGTTTCAGCTTTTTATTTTTTAAGCATACACTTTACAACAAGTTGCATTTATACTTCAGTTTATTCGCAACTTGTAGCTATTACTATGTATGCTATATTCCATAAAATTATTACAAATTTTTTTTACTTCTCTTTTAAACTATATGCTATATCCCATAAAATTATTCATTTATCTAAAGTTTAGAAAACTAAAGATTTGGACATGCTTTTAGTAAAATTAAATAATTGAGGTGACACATATGTCTTGGTTCAAAAAGCCTAGATCCAATCTTGGTAAATTTCTAGATAAACATAATATTAAACAAGTAGACTTAGCGCAAAATTCTGGTGTAAGTGAAGGTACGATTAGTAAATTGTGTAGAGCAAATACCTTTTATCCTTCTTTAAAAAATGGACAAAAGATTATTAAAACATTGAGGAAAATGACTCACAAAGAGATTCACCATGATGATTTTTGGATGTAACTTAAAACATATCATCCATTACAAATGTTCTCATGAAAACATTTTGTTTTACAGTATATTGCTCTAATTTAGATTGGCGGTAATTTGATAGTGTAAAGAAAATGATTACTGGAACAATATTATTCTGTCGTTTATAGATATCTGTTATATGGCCATATAACTGTATTTTATGTTCATTTGCTTTCATGTGTTGCATACGATCTATTTCAACAAAATGGGGGACTTTATCCTCAAAGTAAATTGCATCTGGAATTATTTGATGTTGCTGACCATTGATTGAAAATTCTATGGGTCGCTCCGTTTTCCATTCAGGAAATCCAAGCCACATCCAACCTTCATTTCGCATTAATATATGTTGTAATTGACTATTTTTCTTTACTTCCTTTGTCACTCCTAATAAATCACGTCCTTTTTTATTAAGGTAATAAACATGCTCACGAGCCAATTTAGTGATATGGCAATATGGTTGTAGATCCTTTAGTATTCGATTTGCATTTCGGATACTCCCTAAGCAATGAATGGCTTGCAATTGCCTTCTGGTTGCAAAGTCTAATTTACTCAAAGTGGATAAAATCTCGATTTGCCTTGCTTTCTGTTTGAGGGTTTGATGCCTCATGTTGTTTCACCACCTTGTATTGCTTCAATAAATCCCACATATCTTTATCCTTTAAATAAGGAACTTGAATTTCTTCTGTACGATCCGTTTTAAATAATGCTCTACCTGGAAGAGAAGGGAGCTCTTCAAGACCTGATTCATCTAGTGCCACCTGAGAAGCGACTGCCGTTGGTAAACGAAAACCTAATTTTGCGTCGCTATTTTGTTTGATTTGCCTTGGTAGGGTGTCAGCAGTTGGATATTGCGTGCAAAAAATCAATCTAAATCCTAAACCTCCTCCAATTCTTGCAATCTCAGATAACATCTCCTGGCATATATACAATAGGTCCCGTTGTTTCTTAGGTAACCCTTGCGTTGGACAAAGATTTGCTCCTTCATCTACTATAATGAAACAACGTTCTTTAATTGATGTGTCTACAATATTGTTAAAATAGGACTTTTTCATTATCTCAATCTGGTTCACCATCTTTTCACGTACTCTAACTAACATCTCTAACGCCTGTTCTGGATTTTCAGCAACTTCTACTACTTGCGACAGATCTTTATAAGGACTAAATTCTAGTCCTTCTTTCAAATCAATGATGTGAAATTTTACATGCTGAGGTTGTTGTAGAATCAAACTCGTCATTATATTTTTTAGAAATACTGTCTTTCCAAAACGAGTCATGCCACTTACGCACATATGTGGTGTTTTCTCGAAATCATGATATATGTGTTTATCTAATGCTTTCCCTATCATAACGTTCCATGTGTGCTCTTTTAAAAGGTCCTTAGACCAATTCCATCTCTCCGGTATTTGTTGCTTAAATACTCGAATATATAGTTCTCTTTGTTGAAATGAAATTTTAACAGGTTTGTATAATCCTTCTTCTAATACTTCAGCTAACTTTTTAATAAGTTGGCTAGGTATGCCTAACGGTAATTTGTAGACATAATTTATACTTATGTCATCTTCAACTTCTTTTATAAAAATGGGATATTGTAGTTCACCTTTGTGCTGAACGCATACCTTTGTAATCTCAAAAAAAGTTGCAATTTTTTTCTTATCAGTCATCCCTTTATTTTGATAAAAATAAGCTACTGTTATAAAGGTTACTGGGATTAATAAAAGTGACATCATCTCCTCCATGCCTCCTATTAGGTAGTTGAGCATGTATGGAAGGTAAAAAAGGCTAAATCAAGGTGCATTACTACAACTATTTTCAACTACCAGTTGTAATACTAACGTAGAAACACATCTAGTATATCTATTAGCACGTACCAAACTGTACCAATCAGTAGGCATTTAAGCCCCGCACGTAGCAACCAATCTGGAAGGTTTAAACCTTTCTTTTTCAATAATTTGATTCCTAAAACTGAAGCACCGGTAACACCATAAACAACACCTAATTCTCCAATAATAGTCATGTTATTTCCATCCTTTCGGCTTGATGGATAGCTTTCCTTGGCAATCTTTGTACAATTGATAATCATCAAGCAATTCATTCCAGGACACAGCCTGTTCATCCCCATACAGATCCTCTTCAATTTTTTGACTCAAATAATAATAGCCCCTGTATTGTCGATCTAGGTATACTTCATGCCGTAGCATGTGTTCTTGTATAGCACAAATATCCTCCTCCTTGTTTGTATTGTTAAACATTTGGCGTAGGGTTTTCGAAGAATACAAATAAGGTGTACTGTACAACATTTGATATTGTCCCATAACTCCTCACCATCCATATAAATTTCTAGGCGCATTTAATAAATATGATGATGATTCACTTTTTCGAATTTGTACTAAAAAAAAATACAAGAGTGCCATTTACTGGACTACTCTTGTACGTTAATTTAAAGGTATTTAAACAACAAGGTTACTCAATTTTTTACTAATGTTTTTAAATATTCATATCCGTCTCTTGTAATCAGTAGCTCTCTACCCTTCATTTCTACGCTACCCTTCAATAACATATTTGAATGTCTCACCCAAAAAAAATATATATATTTAGGGTTTTTACCTAGCTTTATACTCGCTTCACGAGCCGTTAAGATCTCATTCCATATGTATGACAAAAATGCCCCACCCCCTAGCATCTTAATTTATTTATTCCATTCACAAGGTACTATACATTATCCTTTTTTGATGTCCTTTAATTTTTTATCTTTCATTTTCTTTTTTACGCTGTTGCTGCTGTCTTTGTTGCTCTTGTCTTTCTATTTCCACTTCTTTCTCTTTTCCTAAACTTCCATAAAGTAAATTTCGTTCTTTTGTCATGAATGACAACTTATAATGCAATTCAGCTTCATCAGTTATGTCATAATTCTTTTTGAGATAGTTCATATCACGCTTGGCAACATCATACTGTTTAAATTCATGATAATGCTCTTGTTTAAACGCCATTTTATTTTCAGCTTTTTTATACGCCACGATTAAAGGATGACTCTTTTTATAAGTTTGGAAACAACCCTTCATTTTCTTTAGTCTAAAAATTTCATTATCAATACCTAAAAGTTGCTTTTCAAAGCTGTCAATTAACGCTTCCTTACTTGCTTCAATTTCATCAAGTTCTGAAAGTGAAACATTTAGTGTATATAGCTTAGAGCTTAATTCATTTAAGTAATTAATATTTTGTTTAGTAGCCCACCGTTGAAGTCCCTTATTATTTTTAAATTTCGCTTGTGATTTATCTATCCATTGTCTGTTCATTATGCTCGTTTTGATCGGTGAATAACCTTTGTTTTCTATTCTGTATTTGATAGAGGATTCAAGGTAATTAAACCCCATTGTTTTAGTACGCATAAATTCCCCTGACTTTGGATTCTGAAACGATAAATATTTCCCTTGTTTATGCTCATATCCTTCTTTTTGCATGAAGCTTAAAAATTCATCAAATGAATTTGATTTTGATATATTTTTATCAATTATTTCTTCTAATTTTCCTTTGAAGGATTCCTTCTTTGATCTAGCTACATATTCGTTAAAAGCTACATATTTTTTTCTTCCTTTTCTTCCTGCTTCGATTATCGACAAACCATATTTTTCAGAGATTTTATCATTTTCTAGACGTAATCTATCCAAAGAATTTGCACGCTTAGAATCGAACATTTTTAAGTGATTAAAATCAATATCATTGAAAATAATATGATTGTGTAAATTATCTGTTTCTGTATGTGTAATAACGGTATATTGATGATTGCCTTTCAGATAATTATCAGCAAATTCAATTCCGTACTGATGAACTTGCTCTGGTGTTAAAATATCGTCACCATCAAACGATTGAATTATCATTCTTGCACTCATATTTTTATTGCTGTTATTTTTTTCGTTGTAATCAACTAAAACACTTTTAAAATCTCTCTCTATTGTTTCGATACTACATTCATAAGATGTAACTAATTCCTCATTGGTTTTATGGTCTTGCATACCGTAATTAATGAATGCCCCTAAATTCCTAACTTTTTGTATTTTAACAATAGACATTGTAATCAGTCCTTAATTAATAAATTTCATATTCATCTAATATATCTTTCAGTTCAAACCAATCCTCATTTGAAAAAACATTATCGAGTTTGGATAACTTAAATTTCAATTTCTGTGCAAAAATAAAAATGCTATCAGCCATTTTTATTAATTGGTCATCATCTAACTTATAAAGCGTATCTCCATATAAATATTTCCATACATATTCTGTAAATGCCGCACCTTGTTTAGGCGAGTTTTCTATGCATTCTATAATATAAACAAAATCTTCTTTTATCTTTTCATACACTTCTTCTAAAACTAAACTTTTTGGTATCTTAATTTGATTATCCGATAATGATTTTATCAATTTTTCCTTCTGTTTTTTACTCAAGCTATCACTATTAAACTTTGTTTTTAAATCAAGTAATCGATCATATTCTGTATTAATTAATTTTATGATTTTCTTCTGATTAGTTTTCAAAAAATCAATATCATAATCAGTATAAATTCCATCTGTATTGATCCTTCTAATTAGGCTATTTATGTTCTTACCAATATAATTTATTTCTTTAGTTAAATCTCTATAAGCTTTCATATCCACGTCAAGTTTGAAATGTGATTTTGTTGAATCAATAACAAATGCTGAAGTTGACTTATATCCCATTTCTATAGCTTTATTTTTTATCATTTCTTTATCTTTTTCATCTAAAGTTATTTGCAAATATGTTTTATGAATAAACCCCATAATTTCACCACCATTTTTTTTAATTAATCGAGCGAAGCGACAACAAATATATAAGTGATTTTGTAAAAAATCGCTTATATATATTTGTAAAGGTCGTAGGAATCTCCTACCAAGTCAAAAACACCGTTTTTGGGGATTACCATGGTAATCCCGTAGCTTGCCTTTTGCTAAAACCCCAATAAATCTTTCTGAAAATTATATCATCTTTAGCTAATATATGGTGTAATTTGGTAAAATAATTTATAAAGGGGTTGGTATAAAAATGGTTTCTGTAGATGAACATACACCGGTCGCAATGGAAGTTTTAGCACAAACCATAAAATTATCAGAGCAAGCTTTATTACGTCTTTTAGAAGCATTAACAAAGTTACTGGAAAATAAAGAACAAGATCCAAAAGATTATATTCTTGATGAAAACACCAAAGATGGTAAGCAAAAAATCGACGAGCTTATTAAAAAGCATGAAAAAAGTGGTGGCGTAATTGCTTTAGATGAAAATTTAACTAAACAGCAATTACGTGATTATCAATAAGAATTAAAAAAATTAGGCGTGGATTTTTCCGTTGTGAGAAATGGTAAAGAGGATTATTCTTTCTTCTTTTCCGCAGCACAAGCAAATGTAATTGAAAAAGCATTAAAAAATGTAGTTGAAAAAAAATTGCAGTATTAGAAAATGAAGAAGTTAAAAAAGTAGAAAAAGATTTAGAAGAAGTTCGTGAAGATTTAACAAAAGAACAAGCTGAAGAAGTAAAAGAACCCTATGATAAAAATTCTACATCAGAAGAAGAAATTCCTAAAGAAAACATTATTACTGTAGTTCGCAAACAATGTTGGATGGTTTAACAATCGGGCGCGTTACTGGAACAATGATAGTGCGGTTTCTTCTTCAAGTAACGGGGACAAGTTAATGGAAGAGGCTATGTGAAAATATAAATTTATGTGTTGATGCTAAATGTAATATACAAAAGTCAGGAGGTGATTATATGGAGAAATCTATACATTATACGATTGAGCCCCCTGATAACTTTGAGAAATTACTAACCCTATATGAATCTTTAGGATGGAATTCACTTAAATTAACAGTTAATGAATTGGAACAAATTTGTAATCAAAGTTGGTATGTAATATATGCTTTTGATAAGCAACAATTAGTAGGTATGGGACGTGTTATTTCGGATGGTGTAATTACTGGAATTGTATGTGGAGTGGGTGTGCCACCAAGCTATCAGTCTGAGGGAATCGGAAAAGAAATGGTGAATCGAATTATTCAACATTGTGAGCAAAATCGAGTAACTCCTCAACTTATGTGTGTAGAAAGTTTGGAAACATATTATGAAACTTTTGGATTCAAGAAATTTACCATTGGTATGACAAAGAATATAAATCGATAAATTTAAATTAATTTATTGTAGGGGCCTTGGTAGAAAAATCGTAATTTTCCGCCAAAACCCCTTGTAGAATTAACAGATGCTTATATTGAATAAGCAATAATCTTCAACATAGGTAGAAATGATCAAACTTTTTTATAAAAACCAAAATTAAATCTACTGAAAAAGAATCCATTTTGATCAGTCTTTTTTCAAAATGGATTCTTTTTATTTATCGTCAAACTTGGGATTACGAGGTGTTTTTAAACAAACTTTATTTCAAAGCTACACCTGATGGTATGCAAATTAGACAACAAAAGTACTTGAATAGCATAGTAGAACAAGATCATCGTTTTATTAAGAAACGCGCACGCTCTATGCTGGGATTCAAATCATTTAAAACAGCAACGTTTATATTGAGTGGGGTGGAATCCATGCATATGATAAAAAAGGGACAGATTGATTTACGGAATCAGTCTGTCCAAAGTCAGAAAGAGTTTATTCATCAAGTGTTTGGACTTATAGCATAAAATACGAGAATCTACTACCATCCATGTTCTTCTTCATATATTTGCACCAGAACCGTAATTACCGATGAAATTAAAAATAAATCTAAACAAATCGAAGAATCTAGAACAAATAAAGTAAACAAAGTACTGATCTAATTTATATTTCTTAATACAATAATAGATAAATATAGTAAAATGGTAGTTGGTTGGGAATACGATATACTTGTAAGTATTATTAAAATTAAAGTGGTTATCAAGTCAAATAAAGGCACTCATAAGAGTGTCTTTTCTTTATGAAAAAATCCCCACACATTGTGCAGGGATCCTATGTATTATTTCGTTACCAGTTCTTTTTTCTTGGATAAATGATTTTTTACAGATGTTTTAACCTTCTGTAAATCTAACTTTTCATTTGGAATAATGTCCATAATGTTGGATTTAAACAAAAAGTGTTGTTTCTCATCAGTCTCAACATAAATCATATATTGTTCTCTTCCGACTACTTTCCCCTTTAATGACTTACTATTACTCAACACAAACGTACACTGTATTTCATAATGCTCTAGATACATTAAGATACTATCAAAAAACATATGCATGATCTTCATCCCCCTTTTGATTCAAGTATAACAAAAAAAGATCATCAAACGACGGTCTTCTCTTTTACTCTTCTTTTTTCAGCAAATCTCTGCTATGATGAAAGATAGATACATAGATTTTCAAACAAATAACTTTATATAAAATTAAAAAACCCCCGGCTCAGTTTTCAGATGGTAGAAGAAGGTTGGTCGCCAGAACACCATTTAAAAACTCCCAAAGCAGAGGTTTTGTAAATTACGTCATTAAGTTAATACTATCTATAACGATAGTATCATAACTTTAAAAAAACGTAAATACAAATCCTCTACTTTCCTATACCCAATTTTAAGCCGGGGAGGAAAATGGAGGATTTTTTATTATGACTAATGATGTTTTTAAACACGCTCGGAAACGCGGGCACAGTGTTGTGGAAAATGCACTATTGGATGATTGTAACCTAACTGGAATGGCGAAATACCTTTTAATTCAGTTCTGTTCGCATCGTGATGGAGTCTGGAAGGTCAATATGCCAGACATTATTAAACGTTCTAAAAACGGACGTGATGCACATTATAACGCACTTAAAGAATTGATACATAATAAATATGCTGCTCGTGTTAAAGTTTTAGAAAAGGGTAAGTTCATACAACAAATTTACATTTACGGACAGATAAAAGAAGATGTAGCTGAAATGTTAGAAGAAACTCTAGAAGAATTAAAAACACAAGGTTATACGGTTCGTGTAGAGTTCGGGGAGCCGCTTCCTGAAAATCAGGAAATGGTTTCCGAACGTTCGGAGAGCTCCGAAAATCCACTTACTGAAAATCCGTATGTGGAAAACCCGAATCCGGAAAGTCAGTACAATATAAATAACCAAAGAAAAAATACCAAAAAAGAAAATACCAATACATATATAAATGATATAGCGAAATTTGATGATGATAAGCGAAGCTTCTCTTCTCCTTTCTTAACTGAAGAGCAATTAAATTTAATCGTTAATACTCTTCGAGAAGCTACAAAAGACGAATTAACAGATAGAAGCTTCAAGTCTGTTTTACGAAAAATAATGGATAAATACAATCAAGGGAAGATCTCTAACTTTAGGGATTATTTGATTACGGCATTGGTTAATAAAATTGAAGATTTGGAACTTCGTAGAATTAAAGAGAATGCAAAGAAACAATTAGAGTCAGACAAACTGGATAGAAATATGGTAGCTAAGTCACTTTCGGAACATGAATATACAGGTAAAGTTCCGTTTTATGATTGGTTAGCTTCATAAACGAATTTTTAATTACCAAAGATGTTTCCTTGCTGATATAAAAGGTCAAGAATTTGTGATTGATGATCAGTTTAATCCAATAAAAAATTGGATATTAAATGGCGGAGAAAATGATTTTGTTACTTTAACAAGGAAAGGTGAAAACTTTAAATTAATTAGTAATCTATATATAACTGAATTGTCTTTTCGACATGTGGATTAATACTCCCCAAGCCGACGAAGCACGGCTTGGGGAGTGATAGCGATGTCTGATAGAAAGCCTTGTACTGCCTCTTTTATGGATGCTTGTGTCGGATGAAATCTGTTGGCAATGACCTGTTGTTTTAACCATTTCCACAGTCTCTCAATTGGGTTCAGATTCGGTGA
>NZ_JAKUFS010000044.1 GCF_022663535.1 Bacillus cereus group sp. BfR-BA-01380 | reverse complement strand
CGCCTCTCCGCCCTGTGCGTGGGCGTCCTGCGATTCTGAGCGAGCCGCTTCCGCCTTTCTTAAGAAGTTAGGTGGGAGATAAACTGCTGGCATGCGCCCGATTGGTGAGGGTTGATAATCAGTGGGGGATGAAGAAAACCCCCACTGATTAAAGTTTCACTTTATAGGTTCAAAAATCAAAATGGATTCATCTCGCATTCTCATTTCAATGTAATTAGGAAACAAAGAAGATATGCGGGGGATAACTACTGGTATACACTTAATTGGACGGGCTTTTCATCAGTGGGGAGGAAGGTTCATTTGATTTAAATAAAAGGTAAAATTCATAGTCAAATATGGAACAATTAGAATGAAACGGAAAATGATTGTATAATAGAAAAAAACATAAAAAGATAAAGGAGTGATTCGTATGCAAATTCTTTTATACGTCAGTGTAGCCATTATCGCAATTGCGTTTGCCGTGTTAGTTGTATATGTATGTAGAACATTATTATCTGTTCAAAAAACGTTAGAAAATGTAGCAAGTACGATGGAGGGCTTGGAAAAACAAATGCAGGGCATTTCAGTGGAAACAGAGCAGCTTCTTCATAAAACAAATGCATTAGCAGATGATATTCAAAAGAAATCACAGTCGCTAAATAAAGTAATGGAAGGTGTAGAGGGAATCGGAACAACGATTTATTCACTAAACACAAGATTACGAGGCGTTTCTGATTCTGTTGCACATCAAGTAGAAAACAATGCTGATAAAGTAGCGCAAGTAGTACAATGGAGTAATGCGGTCATTGATGTGTACAATCGCTTCCGGGCAAAAAAGA
This sequence comes from Bacillus cereus group sp. BfR-BA-01380, assembly GCF_022663535.1. Classification (GTDB taxonomy): domain Bacteria; phylum Bacillota; class Bacilli; order Bacillales; family Bacillaceae_G; genus Bacillus_A; species Bacillus_A cereus_BB. The sequence goes on along the minus strand of NZ_JAKUFS010000044.1, from coordinate 18,483 downwards.
AAGAAGATGAAGTAGAGAATTTTGAAAGAACAGAGAAAAAGCCGAAAAAAGAAAAGAAATTACCACGGCTTCCGATTCGAATGAGAGGTGAATAATATGAGCATGACAAAGATTGAGACAATGGAACAGTTTGAAGAAATCACAGCAAGTAAAGAGCCATATATCTTGTTTAAACATAGTACAACATGTCCAATTAGTCACGGTGGTTTCACAGCGTTTCAAGAATACTTTAGTGAAGAGCAAGCTGTGCCAGCATATTATTTATATGTACAAGATGCACGTCCTGTTTCCAATAAAATTGCTGAGCACTTTGGAATTCGACATGAATCGCCGCAAGTATTATACATAAAAGATGGTAAAGTGCTCTGGCATGCATCACATTGGAACATTACAAAGCAAGCATTAAAAGAAAATATAAAATAAGGAAAAGCAAGCAAATGCGCTTGCTTTTTTTATTTTCTGAAAATAATATTGACGGGATATATATTTTACAATTAAATGAAGAAAAAATAACGATTCCACACGCAGTCTCATGCGATGTGTATGAAGTGACATCTGCATATGTATCATATATAATAAATTATCTTATGAATGATATTTATATCTGTTTGTTCGTATACATATAAAACTTGAAAGAGGTGGCTTTATTATGGCATCACAGGAGTTAGAGCGGTTACGTTCTCAAATTGATGAAATGAACTTACAAATTTTAAAGTTACTAAATGAACGCGGTCGTCTTGTACAAGAAGTCGGCAAGTTAAAAGAAGTACAAGGTGTGAAACGTTTTGATCCAGTACGTGAACGCAAAATGCTCGATTTAATTGCAGAAAATAATGATGGGCCATTTGAAACATCAACGCTTCAACATTTATTTAAACAAATTTTTAAAACAGGGTTAGAGCTGCAAGAAGATGATCATCGTAAGGCCCTTCTTGTATCCCGTAAGAAAAAGTCAGATGATACGATTGTTGACATTAAAGGTGAAAAAATTGGTGATGGCAATGCGCATTTTATTATGGGACCATGTGCAGTCGAAAGCTATGAGCAAGTTCGCCAAGTAGCTCAGGTAATGAAAGAACAAGGCTTAAAACTTATGCGCGGCGGAGCATTTAAACCACGTACATCACCATATGATTTCCAAGGTCTTGGTGTTGAAGGGTTAAAAATTTTACGCCAAGTAGCAAATGAGTATGATTTAGCTGTAATTAGTGAAATTTTAAATCCAAATGATATTGAAATGGCGCTTGATTACGTAGATGTTATTCAAATTGGTGCACGTAATATGCAAAACTTCGAGCTGTTAAAAGCAGCTGGTTCTGTGAATAAGCCGGTATTATTAAAACGAGGATTATCCGCAACAATTGAAGAGTTTATGTATGCGGCAGAATATATTATTGCACAAGGAAATGGCGATATTATTTTATGTGAGCGCGGTATTCGTACGTATGAGAAAGCAACGCGAAATACGTTAGATATTTCTGCTGTACCAATTTTGAAGAAAGAAACGCACTTGCCAGTTGTTGTTGATGTAACACATTCAACAGGGCGCCGTGATTTATTGTTGCCAACTGCAAAAGCGGCAATGGCAATCGGTGCAGATGCAATTATGGCAGAAGTGCATCCTGATCCAGCTGTAGCACTTTCTGATTCAGCGCAACAAATGGATATTCCAGAGTTCAATGCATTTATGAATGAATTAAAAGCATTCCGGATGAGATAGTAAGATCAGCTGGGTTACTGTCCACAGATAGCAGGATAATGGCTTCGAAAATCTATGTAGCTGTGTGCTGCATAGATTTTTTTCTAGAAAATAGGTATTTTTATATTAAAAATATGAAAATATAAGAAAAGGAACGAATTTTTTCGAAACTTTTTCGGGAAAATATTGTCTCAATCCTTATTTGTATCGTATCATTAGTAAAAGGGCTCGGAAGTGACATCTTTAAGTAGAGTGGATGTCTTTTTTTCATACAAGTTAACTGATACATATTATATAGATGAATTTTATAAAGGAGTGTGTGAAAAGATGAACGTAACAATATATGATGTAGCGCGCGAAGCAAATGTCTCAATGGCAACAGTATCACGTGTTGTGAATGGCAATCCCAATGTAAAACCAACAACAAGAAAGAAGGTATTAGAGGCGATTGAGCGTCTTGGTTACCGTCCAAATGCAGTAGCACGCGGATTAGCAAGTAAGAAAACAACAACAGTTGGGGTTATTATTCCAGATATCTCTAACACGTTTTATGCAGAACTTGCACGCGGTATTGAAGATATCGCAACAATGTACAAATATAATATTATTTTAAGTAACTCTGACCAAAATAAAGAGAAAGAATTCCATTTATTAAATACAATGCTTGGGAAACAAGTAGATGGTATCGTATTTATGGGAGAAGATATTACAGAGGCCCACGTAGAAGAATTTAAAAAATCTCCTGTTCCAATCGTACTTGCGGCATCGTTTGATGAGCAAAATATTACACCGTCCGTAAATATCGATTACACACAAGCGGCATACGATGCAATGAAACATTTCTTAGAGAAAGGTCATACAAGAATTGCTTTCGTATCTGGCCCTTACGTTGATAAAGCGGGGAGCGCGAAAAAATTACAAGGTTACAAACGAGCATTAGAAGAAGCAGGTATCGCTTATGATGAAGAGCTTGTTGTGGATGGTGACTACACATACGATTCTGGTATGGAGGCATTAGACAAACTATGGGAACTTGCTGAAAAACCAACAGCTGTATTCGTATCTTCGGATGAAATGGCACTAGGTGTAATTCACGCAGCGCAAGATAAAGGTTTAAACGTACCAAATGATTTAGAAGTACTTGGTTTTGACAATACGCGCCTTGCCCTTATGGTACGCCCACAGCTTTCAACAGTTGTACAACCAATGTATGATATCGGAGCAGTTGCAATGCGCCTATTAACAAAATATATGAACAAAGAAACGGTGGAAGATCATACAGTTATTTTACCGCACCGTATTCAATTTAGAAATTCAACGAAGTAAATTTCCATCAGTTTGGGGCTTACTGCTCGTTAATGCGGGATAAAAAACTCGTGGGAATATACGAACTACTGACAAAGATGCTCAGGATTTTTATACTCTGAGCATCTCTTTTGTTATTGAGTTGATTTTGTTAACCCAATAACAAATTAAAATGCAGATAACGTTTGTGCTTCTTTATTGCCTTGCCATTCACTCTTATGAAGAGTGTAGTGGAAATATTTTTGATTTTCAATTTCAATTTCCCCTACAAATGCAAATCCGCTTTTTTGAATCACTCTATTTGAGCTTACGTTTTGTATTAGAGCAACGGCATTTAGAAGCTCGACATTCGTTTTTTCAAACAAATAGTTGATCAATCCTTTTGCTGCTTTTGTCGTATATCCTTTATTCCTATAATGTTTTGAAATGGCATAAGCAATCTCTCTATTAGGAGCAGGCAATTCTTCTTTTATTCCAGTCATACAAAACCCAATAAACTTACCAGTTTCTTTTAATATGATTGCCAATCTCAAATAAGTTTGCTTGTCGATATTAGGTACCGATGCTAAAAATGCCTTATTTGATGGTATTTCATAATTTGTTACCCAATCTAAACGCTGTTCTCTTGTTGTTTTGAAATCTGGTAAGAACTCATAAACTTCAGGTTGTGAGGTGAGTTCATATATAGCATCAGCATCGTCAATCCTATATTCTCGTAGTAATATTTCTCCGCAGTCTATTATGAATAAGTCGTTCAAATTGTTTCAGCCCCTATTGTTTTTTCTTTACATATTTCTGTTGTTCTATAAAAAATCCCTTTTTTTAATAAACCGCTTCTCTAATGGGAGTTTCCCTTTACCACTATTTCTAATGTATAATGATATTAAAAGCTATGTGAGGGGGAAATGAAATGATCATTCTTTGGGGAATTACACTTTGCGCGACGGCTCTATTTGCTTATATGACATTAAAACAGAGTGGTATAAGACGATTTATTCCTGGTAGTACTTTGGCAGGAATAGCCCTAATCACATATGTTGCTTCCATTTTTTTTGAAAGCGCTGGAGAACAAGTACATGAGAAGCTTGTATTTTTTTCTACTACATTATTTGTAGGCGCTATCATTATTTTACTTGTTGCAGGAATTATCTTGTTTATTCATACAAACTCAGAAACGTTATAAAAAAGAGAGCAGGCATATAACACCTGCTCTCTTCATCTATTTTATTATGCATTATCTCTTGATGCGTTTTGTTGTTTTAATAAATCGCGAATTTCTGTAAGAAGTACTTCTTCTTTTGTTGGTGCTGGTACTTCTTCTTTCTTTTCTTCTTCTTTTTTGAATGTTAGCTTATTAAATAGTTTAATAAATAAGAAGATAGAGAATGCGATGATGAAGAAGTCAACAATCGTTTGAATGAATACGCCGTATTTTAATGTAGCTTTACCTACTGGATAAGCAAGACCTGTCAAATCAATACCACCTAGTAAAATTCCGACCAATGGCATAATAACATCAGTTACTAATGAAGAAACAATTTTACCAAATGCGCTCCCAATTACAACCCCGACAGCTAAATCCATAACGTTTCCTTTTAAAGCGAACTTTTTAAACTCGTCCCACATTTATCATTCCACCCTTTCCACGACTCACTATGAATTTTATTATTCCTATCAACACATTCTATATAAAGTTAAGATAGAAATAAAGGGTAGAAGAGAATAAAAATAAATTCAGAAAACTAAACGCGTTTTCCTTTTTTTGTTATAAATTTGTAGTGAAGATATGAAATAACAAGGAGATTTTTGAATTACTAGATTCGGAGGTATATGCAGCTTTTTTATTTCTTCACAAGCAGAGAAACTCTTTAATTGTCATTGCAAATTCCTATAGTTTTGGACCAATTGTTCGTTCAAATACATAATGATTTCCACATGGTCCGCCGTGAACAACGATAATTGGTATTGTTTTATGTTCTGCACCAGCAATTTTACACCAGTGCCGAATGTGATTCACTGTTATGTAAGTAGTTCCATTTTGAAGCATTATAGATGTTCACTGCCTTCCTTCAACGAATGATAAAGTGAAACTTTAATCAGTGGGGGTTTTCTTCATCCCCCACTGATTATTAGTTGAACCAATCGGGCTTTTACGGGCAGTTTATCTCCCACCTAACTTCTTAAGAAAAGCGGAAGCGGCTCGTTCAGAATCGCAGGACGCCCACGCCCCTGACAGAGAGGCGCTTTTCGCCTCGTCCGAGGGGGTGAAACGGCCGGAGATTCTAGCCGCTAGAGCTGGACAATGTCTTCACCGAATTTTGAGGTGGGAGTATTACTGCCCGTTAATGCGGGATAAAACGCTGTAATCACAGATGAAAATTTCTCTTGCTCTTCTAAAAATGGATAATGATTGCTGTGTTCAAATGGAATAAAGGAGGAATTTCGTATTCCTTCATGTATTTGTAATGAAGATGCAACTGGACATTGTACGTCATGTTTTCCGCAAATGATTAATGTTTTTGTTGTTACGTTAGCAAGTTGTTCACTTACATCAAAACTGCGAAATTCTTTTGCAAAATAGTTCATACGGCTTGCGGCCATCGTTTTATAAATTGGTTTTGAGAAGTATGTTTCATATTGTTCTGGCTTGTATAAGGATAGCTTTGTACGCTCGGTTGATAAAGCAGTTCTTTCTTCTTTCGTAAGATACGGCAATTTCAAATCTTCAATAAGCTGCTGCATGTATGCGAATTGCGGGTGTTCTGGATGATAAATGCAGTCTTTCATTTTTGTATAGTCACTAGCAGCAGCGCCAACGACTACTAACGATTGTAATGACTGTGGATAGTTTATAGCATACAAAAGTCCAAGCATGCCGCCGGTAGAATGCCCTGCAAAATGCCATGATGAAATGTGCAGCGCTTCTCGAATGGCTTCTAAATCTTGAATGGTTTCTTTCATGCTTAACTCTTCTTCTTTACAAGCAGTTACGGAATTGCCTGCATCTTTTAAATTAATTAATATAACTTGATGTAAGGATGTGAAGCTGTCGGCAAAATAGTCGCCCGTTTCATTGAATTGTGAGTAAAGGTGTGTAATACAGAGCGGCTCTCCATGTCCTTTTGTAAATAGTTCAAAAGTTCCGCGGTCTGTATGGATAAATTGCTGTTTCCACATGAACATATCTCCTTTTGTTTTAAACTTTGCATGTGGCAGGCAAAGGCCCTGACCGCTCCTAAGCACGGCCAGCTGCTTTCGTCCACTTAAAAAGAAAGGGGTTTCTATGTCAGTTTTTCAACATATAAGTCGCTGCTATACAGACAAAACATGCCTGCTACTTGCTTTCTCCCTTTGTTTTAAACTCCGCATGTGGCAGGCAAAGGCCCTGACCGCTCCTAAGCACGGCCAGCTGCTCTCGTCCCCCCTAAAAGGAAAGGGGGTTTTTATGTTGTTTTTTTAACTTGTATAAATTTAGAATGGGAAGAATTCCTCCCATTTTTAATACAATACCTTTTTCGTATTATTCCGAATTATTTCAAGGCACTTTGCTACAGTTAATTCGTTTTTCTCTTCAATTTCTTGTTTGCGTGGAATTGGTTTATACATGTTGTCTGGGTCTTCCCAGGTGAGTGGGAGAGTTGTCTTAGCTTGTCCTTTCCAAGCTTCAATCCATTCTGGTGGGAGATGTCCTGAGATGTTTTGGATGTTGTTCATTTCGAGCCAAATGAGCGCCCAAGCTCTTGGGACGACGCGCCATATATCGTAGCCGCCACCACCGACTGCAATCCAGCGGCCATTGCAATATTCATGAGCAATTTCATGGGCAAGCTTTGGAATTTCACGGTAAATTTGTATCGTTGAACAAAGATGTGTGAGAGGATCGTAGTAATGAGCATCAGCTCCGTTTTGCGTTAAAATAATATCTGGTTTGAAATAGTCAGCGACTTCGCGAATAACGGTGCGATATGCATGGATAAATGAATCATCTTCTGTAAAAGCATCAAGGGGAACGTTAAAAGAATAGCTATATCCATTCCCTTGACCACGTTCATTTACAGCCCCTGTTCCTGGAAATAAGTAACGCCCTGTTTCATGCAAGGAAATTGTACATACGTTAGGATCGTCATAAAAGGACCACTGCACACCATCACCATGATGAGCGTCTGTATCAATGTATAAAACACGAAGGCCGTATTTTTGTTGCATATATTTAATGGCAATTGAGCTGTCATTATAAATACAAAAGCCAGATGCTTTGCCTCGAAAGCCGTGATGTAAGCCGCCTCCTAAATTTAGAGCATGTTCTGCTTTTCCTTCAAGGATTGCATCAACTGCAGTTAATGTCCCTCCAACAAGAAGGGCGCTTGCTTCATGCATATTGGCAAACATTGGCGTATCTTCTGTTCCAAGACCGTAGGACATTGCGATTGATTTTTCTAGCGTTCCTTCTCCAGCACGTTTTACCGCATTTATGTACTCCTCTGTATGAATGAAAGCAATTTCTTCATCTGTTGCCATTCGTGGCGGAATGATCTGTGAAGGATGTATGAATCCACCTTTTTGCAGTAAATCATACGTCAGCTTTACACGAAGCTGATTAAAAGGGTGATCAGGGCTAAAGGAATAGCCCTGATAATCTTCTGAGTAAATGAATACATTTTTCATGTTCCCATCCCCGCAATATTTGGCCATAAAACATGGTAGCCTTTTTGTTCTAGCTCTTCAATTGCTTTAAGAGGATTCATTGTTTGAATGCGGAAAACAAGAACTTTGTCGCTCTCTTCTTTTGCTGGATAGACGAGAACGCTCACGATGTTAATTTTCAGTTCACTGAAAACAGCAACAGCTTTTCCGAGAATACCAGGTTCATTTTTTACTTGAATTTCAATTTGTGAACTTGGTTGATGAGCGCCTGTTAATTTGACGAGTGTATGTAATACTGTTGATTCCGAAATAATGCCGACAAGTTTACCGCCCTTTGTAACAGGAAGACAGCCAATTTTATTTTCAAAAAATAACGTGGCAATTTCTTCAACGAAATCAAGAGGGTGACATGTCATAACAGGCTGCTTCATGATACGTTCAATCGGCTCTTTAAGAGCATCCTTTGAAACGTGTTCATCAAGAATGGACGGACTCGCATCGCGAACGTCACGGTCGGAAATAATGCCGACAACTTCATATTTTTCATTTACAACTGGAATGTGCCGAATGCTATGTGCTGCTAATGTTCTTAAGGCTGTTTCAATCGTGTCGGTTGGGCGCAGCGTTATTACATTTTGATTCATGATTTCTTCAACGATCATGATGTAATCCCCCCTTTTTAGTACATGAAACGATTTTTGAAGCGTAAGCGGTCAAATTGTTGAATGGATGATGCATCAACGCGTTTTCCAATACGAACCATTAAGCAGTTCGCTGGATGTGAACAAATTTCAGGATCATCTGTTGCCATCCACTCCAGCCCACCAGCATTCATCATCTTCTCCATTACTTTTCGATATTCCCAGACATTGAGCCCGGTTTGATTTAAATCCCAGTGCCAATAATATTCAGTTGTTAAAATAATATAGTCTTCCATATGATCATCCATCATAGAAACTTCTAATAAGTTTTTTCCAACAGCGCAGCCACGAAAATCAGGAACAACTTCAATTGCACCAAGCTCAATTAAATTCTTCATGTTTCCTTCAGACCATCGTTCAAGAGGATCTGGATATAAATATGTTACATAGCCAACAATTGTATGTTCATGACGAGCAATAATAATCCGAGCTTCTGGTAACTTAGAAATCTCGACAATTGCTTTATATTGCTGAGCCGCAGGTCGAAAGGCAACTAAATCAGGATGAAACTCATACGTTTCTAAATTATGTGTCTGGACAGGACCTTCAATAATTAAGGTTCCTTTTGGTGCTTTTAAATTTCTTGCATTGTAAACTTTACTATGAATCAATTTTAGGCTCACCACCTTCAGAACTTTGTGAATCTACTATCTATTTTCATACTACTGTACTCAGTATGCGATGTGAATCGAAATTTGTCAGTAAAAATTTGTCTGAAATCATTAAAAAATACTGAAAATTATAAAAAATATCTTTATAATAGACTTATACGGTACATAGAAGGGGGATGTAAAGAATGAAAATAGAAATACTTCCAGTTATTCAAGGGGAAAATAATTTGTTAAATTATGATGAAACATATCGAAATTTTAATTGGGAAGAAGTTAATCAAAATTTTTCTTGGCATGAAACTGGGCGAGTAAATATGGCTTATGAGGCCATTGATCGACATGCCAAATCCCACCGGAAAAATAAAGTAGCATTGTATTATCAAGATGGTGTGAGAAAAGAGAAATATACATTTAAAGAAATGAAGGAATTGTCGAATAAAGCAGGAAATGTCTTGAAAAATTATGGGGATGTCGAAAAAGGCGATCGCGTCTTTATTTTTATGCCTCGTTCACCGGAATTGTATTTTACTTTACTTGGTGCCACAAAGCTTGGAGCAATCGTTGGCCCATTATTTGAAGCTTTTATGGAAGCGGCTGTATGTGACCGCCTGGTGGATAGTGAAGCAAAGGTGCTTGTAACAACACCAGAATTGTTAGAACGTATACCTTTTAATGATTTACCAGCATTAAAAACAGTATTTGTTGTTGGGGAAGGTGTAGAAGAGGGCGGTAAAATTGTAGCATTTAATCCACTTTTTGAACAAGCTTCTAATAAGCTGAAAATTGAATGGCTTGGAAGAGAAGATGGGCTCATTTTACATTATACATCTGGTTCAACAGGGAAACCAAAAGGTGTGCTGCATGTTCAAAATGCAATGGTGCAGCATTATCAAACAGCAAAATGGGTGCTGGACTTAAAAGAAGATGATGTGTATTGGTGCACAGCCGATCCAGGCTGGGTAACTGGAACAGCATATGGTATTTTTGCGCCTTGGCTAGTCGGAGCTTCTAACGTCGTTTTAGGGGGACGCTTTAGCCCGGACGCTTGGTATGAAACGCTTCAAGATTATGGTGTAACAGTTTGGTATAGCGCTCCGACAGCATTTCGTATGTTAATGGGTGCTGGTGACGATACGCTGAAGAAGTATGATTTATCAGCTCTTCGTCATATTTTGAGTGTTGGGGAACCGTTAAACCCAGAAGTAATTCGCTGGGCGATGAAAGTGTTCCATCTTCGCATTCATGATACGTGGTGGATGACTGAAACAGGAGGACAAGTTATCTGTAACTATCCTTGTATGGAAATTCGTCCAGGGTCAATGGGAAAAGCAATTCCAGGCGTGAAGGCAGCAATCGTTGATAATGAAGGAAACGAATTACCGCCATACACAATGGGGAACTTAGCGATTGGAAAAGGCTGGCCATCGATGATGCGTGCTGTTTGGAATAACCCACAAAAATATGAGTCTTATTTTATGCCAGGGGACTGGTATGTGTCAGGTGACTCTGCGTATATGGATGAAGATGGCTACTTCTGGTTCCAAGGGCGTATTGATGATGTTATTATGACGTCAGGTGAGCGCGTTGGACCATTTGAAGTAGAAAGTAAATTAATCGAGCACCCTGCTGTCGCTGAAGCTGGTGTAATTGGTATTCCGGATCCGGTGCGCGGAGAAATTATTAAAGCGTTTATCGCACTGCGCGCAGGTTACGAATCATCTGAAGAATTAAAAGAAGAAATTCGTCAATTTGTGAAAAAAGGACTAGCTGCTCATGCAGCGCCGAGACAAATTGAATTCCGAGATAAATTACCGAAAACGAGAAGCGGTAAAATTATGCGTCGTGTATTAAAGGCATGGGAGTTAAACTTACCAACAGGTGACTTGTCTACGATGGAAGATTAAACAAGAAAGGTCTGAACTACACTTGGTTCAGACCTTTCTTGTTTAGCGTATAGTGAAATTGTGTTCAAATTGTTCAGCGTTACATATAACTTTAAAATGCAGCAGAGCATGCAAGAAGGTTAATACAATGGTATAAAGTGATAGGGGGTCCACTGATTATTAGCCCTCACCAATCGGGCTTTTACGGGCAGTTTATCTCCCGCCTAACTTCTTTGCTTTCGTTGAATTTTGAGGTGGGAGTATTACTGCCCGTTAATGCGGGATAAAGAAAAGATTTAATCTTTTGGAGGGATGTTAGTGACGCAATTTTATCTTTTTGTTGCTATGTCAATTTTTCTTATTATTTTGCCAGGACCTGATACGGGATTAGTAACTCAGAATACAATACTGCATGGGAAACAAGGTGGAATGAAAACTGTTTTTGGTATTTTATGCGGTTTAAGTATTCATACGTTAGCAGCTGTACTTGGGATTTCTGCAATTCTTGTTAAATCGGCATTTTTATTTTCTATTTTTAAGTATATTGGTGCTATTTATCTTATTTATTTAGGATGTGTGTCATTATGGTCTTTACGGAAGAAAGGAAAACAAACAGAGGATATTACAGTTGAAAATAAGTATCAAGGTGCTTCTTGCTTCCGCCAAGGTTTTCTTACCAATTTGTTAAATCCAAAAGTAGCTATTTTCTTTCTAACGTTTTTACCGCAATTTATACAGCATAATGGGAATACGTTTTTTCAACTTTTTATTATGGGAATGACATATACAGTTTTAACCTTTCTATGGTTTATACTCTATATTTATTTAATCAATGCAATTCGTACATGGATGAAAAAGCCGTCTACAGAGCGGGCTATTCAAGGGATAAGCGGTTTTGTACTTTTGGCATTTGGGATTAAATTAGCGTTGGAAAAACGACCATAGTCACTTTTAGTAACTACTCAGTCATTCTATGAAAAAAAGGCAGAAAAGCATTTTTTTAAATGGGCGAGAGATACTGGCTGTGCATAGGAGCGGTCAGGGCCTATTTCTGCCACGTGCAATGTTTAAAACAAAGAAAGGTAGCAAGGGGCATGGCCATTTGTTTCTCCATGGCAGCAATCTATATGCTAAAAAGTAAATTGTATGGCTGAGTAGTTACAAAAATAAAATAAATTTTGAACCATTTGCCTCCAGTATTTGTATAAGTTTATGAAAAATAAATTAGGGGGCACTTTATATGTCAAATAAATGGACGCTTTTATTAATTTTGATCAGTATTATAATCGTATTTGCTACAGGCACGCTTATGCCTATAGCGATAGGGTTTAAAGTTTCAATGATTACGTTAGCATGTATGATGATTATTATATTTTCAATCCTTATCCCGTTTGATAAGAAATATATCGTGAGAAAAGCTGGGAACAAAATCGATTTTACAAAAACAAAAGTTTATTTTCGCTGGAATGTATTTGATACAATATCCGTCTGTATTGCAGTATACGCCTGTATATGTGTACAGGTGTTAAGTATTCTAGTTTCAAGCGGATTAACAGTTCAAAATCCATATGTGCAATTTTTTTCGAATCAAGCGCCGGTTTGGACATTAGTTGCAAGTATATATTTAATTATCCGAATCTCTTTAACGCTAAAGGGGATAAAGGAGATCAAAAAACATGGCGCAAATTGGGATTGAGGAAGAACTCATGCTTGCGTATCAAAATGGGGATGAGCGGGCAGCAGAAAAATTATATATCTTAATCAAACCGGCGTTATATACATTTTTATATCGTTTTAACCGTGATGAACAGCTGAGCATAGACCTCGTTCAAGATACGTTTTTGACGTTAGAACGGAAGAAACATATGTATGAGATTGAAAAAGGAAAGATTAAAACGTATCTGTTTCAAATTGGGTATCGGCTTATGATTAATAAACTGAATCGAAGAAAGAAATGGCGTTCACTTATACCATTTCTTGTACCGATTCAAGAGAAGGAATTTTCGCAAGAAGACCGTCTTACAGTGAGAGAGGCGATTTTGAAGGTTCCAGAAGACCAGCGAGCGGTTCTTCTTCTTTCTTATTATCATGATATGACACAAAAGGAAATCGCAGAGGTACTTGATATTCCTGTAGGAACGGTGAAATCGAGGCTTTATCATGGCATGAAGAAATTGAAACAATTGCTGGAGGTGGATGAAATTGACCGAAAATCCCTTTGATAAAGAATATAGATTGAAACAGCATTTAGATAGTGATCATGTAGAGGTTCCTGATTTTCCGCAAAACGTTAATCTGGGAGATCGTTTTTTACATTTTCTTGCGTCTCCGGCCAAAGATCCTGTTGAAGCGACAATTGGTAATGATTTATCAATTGTGTTTCACATATCATTGTTAGCCGGTGTTCCGCTCCTTTCTTTACTTACAATATACTTAGCCACTCTATGAAAAACTGACAGAAAAGCATTTTTTAAAATGGTCGAGAGAGACTGGCTATGTATAGGAGCGGTCAGGGCCTTTTCCTGCCACGCGCAAAGTTTTAAAACAAAGAAAGGCAGCAAGATGCAGGTCCATTTGTATCCCGCATTAACGGGCAGTAAAGGCAGGGAAGAGCAGCGAAGATAACTGCCCGTAAAAGCCCGATTGGTTCAACTAACCTTTCATGGGAAAAGCGTCCATGAAAGGAAGTTTCACTTTATCTTCATGGCAGCAATCTATATGCTGAAAAATGAAACTAACTTTCTATAGGTAAGTGTATTTTCACTGGAATCATACCCCTTACCAAACTTCTAAATGAAATGTATGGCTGAGTAGTTACAAAAATGATATAACGAAATCGCAACCGAGAAATTTTGGGCTGCATTTGACAGGCATATACAAATGATGTTATAAAAAGAAGTATATAAATAATCGAGCGTGGAAAGGGAACAGTAGTGATCATTTCCCTGTTTTAGAGAGCTGATGGTCGGTGAAAATCAGCACATAAATGATCGCGAATTACGACCCTGGAGCATCTTTCTTCGATTGGATTTCATCCGAAAGGGGAAAGACGGTGCTGAGCCGTTATGTGAATGAGGTGGCAGGTTTTTTTACCTGCAACTAGGGTGGTAACGCGATGATTAAAATCGTCCCTTATTGAAGGGGCGATTTTTTTATGTTTTTAAATTCCGCGCACAAGCTATTTTTAAAGGAGTGAATAGGATGAATATTTTACAAGATCTTGAGTTTCGTGGCCTAATTAATCAACAAACGGATGCAGAAGGTTTACAAGAACTATTAGAGAAAGAAAGTGTGAAATTATATTGCGGTTTTGACCCAACAGCTGATAGTTTACATATTGGTCATATGCTGCCAATTTTAATACTACGTCGTTTCCAACAAGCAGGACATCAGCCAATCGCACTTGTTGGCGGAGCTACAGGTTTAATTGGTGATCCAAGTGGTAAGAAAGCAGAACGTACATTAAATGAAAAAGAAACAGTTGCCTTTTTCAGTGAGCGTATTAAAGAGCAGCTTTCTAGCTTTTTAGACTTCAATAAAGAAGGTAATCCAGCAACGATCGCAAACAACTACGATTGGATTGGTTCTTTAGATTTAATTACATTCTTACGCGATATCGGTAAAAACTTTGGTTTAAACTACATGTTAGCGAAAGATACAGTTGCATCTCGTTTAGAAACAGGTATCTCATTCACTGAGTTTAGCTACATGATTTTACAATCATACGATTTCTTAAACTTATACCAAACGCACGGTTGTAGATTACAAATCGGTGGTAGTGACCAATGGGGTAACATTACAGCTGGTTTAGAATTAATCCGTAAATCAGAAGAAGATGCGAAAGCATTCGGCTTAACTGTACCGCTTGTAACGAAATCTGACGGTACGAAGTTTGGGAAAACAGAAGGCGGTGCGGTTTGGTTAGACCCAGAAAAAACAACGCCTTACGAGTTCTACCAATTCTGGATTAACACAGATGATCGCGATGTTGTGAAATACTTAAAATACTTTACATTCTTATCTCATGAAGAGATTCTTGAGTTAGAAAAACAAGTTGCAGAAGCACCTGAAAAGCGTGAAGCACAAAAAGCATTAGCTTCTGAAATGACAAAACTTGTTCACGGCGAAGGAGCATTAGAGCAAGCAATTAAAATTTCAGCAGCATTATTTAGCGGTTCTGTTGCAGAATTAACAGCAGCGGAAATTGAGCAAGGCTTTAAGGATGTACCATCTGTAGAGCGTAGTGTAGATGATGCATTGTTAGTGGATGTACTTGTGGAAAGTAAAATTTCACCGTCAAAACGTCAAGCTCGCGAAGATATTACAAATGGTGCGGTTTATGTAAATGGTGAACGTACACAAGGGTTAGACTACATGGTAACAGAAAAAGACCGCATTGAAGGTAAATTTACAATCATTCGCCGCGGTAAGAAAAAATATTTCTTAATACGTTACTAACATGCCAAAAAGCGTAAGAATTCTTACGCTTTTTGCATTTTAAAGGAGAGGAGTAAACATTTTGGATATTCAGAAAATTTTAGATGAGTATATTTTAAATCCGGATAAATTAATTAGCTTTGGGGAAACCATCCTGAAAATTATTGTTATTTTTATTGTGGCAAAAGTGATTATTCGCGTAGCTTCTGTAGGAATTGAACAAATATTTAAGATGAGCAGCAAAGCGCCTGTACGTACAAATGAAAGACGTGAAGCGACATTAACGAAGCTTTGTCAAAATATTGTTCATTATGTTGTGTATTTCATGGTCATTATGACGGTTTTAGAAACAGTAGGAATTGATATTAAAGCGCTTCTTGCTGGGGTGAGTGTTGCTGGTTTAGCAATTGGTTTTGGGGCACAAAATTTAGTAAAAGACATTGTAACGGGATTCTTCATTATTTTTGAAGATCAATTTTCAGTTGGCGATAAAGTGAAAATTAATGATATTGACGGTACCATCGAAGAAGTAGGGCTTCGTACGACGCAGCTCGTTGCAGAAACCGGTGAGATTTACTTCGTTGCGAACAGCTCAATTACAAAAGTTGCGAACTACTCTTTAGGTGAAAAACGTAAAGAAATAGCGTAAGAATATATATATTAAAAAAACGACATAAAAACGCCCTTCTTTTTAGGGGGGATAAGAGCATCTGGCTGCGCATAGAAACGGTCAGGACCTTTTCCTGCCACATACAAGGTTTAAAACAAAAGGAGCAAGCAAGTAGCGGTCATGGTGTATTTTCCGTAGCTGCGATTTATCCCGCTATTTGTGGGCAGTAATACTCCCACCTCAAAATTCGTCGAAAGCATTGTCCAGTTCCAGTGGCTAGAATGTTCGGTGGCTTCGCTTCTTCCTACGAGGTAAAAAACACCTCTACGTCAGAAGCTCCATCCCCCTCACATTCTGGACGAGCCACTTCCACATTTCTTTGTTGTCCAGCTCTAGCGGCTAGAATCTCCGGCCGTTTCGCCCCCTCGGACGAGGCAAAAAGCGCCTCTCTGTCAGGGGCGTGGGCGTCCTGCGATTCTGAACGAGCCGCTTCCGCTTTTCTTAAGAAGTTAGGTGGGAGATAAACTGCCCGTAAAAGCCCGATTGGTGAGGGCTGATAATCAGTGGGGGATGAAGAAAACCCCCACTGATTATAGTTTCACTTTATATGTTGAAAAATTAAAATGGCTATATAGAAATAAACAAAGGGCTTCGGTGTAATCATACCGAAGTCTTTTGTTTGAAAATTTTCCGTATGTTCACTTCAAGTTCATAACAAGCATGTATGCTGTAAGCATCATAAGTGATAGAAAAGAGGGAGTTATCTATATGTCACTAGAAGCATTAATTATTTTTTCACTGCTACATGCAGGGCAACTAGCAGAAAATGAAGAAAGTCACTTGCAAAAAAATTATAGTGAACAACATGTTTGTGTGGAGAAACAAGAAGAGAATAAAGCGATGAATATAAAGTTGATTAAACATTAAACATAATTCGGATAAAAATAGATTAATTATTTTTCGATTAAAAATAGAATATTCAGTTTTTAGACTTCTAAAAAAGAAGATAATTCCTACTATAATAGGAAACTATCTTCTTTTTGTTTTTAAATGACTTTTTCAGTGTCCTCATTATGTGCGATATTTTTCATCTATTTTTATATCGCTTTATTAGTGTTTAAAATTTGCAAATTACCTCTAGAGTTTTAAATGTAGATGGATTATTTGCTCTAGATGCATATATATGTGGACTTTCTAAATTAGATAGTTTGAATATTTCACCGTGTTCAAAGTTTATAAAATCCTTCATGTCCTCCATCAATTTTGTATGATCAACTTCATCGAATACTTCGCTTAAAAAAGTAACTAATATATGTGGAGGTGTTAATCTGTTAGTTCTACATATGTATGCGTTATAGTCAAAAGCAGCAATTTCAAATTCATCTGGAAGGTTGTATAAGGATACAGATGTAATTTCCTCATTATTTTCAATAGATGTATATAATTTTTTTTCAATTCTTTTTATAGGTGAAATCTTGCTACTTTTAATAGACACTGCAGATGCCCCCATATAATTTGGTGTTAAATTATATGAGGTAGTAAAATCAATAATATAATTATAGAAATCCAACCATTTTTTAGAATCTGAAGAATCAATCTCTCCATATAATACAATAGATGTTGTTAATCGTTCATTCATTAGTTATCCCATCCTTTACTATTTTTGGGTGGTAATATAAATATATCTCTAGCTCTATCTTTTAAGAGTCTTTGATTATCTTTCATTCTCTCTAGCAAATCTTCCACGTTATCTGTTTTACTTGGAACCTCATATTGATCAATTTTTCCGTCCTTTCTGACTACCAGTATATCGGGTCTTCTATTAGGTTTAATTCCTGGTATTTCATTTAGGTGTTATTTATGAAGAAAAAGACAGGTTTACTGTTACTGACAAAGGAGAAATATTCTTTGCAACTTTTCAAATTGATCTTGAAGAAGTTAAGAAGAAACGTCGTTCTTTTGCTCACAAATGTTTAGATTGGAGCGAGAGGCGTCACCATCTTGCGGGGGCATTAGGAAATGCCGTCTTAGAGAAATTATTAGAGTTAAATTGGATTCAACGTCTACCTAAAACACGAGCAATAAAAATCACTTCTGAAGGAAAAAAGGGACTAAAAGAAACATTTTCTTTTGATATTACAAACAACTAAGTTTTGAATGTAAAACAGCCGATTTAGCCTTAAAGGGGTTAAAGTCGGCTATTTTGTGTTGAAACTTGCTTAACGTGGTTTTTTTCCGAAATGCAGTTGAATCTAAAATACGAATACGCTTAAAAACAGAAGTATATGGAGAAGAAATCGGTATAGATGAGGCCAATTTTTGGTTTAGTAGTTCCGCTAATATGTGTTGCAAAAATTGGACGGCCGCTTTATTAAACCGTTGATTCAATCCCTCAGGCACTTCTGTTGATGTTTCTAAACAGCTGGATAACTGAGTTAAAGAAGTTGTAGCGACATTTTGGCTCATCCATACACATAAAGCGACTAAATCCTTTGCTTGGTACTTACTGGTTCGCTGTACAAAACCAACATCTCTAGCAAGATTTCGTAAGATATTTGGGGATAAGAAACTTTGAATTTCTTGAGCAAATAGT
>NZ_JAKUFS010000043.1 GCF_022663535.1 Bacillus cereus group sp. BfR-BA-01380 | reverse complement strand
AATTCTTAGGTGGAATCCTTCCATTCGTACAAGAGCTTCTAAAAGCAGTAATGTAAGTTTGTTAATACAAAACAATCTTTATAGCGAAATAAATTGATATATAGTAGAGGAAATAAAATGGCAATCGCAATGGCAGTTTTATCATTCTTAGGTGGATTACTTCCATTAGTAGCAGAACTTTTAAAAGCAGTAATGTAAGTTCATTATTCAGCAATTATTTATACAAATGATCTGTATAGCAAAGATGAGCTGAGGTGCAGGTCAGAGGAGGAAATAAAATGGCAATCGCAATGGCAGTTTTAAAATTCTTAGGTGGAATCATTCCATTCGTACAAGAGCTTCTAAAAGCAGTAATGTAAGTTCGTTAATACAAAAAAAATCTTTATAGCAAAATAAATTGATGCAGGGTAGAGGAGGAAATGAAATGGCAATCGCAATGGCAGTTTTAAAATTTTTAGGTGGAATCTTCCCATTCGTACAAGAACTATTAAAAGCAGTAATGTAAGTTCATTAATACAAACGATCTGTATAGCAAAGATGAAATGATATACATAGTAGAGGAGGAAATGAAATGGCAATCGCAATGGCAGTGTTATCATTCTTAGGTGGAGTAATTCCATTAGTAGCAGAACTTCTAAAAGCAGTAATGTAAATTCATTAATACAAAAAATCTGTATAGCAAAGATGAATTGATATATAGAGTAGAGGAGGAAATAAAATGGCAATCGCAATGGCAGTGTTATCATTCTTAGGTGGAGTAATTCCATTAGTAGCAGAACTATTAAAAGCAGTACTGTAAATTCATTATTCCGCAATTATTTATAAAAACTATCATACAAATGATCTGTATAGTAAAGAGGAATTGCTGTGCAGATCATTTGTGTGAGCGAGGTCCCTTTAGTATTATGAAGGGACTTTTTTTCATATGGTGTAGGTTTGGAACTCTTATATATATGATAAAATCGAAAGGGATCTGGAGTGTATTAAGATTCTTTTCGTAGAGAGTAGGGTGAATACATGAATGAACAATATTATGATGCAGTGTTAAATATAAAAACAGTAGGAGAGCAAAAAGAGTTCTACAAGTCTTTGCATTATCATCGTTATGAACCAACACCATACCGCGCACTCGAAACATTATTTACTCAATATGACTTAAAAAGCAGTGATCGAGTTGTCGACTTTGGATGCGGAAAAGGACGGCTAAATTTCTATATTCATCATGCATGTGGTGCTTCAGCTGTTGGAATAGAAATGAACGAGGCATTTTACAAAGAAGCAATGGAAAATCGAGAGCGTTATGTTAGGAAAACGAGAAACAGCAAAGATAAAATTCAATTTCAATGTTGTTTAGCGCAAGAATACGAGATTGACCCGCGTGATAATAAATTTTACTTCTTTAATCCGTTTTCGGTGCAAGTGTTTATGAATGTTATCAATAATATACTGTTTTCAGTAGAACAAGTGGAACGGGAAGTAGAACTGATTTTGTATTATCCATCAGAAGATTATATTTATTTTTTAGATAATCAAACCTCGTTTGAATTGAAAGAGGAGGTTATATTGCCGGGATTGTATGAGCGGAATTCGAATGAGAGGTTTTTGATGTATCGGTTGGGGTATTAGTTGGTTTGGCGTTTTTAGAATTAATTAAGTAGAACCGTATCATAAGTAAGTGCGGTTTTCTACTTAAGTGAATTGAATGACGTAAGAATGATAAGTATAGCTGGAAATAGACAGTCTGACTAAGGGATTAGTTGGGCTGTTTTAATTTGGTATGGTGTGAAAAATGAGTACAGTATAATTTTTATTTACCATTTTTCTATCTAACCATAGTTGTGAAAAGAGGAAGTGGATTTTTATCCAATTCCTCTGGACTTTGTCTTAATTGAATCTATTTTATTTTAACTTCAAAAGATTTTGGACCAAAAACTAAATTTTATTCTTCGATTTGCCAGGCTCGAATCACTTTTTCATTTCCTGTTACATACATCATGTTTTGATCGAAACATATATGACTTATGCTGCCTTTAAGTGCCTTGAAATATCGGGCTTCGCCGTCAAGGCTAAGTTCTATAAGAGTCCCGTTTGCTAATCCTAATATTAGCCATTGACTGTCTGGATGCCATGTAATCGAATAAATCGCACTATGGAATGTTCTAAAAACTGGGAGCCTGAAAATGAACTTCCCAGTATGGGCATCTATTAATGAAAATGAACTTGGTGAATACTTATCATCAGCGATACCGCCAATCGCAATATAGTTTCCACAAGGACTCATACTGAAACAATAAACATTTGAATCCTCACCAAGTTCTGTAATCCATTGGAAATTTTGGTTAGTTAATTCAAAGCATCCAACTCTACATTTATCCGTGATGTAAATGCAATTTTCTTTTTGAGAATATGCCATAAATTCGATATAACCACTTTCGTAAGGATATATATTCTTTAAAAAGTCCTTTTGAGTTAATACAGGTTTCCACTTACGTGAATCTATATCAACCTCTATGAGATGATACTTTTCGGGATTCAGAGCACCATGTAACCACGGATGTGATTGTACGGCTTCTGCTGAGATTCTTAATTTCGTCCCTTTTACAGTTGCTGGTTTGATATCAAAGTGAGTTTTCTCATGTGAATCTTTCCGAGGAACTAACGCAATAAATTTATTTTCATTTTCCGATATCCATGTAAATGGCGGGGAAAGCGGAAGAATATCAATCAAATTTAATGGATATAGATTACAAATAGCTACATGTGCCTGATATCCTTCTACTAAAGGTCCATCAGCTAAAAGTACGGAGTTATCATCTCTCTTAACAATTTCACGTCCAACACCAGTAATTTCATCAATACAATGAAAAGAGATTCCCTCCCGGATTTGTATTCCGGGTATATCCGAAACATAACTTCCACCTTTGTATGTATGGATAAATTTATCTTCAGAAAGGTGAACTAGACTGGTGTATCTTTTTCTCGCGTTATCTTTAGCACAAAGAACACCTTTCTGACGGTATAATACAGTGTGTTCAGCTATTTTATATGATAATAAAGAAACAGGTACGGATTGTTTCTTTTCTTCTGACGATAATTTATATAGTGGTTTAAGATCATGTGTATGGATCGGTGTATAAATATCCCCGCTTTGCATATCAAGCATATCCCAGTTAAAAGCTCTTGCAATATCAAGACGAAGTTGTGTATAGATCCACAATGATTCGGCGTTTTCCAAATATCCCCAGGGCACATGTGTTTCTATACAGTTACATAAATCTGAATCAATGCTATCTCCATCTCCATCAACAAAGGATAAATAAATTTCCATATAATAGATCCCTTTTTCAAATAACCATTGAAAAGCAGATACTTGTTTGATTTCTAAAATGGAACTGAGGAGCTCATTGCACTCTTTTAAAGTTTTTGTTTGCTTATAACTTGGGAGGTTGGTAATTCTAACATCTTGACTCACGTATATTTTCTCCTTCCACTAGTTGATGTATTTCGCAAGTTAAAATAGAGTCGGTTAGTATGAACTGTTCTCAATCGATTCTTTTCTTTCTAGCCGCTGATTTAACTTATGTATAATTGAATCTGACTAACTTTGTGCTTCTTCTAAAGTTAAGAAAGTGTCTTGATGCGCAAATACTTTACGGCGCATATATTGCATACTTCTTTCTACACGATACATTTGATTCCCTTTAAGTGGCTCACTTTTAGCTTAATAAAAACAAGCTGGAATAACAATTATATTTCCAGTATAAGGTGAAATATAATTCATTGTATTTTACTATAAGGATGTAGATACCTACTAATCTTTGATTCAGGATAATGGTTCATCCCTTATTAATAATAGCGAGTGAATCATAAAACCTCATTTAGCTATATTACGGAGAACCGTACCATAAGTAAATGAGGACTAAAAATAAATACCCGACCCCTATTACAGTGAAGCAATATTCTGTAATGGGGTGAGATGTAAATATAAAAAGAAGGGGTACATGTTAATAATAGTAGTATAATAGTGAATGAGGTGTTAATAGTATGGAAGATATAACATTAGGCTTACTACTAGATGTCGTTGGTGAATTATTTTCAGATGAAGTTTCAATTGCCGTTTCTAATACAAAAGAATATATCTACTATCGGCCAAGTAAACGAATTGATTTAAAAATTAGCGTCGGGGACCCTATAAAGGAAGGGACGATTGCCCATAAAGCAATGGTGACGAAGCAAAAGGCCTCTGAGTTTATTAATCGGGATGTTTTTGGTATTCCTTATCATGGAATGGCTGTACCATTTTTAAATAATGGAAAGCTTGAGGGTTGCGTGACGGCAATTTATCCGGCTTTAACAGATGGAAAATCGGTCGTTACCTTAAAAACAACAGACGGCTGGGTTCCGGTTCCTTTTTCAAAGGTCATGTATTTAGAGGCAAAAGATAAAAAGACGTATGTGAATTCAGAGGAATTATCAGGAACACATAAATACTCTCTGCAAGAATTCGAGTACTTGCTTCCGAAGGATTCGTTTATTAGATGCCACCGTTCATTTATTGTAAATGTTAATCATATTAAAGCGATTTATCCTGATACCCATTCTACCTTTTTACTTTCGATGGATAATGGTGAGAGGGTACCAGTTAGTCAATCATACGCCAGTTATTTTCGTAAGCTTCTAGGATTCTAGATTTTTCTGCTTTAGAGCCTAGATTCGCTATTTTATCTGAATTTTCGGTATCGTATACCAAAATCCCTATTTTGATGGTGTTAATGTGTAAAATAATTATGAATATTCATTGAGAGAGGGATTACATATGGAGAATAATTTAGATAGAATCAGGGACCAACGTTTAAAGGAACGGATAGTTACACCTGAAGAAGCGGCTTCCTGGATTCAAAGTGGAATGACTTTAGGCTTAAGTGGGTTTACACGTGCAGGTGATGTGAAAGCAGTTCCATTTGCGCTGGTGAACCGAGTTAAGCATGATAAATCTTTTAAAGTAAATGTTTATACTGGAGCTTCCTTAGGCTCGGATGTAGATAAATTATTTGCTGAAGCAGGAATTTTAGGAAAAAGATTGCCTTTCCAAGCCGATGCGACTATGCGAAAGGGAATTAATAATGGAGACTTTTTATTTGTGGATCAGCACTTGTCTCATACAGCAGAGCTACTTCGTGCTGACGTTATGGATATAGATGTTGCTATTTTGGAAGCGGTTGCAATAACTGAGGACGGAATGATTATTCCAACCACTTCAATTGGAAATTCCTTAGCGTTTGCCCTAAATGCTAAGTCCATTATTATTGAAATGAATATGGCTCAATCTACACAACTAGAGGGGCTGCATGATTTATATGAACCGGAGAAACAAGGGGAAAGATCTCCAATTCCACTCGTTAAATCAGATGATCGAATTGGAACGATCGGTATTCCGATTGATGTTGAAAAAGTGAAGGGTATTGTGTTTACGAACCAACTTGATTCGCCATCGACGATTGTTCCGCCAGATGAAGAAACTGTTATCATGGCACAGCATTTAATAGAGTTCCTTCGAGAAGAAGTAAAAGTAGGCCGATTAACGAATAGTTTAGCACCGTTACAATCGGGAATTGGTTCAGTCGCAAATGCAGTGCTGCATGGAATGTTAGATTCGGAGTTTGAAGATTTAGAAGTGTATTCCGAGGTATTACAGGATGCGGTCTTTGATCTTATGGATGCTGGGAAAGTACATTTTGCTTCCTGTTGCTCCATCACGCTTTCCGAAGAGAAAATGCAACAGGTATTTTCCAACTTTGAAAAATATCGCGACAAATTAATGATGCGTCCGCAAGAGATTTCCAATCATCCTGAAATCATTCGCCGTCTTGGATTAATCTCGATTAATACTGCTTTAGAATTAGATATATACGGAAATATCAACTCTACTCACGTTTTAGGTACAAAAATGATGAATGGTATTGGTGGTTCTGGTGATTTTGCAAGAAATGCACGCCTAGCTATCTTTGTGACTAAATCCATTGCGAAAGGTGGTAACATTTCAAGCATCGTTCCTTTCGTTTCTCATGTAGACCATACGGAACACGATGTCGATGTGATTGTCACTGAACAGGGATACGCTGATCTAAGAGGACTGGCGCCAAGAGAAAGAGTGGAACTGATTATTGAGAATTGCGCACATCCAATGTATCGTGACCAGCTACGAGCTTATTACGAAGAAGCGCAAACAAGGGGTGGACAAACTCCTCATGTTTTAGAAAAAGCTTTTTCTTGGCATACGAATTATGCTAAAAATGGGACAATGCTTGAAAAGGTAGTAGAGACCGTATAGTCAAGTAATGGTAATCCATAAGCAGGGGATTGCATTTGATGTTAAAGAATTGAAGTTAAGTTTTGAATAAACAATACCTCCTCTATTTATATACAAGGACAAGCTTACTTACATGAGCTTGTCTTTTTATATTTTATAAAATGGATTGCTTTTTTATCCCGCATTAACGGGCAGTAATACTCCCACCTCAAAATTCAGCGAAAGCATTGTCCAGTTTCAGTGGCTAGAATGTTCGGTGGCTTCGCTTCTTCCTGCGAGGTAAAAAACACCTCTACGTCAGAAGCTCCATCCCCCTCACATTCTGGACGAGCCACTTCCACATTTCTTTGTTGTCCAGCTCTAGCGGCTAGAATCTCCGGTCGTTTCGCCCCCTCGGGCCTCTCTGTCGGGTGCTCCAACGTCCTGCGATTCTGAGCGAGCCGCTTCCGCCTTTCTTAAGAAGTTAGGTGGGAGATAAACTGCCCGTAAAAGTCCGATTGGTGAGGGCTGATAATCAGTGGGGGATGAAGAAAAACCCCACTGATTAAAGTTTCACTTTATTTACGTTTCACTACTATATCAATGCTGATTTAAGGGTTATACAAATATTTGGTAAAACAAAGTATACTTAATGTCATTAATACATTTAATTAGGAGTGATTTCTATATTTAGGAAAAATGCAAAAAGGATACTCATGTCATTAGTAACAAATCCAATATTAATCATTGTATACGGGATTTTTTGTTACGAGTTAGCTTTATATTGTAAGTATGGAAGAATGAATTATAATATTTATATTTTATTACTATGTGTAGTGTTTTTTATATTCATGACTACATTTACTACAATGAGAATGATAAAAGATAGAGAATATGAATCTAAAAAATTAACGAATTCAGCTGCATGGAAATACATTTCTATTATCATTATTGTTGTAATTACATCATTTTATGGGGTACAGATTTATAAAAGTGCAATAAATTATGATGGCAAACTTGCATGGTTTATAGAAAGATTAAAACATGAAAGATCAGTTGAACTTAAACATAATAATATATATGAATCTGGAGTAGAAGGTATTTTTGAAGATATAAATAAAAAATATCCTTTGCCAAAGAAATTATATATGGCAACTGATTTTGATCTTACATTTCATTCAGATGGAACAATCACAGCGTTTGATACATTTGTTTATGGGAAAAATACTGATGGGAAAGTAGAAACTTATTTAATATCTTATAATAAGAAGAAATCAGAAGATATTACTATAATACGAGATGGGTATGCGAATCCTGATTATGATGATGATAAATTAGTAGAACCTCTAATTAAAACGGTTAAGGCTATTCCGGTTAAGCAAACAGTTAGTCAGTGGAATGAAAGTAAGTATGGCTTGATTTATTATGGGAAAAGGAATTGGGGATCCAATAAAGAGGGAATTATTAATATTACTGAGGATGGTAAGGGGCATAATCTGAAAGAAGCATCTTCTGAAATCATTGGATATACTGTATCTATATTTGTTCCTGGAAAAGAGAAAGAGCTAGTACCTGCTAGGTATAACTTAATATGTGACGAAGAATGGAGTAAATCAAAGACTCCTCCCAATAAAGATAAGCTTAAAGAGAAGAAACAAGATGTAACGAATGAAAAGGAAAAGTTTTTCTTATCAAAAGAAGTTGGTTATAAACTAAATATAACAGATAAAGCATTAGGTAGTGCTTTTTACTCACTAAGCAAGACTATTGATGGAGGTAAAACATGGGAGGTTATCAATACAGATCCATTCAATGGAGGAATGGGTAGTGTATCAGGAATAACCTTTATAAATGATAAACTTGGATTTTTAGGAGCAGTTAGACCTTCTGGTAATGAGGGAGAGTTATATCGTACAGATGATGGGGGCCTATCTTTCAAAAAGGTAAATTATCCGCCGCATGAAGTGAAATTAGATCATACACAGTCTATAATAAGTCCTTTTGATTCTCCTGGTATGCCTTATGAGAAAGATGGAGTCTTTAATATGTTAGTTGGACAAGGGGCAGATGGAGACTACAATGGCGATAGTAGTGCACTTTATCAATCAAAAGATAAAGGAGAGACATGGGAATTTGTAGAGGAAGTTAAAAAGAAATAACGAGAATTTGGAATAACCCCATTACGAATTATTATTCGTAATGGGGTTATTCCTTTCAAAAAAAGAAAACTACTACACTACCAATTAGGTAGCACAGTGACTTTCTTTTTTTTGAGTTAATAAACGCTAAGTACTACGTATGTCTGTTTATTAATTGCGGATTAGATAATCAAATGCACCTAAAGCTGCATTTGCACCTGATCCCATAGAAATAATAATTTGCTTATATGGACTATTTGTACAGTCACCTGCAGCAAATACACCATCGACGTTTGTAGCACCGTGCTTATCTGTTACAATCTCACCACGAACACGTTCAACAGTGTCACCTAACCAATCTGTGTTTGGTACAAGACCGATTTGAACGAATACACCTTGTAGTTCAATGTGATGAACTTCTTCTGTTTCACGATCGATGCAAGAAATACCGTCTACTTTGTCAGTACCAGTAATTTCTTTTGTTTGAACGTTCTTTAGAACCGTTACGTTAGGTAGGCTGTAAAGACGTTCTTGTAATACAGCATCAGCTTTTAGTTCTGGCATAAACTCAAGAACAGTTACGTGTTTTACGATACCTGCTAAATCAATTGCTGCCTCAATACCAGAGTTACCGCCGCCGATAACTGCTACGTGTTTTCCAGTAAATAATGGACCGTCACAGTGAGGGCAGTATGCTACACCTTTGTTTTTGAACTTAGCTTCACCTGGTACGCCAACATTGCGCCAACGAGCACCTGTTGAAATGATTACGCTCTTACTTTTTAGAACAGCGCCGTTTTCAAGTTCCACTTCAATAAGTTCTTTCTTTTCTAAACGTTTCGCACGTTGTAAATTCATGACATCAATGTTGTACTCTTTTACGTGTTCTTCAAGGCTTGCTACTAGCTTAGGTCCTTCAGTGTGTTTTACGCTGATGAAGTTCTCGATACCCATAGTATCCATTACTTGACCACCGAAGCGTTCAGCAACGATACCTGTGCGAATACCTTTACGCGCCGCATAAATTGCTGCACTTGCACCAGCTGGGCCGCCGCCAACAACAAGAACATCGTATGGATCTTTATCAGAAAGCTCTGATGCATCAGGGCCATTCCCCATCTTAGCAAGAATTTCTTCTAGCGTCATACGACCGCTGCTTAAGAATTCCCCGTTTAAGAAAACAGATGGTACTGCCATGATGTCTTTGCTTTCTACCTCTTCTTTAAATGCAGCGCCGTCAATCATAGTATGTGTAATACCAGGATTCAGAACGCTCATCAAGTTCAGTGCCTGCACAACATCTGGACAGTTATGACAGCTTAGGCTGATGTAAGATTCAAAGTGATATTCGCCTTGAATATTTTTTACTTGATCAATTACTTTTTGCTCAACTTTTGGAGCTCTGCCACTAACTTGTAGTAAAGCTAACACTAATGAAGTAAATTCATGTCCTAGAGGGATACCAGCAAACGTTACTCCAGTGTCTTCGCCGATACGATTCACACTGAAGCTTGGTGTTCTCTCCAATTGTGTTTTCTCTACCTTAATTTTGGATGACATTGTAGCTAATTCATCTACTAGAGCTAGCATGTCTTTTGATACATTATCGGATCCTGCGCTAGCTTTAAGTAGTACATCGTTTTCCATCAGTTGAAGATACTGGGCTAATTGTGCTTTTATATCTGCATCTAGTATCATTTTGATTACGCTCCTTAAATTTTGCCTACAAGGTCAAGGCTTGGTTTAAGTGTTGCAGCACCTTCTTGCCATTTAGCTGGGCAAACTTCACCTGGATTGTTGCGAACATATTGTGCTGCTTTAATTTTGTTAACAAGGATGCTTGCATCGCGGCCGATACCGTCTGCATTAATTTCAACAGATTGGATAACGCCATCTGGATCGATGATGAATGTAGCACGAGCAGCAAGACCTTCTTCTGCAACTAATACGTCGAAATTGCTAGTGATTGTGCGAGTAGGGTCACCAATCATAATATATTTGATTTTGCCGATCGTTTCTGAGCTATCATGCCATGCTTTATGTGTGAAGTGAGTGTCTGTAGATACAGAGTATACTTCAACGCCTAATTCCTTTAAGGTCTTGTATTGGTTTTGTAAATCTTCAAGTTCAGTTGGGCATACGAATGTGAAGTCTGCTGGGTAGAAGCAAACTACGCTCCATTTTCCTTTGAAACTTTCGTCAGTAACTTGGATAAACTCTCCATTATGATAAGCATTAGCTTTAAACGGTTTTACTTCTGTGCCGATTAATAACATATTAAAATTCCTCCTAAATGTGAGTTATGAGCAGCAAAAATGATCTTGCTCATAAAGTGAATTTTTAAATTAACTATAATAATTCTAATTCGATATTAATTATCATATAAAACTATTTATTTTGTCAAGGGAAATGTATAACTTTTCTAAACTAGTTAACACACCCATTTTTAAATTGTTTAGGTGAAACACCAGTAAATTTTTTAAAGACTTTCGTAAAATGACTTTGGTCATGAAAGTTTAATAGTGTGGAGATTTCGGATAAAGAATGTCTTGTATAGGTTATTAAGCTTTTAGCCTCATCTATTTTGGCGCGCTGAATATATTTGCTTGGTGAAATCCCTACTTCTTTTTTGAAAAGAACAGATAGATAACTAGGGTTTAGTGCAGCTATTTTTGCTAAATGGGAAAGTGTAATATCTTCGTAGAGATGAGTAAATATATAATTTTGGCATATGTTTATTGGTTTTGAATACTTTTGCATCTTCCCATTTTTTACTCGTTCTGAGAACTCTAGTAAAGCATTCTCCAAAAATGGAGTAATTGCTTTGCTTTCTTTTATTTCTTCAAGGTTTTGGATGAGTAAGTCACTAAGGGTATATGCGATTTCGGGGAATAGCCCACCATCTACCGCAGCCCTAGTCGCAAGTGTGATCGCTGCGATAGCGGAATTTTTTTGACTTCGCAGGTGACTCGTTTTCGATAATACGCCCAGATTTCCTGTTTCGGATAATCCCCTTAGATTTTTAATTAAATCATCCTTTTTTCCTTCTTTAATACACGCAAAGATTTTCTTCTCAGCCAGTGGATCGATATGGGTCAGTAGATTTTGACGTTGCTCCGATATATGTATATCAGGCTGTTCTATTTCAAATTTTTCATTTTCTAGCAGTATATTTTTTTGCAGGATATTAACCACGTCCAATTTTTGTTGATACAGTATGTAGTAAAGGATCATACTCACATTTAAAAAATTTAAATTGCTTAAAACAGGAAGAGAATGATAATAGTGAACCATTTCATCTTTGTTTATTTTGAGATGAAGATCATTGATGATTCCTTTAATTGATACTTCGGATAGCCTGGAATAAAGGACAGGCCCGACAATGATGTTCCCGTTAAGTTGGTCATTTGAACGCAGGTTAATTGAGAAAAAATTTTCAAGGCAGGAGGTCTCCCTTAGTACTGGAAAACGATAGAAGTTTTCCTCCCTAAACAGTTGACGAAATATCTCTTCTTTTGAAGAATACAAGGGGTTGTGCCGAAAATTGCGGGAGAGTTCAAATACTAAATCTCCCTTGTTATCAATAAAAAAGATAGGTATTTTATGCATGTCAAAGACTAGCTTACAAATATAATATAAATCCTCTAGTTTGGAGAAATTCATGATTTTAACCTCTATTCGTTAAAACTCAGCCAATATATAACATCAGCTAAAATTTTTACAATTATTCTAAAAAAAATACCATAATATCAAAAAAATAAAAACTATAATACGTTTAAGAAAACGCTTACTTAGTAATCTTTTGATTAGGAGGATTATCATGAAAAGGGATATTAAGCAAATTATTTCACAAATGACACTAGAAGAAAAGACAAGTCTATGTTCTGGATTAGATTTTTGGCATACAAAAGGGATTGAGCGATTAGGAATTCCTTCAATTATGGTAACTGATGGACCGCACGGGCTTAGGAAGCAGGCGGAGGGAGCAGATCACTTGGGGATTTATAATAGTGTTCCAGCTACTTGTTTCCCATCAGCAGTAGGATTAGCGAGTACATGGAATAAAGAGTTAATAAAACAAGTAGGAGTTGCATTAGGAGAGGAATGTCAGGCCGAAAATGTCGGTGTTCTCCTTGGACCTGGTGCAAACATTAAGCGTTCGCCGCGGTGCGGAAGAAACTTTGAATATTTTTCAGAGGATCCTTTTTTATCATCTCAAATGGCTGCAAATCATATTAATGGCGTACAAAGTCAAGGAGTTGGAACATCATTAAAACATTTCGCTGCTAATAATCAAGAACATCGCAGAATGTCGACCGATGCGATTGTTGATGAGAGAACATTGCGTGAAATCTATCTTGCTAGCTTTGAAGGCGCTATTAAGGAAGCACAACCATGGACAGTAATGAGTGCTTACAACAAAGTGAATGGTGAATATGCGTCGGAAAATAACTATTTGTTAAATGATATTTTAAAGGATGAATGGGGATTTGAAGGGTTTGTCGTTTCTGATTGGGGTGCAGTAAATGAGCGCATTGCGAGTTTAGCGAACGGTTTGGAACTAGAAATGCCTTCAAGCTTTGGAATTGGTGAGAAGAAGATTATTGATGCAGTTAATTGTGGTCAGCTACCTGTAGAAAAGCTTGATCAAGCAGTAGAACGTCTTCTTAACATTATTTTTAAAGCCGCTGATAACCAACAGGAAAACGCTGTGTATAGTAAGGAAGCGCACCATCAGCTTGCAAGAGAAGTCGCACGCGAAAGCATGGTGTTGTTAAAGAATGAAGATTGCATTCTTCCATTGAAAAAAGAAGGAACGGTAGCTGTGATTGGGGGATTCGCAAAGACACCTCGCTATCAAGGCGGCGGAAGCTCTCATATTAATCCAACAAAACTTGAAAGCATCCTCGAAGAAATTGAAACTGTATCAGGTGAAAATACGAACGTATTATTTGCCGGGGGCTATGATCTTGCCAGCGATGCTTTAGATGAAAACATGATTAATGAAGCAAAAGAAGTAGCAGCTGGAGCAGATACGGCGGTTCTTTTCGTTGGACTTCCGGATCGTTATGAATCAGAAGGATATGACCGAAAGCATTTACAGATGCCAGAAAATCATGTGCAATTAATTGAAGCCGTTGCAGAAGTTCAAAGTAATATCGTTGTCGTTTTAAGTAATGGTGCTCCAATTGAAATGCCATGGATAGGTAAAGTAAAAGGAATACTTGAAGGCTATTTAGGCGGACAAGCACTGGGCGGAGCGATTGCTGATTTATTATTTGGTGATGCGAATCCAAGCGGGAAATTGGCGGAAACATTCCCGAAAGTTTTAAGCGATAATCCTTCTTACTTAAACTTCCCTGGTGAAGGTGACAAAGTGGAATACAAAGAAGGTGTGTTTGTTGGATACCGTTATTATGATGCGAAAAATATTGAGCCATTGTTCCCATTTGGTTTTGGATTAAGTTATACAAACTTTGAGTATAGTAATCTTTCAATTAATAAGAAAAAAATAGAAGATACGGAAACTGTTTCTGTTAGTGTAAACGTGAAAAATACTGGCAATGCAGCAGGTAAAGAAATTGTTCAGCTTTATATAAAAGATGTTGAAAGTAGTGTGATCCGCCCTAAGAAAGAGCTAAAAGGCTTTGACAAAGTGGAATTACAACCGGGAGAAGAAAAAACGGTTACCTTTACGTTAGATAAAAGATCGTTTGCTTATTATAACGTTGAATTGAAGGACTGGCATGTCGAAACAGGTGAGTTTGAAATTTTGGTAGGAAAGTCTTCAAAAGAGATTGTTTTACATGACAGTATTTCTGTTCAATCAACGCTTTTCATTCGAAAACCAGTACACCGTAATACGTTACTTGGGGACTTATTTGCGGACCCAATTTTAGCACCAATTACAAAAGAGCTTATGGTAAAGGCATTAGAAGGTAATCCGCTTGCTAGTATGACTGAAGGGGATAGCGATACTTCCGAATTGATGGGTGCCATGCTGAACTACATGCCATTACGGGTACTAGTAAACTTTAGCGCGGGTGCTTTTACAGAGGAAATGTTGAGTGAAATGATTGCGTTATTAAACAATGAGCAAATAAGTCGTTAAGCAGCCGCTGCCCATCTGAACATTCGGGGATGTTTTAAAGCGTAACCGAGAAATTGTGAAACAAATGATGAAGTAATTTTAAATCTATTAAGTTGAAAGAGCGGCGATGGCCGCTCTTTTTTCACAGGGGGAAATGTTTGACGCATATTTCTAACAAGCTATAATAAAAACTAGATGTTTGTTTTAAAAAAATTGTGACATGTAGATTGAAATATTATCAATCTATTACTTTTGCGGCTTTTAGAAAACGCTTACATTTAGTGTGGAGGGAGAAACCATGTCTAAGTTCACGAAGTATTTTTTAATGAAAGCTAGTGATGTTATACCGTATGTAATGGAAAAATTGTCAATGTTCGAGGATGCACAGCGTTTGCAGTGTAAGGAAATTGGAGATGGTAATTTAAATTATGTGTTTCGTGTTTGGGATGAAGAGAAGGGGACTTCTGTTATTGTAAAGCAAGCAGGAGATACAGCGCGGATTTCGGATGAGTTTAAGTTATCTACGAATCGGATTCGGATTGAGTCGGATGTGTTGCAGTTAGAGGGGAAGCTGGCACCAAGACTTGTACCAGATGTGTATTTGTATGATGATGTCATGAATTGCTGCGTGATGGAAGATTTGTCAGATCATACGATTCTTCGGACTGCGCTTATAAATCATCACATCTTTTCGCAACTTGCAGATGATTTAACAACCTTTATGGTGAACACACTACTATTAACATCGGATGTGGTCATGAATCATAAAGAAAAGAAAGAGCTTGTAAAAAATTATATCAATCCAGAGTTATGTGAGATTACAGAGGACCTTGTGTATTCTGAGCCATTTACAGATCATAACAAACGAAATGAGCTGTTTTCTTTAAATGAAGGCTGGATTCGAGAGCATATATATGGCGATCATGTACTTCGCATGGAAGTAGCGAAGTTAAAGTTTTCGTTTATGACGAATGCACAAACATTGTTACATGGGGATTTACATACTGGATCTGTGTTTGTAAGAAAAGATTCTACAAAGGTAATTGATCCAGAATTTGCGTTTTATGGACCGATGGGATATGACATTGGTAATGTTGTGGCAAATTTAATATTTGCATGGGCAAATGCAGATGCGACAATGGTTTCAGGAGTAGAGAAAGATGTGTATGTGAACTGGTTGGAGAATACAATTAGAGATGTAATTGATCTATTTTCTGCGAAGTTCTTAGAAGCATGGGATGTTCATGTTACAGATATTATGGCGAAAGAATCAGGATTTAGTCGTTGGTATTTACAGTCTGTATTAAAAGATACAGCGTCTGTTACTGGTCTTGAATTAATTCGCCGTATTGTTGGATTAGCAAAGGTGAAAGATATTACATCTATTTCAGATGAAGAAGCTCGCGCTAGAGCAGAACGTATTTGTTTGCAAGCGGCAAAGTCGTTTATTTTACAAGCGAGTACGCATAAAACAGGAAATGATTTTTTACAAACGTTAAAAACAGAAGCGCTGTCACTTAGCATGTAATAAGGAGAGAAGATCATGTCTGAACAATTAATACCGATTCAATGGAAAGAGAACGCTTTAGTTTTATTAGATCAGACTCTATTACCAAATGAAGTTGTCTATGAATCTTTTAATGCGGCAGAAAGTGTATGGGATGCGATTCAAGTCATGAAGGTGCGCGGTGCACCAGCGATTGGAGTCTCAGCGGCTTACGGCGTGTATTTAGGGGTAAAAGACGTGCAAGAAGATTTGGTGGAATTGTTTATAACTAAAGTGCAAAAAGTATGTGCGTATTTGGCGACTTCAAGACCGACAGCTGTGAATTTATTTTGGGCACTTGAGAGAATGGAGAATACTGCAAAGGAAAATGCTCATTTATCGATTAACGATTTAAAACAGAGATTGTTAGAAGAAGCAAAAATAATTCATAGAGAAGATGAGGAGATTAATCGTCAAATTGGTGAGCATGCACTTACGTTATTTCAAGATGGTATGGGTGTGCTGACACATTGTAATGCAGGTGCTTTGGCGACAACAAAATATGGAACAGCAACAGCGCCGATGTATTTGGCAAAAGAAAAAGGCTGGGATTTAAAAATTTATTCGGACGAGACACGTCCGAGATTACAAGGATCTACGTTAACGGCATTAGAGTTGCAGCGAGCTGGTATTGATGTAACAGTTATCACAGATAACATGGCAGCGATGGTTATGTCACAAGGGAAAATTGATGCAGTTATTGTCGGCTGTGACCGCGTGGCAGCAAACGGTGATGTAGCTAATAAAATTGGAACGTTAGGTGTGTCTATTTTAGCAAGGTACTATAACATTCCGTTTTACGTAGCAGCACCAACGCCAACAATTGATTTAAAAACGCCAACAGGAAAAGAGATTCCAATTGAAGAACGTGATGCGTCTGAAGTTATTAATCGTTTTGGGCAATATTCAGCACCGCAAGATAGCAAAGTGTATAACCCAGCGTTTGATGTAACGCCGCACGAAAATATTACGGCAATCATTACAGAAAAGGGGATTGTACGCCCACCGTTTGCGGCAAATTTAGAAAAGCTATTTCAGTAATTAGGAATGATAAAAACGATGAAACAGTGGTCATTATAGCGAATGAGTAATAAGAAGCTTTTCACTGAGGAGGATGCATATTATATGTTACTACAAAAAGAGAGAGAAGAAATTGTAGAGTATGGAAAAAAATTAATTACAAGTGGCTTAACAAAAGGGACAGGCGGTAACATTAGTATTTTTAACCGTGAACAAGGCCTTGTAGCGATGAGTCCAAGCGGATTAGATTACTTTGAAACAACGCCTGAAGATGTGGTCGTATTAAATTTAGATAGTAATATTGTTGACGGAACAAGAAAACCATCCAGTGAACTGGATATGCACCTCATTTATTATCAAAAAAGAGACGATTTAAATGCTCTTGTGCATACACATTCTCCTTACGCAAAAACAATTGCATCATTAGGTTGGGAGCTGCCTGCTGTTTCTTATTTAGTAGCCTTTGCTGGACCGAAT
Source organism: Bacillus cereus group sp. BfR-BA-01380 (assembly GCF_022663535.1). Taxonomy (GTDB): domain Bacteria; phylum Bacillota; class Bacilli; order Bacillales; family Bacillaceae_G; genus Bacillus_A; species Bacillus_A cereus_BB. Next base: position 6,072 of record NZ_JAKUFS010000043.1, on the reverse strand, counting down.
GTACGCTGTGCTCCGTATGCAACGTTTGGAACGAGAGAATTGGCAGAAGCAGCTTATGAAGGAATGATCGATCGCCGTGCTGTTTTACTTGCGAATCATGGGTTAATTGCAGGTGGACATAATATTAAAATGGCGTTTACAGTTGCCGAAGAGATTGAGTTTTGTGCACAAATTTACTATCAAACGAAATGCATTGGAGAACCGCAATTATTGCCGGAAGAAGAGTTGAATGTATTAGCGAAAAAATTTGAGACGTACGGCCAAAAATGAACAAAGAGAAACTTTCATATGACCAGCTCCTCAATATACAATGTATGTGGTAAAGTTGATAGGGACGGAAAGTGAATCGATTAATAAAAGGAGTAATGTCATTTACTCCTTTTACTATTAAGAAAGGACTGAATACATTGTATTTAACGGTAAAAGAAGCAGCTGAATTTTTAAGTATGCCTGAATCATATATCGAAAGCTTAATTCAACAAAAACGCATACGTGCTGTTCATGATGGGGAGCAGTATTTATTGAATAAAGAGCAATTTAATACACACTTAGAACAAATGGAGAAATATAAAAAGCTAGTAGAAGAAATATTAAATGAACCAATTCCAGAAGATATAGATGTGAAAGATGAGGACTAGGAAGCATTTCCTAGTCTTTATATATGGGATAGTACCATACATCCATCAACTTAAAGGACATGTTTATACAAAGGTTGGTTTTTTTCATGTAGTTTTTATTTCATTTTGTGGCTTTTATAAGTTTAATGGTTATACCTTGGCAGAATCGTTTAAAATCCGTAGGGAAGAGATGCGTCAATTAACGAAAATATACGCTAAGCAAAATTTGGCATGAAAAAGCGATGATTTTATTACTCCAAGAAAATCATCTAATCTTAAAAACATCGGTAAGTATTTGAGACAAATGTACTTCAACGTAAAATAAGCTATAAATAGCTTAAATGGTGCCTCAAAACTTATCTTTAAATTAAAATCCCAATTGAAATCATGCTATTGGTTTTTGAAAGTCTCTTAGCGTATAAAAACATTAAAATGTGCGTGTTACCCCTGTTCAAGTTTCTGTTCAAATTTCTGTATAATCTTATCATGTACTGATTCGATTTTTTCAGGCAACACAAATAAATATTCGATAAGGACTTCTAGTAATTCTGTTAATAAAGCCACTGTTTCATCATCAATTTCCTGCTGCAATTCAAGCATCCCATAAAAAGGACTGTGCGGATGAACGAGGTGGCCAACATCTTGAATCGGTTTAGTGAAATCGATATATTCTGGTAATTGCTCAAATTGCTGAGAAAGAGACTGCCCATTACCTTTCTCTCCAAGAAAATGTTTGAGAACACTTTCTAGAACTCGTTTTGACATTACTGCAGCAGCAGAATTATCTTTTGACTGACTGACATTTAAAGTAGAGCGATATGCCCTGACAAGGTCTGTAGGGATATGTTTATTGCGTTCGAGCTGATCTAAAGGATCTCTTAAATCCGAAGGACTATAAATATAAACTTCTACTTCTACTGCTTTATTTATTCGATTCGGATAATCATTAAACATAATCACAAATTCTGATGGCTCTTTACATTCAAGACAAAGCCCTTCTGCGAATAATCCTCTTTTTGTAACTTGGTAAAAATTCGTTTTTAACGTAAATTCACCTGTTTTACCGCATTTAGGACACTGGCATCTGACATTTTTGGGCAACTTCAAATACCCATACTGGGTATGGGATAAAATGGCCCCTGGCGATATTTTTCTCATTTAAACCTCCTAAAAACTCAACCCTAATACGTAACTTATATAAATGTTTTTGGTAACTATTCAGTCACCTCATGAAGATATAAGATAGTTAGAAAAATTTACTAAAAAATATGTTTACCTGTTTCATCACAAGATGTAGTGGTATCGCAGAGTAGTTATTATTTCTGTATAGTTTATAATTGACAATACAAATTTTTTAATTTATACAAGAAGTATAAATTAAAAAATCATAATTACAATCTGTAATATGTAGAAATAATGGTTTTTTTTTCTAGAAGAGTGTCACCGTACATACCCACATTTTAACAAACATATAAGCTAAACAATTTCGGTATGAAAAAACGTGGATTTTACTACTCTAAGTTTATCCCGTAAAAGCTCGATTGGCGGGCTAATCAGTGGGGCACCACTGATTAAAGTTTCACTTTATTATTACCTAGTACAACCTCACCATTTTACATATCAATAAAGCTCTACTCCACCTATCTTTTGACAATAGTCAAAACCGTATACCACAATATCATTATAACGTCGAAGTCTGGTCTTTTTCAAAACAGAAGCTCAAAGTTTACAAAACCACCTAATTAATCAAATTCTCTACTTTATCCCGCTATTCGTGGGCAGTAATACTCCCACCTCAAAATTCGGCGAAAGCAAAGAAGTTAGGTGGGAGATAAACTGCCCGTAAAAAGCCCGATTGGGCGGGCTAATCAGTGGGGAATGAAGAAAACCCCCACTGATGGAAGTTTCACTTTATCGATAAAGTGAAACTTCCATTTGTCTACATTCGTTTTGATATTTACTACTCACACAATTATATATCTTAGAATAACGCCACATTACTATCAAGCAAAGATTTTTAAGTAACCCCATGTCCATCAACTTAACATTTTAATGTATCACCTAAATGAAAATTTTCTTTCTCTACATATAGCCATTTTGAGAAGTCAGCTCATTTTTTCTTCTTTGGGGTATTTACTTTTCTTAAGTTGATGGGTATGCGACAGGACTCCTAACAGGGGAAACCCCCTCAGTTTTTGAGGGGGCTCCATCACTTCGCTTCGCCTTGCTTGTCCACTTACTGTTGACATATATCGCAATATATTTCCTAATTATTGCATTGAATTTTTTCTTGCTATTGTTATCTTATTGTCTTTTACAACCCAAGGATCTGAAACAAGTGAAGCATCAGCTCTCTTTAATGTATATTTTGTTGCCAGTTGATATTCTGTAGATCCTGTTATTAGTGGTCATGCCACTTACACATCTATTAAAACATCAAGTTTTTGATAAGTAAATAATCAAATTTCACTGTAAATATCTAATAATATAAATATTATGTATTTATTTTTAGAAAAAAACTATATCAAAAAAACTATTATAAAATCCTCTCACTTTAATAAGAATAATCCTAGCCTATCATACCTAGTAACAATAAAATAATTTTAATACGTTTAAATTAATTCGATATAAATTAAATATTTTAGTATAATTTAATCGCATTCTGTGTACTACTTCCCTTTATTTGGATATGCATAATTGCATAAAATGCAGATATATCAGCTACTTTATACTAGGGAAAATGAAGTATTCTCCTCGTAGTAAACGACTCAGTGGCATCAATGCATATATGACAAACGCTAACCTTAGCTTGATAGTGATGTGAAGTAACCCAAAAATAAAATTTTTCTCTCTACAGTTAATTACGAGAATTTAACTCATTTTTTTCATTAACAATTCACACACTTCGGCACCGGCATCATAGAGAGCTACATAAGCAAAAAAATATTCTGTTGTATCCAACAGTTATTTTATTCTTGTTTCTATTCAAAAAAGCTTAATGCCATATTACACATCTTTGCTGGTTGCTCAACAACCGTCCAATGACCACATTCCTCAATTTCTACCAATTGTAGATGAGGTATATGCTCTGAAAATAATTCCTTAATGATAGAAGGTGTAAGAATGTCATGACTTCCTTGCGCGACAAGGATAGGAATGTTCAAAACTTTATGTAAATTTTCAGTCATATCATAGTTATTTATCATATCCGTCTCTATTGCTTTATTTACCTCATTATTAAACGTGTTTTTTTCTTTACGTTTTAGAGTTTCTTGAGAGAAAACGTAATAAGGATCTAATATATGAAAAATATCGTATATTGAAGATTCTCCAGTTTTGAGGCGCTCTCCCAATTCGGAAAGTCTAGCTTTATCATCCTCAGTAAGTTTCTTCTCTAATTCCTTACTAAACCTTTCTAATCCCTTAGAGGTGACTCCTATCGCAGCTGTTAAAAGTATTTTATTGACTCTTTCTGGATATGTAGTCGCATAAAGTAAAGCAAGCATCGAACCCCATGATTCACCAAATAAGTTCATTTTCTCAAGCCCTAATTGTATTCGTAGTGCTTCTAGATTTTCTACTTCATTTTTCATGGAGTATTGGTTATTTTCCGATAGGTCTGATTTCCCACAGCCTCTTTGATCATAAAAGACTAGCTTAAATTTTTTTGATAGTGGAATCATATGAGGCAGAAAAAAACGATGTTCACTCCCAGGTCCCCCGTGAAGAAATATGATTGGTTCACCTTCACCCATAAGGTTAATATACAACTTATAATCATTTACCTTAATAAAACTAATGTTTTCAGTATACATAGTGACCTCCAGTATTTTTTATTTTAAATTCTATTCTTCATTTTTGTAAAATTCCCCGTTCAAATACAATCTGTACAAAAGATAATAACTGAAACAATCGTTGCCGTGGGCTCTTTGTTATACAGAAATTACACAATAAATTTCTGTGAAGTAAATCGATGAACACTACCCTCCACAAAGGTATTAATCAGATATATAAATAAAAAAAGATAAGACTAGGAATTCAGTCTTATCTATGACATAAGGATAAGGAGAGACAAATGGGGCAGAAACCATCACACACTTATTATAATTTATTATCTTTTAATTTTGAATATTTGAACTACAAATAATTAGGGTATTCATATTGAGAAAAAAATAATTATAAGCATGTGAATGTTGAAAGTAGACTTTTTATTAAAAGTTTACTTTTTTATCTATCTGGACTTACTCTGCAATGAAAAATTATGTATATTTGGTAATAAATGATACTTGTTACCGAAACATACAAAGGGGTCTCATAATGGATATTTTTTTATTCAATTTATTATTTTTTTTAGTCTTAATTTTATTGAAAATTAATTTTATTTCAGCACTAAATACAGAGCTAAAAAAAGAGTCAAAAAACTATTTAATAATAATTATTAATTGTCTTTTTATAATTATTTTTTTGTGGCTTAGTATAACTATTTTTTTAGAAATTACTTTAATATTACGCAGAAATTTCGATAATTTATCTTTATAACATATTGTATTAATTCATTGTTATTCATTAATTTGTTTAACTATCATGTTATCGGAATGTTAAAACTTTTAGATATTCACATAAAAAAATGAATGTAAACTTTTAACTATTAATTTACATTCATTTCATTGATTTTATTGAGTTTAAATCACTTCAGTTAATTTTTGAAAGAACACAAAGAAAAATATACATTCAAAACGTTGTAAATAAAGAAGATATTGAATCATAAATCAATATCTTCTCTATTTTCTCTATATTAATATATGAAAACTAATTAACATTCGTAATTTATCCCGCTATTCGTGGGCAGTAATACTCCCACCTCAAAATTTGGTGAAGATAAAGAAGTTAGGCGGGAGATAAACTGCCCGTAAAAGCCCGATTGGTGAGGGCTGATAATCAGTGGGGGATGAAGAAAACCCTCACTGATTAAAGTTTCACTTTATATTGTATATTCTATACATGCGAAGTTACTATAACCACCCTTATCAGTGGTCCAGATATATAGAAACTTAAAAAAGTCCCTTCATATTATAAAGGGACTTGGCTCACACAAATGATCTGCACATCAATTCATCTTTGGTATACAGATCATTTGTATGATGATTTTTATAAATAATTGCGGAATAATAAACTTACATTACTGCTTTTAAAAGCTCTTGTACGAATGGAATGATTCCACCGATAAATTTTAAAACTGCCATTGCGATTGCCATGTGATTTCCTCCTCTGATCTGTACCTTAATTCATCTTTACTATACAGATTGTTTGTATAAATAATTGCGGAATAACGAACTTACATAAATGCTTTTAAAAGCTCTTGTACGAATGGAATGATTCCACCGATAAATTTTAAAACTGCCATTGCGATTGCCATGTGATTTCCTCCTCTAATCTGCACATCAATTCATCTTTG
>NZ_JAKUFS010000042.1 GCF_022663535.1 Bacillus cereus group sp. BfR-BA-01380 | reverse complement strand
GAATAATTGCTGAATAATGAACTTACATTACTGCTTTTAAAAGTTCTTGTACGAATGGAAGTAATCCACCGATAAATTTTAAAACTGCCATTGCGATTGCCATATGATTTCACCTCCTCTAATCTGCACCTTGATTCATCTTCGCTATACAGATCATTTGTATAAATAATTGTGCTGAATAACGAACTTACATTACTGCTTTTAAAAGTTCTTGTACGAGTGGAAAGATCCCACCAATAAATTTAAAAACTGCCATTGCGATTGCCATATGATTTCACCTCCTTTTGTTGTTGCTACGATGTGATTTATCTTTATGCTCTTATTATAGTAAGCGCTTATGTTTTATCTATACATCCTTATATATAAAATTATATATGATAATGTAGCAGGTTCCCTTTCTTTGTATTGTTAATAAGGGGTACGGCAACGATTCTTTACTTTTGGAGCCACTCAAGAAAAATGTACTTTATAATCCTATTTTTATAGTTTTTTGTATTTGGTAAAGTGAAATTAGAATGAGAAATTACGTGTTCGGTAAAGAAAAACGCAATAAGTTACTATTATTTTAATACCTTTCTAAATTTACGACCAAAAGAAAGAACAATACCTGCAAGAACCATCAATACACCCATTGCTGCACTGTTATTTGTACTTGCACCCGTTTTTGGAAGCTCTTTATATGTAACTTCTTTTTTATCAGAAGTACTATTTTTTGAGATATTACTGTTACCAGTATCAGAAGCATTGCTGTTGTTAGTGTCTTTATCAGGGCCATTACCGTTGTTAGTGTCTTTATCAGGGCCATTACCGTTGTTAGTGTCTTTATCAGGGCCATTACCGTTGTTAGTGTCTTTATCAGGGCCATTACCATTGTTAGTGTCTTTATCAGGGCCATTACCATTGTTAGTGTCTTTATCTTTCACAAACACTTTTTGTATTGTAGTTACTTCATTACCTTTAGATTCTGTAACTGTGTAAGTTAATACGTAAGTACCGGCTTTAGATGTATCTACTTTACCATCAACTGTTACTTTAGAAGTAAGGTCGCCGTCTTCTTTATCAGTAGCTGATACTCCTGCCATTGGGTCGAATGAATCTCCTACATTAATTGTAGTTTCAGCAGGTACTGTTAGTACTGGTTGTTCATCTTTAACTTCTACTCTATCTTTAACCGTTACTGCTTGTTTCGCAGTTACTTTATGACTTTTAGAGTCTGTAACTGTGTAAGTTAATGCGTAAGTACCGGCTTTAGATGTATCTACTTTACCATCAACTGTTACTTTAGAAGTAAGGTCGCCGTCTTCTTTATCAGTAGCTGATACTCCTGCCATTGGGTCGAATGAATCTCCTACATTAATTGTAGTTTCAGCAGGTACTGTTAGTACTGGTTGTTCATCTTTAACTTCTACTCTATCTTTAACCGTTACTGCTTGTTTCGCAGTTACTTTATGACTTTTAGAGTCTGTAACTGTGTAAGTTAATGCGTAAGTACCGGCTTTAGATGTATCTACTTTACCATCAACTGTTACTTTAGAAGTAAGGTCGCCGTCTTCTTTATCAGTAGCTGATACTCCTGCCATTGGATCGAATGAATCTCCTACATTAATTGTAGTTTCAGCAGGTACTGTTAATTTAGGTTCCATATCTGGAGTTTCTCCATTTTCCTCTACAATTACAGTCTGTGTAGCTGTTGCATTAACCCCTTGGGAATCGACAACCGAGTACTCCACAATGTATTTACCTGGTTTAGAAGTATCTACATTGCCTTTATGTTTTACTCTATTTGTTAAATCACCATCTTCTTTATCAGCAGCTTTTACACCTCTCATCGGGTCGAACGTATCACCTACATGTAGTGTAGTTGTAGAAGGTACAGTTAACTCCGGCGCTTGGTTTTCAGCAGGTTCTTTCACTGTCCCCTTAATTTTTACTGCATCAAAAGCTTTTTCGACTGCTTGAGCTTCAGTTGAGTTCGCGCCATATTTATTTGTTGCAACTCGAAAGCACGCTGATCTCAATTCAGAGAAATTAGAAGTCATGTTTAATTCATCAGTGTTTGCATAATAGAAAATATCAAACATTTTATCCTCGCCAATACCTTCTACAGTTACACCGTTATGAGTGCCACCTTTTGCAATTAAATACGCAGCTTTATTAATAATACTTGAGTTAAAATGAACACCTCCATTATCCCTTCCATTAAAATCGTTAAATTTACTATAATCATCTGGATACGGTATTCTAGATGAAGAAAGAACTGAAGGTGGATTTGCCATATCACGGAAAATTGATCCAGTTTGTTCTGCAATTGTCCAGTTAAATTTCCCATTGTTTATATATTTCTCAATAGCTGTTCCCATAATATCCGATAACGCCTCGTTAATCGCACCAGCTTCTCCAGAATATTCAAGATTGGATTCGCTAGATGTAACCGAATGTGTAAATTCATGTCCCGCTGCGTCAAATGCCTTTACAATAGGATCTCCATATACAAGCATGCTACCCGAACTAAATGCATTCTGCCAATCCTTCGGATCATTTGTATCACTAGAATTCCAGGCATGTACAACTGAAACTACTTTTTGTCCCTTATTATCAAAACTATTACGCTTGTATTTATCTTTATAAAAATCATATACCTTTGTTGCTAAGAAATGAGCACTTACCGCTTTTGGATCATTAAATGTTGTTGAAGCGCTAGTTGCTAGTGTACCAGGGTAATAGTTTGCCTCTGTATTATAATCTCTGTAATTCACATCATACGTTTCAATTCCTTGCCCTCTAGTGTAATCAGCAAGTACATATTCTCCATTACTTTGTTTAGAAATACCAAATGTACGAGATATACCTAAATCATCTTTTCCTGTTCCAGTTGCTGATGTAAGATTGCTGTTTAATGATGTAAGATTACTTTTTCTACTTTTTTTTAAGGTATCAACAAGCTTCTTACTTGCTTTTAAATTTGATTCTTGTACCATATTTTTTAACATTTCACCATTATTAGCATTCACTAAATAAGTCCCAGATACATATTTTGGTGTTGCCGCAGCAAATGTAACCTGGTATGCATTGCTGGCTTGTCCATTATTTTCATCAACAAAAATAACTTCCTTTACTTCTGGCTCAGAAATAAACTTGATATCATTCCCGTACTTCGTATAAATATATTGTTTCGCTTCTTCTTGTGATAGATTAATAGGCTTCTTTAAATCTTCTTGTTTTAAATTTTGCGCGCTATCCCCTGAAACACTTTTAACAACACCCTTTTTATCTACGTGTGCAGTCAACTGATGCCCATATACTTCTTTTCCTTCGTATGTTTGTTGCATACGCATAAGTGTAGTTCCATCATAAGAACCGCGTTTTTGAATAACCTTATAATCTACTCCCGTTTCTCCATTCACTTGTTTTGGAGACAAAGCTTGCTCTGTCTTTTCCTTAAGCGCATCTTTTACTACATTCTCTGGTTCCTTTTGTGATGGTTGTGTAAGTTCACCTGTACGGAACGAATCCTCCTGAATTTGAACTTGTAGTTGATTCGTTTCCTCTGCATGACTTACTCCATATGGTGTTACAGCTGTTAAAGCTAATCCTGTTATTAATGCAACTGTAGCTCTTCTTTTTTTGTTTTTCATGATATTTACCTCGTATAACTTCTAAAAATATTTAGCGCTTTAGAAAGTAGTATACTGTCTATTGCTGTCAAAAAAAAGAGAAAATAAAAAAAAAAATTATGTAACATTGCATAATTTAATGTCGATAATCAGTTATTCTAGAAAAAATTTCTGTTTATATGGATTTTTATTTTAGGGTGTTTTTGCCTATCCCCTCGAAAAGGGGAATAAGAAAAACGTATTGTGAAAAATCCTTATCAATAAAGATTTTGGGGTACTTTTTAAAATATGCATTTCAAAATATATACAATTGCATTGACATGTTTCAAATATTATTAAGTTGTATTTTTAAAATGAAATAGTCTAGATTTTCAGCTATGTCATAAAGTGTACTTTTTGAAATAACATATAAATTTATAATGAATCAATCTTATTCCCCCTTTTCGGGGATTTGGGCAAAATTACCCTATTAGTACAAAAATCTGTATAGAATTCTGTATAAAAAAGCCCTGCATATAAGCAAGGCTTTTTCTATTTCCAAAATTGCCACCACTTTTTTTGTTGGGTGGCTGCAATCAATTTTTTAATCTCCTGGTTTTCACGGATCATAGCCATTAGGTTTTGATCACGTTCATCAATTTTTTGAAAATCTTGTTGTTGTTTTTTCTGTTCAGTTAACCATTCCTTTAAATTTTCTTCATGTTTTTTAAGCTGTTCAGATACTCTTTCAGCAACAATTCTATCCAATTCCTGAATAGCTACAACTCCTCGTTCTACTTGGATTTGTCCAGGTTGTTGTTTAGTTATTTGGATAGGTTCAATGTCTATATATTCAGGTAATCCTTCTTTACTGAGGAGCTCAATAATTTGTTTTTTTTGGAGGTTTCTTTTATTTCTCATTTTAGCTATAAATTGAAAAACAGGTATACATTCTTGATGAATTAAATACTTGTTCTTTTCACCTTGTTGGAAATTTAAAAAACTACTGTAGGTTTGACAGTTTCGTTTTATAGTCATAGCTGATACTTTTATTTCCTTGGCTACTTCTTCAGCTGATAACCAGTCTTCTTGTTGCACTGTTCAGATCACCATCCTTCTACACATCTAAACATCTGAACAGAAAAACAAGGGTTTCCTTGTTTTTCTGTTCAGATGGCTATTTAGATAATATACAAATAGTTTAACACCTGAACATCTAAACGCAATATATAAAACAATTACTAGAAGGTAAAATAGAAGGATAGATCTTAAGTCATGCACAGAATGTTTGTATCATGGGGATTATGGGAATATCTAACTTCTTATAATAGGACATTATGTAAACTCTCTACGAATCCAATATTCATTATAAAATATAAAAGTAAAAACATAAAAAAGGGAGAATCTAGTAGTGAAAAAAGACTTTGAAAACGCACATCGTTTCTGTTCTCATAATAGAAATGCTTTAGAAACAGATACTATATGGGGTAGCATCAGGATTTTGCGGATTTACAACGTCAAGGTAGAAATCCCTGTATCAATAGGGTCTACTCTATTGATACTTAACTGATTTTGCTTCAAATAAGGTTTGCGAGTGTCTCGTATGACTTATCTCAAAATCCTTATCGTTGTTAAGTTATTCATTTTTAATACTATAAACAACTTAACGTTGTAAGTCCGCATTTTCGGGACGCTACCCCTTAATGGCGGTGGGCGGGCTTTAAAACCCTAAACCTGAAAAAGCTAAAAGTTCCGCAAGGAACAGGTAGTATTTTTTCTCGACTTGGACTAGCAATTATACGAGCCGAACCGCTTAGATCATTCGTTCAAAAATAGTTCTTACTCAAAATTTTGATACGTTTAGTACGTGGGGTTTCGTCCCCACACGACGAGCCAGTACTCCGAACAAAAAGCAAGGAAACCCTTAAATTTGGTTAATTTGTTTTTTATTATAAATAATATATGTAAAATTTTACATTTATTCTTATGAAAAATAAAATAAAATACCTACAAATTTAACCGAAATCACTTATAATGCTCTATCTTCTTCTTTATAAGCACTTAGATGCATTGAATATAATTATATTAACTAAACCCATATCTCGTTATACGAACAAATCTGAACACCCGTTTTTTCCCTAAACACAAAATTTGTGTGATTATTTTATTCAACTTTAGATTTTGGCTCTCCAAACCATTTAAACATTGCTTTTCTTGTACCATTTGGGGGCAGAAAGAATTTAACTAATCCCTCATCGATCATTTGTTGTAATTCTTTTTTCTGTTCTTCATTTAACATAGAGGCATATGGCAACCATTCTTTACTTTTTGAGCCACTCAAGAAAAAGGTACTTTATAAGCCGATTTTTACAGTTTTTTGTGTTCGGTACAGTGGGATTCGAATGGAAAATTACGTGTTCGGTAAAGAAAACTAATAATTTCTCATTCATTTACTATACCGAATTCATATTCGGCATAGTAAAACACCTTAAAAACTATAAAAATTGCCGAGTGGCTCCAAAAAGAAGGAATGGTTGCCGTACCCCATCGCCATCAACTTAAGAAATTGATTCTTCCCCAAAATAAAAAAAATGAGCCGAATTCTCATAAATAACTGTAAAAAGGTAAAATATTCGTTATGGGGGTGTCTCAAAATCTTAACTTGATGGGCATGTGACTGTACAACTAAGTGGAAAAATAGAGAAATAACTGGGTTCAATTTATGGAACTATTAGAGCTGAAGAAAAATACTTTCTATAAAATAATGAAAGAATATGAGGAAAACAAATTATAAATTAATATGTAAAAAATTAAAAGTCGGATGTTTTTGCCCATCCCCCGAAAAGGGGTATTAATACAAAATATTCCATATTAGTTGTGGGCAAATTTAGGTTTCAGTCTTAGTTGTTCGTTTTGTAACAAAAACGACCGTTTTTGTTACATTTTTTCTTTTTAAATTCTAAACTAGATTGTATTGAATTTAGATGTAACTAAATGCTGTCTCAAAAATAATTTGTCACAATATAAATCTTCTACCTTTTTGTTACGTTGATTGTTTATTAATTGGTATTTTTTGTCTTATCCCCCTTTTTCGGGGGATGGGCAAAGAAACCCAAAATGGTCATATAGATGGATAAAATAAAAAGCTTTGCGGGAGTTTTCGCAAAGCTTTTGCCATGATATATAATTATAATAGTAATTTTCGTATTTCGTCTGTACTGAGACCAGTGAATTTTGCAATATCTTCTAATGGCATGCCATTTTTATGCATACCACGAATTAATTGGATTTTTCCTTGTTCAATACCTTCTTCTAATCCCTCTTCTCGTGCATGAGCTATTTTAGCTTGTTCATCTAGAAGTATTTTCTCACGAGCTTCATAAGCTGTTCGGAAGGAAGAATCATGGCTCATATTTTCCCATTTAGTTATTGCCTTTTGTAAAATTGGATCTTGATTCATCGCAATCTCCTCCAATGTTTGAGTTAAATGTTCATCTTCGTGGGCTGGCAACAATAACATCCAACGGACAAATGAATTTTCCCATGGATTTACTTTTTCTTCGCGCCATTGTTTCACTAATTTTGGAATCTCTACAAAATGAATTTCAATATCATCACTTAGTATCTGTTGTGTTTTGGTATTCCATAATTGGCCGATGGTGTGAAATGAGTCGTCATGAGAAAATAATATGAAATCTAATAAGTTAATGGTAATTGTTTTCCGAAGTGAACGATACGGCATCCCCTCTTGCATTTGGGATGTGTAGAGCTTACTCCAATAATATAGAGAGCGTTTCACCATATCATGTGTATTTCGAAGCTGAATCTCTATATTCACTTGTGTTCCGTTGTCGAGTGTTGCTAATAAGTCTAATATGGATAACTTATCATCTTCATAAGATTTATGAAGATGTGGATCTTCCAATTGTAAAGATGTAATAGGTGCATCTAAAGATTCCTCTAACACAGCATTCAAGAAACCAGTTAAAATTTCTTCGTTTCCTTTTGTTCCGAATAACTGTTTAAAAGCAAAATCGATTCGTAAATTTACTAATTTTGTGGACATGGGTTTCCTCTCCCTGTCTATTTCTCTTTCTTATATTGTACAAGAAACCAAAAGTAATGTGCAATTAGCTAAGGCCTTTATGTATTACGGTGAAATTCCTTTTTAGAAAACAAGAAATTTACCCAATTTTCTCATAAGGACCAATACCAGCACTCTTGTAACTAAGGAAAAAATAAAATTTTTTTGTAGATAAGATTATTTTCTATTTTCATATCTTTTGACTACCCTATAGAATGTCGGGCTAGTCATATTACATCTTCTCATTGCTTCTAATGCTGAAATTTCACCTTTTTTCCACTCTGTGTAAGCTGCAATAAATTCTTCAGTAATTTCAGTTCTAGGTCTTCCTAAATGTTTCCCTTGTTTCTTAGCGATTTCAATTCCTTCTCGTTGACGAGTCTTAATTTTTGTTCGTTCCTCTTCAGCAAGCCAAGAAAGAATTTGTAATACAAGATCTGTAATTAAATTCCCTAAACTATCCTTGTATTGTGTCGTATCAAGCAATGGCATATCCAGGACAATAATATGTGCTTGAATATTTTTGGTGATATCTTTCCATTCCTGAAGGATGGCTTCCTTGTTTCTTCCGAAACGATCAAGTGAGTGAACGTATAAAATATCCCCTTTTCTTAACATTCGTTTTAAAAGTTGATATTGCTCTCGATTAAAATCTCTTCCACTTTGTTTATCGATAAAAATATCCCGTTCGTCTTTTATATATTGCCTCATAATTTCAAGTTGCCGATTTTCATTTTGATCTTTACTACTTACACGGATGTAAGCGAATTTTCTGACATTCATACTTTAGTAACTCCTTTATCCTTTCTATAAGTTTATTATAACAAATTTACTTCAAAAGGTATTTATTTTTTAGAAGTACTTCAAATGTGTAGTTTTTGATGTTTTGAAGCAATGTTTTTCATAGATATCTAGATACTTCAAAAGGTGTACCTTTTGAAACAAAAAAAGAATCCCTTTACAGAAAGGGGTAGCACCAACATAACGAGGATTCTGTACGTATAACAAGGGTTTCGTAATAAGAATCAAAAACGGACGTTTAAGGAACTTTATTTATACCTATCAAAAACGACTGGATTATGTTTAAAATCCAGTTCCAAAACTCATTACCAAAAACAAAGTACCGTACCAAACATCAAATACCGTTTATGGAACCTTCTTAACGTACGGAAATACCAAGTTTTTTAAATAAAAAATTCCTTAACGTACGAAATTCGCGTTATGTTGGCGGGACCCCTGGTTATGAATATGAAGGGAAATTATATAATGGCGCTAATTATGTCTTCGCTAATCGAACATTATCTGAGGAATATAAAAAGAAAATTCAAGAAGTTGCAAAAGAGATGTTTGAAGATTTTCATATAAATGATTGGACATATCAGCAAAAGATGTTACAAGCTGAAGAACATATGCAGGGGTTAGATAGTGATACTTCACTAGACATAAAGGAAGAGCTACAAGAAGAAAAAAAGCCTGTTGAAGTTATTGGTTTTCATCAAAGAAGAAAGGAAAAAGAGATGAATAAGTTAACTTCAGAACAAAAATTTAAGCTCCTTGCAATGCAAGTAATGTGTAACATATCTGAAGAAGATTTAGAAGGAATTTTTGAAAGGGGATTATCAGTAGATCAACTATTCACAGGAGTAGCAAATAGGTATTTTAAAATGAAAAATAAAGAAGACATCCGCCGCTAAAACGAATGACTAGAAGGGAATCTGATCCATTCCCTTCTCCTATTATACCATAATAAGGAGGAGAAAAAGTATATGAACGAATTAGGAATTATAAAATTTAAAGCTAATGTACAGGTAGGAGATACAATTTCTGTTGGGACAACTGAAATTGGTTATGATAATGAGAAATTGTCATATCATGGAGTAGTTCTAGACATCAGAGATATAAATTTCGTCCTTCTCGAAGGAAATACTAAATATATTATTGATTATAAAACAGTGTATTGGCACTCTGCCGAGTGAGAAAATGTGAGTGTTAACATATTTAAAGGTAAATCATTTGAAAGGTGGAATGTAAAATGAAAATCTTCACATCTGACTGGCTTTCGCTTAGCAATCTTAGAAACAAAACATCCTTCAGTTAGAAATTTTTTAAATAAAGAGATGTAATAAGTCAAAAACAAGGGGAATCTTAGCTATTCCCTTTGTTTTAATAAAGCATAAGGGAGAATTAAAAATGAAAGAAATTGAAAGTTATATGACACCCGCTGAAGCGGCATACAAATGGGGAATCAAAAGGGACACATTAAAGAATAAATACAGTCCATCTATGTTAAATGAAGAACAGAAAAAAGAATTACAACAAATGATCGATGAGGGATTAGTTAAATTCTTTCTACCCCCAAGTGGTACAAGAAAAGAATGGATCATCACAAGAAAAGCAATGTTTAAATGGTTTGGAGAGCCAAAATCTAAAATTGAATAAAATAATCACTCAAAATTTGCGTTTAGGAAAAAGTGGGTGTTCAGATTCGTTTGTAGGACGAGATAGTGGATGAGCTAATACAATTATATTCAATTTAGCTAAGTGCTTATAAAAAAGGAAATAGAGCATTATAAATGATTTTAGTTGAATTTGCATGTAGTTTAGTATTTTTCATAAGAATGAACTTTAAATTTCACATACCGTAACTATAATAAAAAACTAACTAATCAAATTTAGGGATTTCCTTGCTTTTTGTTTGGAGTGCTGGCTCGTCGTGTGGGGACGAAACCCCACGTACTAAACGTATCAAAATTTTGAGTAAGAACTATTTTTGAACGAATGATCTAAGCGGTTCGGCTCGTATAATTGCTAGTCCAAGTCGAGAACAATTGCTTTGCTTTTTGTCCTTCGGCTTGGCGAAAAAAGCGAATCGAGCCGAAAAAAGTTTGGCAAGGATTGTTTTTTACTGCAGTAACGAAGTGGAGCAGTAAAAAACAAAAAATACTACCTGTTCCTTGCGGAACTTTTAGCTTTTTCAAGTTTAGGTTTTTAAAGCCCGCCCAACGCCCGCAGCCATTAAGCGCGCGGTGTCAAGGGATTAAGCCGAAAAATTTTAAGAGCTGATGTTGAGTTGAGCTTTTCCAAGCGGAGAAATTTGCTATAAGGGGTCACCATACACATCCATCAACTTAAGGATTTAGACTATTTTTGAAGTTAAAAGCACGTTACTATTCTCTTATGTTAATGAGAATAGTGGGGTACAGCCGAGATATGTGTAAAAATAGGTCATGGTAATACATTTTTTACCAAATGTTATTTTTCTCTGATATGTGTAACATAAACGTTAATTTTTGTTACAAAACAAGCTGCTTTGCCCCTAAACACAGTTACGCTGGTACTGGGCCAATAAACAAAAAAAGAGGACGGTGCCCCGTCCTCTTTCTATTACCACTTGTTATCAGATGCTTTAAAAGAAAATTCAACTTTAGTAGGTTTATTACCACTAGTTAGTGAGAGGTCATATTTACCCCCTCTAACTCCTTGAGGATATGTTGTGTTACTTATCCAATCATATCTCTCGCCTGGTTCAATTTTTTTCTTTTCTATATAATATTTACCACTTTCATGTTTCAAATAAACTGTTACAGCAGTTTCACCAAGATTTTTAAAATACATTTTAACATGTCCATAACCTGCCGGAACATTAAAATCGTAACCAGCGGAGCCATTGCTACCTTTTAAAATTATAGGTTCTTGTTCATTCCCTATTTCTGCACTAGCGTTTGTAGCAGGAATTGCTAGGGTAGTAACTCCTACACCAAATGCTAAACCTAAAGAAAGTAACACCGGAAATATTTTCTTCTTTTTCACAGCTTAATCCCCCTAATTTTTATTATTTGGTACGCTTTAAACATACATCCAATTGGAGAAATATGTAATATATTAATAATATTTATCAAAAATAAATGTAAAATTCTGGACTTTGGTGAAAAATAAAAAAGCACCCTTTCGAGTGCTTTCGTTTTATACCTTAGCTAACTCAACAATTAAGACATTTCATATTTTCATAGGTTTATTTGGCATGTGATGCTACCCCTAATAGTGGTCACCACACATGCCCATCAACTTAAGAGTGTAACCAAACTGAACTTTTGTTCAGCCGGGTTAAAACATTCTTAAAATAGAAGTATATTCTTAAAAATGCGCATACCAAATAAACCCTAACGGGTTTCACTTTTTTTATTAGTGGTCACCATACATGCCCATCAACTTAAGGATTTAGGATTACCCCAAAACGAAAAAATGAGCTTTTTTGTTAAAAGTTAGCACAAAATTTCGTTCTGGGGGTACTATAAAATTTTAGCTTGATGGCTATAGGGTAGTTTATTTTTCTTAGGTTGATGGGGATGTAGCGAGACCCCTAAAAAAACGCCTTTAAAATAAGTTGTCTTTTTAGTTCAAAACATCTATAAAAATAAAAAAACAAATATAATATGCATAATTACATATATAAAAACCAATAAACTTTCTTTGTCATTCATTTATAATTATCCTTATATACAGAAAATGAAATAAATGGTGATACTAAATGAAAACACAAAAAAACGACCCTGTACTAGATAGAATCCTAATAATTACGGGGGGATTATGACAACTTTAGCTTTTTTTTCAGATCAACCACTTATGTTGAGATGGTTTCAAGGCATATGCGGATCTATCATCTTTATAGGAAATCTATTATCCTATCTTCGTAATAAAAATACAAGAAATATAAAATAATAATATCAATATTTTTTAATTAAGGAGGTTATAAAAAGTCGAATATTGTTAAAGTAAACCGTGTGAATATAACTTTTTATGGTAAAGATAAGGTGATTGTATGAGTGATAAATTGAGACCGGCCGAACTAAGAAAGAGTCGCAAATACTATGTTTCTAGTGTTCACGAAATAGCAAGCGTCCGTTTAGAGATATTGGACAGATACATAGGCGAGGATAAACAAGTTTGGCTCAAATATAAAATGATCGATACTGGTGAAATTTCAGAAAATCGAGAAGTCAACATTAACAGCAGCATTTATAAATTTCGCAGAAAACAAATGGCACAAGCTTTCGAGGAAGACAACCCGGAATTATTTGATCAGAATGCATCATATAAGCGTGTATTAGAGGAATTGGACAACGTTTCTAAGCAATTGACAACGCTACTATACAACCAAACGTTATTAATGCAGGAAATACGGGAATTGAAAAAAGGTAAGGTGACGATATGAAAAATAAATATGTGATCATCGGCATAGCGTTTTGCGTGGCCGCAGGTTTCGTAATAACAAACATAATTGTAGATAAACACTGTCAGCAGCAGGGCGAACCAACACAAGATGGTTTACACAATTGGCATAAAACAAAAGATCAGTATTGTGAATGAACTGGACCACTGATGTGAGACAGGAATAAAACACCTATGCTACCTGTTCCCTATATTCAATCGGGGACAGGTAGTTTAATTTTTTAAACGGTCGCATGTGATTATAATAATGCATGAAATCATTCACTTTTTCTAGTACAATAGAATTTGTAAGACGTACCCTTTTTTGGGTATAGAATTCTTCCGACTTTATGGTGGAGTGGAAGGATTCGATGACGGCATTATCGAAGCAGTTTCCTTTCCGGGACATGCTTGTGATAATGCCTTTTTCTTCAGCTAAATTCTGAAAAGCATAAGAAGTATAGACGGATCCCTGATCACTATGAAGGATAACATCTTTTACTTCTCGGTTCTTACAGGCAGCCTCTAATGTCTCTAATACAAGGGTTACATCTTGACTCTCTTTCACACGATAAGCGATGATTTCGTTATTATACAGGTCCATAATTGTTGATAAATACATCATAGATTCTCCAAAAGGTAAGTACGTAATATCCGTTACCCACTTTTGATTTGGTCGGTCTGCTTGAAAATTTTGTTCGAAACGATTTGGTACTATCTTTTGACTTTCTCCTAATATCTTCACTTTTCGTTTTGGCTTCACTCTACACTGAAGGTTATATTTTTGCATAATTCTTTGTACGGTCTTTCGGTTCACGTGTATTGCTAAGATACCCATGCATTCACAGATGAGACCAATGGCATATCGATCTTTCATTTCTTCTACGAGCGTAATGATGACTTCTGGGACCATCTCCTTTCGATTTCCTGATACTTTTTTAATAGTTCTACTTTCATCTCAAGATAAGCATTTGTTCGTTTTAATTCTTCTATTTCCGTTAAGTCTGCAGGACCTTTTCCGTAACTATACTGTTTGCCGATTGGTTGTGCGAATCGATGTTCTTCTCCATTTCGAAACCATTTCATCCATGTTTTGATCTGTTTTACATTACGAATACCAAACTTCTCCATAATTTCACGATTGGTTAATTCTCCCTCTAACTTCAATTCAATCACTTGTCTCTTCATGGATTCTGGATAATAATTTTTCTTTTTACCCATAGAAAAAACACCTCCAATTTGTCGTTTACATTTACATACGACAGTGGGGGTGCTTTATCCTTGTCTCACTTTACTGGGTCATTACACTTTCATGGGTCTATGATCTATGGGGGCTTTTTAATTAAATTCACGTATCGTAATCAAAATTTAAAAAATCCTCGAAATAAGAGATTATTGAAATTACGGACACATATGACAGTTTACGACTGTCAAAATTCAATGTGTAGTCCTTATTCAACTAACAGGAGGTTAATTAAATAGGGAATTTTATTTTTGATGTAATAAATCTCAGTCTTGAGACGGAGATTTATTACGACTTCGGACCTATATATTAAATATCTAACAAATGTTAAAATTATCCATAAATATTGATTATTTGTAGTTTACAGGAGGGCATTATGAAAAAGATTTATTTGACATCTATATTTGTTTTAAGCATATCAATATTTTTAATGGGGTGTAGCATAGAAAAAGAGAATAAAAAAGAAGATTTTGGGCTTGAGAAGGTTCAAAAAATAGAAATTTTGTCAGTCGAAAATCCAGAATCCGTTTTAAGTATCATCGATAATAAAGATGATAGAACTGACTTTGTTAATAAACTAAAGATTGAAAAATGGAGTAATGAGGATATTCCTTCCAATGCAGCAAAAAGCAGGATTTATAAAATGTATCAAGAAGATACCATCAAATTTGGAGAGGATAATACGAATGAAAAGGAACTTAAACAAATAGCTACAATAACCACTTATAAAGACAGTCCTTATATTAAATTTCAAACCAGGAACCTAAATTTAAGTTTTAAAGTTCCAAAAGAAGTAGCAGAATACCTTTCAAGTAAGGGGAAATAATGATGATAGAATGCATGAGAATCCTCTTTAGATAGTATTTATTTTAACATCAGTCGTATCTGCTTATTTATCAATGAGTATTAATGTAAGACAAGAAAAGACAATAAAAAATCCTCAAAAATCATTTATTGTTGAATTGATAGTATTAACCATTATTGTCACGGTTGTTGCATATCTTACTTTTATTACATCAAACTATGGCTGGAAATATGCCTATTATTAGGAAGTATTCTATTTATATGTGGTTTATACTGCTGTATTATGTATATCAACTAAGTTTAAAACAAAGACAGGATTTACAAGATGAATAGAGGACGGTAATAAAGTTGTTATCATTTTTTAAAGAAGCAAAGCTTGTTTGTTCTATTTGTTCTAAAGAAATGGATTTCATTCAAATAATTATTTTACCAATAAATTAGGGGTCTATGTATATAGACATAGACCCTAAGAAAAATTAGCAAACCGCAACACTAAGTGTACTAATTACTTTACAGTTGATACTCAAAGAAGAGCCTGCACGTAATTGGATATCTTTATCAGACGCTAACGTTTGAAGAGATAATACTTTGTTCATTCAAATCACCTCCTTTCAGTACAAAGTTCATGTAAGCGATATTAGCAAGCCATAATACTTACAGTACTTGCAACTGTATTATTTGGACATCCAAAATAACTACTTGTTGAATATAGTTTATTTGCTGTAGATACATTTCCTGTTTCTAAAGTCTGAAGATCCAAAACGTTTGACATTTTGTTTTTATAAGACATTATCCATCTTCCTTCCGAATTTAGTTCCAAGCAAAATATTTATTATTATTGCCCTGGTAGACATGTAAATACGCGAATAGTATTTTCCTTTTTACACTGGTAGACATGTAAATACGCTAATAGTACTTTCCTTTTTACAAATAAAGCTTAAATTTGAAGTAAGTCCTCCTTGCACTGCAGTTTTTTTCATTTCCTGCAATTCAAGTACTTTTGCCATTTGTTGATTGTAAGACACTTGGCATCCCCCTTTCTATTTTTTATTTTTAAGATAACGCGAATTAGAATATAAGCTCAAAGTAAAGACTGAACATTCAGACAGACAATCATCACAATTAAGCGCTGTATTTTAATTGAATTCAAATGATTGTTAAAACAACTAAAAAATTAAATATATTCTGAAATCTAACAACACAACAATAACCATATACCTATATATTAAACTTGAAAAGTAATGGTTCCAAATGAAATAAATGGAAAAACTAAACTAAAAAAAATCAATTGTCTGAAATTCAGAAAATTCAGCGCAAAATAACCATATAATTTTGCATTAAAATTGTCAAGTGTTGTTTTTTATTGAATAAAATGGAAAAACGTTGTTTTAAGCAATCTTTATCTAGATTCAAAAAATTCAGCGCAAAATAACCATATAATGCCATGCGAAGTTTGTCAACTATTGGTTTTTTTACAAAAGAATAGTAAAATGATATATTCGTTGCGAATTATCAGAATTACCAAAAAATCAGGTGCAAAAATAACTACATACTGTTACATTTTAATTGCTAGGTATTGTATTTATTTGGTAATGACAACTGATTAAAAAAGATATTGCATAGGGAGGATAAAAAAGTGGCCAATAGTACGAAAAGCACACTAGGAATAAAGAAATTTTGGTACATGATTAAAATTTTTATGCCAGCGAAATGGTTACTTGCACTGGCGATGGTACTTGTTATTATTGAGACATGTTTGTCTTTAGCAGTTCCATTAGTAACAAAGAAATTTATAGATGGAATGACTTTAGAACAGATAAGTACTAAAATGATTGCCATTTTAATTTGTGTTTTTGTCACACAATTAATTATGTCAGGCTTAGCCTTGTATACCATGAATTTTGTGGGACAAAGTGTTGTACTAGCTTTGCGTGAAAAAACGTGGAAACAAATACTACATTTACCTATTTCATTTTTTGATCGCCACCCATCTGGAGAAACAATGAGTCGTATGAGTAATGATACATTGATTATAAAAGATTTTATAACAGGTCAATTGATTCCCTTTATATCAGGGGTTATTTCAATTATTGGTTCCATAATTCTATTAATATCAATTGACTGGAAAATAACACTTATGATGATTGTGGTTGTTCCTTTAGCTGGCCTTATAATAGCACCACTAGGGAAAAGTATGTATAAAGTATCTCGCTCTCTTCAAGATGAGACGGCATCATTTCAAAGTGATTTAGGTCGAGTGTTAACTGATATTCGTCTTGTTAAGTCATCATTAGCAGAAAAGTATGAGGAGCAAATAGGATTAAAGAGAATGACACAACTTTTTCGTTATGGGATAAAAGAGGCTAGAATTATGGCTATTATTCAGCCATTAACAATGAGTGTAATGTTACTTTTACTTGTTGTTATTTTTGGTTATGGTAGTACTCGTGTTGCTGCAGGAACACTTTCAGCAGGTGCACTTGTTGCAATTATTTTTTATCTATTTCAGATTTCAGTTCCTTTCGCACAATTAGCTAGTTTATTTACACAGTTTCAAAAAGCTTTAGGGGCAAGTGAACGGTTAAATCAAATTCTGTTAGCAAAACCAGAACCAGATATGTGCCCATTAAATTATTTAGATTTTACGGATGATACATTGTCATTTCAGAATATCTCTTTTGCCTATTCAAAAGGGAAATCTATTTTAAATTCAGTTTCTTTTCAAGCAAAAATAGGACAGATGACAGCTTTTGTTGGACCGAGTGGTGCTGGAAAAACAACATTGTTTTCACTACTTGAACGCTTTTATAACCCCAATGAGGGAGATATTACATATAAGGGCAAATCTATTCATAAAATGCAATTGGTTGACTGGCGAAAAAAAATAGCTTATGTTTCACAAGATTCACCAATGATGTCAGGAACAATCCGCTCAAATTTAACATATGGCTTAGAGAACGTCCCAGCAGAAGAGATTAGAAAAGCGGTCGCTCACGCAAACCTAGAAGAGTTTATTGAATCATTACCGGATCAATATGAAACAGAAGTAGGAGAAAGAGGAATTCGCTTATCGGGTGGGCAACGTCAACGTCTAGCGATTGCACGTGCGATGATTCGTAATCCTGAAATTTTATTGTTAGATGAAGCAACAGCACATCTTGATAGTACCTCCGAGAGACTTGTCCAAGAAGCATTAGAAAAATTAATGAAAGGGAGAACAACATTCGTTATTGCCCACCGTTTGGCAACAGTACGACAAGCAGATCAATTAATAATTTTAGAAGGTGGAGTGGTGACTGGAGCAGGTACTCATAAAAAGTTGTTAGAAACACACCCCCTTTATAAACAATTAGTAGAACAGCAGTTAACTCTAGAATTAACAACGTGATTTAATACATTTGATAAGAAAAAATCAAATAACAAGTTGCTTCTTGAATTAAATAAAAGAAAAGCTTTATTTTCAGGATGCCTATATTGAAAAATTTTAGTTATTTAAGTTAATAGTAAGATTGGCTATAGAAAATTTCTCTGTTCAGTAAAGAAATTTTTAAGTATCCGATCTTACTATTTTTGTATTTATTTTCTATTTTTTTGAACATAAACCATTACTTGACAGTTTTTGCATAAAACTATAAAGTTAACTTCATGTTAAGATTAATTAATATTTACATAAAACGGAAAATATAGATATATTTTCCGAAAAGTTACACTATTTAAAATTAAGACTTGACAATCTTAATGTGTAATTATATAGTTTTTGTGTGTTAATATTTAGAATTTATTCAATATATTGTAAATTAGTTTAATTTTGTTTGATTAAAAAATTATTTATTTAGTATTTATTCATTTAGTTATATTTATTTTTAACATGCTGTTTAGGGGGAAATGGAATGGCGGTGTTTCTCGGTAGTAGACTAAGTGACAGCGAAAAAATGTTATTGTCATGTTTAGGAAAGGTTGAATTCTGGGTAAATGGCAAACGATCATTAGGTAGCGGGAATATTATTAAATCTCCTAATATGCCACTAATCGCAACTGCAGCACATTGTATATACGATTGGGAAACTCAGAGTTTTTATGAACAGATTGCATTTTTACCATATGTAGAAGGGAAGGATTTTCGCATTTCCTTTAAACCTGTTTTAGCCACCGTTCCGAGAGTATGGGCCGAACAAGGTGCAGTTGAATACGACACTGGATTCCTTGTTCTTGAATCAAGGTTTGAAACAAATAGTAATTATTATAAATATGCTCTTCCTGCCGCATTTAATATACCCCGAGATTTAAATTATTGGGTTTGTGGATTTCAAAACCGGTTATTTCTTGCTAAAAACCCTCTAATTAGTCAGGGCATAGCACAAAAGGATAGATTTAAAAACTCTTCACTACAGGGAATAAGCTGTAAGGGGAAGAGTGGGATGTCTGGAGGGCCTTGGATAACAAAATATGAAGGATTATATGTACAGAATTCTGTTTCAAGCCTTTCAATGAAGTCTGTAAAGAATACACTTTGGGGACCTTATTGGGGGAAAACAATTGAAGCTGCATATCAAGTAGCATCAGGCTGTTTATCAGCTGACCCAAGAGTTTTAGTACATAAATATTAAGTTTACCTGAATAATATAGTAATCAATAAGATTGATATTCTAATTTATTAGTATGATTTACATTATTTTTTAAATTAATTAATGGAGGTAATTAAAATGGATATGCGCTATATAAGATATGTTATTCCTAATGAAAGGTATTATGAGCCTCCGAAAGGCAAGACAGAGGAATCAAAGTTGAACCTTCCATCTTTGCCTGAATTATGGAAATCACAATCAGATGATCATTGGACTTATTATTTTAGATCCGATATTATTTTACCTATTCAAGGTTGGAAAATTCATATTAGTGCAGCTTCAAGCGAAGCACAAAAGACTTTGGATTTAGTTTCCGCTTTCCTTTTTGAGCACTCTGTTACTTTCAAACATGTATCAAACCTTTGGGAATTAATACTTAAAAATTCTAAATATGGTGATAGAGGAAGCTCGGGTAAATTTATTACAATCTATCCAGTAGATGAGGAGCAATTTGTGTTTCTTTTAGATAGTTTACATAATATGCTAAAAGATTTAAAAAAAGGCCCATATATACTTAGCGATAAGAGATGGTTGGATGGCAATGTTTATTTCCGATATGGAGCATTTACAGAAATGTATATGGAGGATGGCGCATCCAAGGTATTAGCGATTAAGGACCCATCTGGTGAATATATTCCTGATTCTCGTGGTGCATCATACGTTGTTCCAGATTTTGTTGAAGAGCCACAATTAATACAAGAAATGACCAAGGCTCAAGAAGAAATGATGTTAGAAGAATCCAAACTGAGTAATTATAATATTAAATCTGCACTTCATTTTAGTAATGGTGGAGGCGTATATTTAGCTGAGGATAAGGATTCAGAGAAAGAAATTGTTTTGAAAGAAGGAAGACCAGGAGCGGGCCTTGATGGACAAAGTCGAGATGCGGTGGAACGTCTAAATCATGAGGCTAAAATTCTTGAACGTTTAAAAGGAATTGAATGTGTTGTTCAATATCAGGAAATTTTCCAAGAGTGGGAGCACACGTTTGTTGTTGAAGAATACATTCCGGGATCTACACTTAATACATGGCTGGCAGCATATTATCCATTTGCTAGAAATCAAGATTCCAAAGAATTTTGTGAAAAAGCTGTTGGGATTTTAAAGCAACTTAAAAAAGCAATAGGTGAAATACATTCTCGTGGTATCGGTATGGGGGATTTACAACCATCTAATGTTATGATTACTACTACAAATGAAGTTAAGTTAATAGATTTTGAAGCTGCAAGTGATATTACAGATACTAAACATTCTGGTTTAATGACTCCTGGGTTTATAGGTTCGGTAAAATCTAATAGAGAGCAAGCTGATTGGTTTGCGTTATTACGTATAGCTAGAAATGTTTTTCTTCCTATTGGACCAGTGCAAGACATGGCTGAAAGCATAATTCAAACACATGATAAATGGATATTTAAACATTTCGGTGAAGAAGCATTAAAAATTATTAAAGAAATTGAAGCTGAATGTGAAAAACGTGAGGCTAGACCAATAGATAGTATCCTATCTTCGCCTAAGAAATATTTTGACAAAAATGATTTACCACAAGTAATTTCAGGTATTAGAAAAGGGATTATTTCCGATCTTAGAGAAGGGGATAGACTCTTACCAGGAGATATCCGTCAATATGAGTCTAATAACGGGTTACTCAATATTCAGACCGGAGGATTCGGAGTAATAATGGCACTAACTCGCACTGGAATATTACCCGAAAAGGCAAAAGAATGGGCTCTAAAGTTTAGCAGGGCAGAATATATTGATGAACTTGATAATGGACTTTTTAATGGAAAATCCGGAATTGCTAGCGTGCTTTATGAAATTGGAATGATAACAGAGGCTAAAAGGGTGTATGATTCGATTCCAAATCAAATTGAATCTGAAGATGTATCTCTTAGAACTGGATTGTCAGGAATCGGATTGTCGTTATTATCAGCATCAACTTTACCTGGTTTTGAATCACTTTTTGAAAAGGCATTAGGAATCGGCTATCAATTAGAAGAACTTCTTAATCGTGATGTTGTAATCAGGCCTGATGATCTTGATGCAATTCCAATCGGCCTGATTGATGGATGGTCAGGAGCATCATTGTTATTTAGTTCATTGTATTGGATTACTGAAAATGATCATTGGCTAAATTTATCTATTCGTGCTATTGAAAAGGATACTGGACAATGTGTTCTTGAAGAATCAGGGTTATATCAAGTAAAGGATAACTCAAGATTTGTGCCTTATCTTGCTGGTGGAAGTGCTGGGATTGGTCTCGCTATGATTGAATTGCGACATCTATTAAAAAATAAGGCCTGGCATGAAGAACTCTTAGCAATTGGAGAGATGTCTGCCTCTAAATGTTTTTATAGTCCTGGGCTATTCCGTGGACTATCGGGTCTAATTATTACTGCAAACGCAATTGATACGGAATTTAATTTACAAGATGAGAAGTCATATGTTGAAAAATCAATAGAAACAATGAATCTTTATTTACTTGAGGATGAAGGTAAATTTTTTATTCCTGGAGATTTTAATTATAGATTATCGGGAGACATTTTCTCAGGAGCAAGTGGTATGCTTCTAGCTCTTCATGAAATCTCTTCACGTGATTTTTCTTGGTTACCAATCCCAGAGATTTCAAAACTATTTCCTTCTTATAATAACCCTGAAGGAAAAAAAGTCTCATTGAAAGGAGGTGATTTGAATGAACAAAGTATTATCTCTTCAAACGTTAGCGTCTGATAAAGATATCCAATTACGTGCAGGCTCTTCTTTGAGTATCAACTGTAAAGTAATTAGTACACTTAGTGTTGCGGTTTGCTAATTTTTCTTAGGGTCTATGTCTATATACATAGACCCCTAATTTATTTTATCAACAAACAATAGCTATAATGAAATTGATTTTTTATCCCCCCTATGTAAAATGGATATAAGGATTAAAAAAGGGAATTTGTGGATTAATCCTATATTTAATTAACATTTTGTTTTTTCCCCCTATCACTTAAGTGATACGTGTATAATCAAAATAAAAGGGAGTAATGATTAGAAAATTTTGAAAGGGATGATAAATGTTATGTCAAAAAAAAATAGGGTTATTATATTAACTTTAATTTCTGCAATACTCTTTTGTGCCTTATTGATAGCTTCTTCTCTTTCACCACTTGCAGATTCAGGGTCTGCAGCTAATAAATTTGGTAGCATTGGTATGTGGTCTTCAATAGGTATTATTCTCTTGCTATATATTATACCTTTATCCGCTTATATAGCTGGAGTCAACTCCATGAAATATATCATGGTAATTTTTTGCATTATTGGATTAGTTATAAATTTAGCCATACTTGGAGTTATTTTATTTATGAATGAATCAGAACACATTATTTCTAATCTACTACCCCTAAGTTTTTGTGTAGCAGGATTAATTATTAATATTATTTGGCTAATTGCTGCTTTTTACACTACACCCACATCAACAAAAGCTGATTATTAATAGGAAATTCAGGTTTCTTTGATAACATCAAATATCTATATGAAATGCTAAAAAAACAAATTATTTGACATCGTATTATAGGGGTCACCATACCACTCCTTCCTAATCACCGAGTTTGATACTCTTGAGAAGGTTCTGTTGCAAAGTTAGAAAAAATATAGAGAGGTCTATAGATTTGAAACAGAGCTTTAAGCAATCGTTTCTAGTTGCTGTAGTTCTTTGTACACTGAAAAGACGGAGTCTGATTCAAGACTTCGTCTTTGTTTATATATGGCTTGAATCGTTTCAATCTCTTTTATGGTCCTTGAAGCATGACGAATGTTTTGGAATCCAGAAGATTTGGCAAAGCGACGTTTTACATGTCGATGATCTTGTTCTATCAGGTTATTGAGATACTTAACGGTACAATGTTTTGTACGCACATAAAGGGCTCGATCACAGGGTTGCTGCTCTACTCCGTCATAAGACTTACACAAATTGTAAAATCTCACAAATAGCCTTTCGGTAATGGCTTCGATACGAGGCGTGCATCTTTGTATAAATCTTCTCTTTATATTCCCGACTACTCCTGGACAGATCCCTGATGATATCACGAATAGTAGAAGAACTTACAATAGGGTATAACGTATCTTGAATAATCCCATCGGGATGATCGAGGGTTGCTTTTAATAAGTTTAGAATGTACTTATTTTTCCCTTGTACTTTTTCTAATTCTTCTATTGTTTCTTTACGTGTTGTGTTCTTTGCCTTGTTGCCAAACTTGTGTGTAATTTCATCTAATAAATCTGCCAGTCCATCAATAATCTCCGCTTGACGATGTGAGAAAAAAATCGACAGAATGGTATAGCGAATGGCCGGAGGGTGTGCACGTAGTTCTGTCACAGTCTCGGTTGCGGCGCGAAGGCGATACTTGGTGACGAGCTTGGGCGTCAGGTGGTCAAAGAGCCCCTCTGGAATACTAAGGTGGCGGATGATCAACAACTTCTGTATTTCCGTCTCCATTGTGGCAACACTTGGTTTACGTGGCGAAGATAAAAGATCCCGGAAAGTCATAATCTCATGATTTTCTGTTCCTTGATCCTCATTAGTATGGGAATCTAATAAAGCATCAATTTGATCACATGTTTCGAGAGACAGTTGCTCATATGTTGTCTCATATAACTTCTTTTCAAAAGTATCGATTACGGAATCAATAGTTCGTTTCAAACTCCCTGGAGAAGGAGGTTCCACTTTCTGTTTGCGAAAGAAGCCATAAGCTTGATTGGTTAAGAAATCAATATCATGTGTCAGGGATACTTGCTCCGCTAACCACTCGCTTAACCGTTCATTATCCGCACCTGTAAGCTCCCGAAAGCTAAAAAATTCTCTTATCGTGTTACGATGTCGAGTATAGGTCTTTTCTTTTCCACCCCACCCATACTCTTCAAATCGATTTGGGGATACATCTATTTGTTTTGCGATATATTCAATAATAACTCTTGGAATATCTTGTTTTGTCGCTGGAAATTTGGCTTCCTGTTGGAAGTATTTTAATAACAGGGCAAAACCCAAACGGTTTGCCTCTGTTCTATTCCCCATAAGTAAATTTAGTTCATCTGGCATGAGTATAAAATCAGTTATAAGCTCTTCTTCAGTCCAATTTCGTTTCAATACTTTCCCCTCTAATCCTATGGTATTTACTTCTAGTATAATTTTGATAGAGGAACACCAGCAAGAGAACTGAAAAGTTAATCTTATTCGATCTTTTTACATTAATTGTAATCCTTATGACAGACCAGAGCAGCAACCCTGTGATCAAGCCTGTAGGTACGAAACAAAAAATACTACCTGTTCCTTGCGGAACTTTTAGCTTTTTCAGGTTTAGGGTTTTAAAGCCCGCCCAACGCCCGCGGTTTTACATCCTTTAAAATATCCCTCATACATAAATCATACTAATAGAGGCTGTCCCATAAGTCGGTGAAACCGACTTATGGGCAGCCCTTTCTTTTTTGAGTATACAAAAAAATCGCCCATCCATTATAATTGTAAGTAACCACACAAACAAAAAT
>NZ_JAKUFS010000041.1 GCF_022663535.1 Bacillus cereus group sp. BfR-BA-01380 | reverse complement strand
AATGTGAGGGGGATGGAGCTTCTGACGTAGAGGTGTTTTTTTACCTCTTAGGAAGAAGCGAAGCCACCGAACATTCTAGCCACTGGAGCTGGACAATGCTTTCGCCGAATTCTGAGGTGGGAGTATTACTGCCCACGAATAGCGGGATAAATAAAAAACTTTGAAATCCATTCAAAGTTTTTTATTATTTCTCATATTTCCCTATCTTTTTTAACAACACTAATAGTTGGTCCTTTTCATCCTTTGTTAGCATGTGAAATGATTCATGGATGACTTGTTCATGATTTGGAAAAATACTCGAAATGAATTGTATTCCTAGTTCTGTTAAATGAGCATAAATGACACGACGGTCATTATGGCAAGGTTTTCGCTCAACAAGTCCTTTTTTCTCTAATTTATCAACAACATATGTAATACTACCGCTTGCAATCAAAATTCTTTCCCCAATTTGCTGCAATGGTTGAGTTCCCTTATGGTATAACAGTTCTAGTACAGCAAACTCGGTTGGATTTAATCCATTGCTTTGAATAGACTTATTGGCAGTATCCATAACAGAGCGGTGTACGCGTGATAAAGCAATAAATACTTTTAACGATTTAGAAACATCTTCTCCTTCATACTGAGATGTCATAACACTTCCATCCTTTACTAAATTTCTTTTCAAATAAAAATCATAAAAAAATACTGTCATGCTTCAACATATTACAACAAAAAACAATAAAAACACTACACATTTGAGATTGTTTATATATAATGAAAATAAAAACAAAAGGAGCCGCAATTTTGAACGTAAAACTACGGAATACATTTTTATATATTTCACTTGTTATATTGCCAACCCTTTGTATTAGCTCTATCTTGTTTTTACACCAAAAATATACACTGGAAAAAGAAAATAAACAAGCAGCTCATACAGTCGTATTTTTATATAAAGACTACTTAGATCGTTATCTAGGAGAAGCAACATCTGCATTAGAAATGCTTGCGATGGTTATTAGCGCAAAAGCGCAAAATGATAATGAAATACAACAAGTTCTCCATGGTACAGATGAATCCGACGAACGCTTTACTGGCCTGTATTATGCAAATACAGATCTCAAAGTTACATTATCATCATTGGGATTAAAAAATTCTATCGATATTACCGATCGTTCTTATGCAAAAGAAGCTTTGAAAAATAAACAGACGACGGTTTCATCTGCAATTACAGATCGTGCTTCTGGACATAAAGTGATTGTGATTGCCACTCCTGTTTTCAATAAAAACAAAGATGTTTCCGGATTGCTATTAGCAACCCTACGGTCTGACTATATTGCAACGTCCTTAAATGCGATTAAACCAAAATATCACTTTGAAGTACTGGATAAGTATGGAATTACATTTTTACACGATAATAATCCTAAATTCTCCCCCAAACTTACACAACAAATTACTGTTCCATTAACAAGATTACCGTGGAGCGTTTCTATTTATCCATTACCTATTCAACAAAACGTTTTATATCGTGACATCTTTATGGAATGTTTAATAACATTATTTCTTATGAATATTTTATTTTTAGTTGTGAAATACATTCTTCTAAAAAGACAAACAAAATTGGAAAGAAAACAAAGTGAAGTACAAAAACTAGAATTAGTTGGTTCCCTTGCTGCAAGTACAGCTCACGAAATCCGCAACCCTCTTACAGGCATTAAAGGACTTGTTACTCTTTTAAAAGAAACACACACAAATGAAAAAGATCAATTTTATTTTTCCGTTATTGAACAAGAAATAGAAAGGATTAATGGAATTGTCAGTGAATTCCTTATTCTTGGGAAACCAACTGCTATTATTGAAAAAACATACGATTTAAGAGACATTGTAAAGGCAGTTTCATTAATTATTCAATCCGAGGCAAATTTACATAACGTACAACTTTCCATACATATGGCTGAAAATCCAATTCCTATTCGCTGTTCAAACGATCATATTAAACAAGTTATTTTAAATATTACCAAAAATGCTTTTGAAGCAATGTCACCAGATGATACATTGACTATTACAATCGAAGCAAATGAAAGTACAGCACAATTACAGATTATAGACACAGGAAAAGGAATTCCAAAACATATCCAAAAACATATTTTTCATCCATTTTTTACAAACAAAGATACAGGAACGGGACTAGGCCTTGTCGTATGCAAAAGAATTATCGAAATGTATAATGGTCAAATTACAATTGAAAGTACAGAAAATATAGGAACAACAGTATGCATTATACTCCCGCTCCATTCACAGTAATCATCCCTTTTTCATACGGGATGATTACTTCATAAATGTTGTCCAAAACGCATTCGCTTTCTCAGTGTGTGACATTTTAAAAAATGATGTTTTTATCATGAAAAACCATTTCGACATCCTTTTCTCTTTGTAACTTTGATATTTCACAATAAGCTTGTCCAATTCTTGACTTACTTGAATTGTCTCCAAGCTATTAAATCCATTTGTAAGCCCTAAATGGATCATTTCTTCGCGCTTCACATGAATATCATACAAAAGCTTGTCCATTGTAGATTTCCTTTTTGCTACAAACATGCATATCCCCCTCGATATCCTTTCATAATTTGTATTTCATTCTTATTAAGAATGAAATTTCTGTTTCTCTGCTTATCAAGTATGAACGTTCAGAAAATTAAACATTTTCTCCCTATAATTTACAAATCTTTATCCTCACCTTGAGAATTATTACAAATTATTCTATCTTTGTAAATACATTCGCAATAATAGACATTTTTTTTGTTTTATTTTATTGAAAATTCGAACTGAACAAAGAATTTACTCTTTTTCACAATTTTATTTTCGACATTTTGTGCGTTTAAATTCATTCAAAACGTAAACGATAACAGTAGATTATTATTTATCCCGCTATTTGCGGGCAGTAATACTCCCACCTCAAAATTCAGCGAAAGCATTGTCCAGCTCTAGCGGCTAGAATCTCCGGCCGTTTCGCCGCTTCCGCTTTTCTTAAGAAGTTAGGTGGGAGATAAACTGCCCGTAAAAGCCCGATTGGGCGGACTAACCGTCAGTGGATGAAAGCATGGATGCTTTGTATGATTATGAAGGGAGAATTTTACATGCGAAAATATATGATTATCTTTTTACTTACCGCACTACTGCCAATCGTAACTTTTTCTGTACCAGCCTACGCTCACACAAATAAAATAGCGATTGTCATTGATGACTTCGGAAACAATATGAAAGGAACGGAAAAAATGTTATCACTGCCTATCCCGTTAACTGTTGCAGTTATGCCATTTCTTCCGTCTACAAAACAAGACGCGACGTCAGCTCATCAAAAAGGACACGAAGTTATTATTCATATGCCAATGGAACCTGTAAGAGGAAAAAAAGAGTGGCTTGGCCCAAAAGCTATTACAACTGATTTAAGCGATGATGAAATTAGAAGTCGTATCAAACAAGCAATTGAAGAAGTTCCATTTGCAATTGGAATGAATAATCATATGGGTTCAAAAGTAACGGCTGATGAAAGAGTGATGCGCATTATACTATCAGTTTGTAAAGAACATGGTCTCTTTTATTTAGATAGTAAAACAAGCCCGAAAAGCGTTGTCAAAAAAATTGGCGCAGAGATTGGTGTACCTATTGTAGAAAACAAACTATTTTTTGATGATATATATACTTCGGCTCACGTAACAAAACAAGCACATATTCTCTTACAAAAAGTAAAAACTGAACCTGTTATGATAGCTATTGGTCACGTTGGTCCCCCAGGTGAAATTACATCTTCTGTCATTAAATCTTATATTCCTAAAATTCAAGAAAAGGCTGATTTTATTTTCTTATCTGATCTTGTATCGCCAACTCCACCTGTTTCTTCACAAAAATAGAGAGAGGCCTCTGCCTCTCTCTATTTCTAAATACGGTCTACATGACTAACTCGAAAACCTTTTTTCTCTAGTTTCGCCACTAACGTTTCTAACTCTTTTTGATTCAAATCATCCGTAATATTAACAATAAGACGTCTAATATATTGATCACCATTATCTAACGTAAATAACCCACCAATATTATACAACTTTAACAATGTACCCAGCTCTTTAATGATTCCTTTCGACTCATGTGTCGCTAATGTTAATATATACCCACCTGTATTCATTCCAAATGAGTCTTCAATCACATCGAAAATATTAGAATGTGTTAAAATGCCTATAAACTCATGATAATCATTTAGTACAGATAAAAATGGTAGTCTGCGAATTGTATAAAAAGCTCTAAAGAAAGAATCACGTTCAAAAATAAATGCTTGCTCATCTCTCATTAACTCAGAAACACTTTCATTTCTTTCTTCTTGCTCCTTACACTTATTTTCTAACAGATCTACTTTATAAAGAATACCTTTAAATGTTTTACCGTCCTCCGCTAAAACAGGAATCGCTCTGTATCCACTTCGTTCCATTATCTCTAAAGCTCGCTTCGCATCTTCATTTTCGAAACAAGTTACAACTTGTTGCTTTAAAAGAAAATGATATTTAACTCGCAAAATACGTTCCTCCCCACATGACGACATGTAATCTATATATAATAAGGAGAGCCGTATTTTATGAGTAAAACCTCAAGAGTAAAACGCTTTCATTTTTAAATATTACTTCTTACCTAATCCCAATTCTCTTTAGGTACTTCTACCTAAAGAGAATTGGGATTATATCACCGAACTTTTTGTCCCTTTAATCATTAACAGTTTTATATGGTAGTTCATTAAGTACTCTAATCCCTCTAGCCATTTTTTCGTTTCTTCTGGCGTTATTCCCCATACAATTAATCCATAATTGTGAACAAGTACTGCTCCACCACCTTTCGTAAAGCAAGGCACACTCTCTTCTAACAAATTTGCAAATTTACTTTCATTTTCTACAATTGGAATTGTAATACCAGTAATACCTTCTTTCCCAAAAACACGTTCTACATTTCTCTGTTCAAATGTTACTTCCCCTTCTTTTCCATATAACTCCGACATTAAGTGACTATCCACTGTTTGTACTTGTAAAATACATTCCGCCTGACTTTTTTTATAAATATCTGCATGCATAAATGATTCGGAAGCCGGTTTCTCATCAATCGCAAATACTGGTTCACATGTACTGTTAACTACAATAAAATCATCTTCCACAAATAGGTCTTTATCTTTTCCTTCTATATTAACTAAAAACGTAAGCGGGTCTTTAGACGTACGCATCGATAAACTAATTTTTGTCCCATAAAACCAATCACGCAGAGCCAATTCCATCTTAATATCCCGTAATTCCTTCCATTTCTTTAAAAATAATAACACATTGTCACCCCCGTATTGTTATCTTCTATTTTTATGTAAAAGGCAATATTTTTTGATAATTCGAAAAATTTAATTGAATTATCACATGAGAAAACCTTTTTGTCAATACGCTTTCGCCATGTTCCATAAACTTTATCCCGCTATTCGTGGGCAGTAAGACCCCCACCTCAAGATTGAGAAAGAAGCGAAGAAGATAGGTGGGGGATAACTGCCCGTAAAAGCCCGATTGGGCGGGCTTTCCATCAGTGGGGATGAAGCCCCCCACTAATGGAAGTTTCACTTTATCCAAATAAAAAAAGCCTCGTTATAAGGCTCTTTTATTCATCGTAATTTGCAGCATAGCATTCTTCTCTTGTTCATTAATAATGCGTAATTTTTGTAGTATATACGCATATAT
Organism: Bacillus cereus group sp. BfR-BA-01380; assembly: GCF_022663535.1. GTDB lineage: Bacteria > Bacillota > Bacilli > Bacillales > Bacillaceae_G > Bacillus_A > Bacillus_A cereus_BB. The sequence goes on along the minus strand of NZ_JAKUFS010000041.1, from coordinate 21,862 downwards.
AATTATCTTCTCACGCATTCTTTTATTCACCTCTTCCCCCTTCTTTCCTTTAACCAACTTTTTTTCTGTTGGTAAATTATATGACCATCAAGAGAAAAAGTGTCCTTTTTTTGCGCAAATCCAACTTTTTTGTGAACGTTGTTTTTTTTCATATATATGCCTATACTAAACAGTGTAATTCTAAATTAAAGTTGAGGGTAAAAATATGAACGTTGTTATTAGTACGTTAAACGCGAAGTACATTCATACAAATCTAGCAATTCGTTATATTAAGGCCTATGCTCAGCCCGAATTTGATCTAGAGATGGCTGAATATACAATTAACGATCCTGCCATGAATATTGTTACAGATTTACATAGGCGCAAGCCGGATGTAATAGGCTTTAGCTGTTATATTTGGAACATTGAAGAAACAATTGAAGTCATTCAAATGCTCAAAAAGATTAATCCAAATCTTATCATTTTTGTTGGTGGTCCAGAAGTTACATATGATGTACCACATTGGCTAAAACGTGTTCCTGAAATTGATTTTATTATTATCGGCGAAGGAGAAATGGCTGTAAAAAATCTTCTATTTGAAATACAAGGTACACAACAATTTGAAAATCTTGACGGTATCGGATTTAGAAACGACGATGGCACCTATGTAATCAAGCCGCAACGTGAAAAACTAAATTTAAAAGAATTACCATCTCCCTATCGTTTCCCAGAAGATATTCCACATTTAAGTAAACGTATTACCTATATCGAGACGAGCCGTGGTTGTCCGTTTAGCTGTCAATTTTGTTTATCTTCTATTGAGGTCGGCGTCCGTTACTTCGATCGTGAACGTATTAAAGAAGATATTCGTTATTTAATGCAAAATGGTGCACGTATTATTAAATTCGTCGATCGCACTTTTAACATTAGCCGTAGCTACGCAATGGAAATGTTTCAATTTTTAATTGACGAACACGTCGATGGAACCGTATTTCAATTTGAAATTACAGCCGATATTATGAGGCCCGAGGTGATTGAATTTTTAAATACACATGCTCCTCCAGGTTTGTTCCGTTTTGAAATCGGTGTACAATCTACAAATGATCAAACAAACGACCTTGTAAAACGACGTCAAAACTTCGAAAAATTGACAAGAACAGTTACAATGGTTCGTGATGGACAGAAAATCGATCAACATTTAGACTTAATTGCCGGACTTCCTGAAGAAGACTATCAATCCTTCCGAAACACATTTAATGATGTCTTTGCTTTAAGACCAGAAGAATTACAACTTGGCTTTTTAAAATTGCTGCGTGGTACAGGTCTTCGACTTCGAGCAAATGATCATCAATATATATATATGGAGAATGCACCATATGAAATGCTTGGAAATAATGTACTATCATTTGATGATATTATTCGAATTAAACAAGTTGAAGATGTATTAGAAAAATATTGGAATGCCCATCGTATGGACAACACTGTGTCATATATCGTATCCCATGTATTTGATACACCTTTTGACTTCTTTCAAGAATTTGGCTCTTATTGGGATACACAAGGATGGATACGAATTGGACATCAGCTAGAAGATTTATTCCAACGCCTATATCACTTTTTACAATCAAGAAAAACTGCGAAGCTCCATATCATGAAAGGGTTAATGACAATTGATTATTTACAAAATCATAAATATCGCCCACGTAAATCATGGACAACAGAACAAAGAAAGAAAGAAGAAGTAAATGCCTACTATAAAAGAATTTTAGAACAACCAAACATTCTAGGAGATAAATTTGCTGCTCTTCAATTGACAGAAAAAGACTTGTATAAGCACACGATTGTAGAGCATATACCATTTGATTACCACCATTACATGAAGCATGGTGAAATGATTTCAAATCCTTCTTTCCTTGTTGCCTACTACAATCCAAAAACGACACAATGTGAATTATACGCAGCTAGTGTCAGCGCATTCTCAAAATTAATCTAAATATAAAAAATGAGACGTTTGTAAAAACGCCTCATTTTTTCTTGCCTTTTTTCGAATTACGATTTGCATATTTTGCAATATCTTCATTTTCGTACTCGACTGCAAATTCCGCATCCGGCAAGCTTTCTTTTGGAGTTTGATTGTTCTTTGCAGCTGCGTTACGACTCACCTTTCGTTTTACCATACGAAACACTCCTCAATCCTTTATATAAACCCAATGCTTACAGTACTAATATGGACATTGAAACTCCACTCTATAGATGGTAACTGTTAACAAGTTGCGAATATGTAATGTGAGGAAATGCTATAAAAAAGGAAGGCCTATACACCTTTCTACTTTAAAAACAAGGAGCGATGTACGTGAAGAAAAAGCAACCTATCGACTCTCCGATTCTTGATGAAACGATTCCGCATCAAATGAATTTTCCTTCGTTTAAAGGAACTGGCATCACAATGCAACAACCATTCATCAATGAATATGACGTGATTATTGGCGATAGCCAATATAATTCAGAAAATAGCCCCCTAAATCAATGGAGCGATGATATCGATCCTGCTATTATGTCCGGAGACCAATGGGTGCATCCAACGAATGATATCGGTTGGATTGCTGAAGAAAACCAAGAATTACTATCCAAAAATAATAATGATGCAGAAGATATTTTTATGCATCCACAGTTTGGTATTAATGATTAATACAAAAAAGCGATTCTATTTTATAAAATAGAATCGCTCTTCTTATCCAATAATAATCCGTTCTTTCGGATATTTGTATCGAGGTGGTCTCTCTCTTCCCCCAATTACCAATACGAACGTTAAAATACCAATCCGCCCGATAAACATAAGCACAATTAATACTAACTTTCCAATTGTTGTGAGTTCTGATGTAATTCCCGTCGATAAACCAGTCGTTCCAAATGCTGAACACACTTCTACCACAAGATTCATTAATGGAAATGGTTCCGTTATACATAAAATAAATATTGATACTGCACATAACAAAGCACCCATCAATGTAACAACAAATGATTTTATAATATCTTCTTCATGTAATTGTCTCCCAAATACACGTACACTTCTACCACCTTTTGCAAAGGTATACAATACGAGGATACTAACGGCAAATGTTGTTGTACGAATACCGCCGCCAACAGAACTTGGAGAAGCGCCAATAAACATTAATATACTCATAAAGAAAAGTGTCGGCGGTGAAAATTCTTGAATATCCATCGTTGCTAGGCCGCCACTTCTTGTTGTAACAGATTGAAACAATGTATAAAACAGCATTTCATCCCATGATTTCCCGTGCAAAAAATTCTTCCATTCTAACAAAAAAATAACGATCGTTCCAACAATGACTAGAGAAAAGAACGTTGTCGTTGTAAGTTTTGTAAATAACGAGAATCGAAATAATTCATATTTCTTTTTGCCAATATATTGCTTTATCTCCATTAACACAGGAAAACCAATTGCGCCTAAAATAATAAGAAACATATGAATAATTTGTACGATATAGTCTTCTTGATACGGTATAAGCGATTGTCCCGTCAAATCAAATCCACCATTCGTTGTGGCACTAATAGATGCAAAAAAACCATGAAAATACGCTTCCTTCCAACTAGGAAAGTAATGTAAAAATCTCGTTCCCAATAAAAGCGCACCAAGCACTTCAATCGAAACGATTAATATTAAAATAGAGCGCATTAAATGAACAAGTCCTGCTAAATTCCCTTGATTTTGATCTGCCATAATTAAGCGCCGCTGCTGCAAACCTATTTTCTTCCCTGTAATCATCCAAACAAACGTCCCAAGCGCCATAATGCCAAGTCCACCTAATTGTAAAACAAGTGCTAATATCACAATACCTGCTGTATTAAATGTATTCGGAATCGACACAGTAGATAAACCTGTTACACTTACTGCACTAACAGATATAAATAAAGCATCAATAAATGTCCACTTCACTCCTGGTTTTATAACAAATGGCATGCTTAATAATATAACAGACACAATCACAGCAATGCCATAAAATACAGCGATAAGCTGTACAGGCCTTAAACGTTGTAACCACTTTCTAATAGCTTTCACTCCATCACTTCTTTAACTTTTTTTGCGGCGAAATACTTTAAAATCCGAACTACTACCAATCATGAGCACATCACAATCATATCATTTTCCAATATTTCATAACAAGGTATAGGCACTCCTTTCCGCTCGTTGAAATCGTAAAATCTTTACTGTTTGTACATTAAGCGGTGACTACACAGACATGACCAACATACTCAGATAAGTGGATGTAACACCGTCCTAATGTAAAATTGCAAGCTCCCACTATCCCTCTTTTCCACAAAAAAAATCCAGCTAGTTTTCACTAACTGGATTACACTTTCACAGACGATATCAATCCGTCCGTATGAGCTTATTTTGAACGTTCCTCAAGCCAATTCCCAACTGTCGGATATGTTTGTTTTACTGCTGTTCCGCCGTATACAATTGACATATGACCCGTTGGAATACACACATACTGCTTATCAACACTAGAAATATGATCTAACAAAGCTTCCACTTGACATGGAAGGGCAATATGATCACGTTTCGCAGAAATATTTAATACATTTGCCTTAATATTTTCCAACTTCACCTGTTGGCCGCGAATCATAAGTTCACCTTTAACTAGTTTATTTTTTTGATAAAATTCCCGAATCCATTGACGATATGCTTCTCCTGGAAACGGAATCCCGTCTGCAACCCATTTTTGAACTAATCTCCAACTTTCTACAAACTGCTCATTTTCTGACCGATCAAGAAGCGCTACATACGGACCTACAAAATTCGAAATCGGCTTTAACATTTTATTTCCAAAGTCAATCATTTCGGGAGGTATATTGCCAAATGTCTCCACCGCTTTATCTAAGTTAAAATATTTTTCATCTAATAGCGGTCCATATAATCCTGTATCAGAGAAGTCAAATGGGCTCGTCATAAAAATTAAATTACGAATTGGCATGTGCGGGTGAAGTGCAGCGTAAATAGAAGTTAATGTTCCTCCCATGCAATAACCGAGTAAAGATATTTCTTCCGCCTTTGCTGTACGCAATACTTTTTTGACAGCTTTTGCAATATAATCGAGAACAAAATCATCAAATTTCAAATGACTATCCTCTAAACCAAACGTCCCCCAGTCTAGCATATACACATCAAAACCACGGTCCACTAAATATTCCACTAAACTATTCCCTGGCGTTAAATCCATAATATAAGGCTTATTAATAAGAGCATAAATTAACAAAATAGGAACAGAATGTGTCTTTTCTTTCTTCGGAATGTAACGATATAACTTCGTCTTATTTTTTGTCCAAATTACCTCTTTCGGCGTTAAGCCTACTTGCGGCTCTGGTTCACGAAGTAACACTTCACTTGCTCGTCTAAAACGTCGATATGCTTTTCGATATTCCTCTGGATACAACTCTAATTGCTTTTCCCATTCTGCTCTCAACGTTGTCATGTTCACAACTCCTTTATTTTTTTTAGAAAGAAAGAAGTGCATACCCATCATAGACATGCACTTCTTTGTTGTTAGATTACATATATAAACCGCCATTAATATTTAATTGCTGACCTGTAATGTACGCACCATCTCGGCAAAGGTATACAACACCTTTTGCAATTTCATCAGCTTGACCGAAACGTTTCTTTGGAATTTTCGCAACAATTTGTTCACGAACGTTTTCTGGAACTTCTGCTACCATCTCTGTATCAATAAAGCCTGGGCAAATCGCATTTACTGTTACATTTGTTCTTGCAAGTTCTAATGCTAAAGATTTTGTAAATCCAATCATACCAGCTTTTGCAGCTGAATAATTTGTCTGTCCAAATCCACCAGCTTGCCCAATAATAGAAGAGATACTAATAATTCGTCCCTCTTCAGCTTCCGTTATGTATGGAAGTACAGCACTTGTTGTATTAAATAAACTGCTTAAATTCACATCAATAACGCGCTCCCAATCTTCACGATTTAACTTTTTAAATGTACGATCTCTTGTAATTCCAGCATTATTAACTAAAATGTCTACTTTCCCAAAGTGCTGTACTGTTTCTTCAACAAGACGCTTTGCATCTTCTAACTTAGAAACATCTGCTTGACAAGCATATACATCATGTCCTTCTTTTGCGAGCTCATTCACAAGGTTCTCAGCAGCTTCTTTACTGCTATTGTAGTTAATTACTACCTTTGCACCTTCTGCTGCTAGTGCCATTGTAATTGCCTTTCCAATCCCTTTTGCTCCACCCGTTACAATTGCTACTTTTCCATGTAATTGAGCCATTTTTGCTCCCCCTTTGTTATAATTTGCGGTTACATGATGGATGGATTTCGCCTAGATGTACACCGCATAATGCATGTATACATTTATAAATAATATATCGCCCTAGAAAGAGGTTCTCCCTTCCGCTTTCTGAACAAATATATATTTAACGAAATTATTTTTTAGGATCTGGTTTCGCTTGTACAGCTGGCACTTGTAATTTTTCTAATATTGCATTCTGCCCCTCTAATAGCTCTAAAACTTTATCTAATTTATTTTCTAATGTTCGAATATCTTGTTTCACTTTTGTTACATCACGTTTTATTGTAGGTGATTGTCCAAGGGATTCTGTATTTTCCTCCAAAAACTCTTCAATATTGTCAACTTTGTTTTCTAAATTAATAACAAGAGAAGCAACTCGTGCAATATCTTCTTGCGTTGGAATATTCACTTTCTCTAAATACCCCTTTGTTGCATCGTTCATCATCTTTTGATAAAACAAGTTCAAATCTAAAACGCTTCCCATCCATGCAGAATACTCTTCTGTCTTGACTGTTTCATTAAGCGTTTTTCCCCAAAACTTTTCTGTCTGTTCGTAAACTTCCTTCCAAGCTTGTAGTGGATCGAGTTTTTGTTCAATCACTTCTCCTACACCCCTTTATTTAGTTATCACAACCAACAAAACAATTGAAATAATTCAATCTATTCATTATTTTCCAATATTCCGACAGAAAGTTCAAGAGTGTATTTATTTTTTCTATTTTCAAAAAATACATTGACAAAAAATACAGATAGGTGTAAATTGCACATATAAGAAAAAAATCCCAATTAACTGATTCATGAGGTGATGCACAATCATGCTACAAAATGAACCAGAAAAAAAAGAAAGTTTGGAAACGACCCAAACGAAACAACCAAACTCCATGCCAAAAAACTTCTTAGTTCCATTCCTACTTCTCTGTCTGAAAGACTGGAGTCTTCACGGTTACAAACTCATTCAAATGCTAATGGATATTGGCTTTTCTTCTATTGATCAAGGTAATGTATATAGGACTTTGCGAAAGTTAGAAAAAGAAAACCTCATATCTTCCACTTGGGATACCAGTGAAGGAGGTCCAGCAAAACGAATTTATTCTTTAACGGAATATGGAGAGGAATATTTAACTTCTTGCGCTACGTCATTTGAACAATATCAAAAGATGCTTCGTACATTTTTTAACCTGTACACAAATGCATTCTTCCCATTTTCCACGGTTTCCGTAAAGGATGAGAAATCTTCATCATCTTCTGGTGATACAGCAGATTAACCTGCGTTCACAATATGTAAAAATTTTATTTGGAGGTTAAGTCATGGAAACGAAACCACACGAACTTGTTGATGCATTTTGGAAAAATTGGTCACACTCTCTTTCCCTTTTCTCTTCAGCGGGAAAACAAATGGAACAACTTACATTAGAAACGTTGAAACATCAGCAGGAAGCTTTGCATAAATTAACAGAAAGTACGCAAGAAATCGAAAAAGAAATCCAGCAATTTTCAGCACAAGCGAACGCACAATATACTGAATATGTAAAACAATTTTCCGGAAATTCCTTCAATGAACAAATGGATGGATGGCAAGAAAAATGGAATGAACTTTCCAATCATATGCAGCAGCTAACTGTGTCTCCAACAAAAACATCTCTATCTTTACTTTCACAAACAAGCGAACAATTCGAAGAAGCAGTGAAACAACTAATTAGCCAACAACAACAACAACGTGAAGAGGTTCAAAAACAAATGGAAAGTTTTTTAGAAGAATTCAAATCCATGCAACTAGACCTCGTAAAAAAGTTCGAGGAAAACTCAAAAAATCTATTTACTTCCATGAAATAAGAAAGATGTGGCAACTGACTGCAAAAAATACGCTTTCCCTTCTTTCTCCCTTTGCATCTGGACCGCTCACATTTTTCAACATGGAAAAGAAGGAGGAAGAAATGAATCCTTTTCGAGAAGCAGAATCTGTTCAAGAGCTTTATTATGATGACATTCACATAGGTGATCAAGCTTCTTTAACAAAAACGATTACAAACGAAGATATTATTACGTTTGCAAAACTTACGGGTGATGTAAATCCAATTCATCTCCTTGATTCTTTTGCCAAAACAACAATGTTTAAAGAACGCATTGCTCATGGAATGCTCGTCTCTAGCTTTATTTCAACAATACTTGGAACAAAGCTTCCTGGAAAAAACACCATTTATTTATCACAAAATACGGCATTCCGTGCCCCCGTAAAGATTGGAGACACACTCCGTGTTGTCGCTGAAGTCATTGAAAAACGCGATGATAAAAGAATTATTACATTACAAACAAACATATATAATCAATACAATAAAGTTGTTGTTGAAGGTACAGCAACCATTATGAAAAAAGAGTAGCGCTGCTACTCTTTTTCATTTCATCCAAGAACTGTTAGTCTCCCCGATTACTTCCGCGTATGAGTAAAAATGAAACACATACAATAACATCATCAGCGTTATAAGCTGAAAATGAAAAAAAGGGGTATTATACTATGGCAAAAACAAATAAACTACTTGTTCCTGGTGCTGAACAAGCGCTAGAACAATTTAAGTATGAAATTGCACAAGAATTTGGCGTGAATCTAGGCTCTAACACAGCTGCTCGTTCAAACGGATCTGTCGGCGGTGAAGTAACAAAACGTCTCGTTTCCCTTGCACAGCAACAATTACGTGGATAATAAACAATGGATTTGAGGCAGATATTCTCTGCCTCTTTGCTACATAACAGAATAAGCACACTTTCTATGAGCGTTTCCCTTCGCTCGTAGAAAGTGTAAAAAAAAGAAATATTCACACAAAAATCTTTTAACAGGTTGACAAACTTTAGCATTACTTATACACTTATACGTAATAGCATATTTCCAAAGGGGAGTAGCGTCAGAGAAAATATTCTCTGAAACAAAGTCGTCATTACGTGGAACTGTGTTCCTCCGGCTTTGTTGGCATAGTTTATTACATATGTCTAGCAAGACCTTTGCCTATCAACGGCAGAGGTCTTTTTTGCATTCTTTTCTAAATTTCTCAGTCGTTGATAGAGCTTATTTGAGGAAAGCTAAACAATGGGGAATTTTCTTCTTTTGTTTAGCGCTTATACAAACGAGAGGAGAATGGAAATGGATTTATCTTTATTATTGGAGTATGGTTGGGTATTACTGATTCTAGTGGCTTTGGAAGGAATTTTAGCAGCGGATAACGCCCTTGTTCTTGCGATTATGGTAAAACATTTACCCGAGGAAAAACGTAAAAAAGCTTTATTTTACGGACTTGCAGGAGCATTTGTATTCCGCTTTGGATCATTGTTTATGATTTCATTTCTTGTCGACGTATGGCAAGTACAAGCAATTGGTGCCGTCTATTTACTCTTTATCGCCGGTAACCACCTTGTAAAAAAGAATGCAACTCATCAAGAAACTGAGAAAAAAGAAACTGAGAAAAAACAAGAAAACTTTTGGTGGACTGTTTTGAAAGTAGAAGTTGCTGATATCGCATTTGCTGTTGACTCTATTTTAGCAGCTGTTGCATTAGCAATGACATTACCGAAGACAAACCTTGGTACAATTGGCGAACTTGATATAGGACAGTTTGCTGTTATTTTTGCAGGCGGTATGATTGGATTAATTATTATGCGCTTTGCCGCATCCGCTTTCGTAAACTTACTGCAACGTAAACCTGGATTGGAAACTGCTGCATTCATGATTGTTGGTTGGGTTGGTGTGAAATTAGCAGTTTATACGTTAGCTCATCCTGCATTAGGCGTAATTCCACACGGATTCCCAGAATCAGCTACTTGGAAAATTATATTTTGGATTGTATTAATCGCAATTGGTGCAGGTGGTTGGTTCTTATCAAAAGAAACAAAGCTAAATGTACAACAAGATTCGAATCAATATAACGAAAAAGCGCTGTAATTTCAGCGCTTTTTCTTTTTTCTTCAAAAATAGGTGAGGTTTCTCAATTATTGAAAATGTATTACATTATACAACATTTTGTTAACGCTTTCATTAAAAATGATGTCCTTTTTGTGAAAAAATGAGCAAACTTATTGAAAGTAAGAACAAATACGTGTTACTTTATTCATATAAAGAATATTTATAAACGATTTATTGAAGGAGCGTAATGTTTTATGCTAGAACAAGGAGTAGATTACCTAGTACAGCTCGCAAAGAAAAAGAAAAAAATGTTAGATAACAATCCAATGCAATATTTCCTTCGGGCAGCGCTAGCTGGTGTCTATATGGGTTTTGTTATTGTACTATGTTCTAAATTAGGAAATTTCTTTCATGATGCACATTCACCGGCAACATATTTTGCATTCTCTTTCTTTTTTGGAATTGCACTTATTTTAATTATATTTGGCGGAGCTGAATTATTTACAGGAAATACAATGTATTTCACAGTTGCAACTTTACGTAAAGAAACAACTGTTATCGATACACTTCGCAACTGGGGTGCTTGTTATGCAGGAAACTTAGTAGGAGCAGTATTTTTCGCATTCCTATTTTATGCAACTGGTATTTATGAAACAATCAGTCACAATCACTTATTAAATGAAGTTGCTACAGCAAAGATGGGCGCTTCAACAATGCACATATTTTTCAAAGCTATTTTATGTAACTGGCTTGTTTGTCTTGCATGTTTCCTTCCATCTCAAGTAAAAGGAGATACAGCTAAACTCCTTATGATATTTTTAACTGTATTTACTTTCTTCATGTCAGGATATGAACATAGCATCGCAAATCTATCCATATTTTCAATTGCTTTACTTGTTCCACATCCTGATACAGTTTCTTTTGCAGGTGCAATTCATAACTTAATTCCAGCTACAATCGGTAACATAGTTGGCGGATCTGTATTTGTTGGTATGGTTTATCATTATTTGACTAAAACAAAAGGTGAAACAAAATCAAAAATCGAATCTGAACAAAAGGTTAGTTGAACCAATCTGGCTTTAACGGGATAGAGTGAAACTTTATCATCCCCTACACGTTGAAAGCAGGCATTCCAACTTTATTGGAATACCTGCTTTTTTAGTAACTTCCCACACATTTAATAATAATAGATGAAGAAATTTCTCCAGACTCTTTTCCTTTTTGTATCCGATCTAACATATAACGTTGTCCGATCGTATCATTCGTATGAAAATGAATTTCCTCCACATATAATCGTTCCTTACAAAATACATCTACGAAATACAGCCCATTTCTCTGACGAAATCCCATATTATAATCGAGTGATAACGTATGTACCTTATGATTTCGAATGAGCTCCAGCGCTTGTTCGACTGTCGTCGCTAGTGTAAAGCCAGCTGGGCACGGTCTTTGATCATCCATATATACATTCATCCTATCCCACCTCTACATACTATATGTACATATTGTACCAAGTGCAATAAAAGGCGCAAAGGGAAGTGGTTCTTTATATGTCATACGTCTAAGAACAATAAAAATGATAAGAAAACAAAGACCAAATAATGATGAGAAACAAAGTGACAACAGTATCGCTTTTGTTCCAACTACAAAACCAAGTAAAGTTAATAATTTTACATCCCCTCCTCCGATTCCTTTTGGATAAATAGCTTGAATGATATATAAAAGCATAAACATAACCATTGCTCCTACCAGTCCATCCCACCATAGCGATGGCTGTATAAAAAAACGTTCTATTAGAAATAGTCCTGCAAAAAAGAATAAAATTTGATTTGGAATTATCATATAAAGAAGATCTGTAATGGAAACAATGAAAAGTAGTGATAACAGCGTCCACGCGATAATAAGCTCCTCACTAAGACCAACAAAAACTGCTGCAAGAAGAAACAATAACCCTGCCATACCTTCAAATAAAGGATGAAAATATGAGATTTTTATATTACAGTGGGTGCACCGTCCTTTTTGGATACAAAATGATAAGATGGGGATCAACTCTTTTAGTTGTAATACATGAGAACAATGAGAACAATATGAGCGCGGTTTTATAATGGAATAACCGAGCGGGATACGATAAGCAACAACGTGATAGAAAGAGCCTAATATCAAACCAGTGAAAAACGCATATACATAAAATAGCATTTCATCCTCTCCTTTCGCGCCTAGTATAACAAGAAAAGGTAGCATGTTGTATTTTCAAAAATGTATCTTTCTCCATAAAAAAACAGGCCCTTATTAGGCCCGTTTTTCCATTTATACAACAAAATAAAATGCTTTTAATGGTCCATGTACACCAACGACAAGGTTCATTTCAATGTCAGCAGAGTTACTTGGCCCTGTAATAAAATTAATACAAGAAGCCACGGCTTCTCCATTTTCTACACGTGTATTCAAATCACGTACCGCTTGTGTAATACGCGGCACGATTGTTTCACGTGGAATAATGGCTACATAAATAGTTGGTAAAAAGTGTAAGGAGCGACCTCTTCCTTTATGACTTTGCACGACAATTGTACCTGATTCTGCTAATGTATAATCACTAAACGAAATTCCGATATTTGCTTTTTCCGCTAGTTTCATGTTTTCTTCTTTCTTCTCTGGATCCCAAACATGCACTTCTACGTTTTCACCTGGAAGTTCCGCTTCAAACAATTGCCCTAGTCCATACTCTTCAAAACGACCATCTTGAGATAACATAATTGGTCCGCCGCCGTTTTCAGTGACAACTTTCTTAATTGCAGCACTTAGTTCATTTCTATTTGTATCAATAACAGTCGTATGAATGTTGTTACATTGTTTCTTAAATACTTCTAATAATTCTTCTTGTGAGTAATCATGTAACGTTTCTAAATTTATATTGTTTTTCCATACCGGACGCTGTACCCCTTCAGTTTTACGTTCACGCCCAAGCTGTTTTGCGACATTTTCTAAAAATGAATCACGGTTTTGAATCGTTCCTGTCATTAGTTATTCCCGCCTTTCTTATGCTCTTTATACCAATCGCGGAATCTTTCTTTGCTTGGCGCTGGGAATTCGCGAATTTCCGTCCAATTTTTCAGCGGTCCCACACCTTTAGAAACACGATTACCAGATGTGAATGGGCTCATTGCAGCTGGCGCCATTTTCGATCCCATTTTGTATAAAGCAGCTGACGAAGCACCCATACTAAACATTTTCATTGCAAGCTTTTCTGCAAGCGGTGCACGTCCTTCTTTTTCCACGATTACTTGGCGGTGTTTTAATAACAAGTCATGTAATGGAATTTTGACTGGACAAGCTTCTGTACATGCTCCGCATAAACTAGATGCATATGGAAGTTCTTTATAATCATCATATCCACCTAAAAGCGGTGTTAATACCGCACCAATTGGTCCAGGATAAATAGATCCGTAAGAGTGACCGCCAACATGACGATACACAGGACATACATTGATACATGCCGCACAGCGAATACATTGCAATACTTGACGGAACTCAGAACCTAAAATTTCAGAACGACCATTATCTACAACAACTAAATGGAACTCTTCTGGCCCATCTACTTCGTCTTCTTGAATTGGTCCTGCTACTGTTACATAACTTGTTAGTTTTTGACCAACAGCACTACGACAAAGTAACCCGACAAGAACATCAAGCTCTTCCATCGTCGGAACCATACGTTCCATACCCATTACTGCAATTTGTGTTTTCGGAATAGACATAACAAGGTCTGCGTTCCCTTCATTTGTTACTAAACAAAGAGAACCTGTGTTAGCAACTGCAAAATTACATCCTGTTACTCCGATTTCTGCATCCATAAATTTTTCACGAAGAATTTTTCGAACAAATTTCGTCATCTCATATGGATCATCCGATTTTTCATATCCTAATTTTTCTTTAAATACATCACGAATTTGCGTTCTATTTTTATGAAGTGCTGGTGCAACAATATGAGATGGCGGATCATTGTCCACTTGCAAAATATACTCCCCTAAGTCACTCTCAACGACTTCACAACCGATTTCTTGAAGTACATGGTTCATACCAATCTCTTCTGTTACCATCGATTTTGATTTGACAACTTTTTTCGCTTGTTTCTTTTCAGCTACTTGTTTAATATACTCAGCTGCCTCTTCCTTCGTTTTCGCAAAGAAAACATGACCGCCTCGTTTTGATACATTTTCGCTCAATTGCATTAAATAATAATCTAAATTTTCTAGCGTATGCTGACGAATTTGTTCACCAAGATCACGCCACTCTTCCCAGTTACCTAGCTCTTCAGCTGCTTCTAAACGTTTTGTGTATAAACGCGTCTGTGCAGATGATACTGCCCCGCGCATAAACGAATCTTGAAGATTTTCACCAACACGATCATTAAATTTTTTATCACTTGTTTTCATAGACATAGCTTACTTCCCCCTTCATCAGCGGCTATTCAATACTTCAGCAATATGCATTACTTTCACATTTTTTCCTAAACGCTCGATACGTCCGCCAATGTTTAACAAACACCCACAATCTGCACCAATTAAATAATCAGCACCTGTTTCTATGACACTATCAACTTTTTCATCTACCATCTGTTCAGAAATTGGTGTCATTTTCACCGAGAATGTTCCTCCAAAACCACAACAATTTTGTACATTTGGCAGCTCTCTCACTTCTAAGCCCTTCACATTTGATAATAAAATACCTGGAGCTTCTTTTACTCCTAGTAAACGTGTCATGTGACAAGATTTATGTACCGTTGCTACGCCATCCAAACGAGCTCCAACGTCAGTAACTTTTAACACATCAACAATAAATTGTGTCAATTCATATGTTTTTCCAGCCACTTTTTGCGCACGTGGTCCCCATTCTGGATCATCTTTAAATACATGTGGATACTCGTGAAACATTGTCGCACAAGAACCGGAAGGTGTAACGATATACTCAGCATTTTCAAATGTGCTAATCATATGCTTCATTGCTTCTTTTGCCGCTTCTACATGGCCGCTATTGTAAGCAGGCTGCCCACAACAAACTTGTGCTTCCGGAAATTCAATTTCACAACCTAATCGCTCTAAAATTTCAACCGTCGCTTTGCCGACATTTGTTTCAAACATATCGACTAAGCATGTAACAAATAATGTAACTTTCATATTATAGCTCCCCCTCATTTCAACTCAGCCAATATTCATATGGTCATCAGATGACTTGCTGAAAAAGAAAGAAACGAGACATCAACTGCTCATATTCATTCTTTCTTTAGAAAACGCTTACTTATACTTTCTCTACTTTATCAAAAAATAAAATTTCAAAAGCATAAACTTACGAATTTGTTTCTTCAATACCTGCGACCATACGCTCTACATTCGTTAGGTGATTTTGCATCGCTTGCTGCGCTGCTGCAACATCATTTTCTAACACTGCTTCATACACTTTCCGATGCTCTTCTAGAAGTCGTTCTGCTGTTGTTTGTTCACCATATAAAATAATTCGTCTTGTTTCACCGATTGCTTCAGCAATCATTTCAGAGACATGGTTCATTAATTCTAACAAAATATTGTTATGTGAAGCTTCTGCAATTGCCATATGGAAATGAAAATCTGCTTTTTCACCAGCTTGTTCATCTCCCATCCCCTTTTTCATCTCATTTAACCAATGCCGCATATTGTGTAAGTTTTCTTCTGTACGTTTTAATGCTGCTGCACCAACTGCTCCTACTTCAAGCACCTTTCGTACTTCAAATAAATTCACAATATCTTCTTGTTTCATTAGCAAAGTTGTATTTAATGACGATGTTAAAGAAGAGGCATTAAAGTTCTTCACATACGTACCTTCACCTTGTTTCATCTCAATTAAGCCCATTGCTCGCAATGCGCTTAACGCTTCGCGCACAGCAGATCTGCCAACTTGAAACTGCCCTGCCAATTGATGAACAGGAAGAAGTTTGTCACCAGGCTTTAATGTACCATTTTTAATCATTGCTAAAATGGCTTCCGATACTTCTTCGTAAATTTTTTTTGGCTTAATAGATTTGTATTCCAGTTGTATCACCCCAGTATCATCCAAACAACAATGACAACAATTTATCCCGCGCTAACGGGTAATAAAACTCTCACCTCAAGATTCTGAGAAGTGAAAAGAGATAACTACTGCACGTTTCACTTTATACAGAAAATAGCATCCATATCTATTTTAGAACTAAACGGGCAGAAGTACAAACATTTTGTTCATAAAATAGACAAATTTTTATCCCGATACTTGTAGAAAGGAAAATCCCTATCTTTTCATCATGAAGAGATAACTGGTAAATGAATCAAAATTGTCGTTCCTTTTCCTTCTTCACTTTCAATTTGCCACGTTCCATCGTGAATGTGCACAATTTGTCTTACAATCGCAAGCCCTAGTCCCGTTCCACCATTATGACGGCTTCTCGCTTTATCCACTCGGTAAAAGCGTTCTCCTAACTTTTCGAGATGTTCGGCGCCAATACCAATCCCGGTATCTTTAATTTGTAATTTACATTGCCCTGCTTGCTGCTCCAATTGGACATATATAGCACCATCCTCACCTGTGTAACGAATCGCATTATCTATTATGTTATGAAGCACTTGTTGCATTCTATCTTCATCAATATTGACAATTACATCTGGATCAAGAATTGTATGCAGTTTAATTTGTTTTTCTGTCACTTGTAATTCGTATGTCTCTACTACATCTTCAATTAACTGTGCAAATACAATAGGCTGCTTCTTAAGAGGAAAACGTTCTCCTTCAAGCTGCGCTAAATCTAATAAATCATGAACAAGACGTTGCATGCGACCTGCTTCTTTATGAACAAGCCCGGTAAATTTTAACTGTTGCTCGCCTTTTGCTACACCGTCAATAATTGCTTCGCTATATCCTTTAATATAACTAAGAGGGGTTCGCAGTTCATGTGACACATTTGCTAAAAATTCTTTTCGCTGCACATCCTCTTCTTCAAGTGCACTTGCCATCTTATTAAATGCTTTACCAAGCCGACCAATTTCATCTTCTGATGAAATTGTAATTCGTTGTGAAAAATCTCCTTTGGCCATATGATTCGCAACGCGCTCCATTTGTGAAAGTGGCTTTGTAATTGCAATAATAATCTTTCTTCCAATCCATACAGTTAACACAATCATTACAAGAGCAAGAGGAGCTAAAATGAGTCCCATTTCATAAATTAAATCTTTAATGCTCTTTAAAGGAATATAAGAATATACAATACCGACCAATTTTTTATTGTCTAGTACAGGCATAACAATCCCCATGATGTTACGCTGAAAATGTTCTTCATATCCCATTTTTGTAATCGTCTTTCCTTCTAACAATGCTTGCCGGTCATCCTCACTAATAATTGAATTATAATGAACATCAAATGGAAGACACGCACTTAAATCGCGTGGATTATTCACAAACAATACATCGGCACTAGCAATTTTATCGAATGATTTTACCCTTTCCTCAAATACATCTATAGGTTCATCTGCTCTATATTGCGCAACAAGACGATTTCCCTCTGTTTTTAATGTCTCTTCAATATTTTGGACATATAATTTTTCATACGAATATAATGAAACAAAATATAAAAATGAAACTGTTATACAAACTGCGCACGCAACTGTAAGCCATAATTTTTGTACCATCGTAAACATCTTACACCTCAAATTTATAGCCTACGCCCCAAACAGTTTGAATACAATTCCCATGTTCTCCAAACTTTAAGCGCATTGTTTTCACATGCGTATCAACTGTTCGAGTGCTGCCGGCGTAATCATATCCCCAAACTTTTTCAAGCAACTGCTCCCGGCTAAATACTTGACCGTTATGTTGACAAAGAAAATAAAGTAAATCAAATTCCTTCACAGTTAATGAAATACCTTCCCCATCTATTTCAACACGACGACTTTTCTCATTAATAACAACTGGTCCAAATTCTATTTCCTCTTGTTCTTCATATTTCGTATATCTCCTTAATACTGCTTCCATACGTGCAATCAATTCTCCTGGACTAAATGGTTTAACAATATAATCATCTGCCCCTGTACGCAATCCATTTACGCGATTCCATTCCTCTCCTTTTGCTGTCAAAAAGATAATCGGAATATCGGATGTTTTTCGAATTTCTTTACAAACCGCAATCCCATCCATTTCTGGCATCATGATATCCAAAATAACAAAATCAAAGCTTTCCATTTCAAGCATGTGCAGCGCCTGTTTTCCGTTTTCAGCTTCTTTCCACTCATAACCAAAGTTGTCCAAATACATACCGACAAGTTGCCTCATATCACTTTCATCATCAACAAGTAATACTTTATACTTACTCATTTCTTCTCCCCTACTCTTTGTGTAAATTGAAATGGCCCTTTACCAACTGAAATCGTCTGTTTTACTTTCATTTCATTTAAATCTAAAACATACACTTCATCGCTATCATAGCTCGCAACATATCCTTCACTACCAATTTGCCAAAACGCAAATGGATTCGATCCTACTTCAAGAGAACCTACTTCTTTATACGTTTTTCCATCAAATTTTCTCAGCGTGTTAGATCCGTGACTAAGTACATAAATAAATTGTTGATCTGTAGACAGACTGACCGGCATAAATGGTGCATGTAACGATTGAAGCATTTGTCCATCTTGTACAGAATACACGAGTACTTTTTCATTTACTTGTTTACCATCACCATGCCCGCCAATAAATATGTTCTTTCCATCTCCGCTAAGAAAGGCACCTGTTGAAGCTGGTGGAATCATAAAAGAGGTTACAACCTTCTTTTGTTTCACATCAATACTAGACAATTTCGTATCATAAAAATTGAGAACATACAACATGTCATGATGTTGCACCATCGTCAGCGGACCCTTTCCAACCGAAATGCTCTCTGTTTCTTTTCCCTTGGTTGTAAACACACGAATTTTTTGCTGATTTTGATCCGCAACGAACAGTTCTTTTCCATTTTCAGATAATAAGATATTTGCTATCCCTTTTCCTGTATTCCATTTTTCAATCTGCTTTCCATCTTTCAAAGAATATACATATATATACTCAAGCTGTTTCCCATACACAAGTAAGCGATTCCTGTCTGGTAACAACGTTGTTCCCGTAATAGTTTCATTTAAGTGCCACGTTGTAATTGTTTTTTTCGTATCAGTATCAATAAAACTAATACTTCCTTCTTTTATATTTGTCGTTATAAGAAGAGGTTTTTTCGGATCAATAGATTGATATACTCCTCCCTTGCACCCTGTAAGTAATAATATAATACAAAGTGAAATAAGCCACTTTTTCAAAAGATTACCTCCATTATGGACAGTTTCGTTATACTTGTAAAATAGCAAATAATTGTGAGGAAAGTGTGAAATCTTTTTTATTACTATATAATATATAAATCCAAATTAAAAACCTGACATAAACCCCTTTTCTTTTTAGATGGGCGAGAGCGTCTGGCCATGCGTAGAAGCGATCAGGGCCTTTTTCTGCCACGTGCGAAGTTCAAACAAAGAGAGAAAAAAGTAGCAGGTTATTTTTTGTTCAGCATGGCGGCGACTTGTATGTTGGAAAGTCAAGTTACATTTATATATAAATGTAACTTGAAAAACGGAAATAAAAAACCCTTTTTTTAGGGGAGGCGAGAGCATCTGGCTATGCATAGTAGCGGTCAGGGCCTTTTTCTGCCACGTGCATAGATTAAAACAAAAATAGAAAGTAAGAGGAGGTCATGTTTTGCTTAGCATAACAATAACTTCTATGTTGAAAATTCAAAATGTATTTATATAGTAGATGTTAAAAGTATGGGATTTCTGTATATGAAACTTTGTATTGAACGTGAAGTTATTTTACAGGGGCAAATTATACATGTATTACATGAAACGGCACAACAAAAAAGAAGAATTCCTTGCCTTAATGAAATTCCTCTTACTATGAAAAACGGGCGTACCTTTCTCTATTAAAGGTACGCCCGTCTTTTTTATGGTCTACAACATTAAAAATATGTTACTGTATAATAAAAAAGAACGACAAAAAGATTACAATTATGTAAAAAACAATCCATAATATTCCTCATTAATCCCCTATAAATGCTGATGTTATCCCTTTTCTCTTCCTCTTCACCGGGAATTATATCCAATTTTTCTTTTGTTTCTCCTCAGAAAAAAATACTGTCTATTCCTTATATCATCTAGTATTGCGGCATTTGTTCTTCCTCTAAAATCTAGGATAAAAAAGGAAATCTTGTAACCTATGAATTTTTTTCCAACTTTTTTTCATTAAAATCTGTGCTACGATGATTTTGTCAGTCAGACAGGCCGACAAAAATAAATTCTATGTAATAACAGTTTCATAAACTTTATACATAAGCAGGGGGACAATTTAACAATGAAAAAACGTGTTTTACTATCCGTAGCAGCAGCAACTGCTCTTACATTTGGACTAGGAACAAATGGTGCGAAAGCAGAAACAATGCAACCATCAACAATGAAAGTTCAAAATATTTCGCATTCTCCGTTATTTATGCAATATATGAATCAACAAGACTTTCAATCTTTCTTAACATCTCTTTTAAATTCATATACAAAATGGAATGTAGGTGCTTTCCAACCAGGTAACTGTGTAAATTCTGGACAACCAACTTACACAACAATTACAACTCCTTGGGGAAATATTGTAGTTGCAAATCCAGTTAACAACAATGAAACAACGAAACCAGAAGAAACACCAGCTGATAACAACCAGGCAGCTAAGCCAGAAGAGAAACCAGCTGACAACAACCAAGTAACTAAGCCAGCTGATAAGCCTGTTGATAACAACCAAGCAACTAAGCCAGCTGATAAGCCTGCTAATAAACCAGCTGACAACAATCAAGCAACTAAGCCAGCTGATAAACCAGCTAATAAACCGGCTGATAAACCGGCTGATAATAACCAAACTACTAAGCCAGCCGATAAGCCTGCTGAAGAGTCAAAAGGTTCATTAAGCGCATTTGAACAAAAAGTTGTTGATTTAACGAATGCTGAACGTACAAAACAAGGTTTACCAGCATTAAAAGTAGACGCTGAGTTAAGCAAAGTAGCACGTATTAAATCTGAAGATATGCAAAAGAATCATTATTTCGATCACACTAGCCCAACATACGGTTCTCCGTTTGATATGATGAAACAGTTTGGCATTTCATATAAATCTGCTGGTGAAAATATTGCACAAGGACAACGTACTCCTGAAGAAGTTGTACAAGCTTGGATGAATAGTGCAGGTCACCGTGCAAATATTTTAAATAGTGGATACACACATATCGGTGTTGGTTACGTAGAAAGCGGAAACTACTGGACACAAGAATTTATTTCGAAGTAAAACTTTAATCAATGGGGTTCTCCCCATTGATTATTTTAATTGAAAAACCTACATAAAAACCCCTTTTTTAGATGGGCAAGAGCATCTGGCCATGCATAGAAGTAAAATGTACCCTATAGAGTAGACACTAAAAAAAGTCTCTCTCTGTATGGTACATTTTTGTATAATTAAGAAATACAAAACTTGAGAATACAACATGGAGACGGAGAACGAATGAGCAAAAAGATTTTTACAGAAAAAGAAATGCAGTTACTATCATCT
>NZ_JAKUFS010000040.1 GCF_022663535.1 Bacillus cereus group sp. BfR-BA-01380 | reverse complement strand
CAAAAATATAGAAAGAAAGGCGGCTTTTCGTTCAAAATTGAACAAAAAGCCGCCTTTCTTGTTTTACATATGTTTTATGAGATGAAAAACTTAAGTTTTTCAGTGGCCTCTCTAATGGGTGGATAGTTTTTTGTGAAAAATAAGGAAATCATGTATAGAAGCAAAGGTAAATAATGAATTAGAAGACAATGAATTCGAAAAAAGGAAAGAGCCATTGCAACATTTTTTGTTATGACTCCCGATCCTTTCTTAATTTCATTTAGTTGCAATACGGTGGATTTACTTCAGCTTCAGAAATAAAATTATATAGTAATTAATTGAAAGATGAATGGGGACTGTAGCGAAAGACTTGTTTTCTATGTGCGTAAAGCAATAAAATCAATATCGCCTTTAGGAGCACTTTTAGACATAGCTATAGATAGCTATGTTTTTTTACTTTCCTTATAGAATCCTTATAATTGTCATTTATTCTAGACTCACCAAATACAAGGAGGAAGTTTAGAATGAGTGAGATGATTTTAGAAACAAAGAATCTTTGTAAAGTATTTCAAAAGCAAAGGGTGGTACAAGATATTTCACTTTCTGTACCGAAACATTCAATCTATGGATTATTAGGTGCAAATGGGGCGGGGAAATCGACTACTTTGAAAATGATAACAGGCATGCTTACACCTACTTCTGGTGAGATTAATTTTGATGGTCATACATGGATGCGGCAAGATCTACATTCTATTGGTGCTTTAATTGAGTCACCTCCGCTTTATGAAAATTTAACAGCAAGAGAAAATTTGCTCGTTCGTACGACTGCTTTAGGGTTGCCCAAGTCAAGGATTGATGAGGTACTGCGTGTTGTGGAGCTAGAGAATACAGGGAAGAAAAAGGCAGGGAAATTTTCGATGGGAATGAAGCAACGATTGGGAATTGCCATTGCATTGCTTAATCATCCGAAGCTTTTAATATTAGACGAGCCAATGAATGGACTTGATCCTTTTGGTATACAGGAATTAAGAGAATTGATTCTTTCTTTTCCTAGCAAAGGAATGACCGTTATTTTATCCAGTCACATTTTAACCGAAGTAAGCCAGGTTGCAGATCATGTTGGGATTATATCGAACGGTGTATTGGGTTATCAGGGAGAACTGAATAAGAATACAGACTTGGAAAGCTTATTTGTACAAGTGGCTGGAAAATATAGAAGGGAGGCATAGGAAATGATTCCATATGTTGCAGCTGAAAAAATCAAAATCAGACATACTTTTTTGAATAAGCTTATATGGTTAGCTCCATTCGCTACAATGTTGTTAGCTTTTTTATTATCGATGGATTATTTTCAATTATCCAGTTACAACTGGTGGTACACTACTATTCTTCCTGGAATGCTTTCTTTAAGTTGTGTCCTTATTGTGGAGAAGGATAAAGAAATGAATAATCGGGCCATTTTATCTTTACCAATTTCATTAAAACGAGTATGGCTTTCTAAAATATTACTGATTTTAGGGATTTTAATCTGTTCCTGCATAATTATTTTTTGTGGAATACAGTTATCTAGCTTACTAGTAAACAAAGAGAACTTCAAAATCATTCCTTCGATGAATGTATTATTAGGAAGCATTGTTTTAATCGTAACTATTATGTGGCAAATTCCTATCTGCTTGTTTTTAGGTAACAAAATAGGTTTATTTCCGACAATTCTCTTAAATATGGGAGCAAATGTATTTTTAGGAATTCTATTTGCAACAAAAAGTATGTGGTGGATGAATCCATTTACATATCCAAGTAGGCTCATGATACCAATTGTAAAAATATTACCGAATGGGTTGTATGCAGAACCAAAGAGTGCAACGTTTACCCCAGAACTTCTATCCTATTCTGTAATACTGCCAAGCGTAGTCATTTCGGTAGTGCTGTTCCTTTTCTTCACCTATATAACGACAAAATGGTTTGCAAAGCAGGAGGCAAAATAAAATGGGAGTTTTGTCGAGGGTATTAAGAGCTGATTTTCTAAAGGTGAAGGGTACAATTTTTTACTGGGTACACATAGTGATGCCAATCATCGGGATTGTTCTTTTTTTAAGTTACTATTCCTTTTCCAAAGTTGATTCTATTAGTAAGGTTCCAGTCTATATACAAGCGTTATCCATGGTTTTTCCTTTGCTAATTAGTGTTGTATGTTCTTTTGTTGTGGAACAGGAATCGTTGGCAGGGAACTTTACAGAACTTTTATCAACAGAATACGGAAAGCAAAAAGCATTTATTAGTAAAGTATGTTTGCTGTTAATATGCGGGTTTTGTTCGACTATATTGGCAGTCTTTGGGTTTGCGGCAGGGTTTCATTTTCTGCTAGGGCAGAATGAACTTCCATTTTCTTCCTATTTCGAGATTTCTTTCGTCCTTTTTGGATGTCAGATTTTTATGTATCTATTCCATCTGTTTTTGAACTTTCGCTTTAGTAAAGGTGCTTCCATTGGAATGGGAATTATAGAAAGCTTGCTGGCGGCTTTAATGATTACCGGGATGGGAGAGATTATTTGGAAATATATGCCGTGTGCGTGGGGGATAAGATTGTGCAGTAGTTTTTTTGCATACAGATTGAGTCCAGATTCGTTTCATGCTGTGCCAGGAGATACTCAAATGGGAGTAGTTATATGTATTTGCTCAACGATCATTGCGTTTGTTATGTCCCTTATTTGGTTTTCCTACTATGAAGGGCGGAAAGAAATGTAAACACATTTTGTAAACACAGCATTATAATGGAAGTTAGAGGAGGGGACCTGTATGGCAAAAATATTAGCAATTGATGATGAAGAAGGCATTCTTTATATTATAAAAAGCGCTTTAGAAAAAGAAGGACATGAGGTAACTGCCGTTCGTAATCCTCTTACGATTTCCAAGAACAAGTTTTGTCATTATGATTTAATTCTATTAGATGTCATGATGCCGGAAATAGATGGATTTACACTTTGTAAGGAGATCCGAAACTTGGTGGATAGTCCAATTGTGTTTCTAACTGCGAAAACAATGGAAAAGGATTTGATCACAGGGCTTAGTCTTGGCGGAGATGATTATATTACAAAACCTTTTGGAATTGGCGAACTGCGTGCAAGAGTGTCAGCACATGTAAGGCGTGAACATAGGGAAAAGCAAAATGCATTTTCTCTGTCGGGTCTTACATTTAATCTATCGTGTAAAGAAATAAAGTATGACGAAACAGTTATTCCGTTTACGAAAAGCGAGTACGGAATTTGTGAATATTTAGCTTTGAATCACGGTCAAGTCTTTTCAAGAGAAAAAATCTATGAAAATGTTTTTGGATATGATGGTGATAGTGACAATCAAGTCATTGTGGAACATATTAAAAATGTTCGCTACAAATTAGCTAAGTATGGTATGAATCCAATCGAAACAGTGTGGGGAATCGGATATAAATGGAAAAAGTGAAAAAACAAATTAATCTCCGCAAAATTTTTATACGGTATATTTTCGCATTTTCAATAGGGACGATTGCTTTAGTTGCTATTCATATGAGTTTGTTCAGCTTTGGAGTTAACACAGGGGTGATTCTTCCGGCCAATTATTATGAGAAACAGATTGAATCGCAAAGAGACGCCATAGTAAAAGCGGAACAGGGCGATGATCGGATTTTAAAACAATATAAATATGTTGTGTATGACTTTTCAGGAAAAATTATTCAAGGAAATATTCATAAAAATGATGCGAGGCAAATATGGGATAACGTCCAGAACAATCAAATAGGTGGCGGAGGATACTACTATGCAGTTATGAAGCGAAATAAAGATATTTGTGTCGTTTTATATACTTTGCATACGAATTATAAAAATCCTGTTTTGCAGAAGTATTTACCAATCCCGGACATTTCTTTGATTCTCTCTTTTATCCTATTATTTGCTGCAGAAGTGTTATTTCTATCTCGTTCTTTTGGTAAATCATTGTCAAAGGAAATGCTGGTTTTGAAAAAGGTAACTGATAAAATTCAAAAGGAAGATTTAGATTTTCAAGTAGAGCAATCTAGAATAATAGAAGTGAATGAAATATTAGATTCCTTAGTAAAAATGAAAGATGAACTGAACGATTCACTGCGTAAACAGTGGGAGATGGAAACGAATCGAAGAGAACAGATTGCTGCTTTAGCACATGATGTCAAAACGCCATTAACGATACTGAGAGGGAATGCCGAGCTGTTAAATGAATTCGTGCTAGATTCGGATCAAAAGAAATGTAATGAGCATATTTTGAAAAGTGTTGCTGAAATGGAAATGTATATGCAATCATTGCTCGACATTACGAAAAGTGAGAAAGTTACTTCACTTCAATTTAAGCAAATAGAACTCCAAAACTTTATTAATAATCTTATAGAGGAAAGTGCAATTTGTGCTTTGGACAAACAGTTAAACCTAATCAAAGAGGTTAAAGAAATACCAAATTTTATTCATGCTGATGAGGCTGCTTTGAAAAGAGCGATTATGAATGTGATGATGAATGCCATTGAATATTCCCCAGTACATGGTGACTTGAAGTTTTCAGTTGAAACCATGAATGATAAGGTCCAATTTATTATCGAGGACGCAGGAAGAGGATTTACAAAAGAAGAAATGAATGCAGCCACAGAGCAGTTTTTTAGAGGAGATAAAAGTAGAAACTCAAAACATCACCATGGAATCGGACTATATATTGCTAAAAACTTTGCGAAGCAGCATGGTGGAAATATTTACTTAAGTCATTCAGAAAAGCTAGGCGGGGCAAAAGTTATTTTGGAAATAGCGGTGTAGTGGAGAAAATGTATAAAAAAGGATCTGACTAAAAAGGCCACTTTTTAGTCAGATCCTTTCTTTTCGGTATGATTCAATTCAGCGCCTCGGCTACTCGTATGTCGAATATCGTCGGGAAGTCGATATACTGTGTCGAAGAGTCGATATATTTTGATTTGCGTCGATATATTGCAAAGAACAATCGATATATCAGTGGACATAGAAGAAAGGAGGAGCTGGCCCAAACTTTTTGGGTCAGCTCCTCCTTTTTTATGATGGGGGTGTAGTGGTACAGATTTTACAAGTGTTGATTTAAAATAAAGATTGATAATTTGTAAAAAACTTTTCAACGGAGTACGTCGTCTAATAAATGGGAAGGAGGAAATGATATGGATGAATTAACAGCAGAGGTGTTTGAAATAGAAGATAAGGAAGCCCTTATAGATGAAATAATGAACAAGTATGGACAGGAGATTTTACAGCTTGTTTATTCGTATGTAAATAATAAAGAGGTCGCTGAAGACTTAACCCAAGATATATTTGTTAAATGTTACAAGTCTTTTCATACATACAAAGGAAAATCGAAGTTAAGAACATGGGTGTGGAGAATTGCTATTAATCATTGTAAGGACTATATAAAAAGTTGGTATAACAAAAAGGTAATCGTTACAGAAAATGAATCTACGTATACTGGGGCTCAAAAAGAAAGTGTTGAACAGACTGTTATTCAAAATGATGAGGATCGTAGGCTGGCTTCTGCAGTAATGAACTTACCAATAAAATATCGAGAAGTGATTTATCTCTTTTATTTTGAAGAATTGCCAATCAAAGATATTGCTATGGTAATAGAAGTGAAGGAAAACACTATTAAAACAAGACTTAAAAGAGCCAAGGAACTCTTGAAGAAAGGATTGGAGGAATAATCAAATGGAAGATCGATTAAAAGGGCTACGAAAGTCAATGGAGAAAACAACCTTTACACATTTGAATTTTTCTGATCAGCATCGTAAGCAGGTTTACGAAAAAATCAATAAACCATACGAAAATGAAGAAGATATCTTATTAGCAGTTTTACAACTTCTCATTTCTGAAAAAACCGGATACGACTTGGCACAGCTATTACGGGGGAGAGGGATTCAAAAATTTGAAGGAAATGAAGGTTTTTTATACACCTTATTACATCGTCTAGAACAGAATCATTTTATCCAATCAAGTTGGGATCATTCAGGAGCTAAATATTATCAATTAAATGATAAGGGAAGAAAGATATTACGAAAGGCAGAAAAAACTTCTACAAAGAAACGATTTATATTAAAAGGATTGATACAGGAGTGAGACAAAATTGAACAAAAAAGGGGATCATTTTTTAAAAGAAGTCACCAACCATATTAAATCAAAGGAAGCAAAGAATTTTGTGGCAGCTGAATTGGAATTTCACTTGAAGACGGCTAAGAATATGTGGATAGAGAAAGGGTTAAGTGAGGAAGTTGCTGAAGACAAAGCTGTTGAACAAATGGGAAGTCCAATCAAACTTGGTCAAGAACTTAACAAACTTCATAAGCCAAAGGTTGATTGGTTCATTATTATTTTATTAGTGACTGCTATGGGGCTAGGTTTTTTGCCAGTTGTAGCCCTTGGACATACGAATGATTTGTTAATGAATAAGGTGATGTGTGTTATTCTTGGTGTTGTGACGGCTCTTGGGATGATGATGATTGATTATCGGAAACTAGAGAGATTGGGATGGCTGTTTTACACAATCGGAGTACTCATCCTATTAATGCTAGGCAATTTTTCAAACGCCTCAATGTATGGAGAATCGTTAATAAAAATTGGTCCCATTACAATTGGATGTTTAATGACTGTACCATTCTTTTTTCTAGCTTGGGCTTCTTTTTTCAATAACAGTAGGTTAAAGGTGTGGCATCTTGGGATTTTGTACTTGTTTTCTTTGCGTCTATTCTTAACTATGCCAAGTCTTTCAACAACCTTTATCTATATCACGATGGTATTCGTTATGCTTTGGTGGAGTAAGTTAGGAAAGAAAAAGGCACTGATCATTACAGTTGTACCAATTTGTTTATCTATCATCGGTGAATTATTTTTCCATCCCTCAGTAAAGGGAGTCCTTTTGGCTAGAATTTTAGGGTACATAAATCCAGAGCAAGATGCACATGGCGCAGGGTTTATGTATATACGTTTAAAAGAGGTAATGTCGTCAGCAGGGTGGTTTGGTGCATCTGGAAATATGAAGTTCATTCATCATGCTGCACGTACTGATTTTGTGTTTGCAAGTTTGACTTACTATTATGGTTATTTGTTTGCGCTAATCCTTGTTTTGATTCTTTCTCTTTTTGTAGCAAGGATAATGGTCATATCTTATAAAATAAATGATCGGTATGGTAAATTGCTTCTTGTTGGTGGAATGACTCTTTTTGTAGTCCAGTTCATTTATAACGTTGGCATGATCATAGGTTTATTACCGATTGCTTCTATATCCTTGCCTTTTATTAGCTACGGATTGATACCAACTCTGTTTCATGCGTTTTTAATGGGTATCGTGTTAAGTGTGTATCGACGTAAAAATTTGATATCAAGTAGTTTCATTTGAATATAGAAAAAGCGTGTTTTGATCAATCTTTTTTTTCAAAATACGCTTTTTCTATTTACCTTGGAATCAAGGTTTATTAAGTTCATTTAATCAAACTTGATTCCAAGGCTACAACAAGCATATTTTCATGTTTTTTATAGGAAATCAAAGAATTTTAGAGAATATTTTCATGTTAGGGAGAAAGATGAAATTTCAATTAGAGGAGAACTGTATATGATAAGGGAATGTAAGTTTGAAGATTTAGAGCAGCTTATGCAAATGAGTAGTATGGAAGTAATAGATGTTGATTTGAATCATATGATGAATATTTATAAGAAGGTTAAACATTTTTTAGTGTGGGATGAATTAGGAGTAAAGGGCTTCGCTTTTGTAATTATGAGAAATGAAGAGAAAAGGGAGTGGGATATTCAAGTTTACGTTGATCCAAGAGAAAGAGGAAAAGGAGTCGGTACGTTACTTCATCAAGAAATTTATAGGCTTGTAGAAAGTGAAAATCCGAGTATTTTAGTTACGGAAGTGAGAGTAGATATAGAAAATCCAGCTTCTTTTTATGAAAGGTTAGGGTATAAAAAGTGGTTTGGATCACCAAGTATGTGTTATACGGGAGGGGTT
The DNA here is from genome assembly GCF_022663535.1 of Bacillus cereus group sp. BfR-BA-01380. GTDB lineage: Bacteria > Bacillota > Bacilli > Bacillales > Bacillaceae_G > Bacillus_A > Bacillus_A cereus_BB. Next base: position 24,625 of record NZ_JAKUFS010000040.1, on the reverse strand, counting down.
CAATCAGAGGTAGATATTGAATTCATTCCTTATGAAGGTAAGTTTTACGAACAATATGCCGAGTGCAGAGCAGAATGTTTTTATGAAATCGCTGTGAAAAATGATTTTAAACCATATGTAATCCCGCTAAGTGAAAAAGATAAAAAGATGTTATCTAACAAGCCGATATATGTAACGTTACATAATGAAGAGCTCGTAGGAGCAATTACCGTTGAAGATGGATACTTAGATCATATTATGGTTTCACCGTCATATCAGGGAAAGGGATATGGCAAAAAAATTACGCAATTTGGGATAAATAAAGCATTAAGTAAAGGGGCTACTTCCATTCAACTTTGTTATATAGAAGGGAATAGTAAGGCAGGAAATCTGTATAAATCGTTAGGGTTTGAAACGGTTCAAGTTATGCATGTGTATAGGAAATTTATGGAGTAATGATACATACGAACAACCATCATTTTGTAGCTTAATAACCTTATTAACTATAAAAGGTTATTTTATCTGAAAATTTAATTTTTAATACTTTTTAAAACTTCTAAACTACCTTATAATAGAATTGTAAAAATTCGGAAAGGGGACAGGGGTCGTGGAAGTTTCTTATTTAAAAAGTAGAAAAGGTGTATTAGCAACAGGTATTGTTTTACTTTGTATTATAGGATTCATTATAACTGGACTATTATTCCGGCATTCTAAAGAAGATGTTCGAGAAAAGGTACAACAAGCTTTTGAAAAACAAGATGTTGATGTTTTCTTATCGATTTTACCAAAGGATGCACAATCTTCTCCGTTTGCCAAAGATGGCGTAAAATCATTTTTAAAAGAATCAAGTAAGTATAAGCAAATGTATCCAATAATGGTAGATGCTATGGATATAGAAAAGACTAATGTAGTTCCTCAAGCATTAGAGGTACGAACCAAAGGCGTACTACCATATACAATAGTAAAAGAGGGGAAAAGTTGGTTGTTTTTTGATAATTATGTTGTTAGACCAGCAAAAGTGAAAATTAATTTAAAAAATATAGATAAAGATGTTGCTCTATCTTTGAATGGAGAGAAAATTAAACCTTCTGTTTTTGATAAACCCTTTTTACCTGGGAATTACGAGCTAATAGGAGTAAAAAAATATAAATGGACGACTGTAACAGATAAAACAACTATACATGTAGGAGGAGACGATCCAGTAAAAGATGTGTCACTTAATTTGAAAGGAAACGAGTTAAACTTATCGAAAGAATTTATAGGTTCAGAAATTATGTTTAAAGGAAAACCTACAGGTATTAAGGTTGGAGATGAGGAATCAAAAAAAATTGGTCCAATTAATGAGAAAGATGGAAAAGAAGTACAATTAAAGGCGAATTTTCCTTGGGCGAAAGATGGAATTTCTAAAATTAATGATAAACCAAAAACTTCTCCATGGACGGTAGAAAAGTATATGTTTAAAGTGGATGAAGACAAAGTTAATCAATTTTTCCATACGTTTTTGAAAGAATATGGGGATGCGAGCATAAAACAAAGTATTGAACCCTTCACTACAATAACTGAAAAGTATAAAAATTCAAAGGCAGAATCTTTTGCTTCAGCAGCTCGTAATACACTCTTTGAGCCTTGGAAAGGAACTCTTGTAAAATCATATTTAAATAAAGAAGTAGTAAAGATTGTATCAAATGAGAAAGGATACCCTATTTTAAAAATGGAAGGGGTAGCAAAATACCACCTTCCAGCTGGCAAGTATTCTCCTGAAAAAGATCAACTCTCAAATGTTCAAATTACAGCATTATATGATACAGATCAAAAAGCGTGGAAAATTAATGAGGTTCATGTCGATTTAACTTTTGCAGGGGAAATCGATAAGAATGAAGAAGGAAAATATATCATTACAAACGTTCAATAAACTAAAAAAGAGCTTTCTGAAAGCTCTTTTTTTAGTCTATCTCTTAACTTTCTTCATTTTACTTACAAAAAGACTAACGATACCGATAGCGATTAACGAATAACCCATTGGTAATAAATAAAATGGTTCTACAAGTTTACCATCTGGAGCGACTGTAGATCCGGCAGTATTAAAACCAACGATGCATCCGATTCCTAAAATAAATGGTAGTGAAGCTAAAATATATTTTTTCATATGAAACCTCCGTGTGTAGGGATATTTTTTATAAAATAACTGCTTTATAGTTAGTAATTATAGTACTGTCATGTAGTTAGTACTATTTATATAGGTGACAAAAAGCTTACAGATTTGTAAGAGAGAAAAGTAGTATATATGTGGGTTTCAAATGAATGGGAGGGGATTTTTAAATGGATAAGTTGCAACAAGCAATTGAAAGATTTAATTTGAATGTGTTAACAATTGAGGATGTTCCGCAGTCTTTTAGTTCAGCAGTTTATAAAATTAAGTTAATGGATCATCGCATCGTTTATATAAAAATTCCTTATTCAAAAGCAAAGCTTGAACGCGAGTATACGGTGCTTGAACGATTATGCGATGAGTTATCTGTACCACAAGTGCTGGATTATTGGAAGTCAATGTTGTCGTTACTTCGGATTCGACTTTTGTATAGTTGCCGAAATTTGATGAAAGAGATAATTCTCCAAGGTAAGATGTATCCCAGCGCTACAGTCATAAATAGTGCTACTTCTGTTTCTGGACCTAGCCATTTTAAATAATCACGAAGTAAAAATCGGATAATAAATACGATGATAAAGCTAATGATAAAGCTGTTGTTTCTTACAGCATAAATTTGCTGATCGGATCGGAGTTCATAGTTAGTGGTCCAAATAAGTGGAATTGACAAAAGGAATCCAAAGATAACGGCACAAATCCATTCCCAGCCAGCGACATGTATATTTGGATTCAGGATTAAGGGAAGACTAGGTAATAGCAGAAATAATATGGGGAAGAGAAGACGGATTCCGTTTCCTTTAATCGGACGATACATTGCCCTAGTTCTACGCCATAAGACCAACACAGCAATTATAATCACAATAGAGTAAAATGAAGAAGAATTCATAATCTCACCTCTATACAAAATGTATTCCAATTATTTATATGTGAATTACAGATGAGTGAGCACTAGTATTCGTTTGAATTGGAACAATATAAAACTACTTTATAAATATTATAGGGTTAGTTACCATATAAATCCATTTTAATTTTTCGACATATAAGTTGCTTCTATGCATGGCCAGATGCTCTCTCAGAATTGTTCTTATTTCCCTTATAAAAATTGAATACCTGCTATTTAGTCTAATGGAGCACTATGAACATGCATACCCTATACAACCTTGTTCTTTTACAAATCTGTAAATGCATGAATGGATAACAAGTAGTTATCTGCAAAAAACAACGTAATTTTTGTATTGCTTTAATGGTTCTAGGTGAGGTAAAATTTGTAAAATGAAATTCGTTAGGTGGTGGGCATAGTGTCAAATGAAATAAAGAGTTACATTGACTATCCCATGGCAAAAATTCCAGGGGGCGAAATAGAATTAAGAGACGATAGAATAAAAAGCAAATGGAAAGCTGAAATAAGACCGTTTCTTCTTGCTCGGTATCCTGTAACTATGGATCTATACTATGCGGTTACAAATAAATCACCTCATTCTTTTGACGGAGATCTAAAACCGGTTGTGAATATTTCTTGGAACGATGCAATTTCCTTTTGTAATCTACTTTCACAGAAAGCTGGATTGAAAGAGTGTTATTCTATAAGTAACGATGGCGAAAACATTATTTGTGATTGGGAAGCAGATGGCTATCGACTTCCTTCAGAAGCAGAGTGGCAATATGCATGTAAAGCAGGGACTACTGGTTATAGGTATGGAGAGCTTGATCAAATTGCTTGGTATGATGAAAATTCAGGAGGGAAAATCCATGAAGTAGGAAGAAAGGAACCGAATGCATGGGGCCTGTATGATATGTTAGGGAATGTTTGGGAGTGGTGTTGGGATTTATATGATGAACAAGTATACGGCTCCTATCGAATTTTCCGAGGTGGTAGCTGGGCTGAAGAGGCGAGAGGTTGCGGGGCTTCGTGTCGTCGTCGTAGCCATCCATCCTTTTGCATAGACGACCTTGGATTCCGTCTTGCCCAGTCTTTTTAACTCTATAAACAAGCCAATTTTTGAGTTTTTACAGATTAATGAATGGAAAGTTTTTTCGGTTCTTCTGAAAAAACTCTCGTGTACAGAAAACACCTTTTCAGTCTACAACTATTTTTTTATAGTCTGATACCTAAAATAAAAAAGCCCGGCAATTGCCGAGCTTTTTCATTATTTCTTAGATGAGCTGTCTGCTTTTGGAGCTTCGAAAATATCTTTTAAGTCTTTATCTTCGATCTTCACATCTGCTTTTTTCATTTCTTTTGTAACAAGATCGTTCATGAATTGTGGATCTTTCATTTTTTTGTCAGCAAGATCGCTTTTAATACGGTCTTTTTCTTGATCGAATGGTTTTAATTCTTTAATATCAGTTACTTTAATGATATGGTAACCGAATTGTGATTTTACAGGATCACTTACTTCGTCTTTTTTCAATTTAAATGCAGCATCTTCAAATTCTTTTACCATTTGACCTGATTTGAAGTATCCTAAGTCGCCGCCTTTATCTTTTGAACCTGGATCTTCAGAGTACTGTTTTGCTAAGTCTTCAAAAGATTTTCCTTGTGCAAGTTCGTCTTTTACTTTTTTCGCAGTTGCTTCATCTTTTACAAGAATGTGGCTTGCTTTAATTTCAGGTTTGTAATTGTCTTTTACTTCTTTATCTGTGATGTTTTTCTTCACAGCTTCATTCATTGCAAGTTCACCGCGAACAGTTTCTTTTAATTGTTTTTCAGTCATGCCGCTTTGTTTTAATGCAGCAGTAAATTGATCGCCGTATTGCTTTTTGTATTCGTCAAATCGTTTATTAACGGCATCATCTTTTACTGGGTAGTTTTTAACAAATACTTTTTCCATTACTAGGTTACGTAAGACGTTTTTACCGCCTTGTTGTTTCATTGCGTTGTAGAACTCATCTTTTGTTACGTCCCCAGCTTTTGATGTTACAACTTTGTCAGAAGTGCCACATGCTGATAATGTGAACACACTCGTTACAGCTAGGGCAAGAATTGCTTTCTTCATGAAATAAACACTCCTACTATTATGTATTTTTTAATCCCGCATGAACGGGCAGTAAGCCCCCACTAATGGAAGTTTCAATTTATAGTATAAGCAATATGTACAAAATTTAATATAACATATTTCAGTCCGTTTTCCTATTGATAAAGAAAAAATCCCCATTTGCCTGCGAGGATTGTCAGATTCGGTCATGTCACCATTCTGGGCTTACACGCATACAAAGAGAAATGAGGAGGTTGAATTTATCATGAATCAACAATTAATTTTGTGGCTTGTGTTATTTATTTTATTAGTAATAGTAGGTATAATTTGTTTATAGAGGAAAAAAGTGAGGAAGGGGTTTCCTTCCTCACTTTGCATGAAATATAATTTCTATATAACTAGAAATTAATAGAATGGTAATACATACGTTAATGAACCGAAAGACACTCGTTTGACGTCGATCAGACATTTGTTTTTGTTGACACAGTGTATGTGTCATAAGGTTTGTATAAGTTAGAACGATAAGTGCAAAAGCAATAAATATAATTGTAATTGTCACGAGGAGAGTCCTCCTTTGGCGAAAATACATATAATCTGATTGTATCATACGATAATTTGTTCGTGTTATAAAATTCTGAAATAGCGGAACTTAGATTATATCCATACAAATTAAAAAAGATATCCCCTTTTTTAGGGTGGGCGAGAGTAGGTCGATTTTTATGTTGAATAGTAGAGATTTGTATAGAAAGAGAGGGAAGAAAATGGACGTTGTGAAACGATTAGAACAAGCAGAATATTATGTATCACTTCTTTTTAATATGATAGATGAACAAAAGTGTCCATTTTACTCTCTCATTATAAAGAAGAAAGTGATGAAATGTGATGTAGAATATTTGCTAGTTCTTTGTGAACAAATGAATGAGCAATACATAATGGAAAAGCAAGAAGGTTTGCTTTTCTTTGATGAACTGTTAAATAAATTTGAAAGAGCGCTTCCACAAAGCCTCGAAGGAAAAGAGACGGCGGAAGCGCTCGAACGTCAAGGTTTATTTCAACCATTGATGCAAGAATTTTTACGTATGATAGCGAAACGATAATCATTTAGCCTTTTTTAACAAGTTTTTCATCGTGCTCTACAAAACCTTCCTCGATATTATCCAGTGATTTCTCGAAAATGTCGATGAAGTCTTGTCCGTAAACATTTCGTAAAATGGCAATTAATTCGATGTTTTCTGGGAACTTACCGTAGAAATTACGAAGAGCTAAGGCGCCGTTAAAGACAGAATTACTTTCAGGGTCATATTCCTCCATTAATTGCAACAGCAGTTCTTCTCCCTTTTCTGTAATTTCAATATACGTGTTTCGTTTGTCATCTTCTTTCTTTGAAAATATAAGCAGACCGCGTTCTTCTAGTTTTTTAGAGAAGTTAAAAGCCGTGGATACGTGCATGACACCGAATTTTGCAATTTCTGAAATAGAAGCCCCTTTTAAATGATATGCAATCCATAAAATATGATGTTCATTAATATTTAAATCGTATGGTTTAATCCATTGCTGCCAATCTTTTTCTACACACTTCCATAATGCTTTTGATAATTGAGCCATGCGTTGACTAAAAATCATCGCTTCTTTTATTGAATAACTTTTTTCTCCGTTTTTCATCGATTCACCCACTTTATACAATTCTTATTCATTACCATCTATTATGCCAGTAAAATAAAAATTAATAAAGTGTTTTTGTTAGAATTGTGAAAATTTTTCGTTAAAATGACAAAACTATACAAAATTCGAGTGGTAATAAAAGCGTTTCCTTGTAGGACAGGACAAAGATTGCCGGAATTTTATTCTGATTTGGATGTAAAAGGGAAATGAGTATTATTGTATAAAAAATACGGCACATGTATGTCATGTGCCGTATAAGAGACGATAAGAATCAAAACTATTTGTTATATACGAAAAATTACGCTTTGTCAGGAACCGCTTGTTGTAACTTTTCAATTGATTTTTGAATGTTTTCAATTTCTCGTTCAATGTGGCGCTTATTTTGAGAAATATCTTGTCTCCATGAGGAGAATGTTTCGTGCATATCAACTTTTAATTCTTGAATCACTTCTTTTCCTTCAGAAGCTGTTTCAACAATTTGTCGTCTTAATAATTTTGTATCTGCTGTAATGTCAGCCAGTGTTTTCTTTATGTCATTTCCTTTTTCTTTTAACTTATTGCGCATATCTCTTCCAGATGAAGGAGTAGAGAAGAGCACAGCAAGTCCAGCGACAGCTCCGCCGCAAATGACGCCAGTTAGAAAGGATTTAGATTTTGACATGAAAAGGACCTCCTTAATTTGTGCAACTCGCCATCACAGATGGAAGTTACACAACATTGTTATACTCATGATGTGTAAAACTGTGCATATGCATAAGACAAGGGGGGAGAAAAGTGAAATTGATTACAAATATTTGTTTTATTGTCAGTCTTTTCTTTCTTGTACGAGCAATGCAATTATTTTTTATTTTAAAACAGAAAAGATCGTACCCGCCAATACTTTTGGTAAAGCAGCAAGTTGTTAGATTTGCGTTCATTGGCGGGGTGTGTATGGCATGTACAATTTTATTGTACATACTGCAATAGATAATAAAGTTCTGATCTTTTCAATTCATCATGTCTGATAATAGTGTTACTTTACGCTAGTTGCAATTGTGTTTGCAATGTTTTGTAACTCTTCCATTGTGTAATCACTTTGGTGAGATTTCCATACAGCACCGAAACCGTCTTTTTCGCCGTAGCGTGGGATTAAATGAAGATGGAAGTGAAAGACAGTTTGTCCGGCTTTTTCTCCATTATTATTTAATAAGTTGAAACCAACTGGATTATATTCAGCTTTAATCGCATTTGAAATTTTTGGAACGACAGAGAAAATGTGTGAAGCAATTTCTGGTGTTAATGCGAATACATCTTGTTTATGTACTTTTGGAATTACGAGTGTATGTCCTTTTGTAACTTGGCTAATATCAAGAAAAGCGAGTACATGTTCATCTTCATATACTTTTGCGCAAGGAATTTGCCCTTCAATAATTTTACAAAAAATACAATTGTCTGCTGTATGATTCATATTCCTCATCCTTTCAGTTGTCTTAGCCGTATTTTACCATAATTACATAATAGAAAAAACACGAAAAGCAGGAAGCCTATCAGCTTCCTGCCTTCTGAAGAAGGTTTGAAAAAGCATTTTCGTTTAATCTACCTTTAGGAGACACCTCATTTTTTAGGAAATGCGCGGTAACTCGACATATATTCTGCCGTTGACACCCCATTTACAATGAAATGATATTGCAATCCTTCGGAAATGAATTGTTTATTTTATAAAACAGTATATACTCTCCGCGAGACACCCCGTTTCTAAAATGAAACAAATTATATGGCTCCGTGTAAATCACCTTTGTCCATTATAGACACCCCATTTCATGATGAGTTCGCTAGGCTGTGTTCATCACTTTTATGGCTGCTTTTTCAATGTGTTCCTTCCTCACTAATTATGATGTCCGCTTTTGCTGGAGATATGTAAAGGAAATTTTTTCTTTTAAAAAAAGTTCAGTACTATGTAGGAGCTTTACTTTTTTGGTAAGATGATTACATATACATATATAATGAAGAAAGTGGTGTCATATGGAACAATTATTACGGGTGGAAAATGTCACAGGCGGATATACGAAGCGTCCTGTATTACAAAATATTTCATTCTCTGTTAAGAAAGGAGAACTTGTCGGTTTAATCGGTTTAAACGGCGCGGGAAAAAGTACAACGATCAAACATATTATCGGATTAATGGAGCCGAAACAAGGTCATATTACGATTAACGGTAAGACGTTAAAAGATAATATGACAGCATATCGCTCTAGTTTCTCGTTTATTCCAGAAACACCTGTGCTCTATGAGGAGCTAACGTTAGAAGAGCATTTAAAGTTAACGGCAATGGCGTATGGCGTTGAAGGGAAAGAATACGAAGAACGCGTAGAAAAGCTGTTAAAAGAATTTCGTATGAAAAATCGTTTGAAGTGGTTTCCATCCCATTTTTCAAAAGGGATGAAACAAAAAGTAATGATTATGAGTGCATTTTTAGTCGAGCCTTCTTTATATATTGTGGATGAACCATTTGTTGGACTAGACCCGCTAGCGATTCAATCGCTGCTGCAAATGATGGACCAAGTAAAGAAAAGCGGTGCGGGCATTTTAATGAGTACACATATTTTAGCAACCGCAGAGCGTTATTGCGATTCCTTCATTATTTTGCATCAAGGTGAAATTCGTGCACAGGGTACACTTGAACAGCTGCAAAGCGAGTTTCATATGCCGGGGGCAACGCTTGATGATATTTACATTGCACTAACGAAGGAAGAAGATGCTGATGAATAGTAAAGGGCTATGGAAAGAAAGATTTCGTCATTTTTTAAAGGAAACGCGTACATATGGTAAATATGTATTTAATGATCATTTGAAATTTATTTTTGTGTTTATTATCGGAGCGGGTGCGTATTATTATCAGCAATGGCTGCAAACATTAACGCCTGCATTTCCGACCGCATTTGTGATGGCAGTTCTGCTCGGACTTGTATTAACGGCAGGATCCATTCAAACGTTATTAAAAGAAGCGGATCTTGTATATTTACTTCCAGTAGAAGAAAAATTAAAAGCATATTTCGTAAAAGCATTTCAATTTACGTTTATCATTCAGCTGTATATTGCGATGATGGTAAGTGCGGCGCTTGCTCCGCTTTATTTCCAGCAGATGAAACAATCAGGACAAACATACATAATCATTGTACTTGCGATTGTGTTAAGTAAAGGCTGGAATTTATTTGTGACGTGGGAAAAGTCGTATATAACGGATAATCGTATTCATCTCACTGACTGGTTTGTCCGTTTTGTATTTAACTTTTTCTTTGTGTATTTCCTTGTCGAGCGCGCTTCTGTTATGTATATGGGAGCAATCGTCATGGCGATGGTGATTTATCTTGTCTATTTGCACCAGAAAGTAAAAGGAAAACCGCTAAACTGGGAATATTTAATTGCCGAAGAAGGCAAGAAAATGATGCTGCTGTACCGCATTGCCAATATGTTTGTGGATGTACCGGCGTTAAAAGAACGGGTAGCTCGCCGCAAATGGCTTGATTTTATTCTTCAGATTGCCTCAGATAAACGGCCATATTTATTCTTATTCTTGCGCACGTTTTTACGCTCAGGAAATTACTTTGGATTGTATGCCCGCTTACTGACAATTGGCGGTTTGATTTTATACTTTGTGCCGTTTCTATATGCACGTCTTCTTGTCGGTGTCGTGTTTTTATATTTAATCGGTTATCAGCTGTTAAGTTTATGGAAGCATCATCGTTTGAAATTATGGCTTGAGCTATATCCGATTTCAGAAGAAGCGAAAATGAAGGATTTTCTGACGTTATTATGTACGTTACTCTGCGTAGGCGGTGTTATTTTCACTGTACTATTTGCGTTTGCAACGAAAGATATCATGATGACAGGAATTGTTTTTCTTGCAAATATGGTATTTAGTGTCTTGTTTGTCTATCAATATGGGGTGAAGCGTTTAAAAAAATTATCCTGCATTAACGGGCAGTAAGATCAAGATTGAGGGAGAAGTGAAGAAGATAGGTGGGGAATAACTGCCCGTAAAAGCCCGATTGGGAGGGCTTTCCATCAGTGAGAAAAGCGTCACTGATGGAAGTTTCACTTTATCCCGAACATAGGGAAAGGAAGAAAAGAATGACTGAATATGAACAAAAGGTCATCTTAGAATTACAGCAATGGAAAACAAAAATGATAAAAAATTCTTCTGCAATGACACGTTTCTCTAAAGCAGTTCAAACGAAAATGCAGCAGCTCATTCCAGAAAAAGTGCAAAATATACTTACAGAAACAATTAAAAAGATGGTACAGGGCATTAGTATTGGTTCGAATTTTATCAAACCGAGGCTAAAAGAAACAGATTGGTCACTGCAAAGAAGAGATGAAGAAGTGCTAAAGAAGATCGATGAGTATAAAAAAATTGCAGCCGCAGAAGGAGCCGGGACAGGAGCCGGGGGATTTTTACTTGGGCTTGCTGACTTCCCGCTGCTGCTCAGCATTAAAATTAAATTTTTATTTGACGCAGCAACATTGTACGGCTATGATACGAGCAAAGAAGAAGAGCGGTTATTCATTCTTCACGTATTTCAGCTTGCTTTCTCAAGCGATAATCACCGGAAAGAAATATGGAAGGCCATTGAAACGTGGGATACAAATATGGAAAACCACATAGACTGGGAGAAATTTCAGCAAGAATACCGCGATTATATTGACCTAGCCAAAATGCTGCAGCTCGTACCTGTCATCGGTGCACCGGTGGGAGCGTATGCGAACTATCAACTCCTGCAGCGGCTTGGTGAAGTGACAATGAATTGTTACCGGCTGCGGTTTTTGCAGCGGGAAGGTAAGATGTAATATAAAGGATCTGACACGAAAAAGGACTCATGTCAGATCCTTTTCGTGTATTTGGCGCATCGAATCTCGTCGAGGAATCTTTAAATCGTGTCGAAGCGCCGATATATTTTAAAAAGCGGTCGATATATTGTGAAAAGCGCTGATATATCAGTGAACATATAAGAAGGAGCCGATTCAAATGAGTCGGCTCCGCTTTTCTTTATAAGTCGCTGCTATGCAGAATACATCATGACTGCTACTGGCTTGCTCCCTTTGTTTTAAACCATAAAGGCCCTGACCGCTCCTATGCACGGCCAGATGCTCTCGTCTTCCTCTAAAAGAAAGGGGTTACTTATATACATATATTTTCACATGTAACAACATTTGTTTTATCATTTACAAATAGGGAGAGTAACATCGATCGTTGTTCCTTGATTCACTTCACTTTCAATCCATATCTTGCCTTGATGCATTTCAATAATTTTGTAACAAATCATTAATCCTAAGCCAATCCCTTCTTCTTTAATGCTATAAAAAGGTTCTCCAAGGTATGGTATACGATCTTGAGGGATCCCGCATCCTTGATCGATAAATCGAATATTGATTTGATTATGATCAGCTCTATCAATTTGAATGACAATTTCTCCTCCCGTTGGCATAGATTCAATGGCATTTTTTAAGATATTAATGAATACTTGTTTTAATTGATTCCCTTCACAATGTATCATTGGAATATTAGACATAACTTCTGTCTGAATTTGTACATTATTCATGAGTGCTTGGGGCTCTAGGAGCATGACAACTTGATTCATTAACATACTTATATCATTAGGCTGAATTTTCACTGCTTGAGGTTTGGCAATTGCCATAAATTCATTCGTAATACTTTCAATTCGATTAATTTCTGATGATACTATATCTATATAGTGATGATTCGTTTCATTTTCCACTGTTTTTAATAATTGCATAAATCCTTTCATTGCAGTTAAAGGGTTTTTAATTTCATGAGCGATTGCTGTAGCTAATTGACCTACAACAGCAAGCTTTTCAGATTTTCTTAACAATTCTTCCGTCTTGATTCGTTCGGTAATATCTCGAGAAATACTTAAGAAAACTTCTTTTCCATTCAACTTAAATACACGAATACTAACTTCTGTCACTATTTTCTTTCCTGTAGGAAAAACATATTCATCTTGCAAAGTAAACGAATTTTTCCCTTGTTTAATTTTTTCGATTAATTTTTTTAAAAGGGGAGAATCCTTAGAAGCAAGATCAAAAAATGGCGTACTAAGAATTTCATCTCTACTTAAATTAAACCTTTCGCATCCAATCGCGTTTACTTCAATTAATCGAGAGGGAGTTCGATTTTTATCCAATTCAACTACGTATACCGCGTCCGCTGCCTGCTCAAATAGGGCGCGATATTTCAATTCACTTTCTTGCAATTGTTGATATAATTGCTGTCGTTCTTTTTCTGCTTGTTTTCTTTCAGAAATGTCCCTACATATTGCAGAGAGAGCCATTATATTCCCTCTTACATCTAGAATCGGTGAAATCGTCATACTTACATCAATTAAATCTCCATTTTTTCGTTGTCTAATGGTCTCTAATCGAGTAATCGCAGATTTTCCAGACAGGATATTTCGAACAATTTTTATCGATTCATCCATTAAGAAATCGGGTACACAAGGAAGTTTTTTACCGATCGCTTCTTGTATGGACCAACCAAATATTGTTTCATAAGCTTTATTCGCTTGTAAAATATGTCCTTCTCGATCAGTGATAACAATCGCATCTATATTGTTATCTACAAATGACTCCAGCAATTCTTTTGTCGTTTTTAATTCATCTTCCACTTTTTTTCTCTCTGTAATGTCAATTGCAGAACCGACAACTTCAATTACTTTTCCATTTTGCTTAATTGGCCGAAGTGCGATTAGAGCAATGATTTCATCATCTGGCCAGGGGATTTCAAATGTAACTTCATTCCCTTCCCATGCTTGTACATAATACTTCAGTAATTGAGGAACGAGATGGGAAGGGATAATGGAAGGATCTATCGTACGTAAACTTTTTCCTACCACTTGTTCAGAATGAAATCCATTTTGATAATAAAATTGTCCATCACACATCGTATGTATAAAGTGCGTATCTACTTTAATAAATTTAAAAATTCCTCCTTGCAGTTCATGAACAGTATCTTTCAGCTCTTGCTTCGATCTTTCTAATTTTTGATTCATTTTAAATAACTTTTGTGTTAAGGAATATAATTTTTGATAAGCTTCCATCAGAAAAAGTCCGCTTAAAAGGCCTAAACTCATAAATAATAAACTTTGCATGTAAAGAATGTTAAATATTACAGTCGGAATGAAGAATTCACCTACCAATCGAATCATAGCTATATAACAAATCAGATAAAGAAAGCTAGCTTTAAAAGGATGTAAGTTTTTGAAATATGATTTAAAAATAGTAAATATAATACCTATCCCTAATAAAGCGACGAGATACGGTCCACAATATCCATCCATATACATAACACGCATAATAAATATACTAAGTAACGTAATGCAACCGGCAGTACGACCAAAGTAAACAAATGACAAAATGAGAGGGACAGCTCGAAGATCATAGTAAAACCCCATGTATTTAAAAGAGAAGGCCATCAAAATAACAGCAATGATTGCCCCGTATATTTTTTCAATGAACTGGTTGGATTTCATTACAAACACTTGGATGAATATAGTTGAACTAATTAGGAAAACAAAAATAAAAAGGTTAATAAAAAAGTCTTTAATAAACATATAGTGCTCCTCCTTATATCAAACGAATTCGACAAAAAAGGAGAAAATCCTACAAAAACGATTATAGAAATAGAGGGACAGCCCGTTTTTTTCAACTAAATATGTTGTTATAGAGTAAATATTTGGTTGTTTTGAAAAAAGACACCCTTTCTAACTACTAAGATACAAGCTATTTACAAAAAGGCTTTCGCTGACGTCCGTTATAAACACTAGAACATTCGAATTGTATACCTCTAAAATGGAAAACAAGCTATGTGAAGGAAAACATTCCCTTTATATAGCTTGTTTTCCAATTATGTTTTTAATATGATTATAGAGTCATAGAAAAAGATGTACTAGATTATGAAGTAGAGGTGAAAGAATGCAACCGTTAGAAAATGAAATTAATCCCAAGATGGTAAGAGTATGGCAAATTAACTCGCTCATTACATCTGGAATTGGTCTTATTATTACAATTGCTTATTTTATATTTATGATGAAATTCGATTGGACAGGCTGGATATTTGGTGCACTTGTAATCGGGCTTCTTGCGTATGCACCGCTCGGTTATCTCGTATTTCCAAGCTTACGTCAGCGCTATCATAGCTATCAATTAAATGAAGAAGAGATAGAAATTCAACATGGAATGTTCGTTGTGCAGCGCGTATTAGTGCCAATGATTCGTATCCAGCACATAACGATTGAACAAGGTCCGATTATGCGTAAATTTGGATTAACTGAATTAAAAGTATCTACAGCTGCAATGACGCACGATATTCCAGGTTTAACAATGAGAGAAGCAGAACAATTAAAACGTCAAATTTCCGAACTGGCAAAGGTAAGTGATGAAGATGTATAAGAGGCAGCATCCAATTACCATTTTATTTGAATTAAAATTGAGGGATCTTTTTCCGACATTTATACTTCTCTTTAGTACGAAAGGTAAGTTTCCATTTTGGTATTTGATTCCGGTCGGTATTTTTGCATTTACTATTCTTTCTACTGTGATTGAATGGTACTACAAAGTATATTGGATTGAAAATAATACGCTACATATTAAACATGGGTTATTTGTGAAAAAAGAAAGCTACTTAAATAAAGAGCGTGTACAAACAATCAATACAAGCTCCAATGTTGTCTATCAATTGTTAGGTTTAACGAAATTAAAGATTGAAACGGCTGGTGGAGGACATGAACCAGAGGTAAGCTTAGCGGGGATTACAAATCAGGAGGCAAAGCATTTAATTTCACTTCTAAATGAAGAAGCGAAATCAGAAAAAAGCTTAACAGAAGACAATTATGTACCAACGAATGATGCAAATACGGCTATTTATAAATTAACAATAAAAGAAATTCTCCTTGCATCTATTACATCAGGTCAGTTTGGATTATTGTTTTCATTTTTCTTCATATTCGGCCAAGAATTAAAAGATTACATTCCCAAAAGTGCTATTGATACAGTCGAAAAATATGTGAAAAATAGTGATATGTACGGCTGGATGTATATGGCCGCTATCTTAGTTGTCTTATCATGGATTATTTCAACATTCGCATATGCATTTAAACATGCCAACTTTACTGTATATCGAAGAGGGGATGAAATCCGCATTTCACAAGGGTTGTTGGAGAAAAAGGAACTTGTGTTAAAATTACACCGAATCCAAGCGATTACCATTAAAGAAGCACTACTTCGTCAACCGTTCGGTTATTGCTCTGTGCACGTAGAAGTGATTCAAAGTATTGGCAAACATGAAATGAACGTCACGCTGCATCCGCTTATGAGAAAAAAGGATGTCGGGCAATTACTTGAGCATCTTCAATTACCATACAAAATAGAGGAGCATCTCACGCATTTACCAAAAGCAGCAATGCGCCGCTACCTTATTTATAACTGGATGATTTGTATGATATTTGCAGTGCCAATTACAGGGGTTAGTATTTATTTTAAACAATATATGGGGTTACTTGCGTTAATTCCATTGTTTATAGTTTTTACAGCTCTTGGATACGGGAAATTTACAACAGGTGGATACGCACTGCAACCGGATCAGCTCACGATTGTATATCGCGGCATTGCTAAATATACAGGACTAGTGAGAAAAAGACATATTCAATCGATGAAGAAAAGTCAGACTTATTTTCAACGTAAAGATCAATTATGTACGTATATGTTTGCAGTTGCATCAGCAGGTGCTGGTCAGCATTATAAGTTAAAGCATATGAGATTAGAAGATGCGGATAGGATGCAAAATTGGTATAAGCAAAAAGATGAAAAAATAGTTGTAGACTGAAAGCGTGTTTTATATGAGGTATTGTTAGCATATTGATATTCAATATATAGGAAACTACGAAAATCCCTTCAAGATTTGGAGGGATTTTTTATGTGCATAATTAGGGAAATTCCCCAGGGAAGAACTATATATCAAAATGTAAATATTTTCAAATGTTTATTGTTATAGCAAGATAATTTTGGTTTTTATGTCTTTTTATGTATTTATTTGGTAAATTATTATTATGAACTTACCAATAAAAGGAGCATGCCTATGGAATATGTGTTAGAAACATCTCATCTTACAAAAATGTATGATTCAAAAAAAGTAGTTGGTAATGTTTCCTTGCATTTTAAAAAAAAGGTGAAATTTACGGCCTGTTAGGGAAAAATGGTTCATTACTCTAATTGGTTTTATTATTTATGGAATTGGCACTTACTTATATGTCACATTTGCTTTCAGAGGCTATTGATCAATCTTGGGTAGTAGACTATATGAAAAAATATATAGAGTATAAATTAAAGAAAGAAGAGCGGATTGAACTGTACCCCGAATCGTGGACACTTAAAAAAAGTCCATGATTCGGGGTTTTTTGTGTATCTTTGTACTTACACGAGCGTATCCATAGACCATTTTTATTCTTTTTTTTCTATCGATTTTACTATGACGAATATCAATCTACCAACGACTTTCCACATTCATGTCTTCAGTGTTACCAACACCACTATGAAAAAATAGAAATTTATGATAATGATATTTTTATCCCGCTACTTTAGGGCAGTAAGACTCCCACCTCAAGATTCTGAGAAAACAAAGAAGATAGGTGGGAGATAACGGCCCGTAAGAGCCCGATTGGTTCAACTAACCATCAGTGGGGGATGAAGAAAAACCCCCACTGATGGAAGTTTCACTTTATTACTTATGTAGGATACAACTGGTTTTCTAATAGCTGGAGGAAGTGTCACAAAGTATAGCCGCCCATTCGTTATATAGAGTGAGAGGAGGGATTACATGAAAGTTACAAACAAAGATTATGAAAAGATGGAAGAGCTATATGAGTTGTATGAACAAAAAATTTATTATGTGGCATATTCTATTTTAAATAATATTCAGCAGGCTGAAGATACAGTTCAAGAGACGTTTATTACTCTTTATCAGAATCTGGAAAAGCTCCACAACTTGAACACGCAAGAGCTTAAACGCTACATTTTGAGAATTGCAAAAAACAAAGCGATTGATAGTTACCGGAAAAATAAACGACAGGAAATGTTCTTAGAAGAATATCAAAGAGAATTACCAGAAGTAGCAGATGAAAATATTGAACAGTGGGAACAGCGTTTCATATCTGAGGCTCAAATTGATACATTGCTAAAAGAGTTAAATGATTCTAACAGACAGGTTTTCAAGTACAAAGTCTTCTATAACTTAACTTATCAGGAAATTTCAAATCTAATGGGGATAACTGAGGTCAATGTGCGCAAGCAATTTGAACGCGCTCGAAAACGAGTACAAAATATTATAGGAGGTATACAAAATGACGAATTCAAAAAACTCCAAAGAAATGTATGATCTTGCTGAAAAAATCGCTTTAGATGATTTTGATAAACTGGATGAACAACATGAATTTTCAGATACATATACGCACAAAAAGAAATTGTTTATGGAGGAAATTAAGAGTGGGCAACCACAGGCCAAGCGTAAAAGGAATCGTATTTTAATCGCTGCTTCCTGCTTATTGATTGGCATACCGACAACCGTTTTTGGTGCAGTAAAAGTCTATGATATGATGGTCCAAAAACAAAATTATGAAGTAAATGTTTCAGTAACAAATACGGCCTCGAAAAAGGGTGAAAGTTGGTATAAGTTAAAAGTCGGCAAATTACCAGAAAATATGGAAGCTATCGATGACACTGCTATGAAATATTCATTTAAAGATAACTACGCAAAGGGTGGGTTTTCATTCATTCTTTGGAGATTAGGAAAAAATTCAGATTTTCAAACGCTGTACGCAAACAACTACGAAGAGAAAGAGATAAATGGTAAGAAAGCAGTGATTGTCAATAAAGACACTGGAAATAAAAATGTAATGTTTAACAGAAAAGTTTTTCTTCTTTTTGAAAAAGAGGGGATTATGTTAGAAAGTTATATTGGAAACGATGTAAATGAAGAGCAAATGATGAATGTCTTAGCGAACATTTCACTTGAGCCCACATCAAAAGAAAAGTCATCATTTATATCAGATTATGATAAAGATCGTGATAGCAAAGTGAAAGAACCAACAAAACCTAACGTTATTCCTTTGAAAAAAGACAGCAAACAACTATTTAGCGTAGGTAAAACGGTTCCAGTAACCATACATAACATCACAGGTAACAGTGCAGATGACAAAAAACTTGAATATGTTATAGAAAAAGTTGAAGTCTTTGATTCAATCAAAGATTTTAAACAAGAGAACTTTAATGAATTTGGACTAGAAAGACTAAGCGAGAATAAGGCTTTAGATCAGACGAAAAAATTGATACCGTACAAGCGGGATGTATATAAGGTTGGAAATGGTAAAGATTCAATTGACAAATTAGTAGAGTCGAAATCAGTTAATCCTAAATTTGTCTACCTGACAACAACAGTGAAAAATATTGGTACACAGGAAACAAAAGAAATCTATATGCATCCACGCATACAAGTGCTTAAATCTGAAAATAATGCATGGAACTATGCTAAAGAAGATGGAATTGACGAAAAAAGTATTATGACGAGCGAAGTTGATTATTTAGAACCTCACGGAAACGGAAAAAGCTTTTACAATATTGGCAGTATCCCACCAGGACAAACGATGAAAATTAACTTAGGTTATTTTGTAGATGAGGATAAACTGGATTCAATCTTTCTTGATGCTTTCCATTACAGTGGGTTTAGTGGCACTGAAAATATGAATGCGGAAGATCGTTGGTGGATTGATATTCGTCAAAAGTAAAAACGATAGGAACAAGTAGATAAAAAAAGTTGCTTATATTTAGCAGCTTTTTTTCGTGCAAAGAAACTTTTAAAGTATAAATATATGTTCGGAAAGATAAAGACTAAAGATGAATTGAATATCGAATCGTGCACACAATTCATGTGCATGACCATAGCTAAAAAACGTCATTGAGTTTTTATAATTTGTTCATAAACATAAAGAAATAATATGCAATCTTGCATAAGACATTGTCTTATCGGAATAACGTGTTATCCTTTTGAATGGATTATATAAACGGAGGAAATGTTATGAACAAAAAATTAAAATTTACGCAAGTGATGCTCGGTATTAGTACAGTGGCCTTATCATTTGGAAGTATTCAAACACAAGTATCAGCGGAAGAAAAAACACCTTATAATGTGTTACAAGTGAAACCAACTGGAATCGGAACTTCAAAAGATGAACTTGCACATTCTACAAAAGCAGACGAAACATTGTCTTATGAAGAACGTTTAAAAGTGAACGATTTTTCACAACGTCCAGCTCCGGTAGTGAAACAAGCAGCGGCAAAACAAGCTCAGCAAAAGTATTCTTTAGCAGAGCTAAATAGAATGAGTAATGACGAATTCATCGACACATTGGGAAATATTAGTTGGAATCAAATTACAGATTTAGATCAATTTAATCAAGAAACAAAAGAGTTTTATCAAAATAAAGAGCGAATACAGGTTATTATTGATGAATTAGGTCGTCGTGGAAGTACATTTACAAAAGATGATACAAAAGGGATTGAGACGTTTGCTGAAATATTACGTTCCGTATCTTATGTAGGCTTTAATAATAAAGAGGTAAGCTATTTAAATGAGCGAAGCTTCCATGATAAATGTTTACCTGCATTAAAAGCAATTGCAAAAAATCCGAATTTTAAACTTGGTACAGATAAACAGGATGCAGTGGTATCTGCATACGGTAAAATAATTAGAAACGCTTCTTGTGATGCTGAAACAGTTCAATATGCGGCGAATATAGTAAAGCAATATAACGATAATATTTCCACATATATAAGTGACAAGAAGAAAGGGGACGCCTTGTATGAGCTTATGCAAGGGGTTGATGATGATATACAGTCTTACTTGTTTGAAACACGTAAAAAAGCGGATGAAACAATATGGTATGGGAAAATTGATAGTTTCATAAATGAAATCAGTCGAATGGCTCTTCTAAATGATGTAACAACAGAAAATAAATGGTTAATTAATAATGGTATTTATTATACTGGTCGTTTAGGGAAATTCCATATTAATCCAAATAAACCTTTAGAAGTACTTACACAAGCAATGAACATGTACCCGCGTTTAAGTGAAGCTTATTTTAATGCGGTAGAGCAAATTTCAACAAACTATGGTGGAAAAGATTATTACGGAAATACAGTAGATTTAAAGAAAATACGTGAAGAAGGCCAACAGCAATACTTACCAAAAACGTATACATTCGATGACGGTGCTATTGTATTTAAAACAGGGGATAAAGTAACTGAAGAAAAGGTTAAGAGACTATATTGGGCTGCTAAAGAAGTAAAAGCGCAATATCATCGTGTAATTGGAAAAGATGGAGCGTTAGAAGCAGGGAAAGCTGATGATGTACTGACAATAGTCATTTATAATAGTCCAGATGAATATAAAAAAAATAGTCAACTATATGGCTATGACACGAATAATGGTGGGATTTATATTGAAGGAGTTGGAACGTTCTTTACATATGAACGTACACCGCAGCAAAGTAGTTATACTTTAGAAGAATTGTTCCGTCATGAATTTACACACTATTTACAGGGAAGATACGAAGTTCCAGGATCATGGGGACAAGGAGCAATGTATCAAAATGAACGTTTAACTTGGTTTGAAGAAGGAAATGCAGAATTTTTTGCGGGATCTACTCGTACGAACAATGTTGTTCCGCGCAAAAGTGTAATTAGAGGATTATCATCTGATCCTGCACAGCGTTATACAGCAGAACGAACATTATTTTCGAAATATGGAGACGGACCAGATAAATGGGACTTTTATAATTATTCTTTTGCACTGCAGTCTTACTTATATGCTCATCAATTTGAAACTTTCGATAAGATTCAAGATTTCATTCGCGCAAATGATGTGAATGGTTATGATGCATATCGTGAAGCTTTAAGTAAGGATCCAAATTTAAATAAAGAATACCAAGACTATATGAAGCAGTTAGTTGATAATCAGGGTACATATAATACCCCACAAGTATCAGATGATTATTTAGCTGAACATGCACCAAAACCACTAGCCGATGTAAAGAAAGACATTACAGGTGTAGCAAAGATAAAAGATGCAACGATTACAAAGCATAAGTCTCAATTTTTTGATACGTTTACATTAGAAGGAACATATACGGGCGGCGTAACAAAAGGAGAATCTGAGGATTGGAAAGCGATGAGCAAGCAAATCAATCAATCTTTAGAAAAGTTAGCGCAAAAAGAATGGAGCGGCTACAAAACAGTTACAGCGTATTTTGTCAATTATCGTGTGAATGCGAACAATCAATTTGAATACGATGTTGTATTCCATGGTGTTGCAACGGGAGAAGAAGAAAAACAGGCGATTAAAGTAAACATGAATGGACCATACAATGAGATAGTAAATGAAAAAGTTGAGTTTCATAGCGATGGTACAGAAAGCACAGGTGGAAAAATTGTTTCTTATCTCTGGGATCTTGGAGATGGTACAACAAGTACAGAAGCAAATCCTACCCATGTATATGGGAAAGAGGGAACATATACTGCAAAGTTAACAGTGAAAGATAATAAAGGAAAAGCGGGCCGAGGACAAACAACGGTTACCGTAAAAAAAGATCAGCCAGCAGGTCATAACTATCAAGATGCAAAGGTAATTCGTTTTAATAAGCTTGCAAAAGGAAATATGGATAAGCCTAATATGGCGTATATGCACACATTCAATGTCACATCTCCAAAAGAAGTAGATATTTCTGTTATAGATGAACAGGGAATTGGGATACAATGGGATGTATATCACGAATCAGATTTAGGAAATCCTGTCATCACGGGTAAAGCAGATGGAAATAATATAAAAGGGAAATTTGAAGCGAAACCTGGGAAGTATTACTTAGTTTCATTTTTTGAAAAGGAAAATGGAAAGGGAACATATTCATTATTAGTGAAATAAATCTATTTCCAATTTACAGTAGGTCATTTCCCACTTTATATGACACGAAACTGTTAATATGTATAATAGCAAAAAGTGCCTATGTCATGTCACATAGGCACTTTTTTTGCATAAATGAGATTAGATGCTGAGCAGTTTTTATCCCGCATTAACGGGCAGTAATACTCCCGCCTTAAAATTCAGCGAAAGCAAAGAAGTTAGGCGGGAGATAAACTGCCCGTAAAAGCCCGATTGGTTCAACTAATAATCAGTGGGGGATGAAGAAAACCCCCACTGATTAAAGTTTCACTTTATATTTAGATATCGTATTGACTTTTAAATTTAAAAATCTCATCAACAGCTTGCTGATACCCACCTGATTTTTGAAAGGATTCCCTAATATTTGCAACAGCTTTATGAAAAGATGGATGTCTTAACACATGATCTACGGTTTCACGTAATTGACTTGCGGTCAAGCTTTTCATTTGTAATGTAATGCCAGCTCCAAGATTGGCAACTTGCCCTGCAATTACTGGCTGATCTGCGCTTTGTGGGATTACAATGAGTGGAATTCCGTAATAGAGACCTTCACTGGTACTGTTCATTCCACCATGTGTGATAAATAATTTAGTGTATGTAAGCACCTCAGTTTGTGGAACATAATTTTTCACAATGAAGTTTTTAGGAATCTCCCCTAAATCAGATATTTGAGTTTTTTCCCCAATAGACATAACAACGGTATGATCAGTGTCCTCAAATGCCTTAAAACAAATCTTATAGAAATCAATTGCTTGGTTAAAGACAGTACCTAGTGAAATGTAAATTGGGCTTTTTCCCTTGATTGCAGTATAGTCGAAGTTTTCTTGTGTGAATGGTGAAGAGATGGATGGCCCTACAAATTTGTATGTTTGGTCAAATGCTTCTCCAAAAGGTGGAAACTCCCTAGTTGTATAAACAATTGTAAGTGGTGCAGGATTACAAAAAACTTCATAAGGAGAAGTGATTTCAACACCATATTTTTCTTTAATTTTTGTTGTTAGGTTTTGAAAATCATTATTTATCCCGCATTAACGGGCAGTAAGACCCCCACCTCAAGGTTAAGAGAGAAACGAAGAAGATAGGTGGGGGATAACTGCCCGTAAAAGCCCGATTGGTTCAACTAACCATCAGTGGGGGATGAAGAAAACCCCCACTGATGGAAGTTTCACTTTATCCTTTTAGCAATTTCTATTGGGATATTTTGCGAGAGATGTCCTAACATTCTTTCAAATGATAGTTCAGTCTGAGCAAAAGATGTACACGAATTAATTGCGGGGAGCTTTAGAATTTGGGAAAGTAAACGTCCACAACCAAACATAGAATCGTGAATGATGTAATCAAAATGTTCTCCCTTGATCTGTTCAAGAACGCTAGGTATAATGATATCCGCCGTATGTAAAAGACCGTTGATTCTTTCGGATAAATAATTTCTTCCACCTGAGATAAAGGCTTTTAAAAATTTTTGACCGTCAAATGTTCGTACAATGGCTCCCGTCTTTTCAATACGTTCTCGAAAAGCTTCTATCGAAAAGTATACGACCTCTTCTCCACGCGAAATAAGCTCTTGTACAACTCCAATTGTTGGATTGATATGTCCTTCTGATCCACCATTATTGAACTACCCCCATCTAAAATCCTAACGTATTTTTGAGGAGGGGGATTCCAAAAAGGAACAACTAAGACAAAATGCTTAGAAGACCATACCCATTCAACAGAGGCCACTGAAAAACTTAAGTTTTTCATCTCATAAAACATATGTAAAACAAGAAAGGCGGCTTTTTGTTCAATTTTGAACGAAAAGCCGCCTTTCTTTCTATATTTTTG
>NZ_JAKUFS010000039.1 GCF_022663535.1 Bacillus cereus group sp. BfR-BA-01380 | reverse complement strand
TTCTTAAGAAGTTAGGTGGGAGATAAACTGCTGGCATGCGCCCGATTGGTGAGGGCTGATAATCAGTGGGGGATGAAGAAAACCCCCACTGATTAAAGTTTCACTTTATGAAAAAGTAGGCTTATTTAGAGATATAGAAATAAAAAAGCTTGGATGTACATGTAATCCAAGCTTTTTGATGCTAGAACTATTTAAAACCAATCTGCACCTCGTATTAAGCAACTTTTACTTCTAAGATTGTACCCGTTTTTGCATCTACTAAAAATTCAAATCGTTCTTGTACATCGTGTAATAGCGTCGTAATACCGCCGCGGTATACATCGTAAGTAACATCATATTTTTCAAACGTCTCGGGAACCATATGTACCCAAGAACCTGTAATTTCACCTTTATGACTTAATGCTTGTTTCACCATTTTTAATGCTTTTTCAGAAGAAATGTGGGACTGTTCTTGTACTTTATTTGCAACAACATATCCAGCTGCAAATCCTAAACCAACACCCGCTAATAAACTTTTCCAGTTCATACATTCACCTCTATCCTATAAAAGTTTCTCTTCATAAGTATAAATCAAATTACATAAAAAAAGAAGAAACTAGAAAGATTTCGGAAATTTCGTTACAATGAAAAGAGTGATTCTATTACTGGATTGAAGGAAGGATATCGCGATGAATAAAGAGACAATGGAACTATTTCGGACGTTAACAGAACTGCAAGGTGCTTCAGGATTTGAGCATGATGTGCGTCGTTTTATGAAACAAGAACTGAGCAAATACTCAGATGAAATTGTACAAGATCGTTTGGGGAGTATCTTCGGTTTAAAAAAGGGTGAC
Organism: Bacillus cereus group sp. BfR-BA-01380; assembly: GCF_022663535.1. Taxonomy (GTDB): domain Bacteria; phylum Bacillota; class Bacilli; order Bacillales; family Bacillaceae_G; genus Bacillus_A; species Bacillus_A cereus_BB. The sequence continues at coordinate 36,050 of NZ_JAKUFS010000039.1, read as the reverse complement.
GAAAATGGCCCACGCGTTCTTGTAGCTGGTCATATGGATGAAGTAGGCTTTATGGTAACGCAAATTACGAAAAACGGGATGGTTCGTTTTCAAACATTAGGTGGCTGGTGGAGCCAAGTATTACTAGCACAGCGTGTACAAATTATGACAGACAACGGTCCGATTATCGGTGTAGTAGGATCTGTTCCTCCGCACTTATTAAGTGATGAACAACGTAACAGACCAATGGATATCAAAAACATGTTAATTGATATCGGTGCAGATAGCCGTGAGGAAGCGCATAAAATTGGTGTGAAACCTGGTCAGCAAATTGTGCCAATTTGTCCGTTTACACCGATGGCAAATCCAAAGAAAATTATGGCGAAAGCTTGGGATAACCGTTATGGCTGCGGCCTTGCGATTGAGTTATTGAAAGAGTTAAAAGGTGAAAAACTACCGAATACGCTCTATTCCGGTGCAACAGTACAAGAAGAAGTCGGGCTTCGCGGTGCGCAAACAGCTGCGAATATGATTCAGCCTGATATTTTCTATGCGTTAGATGCAGGCCCAGCAAATGATGCATCAGGAGATAAAACACAGTTTGGTCAAATTGGAAAAGGTGCTGTGCTTCGCTTATATGATCGTTCTATGGTGACACACCGCGGCATTCGTGAATTTATTTTAGATACAGCAGAAACACATAACATTCCGTATCAATACTTCGTATCACAAGGCGGTACAGATGCAGGACGCGTACATACAAGTAACTCTGGTGTACCATCTGCTGTTATTGGTGTATGTGCTCGTTACATTCATACACATGCTTCGATTTTACATATTGATGATTATGCAGCAGCGAAAGAATTGTTGATTCAGTTAGTAAAAGCAACAGATAAAACCACATTTGAAACAATTAAAGAAAATGTTTAATATGGAAAGGCCAAATACGGCCTTTTCTTTTTAATTCGAGGTGAAAACATGAAAGTAGCAGTTGGATCAAAGAATAAAGTGAAAGTAAATGCTGTTCAGCAAGTGCTTACAGAAGCAAAAATTGTTTCATTGTCTGTTCCGTCCCATGTGTCAGCGCAGCCTTTTTCAGATGAAGAAACGCTGCAAGGTGCAAGTAACCGGGCAAAATTAGCATTAGCAGAAGGAAAATCGGATATTGGAATTGGTTTAGAAGGCGGCGTGATGCATACAGACCATGGCTTGTTTATGTGTAACTGGGGTGCTTTAGCAACGAAAGAAGGTAAGCTATTTACCGCAGGCGGAGCACGTATGAAACTGCCAAATGAGTTTATTCAGCCTCTTGAAGAAGGAAAAGAATTAAGCGAAGTGATGGAAGACTATACGAAGCAACGTGACATTCGCAGCAATGAAGGAGCAATCGGTATTTTTACAAACAATTATGTAGATCGGACGGATTTGTTTGTGCATGTTGTGAAGCTATTAGTTGGACAATATATGTATGACAGAAACAAAGAATAAACCTTGCACCGTACCTCATGTATGGTAGTATATAAATACAAATTAAAAAAACGACATAAAAACCCTCTTTCTTTTTAGGTTGGTAAGAGCATCTGGCCATGTGTAGAAGCGGTCAGGGCCTTTTTCTGCTACATGCAAGGGTTAAAACAAAATTAGAAAGCAAGTAGCGGGCATGTTTTAATCTGCATGGCAGCGACTTAATTAGTAAATACATACTTCTTTTTAGGGAGGAAATATACATGAAAGCATTAGAAAGTATGGAACAATTTCAAGAATTGAAAAACGAAGAGAAAGTGATTTTTTTATTCTCAGCAGATTGGTGCCCAGATTGCCGCTTTATTGATCCATTTATGCCAGAAGTGGAAGAAAAATATAGCGAGTTCTCTTTCTATTATGTAGATCGAGATGAATATATCGATTTATGCATCAAATTAGACGTATTTGGTATTCCAAGCTTTGTCGCTTACAATAAGGGAGAAGAAATTGGCCGTTACGTAAATAAAGATCGTAAAACACAAGAGCAAATTGAAGAGTTCATTGAAGGTTTAAAATAAAGTGAAACTTCCATCAGTGACGCTTTTCTCACTGATGGTTAGTTAAACCAATCGGGCTTTTACGGACAGTTATCCCCGCCTATTTTCTTTGAATCTTGAGTGGGGTTACTGTCCGCGAATAGCGGGGTAAGCTGTTTCCAGTTCATTAGAATGCGAAAAACAACCTCTATCTTCATATGTGGAGGTTGTTTTTTTCGGAGGGGAGGTAAGCGATATGAAAATGACGAGTAAAAAGATAAAAGACGAATTGATGAAGCGTCTTGCACGGGCAGAGCGGAGCTTTCAGTACGATAGTGAAAAGGAAACACTTCGCATTGAGCAAACAAATACGAAAAAGGGAATTACGGTTTCTCTTCCAGGTATTGTAGCGAAGTGGGAGGTAAGGAAAGAGAAGGCAATTGAAGAAGTTGTCTATTACGTAGAAGAAGCCCTCGTTGCGATGCATAAAGAGGTAACGAGTACGGCGAAAATTTTGCCTGTTATCCGTTCAACTTCTTTTCCGAAAGAAGCAGAAAAAGGAAATCCGTTTATCATGACGGAACATACAGCAGAAACACGTATTTACTATGCATTAGATTCAGATAAAACATACCGCCTTATTGATCAGCATTTGTTAAAGCAAATTGGGATGACAGAAGAACAAGTGCGTGAAATGGCATTGTTCAATGTGCGCTCTTTACGCACTGATTTTAAACAAGATGAGGTCGCTGGAAATACGTTTTATTTCTTAAATACAAATGACGGGTATGATGCGAGCCGTATTTTAAACGATTCATTATTACGAGAGATGCGTAAACAAATTTCAGGTGATATGGTTGTTGCGGTTCCGCACCAAGATGTATTAATTGTTGCTGATATCGTGGACAAAATCGGTTATGATATTATTGCACAAATGACAATGAAGTTTTTTGCAGAAGGTCATGTTCCGATTACATCACTTTCATTTGTATATGAAGATGGTGATTTCGAACCAATCTTTATTTTGGCGAAAAATCGGAAGGAACGAAGTGAAAAAGAGAAAGGATGAACAAAGTGAACGTTTTTTATAACCTTGAAGGTATTGGGGATACACTAATTGTTGCCCTGCAAGATATTACATTAGAAAACCGCACATTTGAACGTATTGGAGATGTAGCGCGCGTTTTTGATCGTGAAAGCAATGTAACAGCAGGATTTAACATTTTTAATGCTTCTTCTTATATGGAAGTAACAGAAACAGGTAATCTTACATTAACGAAAGAGCTTGTTGAAAAGATCAATGAAATTTTAGCGAAGAACGATTTTACAGAAAAAGTAGAAGCGGATCTTTCACCAAAATTTGTTGTTGGTTACGTAGCAGAAAAAGAAAAGCATCCAAATGCGGATAAATTAAATGTATGTAAAGTAGAAGTTGGTACAGAAACATTACAAATCGTATGCGGTGCACCAAACGTTGACGCAGGCCAAAAAGTAGTCGTTGCGAAAATCGGTGCAGTAATGCCAAGCGGTATGTTAATTAAACCAGCAGAGCTTCGCGGTATTCCATCTTCAGGTATGATTTGCTCAGCACGAGAATTAGAGCTTCCAGATGCTCCGCAAGAAAAAGGAATTCTTGTACTTGAAGACAGCTATGAAGTTGGACAAGAGTTTAAATTCTAAATAAAAAATAGAGCTGACCCCATAAGGTGCGTAGGTACCTTATGGAGTCAGCTCTTATTTTTGTATGTACACTAATATATTGGCGCTTTTTACAATATATCAGCGCTTTTTTAAATATATCGGCGATTCGACATGATATAAAGACGCTTCGACGATGTTCGACGCACCAGACGAACTAGAGGAAGCAGACAAAAGTCCACTTTCGGGCTAGTTCAATTTTTTTAGAAGGAATACATATACCCCATGTATAATATATTTAAGTGTAAAATTACACTAAGAGGGTGATTTGGTATGAAAAGGATAATTGGTGTAGTACTGCTTAGCATCGTTGCTATAATCGCTGTTTTGTTTTACGTTGCTTTTAACGGTAGTCCTATTAGTAAATATGTAATGGAGAGAGAGACAAGATTGTATTTAGAAAAGAAGGGCTATAAAAAAGATGAGATTCTCTCTATAGAATCAATATATAACATGAAACGGAATACTGACCGTATTGAAGGAACCATTGCGAAGGTTGTATTTAAGGATGAGCCGACCGTAACATATATATACGTTAAGCATCGGAAAGACAATCTTATTTTACAACACTGTGAATATTATAATCACGATACACGAACATGGGAGGTTGAATTTAATTCTAAACGTAAACATATGGAGAGAACTTGTACAAAAATGTATTGAAAAGGTCTTTCATATGGATGTAACGAATTAATAATACTTGGTAAAAAAATAATATTGGAGGTTCTGGACTAAATGAAAATAACTGATTATTCTAAAATTGCTAATAAATATGAACGAAATCAATATAGACTAGATGAAGTCAGGTTTGATACCGATTTAAAAGAATATATCGATCATAATCCTAAATCAAACTATCATGTCTTAGACTTGGCTTGTGGTACAGGGATTTATCTTGATAATCAAGTAAAGTACTTTGATTGTTTTAATATTGATTGGAATGGAATGGACGCTTCGGAAGACATGCTAAAAAAGGCAAAGGATAAATTAGAAAATGTGTCTTTAGTTCAAGGTTTAGCTGAAGAAATGCCATATGAATCTGGGAAATTTGATTATATTTCAAATAATTATGCTTTTCATCATTTTATAAATAAAAGTGCTGCTTTAGATGAAGTTCATCGTGTTCTAAAGAAAAATGGAGTGTATAAACTACATAATATCGCTATTCACGACATGCAAAAATGGTGGGTTTATCATTATTTTCCATCGGCTTATTATGAAGATGTAAAAAGGTTCTGGCAGAAGGAAATTATCTTTAACGAACTTTCAATAAGAGAATTTCAGGTGAATATTAAGATGGAATATCGAATGGAAAATGTAAAGGTAGCTAATTATCTAGGGTATGTTGAAAATAGGGATATTTCAATATTAACCCTTATTGAGGACAATGAATATCAAGAAGGATTAGAAAAGATGAGATATGACGTAAAAAATAATCCTGACAAGACAATAGTAAATGACTTTGCAGAAATGTTTTGTATTGCTAAAAAAATTTAGAACCGTTTCGTTTTATCCCACTATTTGTGGGCAGTAATACTCCCACCTCAAAATTCAGCGAAAGTATTGTCCAGTTCCAGTGGCTAGAATGTTCGGTGGCTTCGCTTCTTCCTACGAGGTAAAAAACACCTCTACGTCAGAAGCTCCATCCCCCTCACATTCTGGGCGAGCCACTTCCGCCTTTCTTAAGAAGTTAGGTGGGAGATAAACTGCCCGTTAATGCAGGATAAAATCATCGAGCAAATAAGAAATTCTTTTCATAGATAGGGAGATAATATGAAGTACATAAAAAATGTTTCTGTAATGATGATAGCTACACTTTGTATGATGGGATGCACGAAGGAAACGGCAAAAACATCACCTAAGCAAGAGGAAAAAGAGCCTCCTCGTGTAGAAAGTCCTGTACAAAACAATGAAACGAAAGCTGAGCAAGTGAAAGAAGAGCCAGCACCTGCACCTGCTGGGGAAAAAACGAAGTTCGTCGTATGTATTGATCCAGGTCATCAGCGAAAGGCGAATTTGGAATTAGAGCCAATTGGCCCAGGGACAACGAAAGAAAAATATAAAGTAACAGATGGAACAACAGGAGTTGTAACGAAAAAGCGAGAGTACGAACTAAATTTAGAAGCCGCTGTTCTATTAAAAGAGATGTTAGAGGCAAAAGGCATTGAAGTGGTCATGACAAGAACGACGCATGATGTGAATATAAGTAATAAAGAACGGGCGGCAATTGCTAATGAGCATCATGCGAATTTGTTTTTACGAATTCATGCAGATGGTTCGGAAAGTGCAGCAGAAAAGGGGTTTGCAGTGTTAACGCCGTCCAAAGAGAATGCTTTTACAAAAAACATTTATGAAGAGAGTTTAACGGCTTCTGAGCTCATTGTGAAGAAAGTGAAGGAAAATAGTAACGTACAAGTAAATGGGATTAAATTTCGTGATGATTTGTCTGGGTTTAACTGGGCGGAGGTACCAGGAGTTTTATTAGAATTAGGGTTTATGTCAAATCCGGAAGAAGACAGAAAACTATCAGATGTGAATTATTTACGTTCTTTACTGCAAAGTGTGGCAGATAGTGTTGAGAGTTATCGAGTGAGTAAAAGGTAAATTTTTTCTTAGCTCCATCTTAGATGGAGCAGTTTTTATTTAATAATATTTTTTATTTTTCTGTAAATGAAATGAAAGCAATTTCATCTGCACTTTTTGCTGAATGCTGATACAATAAAGGGTGTTACTATTTAGTAGAAAGAGTGGTAAGCATGTTAGATTGGATGAAAAAGCTTTTTAAAAAAGAGGAAGAAAATGAAGCGACAGCATTAAGAGCAATAGAAACACCTGCAGAGAAAAAGGTTACTTCTCAGATTCCTCGTGTAAACTACTACTCTAATAAACGAGAAGCTGAGCTGCAAACGTCCAAGTCATATTCGGGTGGTAAATTCCGTTTCCCATTAATTCCTGATGATGGATTTGACGAGAGTACGCAGGAATCATCTCGTCTAGAAAAGCCCGCTATACAAGAAAGACCGATTAGTGAATGGCGCCAATCAAGACGAGTAGAAGAAGTGCAAGAAATGACATATATGGAACCAAGTACCCAGAAGGTAAGATCTACTTCTAGAGATGAAAGTAATCGAAGACCGTTCCGCCCATCAGAAATGGTTTCGCCTATTTTTGGATACAACCGTCCAAAACCAAGACAACAAGAAAATGAGGATAGTAAGCAACAACAACAAGAAGATATTGAAATATCAATGGAGGGAAAATCAGTTGTTGATGCATGGTTAGAGAAGAATGGCTATATAAGTTATGATTTATCACAAGATGAATTAACAGAACAAAATCAAGCTGAACCTACTATTTTCAAAGCGAATGCAGAGCAAACAGAAGGTAGCAAATCGATTGTGGATACGTGGCTAGAGAAAAACGGAGCAACGTTACATAACCATGAAGAAGAACAGCTGGATATGTCTGAAGATGTTATCGTACGAAATGAAGATTTTACTCAGCAAATTCATACATCTGAAAGTGAAGTACAAGAACCTACTGTTGTAGAGACAAGCTTTGAAATGAATGAAGAAATTGAGGGAATACAAGAATTTGCTAGTGAAGAAGTAACTGAAATAACAGAAGAATCTGTTATAGAAGAAGCGACAGTGGAAGCAGAGGAATCTGCGGAGATAGAAGAGTTAACTGAAGAAGAAGTGCTGATCGAAGTAATGAGTGAAGTAACTGAAATAGCAGAAGAACCTGTTATGGAAGAAGCGACAGTGGAAGCAGAGGAATCTGTGGAGATGGAAGAGTCAGTTGAAGAAGAACAGCTGATCGAATTAATGAGTGAAGTAATTGAAATAGCAGAAGAACCTGTTATGGAAGAAGTGACAGTAGAAGCAGAGGAATCTGTGGAGATGGAAGAGTCAGTTGAAGAAGAACAGCTGATCGAAGTAATGAATGAAGTAACTGAAATAACAGAAGAATCTGTTATGGAAGAAGTGACAGTAGAAGCAGAGGAATCTACGAAGATAGAAGAACCTACTACAGAAGAATTGCTAGAAGGTGAAGCAATCGAGGAGGTAGCAGAAATAGAAGAGCTTGCTACTGCCGAAGAACATCTAAAGACAGAATCTGTAGAGATGGAAGAATCAACTATAGAAGATAAAGACTTTGAGTTAGTGGTAGAAGCATCTTCAACAATGGAAGACTCCGATATGCAGGAAGAAACTTCAATCGTAGAAGAATCCGTTATTCAAGAGGAAACATTTGAAGCTGAAGTATCTGCAGAAACAGAAGAATCGGTTGTTAAAGAGTTTGATGAAGTACCAGAAGCAGAAGGTTTCACTCAAGAACAAACGGAAGAACTTGTTCAAGCTGATGAGCAAACGCAGCAAGTTGTACAAGGCTTTGCAAATGTACTAATAGAAGAAGAAAAGCAAGATGTAGCAGGGAAACAGCCAGAAGTGAAAATGGAGCAAAAAGAAAAGGTGATCGAAGAACTAAAACGTGAGAAGAAGCGTTTTGTTCCATTTAATGTGGTGATGTTGAAACAAGATAAACGTATGTTAGAAGAAAAGCATCGTGTAGCAAGGGCGTCACAACCCGCTCATACGGTGATTGAGCAAAAACAAAATATTGAGCCGCCAGTAGAAAGGCAGCCAGTGCAAGAAGAAATGACGCACCGAGTTGTTGCAGAAACAGGGCAAGATGTTCGTAATGTTTTACAAGCGCCGCCAACATACGAGTTTCCGCCATTATCACTTTTAAATGTTCCAAGTCATTCAACGACAAATGACGCTGAGTGGTTAGAGGAACAAAAAGAGCTGTTAAATACGACATTCCATAATTTCCATATTGGTGCAAAAGTTGTGAATGTGACGCAAGGACCAGCTGTTACTCGGTTTGAAGTACAGCCAGAGCCTGGCGTAAAAGTAAATAAAATTACGAACTTAAGTGATGATATTAAACTGAACTTAGCGGCTCGTGATATTCGAATTGAAGCGCCAATTCCGGGTAAAAATGCGGTTGGAATTGAAGTACCAAATAAAGAAAGTAAAGCCGTATTCCTTCGAGAAATTTTACGAAGTCCAGTCTTTACGAAAAGTGAATCACCGCTTACAGTCGCACTTGGTCTTGATATTTCAGGAACACCGATTGTTACGGATATTCGAAAAATGCCGCACGGTTTAATTGCCGGATCGACAGGATCAGGAAAAAGCGTATGTATTAATGCGGTTTTAACAAGTATTTTATATAAGGCGAAGCCACATGAAGTAAAGCTGATGTTAATTGATCCGAAGATGGTGGAACTTGCACCGTATAATTCTGTACCGCACCTTGTTACACCGGTTATTACGGATGTAAAAGCAGCAACGGCAGCCTTAAAATGGGCAGTAGATGAGATGGAACACCGTTATGAATTGTTTGCGCATGCAGGTGCGCGTGATTTACCACGTTACAATACAATTATGAATGAACAAGAAATTCCAGGGGAAACGTTGCCGTATATCGTCATTGTGATTGATGAGTTAGCTGATTTAATGATGGTTGCACCGGGTGATGTAGAAGAAGCAATTTGCCGTATTGCTCAAAAAGCAAGAGCTTGTGGGATTCATTTATTAGTAGCGACGCAGCGCCCATCTGTAGACGTAATCACAGGATTAATTAAATCAAATATTCCAACACGAATTGCTTTTACAGTGTCATCACAAGTAGACTCTCGTACAATAATTGATATTGGCGGAGCTGAGAAATTGCTTGGACGCGGTGATATGTTGTTTTTAGATAATGGAACGTCAAAACCGGTTCGTGTGCAGGGAGTATACGTTTCAGATGAGGAAATTGAAAAGTCTGTTGCGCATGCGAAACGTCAAATGAAGCCAAATTATTTATTCCAGCAAGAAGACTTATTGGCAAAAACGGAACAACAAGAATCTGAGGATGAGCTATTTTTTGAGGCATGTCAATTTGTTGTAGAACAAGGTGGAGCGTCCACGTCTTCTGTGCAGAGAAGATTCCGCATTGGTTATAACCGTGCTGCTCGTCTTATTGAAGAAATGGAAGCGCAAGGGATTATTTCTGAAGCACGCGGAACAAAACCAAGAGATGTCCTCATTACAGAAGATGAATTTGCTGCGATGCAGGATATACATGTATAAGAAAAGGTTTTGCTGTATACTAAGAGAAAACGTTGGATAGTAAGGTAGGGAGTATAGCGACATGAAAGAAATCGAACTAAAATTACAAGGTGAAATAAAGCGACTGACAAATAAGACGTTCAAGTTTGATGAGCGCGTTGGTGAAGGATGGTTTTCAGCGGTTTATTTCTTGAAAACTCGTGATATTATTAAAGAATTTCGAACTGAAAGCGTTGTGACAATGCAATTTTTCCAAAAGGAGCATGCTGTATTATGTGGAACAGATGAAGTACTTGCTTTATTACAAACATTTGCGGAGCATCCTGAAGAGCTTGAAATTCACTCTTTAAAAGATGGAGATAAAGTAAGTCCGTTTGAAACGGTATTAACAATTCGTGGACCGTATGAGTATTTCGGCTATTTAGAAGGTGTTATTGATGGTATTTTAGGACGCCGCACTTCTGTGGCAACAAATGTATATAATGTTGTACAAGCTGCGCGTAGCGGTCAGAAAGAGAAGCCTGTTATTTTTATGGGCGACCGTGATGATCATTATACGCAACAAGCGGGCGATGGTTACGCTGCTTATATCGGCGGTATGAGCGCACAAGCAACGCATGCGATGAATGAATGGTGGGGCAAAAGCGGCATGGGAACAATGCCTCACGCTTTAATTCAAATGTTTAATGGTGATGTTGTAGAAGCGGCAAAAGCATATTATAAAAAGTTTCCAGAAGATGAATTAGTCGTACTAATCGATTACAATAATGATGTAATTACAGATGCACTTCGTGTTGCTCATGAGTTCGGATCAGAACTAAAGGGAGTACGTGTAGATACATCGCGCACGATGATTGACCAATACTTTATTCGTCACCCAGAAGTACTTGGCACATTTGACCCACGCGGTGTGAATCCATCTCTGATTTTTGCACTTCGCAAAGCATTAGATGACGAAGGATTCCAGCACGTGAATATCGTAGTAAGCGGCGGCTTTGATGAAAAACGAATTCGTGAGTTTGAAGCACAAAATGTTCCAGTTGATATTTATGGTGTTGGCAGCAGCTTATTAAAAATGAACATTGGCTTCACAGGTGATAACGTAGAATTAAACGGAAAACCAGAAGCAAAAGCAGGACGTAAATATCGTCCAAATCCGCGTTTAGAACGAGTTCAATTACAACCAAGAGAAGACGCGGAATAACTAATTTTAAACAGTAGAATAAACGGAAAAACTGGTAGGGAATTGACCCTATCAGTTTTTCTGTTATCATAGTATAACGGATTGTTTTTTGCTATAATAGGTTTGTTATGGGCTTATACGGGAGCTTGGACGTGATTATAAGAAATTCGAGATGATTACCAAAATAAGAAGAAAATCATATACTGTCTTATAGATAGACCGTTGGAATAGTTCGAAATGTTGGAGGTTCTTTAAGATGACAGTTTACCATTTTGTAGGAATTAAAGGGACAGGGATGAGTGCTTTAGCGCAAATTTTACATGACATGAAGCATACTGTTCAAGGTTCTGATGTAGACAAACGTTTTTTTACGCAAACAGCGTTGGAAAATCGTGGGATTTCTATTCTGCCTTTTGATAAGAAGAATGTTGAAGAAGGACAAGTGATTATTGCGGGAAATGCATTTCCAGATACGCATGAAGAAATTGAATATGCAAAAGAATTAAATTTACCTATTTATCGTTACCACCACTTTTTAGGCGATTTTATGAGTAAGTATACAAGTGTTGCTGTAACTGGTGCTCATGGAAAAACATCAACGACAGGGTTGTTATCTCACGTAATGCGAGGAGCGAATCCTACATCTTGTTTAATTGGTGATGGAACAGGAATTGGAGTAGAGGATAGTAAGTATTTTGTATTTGAAGCGTGTGAATATCGCCGACATTTCTTGTCTTATCATCCAGATTACGCAATTATGACAAATATTGATTTTGATCACCCAGATTATTTTGCAGACATTAATGATGTATTTAGTGCGTTCCAAGAGATGGCACTGCAAGTGAAGAAAGGTATTATTGCGTGCGGTGATGATGAAGAACTTCAAAAGATTCATGCGAAAGTACCAGTTATTTTCTATGGATTTGGCGAAGATAATGATTTCCAGGCACGTAACATTCAAAAAAGAACAGATGGCACAGGATTTGATGTCTTTGTTCGTAATACGTATTATGGAACGTTCGAAATTACAGGTTACGGCAATCATAGCGTGCTAAATGCATTGGCGGTTATTGCTCTTTGTCATTATGAAAACATTGATGTCGAAGTTGTGAAACATCAGTTAACAACATTTGGCGGTGTAAAGCGTCGTTTCAACGAAAAGATAGTAGGTGAGCAAGTAATTATTGATGATTACGCACATCACCCAACGGAAATTACTGTGACAATTGAAGCGGCTCGTCAAAAATACCCAGAACGTGAAATCGTAGCAGTATTTCAGCCGCATACATTCTCTAGAACACAAAAATTCTTAGATGAATTTGCAGAAAGCTTACGTAAGGCAGATCAAGTATATTTATGTGATATTTTCGGTTCTGCGCGTGAAAATAGAGGAGAATTAACAATTCAAGACCTGCAGCAACGCATTGATGGTGCAGAGCTGGTTACAGTTATGACGACAGAAGTATTAAAGAAGCATAAAAACAGCGTACTTATTTTTATGGGCGCTGGTGATATTCAAAAATTTGAAGCTGCTTATGTAAAGGAAGTACAAGTAGCGGAGAAGAAATAAGAAAATGAAAAAGACGTGTAGAGATGCACGTCTTTTTTTTGTTATTGACCTAGAGTCAACTCTAGGTAGTAAGATGAAGTTGTGGAAGGTAGGGGGGAATATGATGTATACAATTGGCAAAGTTGCAGAGTTAACAGGAATGAGCATTCATACACTTCGTTATTATGAAAAGTTAGGATTAGTGCCGCCGCCAAAACGAAATAGTGGTATTCGGCAATATACAGATGGAGATGTGCAGTTTTTACAATTTCTATATTCTTTAAAACAAACGGGAATGTCATTAGAGGAAATTGCTGAGTTTGCGAGTGACGGTTGTATTTTAGAAGAAATTAAGCAAAGAAAAGAAGAAGTGCCGTCGAAAATAAAAAAACGCATTTCCATTTTAAATGATCATTTAAAAAAGATAGAAATTCAAAAGGAACAATTAGAACGGGTAATTCAACTTACAGAACAAAAATTAGAGATTTATCATGATTTTTTAGGAGAAAAGTATTTGGAGGGCGATGATGAAAAATAAAGTGTATTTACAGTTGCTTGGATTTGCGTTATTTACTGGTGGAACATTTAATGTTTCCCAATATGCAGTACAATATTTTTCAGCTGCTCACATTGCTGCGTGGCGTTTCGGCATAGCGGCATTTGTTATGTTAGGTATGTTAGTAATTAGAAAAATTTTGAAGTGGAGAGAGTGTAAACAGAATATTGGTTACTACATATTGCTTGGGATAGTTGGTGTATTTGGGTTTAATTTCTGTTTCTTTTTAGGAATGAAAAGTACAGAGGCTATAAATGGATCACTTATTATGGCTACGAATCCACTTGTTACAACGATATTAGCGAGGATGATTTTACAAGAAAAAATAGTGAGAAGGCAAGTGATTGGAATGGTATTTGGATTTATTGGTGTGATACTGGTGATTACACAAGGGTCATTCTCTGTTATACAGAATTTATCTTTTTCCACAGGAGATTTGTTCATTTTATTAGGTAATGTTTGCTGGGCGTTATATGGTGTATTAAGTAGAAAGTTTCTTAAGGATGGAAGTCCTATGCACACAACAACATATACGATGATTGTTGGAACAATCGCTTTTATTAGCGTTTCTTCTTTACAGAAAAATATAGTGCCTATTATGGATATTCCTCTATTCGCTTGGCTTGCCATCTTATTTATGGCTATTGGAACGAGTGTATTCGGCTATTTATGGTGGAATAACGGGGTGGCTCAAATTGGGGCTGCTAAAACATCTTTATTTTTTAATTTAGTTCCAGTTGTAACAATGATTATTTCTTTCCTAAATGGTGTAAATATAACTTCGGCACAAGTAATTGGAATGATTTTAGTAATTAGCGGTGTGCTTCTTTCTTCAGGATTTTTTACATTACGTGTTAAAAAAAGTAGTATAAATTTGTAATTTTTATTAACAATTTATAAATTAAAATGTTAGAATAATAAGAAAATATAAAGGGGAGAGAGAAGTGTTTACACTAAGAGTCGATGAAGAAATCGAATTACAATTGTTAGAAAAACATCATAAAAATGAGCTGTACGAATTAGTGGACAGCAACCGAGAACATTTACGAGAATGGCTTCCATGGGTCGATCGTACAAAAACAGCGGAAGCGTATAATGAGATCTTTCCAATGTGGCTGCATCAATTCGCAGATGGGAATGGTTTTCAAGCGGGTATACGCTATAAAGGAAAACTCGTTGGGATGGTTGGTATTCATCCGGTGAATTGGGCAAAGAAAACGGCAAGTCTTGGCTACTATCTTGCAGAAGAAGCAAGCGGAAAAGGCATTATGACACGAGGTGTAGAAGTTGTGCTTCGTTATGCTTTTGAAAATTTACAGTTAAATAAAGTTGAAATTCATTGCGGCGTAAGTAATCAAAAGAGCCGTGCCATTCCGGAACGCCTTGGTTTTCATTTAGATGGAGTGCTTCGTGATGGAGAATGGTTATATGATCATTTTCATGACACTGCGGTATATAGTATGTTAGCGAGAGAATGGGAGGAAAGAAGCGTATAGAGGAGCGCTTCTTTTTTTCTGAATTTATCGATAATAGGTGGTATAATATGGATAAGGAGTGATCGAGATGGAATTTCACGTGAAAAAAAATGTAATGATGATACTGTTTGCTGTCATTATGATGCTACTTGTTGCTTTCTCCTCAATTGTATCATTCACGCTAAATGGAAAAGGGTTGCTAACAGGACTTGTGGTAGGAATATTATTTCTAGCTGTCAACAGTATTTCTATTTCTGAAATGTTTGTGTTTCAGCATAAAATCGTTAATGGTGAACTCGTAACAGGACATTGGTTAACAAAAAAGAAAATTCCGCTTGAAAGCATTCGAGCGATCCGGTTTGTTGGAAAAAGTAAGAGAAATTTAGAAATTACGTACGGCGATAATTTTGAAGTGCATATGATTACAATGCCAAAAGAGAAAGAAAAGTTCATGGAGCTGCTTTTGCAAGAAAATCCTTATGTGAGAATAGAAAATTAAATATAAGGAATAGCCGATGAAAAATATAAAAGTATTATTTTGCTTTGAAATGCTAATGGTTCTTATGGTTTGTATAAAAGGCTATATCCGCTGGGAATGGCCTCTATACATGTCAATTGGAGTAGGGGTTTTAGCAATCGTACTTCTCTATTATTATCATTATCGATATGGAAAAGGCGAAGAAAAGAAATCTTTCAAGCAATAGAATATCAATATTCAACGGAGGGTTCTACATGAGCATTCGTTGGCATGAACCGAATTGTCGTCAAGATCATATGGTTTTTGACACGCTTTGGGATTCAGAATTATATAATTGCACTGTGCATTTAGAATAGAGCGTTATATTTTATTCCAGAATAATAAAAAAGTATATACTTCTGCATACAACTTATAGGGCATATGACCAGAAAAAAGACGAAGCAGCTATCGAATCTCGATAGCTGCTTCGCTTTTTTATCTTGTAGATGTCGAGTGCATTTTAGAGCCCCTTCTCCACTAAACTATGGTTTTACAAAAATATATTTATAAGGGGTTTTTTAGTTTACCAAAAAGTCCCTTATAAATACATTTCCTCAACGTATTGACATTGATAATCATTATCTTTAATATAAATTTGATTTTTCATTTCGTTAAGGGGGACTTTTATGAAGGTTCGTGGTTTGGTTAGGAAGGTTCATTTATACCTTAGCATGATAGCTGGTATGTTTATTGTGCTAATTGGATTGACTGGGAGTTTGCTTGTCTTTGACAACGAATTAAATCGTATGATTTATCCTGATTTATACAAAATAACTAAGGGTGAACCAGTTACATATCAGAAAGCTTTGCAAACGGTAGCAAGCGCATACCCAAAGGGAGAAATTCAGCGTGTGTATACGCCAGATGATCCACACTCTCAAGGGGTTTATTTGTTTAATTTGAAAGAAGGAAAAGGGACGAAATCTGTATATGTTGATCCAGGGACTGGTAACATAAATGGAGATTTAGGGGAAAAAGCGTTTTTTAATCAAGTCAAAGAAATTCATTATCATTTACTTCTGAAAGATTTTAACGGTAAAGAAATTGTTGGTATTATTGGATTTGTTTTCTTTTTCATTAGTTTATCTGGATTGTATTTATGGTGGCCTGGAATTAAAAAGTGGACACGTGGTTTTGTTATACGGCGCAGTAAGAATACATATGTAAAACAGTATGATTTACATAAAGTCATCGGAATCAGTGCTATGCCACTTTTATTAGTGGTTTCATTAACAGGGGCACTTTTTACATACGATAAGACAATTTTTGGGTGGATCGGAGCGAAAACGAGTGTCATGCCAGCGAAGGAGAAACTTATTTCCAAGCCTCTTTCAGGAGGAAAACTCCCTCTTGATCACTTGTTAAGTGAAGCTGAAAAGGCGGTTCCTCAAGGGACTATTACGCAAGTAAGGATGCCAGCGAAAGCTAAAAAAGGAAAAGCAGAAGGTGTTGTGGAAATTCGTTTGAGCCGTCCATACGATCCAGGGAATGGGAATGTGAAAATATGGGTTGATCAGTATAGCGGGAAAGTGTTGGCGAAACAAGATCCAAAGGTGGATGATGGACTGACGTATCAGACGTGGCTTAAACCACTACATACAGGAACGTTTGGTGGTTCATTTACAAAAGTCTTATATGTGATTGGTGGTCTTACACCATCAATCTTAATGTTTACGGGGATATATATGTGGTGGCACAAGAAAAAGAATAAGCGAAAGCTAAAACATTCTTCAGTAACTGCAGCATAATTATAGAAGCCCAAATAAGAAATCCCGTCAGAACAAAGGCTGGCGGGATTTCCTATTTCATTACACAATTTTTTTAGAGGCCTTGTTATTTGAATAGAGGCGTTCCCAAAGTTCGTACATTTTGCTTCTGCCATTATTAATTTCAGGATTAAATTGAATTGCAGCTTGTTTGCGAACAGTGCGAACATGCTGCACTGCTTGTTGTAGTTGTTGATCAATTGTTCCTAATCCTTTTCCGGCATGTTTGGCGATAGATAATCCTGCCGTTGTTCCTTGGGTCATGGCAATTTTTCCGCTTTCGATGCCGGTAATATTACCAGCGACAAACAGCCCATCAAGAGGCGTTTCCATCGTCTCTGAATGGTGAGGGACGTGACCGCCAAGTTCAGGAATGTATTGAAACGGGCATCCGGCAACAGCAGCAAGCTCTGCTAGCGGATATAAGCCGCCGGCAATGCAGACGAAATCTGCATCATAAACTGTTTCAGATCCCTGAATAATATTGCCATCTGCGTCAATATTGGCGATGCGCACTCCTTCCACTTGATCTTTACCGATAATTTCGAGTGCTGCTTTCCGGAGTTGGAGCGGAGTACCATTTACTTTCATGCCGTTTTTTGGATAAAAGTTCAAGCCGATTTTTCTCATCCAGTCTTTTTTTATGAATCGGCTCCCGATGCGCAGCAGCGGTGATGGAGCGAGATGTGCTGCATGTAAGAGAGATTTCATGACTGCTTCGGGGTCACCAGCTTGTTTACTAAGGGCACTTTTTTCCGGAAGCACAATGCGATCAACTGTTATGCCAGCTAGTTGTAATTCATTTAAAATCGCAAATGATAAAATATTCGCTCCGATAATGACTCCTTTTTGGCCGACTTGGACACGGTGAACATTTGTCATTACTTGCGCTGCACCGATTGACATGACACCAGGAAGGGTCCAGCCCGGCAGCGGGATAGGGTATTCAGCAGCCCCAGTAGCTACTAATACAAATGGTGCTTCTAGCGTACCGAAACTTGTATGCACATTCCATAGGTTATTTTCTGTAGTTAAGTTGTAAACAGATACGCCGCAACGAATATCGACTGCCAATTGCTGCGCTTTTTGATAAAGGCGTTTCGATTCTTCAATTCCATTCCACCACTCACCGGAAGGTTCTTGATGAAGTTGTCCGAGTAATCTGCCGCCTGGCTTTATAAATTCATCAATAACGGTCACTTTGAGGCCAAATTCCGCGGCAGCAATAGCTCCTGCCAATCCTGCTGGACCTGCTCCAATTACAATAACATCTATCATCGCTTTTCCACCATCCTTCTTACAATATTCGGATGCTGTTTCCCGCTTTCAACGACCATATCTTGCTGGGCGACTGTTAAGCAAGCTCTTACGTTTGGTTGCTGATTGACAGTTACACGGCACTCTAAGCAGTGGCCGATGTTGCAATAAATCCCTCTAGGTGTCCCGCTATCTTCATGAACGCGTAGTTTTCTTATCCCATTTGCTAAAAGAGCAGCGGCAATCGTTTCATTTTCATACGCTTCATATTCGACTCCATCAAATTGAAAAGAAATACGTTCTCTATCATCTAAATTCCCTAAAATGGGATGATTCATAATTCTAGTCATTGTTTTCACCTACTGTTCCAAATGTCACCGGCCGAACTGGGGGCTGGTATTTTAACGGAATTTCACTAGGTGATACATCAGGGATGATGCTTTCAATAATGTTATCTAATGTTAGGCGGCACGTGCGGCCTCCGCAAAAGCCCATTCCTGCTCGTGTTCTTAATTTTAATTCTCTCGCTGTGCATTGATGCTGATTTGCTGTTTGATGAAGTTGTCCGTAAGTAACTTCTTCACAACGACAAATTACAATGCTATCTTTGTTCCCCATTTGAATTCCTCCTCCATTGTCGTTCATAAAAATACTATGCAAAAAATGTGCCAATATAGAGGAGGAAGAGGGTTAGTTTAAGCCAAGCCGCTTTAATCGATTATATAAAGTGGCTCTTGTGATACCAAGCTGTTTTGCACACTCTAATTTATTTCCATCTAATATATGTAATGCTCTTTCGATTATCTTTTTCTCGTGTTGATTCATTTCGTCTTGTAGCGGTAAGATGGTGTAATCATTTTCTAGAAGTACATGATTTGCAGTCTTTAGCGTGTCTTCAAAGCTAATACTTTTTGTATGGAAGGGTAAATATTCTCTTTTTATTACGCCATCTGTTGCGAATACGATAAGCCGCTCTATGCTATTACGCAGTTCACGAATATTACCAGGCCAATTATAACGAAGCAGTTCATGCATGACTTCTGGCGGGAATTCATGAATTGGACGTTGATAGCTCAAAGAAAAATCATGTAAAAAATAATGAGTTAATTCAATAATATCTTCTTGCCGCTCTCTTAAAGGAGGGATATGCAAGCTAACTACATTTAGCCGGTAATATAAATCTTCACGGAACTGTCCTTGTTTCATTAATTCTTGTAAATCACGATTTGTGGCAGCGATGATACGGAAGTCGATGTTGATTTCTTTTTCGCCGCCGACCCGGTAATATTTCCGCTCCTGTAGCACACGTAGAAGTTTTACTTGCATTTCGAGCGGCATTTCACCTATTTCATCAAGAAATAATGTCCCTCCTTTTGCTAGTTCTATTTTTCCTTTTTTTCCTCTACTGTCAGCACCGGAGAAGGCGCCCCGTTCATATCCGAATAACTCACTTTCAAATAAAGATGCTGGTATCGCCCCGCAGTTAATCGAAATAAAAGGTGCTTTCGGTTCCTCGCTTGCTTCATGAATCGCTTTGGCAAACACCTCTTTTCCGACACCGCTTTCGCCTAATATAAGAACAGTGGATTTCACAGAACATACTCTTCTAGCTAAATCTACTGTTCGTTGCAGAGCGGCACTTTTTCCTTTAATGGAATGAAAGGGATCAGATGAGTCCTTATATTTTGCTACTTCTTGTTCTAGGCGGTGTACTTCATTGGACATATTAAATAATTTTTCATTTAGTACAACTTGGTTTGTAATATCCGTTTCTGAAACGACCGCACCGATAATCTGATCGTTAAAATAAACGGGATTAGAGTTAATTAAGACAAATAAATCAGACTGAGGCTGATGGTGCTGTCCTACAATGCGTTTCCCTTTATGTAGAGATTGTAAGATTTCTAGATTTTTATAATCAAAGAAATCCGTAATTGGTTGGCCGATTATATCTTGCCGTTTGACTGAGAATATTTTTTCTGCTCCTTCTGTCCATGTACAAACGCGCTCGTTATTATCAATGACCGTGACAGAAGAATCTGTCGTTTGAATGACGGTTTCATAAAATGCTTTTAATTGATTGTAAGAGTTATGAAGAAAATGAATGATTTGTGCTGCTGTGATACAACCTACTGGATTTTTGTTTGTATCAAGAATAATAGCTGTGGAATGATGACGAAACGCTTGAAGCAAGGTGAATAATGAATCATCCTCGTATACGACTTTACATGGAAGCTCAGGCGTTTTTGGTACTGGACGATAATAAAATTTCCCGTTTTTCTGTTCGATTTGCTGTTCATCGAACGATGTATCTATTAGATGATGTTTTATTATTTCTTTTACTGACGGCAATGAAAACATAATGATCTCTCCCATACTGTAAAAAAATATTAACACTGTAAAGGAAATTATACACTTATTTACAAAAAATTTAAAATATTTTGTGATAAAGTGAAACTTCCATCAGTGGGGGATTTTTTTCATCCCCCACTGATGGTTAGTTGAACCAATCGGGCTTTTACGGGCAGTTACCCATATCTATTTTTCGCGCTTTTCTTTTCATCTTGAGACGGGGTCTTACTGCCCGTTAAAGCGGGGTAAAGTGAAACTTCCATCAGTGGGGGATTTTTTTCATCCCCCACTGATGGTTAGCCCGTCCAATCGGGCGCATGCCAGCAACCTATTTTTCTCCCTTTTTTCTGCATCTTGAGGTGGGATTAATGCGGGATAAAGTGAGGCTTTCATCAGCGGGGAAAGAAATAATGATCCGTTTTGAAAGTTTTACGTTAATTGGCACACGAATTGCATTTTAGGTAATGAGGCCATTTCATCGAGAGGAGGAATGTCATGTGAAACATTGTAACGTGTTAGTCATTGGCGGGGGAATTATTGGTTGTTCGATTGCTTATTATGTATCTAAATACGGAAGAGACGTAACGATCATTGAAAAAGGAGAATTTGTTAGCGGCACGTCTTCACGATGTGACGGCAATATTTT
The DNA here is from genome assembly GCF_022663535.1 of Bacillus cereus group sp. BfR-BA-01380. Taxonomy (GTDB): domain Bacteria; phylum Bacillota; class Bacilli; order Bacillales; family Bacillaceae_G; genus Bacillus_A; species Bacillus_A cereus_BB. Next base: position 14,947 of record NZ_JAKUFS010000039.1, on the reverse strand, counting down.
GGCGATTGATAAAGATCCAGGTTTCGATAGTCAGATGTCGTTGTTTAGTCAAAATTTAGTGGATGAATTAAGCAAAGAGTTAGAGCATCCATTTGAATATCGTGCTCCAGGAAGTATCCTCGTTTGTGAAACAGATGAGGAGATGGAAGTAGCGCAAAAATGGGTAGATCGTCAAAAGGCCGCGGGGTTACCATTTCGAATGCTTGACCGGCAGGATATTCGGCAGGAGTCTCCCTTTTTTGCAGATGATTTATTAGGGGGGCTAGAATGCGCCACTGATTCTACGGTTAACCCTTATCTCCTAGCTTTTTCACTTCTGGAGGAAGCAAAAAAATTAGGGGCTAAAGCTTTCAAACATACAGAAGTAAAACAAATGAAAAAAGAAGAAAGTGGTTCATTTGTTGTAGAAACGACAAATGGGGTTTTTACTGCAGATCATGTCGTCAATGCGGCTGGAGTATGGGCACCTAAAATAGGAAACATGCTCGATCTGTCAATACCGATTGAACCGAGAAAAGGACATATTATCGTTGCTTCGAGGCAGCAACATGTAGGATCTCGAAAAGTAATGGAGTTTGGTTACTTAATTTCTAAGTTTGGTGGAAAGCGCATTGTCGATCCATTAACTGAAAAATACGGAGTCGCTCTTGTCTTTGAACCAACAGAAAGTCAAAACTTTTTAATCGGAAGCAGTAGAGAATTTGTTGGCTTTCATACGGCAGTAAACAATGAAGTCATTAAATGCATTGCGAACCGGGCAATCCGATTTTATCCGAAAATGGCGGATATGATGGTAATTCGTTCATATGCAGGATTGCGTCCATGGACAGAAGATCATTTGCCAATCGTTTCACGCGTGGATACAATTCCAAATTATTATATTGCGGCGGGCCATGAAGGGGACGGTATTAGTCTCGCAGCAGTAACAGGGAAAATAGTAGAAGAACTCATTAACGAAAAAGAAACGTCTATTCCCGTTGATCCGCTTAGCTTTAACCGATTTACAGAAAGGATGTTGAGCAGATGAGGGCACAAAGAGTCTTTACAACAATTGATACACATACAGGCGGGAATCCAACGAGAACACTAATTAGCGGGCTTCCAAAATTAGTTGGAGAAACAATGTCAGAAAAAATGCTCCATATGAAAAAGGAATATGATTGGATTCGTAAATTGTTAATGAATGAACCACGCGGCCATGACGTCATGTCTGGTGCTTTATTAACGGATCCTTGCCATCCAGAGGCTGATATCGGTGTGATTTACATAGAGACGGGTGGCTATTTACCGATGTGTGGACATGACACGATTGGTGTGTGTACGGCTCTAGTTGAGTCTGGATTGATTCCCATCCATGAGCCCGTTACTTCTTTAAAGTTGGATACGCCTGCTGGACTCGTCGAAGTAGATATTTCAATAGAAAATGGAAAAGCAAAAGAAGTGTCTTTTTGTAATATCCCAGCGTTTCTTTTAAAAAGTGTTTCCGTTGATGTCGAGGGAATTGGGCGTATAGATGCCGATATTGCGTATGGCGGGAATTTTTACGCAATCATTGATGCGAAATCGGTTGGATTGGAGTTAATTCCAGAGAATGCTTCTCACATAATTGAAACAGCAATCAATATTAGAAATACCATTAATGAAAAAGTTGAAATCGTTCATCCGCAATATTCGTTTATTAAAGGGTTAACGCATGTTGAGTTCTTCACTGAACCAACTCATGAGGAAGCAGATGTAAAAAACACAGTGATTGTTCCTCCGGGAGGAATCGATCGTTCTCCATGTGGAACGGGTACCTCTGCGAAGTTGGCTGTCCTATATGCGAATCAAGAAATTTCAATTGGCGAAGAATTTGTTCATGAAAGCATTGTCGGTTCTCTATTTAGAGGATGCGTATTGGAAACGACGGATGTGGAAGGGGTTGAGGCTGTTGTAACCCAAATTAAAGGATCCGCTTGGTTAATGGGGATGCACCGCTTCTTCTACAATGAGGAAGATCCACTTAAAGAAGGTTTTCTGCTCATTCCGCCAATGGAACATGAAACGGAGGACGTGAAATGAAAATTCAGAAGACGTATTCAACGACAGATGTACACGTAGCTGGGGAAGCATTTCGTGTTATTAAAGATGTACCATTCATTCATTATCAAAACTTGAAGCAGTTAAATGAGCAGTTTATGCATGTATTTGCAGATGAGATCTACCTTTTATTAAATGAACCGCGCGGGTTTGCGGGGTTGAATGGTTGTCTTGTTGTTCCGACGATTAACGAAGAAGCAGATGCCGCGGTATTATTTTTAAATCATGAAGGAACGGTTCCGATTCATTACGGCGGCATTGTGGCTGTCATTACAACTTTACTGGAATGCGGTCATTTACAGCCGAGAGCGTCGAATGAATATAAAATCGAAACGCTCAGAGGTGTGATTTCAGTTACCGCTATGATGGAGAATGATGAAGTAGTTTCGGTGATGATAGAAAGTGAACCGTGTCAAGTAGTGGAAACAAACATCTCTCATTCGAATTTCAATACACAGTTCTCTCTCGTGCAAGCCGATCAATTATATGCAGTGTTTGAGAAAGGCGATATTGCCGCAGAGATTTGTGTTGAGGAACTGTCTGAATTGAAGAGATGGGGACAAACGATGCATCAGGCTCTTGAATCGAAATTTCCAGTAAGCGGTATCATTTTAATGGATGATTCGCATGTAAAAGAGGGCCGAATTAAAACAATCACATTCCGTGAAGACCACTATATCGTTCGCTCTCCCGGCTTTGAATCAACAAAGGCGTGCTATACAAGTTTACTTTCTAAAGGGAGATTGTATATGGAACCGCCATTTGTAAATGAAAGTATTTTCGGGAGTACTTTGACAGTACAAGCAATCAAACAAATAGAGAATGGATACAAATTCACTTTAAAAAGCCGCGGTTTCATTACAGGAATGCAGATGTTTGTATTAGATCCGACAGATCCGTTACCTGCTGGATTTTTACTAAAATAACCGGAATATAACTGTTTATCCCGCTATTCGTGGGCAGTAAGACCCCCGCCAATCTCAAGAGTGAGAGAGAAGCGAAAAAGATAGGTGGGGGATAAAGAAAACCCCCACTGATGGAAGTTTCACTTTATGTCGTTTTTTTAACTTGTATATATAGTAAAAAATATTAAGGAGGAAATAGAAATGACAACAATTAGAGGAGCTTATCCAGTATTAATTACGCCAATGAACGAGGCGCAGGCGATTGATTGGGGCGGTGTGAAAAATAATGTGAATTACTTCGTAGATCAAGGCGTTGCAGGGATTGTAATTAACGGAAGTACTGGAGAGTTTGTAAGTTTATCAAAAGAAGAAAAGTTCCAAATGGTTGAAACTGTATTAAAAGAAGTGAACGGCCGCATTCCGGTTATTGTGGGAACAGCAGCTGAAACAACAAAAGAAACGATTGAATACACGAAACAGGCGGAAGCACATGGTGCAGATTGTGCGCTCATTATTAATTCTTATTACTGCAAACCGAAAGAAGAAGAGATTTATTTCCACTTTAAAGAAGTATCAAATGCAGTGAATGTACCGATTATGCTGTACAACAATCCGTTTACATCTGGCGTTGATATGAGTACAGAGTTGATGCTGAAAATCGGAAAAGAATGTGAAAAGGTTACTCACATCAAAGAATCAAGTGGAGATATCCGCAAAGCGAGAGATCTTGTTAGACAAGGTAAAGGGGCTATTGAAATTTTTTGTGGTTCAGAAGATTTAGTTATGGAGTCTTATTTAGTCGGGGCAACAGGCTGGATTTCTGTCGCAGGTAATATTGTGCCAAAGCTTGTTACACAAATGTTTAATCATTTCCAAAAGGGTGAGTTAAAAGAAGCTTGGGAAATCAATGATCGTATTTTACCACTTTGTGAATTCCTTGAAGGATCAGGAAAATATGTGCAAATTGTGAAACGTTCAATGGAATTAAATGGGCAGGCAGGAGGACCTTCCCGCTATCCTCGTTTAGGATTGACACCTGAGGAAGATCAAAAGCTTAAAGATATTTTAGCAAATTTAACTGCCGTTTCACGTGTGTGAAATGAAAACGGGGAGTCATCCCCCGTTGATGGTTAATTGCAAATCTTCTTTGGTTTTTTCATACCGAAAATAACGGGATATAAAATGTAAAGGGGAGAGGAATATGTTAACTGCACAAATAGAATTAAAGCCGAGGGTAAAAGCTTTTTTAGAAGGAAATATTGAACTCTTTATCGATGGAAAATTTGTATCATCTATAAGTGGAAAAACATTTGAAACGTATAATCCAGCAACAGAAGAAGTGCTTGCGTTCGTAAGCGAAGCCGGGGAAGAAGATGTTGATGTAGCGGTGAAGGCTGCACGCCGGGCATTTGAAAAAGGGCCGTGGCCTGAGCTAAGTGCGGCTGAAAGAGCACATTTAATTTACAAGTTAGCTGATTTAATTGACGAACATAAAGAAGAATTAGCGCAATTGGAAGCGCTGGATAATGGAAAGCCATATCAAGTAGCGCTAGAAGACGATATTCCAGCAACGGTAGAGCATTACCGTTATTATGCTGGCTGGGCAACGAAGATACTTGGTCAAACAACTCCGATTTCAAAGGACTATTTAAACTATACACGTCATGAACCAATTGGTGTTGTCGGTCAAATTATTCCATGGAACTATCCGTTAGTAATGGCTGCGTGGAAAATGGGGGCAGCACTTGCGACAGGATGTACAATCGTCTTAAAACCTGCTGAGCAAACACCGTTATCTCTGTTATATACAGCGCAGCTTTTTAAAGAAGCGGGCTTCCCGGACGGCGTTGTCAATTTCGTTCCTGGATTTGGTCAAACAGCAGGAGCGGCAATCGTAAATCATCATGATATTGAAAAAGTGGCTTTTACAGGTTCGACTGATACTGGCAAGTATATTATGCGCCAAGCAGCTGAAACAATCAAACATGTGACGTTGGAGCTTGGAGGAAAATCACCAAATATTATTTTAGAAGATGCAAATATAGAAGAGGCAATTACTGGTGCTTTTAACGGTATTATGTACAACCATGGTCAAAACTGCAGCGCCGGATCCAGGGTGTTCGTCCATAGAAAGCATTATGAAAAAGTGGTGGGAGAATTAGCGAAACTTGCGAACGATGTAAAACTTGGTGCAGGAATGGAAACGGGTACGGAAATGGGACCGCTTGTTTCGAAAAAGCAACAAGAGCGCGTGTTACGTTATATCGAAAAAGGAAAAGAAGAAGGAGCAAGAATTGCAGCTGGCGGCGCGAAGGCGTTTGAGAAAGGATACTTCGTCAGACCAACTATTTTTGCTGATGTTACAGATGATATGATTATCGCCAAAGAAGAAATTTTTGGTCCAGTAGTTGCAGTTCTGCCGTTCGATACGGTAGAAGAAGTAATTGAAAGAGCAAATAACACACCATTTGGACTCGCTGCAGGTGTATGGACAGAAAATGTTAAAACTGCACACCAAGTAGCGAATCGTTTAAAAGCTGGTACAGTATGGATTAACGATTACAACTTAGAAGACGCAGCAGCGCCGTTCGGTGGTTATAAGCAATCAGGTATTGGACGCGAAATGGGTTCTTATGCACTTGATAATTATACAGAAGTAAAGAGCATTTGGGTGAACTTGAAATAAAAAGTGGGAAAAACCTTTTTCTTTTAGGGTGGGCGAGAGGGTCTGGCCGCGCATGGTAGCGGTCAGGGCCTATTCCTGCCACGTGCGAGGTTTAAAACAAAGGAGATAGTCTATGCTTAAAATACTGAAAATTAAGAAAATAAAACGAGAGAGGAGAGGTTAGGATGTCTAACAAAGGTAAGTTTAAAAGAGAAATATCACTACTTGATTTAGCCTTTATCGGTTTTGGATCTATGTTTGGATCGGGATGGCTGTTTGCTGCTAGCCATGTTGCTGGAATAGCAGGTCCGGCGGGAACTATTTCATGGGTCATTGGTGGATTTGCTATTTTGTTATTAGGACTTGTATATTGTGAACTTGGGGCAGCACTTCCACGAGCTGGAGGAATTGTTCGCTATCCTGCATATTCTCATGGTCCGATACTTGGATATTTGTTAGGATTCATTACTCTTATTGCATTTTCAAGTTTAATCGCAATTGAAGTAGAAGCAGCTAGGCAATATGCTGCAGCTTGGTGGCCAAGTCTGACGCAAGAAAACTCTACTTTACCGACTGTAAGCGGTTGGCTTATGCAATTTGGACTACTCGTCATTTTCTTTTTGTTAAATTACTGGAGTGTAAAAACATTTGCGAAAACAAATTTAATCATAACCATCTTTAAATTTTTTGTACCAGCATTAACAATTGTTGTATTGTTAATGTATTTAAATGCCGATAATTTTTCAAGTGCTGATTTTGCGCCGTTTGGATTTTCTGGTGTACAAGCAGCCATTTCTGCCGGCGGTGTTATTTTTGCTTATTTAGGACTGACACCTATTGTATCAGTTGCAAGTGAAGTGAAAAATCCGCAAAGAACGATACCGATTGCTCTTCTTTTATCTGTCGTCTCTTCAGCGATTGTTTACGTTCTTTTGCAAGTTGCTTTTATTGGAAGTATTCCAACTGAAATGCTTAGCAACGGCTGGGCGGGAATTAGTAAAGAATTTAGTTTACCATTTAAAGATATTTCTCTTTTATTAGGACTTGGCTGGATGGCCTATTTTATCGTTTCCGATGCCATCATATCACCGAGCGGGGCGGGAAATATTTATATGTCAGCTACTCCTCGCGTTATATATGGCTGGGCTCAAGGCGGAACGTTATTTAAAGTATTTTCTAAAGTTGATGAAAAATCAGGCATACCAAGACCGGCTCTTTGGCTTACTTTTGCTCTTTCTATTTTCTGGACATTACCGTTTCCTTCATGGGAAGCACTAATTAATGTTGTTTCTGCAGCGCTTGTACTAAGTTATGCCCTTGCACCAATTACAGCGGCGGCACTTAGAAAACGGACTCCTGAGCTAAATCGTCCATTTTTAGTAAAAGGAATGTCAATCATCGGGCCTCTTTCATTTATCATTGCTTCATTAATTGTGTACTGGTCTGGTTGGAAAACGCTTTCTTGGTTACTATCTTCACAAGTTATCATGTTTGTCATTTATCTATGCTGCAAAAAATGGGTACCAACTTCACAAGTATCTTTAGCACAGCAAATTAAGTCATCGTTATGGCTCGTTTTTTACTATATCGCCATAATGGTAGTGTCGTACTTCGGTATGTTTGGTGAAGGAAAGGGGTATTTAACCCATTCAACAGATTTGCTAGCTGTTAGTATTGTTTCGTTGATTAGCTATTACTGGGCGATTCATACTGCTTTACCTGTTGTGGATTTGGATGATGAAGATGAAGTGGAAAGCACTGATTATTTACAGGTAGAGAATGCGCCAGTTAGTAAATAATATTTGTATAAGCACAAATAAAAAAACGATCTAAAAACCTCTTTTTTAGGGGGGGACGAGAGCGTCTGGCCGTGCATAGAAGCGGTCAGGGCCTTTTCCTGCCACGTGCAAGGGTTAAAAAAGAGAAAACAAAAACATAGAAAAGGAAGAAGCGTACAGGGGAACGCTTCTTCCTTTTTTCTGAATTTACTAATATTTACGTGTTATAATATGGATAAGAATGGTTTATTAGGAGGTAAATGTATTGCGTAAGGCTTTACAACAACGCTGGAGTTTAGAGGAAATTTTTCCTGGAGGAAGTGAGTCTTCTGAATTTAAACAATTTCTCATGAAATTAGAGGGGGATATTTCCAAAGAAACAGTGATAACAATAGAAAGTAAGGAATTGGAATCAATAAGTGGATTTGAACGTTGGATTGAACAAATGAATCGAATCCAAGAGCTGTCTATTCGCTTGCTTGAAGCAACTCACTTTGTAGAATGTTTAGAATCAGAAAATATTGAAGATGAGCAGGCTATTATATTAAGTGAAAAAGTAAGGAATATTTCATCACAATTCGAGATTGTCATCAGCGACTTTGAACAAACATTGGTACATATACCGAACGAGATTTGGGAACAGCTTTTGCAGCTGGAACAAATCAAGCCGATTGCTTATCCACTTCAAGAAATAAGAGAAAAAGCGAAAGGGAAATTACCAGTAGCACAGGAAAAATTGATTCAAGATCTTTCTATTAATGGTTATCATGCATGGGTTAATTTATATAACTCTGTCATTGGCAAAACGAAGATTGTTCTAGAGGAAGACGGACAAAGAAAGTACCTTAATTTTGGACAAGCCTATAATCTACTACATTCATCTATCAATCATCATAATAGAAAGACTCTCGTACATGCTTTACATCACACAGGTGAAAAAGTAGCTGAGACATGCGCAGCAGCTCTAAATAACATTGCTGGTTTTCGATTACGAGTATATAAACACCGGGGAGTAGATTCCATTTTAACAGAACCACTTCGTTACAATAGACTGTCGCAAACAACGCTTGATTCTATGTGGGAAGCTGTCAATCAAAGTAAGCCTATCATAACGTCATATTTAAAAAGAAAGGCACGTTTACTAGGATTAGAAAAAATGGACTGGTTCGATATATATACGCCTATAGGCAAAGCAACGAAGACTTATACATATAAAGAGGCTGCTGAAATAATTCTTACCGGGTTTCACTCGTTTAGCCCTAAATTAGCGAATTATACAGAAAGAGCATTTCAGGAAGGCTGGATTGATTCTGAAAACAGGAATACAAAAGCAAGTAGGGGATTCTCGGCTAGATTTCCGTTAACGAAGCAAGCTCGTATCTTCATGAATTTTCAAGGAACACATAATAATCTCGCTATACTTGCCCATGAATTAGGACATTCTTTTCATCAAGGCATTATTTCAAATGATGTTCCGCCATTTGCACAGCAGTATACGATGGCTGTTAGTGAAACAGCTTCTACCTTTGCTGAAACGATTATTTTAAATAAGATAATTAAAGATATTTCAAATGAACATGAAAAAATACTTCTTCTAGAGGCAAAAATACAAACTGCACTTAGTTATTTAATCGGAGTACAGGGAAAGTTTATATTCGAAAAAGATTTTTATGAAATTCGAAAAGAGCGGGTTGTAGGAGTCGATGAATTGAACCATTTGATGAAAAAAGCACAGCAGTATGCATTCAATGATTCTCTTGCTTCTTATCATGATTTTTCATGGATTTGGAGTCGTCATTTCTATTTCACAGATAAACCTTTTTATAATTTCCCTTACACATTTGGTTTTCTATTCAGTCAAGGAATCTATGCAAATGCCCTTCAAGAAGGACATTCATTTGAAGAAAAATATATAAATTTGCTTCGAGATACTGGCAGAATGACTGCTGAGCAATTAGCTTTTCAGCACCTTGGCTTTGATTTAACAAAACAAGAATTTTGGGAGAAAGCAATGCAAATTGTTTTACAAGATATAAAAGAGTTTCTTGCTTTAACAGAGGAGCCTCTGAGCGTGGAGGAAATGAAATGCTAAATGTAGCGTTAAGAACAGAAGAATTAAGAACGAAACTACAAAACATATTAACTAGAGAATATAAAGAGTTGGGAATTAAAAGTTTAGAAGTAGCAGGAAGTGGCGTCCAAAATGTTGTGTTTCGAGGAGATTCAGAAACAAGTTCTTTCGCTTTTCGTATACCATGGGAGCGTGAAGTTGCTAATATTAATGAAAATTTATTTAGCAGCCGCCTTTCACTACAAAAGGAAGCAAAGCTTTCTAAGTTTTGTCATTCTCAAGGAATTCCTGTTCCAGCCGTTCATGGGCTGCATCTTTCTGAGGAACTTGATTTTTTAATTTCAGATTATATAGCCACTGACTCTACTTCGATTTCTTCTTACAAAATTGGAGAATTAGCCAATAAGCTTCATCATATGCCGATTGAAGGTTTACATTATGAAAATGAAAACGGACAGTCGACAGAAAAGCATATAGCAGAGCGCCTTGTTAGAAGGCTACAATCATTTAACGAAATTACTTCCTTACATATTCCATTTCTAAAAGCAGAAGAAATGGAAGCGGTTTTAAAGGAGGGGGAACAGGTAAAGAGGCTGCTTCATATGGATATTCGACCTGCCAATATAATTGGTCATGGCGGAGAAATTCAGGCAATCGTTGACTGGGACAATGCTCTCATTGGTCATCCGCTTCTCGAACTGATGAGAATAGCGGAAGTGAATGAAGTGAACTGGAGTGAATTTAAGGCCGGGTATAAAAATGAGCATATTTTTGATTCTCTTCCAAAAATTGTTTGTCTATTTTACAGGCTTGATACGGCGCTGATGCTTGCGAATCTTTTTATCTCTCATCTTAAAATAAAAGATAAAGGATTGTATTATAAAGAACGTGTTGAAACAATTAGTAACGAAATACATAAAGTTTTATAGAGTGAAACCTTATATTAATACAAATTAAAAAAACGACATAAAAACCTTCTTTTTTTAGGTGGGCGAGAGCGTCTGGTCATGCGTAGAGGCGGTCAGGACCTTTTTCTGCCACGTGCAAGGGTTAAAACAAAGGGAGAAAGCAAATGCAGGTCTCTACTCCTGAAGGTATAAAAAGGTTGAAGTGCCCTTATCTTATGTCCAGCCGGGGAAACATTATCAATTTAAGGATATGTAACCGAATTAGAGGCGGCTGGATTCTCTATCGTATTTACAGAACAAGGTGGAGGAACAAATATGCTTTTTGAAGCTATTATTGTAGCGAGAGCCTAGGCTAAGAAATCTTATATGAAACGAATATAAAAATATACTACAAGTAGGAGAAATAAATATGGATATGCATTTGGAAATTGACAAAGTAAAACTAGAGAATAAAACAGTTTTAAAAAATTTAACGGAACTATATAAATACGATTTTAGCGAATTTGATCCTGAAGATGTGAATGAGCATGGTTTGTATGAATATATGTACGTAGATCATTATTTTACAGAGGAAGGTCGCTTTCCATTTTTTATAAAAGTGAATGGAAAGTATGCAGGGTTCGCGCTGATCCGAGCGGTTGAGGAAAATAGCCGGACATACTACTCTATGTCAGAATTTTTTGTCATGAAAAAATATCGTAAAAGTGGTGTAGGAAAATACGCGGCTGTTCAACTGTTTTCTAAATTCCCTGGGGAATGGGAAGTTTCAGAGATGGAAGAAAATGTTCCAGCTCAAGCATTTTGGAGGAAAGTCATTTCTTTATACACAAATAATGAGTATAGGGAGATAAGGAAAGCAGATTGGGACGGACCGATTCAAGTGTTTGATTCGAGAGGGAACGAGTAAGTTTAATAACAATTGGTGCGTTTAACTTACCGGTTCTTCGCGCGTTTTATAAAAGCTTAGGATGGGAAGAAACAGAAATAAGTTCAGATACTTACGCTGCTTTTAAAACGGCAGGAGTTATTCTTTCTATCTTTCCTATTGAAGAATTAGCAAAAGATGCTGGTGTTTCCATTACTCAAGATGTAGAAACGTTTCGTGGTGTAACGTTTGCGATTAACGTAGATCATCCTGAACAAGTTGATACTACAATCGAAGAGATTCGCAAAGTAGACGGAAGAATTTTAAGAGAGCCAAGCGCTGCTTTCTGGGGAGGGAGAACAGCATATTTTGCTGACCCTGAAAACAATCTTTGGGAGGTTGCTTGGAACCCAGATTCTGTATTTGATGAAAGAGGGGCTATGCTTGCTTTTTAATTATTCGAGAGGGAATCTTATATGAATATGAAAACCTATCCTGTAACATCAGATGATTTGAAGTTAATTGAGGAAGCGAAGACGAAAATTAAGACCTTATATAAAGAAAATTGTCATCATGTGGGTGCAGCATTGTGTACTATATCGGGTGAAATCGTATCAGCCCCTTCTTTCTTCCATGTCCACTGATATATCGACGCAAATCAAAATATATCGACTTTCCGATGATATTCGACATACGAGTAGTCGAGCCGCTGAACTGAATCATACAAAAAAAGTGAAAGGAGCTGACTAAAAAGTGGATTTTTTAGTCAGCTCCTTTTTTCCATCTTATTTGTAACTACTCAGTCATGCATTTCATTTAGAAGTTTGGTAAGGGGTATGATTCCAGTGAAAATACACCCCTTATTACTTATAGAAAGTTATCTTCCCTACCTTTCTTTGTTTTAAAACTTTGCGCGTGGCAGGAAAAGGCACTGACCGCTCCTATACATAGCAAGTCTCTCTCGACCATTTAAAAAAAATGCTTTTCTTTCTTTTTTTATAGAGTGACTGAGTAGTTATTCTTATTTTAAGTTTTCAGGATTTAATGCTTCTAATTCAGGTACAACGAAGCGGCCGTCTTTACGGATTAATACGTCGTCGAAGTAAATTTCGCCGCCGCCGTATTCAGGGCGTTGGATGCATACTAAATCCCAGTGGATGTTAGAGTTGTTGCCATTCCATGCATCGTCGTATGCTTGTCCTGGTGTGAAGTGGAAGCTGCCGTCGATTTTCTCATCGAATAAAATATCGCCCATTGGGTGTAAAATGTATGGGTTTACGCCGATTGCAAATTCACCAACGTAGCGTGCACCTTCGTCTGTATCGAAAATTTTGTTAATGCGCTCTGTATCGTTTGCAGTTGCTTCAATAATTTTACCGTCTTTAAATGTAAGTTTTACATTTTCGAACATGTAACCGTCGTATGGAGATGGTGTGTTGTAAGAAACTGTACCGTTAACAGAATCACGCACAGGCGCAGAGTATACTTCGCCGTCTGGAATATTTAAGTGACCAGCACATTTAATCGCTGGAATATCTTTAATAGAGAATGTTAAGTCAGTGCCAGGTCCAACAAGACGCACTTTATCTGTTTTGTTCATGAACTCAACAAGATTGTCCATTGCTTTATCCATTTTCGCGTAGTCTAAGTTACATACGTCAAAGTAGAAGTCTTCAAATCCTTCTGTGCTCATTTTTGCAAGCTGTGCCATTGCAGCATTTGGATAGCGTAGTACAACCCATCTTGTTTTTGGAACACGAATGTCTCTATGTACTTTTTTACCTACTGTGTTACCGTAAATTTTCATGCGCTCACTTGGAACGTCAGCTTGTTCATTTACGTTATCACCAGAGCGAAGGCCGATGTAAGCATCCATATTTTTCATTACGCTTGCTTCATATGAAGCGATTTGCTCGAAATGTTCTTCTGTTGCGCCCATCATTAAAGAGCGGTCTACTTGATGATCTTTTAATAGTACGAATGGATAACCACCAGCTTCATATGCAGCTTTTACAAGTGCTGTTACTAGCTCTTTTTGTAAGCCGAAGTTTTCGATTAATACTTTTTCGCCTTTTTGTAAACGAATAGAGTAATTAATTAAATTTTTTGCTAATGTTTCAATACGTGGGTCTTTCATATGTAAAGCCTCCCTTATATATGTATCCTTTCTTATTGTAACCTACTTATCTAAATTTGTTTAATGATTTATCGAAATATTGGCAAGAAAATTATAAATGTAAAACGTGAAAAGAGTAAGTTGTAGATAATTGTTATTTTCTGTCCTAAAACAAAAAAAGAGTAACTAGTATGTATCTTTAGTTACTCTTTTTTATACATGCTATTTACTAATAAATGGATTATACGTTATTTCATTTGATCAAACATTGTTTTAACATCCTTAGAGTTAGGGGTTGCATATAAAGTTGGTGTGCCAGAAGTTGAACGCCGAGATGTCACTGCAAAAACATAACCAAGATCTTGACTAATTCTTTCTCTTAACCAAGGCCCCCCACTAGCTCCGCCATTCATACCACACTTCATGGCGGCATCGCTGCTAAACCATCCTCTACTAGTTGTAGGTCCATCGCAATAATAAGCTATCTGTCCATCATACGGGTTTTCGGCGGGCCAACCAAAAATACGAACGTCTGGTTGATTCGTACCATATCCAGTGGAAAGTCCATTCCCTCCAATCGTATTTACTAAGTCTTTTCCATTCCTTGGGGAAACAGTAAAAAATGCTTGGTCATAGCTAGAATTACTATCATTTATCCAGGCGTTGAATGTCCGCGCTTCTTTCCAGTTCCAAATACCATAAGGTGTTGAACCATTACGATATGCCGGAGCAAATGCAATATTTGAGTGCCATCCTTTCCCTTTTCCTCCATGTACACAATGGCCTGCTGTTATAACAAGATTTTTATAATTATTGTTAATTGAAGAAGCAGAACAAACATAATCTCTTCCGCCATATGAAAAAAATACTTTGCCTGCTGTGGATGGAACAACTACATTTGCTTCGTTTATGTTATTGTTAGTTTCGGGTAGAACGGGATCAGAAATATTAGTAGGTTCTCCTATTAAAGAAGATTCAACTTGCTCTGGATTCGTTTCTTTTTTTTCATCATTTTTAATTTTGTCTGCTGGAATTGCATTTTTCATCTTTTCTTTTGTCCAATAGCCGGCAGGATCTTCTGTATTTTTGGGATTTTGAATAGTAGGTGGGATTATTGGAGCAGTTTTAGATTGGGTAAGAGAATCGTTATTTCTTAAAGTATTATTTTCATCATTAGATGTTGCAAATGCTAAATTAGTACTTAAACATAATGTGAAAATTACACTAAATATAGTTCCGAAAACCAAAAAATTTAGTCTTTTCATAAAAACCCCCTTGGATATATTTGGTTATTCGTGGCCACAATCATATCATATTGCAATTCGTTATTCACTATGAGAACAAATTGAAACATTCGCATAAAATTTTTTCTTTGTATGTAGTCCCTTTCATGACCACATATAAAGAAAAAACGAGTGAAGGCCACTCTTTGTTTTACATAGCAGTGACTTATCCCGCTATTTGTGGGCAGTAATACTCCCACCTCAAAATTCGGCGAAAGCATTGTCCAGCTCCAGTGGCTAGAATGTTCGGTGGCTTCGCTTCTTCCTAAGAGGTAAA
>NZ_JAKUFS010000038.1 GCF_022663535.1 Bacillus cereus group sp. BfR-BA-01380 | reverse complement strand
CCCTCCTAAGAGTTTGTTTCCCTTCAATAATGTTTGTAGGTGCCCTCAACTTCTTATACAAGAAGGCTTGTGGTTGACCGTTCCTTCCCAATCAGAACTGTTACAGAGCCAAGAACTAGGGAATCATTCTTGGGTATGCAACCTACGAACGGAGTCCACAAAAGACTGAGGCTAGACAACCAGGACTTGTTTCAAGCCCCCACTTCAAAACGTGTTAGCGTTTAAGTGGTGGGTAGTTGACACGAACTAGATATACATTATATTTTTTACTAGTTTCATTTATTATAATATTTTTTCTGAAAAATCAAAACAATACGCCGAATATTTTGTATAATATTGTAAAAATGTGTTCTTGGAGGGATTTTATGTTAAGGAAGCTATGGAAATCTTCTATACAACTACTAACTGTTTTCATTACATTACTTATTCTACTAAACATCCCAGCCCTATTTATAAGCGAAAGCAGGAACATTTCATTTCAACCAAGCCAATTCATACACGCCATTACTAATATGGGTAAACAAATTTTTTCTTTACAATCGCTTACTTTTCAAATTCCTGCATCCACAGGTAACTTGAAAACAGTTCCCTTGTTTCCTAGTGTATTAGAACCATACATGTATTCATTTACGATTTTATTTGCTGCCCTATTTCTTTCTATATTTGTTGCAGTAAGTATTGCATATTTTTATTTTTTATCATCAAAGTGGATTAAAAATATGATTCAGCGCACTGCTTTCGTATTGGAAGCCATCCCGGATGTAATGATTATGATCTGTATACAAATGTTTTTTATGTGGTATTTTCGTCAAACAGGTGAATTGCCCGTACATATTATGACACTCAATGAAAAGAAAGCATATATACTACCTATTATTTGTTTGTCCATACTCCCTACGATTCAAATGTTCCGAATGATGATATTGTACATAGAGGAAGAGCGTATAAAACCGTATGTTGAAGTTGCCTATGGGAAAGGCCTTTCATCAAGCTATATCATCCGTATACATTTATTTAAAAATATTTTCATTCACCTATTCCATCATTCAAAAATGATTTTTGTCTTTTTACTTTCCAATTTATTCGTACTAGAATGCGTGTTTCACATGTCAGGTATTATTCAATTCCTTATTTTCACAAATCATTTTTCACCATCCATTACATTTATTGTACTTTTAATGATTGTTATGCCTTTTTACCTTTTGTTTCAAATTTGTTCTTATTTTATGAAAAGATGGCAAACACAAATGAATGGAGAGGTTATATGAAGGCTATTTGGAAATCAAAACGTTTTGTATTGGGATTAACATATATTGTCGTACTTGTCATCGCTAGTTTTATTTATGGCTTCTACTTCAAAGAAGACACTTTAAAGCCAATGAGGTTGTTATACGATGAGAATGGAGAATTAATTGCCGCTTCACCATTTCCACCAAAGCAAATGCCTCCGCTTGGTTCGGATCGCTTCGGGGAATCTATCTTCTTTCAAATATTAGATGGAGCAAAATTTACCATTTTATTCGCAATTGGAATTAGTCTATTACGTGTTTTACTTGGTACAATACTTGGTGTGTTATTAAGCTTATATGTAACGCGATTAAAATCTTTTGTAAAAACATGTACAGAAGTATTTTATTATTTACCAACTGTTTTCGTTGCATATATATTAATGCAGCCTATGAACAAAATGATTTTTTCAAACTTAGATAGTAAACTCGAGGTCAACTTTTCTCTTCTATTTTATCAAGCTATCGTTCTCGTCCTTGTTGTTTTACCTACTATAACGACATATGTATCTTCTGAAATTGATGAATTTATGAAACAAGAATATATTTTAAGTTCACAACTAATGGGAGCAAACCGCATACACATTGTTCGTACACATTTACGCGTATTATTTAAAGATCGCCTCTTCTTATTGTTTATGCAAAATATTATCCAAACCCTTCTTTTAGTTACCCATCTTGCACTAGTAAGGCAATTTATCGGAGGAGTACAAAAGAAAAGTGCAGATTTAGGAGAAGATAAATTTATTTCACTTTCTAATGACTGGGCAGGACTTGTTGGTCTCAACTATTTCGAACTAAATGTTTCTATATGGATTGTTTTTAGCACACTTGCAGCTCTATTTCTGACTATCCTCATACTGAAACTAATGACAACAGGAATTCAAGATGCTTTAGCAAAACAAGATTATTCTGTTAAAAAAATTGAAAAACAAAAAGAAACATCCCAATACAGAAAGGATGAGCACGCCTTCACTTTCGCTAACAAACCTGAACATCCTTATCGGTCTCCTGCAAATATGTAAAAAAAGGAATTTACATGAAAAATAAATTCGGTTTCATTTTGCTATGTATCATTATTACGACAAACATCATTCTATACTTTTTCTTACCACCTGAAGTCGTAACAAAGCGGGATTTCAACGGAAATCCCACTTCTACTCTAACAAAAGGAACACATGGAACAATTGCTATTAAGCAGTCTTCTTCTCTGTAAAGCAAATTCTTTGTATAAAATAAAGCAGGAGATTCCCCCTGCTTTATTTTATTTCCTTCCAAAACGAATAACTCACCTTCTCATACCCTTCTCTCTCATAAAAACGATGGGCATCTATTCTCGAAAACGCTGAAGTTAATACAACACAAGAACAATCATTTTCTTTGCCCCACTCCTCAATATAGGAGAGTAGTTTCTCCCCATATCCTCTTGAACGATGTGCTTCTGCTGTAACAAGATCATATATAAAAACATGTTTCTTATTATAAAAATTTGTACAAATTGCCGTTCCTGCTAAACTCACTACTTCCCCTTCATTATTATACAAAGCAAATAGGCGGTAATTTTCTTCTTTCATCCTTTCTAAAAGAGACAGCGCTTCTTCTCTAGTAAGTTTAGGTCGCAGTTGTTGTAATACTGGAAACACTCTACAAAATTCTTGCTCTGTTTTTACCTCTTGTACATGTGTATTCATATTCTTTCCCTCCAACTATTTATCCCGCATTAACGGGCAGTAATACTCCCGCCTCAAAATTCAGCAAAAGCATTGTCCAGCTCTAGCGGCTAGAATCTCCGGTCGTTTCGCCCCCTCGGACGAGGCAAAAAGCGCCTCTCTGTCGGGTGCGTGGGCGTCCTGCGATTCTGAGCGAGCCGCTTCCGCCTTTTTTAAGAAGTTAGGCGGGAGATAAACTGCCCGTAAAAGCCCGGATTGGTTCAGCTAACAATCAGTGGAGGATAAAGCCCCCCCACTGATTAAAGTTTCACTTTATCAAAAATTCAAAATGTTTTATGATTGTTATTATAAAAATTACATACCCCTTTTATAAGTGACAGTTTTTTTCTTTTTTACAGGGGCAGTTTGAAAGGTTGATACCAATGGAGCTTACCATCCCATTAGATTCAAAAAGTAAAATACCTCTTTACATACAAATTTATAACTATATGAAAAAAGAAATCTTACAAGGAGGTATTGAAGCCGGTAGCCGCCTACCATCTCATCGGAATTTATCTTTGCAGCTTAATGTAAGCCGTAATACAGTGGAATATGCCTATCAACAGTTAATAGCTGAAGGATATGTAGAGAGTAAACATAGACGTGGTTTATTTGCGGCGAGTATAGATTACGATATGATTCGAACAACAAATAATAAAAATATAGTAAGTAGAAGAAAATCTATTCAGGAGAATTTCCGTTTCAATTTCAGTCAAGGAAGCATTGATGCCTCTTCCTTTCCATTATCTACTTGGAAAAAGATCACAAATAATTGTCTCTTAGAATTTGAGAATGATTTGTTTACAAAAGAAGACCCTCAAGGTGAATGGCAACTACGTTCTGAAATTTCTCGTTATCTCTATCAAGCACGCGGTGTTCAATCTACTCCAGAACAAATTATTATTGGAGCGGGTACACAGCCACTTCTTTGGTTACTTTTACAATTACTTGGTTATGAGAACATTTATGCAATGGAAAATCCCGGCTTCCACCGCGTAAGAGCTGTCATGCAAAGTTGCGGATTACAGATACAACCAATTTCTCTAGATGAAAAAGGGATTCACATTTCTTCTTTATATGAAAGTGATGCGAATATCGCATATGTAACACCGTCTCATCAATTTCCATATGGAATGATTATGCCACTTTCCCGCCGTATGGAACTACTGAAGTGGGCTAACGACAATAACGGGTACATTATAGAAGATGATTATGACGGTGAATTTCGTTACATAGGAAAACCGATTCCTTCCTTACAAGGGTTAGATACTAATGGGCGTGTCATTTATATGGGCACATTTTCAAAATCATTTTTACCTTCATTTCGAATGAGTTACATGGTTCTTCCGCAAACTCTACTAGCAAACTATGAACATGATGGAACCATTTTCAAACAAACCGTCTCCAAAATACAGCAACTTACATTTGCAACATTTATGAAAGAAGGATATTGGGAGCGGCACTTAAACCGAATTCGTACTGTATATAAAAAGAAACATCACTTTTTCATACATACCATTCAACAAGAAATGGGCTCTTCCGTCGATATCATTGGTTCTCAGTCTGGTCTTCATATTGTATTACACGTTCATAACGGGATGAATGAACAAGAGCTTATAAATAAAGCAGCAGAACAAAGCGTGAAAGTATATCCTTTATCTCCGTATGATATGATAAATAATTTTCAGAATGAGTCTTACGTATTGATGGGATTTGGAGGGATATCCATAACTGATATTCCCTATGCCATTCAGTTATTGAAAAACGCTTGGTTTTAATTTACTACTTTTTTCCTATTCTTTCTATAAATATAGTATAATTATTTTGAGAGAATTTTCAGATAAACAAGTCTATATAAAATGAAACTTCCATCAGTGGGGGTTTTCTTCTCCTATCATTTACTACCTGTTGTGCTAAAACGACATATTTTGACGGTCTTAGTAATTGTTATAGCAGAATAAGAAGTATACAAGATACCAATAGAGGGGTTGTTTAAACTGATGGATATAATCATGACGTGTTTAGGTTTGACTGGTTCGGTGTGTTTAGCAATCGTAAAAAGACATAGAGAGGGTAAAGATAAACAAGATATTATACTAACAGCAATAGGTATTTTTCTATTATGTTTATTTTTAATTTATGTTGGAAACAAAGACTTAAATAGATAATCTGTCAATAGAGGTGAAAAGAACTGGCAATAATATATCTATTACTCATACCCACAGTAGGACTATTTTTCTTAATTGTTGGGAAACCTTTACTGTCTATATTAACTTTCTTTATCTTAATCCTAGGAAAGTCGATATACGATAATAAGAAGAGTAAGTCATAAAACTGGAAATATAGTAAATCTTTCAATAAAGGAAAATTAAAATGACTTTATATAGATGAATAGAACGCCCATCTTTCTTTTAATTCACACACAACACGCTATAAAAAGGAGACTAGACTATGCAAATTCAAAACAAATGGAGTAAAAAGGACAGCGATTATATTAGAAAACAACTCATTTCCTTCAATAACTCGCAAGTTGCAGAAAGTAAACCATCACCTCTAAAAAATGTCTGTTTAACAGTGAAAAATGATGATGAAGAAATCGTAGCTGGTTTAATCGGTATTATTTTTTGGCAATGCCTACATGTTGATATTTTATGGGTCGATGATAGCCTGCGTCACCAAGGTTATGGCAGTAAACTTCTATTAGAAGCTGAACGAATAGCGAAAGAAACAGATTGCACGCTCATCAAACTTGATACTTTTAGTTTCCAAGCACCTGAATTTTATAAAAAGCATGGTTATGAAGTATATGGTGTTATAGAAGATTTCCCAAAAGGACATACTCACTATTACTTACAGAAGAGAATTTAAAATAGAAAATTCTTAAGCTATACGAAAAGGATAGATAAAGTGAAACTTTAATCAGTGGGGGTTTTCTTCATCCCCCACTGATTATTAGTTGAACCAATCGGGCTTTTACGGGCAGTTTATCTCCCGCCTAACTTCTTTGCTTTCGCTGAATTTTGAGGCGGGAGTATTACTGCCCGTTAATGCGGGATAAAGTAGATATATATGATCAAGACCTAAATCGTAAAAAGTCATAAAAAATAAAGGGCGATACATATTAGTCATGTATCGCCCTTTTAATTGTTGTTCAACAATCTGTCCCGATTGTTGGACAGATTTTTAAAAATTGAATGATCCATACACAAAGCAAAGTTGCCTGACTGATCTAACTCAAAAACCAAAAGCACACCCGTAAAATAATGGGCTTCTTTGGGATTCCTGCGCAAAAAGAACACATTTCGTATCACAACGTCTTATTCACACTGTATAAACCTTCTTCAAAAGTTCAGTAACTTCTTCTATTGTAAGACCAAAGGATTTGTAGTATGAAATGTCGCTAACCATTTGCTTTATGACCATTTCGTTGCGTATTCGCAGTATCTCATCGGATGAGAATTCGGCTACAAAGCACCCTTTACCCGTTATTGTATTTATCAAGCCGCATCGTTCGAGTTCTTCCCAAGCTTTCTTTACGGTGATGATACTAACACGAAGTTCCTTGGCTGCTTGTCGAATTGGTGTTAAACAATAGCCGCCTTCTAATTCGCCTTTCAAAATTTGGGCGCTGATTTGTTCGAAAAGCTGCTGATAAATTGGCTTTTCAGATGTGTTCGAAATTGCTATGTTCATTGTATCTCCACTTGTAGGAATCGCTTATACGCAATTCGATAAGCAATCATGGTGAATGAAATAAATATCACGATTCCTGCGATCAGGATGGATATTTGAAGCGCCATATTGTCAGCACCGCTACCATTGAAAATGTCAAACACAAAAGAATTCTGGATTCCGATCCATTGTGCAACTCCGGCAAAAACCATGGCGGCTGTAACGGATGCGAAGGTTGCTTCACTATATTTATACGCAATATAGTAATATACGGAAATAAAGATAATATTGAAGATCGCAAGCATGACAAAACATAGTCCCCAGAAACCCATGTGCGATGCGAAGAGATAGTAAGTTTGATTCGGATATAAGCGAATATTAAACATTCCAAAGATAATTGCACTAACAATATGCAATAATTCGAGAATGACAATAACGAACACTCTTGCCGCTAGATCGAGTCCGCTTGTCGGTTCGTCTAGGATGAGAAGCTTCGCCCCATGGGATAAGGCAAGGGCCAAACTGTACTTTACCTTCATCCCCGTCGACAATTCAACGATTTTTTTGTTTTCATCCAATTTAAATCTTCGTAAATAGTTGTAATAGGTTTCATCATCCCAATTCGTGTAGAACTTCTTAATCACATTGGTCAACGTTTTTATTTTGTTTCGAGTATAAAAGTCAATGCCGCTAAATGCGTATCCGATTTCCTGTTTCAATTCAATATCGTGTTCGGCAATGTTCTTGCCTAAAATACGTGCCTCGCCGCTATCAAGATGAATCATGTTCAAGATCGATTTAATGGTGGTTATTTTTCCTGCGCCATTGGCACCGATAAAGCCCATAATATAACCCTTTTCCAGTTGAAACGATACATCCTTTAACTCGAAATTTTGATATTTCTTATTTACATTTCTAATGTCTAATGCCAGCATACAGAACCTCCTTACTAATTGTGTATACCGTATATGCACAATATATGTCAGAGTACTTATTAAGTTGACTATTAAATTTTCTAATATGCGCCCATTTTTCATACATCACAATAGTAGGTCAAGGGTTAATAGATAGAGATTTACTAAAGAATGGTGAACATAAACAAGCAGTTATCATAAACAAAAATATATATAAAGAGGATATAATCTTTAGGGAAAACGCTCTTATGGTCATGGTAGACGGTAAGCTAGAAGAAATATATGTAGGTAATAAAACATTTAAGAAAGCAGAAATGGGAGATATATTCGAAGTCATTAAGCACCAGGGTAAAATTGAAGTTAACCCTAAGTACGACTATAACGAGTAATATGTGTAGCGTGTTGCTTTGGAATAAAGGTTGTTCAAAAATGTTTTGCAAACCCTTATTTAGGGATACCGCCAAATGCCCATCAAGCCAAGAAAGCAGGTTCTCCCCAAAACGAGATTTTTTTATTAGCTGCTAATTTGATTTTTCAATTTAAGAATTCTTTTAAATTTTATATAACAAGCGATTCTCCAAGGAATTAAATAACAAATCGCAATTAAGAATATTAACATATTGAGTGTACCTGGATTGATGGTAGAAAGATGTTGACGGAAATAATATCGTAAAGTAATCATAAGTAACAATGTCACAATAAAAGCTGCATATCCATCAACTTAAGAAAAGTAAACACCCCTAAAATGAAAAAATGAGCTGCCTTCTCAAAATAACTAACTATAGAGAAAGAAAACTTTCATTTAGGGGGTACTTCAAAATCTTAGCTTAATCGCCACATAACCAACAACCTAAAGAGTAAAAATCCCCCATAACGAAAATTCTATTCATTATTGACTACTGATAATGATGGGGTATGTGAACTATAAGAAACATCTGATTTAGATAATCAGATGTTTACCTTTTTTACATACCTGAAAATGGGGCATGTTTCCATATTAAAAGAGTAGGCAAAGTGTTTTTAATGTTTGTTATTAGCTTTTGTATGAATTTAATTTCAGATAATTGTTTATTGTATTCTTCTAATTGAATTAGATATTCATAATCATTTTGAAACATTGCATCTTTTAAAAGTTCGTTCAAATCCATGGCTAGGAAAAGGGTTAACATAGATAAGTATTGTGTTCCTCCTTTTGAAGCTCTTTTTCGTAAGAGGGTAAGGATTTGTTCTTTGGTTTGAAGACATATGTAACGTTTTTGAAATGATAAACCTAATATTCGTTTTTCAATTACTTTTATTTGTTTTTTTTGTTGTATACAATCTAAAACAGAATTATATAATTTGTGACTTAATCGTTGTTTTCCGCAAACTGTTAGTATCCACATTCTTATATTGTGATTGTCGTCTAAATGTTTTGTTACATCTAAGGTATGTTGTAAATAAGGGATATCAGATGACTTACTAGTCCTATGTACAATAAATTCATGATCTATATAAATATACTTTTGAAGGTAAAGTTCTAGCAATATGTTTATTGTAATGAACATTTCTATATTTGATTGTAAAGGAGGTTGTATAGTTTGAGTATCATCATCTACAGATAGTAAGAAAAAAAGCTCAGGGACTGTTAGATAATCCATTTCTTCTTATCACCCTTCTTTAGATAGAATTTGTATTTAAATATATATTCATCTTTTTATTTCATAAATCCTTCTGAATCATTAATGGCGTACAGACACATGCCCATCGACTTAAGGTTTTGAAGTATCCCCTAAACGCAATTTTACTTTTTTTGCATTTAGCTATCTTATCGTAAGCGTTGATGACATAAGATTCGTTAACGGAAGTTTCTACGTACTAAATAAAAAGCTAAGGACCCCATAATAACAGGTGCAACGAAATAAAAGAAATGTGAAAAAGAAAAAGTAAACATAAAAAGAAATGGTGTAAGTGTATAGATAACTGCTAGTCCTATAAATACAGGAATTCCAAATTGCAATTCTCTACATCGTTTGATTTTCCTATATAAGACTTCCCCAATTAGACAAGCTATAAGAGCTGGTATACTACCATAAGTGACGATAGTTTTAATGAATCCAAATAAAACGTTCGGGTGAATAAAGCTAGGATTAAAAATATATGAAATTAAGAACCATCCGAAAATAAAAGCAAACAGACTTGCAGCATAACTAATTACAAATTTTATCAACGTAATCACCCTCACAATTTCCTAATATTATCTTCATTGTATCATTATATAAGATAGATAAAATGTGAAATAAATGTAGTATACATGTAATTTTGACATAACGTCCTATTATCGGGATTCAATGTATTTAGAAGACTATTAAAGAATCTATAAAGTTCTAGCGTTTATTTTCAATCAATTTTTCCAGTTCTTTTAGATACATTTCCATTCTCTGTTTTAGAATATCCTTATTTCCCATTTGCTGTTCAACCTTATAACTTAAATCCTCTTGTTTTAACAGCATATAATGTTCATGAATTTCTAATAAGATCCACAATATATATTCATCAATTAGTCTTTTATATAGAGAGTGGTCACTGCCTGCATACCCTTTAACAAAACCCTCTGCTATTCTGTTTAATATGTCTACATTGTTATTGTATTCTCTATCTATATATCTTGGAGCGTTGGAATAAGAAGGGAGAAGAAGTTTATAACAAAAGTAAAAATAACCAGCATACTTTACATCAAAATCTAATCTAGGATATGGATCAATAATGGAAACATTATCCTGGTGAAATACTATATTCTCAGGGGTAACATCTTGATTAACTAAAGATATTTTTTGTATCCTTTTTCTTCGGGCAGAAATGATATTCTGTATTTTTAATTCAACCTTTTCTCGATTGAATGTTAACTCTGAGTTACTTAGCTTTTCTAATGCTTTAAGATAAAAATCATTATCTTGCTCCCATTTTTCTTGAATATCTAATGCTTCCTTACCCTCTACATTGTTTTCGCTCCATACTAAATTTCCATACCCCTTCAGCATAGTGTCCCTATCGTGCATCTCTTTATAAAATTTCCCCAACAACTGCCCTAAGTATAATGATTTGTTATATCCTAAGCTATGTAGCGGTAGACTACTTCCCATAAAGCTTTCTACATTAAATATTATTTCTTCATCAATGAAATATTTAAACTTGGTGGGGCATATTCTCCAAATACATTTGTTGGCTTGGTTATAGTATGTTTTAGATGATTCATATTCTGTAAGAAGTTGCTGTCTGGTGTAAGTTTGAAGCTGGTTATATGCTTTCTCTTTTTTAATCCTTATGACAAAATCTTGATTTGAAAATGTTTTTATTCTATACACTTCATGCCATGCACCTTCTCCAACATGTATGAATTCTTTCAAATCATTTATCATTAATTGTTTTAAAATATAATCAATTTCTTTGTTAGTTAATTTTTGCATACGGTATTTCCTCCTTCAGAAAGATTTCTAAATAATTTAATTTCATCATAACTTTAATTTCTTCGTATGTATAACCTATACACATTCAGTTAACATAACGTAACATTATCAGCAGTAATCAAATCCCAGAAATCCGTTCATATCAAGAGTTTTCCAGCCTTCTGTTCCCTCCGCTGTATGCAAGATTTCATACGTCCACGTCACGACAGCATTAAGCAGTTTAAACCGTTTTCGTAGCCTGCATGAAATCCTGCATATCTTTATGCGTATAAAATCCGCGTTTTGCCGTCAATACCCCATACCCATCAAGCTAAGTGGGACAAGAGGGTATATGTGAATGTGTTTTTTGAAATTTCTACGACTACACTAAAGATGTTCAAAAAGTTATAACAAAAGAAGAGTTGTTACTAAAAATCAATAATTGAACAATATAAAAACTGATTATCATCAGAAGAAATCAAAAAAGGTAATAACATCGAAGAACTTGTAAAAGAACGGTATCCTGAGAAATAAATCTAAAGCACTTTTTCCGTTTGTTATTTGGTGTGAAAGCATGATATTTCGATTTGTTCTACAAGCTTGCAAATTACTTCAAAAAATTTAAAAAATCATCAGCTGTAGATTGAAAAATGAGGAATAGAGTCCTATTAATATAGGACTCTATTTATATAGCAAATTCATTTATGAGTCTCACCACATGCCCATCAACTTAAGAATTTTATAACACCCCAAAACAAAAAATTGTACATTTTCACATGAAGATGTCAATTTTCTCGTTTTGGAGGTATTTGTATTTCTTAGCTTGATGGCGATGGGGCGATACCCCATTTAGTGAGAATCAAAATGAATTCTTATCCAGCAGGCTTATGTTTCGGTTTTATAAAAAAGTTTGATCATTTTCTGCCTGTGTTACTCCACAATCGCGCTCTTTTGTTGAGTAATTCGATTATTCTTTGATTATTTCATATTCGCATAAAGAATTCTAGATGAATGTTTATTACAGATGAACTCAATCATTTTGTACCTCCATAATATTGTCATCATATTAAACTATATTTTCAATGTCTAAATAACAAATCTAATATGTATAAGAAAAGAGGATATATGCTCATATATTGAACATAATATCCTCTTATTAGTTTCGTCTATTTACGTAGTCTCTGCTTTATCCCGCTATTTGTGGGCAGTAATACTCCCACCTCAAAATTCAGCGAAAGCATTGTCCAGCTCTAGCGGCTAGAATCTCCGGCCGTTTCGCCCCCTCGGACGAGGCAAAAAGCGCCTCTCTGTCAGGGGTGTGGGCGTCCTGCGATTCTGAACGAGCCGCTTCCGCTTTTCTTAAGAAGTTAGGTGGGAGATAAACTGCCCGTAAAAGCCCGATTAGTGAGGGCTGATAATCAGTGGGGGATGAAGAAAACCCCCACTGATTATAGTTTCACTTTATCTATCCTTTTCTTTGTTCTCTATATAGGGTGTAACGTTGAGAAAGTAAGGTCTTAATTATTTATGCATCATTTTCTTCTTAATGGATTTACAACACCAACAATTTTATCATTTTCTTTATATACACGCGGAATTCTGCGATTTAACATACACGTTACTTCATAGTTAATTGTCCCTAATATATCAGCAATTTCTTCTACTGCAATCTCTTCATTACCTTGCTTACCATAAAAGACAACCTCATCTCCAACATGTACCGGCATCGCTTTTGTTATATCGAGCATGAGCTGATCCATACAAACGCGGCCAATAATAGGTACTCTCACACCATTGATAAGCGCATACCCTTTACTTGACAATCGACGACTAAATCCATCTGCATATCCGATTGGAATCGTAGCAACCCACTCTTCCCCTGTCGCAACATACGTATTGCCGTAGCTTATCCCTCTTCCTTGTTTAGCTCGTTTCACATGAGCCACTTTGGACTTTAATGTTAAAATCGGCTGAAGTGTTACTGTATTATGATTCACTTCTTTCGATGGATACATCCCATATATTCCTATCCCAACGCGAACCATATTTTGAAATTCATTATTTAGTTCCATTGTTCCTGCACTATTCGAGCTATGAATAAGCGGCAAATGAATCCCCATATCTTTTGCAATATTTACAGCCTTCTCAAATAAATCTTTTTGCATCAACGTATATTCTTTATCTACTTCATCAGCAGTAGAATAATGTGTAAACATTCCTTCTACTGCTACATGTTGCATCTCTTTCAATTCTTGAAGAAACGGTACCACCTCTTCTTCTTGTAAACCAATCCTGCTCATACCTGTATCAATTTTTATTTGGATACGCGCCTTCTTTTGCAGACGCTCTGCTATGCGATCAATATTTTTTAAATCTTCAATTCTGTATACAGTCATCATAATATCGTATTCAATTGCGTCTTCTACAGCTTCCTCCGGTGTATAGCCCAAAACTAAAATCGGTACTGTTATACCCGCTTCCCGAAGTTCAATTCCTTCATCCACAAAAGCAACTGCAAGATGACTTACTCCCGCTTTAATCGCCGCTTTTGCAACTTCAATAGCACCATGACCATATCCATTTGCTTTTACAGCTGCCATCATTGCAATATTTTCATCGTTTACACGTTTTTTAAATTCTCTTACATTATATTTTACAGCATCTAAATTAACTTCAGCAATTGTATTTCTTCCGTATCTTGAAATCATTATTTTAACTCCTAACTGAATAATCCCATTCTATTTATCGTTCGATAGGACTTTTACACTATAATACTTTTCATTTTCCTAGTCAAACTACTAGAATCTTCAGAATCTTAAGTATGATATAATATCCTTAAAATCTTATTATAAACAGATGTAAGGGGAAATACAATGTTTGTTCAAGCAGCACTGCACCAATTAGAAATTGCGATTGATTCTACAATTCAGATGTTAGATCAAGTTACTTACGATGAATTACAGCAACGACCGCTCGAAAATAAACGATCTCTCTTTGAAATTTGTATGCATCTATCTCTGATTTGCCATGCGGATTTTCTTATTTTAAACGAAGCATCAAAGGAAGAGTTAGATACATTTTACAAACAACATACGCCGCACACACTTGAAGAAGTACAACAGAAAATGAAAGAAGGTTTCCATCTTCTTGCTAAAACATTTCAAGCATACTCCTTAGCAGAGCTTGAAGAAATCACACATTCCTATTGGGGCGTTTCTTATTCCCGTTTTGAATGGTTACTTGAAATTGTTGCTCATTTTTACCATCATCGCGGACAGCTCCATACTTTATTGACAGAACATGTGAAGAACCCGTTAATTCCTTTATTCGAATGAAAACAAACTACATATACATTTCAACAAAAAACAGCAGCCAATCATGTTCATACAAGTGGCTACTGTTTTTTGTTGAATTAGTATTCTTCCACACCGCTTTTTAGCTTTCCTCCAACACCCCAATGTGTATCAGGGATTTCAGTAACTAATATACGTACACGCTCTATATCTACTTCCAAACTTTTTGCTACAGCATCCGTTACATTCATAATGAGATGCTGTATTTGTTTTTGTTCCCTTCCCTGAAGGATTTGAATTTGTACAATGGGCATATCAATCTCTCACTTTACATTTTATTTACAAAACATCGATACGCTTCCCAGTCCATCAAACTGCGCAATTATAGAATCACCTGCTTGAAAAGCAATGGCTTCTGATAAAGCTCCACTCAGAACAATATCACCTTTTTTTAATCCTTCATTTTGCATGCCAAGCTTATTCACTGCCCAGGCAATTGCTGAAGCAGGATGACCAAGTACAGCTGCTCCAGTTCCAACAGTAGCCATCTCTCCATTTTTAGACATGACCATACCGACTTTTGCTAAATCCACTCGCATTGGATTAACCCATTTACTTCCTAAAATAAATCGTGCAGATGAGCAATTATCTGCAATTACATCTGGAAGCGTAAACTTAAAATTTAAATAACGACTATCGATAACTTCTAGAGCTGGCGTTACATATTTTGTCGCTTTCATAACATCTTCCGCCGTAATACTTGTTCCTTGCAAATCTTCTCCCATAAGAAACGCAATCTCTGGTTCTACTTTCGGATGAATGAATTGATCATACTTGACCGGCTCCCACTCTAGCGCTAACATATCACTTACTAAGTACCCATAAATGGCCTCGTTAATTCCCATCATTTGCTGTTTTGCTTTACTTGTTAACCCCAGCTTTACACCTACTCGCTTGGAACCTTCTACTATTTTACGATGCACCAATTTTTTTTGTAGTACATAAGCATCTGCTACTGTTAGCTCTGGATATTGATCCGTAACCTTTACAACCTCACGTGCTTCTCGTTCTGCATGTAACAAATATTCAATAATTTCTGTATCCGCTCCTTTTACAAGCACCATTTAAATTACACCTCCAATTTTGCTTTTGCTAGTTCTGCTGCTACATCAAGAATCATATCCTCTTGTCCGCCAACTACTTTCCTCTTTCCAAGCTCTATTAAAATATCACGTGGGTCTATAGCAAACTTTTTCCCGGCTCGCTCTGCATGTAATAAGAAACTAGAATATACACCGGCATAGCCCATTACAAGACTTCCTTTCTGAATTTCTTGAGGCCCCGGTAACATTGGACCAACAATGTCTTCTGCTAAATCTATCATTTTATACAAATCGATTCCAACATCCATTCCCATTCGTTGTAACACACTAAGCAATACTTCTGTTTGTGCATTTCCAGCACCTGCTCCTAAGCAGCGTACACTGCCGTCAATTCGAGTCGCTCCTTCTTCAATTGCTGCGACTGTATTGGCAACTGCAAGTGATAAATTATTATGACCGTGAAAACCTATTTCAATATTTAAAGATTGGCGCAATGCACGAACGCGCTCACGAACTTCATCTGGTAATAAAGCTCCCGCCGAGTCTGTTACATACACTGCTTGTGCCCCATAGCTTTCCATAAGTTTCGCCTGTTCTACAAGTTTCTGAACTGGCGCTGAGTGTGCCATCATCAAAAATCCACATACTTCCATTTCAAGTTCGCGTGCGAATTGAATATGCTGCGCAGAAACATCCGCTTCTGTAACATGCGTCGCAACTCGTACTAATCCTGCTCCTAGTCGTCTTGCTTGTTTTAACTCATGCACTGTTCCAATGCCAGGAAGAAGTAGCACCGCTACAGTAGCTTGCTGACACTCTTCTACTGCTGCCTCAATTAATTTCATTTCATTTACAAGTGACTTACCATATTGGAGCGTCGATCCTCCTAATCCATCTCCATGGCTTACTTCAATATAATGCATACCAGCTTGATCTAATGCTCTCGTTACAGTACGAACTTGCTCCTCTGTAAATTGATGACGCATAACGTGACTGCCATCTCGTAAACATACTTCTGTAATTTTAACTGGCTTATCCGTATTTCGTTTCATATGTTACACCCCTTTCACTTCGCTAGAAATCATCTCGTTGTCTTTTGACTTCAACATATGACGTGCATAATCTTCTCCTACTTTCATAGCAGCAGCGGTCATAATATCTAAGTTTCCAGCATAAGGAGGAAAATAATCGCCCGACCCTTCTACTTCCAAAAATACAGTTACACGATTCCCCTCAAACATCGGCTCTTGTTTTAAGTTATAACCCGGCACATATCTTTGTACGGTTTCAACCATTTTGTAAATCGCTTTTCGAATGACGTCTTCATCCATATGTGTTACTTCACAATATACTGTGTCTCTCATTAAGATTGGTGGATCAGCCGGATTTAATATAATTAAAGCTTTTCCACAATCAGCACCACCGATCTCTTCAATCCCTCGGCGCGTTGTAATCGTAAACTCGTCGATATTTGCTCTAGTGCCAGGACCTGCACTTAAGCTAGCAATCGTCGCAACAATTTCTCCGTACGTAACATCTGCTACTTTATTAATTGCATGTACAATTGGAATCGTCGCTTGACCGCCACATGTAATCATATTCACATTTCTAGCCTCTAAATATTCTCCTAAATTTACAGCAGGACACACAAACGGCCCGCGAGCGGCAGGAGTTAAATCGATAGCTAATTTACCTAACTCTCTTACAATCTTTGCATGTCGCACATGTGCTTTTGCTGAGGTCGCATCAAATATGATATCTGCTAAACTCGGATTATCAATAAGCGCCTGAATACCATTATCAAAAATGTCATACCCCTCTTGTTTCGCTCTCTTTAATCCTTCTGATTCAGGGTCAATGCCAATCATTGCTGTCAATTCTAGTACATCACTTCTTTGTAACTTATACATTAAATCTGTCCCAATATTTCCTGAGCCCACAATCGCTACTTTCACTTTCACCATGCTTACGCTTCACTCCTTTGCATGATTTGAATATTACGCAAAATGTACACATACCGAACCGAGAGAACCAAATTCTGCTGTAATTGTATCTTCGTGAGAAACTGCAACTGCTGCTGATAAAGCTCCTGGTAAAATGAGTTCACCTGCTTTCAGTGAAATATTAAATTCATGTAATTTATTGGCTAGCCATGCAATTGCTTGTGCTGGATGACCAAGAGCAGCTGCGCCGGCACCTGTTGCAATTAACTCATCATTTTTGTAAAGCGACATACCCGCCGTACGTAAGTTGACTTCATGTAAAAGAGAAAACTTTTCACCAACAACAACTTTTGCTGACGAGCCATTATCAGCAATAGTATCTACCAGCTTAATTTTCCAATCTGTAATACGACTATCAATAATCTCCAACGTTGGAACAATGTATTTTGTTGCCATCAAAACATCTACATATGTAATATTAGGACCGACTAAATCTTCTTCCAGGATAAAACCAATTTCAGCTTCCACCTTCGGAGAAACGAATGAATCTATAGAAAGTTTTTCTCCATTATTCACTTTCATATCATCAAGTAGATGGCCATAATCCGGTTCATTCACACCTAGCATCTGTTGCATTGCTGCGCTCGTCAGTCCTACTTTCTTCCCAATAATAGTCCGACCTTCCTGCAACTTTCTGCTTACAACTTCTAATTGAATTTCATAGGAATCACGAACTGATAAATCTGTATAACATTCTGTAAAAGCAGAAATCGGTTCACAAGTACGTTCTGCCTGTAAAAGCTCATCTGCTAATTTTGCAATTAAACTTCTCATTCATTGTTCACCTCATTGTAGAAAACCCACAGAAAACGCTAATCCACTCCGCTTTTGTAGGTTTTCTTTTATTAAAGTTTCATCGTAATTGTTTTTGCTTCTGTGTAAAACTCAAAACTATGACGCCCACCTTCTCTTCCAATTCCACTCGCTTTTGTACCACCAAACGGTGTTCTTAAATCGCGAATATACCAGCAATTAACCCATAATAGTCCGGAATCAATTTCCGAAACTACCCGCTGTGCTCGTCTTAAATCATTTGTCCAAACGACCCCCGCTAAACCATAAATTGAATCATTTGCAATACGAATTGCATCTTCTTCTGTTTTAAATGGAATAACAACTAAAACAGGGCCAAAGATCTCTTCTTGAGCCACGCGCATATGATTATCTACATCATATAAAACAGTAGGTTCATAGAAGTTCCCTGCTGTTAATCCTTCTACTCTCTTTCCTCCATAAGCTAATTTAGCTCCTTCAGAAAGTCCAATTTCCACGTATTTATCTACTGTTTCCAAATGAGATTTTGACACAAGTGCACCCATGTCTGTGTCTTCATCGAGGGGATTACCTACTTTAATTTTCTTTACAGCTGATATAAACTTTCCAAGAAATTGTTCATAGATACTCTCTTGTACGAGCAGCCTTGATCCCGCTAAACAAATTTCTCCTTGGTTGCGATAAATGGCCTCAATCGATCCTTGCACTGCTTCATCTAAATTCGCATCTTCAAAAACGATATTAGCTGACTTTCCTCCTAATTCTAATGAGACTGGAATTAAATTTTCCGAAGCATTTCGCATGATTGTTTTCCCAGTGTTGCTTTCTCCTACAAAAGAAATGCGCCGCACAGCTGAATGTGTCGTCATAGCAGTGCCCACAGTACTACCCGGTCCTGTAATAATATTAAGAGCCCCTGGCGGTAACCCTGCTTCATTCGCAATCTTTCCAAGCATCACCGCACTTAGCGGTG
Source organism: Bacillus cereus group sp. BfR-BA-01380 (assembly GCF_022663535.1). Classification (GTDB taxonomy): domain Bacteria; phylum Bacillota; class Bacilli; order Bacillales; family Bacillaceae_G; genus Bacillus_A; species Bacillus_A cereus_BB. Next base: position 21,122 of record NZ_JAKUFS010000038.1, on the reverse strand, counting down.
TATATGACGCTGGTTTAATCACAACTGTATTCCCAGATGCTAAAGCAGCAGACGCTTTCCATGTCATCTGCATAAATGGTAAATTCCATGGAATAATTAAACTCGTTACACCAGCAGGTGCATATTTTGCATAAGACATTACATGATGTTGATCATAATGCTCATGCACCATATACTTTGCCATCTCTGCAAAGAATCGAAAATTATGGGCTGCTCGAGGAATATCGAAGCCTCTACTCTCTTTAATTGGTTTTCCTACATCAAGCGTTTCAATATAAGCAAGTTCGTCTACCTTCTCCATAATTAAATCAGACATCTTACATAAAATATGCGAACGTTCTTCCACAGGCATTTTACTCCAGATGCCACTCTCAAACGTACGCTGCGCAGCCTCAATCGCAAGTTTGGCGTCCGCCTCACTTCCTTGTGCAACTGAAGCTAGTTTCGTATTCGTTGCCGGATTCAATGTATCAAATGTTTCACCTGAAATAGCATCAATATATTCCCCAGCGATAAACAGCTTGGCATCTTTTACATTTACCTTATCGGTTAACAGTTCTTTCCTCACAAAGCAAACCTCCTATTCGGCAACTTCTAAAATCATTTCGATTTCAATTGCTGTATTATTTGGTAACTGCGCCATTCCGACAGCTGAGCGGGCATGTTTTCCGCTTTCTCCAAATAGTTGCACAAGTAAATCTGATGCTCCGTTCATGACTTTCGGCTGCTCTGTAAAATCTTCTGTACTATTTACAAAACCGAGAATCTTCACAACCCGTTTTACTTTACTTAAATCACCTAACTCTTTCTTAACAACACTTAGTAAATTCAGCATGGATTGCTGTGCAGCTTTATATCCTTCTTCCACTGTTAAATCTCTTCCTAACTTCCCATGGTACTGATCAACACCTTGACCAGCTGTAAACAACAACTCTTTCACTCGCACACAGCTCACATAGTTCCCAACAGCTGGTCGAAGTGCTGGTAACTTGAGACCAAGTTCTTCTAATTTATTCTCTGGTGTTTGCACTTTCTGCATAAACAACACCTCTTCTTTTCATATCGATATTTAAAAACTGAGCAGCATTTCCACCTAACATTGCTGCTTTTTGTTCTGCTGTTAATTCGAGCGTCTCATCGATTACTTTTCCAGGAGGAATCTCGCGAAGTAAAAACGGATAGTCAGAACCCATAAAAATTTTCTCATGACCGAACCGCTCGATCATGTACTTAATATTGATTGGATCATAGTTTAAAGAATCAAAATAAAATTTCTTTGCATAATAACTTGGCGGATATGTTGTAAGTCTTAAATGAGGCCACACATGCCATCCTTGGTCTAAACGAGGAAGAATATAAGGAAATGATCCACCTCCATGAGCAAAACAAATTTTCAATTTAGGAAATTTCTCCATAATACCACTCCACACTAGAGTAGCAGCTGCAAGGGCTGTTTCACTTGGCATTCCTACTGTATACATAAAATTGTGATGCAGCATTCTATCACGGCCAAGCGTCTCCCATGGATGAATAAATATTGGAACTTGCCATTGTTCCGCCATTTGAAAGAACTCAATAAATGACGGATCGTCTAAATTTTTACCGTTCACATTCGTTCCAATTTCAATTCCGTGCAGTTTTAATTCTGTTACACATCTCTCCATCTCCCGTACTGCTGTCGGAGCATCTTGCATAGGAACTGTTCCTAAACCGACAAAACGATCTGGATATTGTGCAACTGTTTCTGCTATAAAATCATTTTGAATACGTGACATTTGTTCCGCTTCGGTTGGGTTTGCCCAGTATGAAAATGTAACTGGAATCGGAGACAAAACTTGAATATCCACGCCTTCACGATTCATATCTTCAATTCGTTTTTCTGGACACCAGACTTGATCTGTAACATCGCGGAAGTTTTTCCCTCCAACCATGATTGAAGCTCCGCACGTACAAGTACGCTCCAATATCGGCCAACGCCCTCCACCAAATTTTTTTTCAAAATCCGGAAATGTTTCAGGGATAATATGCGTATGAAAATCTATTCGCACTTCCATTCCTCCACTTCTTCTGGCATAATATGTCCGCAATTTTTGCATGCACGAATTTCCTTATTAGAATTAAAGCTATAAATAGCTTCCTTTACTTGTTTTTCAATATCCTCTAATTGCACACGCACACGGTGCATTTCGTGATTACACTCATCACAGAACCAAACAAAATCTTCCAATTCACCTTTTTTGCGTTTCCGTTCAATTACAAGACCGTACGTATTTGCAACTCGATGAGGTGAATGAGGCACCATAGCTGGCAACATAAAAACATCACCCTCTTTTACCGTTACAACTTCACGTTTTCCTTCCCCAGTAATACATTCCACATAACAATCCCCTTTAATTTGATAAAAGAATTCATCAGAAGGATCGACATGGAAATCACGTCTTCTATTTGGGCCACCTATAATCATTGCAATAAACTCTGAATCTTGCCATATGACTTTGTTATTTACCGGTGGTTTTAATAGTTCCTTATTTTCATCAATCCATTTTAATAAATTAAAAGATTGTAATGTTCCCGACATCCTTATTCCCCCTCGTATTTAATTACATTATTTCAGGCGGCCACCCTAATAAGAGTTGAGCATGCTGTAATTCTCCCTGACATAATTGATTACGAATTCTTGTTGAAGAAATACGTTCTCCCTCTTCGCAACAAACTGTTTCGACAATGGAAACAGTGAAGTAATCTGCAAGTAGATTTATATCACCTTCACGATTTTTTCCAAACCGAAAATCTTCCCCAACAAAAATTTCTACTGGATGCAATCGTTGTAACTCTTGAATGAAACAAATAGCCTTCCTTGTTACATACGATTGGTCAAAGCGAACGACAACTATATGATCTGCACCTAACTCATTGAATCGATTTAATTTTTCCGAAATTGGAGTTAACACACGTGCTCCTTGAAAGTAAGAACGCGGCGGCGGATCGAATGTATACACGACATTTTCAACATGAAGTTCCCTACTCTTCTCTACCGCTTTACGAATCACTTCTTGATGACCTTTATGTACACCATCAAAGGCACCAATTGCAACAACTGATTTTTGTAATATCAGTACACCTTCATCATGTATATAGATGATTCATACCTCCTCATCTCTTTGATGAAACTGCCATTAAATATCTAAATAGCCAAACTCTTTCGAAATCATTTGTGCTGTATTCATCACGCTACGAATAATAACTTGCCGGTCTCTTCCTTGCATATAAGAAATTGGCCCAACAATATTAAGGGCTGCAACCGTTCTTCCTGTATAAGAACGAATAGGCGCTGCAATTCCATATAAACCATGTTCGTTTTCGTTATCGCTAATAGAATATCCCTGACGTCGAATTTCCTGCAATTCTTCTTGAAACCGTTTCATACAGGTAATGGTGTTCGGCGCTCTTGGTAAAAGACCATTTCTGACAGCATGCTCAACAAAAGAAGGATTAAAAGAAAGAAGTACTTTTCCTGTACTCGTACAATAAGCAGGCTTTCTAGATCCAACATGTGTTGATATTTGAATAGAATCTTTTGATGATATTTTCAAAATAAAAACAACGTCCCCACGGTCAAACATACCGATGTGCACCGTTCCATTAAATTTTCGTACTAGCTCTTCTACAAATGGAATTGCTCCGCTATAAATGTCTTGTTGAAACATCACTTGATTGCCCCACTCCAACAATTTCCAACCCAGACGATATTTTCTTTGCTCATCTTGAATTAACATTCCTTCTTCGCATAATGTGCGAACAAGGTGATGAATTGTGCTTGGATTCATATTCAATTTTGTTGCAATTTCTAAATTCCCCAATACGGGTTCATCATTAGTGAAACAATTTAGAATTTTACAAATTTTACCGATAGACGCTATCAAAATAGATTACCTCCTATATTTCAGTTACATATACAATTCGGTTGATACATAGCTAAAATTCGTAAGAAGTTTTACATCCTAACAGTAAAATTCTTTTTAATTATCTGTTGCTCCTTCCTTTCACATTAACATTGTGAGCGTAATCAAAAATAATAATTATTTTATTGCTCTTTCAGATGCAGTTGCCCCTTGTAAAGCATCTTCTACTAGAGACAATGATTGTTTTTTCTTATACGCGTTATAAAACATACCCATTTTCCGAACTGGATCACCAGAGTAATAACGCTCATATTGTAATAATCGTTGTCCAAATGCTTCACCACATAAATCCCAAGCTAATTTAAACAAGCGGACGCGTTCTTCAGAAGATACACCTTCACGGCCAATATAATACTTATGCATATCATCTTGAATCTCTGGATTCATAAAGTCGGCACCTGTTGGAGACATAAGGAGACCACCTGCACCAATCATTTGAATAATTTCAATTGCACGTGGATACATTTTTGGTAATAAACTGCGAATTGTATCGAGTGGCAATCTTGCTGGTATCGCTTCACCATATGCATTCATTTCATACTCATATTCCGCAACTTGAAGCAGAGCACGAATCGTTTCTACATCTTGCATAAGCTCCGCTAACTGATTTTGTACATTTAAGAAGCCATCTACTCCAATCGAATCAGCCAATTTTATTGCCACTTCCGCCGCAAATGACAGTTTCACAAGGCCTCTTACTCCCGATTGATGAGCAGGTTGATGACCAATTCCTGTTTTTGGATATAATTGATTTCCTGCCTCAACACTTTGGTAAATAAATACTTTATCCCATGGAATAAACACATTGTGGAATACTAAAAGTGCATCCATTTCTTCAAATCTTGATGCAAGAGGGTGATCAAATAATGAACGTTTTCCATCTTGCATCGGTTCACGACAAAGAATACGTAATCCAGGCGCATCGATTGGAACCGCAAATGAAATTGCATGATGTTCATCACCAGGTTTAAAACTTGGATAGGAATAAATAATGACTTCATCAGTAATTGGTGCAAGAGTTGCTAACATTTTCGCACCGCTCACATACATTCCTTCCTCAGTTTCTTTTACAACACCTAAATGTAGTGTCGCATCTTCTTGTTCATGAGACGCTTTGCTTCGATCATTTTGCGGATTAATAATCGCATGTGTTAAAAATAAATCCTGATCTCTAATATGTTTGTAGTAATTTTTAATGTTTCTTGCCCACTGCGGGTCAAACTGTTCAAAAAACCAAGTGTTACTTGCCATTGAAGTGACCGTAACGTTTAAAAAGTCAGGTGTCCTTCCCATCAAGCCAAAAGTTGCTTTCGCCCATACCTCAAACAATTCACGACGCGCTTTTAAATCCTCATAGTTTCTCGGCACTAAAAATGCATTAGACACTCGTTCTCCAGTTTCTTCACATATATGAGTAATCTTATCCTGATACACTGGATCATGTTGCATATCATATAATTTTGCAATTTGCAAAATCGGTTCACGAAATACCTCTTCATTCACCACGTCTGTTACTCTTCTACCCTCTATCCAAATCTCTGGATTTCTCACTTTTAACCCCTCAATATACTGAGCTCCTGTTCGAATCGCCATACATAACCCCTCCAATGTATACGTTTTCAAAACTTAACAGACAAACAATATTAGAAATGCGAAATATCCACTCTCTTTAAAATTAACAGAATTTTTAATCATTATAAGAAGTATTACTATGTTCAAACAACTCACTTATTTCATATTATGAAATTCTATCATTTTTTTTGAAATAAAGTGAAACTTCCATCAGTAGGGTCTTTTTCACCTCCCAACTATCTTCTTCTCTCTCAATCTTAAGGTAGGTGGAAGCGGCTCGCTCAGAATTGCAGGACGTTGGAGCACCCGACAGAAAAGCGCTTTTTGCCTCGTCCGAGGGGGCGAAACGACCGGAGATTCTAGCCGCTAGAGCTGGACAATGCTTCCGCTGAATTTTGAGGCGGGAGTATTACTGCCCACGAATAGCGGGATAAAGTAAAACTTTCATTTGTCTTCAGGAAATAGAAAAGGAACGGCTTTCCGTCCCTTTTCTATTTCTCTTACTTTTCCATTAATGATTCACTTTCTCCGCATCCCAATAATACTCGCTAAACGCTTTTGCTAGTACATCAATAGAGTTATACAATTCTTCTAGCGTATTATCAACACCACCAACTTCTACAAGTAGGGCGTTGTGGGATAAATCTTGATTATATGTACCATCTCCCTTTCTTTTGTCTTTTTTGAAAATTCCTCGGCTAAGTCCATAATAATGTTTATCCAAATAAGTGTTAATTGCGTTTGCGATTTTCATATTTTCTTCTCGTTCTTCATTTTCCATTCCAATAATGAAATAAAGTCTTGCGTACGACTTTCCATTTATCACTTTTGTTGTAACATTCTTACGCTGATCATCTCGGTGAATATCAATCGGAAATACGATTTGCTTATTTTGAGCTAGTGCTTCTTTTACATATCCATGTGATGCTTTATAAGCCTGATACCACTTCATCTTTTTCTGCGCTAATAAGTCTCCCATGTTTGTCTTGTCATGTAAAGCTGGAATTCCTTGTCCTTCTAATTGCTGTTTTAACCTATCACCGAGAAGTGATACATTTACCTCTGGGCTTGATGCTTCATCTGGATTTTTCACTTCAGGTAATAACGGTAAAAAAGACTCCCAACTATGTGTATGATAAATAAATACAGCATTTTTTCCCTCTATAGCGTTTCCTTTCTTTTGAACAGGATTATTCTTTTCTGCTTCCTGAACTTTTTCTTGAGCCACCTCACGCTCTTTCGTAATTTCTTCTATCGGTACACTTGATTCATTTGGTATATTTGTATAATTCGTTCCTTCTCCTGCTACAAGAATGTCAGAATAATAGTTTGCCATTCCAGGTATTTCTTTCCCCATAAACGTTCGAATATCTTGCAAACGTATATCTGTTGTTAATGAAAACAATAACGCTCCTACTGATTCTCGTTTCTTTGTTTGAAAATATTCAAAAGAAAAATAGTGATTTTCCATTTCAATCATTTGCATAAATCCTTGGGAAGAAATTTTTCCAAACCATTGATTCATATAATATGATTTCATTGTCTGTAACATTGTTGTAACTAAAGATGCAGCCACTAAAATAAAAAACGCATAAGAACAGAATAAAACAATAATCTTCTTCTCATGCGTCTGAGAATGTATAAAATACTTTTTCATCGTACCACCCTTTCTATACATGGGTATGTACAAGCTTTCTGCGATATACATTCTGTATGGCACTATTTTGCGTCGCCCATTCACAGTGAATTCATCATATTTTCCAACTAGAATTTCTAAAATTAACAAAACCACACTCTAATTCACGAATAGGTTTTGTATTTCTTCAATTAAGTTTCAAAAAAAGAAGAGAAATGGCATCCATTTCTCTTCCTCGTTTCTATTGTTCATTTTTCATATCTATCGAAGGCAGTTTTTTCTCTTTAAACAACTCTCCAATTGCTCCTAAGCTTCCTAATGTTTCAACGGCATTTGACGGAAGGAATACTTTATTTGCAGGTCCTTTTGCAATCTCAGTTAGCGATTCAAATGACTGGTATGCAAGTACTCGCTCATCAAGTCCTGACTGACGCAACATTTGAATCCGGATTTGTTCTGCTTTTGCAATTTCTTCAATTGCCTTCGCTTCCCCTTGTGCTTCTAGTTCTTTCGCTTGTCGTAAACCTTCTGCCTCGCGAATGCGCGCTTCTTTATCCCCTTCAGCCATTAAAATTTTACTTTGTTTCTCCCCTTCAGCCCGAAGAACTTTATCTTGTTTTGCCGCCTCAGCTTCAAGAATAATGGCACGTTTATTACGTTCTGCTTTCATTTGTTTTTCCATGGCTGCTTGTATATCTTTTGGAGGGTTAATATCTACAACTTCAACACGTTCAATACGAACACCCCATTTTTCTGTTGCTTCATCAAGTGCTAAGCGAATTTCTGCAGAAATTTTTTCACGACCAGATAGTGTTTCATCAAGCTCCATTTTTCCGATAATTTGTCGCATTGTTGCAGATGTAATATTCCGAACCCCAAATTCATAATTAGAAATACCATACGTCGCAAGCTCTGGGTCAACAATTTGATAGAAAATAATCGTATCAATCTCAACTTGTACGTTATCTTTCGTAATTACTTTTTGCGGTGGGACGTTTGTTTGTTGAATACGCAAATCATGATAAAGACGTACACGATCGATAACTGGGATAATCATGTTTAAACCCGGATGCATAACACGCTGAAATTTACCTAAACGCTCTACAACACCTACTCTTTGCTGCGGGATAATTTTAATTGATAATGCGATAAATACAATAACAATCAATACTAAAATAATTGATAATGTTAAACCTACCATTATAATTCACACTCCCTTTTCACATGCACTACCGTGCTGCTTCTCTTTACAATAATAACGCTTTCCCCATCTAAAATTGGTTCATCTGACACAGCAGTCCACATATCTCCCTCTATTTTTACAATGCCATTCGATTCATTTGTAATCGCTTGCACAATTATGCCTTTTTTTCCGACAAGCTTATCTACTGCATCTGTATATCCTTTCGCTTCTCGAAAATTTTTAGAAATTCGTTTCGTAAAAAATGTCAAACTAAGACTGACAACAGATGCTATCACCACTTGAAGTAGTAAAGAGTTCGGTACAAATAGTCCAATTAGACCTCCGACCACAGCACCTATCCCAAGCCATAATAAGTAGAACGTCACAGTCAGCATTTCCGCAATAAATAAAAGACCGGCAATGACAAACCAAATCACCCACCCTGTCATATGCAACCCTCGCTTCCATTCTATTTTTATCCCGCTATTCCCGGGCAGTAAGGCCCCACCTCAAGATTGAGAGAGAAGCGAAGAAAATAGATAGGGGATAACTGCCCATAAAAGCCCGATTAGTCGGGCTTTCCATCAGCAGGGGATAAAGCCCCCCACTGATGTAAGTTTCACTTTACATGTATATGAGAGAAAGAAAACTTTATCACGTTGCATTGATTAACCAATTTAAAGCTGCAGCATCCATTAATAGATGAAAAAATATACTAAAATTATATATTAATATATTCTTTATTATACAGGATAAATCCTCTCAAAAAGTGACAAAAAATCAAAATCTTCTCTAAAAATGAAAATTTCTCATTATACAGGAAGTGATTTTCATCACAATAACAAGAAAGCGGTGTTTCCGTCTAAGAAACATCGCTTTCTTGTTTACTCATAAGCTTTTTCTTATATAACATCGTCATTTTCCTTCTCTCTCTCGCATTAACGGGCAGTAAGACCCCAATTGATAAGAACGATCTATTAGTGAGCCACTAATGGATCGTTCACTTTATAGCTTCTTCTAAAGTAAGCTGATTTTCATGTAAATACGTAGCATATGGGTTTCCAACATAACGAACATGCCATGGTTCATACATATATCCTGTTACCTCTTCTTTTTCTTTTTCATAACGAATAATAAACCCAAACTTATGGGCATTTTCAGCAAGCCACTTTCCTTCTTTCGTTTCTCCAAATGAAGGTTCTAATTGAAACTTTGCAGATTGTGATGTGATATCAACTGCTAATCCTGTTTGATGTTCACTTGTACCAGGAATTGCACTAGACATCGCTGTTTTTGCTTCCCCATCTTGCTTTTTATACATCGTATTCAATGCTTTTTGCCTTTCAAATGAACGAAATGCCGAAACAGCAAATAAAAAGACTTTTTCACGCTTCGCTTGTTGAAACATACGCTCCAATGCTAGAGCTGCTTCTTTACGCATTTTCTTTTTTTCATTATCGCCTTCATATAGAAAACGAACTTGGGGTATCACTAAATCTTGCGGCTCATACAAATCAGGCAATCGTCTCTTCTTGTTTACAAGAACAAGGGTTGAATCTGGATTATTAACAACTGCAAGCCCTCCTTCTACTTTTGCAGTTGTTTCTTGTACCTTTGGAAAAATAACGTTCCCTTGTGCTTCTATCGCTTGCTTTTCATTATGTTCTATATATCGAAGCACTGTAATTATGCAAATGGCAATCGCTATACTCAACAACATCCATTTTTTCTTCATATAACATCCTTTTATTCTAATAGTTTTTTCCCAAACAAAACTCATCAACTTTCGCTATAACCGTAACAGTCAATTCAAAAACTTATCCTATACCATATATTTTTTTCCATTCTCTCATCACTTTAAACATTTCTCTCCACATTCTCAAAACGATTCTGATTCTTTCATAATCATTTATCTAACCAATAAGTTTACATAATATAATTATTTGTGGAGATTTCTTGATAAAGTGAAACTTTAATCAGTGGGGGTTTTCTTCACCCCCCACTGATTATCAGCCCTCACCAATCGGGCTTTTACGGGCAGTTTATCTCCCGCCTAACTTCTTAAGAAAGGCGGAAGCGGCTCGCTCAGAATCGCAGGACGTTGGAGCACCCGACAGAGAGGCGCTTTCTGCCTCGTCCGAGGGGGCGAAACGACCGGAGATTCTAGCCGCTAGAGCTGGACAATGCTTCCGCTGAACTTTGAGGCGGGAGTATTACTGCCCACGAATAGCGGGATAAATGAACATTCGCTACTATTTTTCTAAATTCCTTTTCCATTTTTATAAGATATAGAGACAAATTTCGCTACAAAAAAAACGGCGTAAGCAACGTTTGCTTACGCTTATCCATTCACCTTTTCAGCTTGCCAATAGTACTCACTAAATGCTTCTGCGAGTGTATCTATACTACGATCAAGTTCCTCTTCTGTATTATCAACACCGCCTACTTCAATAAGAATAGCTTGACCGGATAAATCTTGATTGTATACACCATTCCCAGTGCTCAAATCTTTTTGAATAACACCTCGGCTTAATCCAGGATATTTTTCCTTTAATGATTCATGTAGCGCTGTTGCCAGTTGTAAGTTTTTCGCATAATTTTTATTTCCCTTACCAATAACAAATGCCAACTTCGCATATGATTTATCACCAATTGTTTTCGTCGTTACTTCTTTCCTAGCACTATCTCTATGCAAATCAAAAAAGTATTGCAGCTCTCTATTATTTGTCATTGCTTCTTGCACAACCTCACGAGACATTTTATACGAACTGCGATCATTTAATCCTCGACTCACCAACATGTTTCCAACATCTGTTTTATCATTCGTTGAACCTACCCCATAATTTTCTAGTTTTTCACGAAATCGATCCCCTAATATAGAAATATTCTTTACTGAGCTCGTTGCTTTATTTGGATCTGGATTATTTGTTAAATGTAACAATGGTAAATATGACTCCCAACTATGCGTATGATAAATAAATGCTACTTTTCGATTTCCTGTCGTTTGTGCTGGCTTCTTTTTCTCTTCATGTGATTCGTTTTTTTGAGATTTTTCTTGTTCCCCTGTCCGCTCTTTTACAAGCTCTTCTAAGGGTACACTCGACTCAATAGGTAAATTTGTATAATTTGTTCCTTCTCCAGCAATTACAATTTCCGTGTCATATTTCAAAAATCCTGGAAGCTCTATTCCAATTAAACTACGAACGTCATCAAAACGAATATTTGTCGCGGCAGATAAAATAAAAGAAGAAATCGAAAATTCTGTATTTAAATGACGATATTCTTGTGTAAAATAACGATTTTCCGAACCGAGTACATACATATAGCCATTCATAGAAAGCTCATTTAACCATTTATATAAATACGTTGACTTCGTTTCTTTTAATGATGTTACGATCATACTAACAAACAAAAAAGCAGCCATCATGCCCAATAAAAGTAAAAAAATAAATTTCGGAAGACTTGTCCGTTTCACATAAAAATAGCTTCGACTCATGAAATCACCTCTCTCCATAAACATATGTACAAGCTATGAGAATAGACCAACTGAAATTTGGCAATATTGGCATTGAGGTGAATAGAATTGAAGCTGATGATTGGATTATTTCCTATTGTGTTATCGTGTTTCTTTGTTTTACTCACGGTACATCCGCGTATTCGCATTTGGTTGGATCTATTTGCATTTGTTTGTTTATATGGATTCGGCACCATTATTGCATTTTCTGTGTATGATGTACTACGTCAGCAAACTGTTTTTATGACAACCATTCATTCTATATTACTAAATCCCTTGTTCCTTTTAACGTAATTCCGAAAGAAGTCCCCATCTTCAAGCGCGTAACGGGCAAGAGCCCAGCGGTAAGGGGAGGCACTGAAAAAGTGATTGTTTCGAAAAAATAAGATATATTTTATCAGTATATTGAAAGTGAAAAGGAGTCTGTCATCTGTATATAGTAGGTGATGGACTCCTTTTTCTTATAATGAGGACTTTTTCAGTGGCCTCGCGGTAAGGTGGGGATGAATTTTTGGTTAGGCATAGCCTAACTGATTTGTAAGAACTGCCAATTGTTCGTATGGTGTATACGTTCTATATCTGATATCTTTACTTGCTTATAAGATTTCGCTGGATTTTGTATATATTGTCCATCGATATCTTGTACGTATACCATTTTCCCTGTAAACCCTGCCACAAATCCTACTTGTCCAAATACTTTCACTTTATCCCCTAAATAGATTCCATCTACATGCGGTGTATTTTTCTTGTTCCGTTTTGCACTTGTATTCTTTGTTTTCCTTCCTTTTCTTGCGGTTGCTTCATGTAGAGAACGTTTTTTCTTTCTAAATTGCTTGATGCAAAATTCACCGCTTTGATCATATTCTTGTATTTGTGCTGGATTGGTAATCGCAATGGCGTCATTTACATGTGTTTTGGATAACCCTAATTCTTTTCGTATCGGTGTTGTATAACTGCCATACGTAATCTCACAATCTAAACGATTCATGATTTGTAACCGCAATATATTCATAAAAGCAGTCTCTTTATATTGTTTTGGTTTCTTGAAAGTGTGTTTGAGTGTCCCTTGATGAAATTTTTGATGGCATTCATCATGTACTGTGACAAGGTTATCTGCCATATCAGAACCACCGTTGCATCGCTCGATGATATGATGCGTATGCAAGATACCACCTTTTTCCTTGCAGATTTGACACGTATAGTTATCTCTCGCAAACACGTAATATCTTGTATTCCAAAAGCCAAAAGCGTCTCCTTGTTGATATTCTATTCCTTGTATATCGGGGTTTTTTAGCTTTTGTGCATCAAATTTCCCCACTTCTACAATGACTTTTGGTGAGGGTAAGAGTGACTTGAATGTTTCAATCCAATGAATTTGGTTATCCACTCTACTCTGAATCGATGGTGGCAACCATCCTTCATTCTTTTTACGATTGAGGAAACGCGCTTTGCGATACCTTGTTTTTCGTTGTCTTCTACCTCTGCGTAATGTAGCTCTCAATGTAAGGTTATCTTTGACGTCCTGGCGTAACTGGGTGGTTCCTTTTGCTAACACTTTGTCTTCAGTCGTAATCGCAATGCCGATATGCTTTGCGCCGCTGTCAATACCGATTGTAACGGGTTGTACCGTTTCTCCAGTAGCATATTGTAATTGAATCGTAAACGGAGTGTATTCAATAATCTTTGCTTTTCCTTGTTTGAGAAGAATTCGTGCCTTTCGATGACTACAAGGCATAAGCGGTTCTCCTCGTAAATTCTTAACAAATACACGCATGTTTTGTCCCTCCTAAGAGTTTGTTTCCCTTCGCCAATGTTTGTAGGGGTTGGCAACTTCTTATACAAGAAGGCTTGTGGTTGACCGTTCCTTCCCAATCAGAACTGTTACAGAGCCACCATAGAGCCAAGAACTAGGGAATCATTCTTGGGTATGCAACCTACGAACGGAGTCCACGAAAGACTGAGGCTAGACAACTAAGGCTTTTCTCAAGCCCCCACTTCAAACGTGTTAGCGTTTAAGTGGTGGGGAGTTGACCCGGTTCGTACATAGGTATATATGTTTTATATGTAATACTATATAAGTTTCTTTCAAGCATAAAAAATTAAGGAAAGATCATATACGAAACCGTGTATACGGTACATTCACGTCATTTCTACAGAAACTGATTAGACTTTCCTCTCGGAATACTTAAACATGACCATTCTTTTTCCTTCAATAGTTTTCCAATATAAATAATTTGTCCAACATGTGAAGCATAATGGGCAATTTGTCGTTCAATCGCTTGCATCACCGTATGCGGCTCTCGGCGTATATATACTGTTTTTAGAACATCCTTACCTGTAATAGATTCCAACGCTCGAAATACAAATAACCAGCCTTCTTCCCAAGCATGTAACAATTCTTCTTTGGAAGTGTATCCACCTTCAAACTCATCATCACGATTCCGATCTTTCTTTTCCCCATCTGTCGTTAAGAAATTTGTCCACCGTGAATGCATATTACCATATAAATGTTTCACAAGAATCGCAATACTATTTGCTTCTTCATGAGGAATCCAGCACATTTCCTCATAAGTAAGCTGCGACAATGTTCGATCCCCTTGCCTTTTTATAGCTTGAAAATTTTCTACTGCACACTGTAAATAAGCTTTTGCTATGTCCATTTTTTTGTCCCCCTATATTTTAGCTAATCGCTGTCCCATTCGGCACTTCCATACCCGGTTCTAGTAAAATGACATCTCCTTTTTCAGGAACACCGCCAAGGACAAGTACTTCAGATTTAAATCCAGCCACTCGTTTTGGCGGAAAATTAACAACCGCAACAACTTGCTTTCCAATCAGCTCTTCCGGTGTATATCGTTTCGTGATTTGTGCGCTTGACTGCTTCATTCCAAGTTCACCAAAATCAATCTCTAGCTTAATTGCAGGCACCCTGGCTTCTGAAAATATTTCTGCTTGATGAATTGTTCCAATACGGATATCTAATTTCATGAAATCTTCAAAAATAGCCATTTCTATATTCCTCCTAAATCCATTTTGGTTTATCAACATATAAGTCGCTTCTATGTAGAACAAAACATAACCCACACTTGTTTTAATCCTTGCAAGCGGCAGGAAAAGACCCTGGCCATTTTTATACACGGCCAGCCCCCCTAAACCTTTAATGCGGGATAAATAAAAAATCCATCTCCGATTTCCAGAGATGGATTTGCCTCTTACTCTACAATTTCCACTTCACGTGAATTTTTCATTTCTTCTACATGTATAACACGGAATCCGTTATTTTCTAAATCCGTTAAAAGCGTTTGTAATTCTTCTACTGCAAACTCTTCTCCTAATGTAAACATAATTCTACGTACATATAGTGCCTTGTTATCAAATGTCATTAAACTTTGGATCCCGTTATACTTTTTCAATACAGTTGATAGTTTTTGAATAGCACCATTATAATCTTGTGTTCCGATCATTACTGAATATACACTAGAATGAAGGCCCCACGCATCCTCTAGTAACTCAAACACTTTTTTATGCGTTAAAATGCCAAGAAAGATTCCGTTATCATTCACAACAGAGATATATGGTAACTCTTTAATTGTAAAGAAAACTTTAAAGAAGGAAGAGTCTTCTTTTACAGAGCCATCTTTATTGCGCAATAATTCTTTCACATTATCGTCTAAAGAACCTTTGTATTCTAAAACATCTACCTTATAAATATTCCCCAAAAACATTTCTTCTTTTTCATCTAGAACCGGAACACATCGGTATCCCGTTTTATTCAAATGATCTAATGCCTCTTGTAACGTATAGGATTCCTTACAAAATAACACTTCTTTTTTTAAAACATAGTTTCCCTTTACTCTCATAAAAATCCCCCTTATGTTAAAATAATTTCTGTGACATAAATATATAATATTTTCAGAAAAAAATAAATAAATTTATTTATTTTTCTGACTTTTACTTGTTATTCGTCACAATTTCTTCGGAAATCTTTCGTTTTTTAAACAAATAGTATATGAAAAATTTCTTTCCTATCAAAAACAGATTGTATAATCTAGAAATAAACGCTAAAATAATAGTATAAATTTTCTGAATTTTCAAAGAGCAGGTGAGATGTATGGCGTCTTCTTTTATTTCTTATGTATATCGTTTCCTTTTTGGAATTATGGTCATTATCCTTATTAGTCCAATTCCTTCCGTTTTTCTAAACAGTGAACAATCCTATTCTGAAGTATTGCATACAATGATTAATCATTTGATACATTTTCGTTCCATTTCTATTCCCATAACAGATTGGAGTCATGAACCATTCTTTTTCTTTTCTTACCATCCAGAAAATATGACAAATTCATTTCATTCAACTTCATTGTTCCCATACATATGGAAATTATATTTTTCATCTATGATCCGATTTTTCTTTTCACTTACTGTTGGTTTTTTCATCAGTCTTGGAATTGGTCGATTTTTCACTAGATTATCTCCTAAAAACAGAAAACATTGTTTAGTTTTACGTTGGGTTCCATTTTCATTTGGCACTGTTTTACTACAATGTAGCGTCATTATTCCTTGTCTATTCGTAGCATCATACATATCCTTTCCATACTTTTCTTCCCTTTTAATTATTTGTAGTACGTCCATGGTCATTATAATCCAGGCTATCAAAAAATGGATTCCTTTCTTGTATACAGTTCAAAAAACAACACCTATACATGATTCAGCTTTTTTTAGTAATACACTGTTCGTTTCCCTGCTTGCAAATCATAAGTCTATCATTGGCTCCATATTAATTTCCTTTACATATATGGAATGTATTTTTCATGTAAATGGAGTATTTCAATTTATTGTACAATACTGTGTTACTTCCCCTACACTTGTTGCAATAGGCCTTTTATTACTATATATCCCATACATGTTGCTTTCTATTTTACAGATACTATGGAAAAGAAATCGTTATACCGAGCACATTCATAACCTATCCCGCACAACAATAAAGTGAAACCTTTCTTCAAATTAATCATTCGTTAACAGATTGAGGTCCTTATTGGCGATCCCTCTTTTAAAATCGCCAATAAGGATCAATATATCAAAACTTTTATCAATCCTCCTCCCCCTCTTATAACTGTTTTTTTACTAAAACATTACTTTCTCTCTGCTTTCTTTGACTATTCTTTCCTTTTCCATATATTATTAAAGTAAAACTTTTATTCAGGAGGTGACATCTTTATTCTAAATTTAGAATAAAGAATATCCTTGGACATATTAAATCTTTTTCTCATCGCTTTACTCATTCTTATTTCTGGCTTTTTCGTTGCATCAGAGTTTGCTGTTGTGAAAGTACGTAAAAGTCGGATTGATCAACTTGCCAATGAAGGTAACAAACAAGCAATCCTAGCAAGAAAAGTTATTTCGAATTTAGATGTATACTTATCTGCTTGTCAGCTTGGTATTACAATTACATCTTTAGGGCTCGGTTGGCTTGGTGAACCTACTGTGGAACATTTATTGAAGCCGCTTTTTGAAAAAATACATATAACAGGCAGCGTGGCACATACGCTATCTTTTGTTATGGCTTTTAGCATGATTACGTTCTTTCATGTTGTACTAGGTGAACTCGTTCCGAAATCATTTGCTATTCAAAAAGCCGAACAAATTACATTGAAGTTCGCAAAACCCTTAATTCTATTTGATAAAATAATGTATCCTTTCATCTGGTTATTAAATAGCACCGCGCTCTTTTTCACGAAACTATTTGGATTACAACCAGTAAAAGAAAATGAACTTTCTCACTCTGAAGAAGAGTTACGCCTTATTTTAAGTGAAAGCTATAAGAGCGGAGAAATTAATCAATCGGAATACAAATATGTAAACAATATTTTTGAATTCGATGATCGAGTTGCAAAAGAGATTATGGTTCCGCGTACCGAGATGGTCTGTTTATCAACTGAAAATTCGTTAGCAGAAAATATGGAGATTATCTCCACCGAAAAATATACGCGTTATCCAGTAATCGGAAAAGATAAAGATGATGTTGTCGGAATAATTAATACGAAAGAAATCTTCCATGATCAAACGAAAGGGATTTGCAAACCGCTAGAATCATACATACATCCTATTTTAACAGTATTCGAAACTGTACCAATTAAAAAGGCGCTTATTCATCTACAAAAAAACCGCGTCCAACTAGCAATTATTATGGATGAATACGGTGGAACTGCTGGTCTTCTTACAATGGAAGATATTATTGAAGAAATTATCGGAGAAATACAAGACGAATTTGACACAGATGAAACACCGATGATCGAGAAACGCAATCCGACATTAACTGTACTTGATGGAAAAGTACTTATTTCTGATGTAAATGATATGTTTGGTCTACATATTGATGAGAGTGATTTAGATACAATTGGAGGATGGTTTTTGTCACAAACTATTGACATAAATATTGAGCCTGGCCATATGATTCAACATGAAAATTACCAATTTAAAGCATTAGAATTAGATGGACACCAAGTAAAGAAAATTGCAGTTAGTAAAATAGATGCACAACAAGGAGTTATGCTGTGAATATATTATTAGCTATATGTATCATCGCTTGTTTTATTATATCGTTTATCGCGTTCATCTACCCGATCATTCCAGGTATACTCGCTTTATGGACTGGGTTTTTCATTTATCAGTTTGGTATTAACGAGTTGCAATTAACAAAGTCATTTTGGATCGTTCAAATTATATTTACAATTATTATTTTCATTGCTGATTTTATTACGAATAGCTATTTCTTAAAAAAGTATGGAAGTACAAAATGGAGCGAACGTGTCGGTATGGTTTCGATAATTGTTGGATCGTTCTTTTTCCCGCCATTTGGACTGATTATTATCCCATTCCTTTCTATTTTCGTAACAGAATTAATGCATAAAAAAGCAGTGAAAGAAGCCTTTATGGTCGGGGTTGCAACTGTCATCGGATTTTTAAGCAGCACAATTGCTAAAGCGATTTTACAAATCATTATGATTATTATATTTGTATGTTATATTCTTTTTTAGCCATAAAGAACTGCACCCCAATTGTTAGACTGTGTCTAACAATTGGGGTGCAGTTCATCATAAGGATGGCTTTTTAATAAGCAATGCCAACTCGTTTTTTATAATGAATATCATGATAAAGTAATTGATAAGCAAAATGGGCTGTATCTCCAACTGTGATCTTCATACCATCTAGCGGTAACACATCTTCTTCAGTACGATAAATAGCTGTTTCTTCTCCATCTATTAAGTGTGTTGGACAGACAATCGTCCATTGTAACTTGCTATTCGCTAAAGCTAAATAGGCCGCTACATGGTCTTCCGCTGCAGCCGTTGTCTTTCGACGTGATTCACTGGATTGAAAGCGATATAATTGCGGATTCACACGTGCCTGCAAAATTCCCGCCGTTCCAATTGTTATAATTCTTATAATCCCTTCCTCGTTCATAACGTCTATAATATTTGGCAAACTTTTTGATAACGTGCCGTTTCCATCGGTACCAAGTGCACTAATTACAACATCTGCTCCCTTTACACACTCTTTCACACCTTCTTCATTCCATACATTTCCTTCTATTACACGAAAATTCTCATGTTGTATTTGTAGCTTCTCTTTATTTCTCACAAGCGCTGTCACCTTATGATTATCCTGTAATGCAAATTTTAAAATTTCGACTCCAACTCGACCTGTTGCCCCAAATAAACATATATTCATACTAACTCACACCCTTTCAATCCCTCTATTATTTCTGAAAAAACAAAAATACACAACAAAAAAGCTTTCTCATTGATCAAGAAAGCTTTTTTATCATACAACATTTATTTCTTTTCAGTAGAGCTTGAAGAACTATCTTTCGAGTTTTTATCTTTTCCTTCCCCACTCGTTTCTTTATCAGTTGTCTTACCTTCTTGTTGCGTCGTCTCTTCTTTCTTTTCCTCACTCTTACCACAACCTACCATAAATAAAGAGCTAGCAAGTGCAACTGCAGTTAACGATTTAACCCATTTATTCATTTGCTTATCCCCCTTTTGATAGAATATGTACATTCTCATATTACTTCTCTTTTTTAAAGGAAATATTATAATTTAGTAAAGAAATAGTAAATCATTGTTAATTTTCTAAATTTTAACTATATATAAATTAAAAAACGACATAAAATCACTTTCTTTTTTATAGGAGGGCGAGAGCACCTGACCATGCATAGGAGCGGTCAGGGCCTTTTCCTGCCACATGCGAGGTTTTCAAACAAAGTGAGCAAGCCAGTAGCGGTCATGGTGTATTCTGCATAGCAGCGACTTATAAAGAAAAGCGGAAGCGGAGCCAACTGTTTAGGCCCGTTGGCTAAGGTTCTTTCACACAGAGGGTGTTTTTTACCTTCTCGTGTGGAAGGTTCTTAGACATGAGGGCCTAGGAGGCAGAGCTAGACAAAGATGTCGAAACATTAACACGGATTTATATATATAACATTTTAATTCATACGATTGCGATACTAATCAGGTTTTGTCTTTTGAGGATATGGCGACTCAGAAACGTAGAATTTTAACAAAATAAGTACAAAAAGACAGCGCTATTGCTGTCTTTTTCACCCATATTTTTCTTCATCCATTATTGTTTGTATGCTATATTCTTTTTTCATCACATATTGCCATACACTGTACGCATTTCGATTCATTTTCAAAAAACAACTTTCTAAAAAAGAGCGAAATTCTGGATTTGCTACTTGAATTGCTACTTGCGCATATTCAAGTGCCAACCGTTTTAAATATGAAATATACGAAAAAGCAATTTCTATATCATCTTTTTGACCAGTATAGTTAGTATGTACTATTTCCATTGAGGATGAAATTGAATACTGGCCAATGATATGCTGCACATTTTCACCTTCTTGAAAGTTAATCTGTTCATTGTATGCCTGCAATAAGTACGGTAAATGTTGTTGTAACAATTCTTTTAATTCATGATCTCGTACTTCTTTCATATATTCACCAATCACACATATCACTTCATAGCTATAGTCCATGAGTTCTTCAATATAGTCCATTCCATATTTCCTCCTCTCTACTGATATGTATGCTATAAAGTGAAACTTTAATCAGTGGGGGATTTTCTTCCCCCCCACTGATTATCAGCCCTCACCAATCGGGCTTTTACGGGCAGTTTATCTCCCACCTAACTTCTTAAGAAAAGCGGAAGTGGCTCGTTCAGAATGTGAGGGGGATGGAGCTTCTGACGTAGAGG
>NZ_JAKUFS010000037.1 GCF_022663535.1 Bacillus cereus group sp. BfR-BA-01380 | reverse complement strand
GGGTATGGGAGGATTTCCAGGCATGGGTATGGGAGGATTTCCAGGCATGGGTATGGGAGGATTTCCAGGTATGGGTATGGTAGGTTTTCCAGGTATGGGTATGGTAGGTTTTCCAGGTATGGGTATGGGAGGATTTCCAGGTATGGGTATGGGAGGTTTCCCAGGTATGGGTATGGGAGGTTTCCCAGGTATGGGTATGGGAGGTTTCCCAGGTATGGGTATGGGAGGTTTCCCAGGTATGGGTATGGGCGGGTTTCCAGGCATGGGTATGGGAGGATTCCCAGGCATGCAATAACCTTGATTTTTAATACTTTATATCTGGATAGGCTGCACTTAGTTGGGGAGAAAAGGTAAGGTCAAGTAGATTACATTTAATATGAATTAGGAGAATGAAGTTTAAAATGAAGCTTGAATGAATAAAGCCCCAATCCATTTAGAATAAAAGGATTGAGGCTTTTTGTTTTGTATAATTCTGATTGGCCTCGAATCAGCGACTTAATAGCTATTTTGTCGCTTTTATATATTTAATACGAACCACTTTTTTAAGTATTTGTTCTGCTGCACAAATACATTTTACAAGCTAAGCTTCTCAATAGTTAATGATGCAGCATTAATTTTTTGTCCTTTTAGAATGGGTAGTAACACATCTGTAGTTGATCCTATATTTCTAAGCTGTAGTGTTGAACCTCTAGGAATATTGATAATAGCTTGTCCAGTGAGCATCAGACTCGCTCCATCTACTTGTCTTTGTATACCATAATTAGTAAGTCGTCCACCTACTAAAGAATTGTTTAAAATTAAACCATATACTGAAATAGAAGCAGGACCATCAATTAATAATATAAATTCGATTTTATAGTCTCCAGGTTTAGGAATGATTAAGGTGTCACTAGGTGGGGTAAACACTATATGATTTAATGGGCCGTTTCTATTAAATTTTACGTTTGCACCTGATTTGATTTCTATAGGACTGTTACCCACAAGTGTAACGTAGCCATAGGCTGGTTTTGACAATATTATGCATCTCCTCATTTATTCTTTTTAACATTGTATGTGGTTAAGTTGGAAGTGAGTGTATGCTTGTCTAGTAAAAGTTAATAGTGTGTATTTTTGAAATGCCATGAAGAATGGCTCTTCAAGGGAATGTTACAGTGAAAGGGAAGGCAATGCTAGTTTAGTATTGGCAGTCGAAAGGGGTCCCTTTAATTGGTACAAAGATTATGATCAAGTAGCTTTTAATGCTTTCCTTACTTTTCTTGCAAAGGTCAATGGTTCTTCAACAGATTCGATATTGACATAAATTAAACGTGGGTTATCGAACAACCATTCATTGTGGATAGATGAAACTATGATTCCTTGAGCACGAATTACAGTAATAAATGGCTCCACTTCATTTTGTAAAAGTGCTACTCTTCCTAAACATAAAGCTTTGCCACTTAAATGATCTATTGATTCGAATGAGAAAGAAGAAGTCACCCCAAATTTCTTTCCCAAAATCGTTGCGCTTATTTGATCTCGAGATATTGTAGCGACACACTTTCCACCCGCAAATCCTGATTGGCCGCCTATAATCTTTGCAAACTTACGACAAAGTGTTTCTTCATTGTTCACCATCTTATTTATCACCTTCTTTACACTGTATTTTGTTTTTTACAATTTTCCTCTTTCTGTTTGCAAATTACGAAATCTCCGTAATGAAGGATCTGTAACTAGAAGATCTAGAACAGGAACTTCAAGACTTGTCCTTCAGAATATCTTATTAAATTTCAACTAAAGTTGTACAGGCAGTTGCAATAGGGAGATCGTGAATTTATTAAGAAAACAGTTGCAATGGTATGAGTTGACCTTAAGGCAACGGGGGCAGGTTTATTGAAATAGAGATATAACATAGATTACGCTGTTTTGGAATATTCACTAATATTGGGATGCTTTATTAAGGATAGTCAGGTGATATATGAATGATATAATTTGTTTAATGGCAGAAGGGCTATAAGATAATGAAGGGGTATGGAGATATGTTATGAGAGATAACCCAAGAAAAAAGCGGTTAGAATTTTTATTAGAAAAACAGAGGATGAGGCAACAAAAAGATTATGGTGCTTTATTTAATGAGTGTTTGATGGCTCTCGGAAATCATGTAACGATTTTTTCAAAAGAAAAAAGTGCAGAACTATATTCTGAATTTCAAGATAAAGTTCCTTTTACTCCATACACTCGGATTGATTGGGATAAGATTGAAAATCATAAACATATTAATAGTTTAAAAGACATTGCTAAATTTTTGGATCGAGAAGATGTACATATTTATTGGAGTTATGGTGAGTTTCCTGTTTTGAAGGCAAATGTTGAGAAAGTAATAAGGGCATTAGACGATGTAACAGCAGTGGGTGCGGATACGTATCTTTATGTCTCAAATAAATATGTAGTGGAGATTTATCATGAAGGTGAGATAAACATAGGATTTTTATAATCTTGTGTCATTTGAATGAGAATGGTTTAATTGAAGAGAAAATGTGGGAATAATTATACATTTTAAGTAAGTTTGATTCTATATATTATGCTTGGAGCCTGTTTTGATTAATATATTTCAAGACAGGCTCTTTTATTTTAGAACAACAGGGAAATCTAAGGAGCACTCTAATTCACTTTTGTTTGTGTTCGAGAAGTAATTAATGATTCTAACTTAATTGAAGTCTCTTTAGCTGCTGATTGTAACGAGTGAGTATAAATATCAATAGTTGTATTAATTTTGGAATGTCCCAAACGGCTGGATGTTTTTTGATGAGGAATATGTAAGTTGGCTTAGATAATGAAGAAAGCCGCTCATTTTTAGGTGGGCGGCTTGTCCTTTAAATCTATTAACGTGTTACGCTTGTGGTGCAGGTGTGTCAGCGTGACCATAAGAAGGAGAACCACCGTGATCTCCATGCGTATAAGTTAAGCCAGGTTTTTGTGGTGCAGGATAATCTCCATGAGCAGACTGTAGAATTTCTACAGAATTATTTAATCCAAAAGAAAGAATACCAATAATAGCTAAACTTAACACAATTGAACAAAGTTTTTTCATCACTTTAACGCTCCTTTTTCTGATAATTTTTGTTTAGCTTTATAAGCCGAATAGAAGTATTTTGCTGATTTTTCAAGGTTTAGCACCTCATGAAATTTGACCGCCAATATTTCTTCATATTCTTGTATGTACCCTAATAATCTCTCTTTTTTAAAGTATGCAGTTCCTAAAATAATTAAAGTTTCTAATTCTTCTAAAGGAATATTATCATTCATTCCTTTTAAAATTGTGAAATGGTGCTTGTATTCCACATTATTTAAATTTTTACAAACATCCAAACCTTTTTTAATAAATTCATCTGCTATTTCTTTTTGACCAAGTTTGAAATGTTCTCTTGCTTCTAAGAAAATAGCTTTAAAGTGGTTAGGGATTTTTTGATTAACCTCTGATAAATGGCGAATAGCCAAACTTGAAAGGTTCTGGCTTGCATATAGCCAACCTAAATTATTTCTAACTCTTAAAATTAAAGTTTCTTCATTTTGCTTCTGTAAAATATCTATTGCAGAAGCGAAATGTTCTTCTGCTAATTCAAATTGTTGTAACTGTACACAAGCTCCTCCTAAAATATTCTTACATAAAGCTACATTAATTTCGCAACCAGTGTGTTTAGAAAATATTTTTTCTGCTTTAGATGCGTATTTGATACCCATAAGCGAATGAAAAGTAATATTATAGAAAGATGCAATCCTATAATAAAATTCAGCTTGTTCTAGTTCATTAGAAATGAACTTTAAGAGATTTTCTGCTTTCTCATAGTGTTCTTTAGCTTCATTATGATTTGCAAGTAGAGTTGCATGAATAGCTTTGAAGAAATGGTAGTAGTAAGATAAGAATCCATCGGCTGGTATATCGAAGGCGTTAATTTTATTAAAACTATCTTTTGTGATGTTTAGCCCATCTGTTAACACCTTATATCTAAAGTCTAGTAGTGAGTAATATAATAATAGGTTTTCATCTTCTTTTATATCGGAAAGTTTGTTTTCGATTTCTCGCTTTAAATTTGTTGCTTGTATATTTTGTTGTCGCAACATTGCTTGATACCAATCGTTTAGCAACTTTGTAATCTGCTCATTTCCCTTCATCGATACATGCATAATAAGTCTCCCTCCATTAATAATACGTAATTATTAACTAAAACATTAACATAATTTGGATAAATAAAATGGGCAATTAATTATTTTTCAATAAAAGATAGAATATTCAGTTTTTTCATCTATTTAGTTTAGGTAAGAAGTATAAATAAAAAGACAACGAGCCACTCCTTTTTTTGAGAGCGGCTTGTCCTTTATACATATTTTACTTTTGTTCTTCCTTGTAGTTTAATGCAATCTCCACTATTTCTTCTGGTGTTAAATCCCTAAAATTCCAAAAGATTAAATCACTTGGGGCGGGGTGAGGTACGTTCGCTTTCAATATATCAATATACTTACTACCCAATTCATCTGGCAATTTAGGATCACATATTTGCTCTACAAGTTTAACGAGTTCTTCTTTCGTCATTTTATTGTAAATCTATCCTTAATCTGTTCTAAGTAGTCCTTCACCTGTTTTTCAGCATTCGGATGTTTGTCTAAGTAACTCTCACAAGCATCTTTCAAGTAGATATAAAAGGTCTGATAATCTAAGATTACCTCTTCATCTTCTTCTACAGCTGGGTAATCAAAATAATAAGCAATTCCTTCTTCTCCAAAGTATTCATCTTCCCATTCTTCATAATCATCTGCAAACACGCACCAAACGTGTTCTACGCCATATCCTTCACCGTTTGAATATCTCTTCAAGACCTCTAAAAAACGATCATCTCCCATAACTTGATAGAAATATTTAATTAGTTTCTTTTTTTTATTTTCCACGTTAATTTCACTCCAATTTTTTATTATTTAAGGCTAGGGAAAAAGTTATTTATTTCTCCTGTCGATTCATCAATAAATCTTTGAAACTTAAGACCATTAGAGTCATAACCAGTAATCTCTCTTCCACTTTATAAGGTGGAAAAATATTAGGAAATACAAATTAAGGTGAAAAATCTCCTATGGAATAAGGGCTTGCTGAAAAAGTTTTTATTTTGAGTAGACAACAGAACTTTTATCAATATACATAGATTAAGAAGATAATTTCCTATATATAGTATGATGTTATCTTCTTTTTCTCTTTTCAATGAATTTTTTCAGTGACCTTCATGTGAGAAGAGCTTTTTTATTTTGTAATATGATATTTATTTTAAAAGTATCAATTTTAAATATATGATTCTACTATTAGAAATACAATGTGGTCAAAAGGATTAATAAAACGAAAAATACAATTTCTCATATTCGAGAAACCGTTATTATATCAAGGTTTATCTAATGATTCCGACTGGGTTCGAACCAGCGACTGCCACCCTGTCAAGGTGGCGCTCTCCCTGCTGAGCTACGGGAAAAACGTTGATTTAAAGGGATTTTCATAGGTTTGTATAAATGGGATTCTATTAAAAAAGCAATGGTTATTGCAAGTTATGTGACCATTTGTGACCACAAAATTATGTCTTTAACTGTCTGTACAATGGTAAAGGGAATGGGGTAACTCATTCCTTTTTTGTGTATAGTGTGGGGGCTATTTTCCACATTGTACAGTCATCTTACTAAAGAGGGATGATATAGTACCCTAAACCACACGATACAATATGGTATGAATCGAGGTAGGTACTTAGCTTTGTTAAGCATTAGAGGAAGGTAAGATAGAATGGTATTTATACTATATAAGTTGAATTTAATTTTTACACCTCCAAATTAAGTAGCAAAATCATCATTCAAATTGCTTGCATGAGGAAGTGTACTTTAGGAAGATTGGCGATAAGAGAGGATTGTAAGAAAGTATTTAATTCAATTTATATAGAGATTATAATATTGTATTTTCTATTTGAAGTGAAAACAACTAAATGTTATTTAAATATAATTATAGAATGGTGTTTTTAACAGTGGAAAGTTAATGTATTAGTGTGATGCTGTATAACTTATACAGTAATACAGCGGATTTAATGAACTGTATTTTTAATTTAAAAATTTTGAAATTAATGAATTTTTATTTTATAATATAATAAACGGAAGGGGGATTTGGGGGTAAATAGGAAAAGACTTTAGGAGGGAATATATAATGCCTATTGATAATGAAGAGCAATCAAATGAACAGGTAGTTGAAGAATATGTTAAGGAACATTTGGATAACATACAAAGCTTGCTTGATGATTTAAATATACTAATTCAGAAACACAAGGAGACGCTAAACGAAGAACAGTTTTTTGCAGTTTGGAATGATTCTCCTCTTAGTAAAAGAATATATAAAGATGAAATCACTTTACATCATGCTCTTGTGTTAATTGCAGAAGAAGGATTTGGTATCAAGGTGATAAAAGAAGCATGGGATTAATGAGGCGTTAGGAGCGAAAAGTAAATGAGAAAAATTGACGTCGTTATGGAGATTTGGAAAGAAGAGCGAGAATTCTTCTTTTACGGTAATGAAATTAGTGATAATACGGGGATAGAATTTTTTGAAGTTTTTACTGAATTTGAGTTATCTGCTGCAGTGAGGGCGATAATTGGTGAAGACTTCTTTGGAGAATATTATGGGGAAAACGTAGGTCCTTTTATAGGAGGGAGGTACACAGAAGCAGAAATGGAACTTAAGATGTTAGAGTGGGATTCCACCTTAGAAGAACAAATTTCTGCAGAACAGAAAGCAGTTGTCGTTGGGGAGTTGATAAAAGAAAGAGAGTGTCTACGTATCCATATTTCAAAGCTTAATGAAAGCGGCATACACTTTAGAAGGCTAGAAGAAATGCCATTACTAGAAGATTTATTAGAGAAACTCTATTGATATAATTGACAAGAACTTATTTGGTATACGGTAAGTTTTTGCTTTATAGAAACGAAAGGAACTAGTTTTTATGATAAGTGGCATAGGTCGTTTATACAAAAACTACAAGATTTGCGGTCAGACGAAGTTGTATAAGAATCTTGATTCAAGGGACGGAGACTTTTGTATTATATTGTACTGGATTTAGAGGCAAATACTAGAAGATATAAAACAAATAAGCCAACAGAGATTGTTGAGATTTCTGCATTCAAATTAGAGTCTAAAACGTTTGAAGTAATCGAAGAGTTTTGTTCTCTGGTAAAACCAAGTACTCCCATCTCTACATATACCGAAGTGTTAACTGGAATTAGTGATATAACAGTACAGGACGCACCTACATTTCCCGAAATGCTCGAATGGTTTCGTTATTTTTTAGAAGCGGAATGCATAATAGTAACTTGGGGTAACTCTGATTTTAAGTTTCTTAAAAATGATTGTATTCTTCATGATATTGAATGGAGCATGCCTAAATTCATAGATTTACAACACATGATGTACCATGCATTTGAGGATTTGTTTGAAAGTGTCCCTAATCTTAAATATGCAATGGAAGTAATGGGCTTGAAATGGAGAGGGAAGGCTCATCGTGCAAGAACTGATGCTAGAAACACTGTGAATTTGTTTAGGGATGTTATGAAAAGGATTGATGTAAATGTGACATATCAACGAAGCGCTGCATCAGCTCTATTCTACCGAGGGGGATTAAATGCAAATGGAAGGGAAAGGCTAGTTCGTTGGGTTGTACATGCAATGACCAGTTACAACAAATATGACCTTACATGGGAGGAATTTACCAAGGAATCAAATTGGATACGAATAATGTCTAGATTCGAGTTGAATCCAGAACAAATAATGGTTATTAAAGGATATTTTGAAACAGCATGTGAGAATGCAAAAGAAAGATTGGAATTCACAGTAGAGCAGTAGTAGTAAATAATTAAATTAATTGATAAGAGAGCAGTCACACGGCTGTTCTTTTTTTGTTAGAAGAGAGATGAATGTTCTACTTTCTTTGTTTATGTGCTGAATATGGGATGAGAGGTCTTAACGTAAAATTCATCATAAAATGTTGCTTTTATTAGTTACTGAGGTTTAGAAATTCCATAGTAATTTTGCATTGGCTTAGCGGTTATATGCTTGGATATAGGCAAAGAGAAACTAGTTGTAAAGGGGTTATTTTGTTATAGTAGGAGGTAGACAATCTTAATTAATAACATACATGGATATAGATATGATTCAGATGGAGGAAAACACATGGAGAAATTAACATTACAACAATTGGAATCTCATTTATGGGAATCTGCGAACATAATGCGAGGAAGTATTGATTCCTCTGATTATAAAAACTACATATTTGGTTTACTGTTCCTAAAGCGCTTAAATGATGTATTTGTGGAAACGGCAAAACGTATTGAGGCAGAAGAACAAGATGATTATGGTTGGTATGACCGTGACGAGCATCAATTCTTTGTTCCAGAAGGTGCAAGATGGGAAGATATCCGTTCTAAAACACAAGACATTGGTGATGCCATTAACAAGGCATTTGAGAAGCTAGAAGAAGACAATGTATCGTTACAAGGGGTACTAGCAAATATTGATTTTAATGATAAGAAGAAGCTACCAGACAATCTTTTACTACAATTGATTCAGCACTTTTCTAAAATCGACTTAAGCAATGCAAGACTATCTGAGCCTGACATGCTTGGTCGTGCCTATGAGTACCTCATTAAGCAGTTTGCAGACGATGCGGGGAAAAAAGGTGGAGAGTTCTATACACCAAGTAAAGTAGTAGAACTTATTGTAAAACTGATTAAGCCAGAAGAAGGAATGCGTGTATGCGACCCAACAGTAGGTTCTGGCGGTATGCTTATCCAATCAGTAGATTACATTAAAGAAAAAGGCGGAAACCCACGAAATCTAGTTCTACATGGACAGGAGAGAAACCTTAATACATGGGCTATTTGTAAGATGAATCTTCTGCTACATGGACTAAGTGACCATCGTATTGAAAAAGGGGATACAATTCGTGAGCCTAAATTGCTAGAGGAAGGTGAACTAATCCTCTATGACCGTGTTATCGCTAATCCTCCTTTTAGCTTAAAGAATTGGGGACGCCAAGAGTCAGAAAGCGATGAATATGGTCGTTTTCGCTTTGGATTGCCACCAAAAACGGCAGGGGACTATGCTTTTATTCAGCATATGATTTCGACATTAAACCATGAAGGGAAAGCGGGAGTAGTTATGCCGCATGGTGTTCTATTCCGTGGAGGAGCAGAGAGAAATATCCGTAAAGGTTTAATCGAGGAAGACCTATTGGACGCAGTTATTGGTTTACCTTCTAACTTATTCTATGGTACAGGTATTCCAGCATGTATCCTAATTCTTAATCGTAACAAGCCAGAAGAGCGTAAAAACAAAGTATTCTTTTTAGAAGGTTCTCAGGATTACCAAGAAGGAAAGAATCAAAATACATTACGTGACCAAGATATTGAAAAGATTGTAATTGCTTATGATAAGTATGAAGAAGTAGAGAAGTATTGTCGTTCGGTAAGCTTTGAAGAAATCCATGAAAATGACTATAACTTAAACATTGCTCGTTATATTGATACAACAGAAGAAGAGGAGCAAATTGATGTAGCTGCTGCGTTAGCTGAATTAAGTAAGTTGGAGAAGGAACGTGAAGAGATTGAAACGGTGATGTACGGTTATTTGAAGGAGTTGGGCTATGGTGAGTGATTTAAGAGAGGGTTATAAGTCGACCGAAATTGGTAAGATTCCTATAGAATGGAGAGTGGAAAAATTATCTGATGTATCTCGTAATGTTACTATAGGTCTAGTAAAGACGATGACAGCGCATTACACAGACAAAGGAACTCCTTTAATTAGAAATTCAGACATAAAGGAAAATAAGATATTAAAAGAAAAGCTAGTTTTTTTAAATGAAAATTTTGCTAAGGAAAATGAAGGGAAAAGATTACAATTAGAAGATGTGGTTACGGTTCATACGGGTGACATTGGTACTTCCGCTGTGATTAATAAAGATTTAGTAGGCGCACATGGGTTTGCTACGCTAAATACCACACCTAACATAAAAGTTATGAACGCTTATTACCTTTCATGGTACTTTAACTCTTTCATTTTTAAAAAACAAGCGTATGCTGTAGCCACTGGTGACGGACGTAGCAATCTAAATTTAAAAGATTTTATAAACACAAAAATAGCTTTTCCTAAAAGCATCTTAGAACAAGAGAAGATTGTTTCCGTTCTTTCTTCTGTTGATGAAGCGATTGAAAAGACAGAAGCTATTATTGAACAAATAGAAAAAGTAAAAAGAGGATTAATGCAACAGCTTCTCACAAAAGGAATTGGACATACGAAATTTAAGAAAACGGAAATCGGCAACGTTCCAGAGGAATGGGATTTGGTTGTACTAAATGATGTGATTTTATCTCTTGATGCTGGAGTAAGTGTAAACTCTGAAAATAGAAACAAAGAAAGTGATGAGAAAGGCATCTTAAAAACCAGTGCAGTAACAAATAGGATTTTTAATCCAAAGGAGCATAAAACTATATTGCCGACCGAAATAGATAGAGCAAAAGTAACGCCAAAGAAAGGGCATATTATTATCAGTCGTATGAACACTAAGGAACTCGTAGGTGCAAGCTCTTATGTAGATAGTGATTATGATGACTTATTCCTTCCTGACCGTTTATGGCAAGCTACTATAGATGTTTCGAATGTGTCTCCTGTTTGGTTAAGCTTTGTTTTGACTTCCGCAGAAGTGAGGAGTAGAATCGGTGAAATTGCAACGGGAACGAGTGGCAGTATGAAAAATATTTCCAAAAAGTCTTTCTTAAGCTTGAAAATTGCTTTACCGAATAAAGGTGAACAGGAGAAAATCGCTAATATTTTAGATTGTTTTGATAAAAAACAATTAGCTGAAAGAACAAAGGTAGCAAAACTATCAACTCTTAAACAAGGTCTTATGCAATCTCTTCTAACAGGAAAAGTACGTGTAAAAGTCGATGAAGTCGAGGTGACACAAGTATGACCTCTTCCCCAAAATGGAATGAGAAACAACTTGTAGAAAATCGTATGATTTCACAATTACAAGAACTGGACTATGAACATCTTCATGGTCCTTCTCTTGATTTAGAACGAGAATCTAGAGGTGAAATCGTACTAAAGGAACGTTTAAGAGAAGCTATATCACGCTTAAACCCATGGCTTTCCGATACAAACTTATCAAAGGTCATACGTTCTATTACACATATTGAATCAACAAGTTTAATGGAAGCAAACCAAAAATTTCATGAACTGATAGTAAACATGATTTCTGTTCAACAGGACCTTGGAAAAGGGAAAAAGAACCAAACAGTAAAACTTATTGATTTCGAAAGACCCGAAAATAATGAATTCCTTGTGGTAGACCAGTTTACTATTAATAATGCACAAGGCAATATTCGTCCAGACCTTATCATTTTCATAAATGGATTGCCTCTTGTTATTGTTGAATGCAAAAGTCCCATGCTGCCTCCAGATGAACAAATTGGTGAAGGGGTACGTCAGTTACATCGGTATCAAAACACACATGAACAGTTATTCCATTACAACCAATTTTTGATTGTCACGAGTAATGACCGTGCCAAAGTAGGAACAATTGGAGCAAAAGCACAGCACTATGGTGAGTGGAAAGACCCATATCCACGAACAGTTGCAGAACTTGGGGTTTCTCCAACACCACAAGGTATTTTAATAGCTGGAATGTTAATAAAGGAGAATCTATTAGATTTAATTCGTAACTTCATTGTATACGAGCCAGTAGAAGGTCGTACAATTAAAAAAATTGCTCGCTACCAGCAGTTTCGTGCGGTAAACAAAGCGATTGACCGTATTTTACGTGCAGAGGATAAAACGCAACGTGGCGGTGTTGTATGGCATACACAAGGAAGTGGAAAGTCTTTAACGATGATATATCTTGCTGTTAAGCTGCGACGGATTAAAGAGCTTAAGAACCCTACTATCGTTGTTGTGACGGACCGTAAAGACTTAGATGACCAAATTACAAATACATTCCGTCGATGTGGCTTCCCAAATCCACAACAGGCAGAGTCAGTTGTACAATTAAGACAGCTGCTTCAACAAGGTACAGGTTCTACTATTATGACATTGGTACAGAAGTTCCAGGAGGATGCAGAGACAAAGGAATTCAAGAATCTATCTACAGCTGATAATATTTTTGTCATGATTGATGAATCTCACCGTTCGCAATATGGTGGATTAGCAACTACGATGAAAAGTGCTATGCCAGATGCTTGTTATTTAGCATTTACAGGTACACCAATTGATAAAGAAGATAAGAGTACAAAGCGTACATTTGGACCATACATTGACAAATATACCATTGAACAAGCAGTAGAAGATGGGGCAACAGTACCTATTTTTTATGAAGCAAGAATGGCTGAATTACATGTACAAGGTGATTCGCTAGACGAACTATTTGAGCGACAATTCCGTGAGTACAGTGAAGAAGACCGAGAGAGGATTAAGAAGAAGTATGCTACAGAAGAAGCAGTCATTTCTTCTAAGAAGCGTATTAAACGCATTGTACTGGACATGATTGAACATTATGAAACTCACATTCAGCCTAATGGCTTTAAAGCGCAAGTTGTAGCAATTAGTCGTGAAGCGGCTGTAATGTATAAAGAGATGTTGGATGAACTTAGTAACTACGAATCAAAGGTTATTATGTCAGCAGGTCATAATGACGAGGAGCATCTTCAAAAGCATCACATATCAAAAGATGAAGAAAAGGAAGTCATTGCTCGCTTTAAGAAACCAATGTTAGAAGACAAATTATGCTTTTTAATTGTATGCGACAAGCTGCTGACAGGCTTTGATGCTCCAATCGAACAGGTTATGTATTTAGACAAGCCAATTAAAGAACATAATCTTCTACAAGCCATCGCTCGTACAAATCGTACATATGATAAAAAGACTTATGGTTTGATTGTCGATTATTACGGTGTTTCTAGATTCCTAGAGCAAGCACTTGCTATTTTTAGTAAAGAAGATGTACAAGGGGCATTGCAAAATATTGATAATGAAATACCAAGATTACAGTCTCGTCATCGTTCTGCGATGCGCTTTTTCGACTATATCTCGACAGATAATCTAGAAGCATGCTTACAAGTGTTAGAACCAGAAGACGTAAGAAACGAATTTGATACAGCATTTAAACGTTTTTCAGAAAGCATGGATATGGTAATGCCTAGTCCTAAAGCACATGATTACATAGCAAATTTGAAATTTTTAGGTAAAGTACGGCAAGCAGCAAAGTCCCGTTATCGTGTCGATGGGATGGATATTAGTGACTGCGGGGAAAAGGTAAAGCAGCTTATAGAGGAGCATCTTGCTGCAGTAGGTATTGATGTTGTTCACGAACCAATTGATATTCTTTCGAATCGATTTGAAAAACAGATAGATGAAACGAAGACACCAGAAGGTAAAGCAGCTGAAATGGAACATGCCATTCGTCATGAAATACGAGTTAAGTTGGAAGAGAATCCAGTCTACTATACATCTTTAAAGGAACGGCTTGAAGAACTCCTTCAACGGCGCAGAGACCGTCAGATGGATATCGACGAGTTGTTGGAAGAATATCGTAATATGGTGAATGATATACGAAATACAGCGCAAAAAGGTGAAGAACATGGCTTTACTCGTGAGCAATATCCATTTTATCAAATGCTGGAGAAAGAAATGCCTCCATATGATGATGTAGAGGATTTGAAAGCATTAACGCATCTTATCACGGACATTATTCAGCAGGAAGCAGATATAGTGGAATGGACGACTAAAGAAGATGTAAAACGTGAAATGCGAAAGAAGATTAAGAAGCAACTCCGTGTAAGTCCTTGTCCAAAAGAAAAGTTGGAGAGTTTAACGCAGCAATTGATTGACTTAGCAACAGTGCATTATAGAAAATAAAAATGATAGTGGAAAAGCCATCTTGTTTGAGATGGCTTTTCCACTATTCCAATGTTAAAGTAGGTCCGTTTATACGTAACCACTCTTTACGTTTTTCATAGTCTGGGAGGATAGAGTGTACAAAGTTCCAGTAGTCATTACTGTGATTCATATATCTTAAATGAGCCAATTCATGGACGAGTACGTAGTCTACAATAGACATTGGTGACATGATAATTCTCCAGTTTAAATAAATGTTACCTTCAGATGTACAAGAACCCCAACGCATTCTCTGCTCCTTTAGTTGCACATCATTAGGTGTAACACCCATCTTAGCGCAATATAGCTTTAAACGTGACTGTACCTTCGCTTTACCGTGTTCAAGATACCAAGCTTTGAGCAAGTCCAGCAATTGCTGCCTCTTCTCATCCTCACTTATCCCCACTGGAACGGTTGCGATGAATTTGCCTCTTACAAAATTTAACTGTGCTTTCTGTAGCCCTTCTTCTCTATATACTTTTAATCGATAGTTTCGTCCTAAATAAGCAAATTTTTCACCACTGACAAATTCCTTTGGAAAAGGAGGCTCAGTTATCTCATTCACTTCTTTTAGCTTCTGGAAGATAGTGGGTGCTTTCTTTCGTACAATCTCCTCAATTTGTTCGTCGGTAATACCTGTAGGGACTATGAGTCGAGTGCTTTCCATCCATTCAATAATAATAGATACGTCTTTTTTATCGTCGGCATATTCGATGTCATACTCAATAGCTGTAGTTCCGTATTGAAAAGTCGGCATATTATAACTCCTTCCCATGCATATCATTATTTTACGGATAGGAACACATTGTGACAACTGTAATTGCAATTGTAATTTTTGCTAGGTGTTGTTGTGTATGCATCAGCGCAATTGAGGGCGTTATAAGTAGTCATGAGAGGGTGGGTGTGTCATATAAGGTTTGAACTGAGGAGGGGGTGTTTTCCACATTTTATAGTAGCCTTGTTAGGGAAAGAGAGGGTAGCACCTACATACACACCAATACGATGTGAAAAATTTCGATACGAGACGGATATTTGATGTTTTTTGTTCAACATAAACATCTCATCCACAAGTGTTTATAATATGAATTTCGAAGCGTACATGCTTACTCAGTTTATGTGTTGAAATATCCAATTTACTTGTAAAGATTTAGTTCCAAAGAGAGTTTTCATCCATTAATTACCTATAAAAAGTTCTTGGTGAACATTTTTAGGAGATTCCTCTGTTTTTTTCTAAAAGATTTTACGAAAATCGGCAAATTGGGGTTTGGTATAATAGTTTTGTAAAATCAAAATAGAAAGAGAGAGTGCTTTTATTGGAACATTTATCAGAACATAAAGCGATAAATATAATAGATGCAACATGTGGAAAGGGAAAAACCTCTTGGGCAATTCAACTTATGAATGAGGCTGATAAATCAGAGAAGTTTATGTTTATTACGCCATTTTTATCTGAAGTCAAAAGGGTTAAAAACGCTGTTACAAACAGGAAGTTTTTAGAGCCTGAGGTGGATAAAGATAACGTAACAAAAATAGAAAGTTTAAAACGATTAGTAAGGCTTGGAAAAGACATTGTCAGTACTCATGCGCTATTTTCGAATATTGATGAAGCGACATTAACTTTTATCAAATCTCATAACTATACCTTAATCTTAGATGAGGTAGCGAATGTTATTGAACAAGCACAAATCTCAAAAGATGATATTAAATTATTGCTTGGTCATGATGGGAATGAACCGTACGTAACTGTTGATGAAAATGGTTTTGTGACTTGGAAAAAAGAAAAATATGATGGAACGTTTAAACGAATCGAAAGGCTAGCCAAGACAAACAATCTAATGATTTTCAACAATACAGCAATGTTTTGGACGTTTCCCGTCTCAGTATTCAAAGCGTTTAAAAGTGTATATATACTAACATATATGTTCTGGGGGCAATCACAGCGGTATTATTTCAGAATGTTTGAAGTGCCAATGTATTTTAATTCTGTGGAATTAAACCGTGAAACTGGTCGCTTTGAGTTAATTCCATATGTTAAACCAACGCAAGAGGATGTTGCATTCCTTAAACAAAACATTAATATTTATTACCCAACTAGGTACAATGAAAAGGATATGAACGCTGTAGGTGATAAAAGAGGTGCGTTCAGTAAAGCTTGGTTAACAGAGAACGTTAAGGATAAAGAGATGGTTAAATTAATTAAAAGTCACGCTTACAACTTCTACTGGAACAAATGTAAAGTAAGGTCTGAAAAAGTAATGTGGACATGCTTGAAGGATTTCGAAAAGAAATTGACTCCTAAGTCAGCAAAGAAGCAATTCGTTACACTTACTGCTAGAGCAACAAATGAGTATATAGATAAAGAAGTTTGTATATACCTAGCAAATAGATTTATGAATCCAGTTGAAGTGAAGTTCTTTCAATATCACAAAGTTAATGTTGATGAAGATTTTTGGGCGTTATCAGAATTAATTCAATGGTTATTCCGAAGCAGAATAAGACGTGGAGAACCAATCGAATTATATATTCCTTCGAGTAGAATGAGAGGTTTATTAGAGAAGTATTTAAATGGAGAAGCTGTTGCGTGGTTTGAAAAGGATGATGTCTTTGTTGTAGAGCAATGAAGTTAGAAACATCTACGTGGAATTTTGCATAAGTGGTTGTTGAAACCCTTGGTGCTGTAGGGGTTGAGTTAGGATTCCTTATAATATAATATTTAAAAATGCATAGGTGGTCGAATAAGGGAATTATCACATGCCAAGGAGGAAGGAAGCGACGGGCTGATAAGTTTATTGATTCTTAGAGTAAATTGGGCAGCCATGCCCGTCACTGCGCTATCGCTCCGTTCCTCCTCGGCAGTTGCTCGTTCTTCACTATGTTCAGAACGGCAACTTTCATCATCATTACACATTGGAAAAGATGAGTGGAGGAAGAGTGTAAAAAAATATATGTTCAAGACGCAATAGAAATAATGTCTGTTGTTAGAAAAGGCATTTCTTCTTTAAGGTCGTTCTTACTTGCTGAACAGGAACACTATGTTTATGAAAAATATGTTAAAGAAACTAGACAGGAAGACTGAACTAGCCTTTTATATGCTTTAGAACCTTCCTAATGCATACAAAATCTTTGTGAATAACCCGATATGAGATGAAGTTCTTTAAAATGCTCCTATACAAAGGGGGGTGTAAAGTTTGTTTATACCCTTTTTCTTCTTTAATACCATTTGGAATGGAAGATAATATTAAAAATGTATCTTATCTATTACAAAAACTAATAAACCCCGTCTTTTATATAGATTGTGAAAGAATGTACTTAAACTAGCAAGGCAGTTTAGCGGAAGAAGGAGAAGTATCCATATAACGTGAATTTTGACCTTGTTGAGGTAGATATTGTTTCTACAATAACAGGTTTTCGCTCTAAAACAAGTGTCTTTATTAATAAAGAGGAGTTAGACTTTGTGTTTGTTGCAGAAACCTACGATAAAAATATACATCATTAACTTATTTAACTAATGAATGTTAATGGTGTAACATTTTTAACAATGACAAGACTTGGATGTGCTTCAAGTCCTTTTTTGTCTATTAGAATCCCTTATACCAAATTTTGCACATCGTAGGATTTTTCCTTTATAATATTATAGGGTGATTAGCTAATGGAAGAATTAAGAGAAAGAGTTTATTGTAGTAGATGTAAAGGGAAGACCAAACATTTAATAATAACAAGTTATAAAGAAAAATCAGGTGGAGATGATGATTTCTACTGGTATGATAACTATTATATTGTACAATGTGCAGGTTGTGATAATACATCATTTGTTCGTCAATATGGTGATGAATTTAAGGTGGAACGTATTAATGGAGAGATAGAAGATACTTTTACTGTTTATCCCGAAGAGCCCAAGGTAGAAACCGATGAAGAAATATGGAAAAGGGAATTTGAAATGTTGTATTTTATGCCACCGAAACTATTTCGATATGTTCCACAAAATCTAAATAACCTATATAAACAAACAATTAACGTATATAATTCACAACAAAATATTCTATGTGCTGCAGGACTACGAACAATCATCGAAGGAATTTGCAACGAGTTAAATATTAAAAAAGGACATATTTACGATAAAGATGGTTCTAAAAAGTTAAATGAGAAAAATAAAGAGATTTATACTGATAACCTTGCGGGAAGGATATTTGGTTTATATGAAGAGGGACATATTATTTTTACTCAGGCTTTATTATTACAAAAAATAAAAAATATAGGTAATAGTGCTGTTCATGATATTGTTGAACCAAGTATTGAAATATTACAACAGACTATAGAAATAATTGATACTATTTTATATAACATATATGAACTTGATAAGCATGATTTATTAAGTGATTAAAGGTTTACAAGTTTTGGTTTCATCTGCCGTAGATTAACCTCAATGTTATTTGTAAAAGCAACTAGCTAGACATAGGAATGTACAGCGGTTCTTCTATATTATTAAAGGAAGTGTTATATGTGGATGAAAAGCGGATTTTAGATTTATTTGAAAAGGTATTAGATGAAAAGTTACAACATTTAGGTGGAAAAATATCGCATGTGGGCAATAAGAAAGAACAAGAGGTCTCGACCATAGATGGAAAAATAGCACCTATGGATGAAAGGTTATCGTCCATGGAGGGAAGAATATCCTCTATAGATAGGAAATTAAGCAGCATAGAAGCAGACATAAAAAGTTTTTCTAAAAAACTTGATGAAAGAGACGAGAGATTGCAAGCTTGTATTAATATGTTAAAAGAAACTAATAAATGATAGTAAATGTATATTGATACTTGGATGAAAGGGATAGCTACTACATTGCTATCCTTTTTGAATACAGTCGTAATAAAATTTTGATTTTATCACTAATCATTATTTAAAAGGTTAGTAGCATTACATTAAAGAAATAGTGGAAGGGCGTGAAACGAGTAGAAAGTCTTGTCCTTTTTTGAAGGAAATCAATAACAATAAATCCTGTCTATCTGTGTTTTCATATTATAGAATAAGAATGTAAGTTTTAAGAGACATACCATAGGGGGGAATGTTTATGAAAGGACCTACAAATCTAAAAAGAAAGAATCTGGACACTATTCCAACGGAAGATTTAAAATTCTACATAGTAAATGAACAAGAAAAAAAGGCAATTAGAATCCCTAAGGAGGTTCAGAGTGTATTCAATAAGCTAAAGTCAAAGGATAAGGTGGAGGAAAAAAAAGGAATATTCATTTCAGACCTGTTAGCAATGGCAATTAAATATAGAAGGCTGTCTAATACATCGAATTATTTAAAAAAATGGGAAAGTATGGATAATGGTATAAAACCATCTTATTATCCGCAGTCTGAAGAAAACATGCAAATAAGTAAGTTATTTGCAATGGGATTCTATTCAGACCTGTTTGTTGATTTATTT
This sequence comes from Bacillus cereus group sp. BfR-BA-01380, assembly GCF_022663535.1. Lineage (GTDB taxonomy): Bacteria > Bacillota > Bacilli > Bacillales > Bacillaceae_G > Bacillus_A > Bacillus_A cereus_BB. The sequence goes on along the minus strand of NZ_JAKUFS010000037.1, from coordinate 22,184 downwards.
ACACATGAAGAAATACATGAACTTGAAAAGTTTCTTTTTAGATGTCCACCTAATTATGATTTGAGTGAACATATTTATGCACATAATGAATTTAAACCGATATTAACTTAAGCTAAGTATAGAGTGTTGTTTCTCCAATTGTGAAATAGGAGAAAGTAGGCTTTTGGTTACCTGCTTTTTTTTTGTTTAGAAATTGAAGGTATAACTGTGGAAAACCTCATTTGCAATTACAAGAGCAAATACGCTTAGTTACCTTTATACTAGTATAGAGCAAAATTTTAGCTAGTGATGCAATATCTCTGCTAAATTGAATATAAGTCTTTGTGTAGTAATGTCTGTAGGAGTAAGTGGAACTTTTTAAGTAAGAAAAGTAATTTAAATATCCATTGTTATCGATAGAGTATAATTATATGGTGATATTTTACAGTGAATTGTGAAATCAGTAGTAGCAAGGTTCTGCACCTTGATGTTTTGTTATTGTTTAACTGTTACTAATATTGATGTTGATGTTGCTATCAGAACAATTGTTTAATGCAAAATGAAAGTGGTTCTTTCCAAAGTTGATTGAAATTCCAACAATTTGTTCATACTGTTCCTATTATTTAAGTAAGGGATGGTACTGTAAAATGGATGATGTGGTGAAATTGTTAGATGAAAAACTTAGATATATCTCACACGAAATGAGAGAAGACACGCTATTTATTCGGGTTGCCTCGGAGAAGTTGTCATTAACATGCCCTTCCTGTGGTATAGTTTCGACCAAAGTTCCACTCTCGTAGCTTTTCAAACAGTCTATTTCTTCCAATTTTAACAACCTCATTAGAGATTAGTTTAGCCAAGTCGCCAACACCAATAGACTTATCTGATTTAATGATAGTGTCTGCAAAAGTAACCTTTGGGGCATCAATCTCAATCTTCTTATTCGCTTCTTCAAGTCGCTTCTTCTGATTGTCAATTGTTCTCTGTGCGACCATTAAAGCCTTCGCCATAATAGTTGAATCATCGTCATCCTCGTTGGTTACAATGTAGCCACCATCTTTTCTGATTGACTTAAGGATTCGTTTTACTTCCTTTTTAAACTCTTTAGCAATTGGCTTGCGTGATTGCATTAGAATCTCATAAAGACCATCTTCTGTTAAAAACCACATTTGACGCTTTTGACCCGATGCATATAATGTATGCATCAGCTTTTCTTCCTCGTCAACAGTATTTAGAAGTTGTCCAGTTCTTCCACTATATTCAATCCATTCAGCCACATCTTTTGCTAGAAAGAGGGGATTGTCAGCATCTCCATAAATTCTAAATTCTTTGCCTAATACTTCTTGTTCATTAATAACTTCTAACACTAAAATCCTCCTTTTTATAATTTAATTTCAATACTTTTGCTTAATATTTTATTTATTAGGATACAAGAAAACTGATTCTCTCGCTCCTCTGAATAACTCTTTCTTCATTTCATCTACTTGTTCTTTGCCTAGAAGTTCTGTGATGAACAGACCTTCCTTCTGAATCACAAAATCTGAATCGTAGAAATACCAAGATTATACGTTATAATAAAACTACCATATACAGCACAGTTAAGGACTCCAAGGAGGCTCTTAACAATGAAAGGTAGCGTCAAAAAAGATAAGAAAACAGGAAAGTATTTTTATATTGTAGATATTGGTATTGACCCTCTAACGGGTAAAAGAAAGCAAAAAAAGAAAAGAGGATTCATTACTAAAAAAGAAGCAGAAAATGCTTTAACAATGGTACTTTCAGAAGTTCATATAGGGACATATGTAGAACCTAGTAAACTACTTTATGGTGAATATCTTGAGAGTTGGTTTAATACGAAGAAGCACAGTGTCGGTATTCAAACAGCAAGAGTACTGAAAGGCTATTTGAACAGTCGTATTATCCCTTCTCTAGGCAATATCAAACTAGCTAAGTTAACATCATTGCATATGCAAAACTACGTTAATTCACTGCGAGACGAAGGTTTAAAGCGAGGAACAATTGAGAAGATAATCAAAATCATTCGGAACTCTCTTGAACATGCAATAGATTTAGAGTTAATTAGTAAAAATGTTGCAGCAAAAACGAAGTTACCCAAAGGTGATAAGGAAGAGTTAATGGTGTGGAACGAACAGGAAGTACAATTATTCTTGAAAGCTGCGCAGGATAGCAGGTATTCTATTGTCTTTCATTTAGCTCTTGTGACTGGAATGAGACAAGGGGAATTACTGGGATTACGGTGGAAAGATGTTGATTTGGAAAAAGGGCATTTAACTATTAGTCAAACGCTAAGTCATGATGGAAAGACGTTCTTGGTTGGAGGAAAAACGAAATCAAGTTTACGAAAGATACTATTGCCTACATCGACTGTAGCTAAGCTGAAGAAGCATAGAGCAGTAGTGTTAAAAGAGAAGCTGAGTCAGGGTGAGGAATACCAAGACAATGACTTAGTGATGTGTACTCCTTCTGGAACGCCAATCAATCCTGCTAATGTTAGACGAAGTTTAAACGCTTTGATTAAGAAAGCAGCTGTGCCAAAGATTCGATTTCATGATTTATGTCATACACATGCTACTTTGTTATTGGCTAAAGGTGTGAACGTGAAGGTGATTTCTGAACGCTTAGGACACAGTAACATCAAAATCACACTAGACACTTATTCGCATGTATTACCAACGATGCAAGAAGATGCAGTTAACAAAATAGAAGAGATTTTGTAGGTAATGTGACCAATTCTGTGACCACTAGCGTTGTAGCGTACGAGTTTAAATAAATAAAAACCGCATCAAACGTTGATTTGACACGGTTTCTGTACTTATGACCCCGACTGGGTTCGAACCAGCGACCTCCACCCTGTCAAGGTGGCGCTCTCCCTGCTGAGCTACGGGATCATGATGAAATGATGATGTATAAACATCTCTGTTATTTTATTGTTTCTATTATAAATGAAATGATATGAACTCTACAAGACTTTTTATTTATAATATTTGAAATAATAACCAGAACGGTATTGCTTTTCATTTTACATCAATATATGAGTTATACATGATAAGGTAATAAAACGGTATATTCTAGCAAATGTGATATGATGGAATAAATAGGATATTGGTATATAGGGGGAGCATGGCATTATGTTTAAAAAAGGGATTGTGTTTGTTGTTGGGGGGCTTGTTTTAGTAGGATTCATAGTTGGCGGTTTACAGCTGTTTTATAAAACGGATAAAAAAGAAAGTAAGGCTGAAAATGCTGAACGAATAAAGGAAGAGGACCGATCAAAGAATGTTCCGCAAAAAATAACAGATATACATAGCGATTTAAACAATATAACAGGTTGGGAGAAGTATGAAAAATATGAAGATGTGAATAGCCCGGCGTGGGAGGAGTCTAAAAATTCTTTTGGATTAATTTCTGTTACGTTGAAGGAAGCTGTTTCGTTATCGAAGGATGGTTTGAAAGAAGATTTAGAACGAGCTGAAAAATTACATGATATCGCAGTGAAACATCATGATACGCAAGCTTTAAGATATGCTCATCGTATTGTACACGACCTTGATATTAAAATAAATGAAATAGATGTGAAGGATGTTAAGGTTTTTAATAGTGCAAGAGCTGGAGCTGGAAATGGTAGTGAAGTACCTGTTTACGATGAATATATTAAACAGCACAGCAATTAAATGCGAAATGGACATATAAGTCGCTGGCATGCAGAACACAATATGATAGCTACTTGCTTTCAGCCTTTGTTTTAACCCATGCATGACCAGATGCTCTTGTTCCCCTTAAAAAGAAAGGGGTTTTTATGTCGTTTTTTCAATTTATATAGTCGTTTTTAGGGCAGATTGACAGTTCATTTTTTGCTATTCTATTAATATATTATATAAAGAATAAATAATATTTTATATAAATGAAGGGGTATGTATGGTAAGAAAAACTTTTAAAATGTTTGTACCAAGATATAGAACGATTTCTGTTAATGGAGCAGTTCTTGATGTAGATGTATCTCATGAAGAATTTGCAAATGAGTTTGTGCAATGGGTAGAATCAAATGGTTGGTCATTTATAGGGATAACGGATGAGATAACGGAAGAGGAAGCTCATAATAATTTTATAGATCTCTTAACAGACGAGAAAGATAAGGAGGAATGATTTTCCTCCTTATTTTAGGTGTTGTTAGGATGTATTTTTTTGTAAAATTATGTTACACTGGAAATTGGTAAATAAAAGGGTAGTGACGTATTCCATTTTGATAATAAATAACCGTATACATATAGAGTGGAGAAAAGGGAGAGTAGTATGTCTAATTTTAAGAAAATTTCGGCTTTGATTATTGCGAGCTGGTTATTTTTGCTTGCTCCTGTCAAGTTGTATGCAGAAAATTTGCCAGAACTGAATGTGTTTGGGCAGTTTGCTGTTTCAATTGATGCGAAAACAGGTGATGTTTTGTATGACAAAAATGCGCATCAGCGTGCTTTTCCGGCTAGTATAACAAAAGTGTTAACGAGTATTTTATTGATGGAGCATGTGAAGCCTGGAGAGCAAATTGCTTTTTCTCAAAAGGCCCTTGAACAAGAAAAAAGTAATTATCAAATTGAATTTCAAGCAGGAGAAACGATAGACCGGGATACTGCACTTATGATTTTGATGGTGTTAAGTGCAAATGATGTAGCGTATGCGATTGCGGAGCGTGTGGCAGGAAGCCCAGAAAATTTTGCGAAGATGATGAATGAGAAGGCAGTACAATTAGGTGCGAAAGATAGTCATTTTGTTACGCCAAATGGTCTTCATGATCCTAATCATTATACAACGCCTTATGATATGGCAATGATTACAAGAGGTGTGATGAAGCATCCGGAAATTATGACGGCAATGAATACGAAGCGAACAACTGTTACAACGTCAAGACAAACTGTTTCTATTTTTAATAAAGGACAATATTTTGAAAATCCAAATTGTATTGGCGGGAAAACAGGTTTTACAAATGAAGCTCATAATACACTTGTACAAATAAATGAAAAAGATGGGAATCGTATTATTAATGTCGTAATGTCTTCACAAAAGCCAGAAATTTATGAAGATATGAGAAAGATTGCTGATTATGCATTTCCGCAATTTGCGAAACAGCAAGTGTTAGATAAAAACAATTGGACAAAGCAAATGCTTTACTTGAATAAATCAGTAGATGGTGAGTTGGAGCGAAGTGTTGACCTTGTATTAAAACAAGGAGAAGCTAAAAATGTACAAGCTGTTTTTAAAGAAAATCATGTTGATGAGGCGAATTTATATAAAGCAGGTCTTCACCGCGGTGATGTTATTGGGACTGTAGATATTAAAAAAAATGATCAAACGATAGAAAGTATAAATGTTCTTTCGAAAGAAGATGTTGTGTTTGAGAAGCCGAAAGAGAGTAGTGTAACAAAGTCTACTTTTTCGTATGAGCTAATGATTGGCATTGGTGCAGCTATTCTTATTCTCCTTAGTATTGGGGTATTTCTTTGGAATCGTAAAAAACAGAAGATGTTGTCGCGATGAAAATAGGCAAATGAATTTTGCCTATTTTTCATTGTGTTTTTTGAATATTCGTTATAATATAATTGTGAGTTCGTTAAAAAGAACGTCGAATTTGAATGTTTTTTGTGATTTTCTCATATAAATACGAAATAAACGAAAGGAAGGAGACAGATGAAGTTAGTTTGGAAAGTGATTAGTAATATTATTTCTTTTGTTTTATTTACGATTATGGTTGTTTTAGCGTTTGTGGTTATTTCGTCAAAGGCGAGTGGCGGCGATCCAACAGTAATGGGATACCAGTTCAAGGCGGTATTATCAGGTTCGATGGAACCTACGTTTTTAACAGGATCTGTTATTGCAATTGAACCAACAAAAGATGGTTCAAAATATAAAAAAGGCGATGTCATTACGTTTAAAGAGAAAAATAACAAGATTATTACCCACCGCATCATTGATGTGAAAAATATAAATGGAAAAGTGGCCTATGAAACAAAAGGGGACAATAATAATGGTCCTGATTTAAACCCGGTTCTTGCTGAAAATGTAATTGGAAAATATGCAGATATTACTGTTCCCAATGTTGGTTATTTACTAAACTATGCAAATTCGAAAGCTGGAGCAGCATTGTTATTAGTCATTCCAGGTGTTTTATTGTTAGGCTATTCTGTGGTTTCTATTTTTGGAGCATTGCGCAGCATTGATTCTGAAAAGAAAAACAAGTCTTCCGATGCAGGACAATCTGTATAAATAGTTATACTCTTATATGTAAAGCTTAGGGAGAAATTTGAATTTGTTGATAATAACAAGGATCAAAACGAATTTCAAGGTGATAAACTTCAATTGAAGTGGACATTTGATGCGCAGCAAGCTGCTGGTGAAGAAAGATAACGTTTAAGAAATTCACAAGACTATCTGTATTAGATGGTCTTGTTCTTTATATGAAATGTTATAATTCTTTATAAGGAATATAAATTCATCCAATGGTAGGTGTGAATATGAAAAAATCCTCAAAGAAAGTAAGGAATATACTTATATTACCATGTATATGTTCTATGGCTTTTTATATGGGATCTCAAGTAGTGACATATACCGAAGCATCTTTTTTGAGTCAACAAAAAGTAGAGGCAACTTTGTCGACTGCAATGGTTTTTCCGAAAACAATTGAAAAGTTAACAGGGGAAGCAAAGCAACATAGAGAAACTATTTTCAATCATTACAATGTGATAAATAGTGCAGCAAATGGAAATGAAACTGCTGCAGAATTAGAGAACAAGCTTGTTACATGGAAGCAGAACCGTGAAGTGATTAAGAAGGAAATCGCAGCGCTGCAAACTAACTATACGGAGATTGAATCATATAATAACAAAGCGGTAGAAGATGCAAAGAAAAATAAAGAGGGCTCTGCACAAGGAGTATTAAAATATGTGCAAGCTGGTTTTGCAGAAATTCAAAGTATTCGCAGTGAAGTTGATAAACAAGCGGTGTTACAAAAAGTAGATGAGCGTATTGAGGCACTAGAAAAACAAATGAATGAAGAGAACAAGAAACAAGTAAACATATCATCTGTACAACCTTCAGATTCTTCCCAGCAAACAGGGCAGCCTTCAAAACAAGAAGAGAAAAAGCAGGAGAATCATACGAATGAAGAACAGTTGAAAAAAAATCAACCAGTTACACAGGTGCCAGCACAGCCTGAGGAAAATAAAAAAGAGGCAGATGCGGAAACAAAGCAGTAACAAGTCAAGTTTGTATGTTATGCTGAATAAGTTGGTCATATAGGAGAACTGAAAGATTCTAATGGCAATACAAATGTGAATAGTTCACTATTAAACTTAAAAATGTTACCGCATACAGGTGCTGATTATATGAATACAATTTTAATCGGAATTGGAATGATGATGATTGGCTTGTTTGTATACGAAAAACGAATGAAGCGAAAATAAAGAAAAGTATCATATATGTATAAAAATAGAGAAATTGTAAGAAAAGTAACGAAAAAGACAGGAAAACAAATTAAAACAACGAAAAAACAGAAAATACAGAACCTTTTGAGATTTTATTTCTATACCACTTGTTCTTTATAATGAACCCAAGGGAACTTATTAAAGAACATACATAGAGATAATGAGGTAGCAGACGGGCAACGATTATGTAGAAACGAAGCAATTGTTTTATTAGTTACACCTCTTATCTACATAAGAGCTAACAATAAAAAGAAAATTGGGGGAATTTAGAATGGGTCTTAAGAAAAAGTTAGGCATGGGAGTAGCATCAGCAGCATTAGGGTTATCTTTAATCGGTGGAGGAACGTTTGCATTCTTTAGTGATAAAGAGGTATCCAACAATACATTTGCAGCGGGTACGTTAGATCTTGCACTTAATCCAAAAACAATCGTTGATATTGACAACTTAAAACCAGGCGATTCTGTGAAAAAAGAATTTTTATTACAAAATAAAGGTTCATTAGCAATCAAAGATGTAAAGCTAGCAACTAAATATACAGTAATTGATAGCAAAGGCGACAATAATGGTGAAGATTTTGGTAAGCACATTAAAGTGAAGTTTATCTGGAACTGGGATAAACAAAGCGAACCAGTCTATGAAACAACGTTAGCTGACCTGCAAAAAGCAGATCCAGATGTAGTTGCAAAAGACGTGTTTGCTCCTGAATGGAGTGAAGAAGGCGGATTAAAAGCTGGTTCAGAGGATTACCTATGGGTGCAATTTGTTTTCGAAGATAACGGACAAGATCAAAACATCTTCCAAGGCGACAAATTGAATTTAGAATGGACTTTCAATGCTTCACAAACTGATGGTGAAGAGAAGTAAGAAATATAACAAAAGCGGGGGATTTCCTCCGCTTTTTATAATACAAATAAAAAGAGTACCTTCATCGAAAGCACTCTTTCCTTATCATTTTTGCTTTTGTTTCCATTTATTAAACTCTAAAAATTCACGAAATTGCTCTTTTGAAATACCTGAATGCATGGCTTCTTTAACGAGTTTTAGCCACTCGGAGTCTAATGCATGTTCGTCATTCGGCTCATCATGAAGAAGTACATCAACAGGAACGTGCAGAACGTTAGAAATCTTTTCGAGAAATTGAATCGAAGGATTTTTTTGTAAGTTTCGTTCAATGGAACTAATATATGACTTTGCAACGCCTGCTTTTTCGGCAAGTTCTGTTAGGGAGATGCCCCTTTGTAGACGCAGGCGTTTTATACGTTCTCCGATCATATTAGCGCACCTTTCTCACTGTATACCTAAGATGTAATTTATTATAACACATTTTTCTTTAAAAAATACAACGTCGGCTAGTTCTACGCGGATTGATTTCCATGTTGCAAAAAGTTAGATACTTCTGCACTACTAATATCCATATCTAAAGCTTCCAACAATAAATCAATCCATTCTGAATCAAGTACTTCTTTGTTATCTGTTTGCACAAATGACGCCTCCTAATAATTACAGTAATAAAAGCTAAAAAACTAAAAAACATTAACACTATTATAATATCGAAGAGTATAATTGCATTAAAAAAACAAAATTTACCAAACAAGACGAATATCTTGTAAGTACATATAAAAATTTTAATAGTTTTGTCAATAATTATCAATATATTCCGGGAATATAATTAAATTTTAATATTTACACATTTGAAACAAAGAATCTTTTCAATAATATTACAAATTAAGACAATATCTTGTAAAATGATTGAATTTTTTTTATTATCAAAACATTGGTACATATTTTTGTTTAGGGAGGAATAGGGATGAAGAGAAAGCCTTTTAAAGTGCTGTCCACGCTTGCGGCGACAGCTGTGCTTAGTTGCACATTTGGGTTTGGGGGCCAATCTGTTTATGCGGCAACGCCGTCTAATGTAGTGTCTTCAAGTCCAATCGACGATCATTTAATTCCTGAGGATCGTTTAGCAGAAGCATTGAAAAAACGCGGTGTAATTAGTGATTCTACGTCGAAAGAAGACACATTAAAAGCAGTTGAAAAATACGTAGAGAAGAAAAAAGGTGAAAATGCTGGAAAAGAACCAGCAGCGGGGGATAGTGTTACGCAAGGAGCTTCTGACTTTTTGAAAAAAGTTAAAGATGCAAAAGCAGATACGAAAGAAAAAGCAAATCAACCTGCTGGTGGTCCGGTAGCTGGACAAGCTCCTATTAAAGGGGGATTAAACGGCAAAGTACCAACTATTTCAGCAAAGCAAAAAGAATATAATGGACCTGTTCGTAAAGATAAAGTCCTTGTGTTACTTGTAGAATACGCTGATTTTAAGCATAACAATATTGATCAAGAGCCTGGTTATATGTATTCAAACGATTTTAATCAAGAACATTATCAAAAAATGTTGTTTGGCGATGAGCCGTTTACATTATTTGATGGATCAAAAATTGAGACATTTAAGAAGTATTATGAAGAGCAATCCGGTGGTAGTTATACGGTAGATGGAAAAGTAACAAAGTGGTTAACAGTTCCTGGTAAAGCAGCGGATTATGGGGATGATGCTGGCAGTGGTCATGATAATAAGAGCCCGTTAGGACCAAGAGACCTTGTAAAAGATGCGTTAAAAGCAGCAGTGGATAGCGGTTTAAACTTAGCTGATTTTGATGAGTTTGATCAATATGATATGGATGGTGATGGCAATAAAAATGAGCCAGACGGACTTGTTGACCATCTAATGGTACTTCACGCTGGTGTTGGACAAGAAGCTGGTGGAGGTAAACTAGGAGATGACGCAATTTGGTCACATCGCTGGACAATTGGACCAAAACCATATCCAGTTGAAGGAACAGAAGCAAAAGTTCCATATTGGGGCGGCAAAATGGCAGCGTTCGATTACACAATTGAGCCAGAAGATGGAGCAGTTGGTGTATTCGCGCATGAGTTTGGTCATGATTTAGGTCTTCCTGATGAGTATGATACACAGTATACTGGTGCAGGTGAACCAGTTCAATCTTGGTCTATTATGAGCGGCGGCAGCTGGGCAGGTAACATTGCAGGTACAACGCCAACAAGTTTCTCTCCGCAAAATAAAGAGTTCTTTCAAAAGAACATTGGTGGAGACTGGGCGAACATTGTAGAGGTTGACTACGATAAATTAAATCGTGGTGTCGGTTTTGCGACATACTTAGATCAAAGTGTAACGAAATCAGCTCGCCCTGGTTTAATTCGCGTAAACTTACCAGATAAAGATGTAAAAGGTATTCCAGCAGCATTTGGTAAACAGTACTACTATAGTACAAAAGGTGACGATCTTCATACGACATTAGAAACACCGCTATTTGATTTAACGAATGCAACAAATGCAAAGTTTGATTACAAAACGCTATACGAAATTGAAGCGGATTATGATTTCCTTGAAGTATATGCGGTTGCGGAAGATGGAACAAAAACGTTAGTTGATAAAATCGGTGACGAAAGTGTGAAAGGCAACATGGATACAACTGACGGTAAATGGGTAGATAAGTCATATGACTTAAGCCAATTTAAAGGTCAAAAAGTAAAATTAGTATTCGAATATATTACAGATGGTGGTTTAGCACCGAATGGTTTTACTCTTGATAATGCTACATTAACTGTAAATGGAAATGTTGTGTTCTCTGATGATGCAGAAGGCGATGCAAAATTAAAATTAAATGGCTTCGTTGTATCAGACGGTTTTGATAAGAAGAAGCATAACTACTATTTAGAGTGGAGAAACTATGCTGGTGCTGATGAAGCATTAAAACATGGCCGTGGTCCAGTGTATAATACAGGTCTTCTTGTATGGTATGCAGACTCTAGCTTTACAGATAACTGGGTTGGAGTTCATCCTGGAGAAGGATTCTTAGGTCTTGTTGATTCTCATCCAGATGCAATTGTGGGAACATTAAATGGTAAACCAACTGTTGCAAATAGCACACGATACCAAATTGCAGATGCTGCGTTCTCCTTTAATCAAACGCCAGCGTGGAAAGTTGTAAATCCAGCACGCGGAACATTTGATTACAAAGGATTGCCAGGTGTAACGAAGTTTGATGATTCTAAATCGTATATGAACAATTTACTCCCAGATGCAGGACGTAAAGTACCGAATCTTGGATTGAAATTTGAAGTAGTTGGACAAGCAGATGATAATTCTGCAGGTGCAGTTCGTTTATATCGTTAATAAATGGAGAAGCTGTTGAAGGGAATTCCTTTCAACAGCTTTTTTCATAGAAACATATATTTCAAGTCATTTACAAAATAATATATATTCGTTTTAATGTTCTGACATCTTTGTCTAGTTCGCCCTCCTAAAAAAGGTTTTAAGCCATTTTTTAATTTGTATATATAATAAAAAATTTACATATCCGTTTATTTTTAAGTAAGAAGAAACAAGAAATGTATTATAATATATGATGAAGTAAAGGGGGGAAGTTTTATGACGATTGCTTCTATTATGGAACGACAAAAATCCTACTTTTATAGCGGGAAGACAAGAAGAATAGATGAAAGAAAGAAACAGTTACAAGCATTATATGAAAGTATTCAGCGCTATGAGTCTGAAATTTTTCAAGCGCTAAAGCTGGATTTAAATAAATCAGAGCATGAATCGTATACGACAGAGGTTGGATATACATTAAAAGAAATTTCTTTTATGATAAAGAATCTTTCTAAATGGAGTAAACCAAAGCGTGTGAAAACGGCAATGACTCATATTGGATCGAAAGGGGAAATTATTCCGGAGCCGTATGGCGTAACGTTAGTAATTGCCCCGTGGAATTATCCGTTTCAACTGGCGGTTGCCCCGTTAGTTGGAGCGATTGCGGCTGGAAATACAGTTGTCTTAAAACCTTCAGAGTTAACACCAAATGTTTCTAGCGTTCTTGCAAAAATGTTAACGGAGTTATTCCCATCTGAGTTAGTTGCTGTGATGGAAGGCGGCGCCGAGGTGAGCACAGCTTTGCTGAAGGAGCCGTTTGATTATATTTTCTTTACTGGTAGTGTGGGAGTTGGAAAAATTGTTATGGAGGCAGCTTCAAAACAATTAACGCCTCTTACACTTGAACTTGGCGGCAAAAGTCCGTGCATTGTACATAAAGATGCAAAGCTTGATGTGACAGCGAGGCGAATTGTATGGGGGAAATTTTTAAATGCGGGGCAAACGTGTGTTGCACCGGATTATGTATATGTTCACTCCTCCATTAAAGATCAATTTATAGAAGAAATGAGAAAAGCTGTGCATGAACAATATGGAGAGAAGCCATTGCAAAATGAAAAGTATGTCCGCATTGTGAGCAGGCGGCATTTTGAAAGATTGTGTTCATTTTTAGGGGACGGTCAGGCTGTAATAGGCGGGAATTATGATCAAGATAAACTATTAATTGAACCTACAGTACTTACAGATGTGACATGGAATGATACTGTAATGGAAGATGAGATTTTTGGTCCGATTTTACCATTATTAGAGTATGAACATATAGAAGATGTCATAGCAACTGTTCAGCGTCATCCGAAACCGCTTGCACTATATGTTTTTTCTGAAGAACGAAAGGTGCAAAAGAAAGTGACGCAATCCATTTCCTATGGAGGCGGTTGTGTTAATGATGTTGTCTATCATCTAGCAACGCCGTATTTACCATTTGGAGGTGTTGGTCAAAGTGGTTTGGGGAGCTATCACGGAGAGCAGAGTTTTCAAGCATTTTCACATTATAAAAGCATTTTGTCTCAATCGACAGCGTTTGATATGAAAATTCGCTATTCTTCTACAAAAAGTGCTTTAAAATTCATTCGAAAATTGTTAAAATGATGATGGTGTTTACCAATTGGTGCGTCAGTATGATAAAAGCCCCTTCAACACGAAGGGGTTTTTCTATTCAAGGTGTGTATCGGGTAAAATTGAAGCAAACATATTACATAAAGTGAAGCTTCGATCAGTGGCGGGCATTCATTCACCACTCACTACGTTCGTATTACGTGATTAAACATCATTTTTGTTGAGATTGAAACAAAGTTATTGTATATAGAATACTTGGTTATTTATGAATATCAAAAATATGAGGTAGATAGGAAGAGAAGATGAAAAATATTATTAAGGTCGAAGCAGTAGAAAAACATTTTGGGGATCAAATTATTATTCCGCCTCTTTCTTTAGACATTAAAGAAGGCGAATTTATAACGATTCTTGGTCCGAGTGGTTGTGGGAAAACGACGTTACTTCGTATGATTGCGGGTTTTGAGAAACCAACAAAAGGTGTCATTTTGCTTGATGAAAAAACAATTAACGATTTACCCCCATATAAACGTCATATGAATTTAGTATTTCAGCATTATGCACTGTTTCCGCATATGACTGTTGAGAAGAATATTCGCTTTGGACTGAAGATGCAAAAGGTTTCTGAAGCGGAGCAACGAGAACGCGCTGAGGAAGCGATGCGGTTAACACAGTTGACAGAATTCCGTAATCGGAAACCAGCTAAACTTTCTGGCGGACAACAGCAGCGCGTGGCGATTGCACGTGCAATTGTGAATAATCCTCGTGTGTTGTTATTAGATGAGCCGTTAGGAGCGCTAGATTTTAAGCTTCGAAAAGATTTGCAGCGTGAATTGAAAAATTTACAACGAAATCTTGGGATTACGTTCATTTATGTGACGCATGATCAAGAAGAAGCGATGAGTATGAGCGATCGCATTGTGGTTATGAACAAAGGTCACATTGAGCAAATTGGAACACCAAAAGAAATTTATCACAAACCAGAAACGTTGTTCGTTGCGACGTTCATTGGAGAAAATAATATTGTTCAAACAGGGGAAAAGTATGTAGCAGTACGCCCAGAGAACGTGATAGTACGTTCTGTGGAAGATTCATCTGCTGAAGGGTATCATTTTGGCCATATTGAAGATATTGAATTTGTTGGAAATATGGAGAAGTTATATATTCGCGATGAGAAAACAGGCGAGTTGTTAATGGCGTATCAAAGTGCAGAAGAAGCAAAGCAGTGGAACATTGGTGACAATGTGCATGTAGGCTGGGAGCAAGAGGATGAGGTGACCTTAAATTGAGAAAAGGGAAATTACTTGCATTACCTACAGTTGTTTGGTTATTTATCTTCTTCTTAGTACCTCTCTTGTTTGTGTTAGCTTTTTCATTTTTACAGCGAGGGACGTACGGAACAGTTGAAATGCACTTTACGTTAGAGAATATTGGCCGTGTATTTGATTGGCTCTATATGGAGACGTTATGGGAAACAGTAAAAATTGCTGTTATTACAACGGTACTTTGTTTGTTGATTGGATATCCGTTCGCCTATACAGTGACGATTGTTGATCGTAAATGGCGTTCTGTTTTACTGCTTCTTGCAACAATCCCGTTTTGGATTAACTTTTTAGTCCGCTCGTATGCTTGGATTGTTATTTTACGTTCACAAGGGCTTGTCAATACGCTATTGCTGAAATTAGGTATTATTAGTGAACCTTTAAACTTACTATACAATACACCATCTGTTATTTTAGGGATGGTATATTCACTCTTACCATTTATGATTTTGCCTGTATATGCAGCGATTGAACAACTTGATAAGAGAAAATTAGAAGCGGCTTATGATTTAGGAGCAACGCCGCTTAAAGCGTTTTGGCATGTAACAATTCCAATGACGATGTCAGGTATAGCGACAGGTTCGATTTTAGTATTTGTGTCATCGATTGGTATGTTTGTTGTATCAGACGTAATGGGCGGTTCGAAAGTTGCATTAATCGGAAATGTGATTCAAAATCAGTTTTTAGGTGCACGCGATTGGCCATTTGGGTCAGCATTATCTATGATTGTTGTGTTATTCTCCATCCTGTTAATTTACTTATATTATCGGGCTACGAAAGTATATAACTATGGAAACGGAGGGGAATAAACGAATATGAAAAAGTTTTTAGTCACCTATTCTTGGGTAATTTTATTGTTTCTTTATTTACCAATGATGGTACTTATGCTGTATTCGTTTAATGACTCACGTATTAATGCGGAGTGGCAAGGTTTTACACTTCATTGGTATACAGATTTATTTCAAAAACAGGATGTAATTGATGCGCTTGTAAACAGTTTAACGATTGCTGTTGTCACGACAATTGTCTCCACATTGTTAGGTGTGTTATTTGCAATTGCAATGCACCGTTATAAATATCGTTTTGAAGGTGCAATTAACGGACTTGTATATTTACCAGTTCTCATTCCAGATATTTTAATGGGATTATCACTTTTAATTTTATTCAGTCAACTTGGTATTGAACTTGGACAAATGACAATTATTCTTTCTCATATTACATTTAGTATTTCATTTGTCGTTATTGTTTTATCAGCAAGACTTTCGGGTATGGGGCGCGATTTAGAAGAAGCTGCAAGTGATTTAGGAGCAACGCCGTGGCAAACGTTTCGTTATGTAACGCTACCAGGGCTCGCACCAGGTATTATTTCAGCGGCACTATTAACATTCACATTATCTATTGATGATTTCGTTATTAGTTTCTTCGTATCAGGTCCAGGCTCAACAACATTGCCTCTGTATATTTACAGTATGGTAAAACGTGGTATATCGCCTGAAATTAACGCGTTGTCTACAATTTTGATTGTTGTAATTGTCGGATTAATGATTGCTTCTGAAATGTTCCGCAGCAAAGGTGCAGATGGAGAGGAAAATTCAGGCGGCCATCTTCCGTTATAATAAAGTGAAACTTCCATCAGTGGGGGAGGGTTCATCCCCCACTGATGGAAAGCCCGCAAATAGCGGGATAAATGAACGAGTAAAAGATGAATGAGTAAGTTCAAACTAGGAGGGAATGCAAATGAAATGGTTGAAAGTAGTCGCAAGTACAGCACTTACTTTCGGGATTACTGCTGGAGTTTTAGCTGGATGCGGCGAAAAGAAGGAAGAATTAAATATTTACAGCTGGGCTGATAACTTTGATGAGCAAGTAATTAAAGACTTTGAAAAGCAGTATGACGTTAAAGTGAATTATGATAAGTATGCAAGTAATGAAGAGATGCTTGCGAAATTACAAGCAGGCGGTGCAAAGTATGATTTAGTTCAACCGTCTGATTATATGGTAAAAACAATGACAAAGATGAATTTGTTAGAGCAGTTAGATAAAAAGAACATTCGGAATGTAGAGAATCTCGTTTCAAACTTTAAGACACCTCCGTTTGATCCAGAAAATAAGTATTCTATCGTGTATACATGGGGTGTAACGGGCATTGCTTATAATAAAAAATATGTGAAAGAAAAGCCGACAAGTTGGAATGATTTATGGAATGAAAAATATAAAGGTCACGTAGCATTGTTAAATGATTCTCGTGAAGTACTTGGCATGGGTCTTAAGAAAAATGGCTTTTCAAATAGC
This sequence comes from Bacillus cereus group sp. BfR-BA-01380, assembly GCF_022663535.1. Taxonomy (GTDB): domain Bacteria; phylum Bacillota; class Bacilli; order Bacillales; family Bacillaceae_G; genus Bacillus_A; species Bacillus_A cereus_BB. Next base: position 5,318 of record NZ_JAKUFS010000037.1, on the reverse strand, counting down.
ACACAAAATGATGCCGAGTTAAAAACAGCTTTTACAGATGTTCAAAAATTACTACCAAATTTATTAGCGTTTGATACAGATAATATTAAACAAAAATTTATTACAGACGATGCATGGATTGGTACAGTATGGTCCGGAGATGCGGCGTTCATTGCAAAAGAGAATAAAGATGTTGAATACGTAGTTCCAAAAGAAGGCGGTACGATTTGGGCAGATACGTTAGCAATTCCAAAAGGTGCAAAACATAAAGAGCTTGCAGAGAAATTTATTAACTACTTAATGGATCCAAAAGTCAGCGTGAAAAACTATGAATCCATTGGATATAGTAATCCAAATGAAAAGGCTCGTACTCTTCACAGTAAAGAGTATCAAAACAATCATATGATTTTCCTAGCAAAAGAAGAGCTAGATCGTACAGAATGGCTTGTTGATGTGAACGGAAAATTAAAAGAGTATGATCGTTACTGGACAGAGCTGAAGACAGGAAAAGAAAAGTAATAAAAAAGTGCGATTTCTTAGCGGAAATCGCGTTTTTTTATAGCAGGAGGAACTGAATGTCGAAAAAGAAATTACATATGTATGAGATTGTATGCATCGCACTTTTGCTTTGCGCATCTAGCATCATTGCGTGGAGAGTACATTCTGGCGGTGTAACGACAGTTGATATGTATGTGAAAGGAATGGTAACAGGACTGCAAACAGAATCGTCACTTACGTTTTTTCGTTATGTGACAAAACTCGGTTCTGGAATTGGGATTGTAAGTGTATTAGCGATAAGTCTGTTCTGTTTTTGGAAGAAACGTTATTACGTAGCAATGGTTATATATCCTCTCTCCATTCTTAGTACACATCTTATTAATAAAGGAATTAAAGCGATTGTGAAAAGAGATCGTCCAACTATTAACGAGGCGTTAGATGCGCTTGGATATAGCTTTCCAAGTGGACATGCGATGTTATCGATTGTTACGTATGGATTTCTTGCTTATATGATCGCAGCAAACGTAAAAAGTGCAGGTGCAAAATACTTTATAACGATTGTAGCCAGTGTATGTATTGTTTTAATTGGACTAAGCCGGATCATTTTATCCGTACACTATCCAACTGATGTGTTAGCAGGTTATTGTATGAGCGGTATCTTACTTATTATCGCTATTTATTTACACCGTTTTTATTCAGCGCGTTAAGAAAAGTTATCCTTTTTTGATGAAAGGGTAGCTTTTTTCATGAACGAAAGAGTGGATATGATACACTAAGAGAAAGAATAGAAGAGGAGTAGGTGAGACTCTGTGAAAACAACTGTACATAAAGTAGATACATGGGGGAAGATCGGCGCTTTGTTATATCGGTTTCGATATACAACGATTGCGCTATTAATATTGCTAGCTGCGCTACTTGGTATATTTGCACCGAAGCTTCCCGGTGTATTAGGCGGAGATGGATTTCAAACACAAGGTGATTATCAAACGACAAAAAAGATATTAGAGAAAGATTTTAAACAGTCGCAAGATACATTGTTACTCGTCTTTCAAAAAGAGAAAGGTGTATCTCAGCAAAAATTTATAGAGAGAATTGAAGAGGTTGTAAAAAAAATTCAAAGAGAAGAAACTTACGAGTCTTTTCATGGGCCGATAGAAAATAAAACAATGCTGAAGGAAGATATTGCTTATGCCTCAATTTTATTTTCCGGGAAAACGAGTAAAGAGCGAAAGGAAAAAACATTAGCATTTGCAAAGGATATTCAAAAAGAAAGTAACGGGGAGGTCAAAATATCTCCAACTGGATATCCGGTTATTAATGATGAAATTAATACGAGAACACAAAATGATTTAAAAGTAGCAGAAATGATTGGGTTGCCAATTGCGTTTTTGGTGCTATTACTTTCTTTTGGTAGCTTGTTTGCATCGATTTTGCCTATTTTAAATGGAGCGCTAAGTGTTATTAGTACGATGGGGATTTTATATTTTATCGGAGAACAAAAGGAACTTTCTATTTTTGTACTGAACGTCGCGCCGATGATTGGGCTTGCTTTATCTATTGATTTTGCCCTATTATTTGTGAATCGTTTCCGAGAAGAGCTTGCACATCGTTCTGTTAAAGAAGCGATTATGGTTACCTATCAAACGGCAGGACGCGCCATTATTTTTTCAGGTTTATGTGTATTTGTTGGTTTGTCTGGTTTGTTCTTTTTCAAAATTGATTATATTCAAGCTGTCGCAATTAGCGGGATGATTGTCGTAATCATGAGTATTTTATTTTCATTAACGATGCTTCCAGCGTTGTTAGCTTTAATGGGAAAACGTATATTAGGAAAGAACCAAAATGTTAAGCGCACAGCACCGATGTGGCGTAAATTTGCACAGTTCGTAATGAAATATCCAATTGTGATGACCATTGCTGTATTTACATTTATTATCGTTTGTTTATTGCCGCTTCGCGGTGCGGATTTACAGTTTCCTGGTGTAGAAGCATTACCTGAGAAAAGCGAGGCCCGCATTGCCTTTGAACGTTATGAAGATGCATTTAATAAAACGGTAAAAACTCATGCAGATGTGACGCTTGTCGTTAAGACAAAAGGAAATGTAACAGAAAAAGAGAATTTACAAACGTTGCAAAAGGTTGTGCAGAAACTAAAGAATGATAAAGATGTATATGAAGTGAAAAGTTTATATGAACAACTTGGAAATATGTCTGCAGAACAATTGACAGCAATGTTGCAATCACCAAATCGTGCACAAATAGAGCCGCTATTTGAGGCGTATGTGAAAGGGAATAAGACAACGATTGGAATTGCCCTAGATACAAAGCCAAGAACAGAGAAAGCAAAGCAATGGGTACGAGAGTTTAAAGAAAACTATAAAACGGAAGGTATAACATATTATGTAGGCGGAATGACAACTTTCCAGCAAGAATTAGAAGATGAAATTAAAGACAAAGTTGTTGTTGGTATGTCTGTTATTTTTGCGTCAACGTTTCTGATTTTATTACTAGCGTTTCGTTCGCTCCTGATTCCAATTAAAGCAATTGTGATGAATGTGCTTAGTTTAAGTGCAACGATTGGCATTGTCATTTGGCTTTTTGAAGGAGGTCATTTTGGATTAGAGCAAAGCTCGGTATTGTTTGTATTGCCGATTTTTATTTTTGGGCTAGTATTTGGATTAAGTATGGACTATGAAGTGTTTCTTATTTCGCGTATTCATGAATTATACGAAGAGACGAGAGATAACGATTATGCAACGTTAGAAGGATTAGTGTCAACGAGCCGGATTATTACGTCAGCTGCGTTAATTATGATCGTTGTTACAGGTGCATTTGCTTTTACCGATATTTTGCCAGTGAAACAGATGGGGCTTGGCGTTGCGCTAGCCATATTCCTTGATGCAACAATTATTCGATTAATCCTTGTACCAAGTTTAATGAAAATGTTTGGCGAGTGGAACTGGTGGCTTCCATTCACCAAAAGGAAACAGAAAAACATGCATGAATAAGTATCTTTCATCTTATAGGAGGGAGATACTTGTATGAATAGCTTTACCCCCTTTTAGCGAATAGTATGAGATAAGGAGATTACATATAAGAGTGGGGGAAGGCAATGTTTCGTTATTTTAAATTTAAATTGAATGATACTGTACAATTTGCAGAAAATGATGGGCATATGTATCGCATTGTCGGCTATCGGTTAGAAAAAGGTTTTTATTCAAAAGAGACACATATTATTTATGAATTGTTGCGCGAGTTTGATGGATATACACTTGATGCAGAAGAAAGTGAGCTTATGAAAGTTATTCAAGTAGAAGAGGAGTATTATAAAATTCGTGATATGGGAGAATACCGTTATCCTGTTAAACTAAAAACACCGCTGAAAAAAAATAATCATACAACGATAGACCAATTATTAGATGCTTACAATGACTACAAGCGGTTAGCTGATTTTTTTCAAGATTTATCATATGAAAGAAAAGCTGAAGAAATGTTGCAGGAAATGAAAAGGCTTCGTGCATAAAGTGATAATTGGAGACAGTTCGGTCAGGAACTGTCTTTAATTATGCATGAGAGACGATTTTCCGTTACAATAAGAAGATGAATAGAAATAAGGTGATGATATGAAAGTAAAGAAAACGGGAGAATGGTGTGAAATTACGGTTCCTTCTGAATGGGCTGGACGAACAATAGATTCTATTTTGAAAGAAGAATGGCAAGTTCCGAAAAAATTATTACACAAATATCGTATGGAAAAAAGTATTCTTGTTAATGGAGAAGGAAAACGGTGGAGTGAACAATTGCAAAGAGAAGATAAATTGCAAGTTCATATGTTTATACAAGAAGGGTATGATGTAGAACCGGAGTTTTATGATATAGAAGTTATATATGAAGACGATCATGTATTAATTGTTAATAAACCAATTCAAGTAGACACACATCCTGCAAATAAAGGCGGGACAGGTACATTAGCAAACTATGTAGCATTTCATTTGCAAATGCAAGGAATTGAAACAAAGGTGCGCCACATTCACCGATTAGATAAGGACACAACAGGTGGAGTCGTCTTTGCAAAACACGCTTTAGCCGGTGTGATTATGGATCGATTATTAACAGAGCGTAAAATTAAGAGGACATATATGGCACTTGTTGAAGGAAAAGTACAAAAGAAGCGAGGGACAATAGATGCTCCAATTGGACGAGATCGTCATCATGCATCAAGGCGTCGTGTTTCTCCAAAAGGTGACCATGCTGTAACACATTATGAGGTCATGCATTATTCGAAAGAAAATAACATAACACTTGTTAAAGTTCAATTAGAAACGGGAAGAACCCATCAAATACGCGTTCATATGAGTTATCTCGGTCATCCGCTGATTGGCGATGCATTATATGGAGGTAAGACAAAGCTGCTTTCTCGTCAAGCATTGCATGCTGCTCATATTACAATGTTACATCCAATTACAAAACAGCAAATTGAAGCAGATATAGCCCTTCCTCATGATTTTTCTCGTCTCTTACAGTCTTATATGTATACAAAATAAATAGAGCCTTCTGAGAAGGCTCCATTTATCCTGCATTAACGAACAGTAATCTTTCATCTTCAAATGCAGCAGAAAGCAAAGAAGTTAGTTTAGGAGAGTCCGATTGGTTTAACTACATAAATCGCTACTATGCAGAACAAAACATGACCCGCATTCGCTTTTTCCCTTTGTTCCACATGTGGCAGAAAAAGGCCCTGACCGCTTTAAAGTGTACCCTTTGTAAAGGACATTTTTAAAAAAGCCTAGGCAGTTTTAAGAAGGTGATCCCTAAATTGAATAGGGCTCATCTTTTTTAAA
>NZ_JAKUFS010000036.1 GCF_022663535.1 Bacillus cereus group sp. BfR-BA-01380 | reverse complement strand
TCGCAGGTTCAAATCCTGTCCCCGCAACCAATGGTCCCGTGGTGTAGTGGTTAACATGCCTGCCTGTCACGCAGGAGATCGCCGGTTCGACCCCGGTCGGGACCGCCATTTGTATAAAGGCTCGGTAGCTCAGTCGGTAGAGCAGAGGACTGAAAATCCTCGTGTCGGCGGTTCGATTCCGTCCCGAGCCACCATTTTCAAATAAATAAGCCGGCTTAGCTCAATTGGTAGAGCAACTGACTTGTAATCAGTAGGTTGGGGGTTCAAGTCCTCTAGCCGGCACCATGTAAGTTTCGGAGGGGTAGCGAAGTGGCTAAACGCGGCGGACTGTAAATCCGCTCCTTCGGGTTCGGCAGTTCGAATCTGCCCCCCTCCACCATTTATATTTTATATAGGGGCATAGTTTAACGGTAGAACAGAGGTCTCCAAAACCTCCAGCGTGGGTTCGATTCCTACTGCCCCTGCCAATACAGCATGGCGGCTGTGGCGAAGTGGTTAACGCATCGGATTGTGGCTCCGACACTCGTGGGTTCGATTCCCATCAGTCGCCCCATTTTTAAATATTACTTTACAAAACAAATTGATTATGATAATATATTAAATGTCCGGTTTGGATATTTTAAGTAATAAAATAATGGATACATCATATAATGTATTAATTATTCGATGGGCTATAGCCAAGCGGTAAGGCAACGGACTTTGACTCCGTCATGCGCTGGTTCGAATCCAGCTAGCCCAGCCATTTTTGCGGAAGTAGTTCAGTGGTAGAATACAACCTTGCCAAGGTTGGGGTCGCGGGTTCGAATCCCGTCTTCCGCTCCAAATTTAATATGGCGGCATAGCCAAGTGGTAAGGCAGAGGTCTGCAAAACCTTTACCACCGGTTCAAATCCGGTTGCCGCCTCCATATTATGCCGATGTGGCGGAATTGGCAGACGCGCACGACTCAAAATCGTGTTCCGTAAGGAGTGTCGGTTCGACCCCGACCATCGGTACTGTATAGACGAGGTAACTCGTTTTTTTTTGTTTATAAGCATGTTATATACGTGAATACTCGATAATATTAAGCGTTTCCTACTGCGGTGGGAGGCGCTTTTTTTATGCCCTCAGAGCTTATATATAGCACTACTAAATCCCTTCTAATCATGTGCATCAATTATACACAATGATAGGAGGATAGTACCTGGTCTTATTTCTAAAGTTAAAAATTTGCTTCGTTCTGATGATTTTTTACGTTTCACAATGAATGCGAAAGGAATAAAAAAATCTTATATCAATGAGGCGGGGAATCTTGTACCAGCTAACAAAGAGGGAATGTATAAAGGAAGATAGGTTACTGTTACAGAACATATTTTAGGTGGGTATCGTAAAGGTGGAAAAATAACAGTCCATATACAAGTTTTTCTATTAATAACAATCCAACAGTGAAATATGGAGGCAACACAATTGAATTAGACATTAACGGTTTAAGAACAGCAATTCGCAATGGCGATGTTAAAGATGTAGCTATTTTATTAGAGGAGAACTACCTAAAGAGTATTCAAAATTCATGAATAAGAAGGTGTACATATGAAACTATACTTTAAAGATATTGAATTAGGAGAAGTTACAGACATTTTTACTGAAACGCCATGGATATATGGAACTATACATTTAAATGAAAAAAGCAAACCTTATCAAGAATACTTCCGTGGAATGGTTGATGAAGAAAGTGCATTTGATTTTGAAAGCATAGACCATGAATTTTTAGATGAGGAGAATTGGTCTGTTTTTGACGAAAAAGAAGAGAACTACTTAGGGATAAGTATTCCGGCTGTTCACATCGAAGATACAATGATTGCGTGGCGTTGGCGATGAATACAGTATTATTAAGGAAAGGACAGGTTTTACCTGTCTTTTTTAGTATTTAAAGAATCAAGGCTAACAAAAGTACTTGCGAAAATGAGTAGATATTCTTATAATTAAAGCTGTTAATAAATCGTGTTCCTTAGGGAGTGTCGGTTTGATCCCGACCATCGGTACTGTATAGACGAGGTAACTCGTTTTTTTTATGTAAGTAACTTGATTACATTAAGCGTTTTCTACTGTTGTAGAAGGCGCTTTTATCTTTCAAGCCCTTAAAATTACAATTTTGTAAGGTAGTTGTAAGAGAAATCAATTGGATATTTTTAAAAAGAAAGGTATTCTTAAATTAAGAGCAATGAATGCTGAAAGAAATGGGGTGTCTGTTGTGAAGGAACGAGCAGCATATCGCAATGCTTTGCATCATAATGTGTCTTTAACTCCGATAGCGAAGGTTTTTTATAAAGCCCTTATATTATTATTATTATTACTAGGCTGTACATTATTATTTGCTGGAAATAAAATGATTGAAAGCAAGGATATAAGTAAATTGAGAGTACCTGCTCAGTTTGAATTGCCGGAACAGCTAGGGAATGCATTTATCGCAACTGAAGATAAGAGGTTCTATCATCATAGCGGATTAGATTATATTGCAATTGTTAGAGCCACGATAGAAAATATAAAGGCTGGTGGGGTTGTACAAGGTGGCAGTACAATTACTCAGCAGCTTGCCAAAAATGTTTTTTTAACAAATGAAAGAACGTTTTCTCGTAAATGGGATGAAGTTTTCTATGCAAAAAAAATTGAGCGAACATTTACGAAAAATGAGATTTTAAAACTTTATGTAAGCAATATTTATTATGGAGAAGGGGCATGGGGAATTGAAAAAGCTGCGAAACTTTATTTTGGTAAACAGGTAGATCAATTAACATTAGGTGAAAATGCTATGTTAGCGGCCGTTGTGAAAGCACCAGCTTATTATTCTCCAGTACAAAATTATGATAAGGCTGTAGAAAGACGTAATATTGTGTTGAAGCTCATGGAACGAGAGGGATATATTACTCATGCTGAATATGTACAAGCTACAAGTGAAAAACTTGTTATTCGCCACGATATCCCTAATAAACAACCAGTAGAGCGTGTGAAAGCTGTGAGTTAAGAGTAAGTTCAAAAAGAATTTACTCTTTTTTACGTGAATGAATAGAAGAGAAGTGAGACACAATATTGTCACATTTGGTTGATTTTGTTTATTTTATGAGCTACTTCAATGGACTGTTTATAGGAGAGTTGATATCATAAATATTGTATGTATAGTACATACAAAGAATAAAACATTAAAGAGGAATGTATATGAAGTCAAAAAATATTATGATTCTCGGTGTTATTTTTTCTGTTGCAGTGCTTATTGTAATTGGGACAATTGTATATAGTCTTGTGAACGATAAGAAGGAAAAAGGAAAAGATACGTTTTTATATGGTACACAACAATCTTTAGGAGAGAAAGATGCTCCGATTCATATTGTTGAATTTGGGGATTTTAAATGTCCGGCTTGTCGTACATGGGATACAACCGTATTGCCACGCTTAAAGGAAGAGTATATTAATAAAGGGAAAGCTCAGCTTCATTTCATTAATTTTCCTTTTATCGGGAAAGACTCTCATATAGGTGCAGCAGCTGGGGAAGCAATTTATAAGCAAGATCCAAAAGCTTTTTGGACATTTTATGATGAAATATATCAAAATCAAAAGAATGAAAAAGAAGAGTGGATTACAGAGGATCTAGTAGTAGATATAGTAAAGCAAAAGCTACCTACTATTGATATGGAGAAGTTTAAAAAGGATTTAAAAAGTAAGGAAATAAAAGATACAGTACAGAAAGATTTTGACCTTGCTCAAAAATTAAAAGTACAAGGTGCACCATCTATATATGTAAATGGTAAACTTGTTAATCCAGATTATGATAGTATTAAGGCGGCAATTGATAAAGTTACGAAAAAGTGATGAGATATTCATCGCTTTTTCGACTTTTTTCGATAAAATTATTGCTTCGCCTTATATTCCATGTTATACTTCTTAACATAAGTTAACAAAAAATTAATATTTTCTTCATATTTGCGGGTGTAGTTTAGTGGTAAAACAAGAGCCTTCCAAGCTCTGGTCGAGAGTTCGATTCTCTTCACCCGCTCCAGAAATTATTCCGAATTCTTATAATTATTGTGATCAACGCAGTGTTTCGTTTCTTAGATAAACGAGGCATTGCGTTTTTTTATGTTTTGAGTGCATGGATATATGTAAAAATAGTAATGTATGATTAGTCACGATATATATTGCGTTAGTAAAATGAAATGCATCTTTTGGCTAATAAGTAATTGACTGCTTGTGAAATAAAATAAATATGCATCTTATAAGGAGAGTAAGTGTGAATTTTGAACAATTAAAACAAGATGTTATTGCGTATAGTAAAACAATTGGTATTGATAAGATAGGCTTTGCGAGTGCTACGCCATTTGAGGAATTAAAGCAACGTCTTATTCAGCAGCAACAATTAGGATACCAATCAGGTTTTGAAGAATCAGATATAGAAAAGAGAACGAACCCGGAATTGTTATTACCAGGTGCAAAATCAATTATTGCCATTGCATTGGCGTATCCTTCGAAGCTAAAAAATGCACCGCAAAGCAAACGAGGAGAGAGACGAGGCATTTTTTGCCGTGCTTCTTGGGGACAAGATTATCATCTTGTTTTGCGTGATCGTTTAGAGAAGCTGGAGGCATATTTAATCGGACGCTTACCAAATATAGAAGTTAAATCGATGGTAGATACGGGAGAATTAAGCGACCGGGCTGTTTCAGAGCGAGCAGGCATTGGTTGGGGCGGAAAGAACTGTTCTATTATTACACCGGAATTTGGTTCGTACGTTTATTTGGGAGAGATGATTACAAATATTCCTTTTCCACCAGATACTCCAATTGAAGATCAATGCGGGAGTTGTACGAAGTGTATTGATGTTTGTCCGACAGGAGCGCTTGTCCAAGGAGGACAATTAAATTCTCAAAAATGTATTGCGTTTTTAACGCAAACGAAAGGATTCCTTCCGGAAGAATATCGAGATAAGATTGGAAATCGCATTTACGGATGTGATACGTGTCAAACTGTTTGTCCAAAAAATAAAGGGATAGATTTTCATAATCATCCAGAAATGGAACCGGATCCTGAACTTGTAAAACCGCTATTAAAACCGCTTCTGACCATTAGCAATCGTGAATTTAAAGAAAAGTATGGGATTATGTCTGGATCGTGGCGCGGGAAAAAGCCGTTACAGCGAAATGCGATCTTGGCACTGGCTCATTTTAAAGATGAAACGGCCATTCCGGATTTAATTGCTGTAATGAAAGAAGATCCTCGTCCTGTTATTCGCGGAACAGCAGCATGGGTACTAGGTAAAATTGGCGGAGAAGGTGTGCAAGAGGCTATTGAAAAAGCGAAAGCACGGGAAAAGGATGAAGAAGTTCTTCATGAGATGAATCGTGGTCTGGAACTGTTAGCTGAGAAAAAATAGCAGATTATCCCTCGGTCCCTCATATTGTAATAAGGGGAGGGGAGACTCTATGTCTATAAAACAGCATCTTCAACAGTGTCTGCAAGGGCAATTGGATTATATAACAAATAAACGTATGAATGAAGCAGAAATTCCAGATGATATTGCTGACATGTTAGACCGTAAAAAGAAGCTCTTTACAAGGCGTAATGCGGAGATTGTAAAAAGCAATGCTAACGTATCTTTTATTAGACAGTTAAAAGGTGTGAACTACGATGAAGTAGATTATCAAATTCATTTTCAGTATTTTATTCGTCATCATCATTTATTTTATGTAGAGGAAGAACAAATGGAGAGGCGTTTACGATTAGAAGATGGATGTATTAAGCAAGATATCGCAATTGGAACGCCGATAGATGAACAGAAAGTTGGAACGTTAGAACGTGAAGTAACAAAGGGAAAAGGACAATATATTCCATACAGTTATAATCGCTTAGAGGCAGTGAAATATGCAGAGCGGTGGTGGGATGATCGGAATCCAGCTTATCAGAACTTCCAAGATAATTGTACAAATTTTATTTCTCAATGTCTGCATGCTGGTGAAACACCAATGAGTGGATATCCGAATATTCGCAGTGGATGGTGGCAGCAAAATCGTCAATGGAGCTGGAGCTGGGCGGTAGCTCATTCTTTTCATTGGTACTTGGCAAGTGATTCTATGGGACTTCGAGCAAAGCAAGTTGAGAAGCCACAGGATCTTATGCTTGGAGATATCATTGTATATGATTTTGAAAATGATGGAAGATGGAATCATACGACAATTGTCGTGGCAAAAGATGCAAATGGTATGCCTCTTGTAAATGCACATTCTGCCAATAGTCGCAGACGTTATTGGGATTATGAAGATTCAAGTAAGTATACACCACAAATGAAATATAAGTTTTTTCATATTCTTGATAATGACTAGAGATTTTTTATCCAAGTGGTATAATACGTAGTAGAAAAAGATTGAGGTGAACATTGTGGGAATACATGTTGTTTTATATCAACCAGAAATTCCAGCGAATACAGGTAATATTGCGCGTAGTTGTGCAGCAACAGGTGCAGAATTACACTTAATTAGACCGCTTGGATTTTCTACTGACGATAAAGCGTTAAAGCGTGCTGGATTAGATTATTGGGAGCACGTAAAAATTACGTATTATGACTCTATTGAGGAATTTTATGAAAAAAATGAAAATGGTGAGTTTTTCTATTTAACAAAGTATGGAGAGAAAGCACACACAACATTTGATTACAGCAACGTAAAAAAAGATTATTATTTCGTATTTGGAAGAGAAACAAATGGTCTTCCAGCGAATGTGATTGAACATAATTTTGATCATTGCTTACGCATCCCAATGACTGATAAAGTTCGTTCTTTAAACTTATCTAATACTGCAGCTATTTTAATTTATGAGGCATTACGTCAACAAAATTATCCAGGATTAGATGTAGAAATTGTTTATTAAAAGCTGTCCTATGGAGAGACTTATATTTTATAGCAGATAAAAAGTGATGAGCATGCTCATCACTTTTTATTTTGTTCTTGGCTTATCATTGTATCCTGATGTGAAAATAGCAGTAAGAAATGTGAGCATAACACCTAAAATTAATAAAAGCTTCATGAGCATAGCCCCCATTCATAATTTTATCTCTATCATTTGTATTATACCGAATTTTCTTTCGATTTTGGTAATAAACTTTATAAAGTTTGTGTACGATTTCATTTTGATTCGTATGAATGTTTAAGGACATCCTCGCATACTTTTATAATAATCCGCTTGAACAAGGAGATGGGGGAGGAGCTATAATGGACATTTTAAAGAAAATCGAACAGCACCGGGAAGCAGAAGAGCGTTTAAAGTGGGAAGGGACATTTGCTGACTATTTAGAAGTTCTTAAAGAAAGACCAGGGGTGGCACAAACAGCGCATTCTCGTATTTATAATATGATAAAGGATGCTGGGATTGAGGAAGTAGACGGCCGGAGAAAATATAATTTCTTTAGTAATCAATTATTTGGCTTAGAAGAAGCTTTAGAGCGTCTTGTAGAAGAATATTTTCATCCATCTGCAAAACGTTTAGATGTAAGAAAACGGATTTTATTATTAATGGGACCAGTTAGTGGTGGTAAATCTACATTAGTTACAATGTTAAAACGCGGATTAGAGGCATATTCGCATACAGATCGTGGTTCGATTTTTGCAATAAAAGGTTGTCCGATGCATGAAGATCCGCTTCATCTTATTCCACATCATTTACGTGATGATTTTTATGCAGAGTATGGAGTACGGATTGAAGGGAATTTGTCACCGTTAAACTTAATGCGCTTAGAAAAAGAGTACGGAGGAAGAATTGAAGATGTAATTGTGGAGCGTATTTTCTTCTCGGAAGATCGCAGAACAGGGATTGGAACATTTAGTCCATCTGATCCAAAATCACAAGACATTGCTGATTTAACAGGTAGTATTGATTTCTCTACTATTGCTGAATATGGTTCAGAATCTGATCCGCGCGCTTACCGCTTTGACGGGGAGTTAAATAAAGCAAACCGCGGAATGATGGAATTTCAAGAGATGTTAAAATGTGATGAAAAGTTTTTATGGCATTTATTATCATTAACGCAAGAAGGAAATTTTAAAGCAGGTCGATTTGCATTAATCTCCGCAGATGAGCTAATTGTTGCTCATACGAATGAAACAGAATATCGCTCCTTTATTTCTAATAAGAAAAATGAAGCACTTCATTCACGGATTATTGTCATGCCAATTCCATATAACTTACGGGTAAGTGAGGAAGAGCATATTTATGAAAAGATGATTCATGAAAGTGATGTTTCTGATGTGCATATCGCACCGCATACGCTTCGCGTTGCAGCGATGTTTACAATTTTAACACGCTTAAAAGATCCGAAGCGGCCAGATATCGATTTAATTAAGAAAATGCGTTTATATGACGGCGAAATGGTAGAGGGGTACAATTCTATTGATGTAGAAGAATTGCAGCGTGAATACCAAGATGAGGGTATGAGTGGAATTGATCCGCGCTATGTTATCAACCGTATATCCTCTACAATTATTCGTAAAGAAGTAGCAGCAATTAATGCTTTAGATGTATTACGTTCTTTAAAGGATGGATTAGATCAACATCCATCGATTAGTAATGAAGATCGTGAACGCTATATGAATTTCATTTCATTAGCGCGTAAAGAATATGATGAAATTGCGAAGAAAGAAGTACAAAAAGCATTTGTATATTCATATGAAGAGTCAGCGAAGACATTGATGGATAATTACTTAGATAACGTAGAAGCATACTGCAATAAGTCTAAACTGCGTGATCCATTAACGGGAGAAGAAATGAGTCCGGATGAAAAACTGATGCGCTCGATTGAAGAACAAATTGGTATTTCTGAAAACGCAAAGAAAGCGTTCCGTGAAGAAATTTTAATTCGTATCTCTGCATATGCTCGCAAAGGAAAGCGGTTTGATTATAATTCGCATGAACGTCTTCGCGAGGCAATCCAGAAGAAACTATTTGCTGATTTGAAGGATGTTGTCAAAATTACGACGTCAACGAAAACACCAGATGAAAATCAGTTGAAGAAAATTAATGACGTTGTAGCGCGATTAATTGATGAACATGGCTACAATTCCACATCTGCAAACGAACTGCTTCGTTATGTAGGAAGTTTATTAAATCGATAATGGTTACAATAGAAAAGCTGTCTCTTATTTGAGGCAGTTTTTTTGTATATTTTATGTTAAACCTGGCATGTGGCAACCACTTCTATGCGCGGCAAGATATCCTTGTCCTCCCCAAAAAAAGAAAGAGGTTTTCAAATCATTTTCATGTTCCCGCATATAAATCGCTGCTATGCAAAACACAACAAGCCCTACACTCGTATGCTCCCTTTGTTTAAACCTGGCAAGTGGCAGGAACAGGCCCTGACCGCACCTATGCACGGCAGACGCACTCGCCCACCTAAAAAGAACAGGCTTTTTTATATCGTTTTTCAACTGGATTTTATATATAGGCAGAGCTTGTCCACTATGAATAAATTAAAATGCAATCTTATGAATTTATTTGTCAATTATTTTCACAACGAGCATATGATAGAGTAACCAACCATTCATACAGAAAAAAGTCAACACAATACAATATGTTGCATAGCCGTAAAGTGTGCAACAATGCATTGTGTTTCTTTCTTAATTATGAAGTGTATTTATTCATTGTTTATTTTCTAACTAAGAAGCTCATGTTTTAAGATGTGTTTTCATGAAAATATAAAAAAATATGTAAGGAGGGAAAGGAATGACAGAAGAAAATCAATACAATTATACGATCTCACAGGAAAATTGGTCCCTCCATCGTAAAGGATACGATGATCAGCAACGTCATCAAGAAAAAGTACAAGAGGCAATAAAAAATAATTTGCCAGATCTTGTTACAGAAGAAAGCATTATCATGTCCAATGGCAGGGATGTTGTAAAAATACCAATTCGTTCACTAGATGAATATAAAATTCGTTATAACTATGATAAAAATAAGCATGTTGGTCAAGGGACAGGTGATAGTAAAGTCGGTGATGTTGTAGCGAGAGATGGATCGAGCGGTCAAAAACAAAAAGGGCCAGGAAAAGGGAAAGGCGCTGGGGACTCTGCAGGAGAAGACTACTACGAGGCAGAAGTATCGATTTTAGAGCTTGAGCAAGCATTTTTTAAAGAATTAGAGCTTCCTAATTTACAACGGAAAGAAATGGATGAAAATCGCACTGAACATATTGAATTTAACGACATTCGCAAAATGGGCCTTTGGGGAAACATTGACAAAAAACGGACGATAATCTCTGCTTATAAACGAAATGCAATGAATGGGAATCCAGCCTTTCATCCAATTAAACGAGAAGATTTAAAATTCCGTACGTGGAACGAAGTCTTGAAACCAGAATCGAAAGCCGTTGTGTTAGCAATGATGGATACGAGCGGTTCGATGGGGCTTTGGGAAAAATATATGGCTCGCAGTTTCTTCTTCTGGATGTCTCGTTTTTTACGTACCAAATATGAAACAGTTGATATTGAATTTATCGCACATCATACAGAAGCAAAAGTTGTTACAGAAGAAGAGTTTTTCTCAAAAGGCGAAAGCGGTGGAACAATTTGTTCATCAGCATACAGAAAAGCATTAGAACTGATTGAAACAAAGTATTCTCCAGAACGCTATAACATATATCCATTTCATTTCTCAGATGGAGATAATTTAACCTCTGACAATGCACGCTGTGTCAAACTGGTGCAGGAATTGATGAAAGTATCTAACATGTTTGGGTATGGAGAGGTGAACCAGTACAACCGCCACAGTACACTCATGTCAGCATATAAAAACGTAAAAGATGAGAAGTTTCGCTATTATATTTTAAAACAAAAAGCTGACGTGTTTCATGCGATGAAGAGTTTTTTCCGTGAAGAGTCAAATGAGAAGATGGCTTGACCCCCCTAAGTGTAGGGGGTTTTTGTTTGTAAATACTTGGTTTTTTAATAAATCTTTGTAACATGTTTGATTCACTGCTTATTAGTTAATAATTGAAATCCAGCTCCATTTAGCAAACCATACTTTAATAAGATTAAAATTTTTATATCGGAATCTCATATGTATTTTTTAACTAATTCCTTCTTCATACTACAGCACAGAATTTATTAAAATAGCTTATAAAAGGGGGAAGTGGAGTGAACATACGTATCGAACAACTTAATAAGGAATTTGATTATCAAAAGTTTATAAAAAAAATTATAGAATTATGGAATATGAACGCTATAGAAGCAGCAGAATGTGAATTGAGCGAAAGCGATAGAATGGGTATTCATGAGCAACTAGAACAATTTGTCCAATCAAAATATGGCGCTGTTTTTATAGTAACTGATGAATGCCAAAATATGATTGGGTATGGCATAGCTTCTATTAAACAAGACTTAGTTACTGATATGTTATATGGTCAAATTGATGAGGTTTATATAAGGGAAGAATATCGAAGACAGCAAATTGCTAAAAATTTAGTGGAACATTTAATAGGCTGGTTGAATCAGGAAGGTATTTCTTTCGTTCACGTGAATGTGGATGTAGAGAATAAATTAGCTTTAGATTTTTGGGAGAATATAGGTTTTGAAAAGGAGTTTTTTCTTCTATCAAATAGTTAATTTTAATATGAAATATGAGTTGAAAGTTTCATGCGATGAAGAGCTTTTTTCTTGAGAAGGGAAAGATGGCTTAATCACCTAAATACAGAGTTTTTTGTTTGTAAGCAAAATAAAAAAGATTGAGTAGAAACACCTACTCAATCTTTTTTATACGATCAAATAATAAACCATCTGTCGTATGATTTTCTCCTATTACAAAATCTTTCATATAATAAGAAAGATACTCACCGTATTTTGAATCTGTATTTAAAAGAAGTTCGTCTACAAAGTAACAACCAAGTGGTAATTTGTCGAGTAAGAGGCTAGCGAGTGCACCGTAAACGCCGCATGCCACTTGAAAATAGGTTGCGTTTGTTCCGTATTGTGTGTATACATGCTGGGTGGCAGTTGTATTGTACATATAGACTTCTTTGTCTTTATAAACAAGTAATACACCGATTAAGTCTTCACCGAGGAGTTGTCCATTTTCTGGATTTAACACGTGATGATTCCAGTTCCATAGTTCATCAACATTATGTTGATTGTCATGAATTAATTGTGTCATATAATCATTAATACGATATAAAAAACCGACCTCCATATCGTACAATTTTCCGAGATTAATTACTTCTTCGTGCCCCATTAAACAACCAAAAAACTGTTTATCTCCTAACGTTACTTTAAACTCTTGTTCGTAAGAGGTGTTACAGAAGAGCATCGGAGTTTGATGTTTCATAAAAAGAGGATAGTTTAAAATAGCTTCTTCTAAAAATCCCGCAGGCGACCATGTCGAGTATACCGTTTTTTCTTGAATAAGAGTTGGATCGTGATAGAAAGTTGTATCGTGTTCGACGATAAAACAAGCGAGGGGGATTTCCGTAGGGTTTTGCTTCATTAACTTAATGGCCATCCATTGGACGACGCCAGGATTCATACCAGAACAAATAATGCCTGTCATTTGTGTGAAGGCAGGTTTATGCTTTTCAAAGAAATTTTGTCTTTCTAATAAACTAAACCGTTTAATATGCTCATTTGCATCGATTGCCGGTGATTGCAACGCTGTATTAATATAATGTACATTAGCTTCATTGCAGCATGTTAACATTTCTACTGCATCTGCTAATGAAGCATCAATAACTAGGGTTGTCCCCGTTTTTTGTAGATGATTTCGAAATAATGTGTTATCGCTTAGATCGAACATATGGAATGTAAAATTTTCGTATAATGCAGGATACATATCTTCAAAATAAGATTGCGGTTTTTGTTTGATATCAATTAAATGAATGGAACAGTTTTGCAACTGAGAGTATAAAGGATTATGAATGTCTTTCACGGCATGATTTAATAAAGATAAAAATGCACGAGCAGCGCCGCCACTGCTTCCAAGTATAGTAAGAATAAGGTGTTCTTCTTTCATGCTTTCCCTCCTATGTGATTAAGATATTCGATTTACATGAGAAAGGATTATTTGTTTGTCCATAAATGCATAAAAATCCACTGTCTATTTTCTTCATCAGTGGCGATGAAGAAAATAGACATAAAAACCCCTTTTTTAGGGGGGACGAGAACATCTGGCCGTGCATAGAAGCGACTTATATGCTGAAAAATTAACATGGATTTCCATAGGTGGATCATAAAAATACCTTCCAATATATATATGACTTTACTTTTTGTGTAAAATCTCGTATTATATAAATATACCATATAGTAGTTTATTTTCAGGAGGAGGCTGTCAACGTAGCTTTCTCCTGTTCTTTTTTGGAGTCTGCAATAAGGCTCTTTTTTCAAAAGTTTAAATGACTGAAAATTAAGGTAATAAAAAGAAGGGGGGAATACATATTAAATAAGAACCTGTTAACAAGTTTCACTTATGTTGAAAGGAGTGAAGCAATATGTTATTTAACGTTCCAATTGAAACAATTTATTTATATGGGCTTATTATAACTGCAGCTATTGCCATTCTTTATTTGCTTTTCGGTGATATTTTAGAATCCCTTTTTAGTATATCAAGCGGAGCTACTTCGCCTTTTACACTCTTATTTAGCTTTCTTGCGATGCTATGTGGATTTGGTTACATATTAGAATATTTATTTTCTTGGGGTAGTGTTGCTATTTTTGTTATTTCATTTTTTCTCGCACTTGTTGGTGTGATTACAATGAAAATGCTTGTTTTAGCACCAATTTCTAAAGCGGAGCAAAATACAATATACCGTATGGAAGAATTTGTTGGCTGCAAAGGAGAAGTAATTATCACAATTCCGAAAGAAGGGCTAGGTGAGGTGTTGCTAGCTTCTCAATTTGGTAGCAATGCGATGCCAGCTAAAACGATAGGAAAGAAAGATATTTTACAAGGATCGTATGTCATTGTTGAAGGCGTACAAGACGGTATTTTACTTGTACAAAATTTAGCAATTTCTTTAAAAAAACCGAAATGATAAGGACTAAATCAATAGTAGTCATTTTCATATACAAAAGTATACAAACGTGGGCAAATATGTTCGTATACTTACTATTGATTCGGTTTCAAGCCTAAGTGAGTGCGTTTTGACGAAAGTTAAATTGCATGATGAACTACGATTGATGAGTAAGTTGAAGACTTACCCTCGGATACACGCTTTAGTCCGTTGCTCTAAGAGTGTGGAAGGATGACCGACTACTACTGCCCTGTAGTCAAACACCGAAACACATGAACTCTCATCTGTCATTGGCAAAAAGCGAAATTCTCCGAAAGGATGGCTGGTCAGAGATGACTAAAAATAAAAACAAAGAATATTGTTTTGTATTGGATGTAGAAGGAGGGAAATTAGCACCTACAAGTGTCAACAATGGATGGTACTTAATTAGGAAGAAAAGAGCAAAACTTGTTGCGCAATACCCAATGGTAATTCAACTTCATAAGTCAGTGGAAGATGTAGATTATAAAATTAGGTTGGGGATAGACGATGGTAGTTTACATGTTGGGGTTGGGTTAGTACAAGAATGTAAAACAAAAAACAAACCAATCTTTAAAGCTACTATTGAACATCGAAAAGATGTATCAAAGCTAATGGAGCAAAGAAGAGGATATAGACGATACAAAAGAAATCACAAACGGTATCGTCAAGCAAAATTTGATAATCGTGCAAGTAGTAGAAGAGAAGGAAGAATCGCACCTAGTATACTTCAAAAGAGACAAACGATTATTAGGTTTGTAAATAAGATTTCAAAATGGATAGATATCGTAAGTATTCATTTAGAAGATGTTGAAATAGATATACGAGCATTAACTGATGATAAGAAGCTATACAGATGGCAATATCAAAAATCCAATCGACTAGATGAAAACATGAGAAAGGCTGTAATTATACGAGACAAATGTACATGTATGGAATGCGGAAAATCAAACTGTATGTTAGAAGTACATCATATTGTCCCTAGAAGGTTAAGAGGCTCTAATACATTAGATAACCTGATTACACTATGTAGTAAATGTCACCAAAAAACAGAAGGTAAAGAAGAAAAGTTTGTTGATAAGTATCAAAAAATGATTAACGGAAAGAGTTTACGACTAGACTTTGCTCAACACGTTATGCAAGGTAAAAATTGGTTACAACAACAATTATCTCAGTATGGTGCTTTGCTTTTAACAAGTGGTGGAGATACTGCAAATAGGAGAATAGATTGGGGTATTGAAAAGTCACATTCTAATGACGCTTTAGTTACTTGTGGGTTAGAAATCAATGATACAAGCATAAAAGACTGGGTCATTAAACCAATCAGAAAGAAAACGAAAGCAATACATTCTGAAACTTATGGGTTTAGCCATAGAGATATTGTACAATACACAGACACAAAAAAGATAACTCATGTTGGCTATATTACTGCAATGTACCCAGATAAGTTACAAATTAATATCCAAACAAAAGAGAAACACCTAAAAAGAGTAAATGCAAGAAAAAGTGCACTAAAGTGGAGATTTAGAGGGTTGTATTTCCTATGAATGACCACACATGAATACTTTTGTGTATATTTTTTGAAGGAGGAGTTACCATGGTTCCATTAATTATTGGCGGTGTTTTGTTAGCGATATTAGCAATTCTGATTTTAGTCTTTATTACGAAATATCGAACGGTTGGGCCTGATGAAGCGTTAATTGTAACAGGAAGTGGTTTAGGAAGCGGGAAAAATGTTGTGACAACAGATGATGGCAAGAAGATTAAAATTATTCGCGGTGGCGGTACGTTTGTTGTGCCAGTTATGCAACAAGCAGAGCCCCTTAGTCTATTAAACTATAAATTAGAAGTAGGAACACGTGATACATATACAAAGCAAGGTGTTCCAGTAACAGTAAATGGTGTTTCAATTATTAAGGTGGGCTCTACAATTGAGGAAGTATCAACAGCAGCAGAGCAATATTTAGGAAAAGAAACAGAAGAACTAAAAGTAGAAGCAAAGGAAGTATTAGAAGGACATTTACGGGCGATTCTTTCTTCGATGACAGTAGAAGATGCGTATAGTAACAGGGAACAGTTTGCTCAGAAAGTACATGAAGTTGCTTCCACTGATTTGAAGAAGATGGGACTGCGCATCGTATCATTTACAATTAAAGAAATTAGTGATAAAAACGGATATTTAGATGCACTTGGTCAGCCGCAAATTGCAACGGTGAAGCGTGATGCACAAATTGCAAACGCAGAACGAGAAAAAGAAGCACGGATTGAAAAAGCTCGTGCTGAAAAAGAAGCAAAAGAAGCAGAGTATCAGCGTGATGCGCAAATTGCGGAAGCTGAGAAACATAAAGAATTAAAGGTGCAATCATATAAAAGGGAACAAGAACAAGCACGTGCTGATGCTGACCTTTCCTATGAATTGCAGCAAGCAAAGGCACAACAAGGTGTAACAGAAGAGCAAATGCGTGTAAAAATTATTGAGCGTGAAAAACAAATTGAATTAGAAGAAAGAGAAATTGCTCGTCGCGAAAAGCAATACGATGCAGAAGTGAAGAAAAAAGCAGATGCTGATCGTTATGCAGTTGAGCAAGCGGCAGAAGCAGAAAAAGTGAAACAAATAAAGAAAGCAGATGCTGATCAGTATAAAATTGAAGCAGAAGCAAAAGCGCGTGCAGAAGAAGTACGTGTGGAAGGTTTAGCAAAAGCAGAAGTACAAAAAGCACAAGGTACAGCAGAAGCGGATGTTATTAAACTGAAAGGTCTTGCAGAAGCGGAAGCAAAACAAAAAATTGCTGAAGCATTTGAACTATACGGTCAAGCCGCAATTATGGATATGGTACTAAAAATGTTACCAAGCTATGCGAAGGAGATTGCAAGCCCGCTTAGTAACATCGATAAAATTACTGTTGTCGATACCGGCGGCGGTGGAAAAAACAGCGGTGCTGGTAAAGTTGCAGGCTATGCGACGGATTTAATGGCAACGATGCAAGAAACTTTGAAGGCTTCTTCAGGAATTGATTTAAAAGAGTTGTTAGAAGGTTTTGCCGGGAAAAGTGCAATGCAGCAGAACAACGATATAAAGGCTAATATGCCGAGCTTAGAAGAAAAAAAGACGGAAAATCATGAAAACCTCTAGAGATTTCTAGAGGTTTTTTGTAACTATTTAGCGCGAATTCCTGAAAATTACTTTTGTTTCCTACCAGATAAAGTGAAACTTTAATTAGTGGGGGTTTTCTTCATCCCCCACTGATTATCAGCCCTCACCAATCGGGCTTTTACGGGCAGTTTATCTCCCACCTAACTTCTTAAGAAAAGCGGAAGCGGCTCGCTCAGAATCGCAGGACGCCCACGCACCCGACAGAGAGGCGCTTTTGGCCTCGTCCGAGGGGGAGAAACGACCGGAGATTCTAGCCGCTAGAGCTGGACAATGCTTTCGCTGAATTTTGAGGTGGGAGTATTACTGCCCGTTAATGCGGGATAAAAGAGAATACATATTATTCATATATAATATATGTTCTCTTTTGTTTTTTAGCTTTTTATCAGCAAATGAGCAAGAAATCCATCTTCAAAACTACAGGGTATAGAAGCGATTTATATATTGAAAAATTAAAATCTATGTGTATAAATAAAAGAATTTTTAAAATACGAGTTGAGTTTCATAAGAATGTTAGAATAAGTGAGGAATATAACACTGAAATGTAACGAGGAGAAAAGTTTAAATGAAAGATGTAATTCAAAATGTTTACAGCCCATGCAATGGAGTGATTGAAGAAGTATTCGTTCAACAATCATCTTACGTATATGAGTGGGAAAAGTTATTTCTTATAAAAAAAAGCGATGGAACATTAGAAGAAGTTGCGATTGGCGTTAGCGGTGATATATTATCTGTCGAAGTAAAATTAGGCCAGGAAGTAAATGAACAAACATTGTTGTGTAAACTAGAAGACGATTGGTTGATCACTGGTTGTGAATAAAAATAGCGTATTATAAAAAACGGCATCATATATAGGGATGTTGTTTTTTTTATATTTTCATTTGCTGAAGCAGAGGGTGAATTAATAAAGTGAAACTTTAATCAGTGGGGGGGCTCTTCATCCCACACTGATTATCAGCCCTCACCAATCGGGCTTTTACGGGCAGTTTATCTCCCGCCTAACTTCTTTGCTTCCGCTGAATTTTGAGGCGGGAGTATTACTGCCCGTTAATGCGGGATAAAAGGTATTCTGCAAAAAAATAGATTGTTTAAAAAAACATTGCCTTTAATGAGGTGGTGTATTTATGATGGATATAAATATTTATTTGAAAAGTTAAAAAATATTATAATGAGAAGTAAGAAAAATAATTTATGAGGTTTTGGAGGATGAGTACGTATTATATAGAACCAAGTAGAGAGATGCTTCAAGGTTCGTTTTCGGTTGATTTTAATGAGGATTAGGATCTTTTTCAGAGCATGGCGGGAAAAGAAAGAAATCTATACCAAGAGAAGCACTGCGGGATAGTGGACATGCTCCTTGTGCTTATATAGTAATTACCGAAGCACAGTCTGGAATGGTATTGGGAATATTGATTAACAATTAAATGGTTTAATCTACAATAAAATTGTTTAAAAAATAATAATGAAGGGGATGGAAGAGATGAATCACCAAAAAGAATATTGGAATGAAGTAGCGAATGAAAAACAATTTACTACACCTTTTCAATTTGATTGGTTTTCAAAATATGTGAACAAAGAAGCCGCTATATTAGATTATGGATGTGGATATGGAAGAACGTTACTTGAGCTAAAACAAAATCAATTTATGAATTTGTACGGTGTAGATTTTTCAGAGGAAATGATTAAGCGAGCGAAGTTACTTAATAAAGACATCCATTTTGAGGTAATTGAGAGTGGGAAGATTCCTTTTCCGGATCATTCTTTCGATGCAGTATTGTTATTTGCGGTATTAACTTGTGTCTATAAGAATGAAGAACAAGAAGCCATTTTACAAGAGGTGAAAAGAGTATTAAAGCCTGGGGGCATTGTTTATATTAATGATTTCTTACTGAACGATGATGAAAGAAATATAAATCGGTATGCCAAATACTATGAAAAGTATCATACATACGGTGTATTTGAATTAGTTGATGGGGCTGTGTTACGTCATCACAATGAGGAACGAGTAAAAGAATGGACAAGCGACTATCAACAATTAGAATTTGAAAAAGTAGAATATGTGACGATGAATGGAAATCGCTCGAACGGATTAGTCTATATGGGAAGTTTGAAGTAATAGAATTCATGAATTTTATGTGATGAAGGGATGAATCCAGTGAATACAGTAACAGTTTATCATTATGATGCATTTAGCGATAAACCAAATAAGGGAAATCCGGCAGGGGTTGTTTTACATGCTGACAAGTTAACTGATGATGAGATGCAAAATATAGCTTATAAAGTGGGATTTAACGAGACTGCTTTTTTAATGCAGTCAAGCGTAGCAGACTGGAGAATTCGTTATTTTACGCCAGGATATGAAATGGATCTTTGTGGTCACGGAACTGTAGCTGCCATTTACGCATTGCAAACTAGAGGCTTAATCAAAGAGACAGGAAACTTTACAATTGAAACAAAAGCAGGAGTTTTACTGATACAAGTGGAGCTAGATTCCGATAGAAGACCATACATAACGATGAAGCAAGCAAATCCACAGTTTCAAAAGTTTGATGGTTCAAGAGAAGAGTTAGCTGCTTCCATAGGTCTACATGAGAATGATTTAGAAGAAAACTTACCGATTGTATATGGAAGTACAGGGAATTGGACTTTATTGGTTCCTGTGAAAAATCTAGCGTCGTTTAAAAAGATGAAACCGAATAACAAGATATTTCCATCTATCTTAAAAGAAAGGCCTCGAGCTTCCATTCATCCGTTCTGTTTCGAAACATACGACTCAAATGCTCACATGCATGCACGTCATTTTTCATCAGCATATGCGGGTACAATAGAAGATCCAGTAACGGGCACAGCTTCCGGAGTTATGGGGGCATATTACGTTACATTTATTGATGAAGAGTTTAAAGAGAAAAAAGAACTTTTAGTAGAGCAAGGGCACGAAATAGGGAAAGATGGACGAGTGAAAGTAGTGGTGAGAAAAGAATGGAATGATAGTTTAGAAGTGGAGATTTCGGGAAGTGCGGTGTATGTGGACGGGTTTGAAGTTACTTTATAGAAATGTTTAGCAATTTTTAATGGAGGGAGGTATTTAGAGTTTGCATGTATTATTAGGAATTTCAGAAATTGATGAAAGTAAAGTTAAGATCAACTACAGAGAAGCTGTTAGAGCTATTATTATGCAAGACAATAAGATCCTTCTCGTTCATTCTAACTTAGGAGATTATATATTTCCTGGAGGTGGAGTTGAGAAGGATGAAAGCCATGCAGAAGGATTAATGAGAGAAGTGGCTGAAGAGACAGGCTATCTTAACTGTGTAAGTAGAAATAAGATGGGTGTGGTCGTTGAAAGATATATAGATAAATATGATGAGAATGCTATCTTTCAAATGACTTCCCATTATTATTTTTGTGAAGTGAATGGCGAGAAAACCACTCAAAAATTAGAAGGGTATGAGATTGAACAAGAATTTACACCACAATGGGTGAAGCTTTGTGATGCGATTAATCAAAATGAAAAAATGATTCACCAATGTGAACAAAATTGGTGGGTACATCGAGAAAATTTTGTTTTAAAAGAACTGAATAAAATTAAAAGTTGAATTCATGATGTAAAAGAAAGTGAGAGTGGAAATTTGAATATTAGAGTAGCAAATGAATTAGATTATCCTGCTTTAAGAAAGATATATTTCGAATCACGTCGTAAAAGTTTCCATTGGGCGGATATAGAAAAAATGACTCTAGAAGATTTTGATAAGGATACTGTAGGAGAATATATTATTTTAGTAGAAGAAAATACTCATATTCTTGGATTTGCTTCTTTGTACTTGCCAGAAAACTTTATACATAATTTATTTGTTCATCCCAACTTTTCCGGTAAGGGTGTTGGTGGAGCGTTGCTTCATGCCTCCATAGAAAAAATGAATAAACCATTAAGATTGAAGTGTGTATCTGAAAATGAAAAAGCAATGAAATTCTATGAAAATAAAGGTTGGAAGAAAGTTGTTGAAGAAGGAGAACCCGGAGAACGATATTGGGTTATGATATTTGAATGAAAATATATAAGGAAGAGCCTATTGATTAGGCTCTTTTTTGTTGAACTTATGTTAACTAGGTAAGATGGAAACACAAAATTACACTGCTAATCCTTAATCACAAATAATTTAGGGGGAAATGGTGTACTAAAGGCATTGCTACATGCCATCAAGTCACGAATTTTTTATAACCATTTGCTACTTTGTCCCGAGTTACAAGAACGCTGGTACTGGGCTAACAAAACAAAATCCCCCCTAAAACGTTAAAAATTTCAGGTGTTGCGGGTTATTCTTGAATTGTTGCCGTCCACTTACAGGAAGTCAGTTAATTTATGCCCAAAATGTTTCTAGACGTGCAATTTTCCTGAAATAATATGTGCCCCTCAATAGACTAGGCACAAAAAACAATCTTTAACTCTTCTTTTCTCATAACCTAGTTGGTTTTAGTGGTGTTAAAATTACGAATAGATATTATTTTCTAACTATTATTTGACAAAAAACATCTTTTGTGGAAAAATATTCATTGTGATAAATTTCTAATTTAATGTAGAAGAAAGGTTATGTATAGATAAAGAAAAAGAAATTGTTTACGGACTTTCTGGAATAGGACGTATTAGTGATGAAGCTAAAAAACATGGAAGAGATTTTAGATTTAGAGGAGAGGATTTGAGATGAAATCCTTTAAAGCCATCATACATAATAAAAATTTATGTATTGTATTAGGAAGTCAACTAGTCTTTCAATTAGGGATATGGTTCGGTACAATTGGTAATTTGCAATTTTTACAAATACATATAAAATCTCATGTTCTTCAGGCTTTTTTTCTTGTTATTGGAGGTGTCCTTGGGGTTATAATAGGCCCTTATGCAGGACGTTATATAGATTCTACTTCTAAATTAAAAGTATTACAATTAGTCGGATTGATGAGAATTGCATCTGTTTTATCAATGTTAGTTGCTATATATACGGGATCAATTTATTGGCTGGTTATTTATAGTATAGGAATTGGCTGCTCGGCTTCTTTTTTTAATCCCACTATACAAACAATATTACCAACTTTAGTTAAAGAAGATGACTTAATTACGGTTAATGCTATCAATATAAATATTATCACTTTATCAAGAATTTTTGGAGCTGTATTAGCTGGTCTTTTATTAACAGTCGCTCCTCTATATACATTATTTATTATTGCTCTTATTGCTTATGTAACCTTATACTTTATCAATTTTTTATTAGTTATTCCAAACGATGTACGAGTGAATCCTAAAAAACTTAAGACTAATTTTAAGGATATTTTCCCTGTTATTATAAAGAATCATTCTATTAAAGTAGTTCTTACGTTATCCATTATCCCTCTAATCTTTATTTCAGGCTTTAATTTATTTGTTATTGAGATTGGAAAGGGACAACCGGGTTCAATCATGGGTATACTCTATTTTATGGAAGGGGCAAGTATATTAATTGCAGGATTATTTATCAAAAAAGTAATAAAACGATATCAAAAACAAGTGCGTATCCTTTTATTTACTTGCTGTTTGATGGGTATAGCTCAAATTTTATTATCATTAACAAACTTTTATCTAACTATTTTCTCTTTTAGTATATTTGGTTTGGCATATGGCATGTTTAATCCTCTTTTATACACATATGCACAACAAAAAGTTCCTTCAAGTATTCATGGGAGATTTTTTTCATTTAAAACAATGTTAGATCGAACCATTATGCAACTATGCTTGGTGTTAATTGGATTTTTACTAGATCAAATAGGATATAGAAGTTTAATGGTTTTGTTAGGTATATGTACTCTTACCCTAGTTTCTTCTATTATAATTGATTTTAAGGTAAATCCTAAAAGCTATACAATCGAGAATAGAAAAAATTATTCTAATGTTTAATTAACTAATGGGCCTAGTGACAGGGTTCTTGCTGCAAACCGCAAAGTAAGTAAGATAAATACTTTTATCAGTGGGCTATTGGATCTGGTAATGCTGGAAAATCTTTTGATAAAGCGATATGGTATTGTTCTTAAGTGCAGATAATGTTTAGTTGTTTTTAGAAATTAATTCTAGTTTATCAGAAATCAATAAATTCATATCAAAAACGTTATCCTTTCTGTATATTTCTCCAAAAAGAATAACGTTTTTTCGTCTTATAGATACAATTTCACTTAAGTTTGATAGGCATAAGATGGTATCCCTAACCTTGTTTATCATATACAGTTAAAACAAGCACCTTACGACTGTATTGTTTCAACTAACATCAACTTTTTAAGCAATTCTTCAGTCGTTAAAACGGTGGCAAACTCATCGTCTAAAGTTGCTAATGATACATTATGTATTTGTTCAGCTGTATAATATGTGCCGTCTGCACCTTTGATTGCAAATGCAGCTGTTGCATCAGATACGAGGTAAGTTTCAAATCCTAAATTACCACTCATTCGAGTAGTAGTTGATACACAGTGTGGAGTTGTTAATCCTACTATTAC
This sequence comes from Bacillus cereus group sp. BfR-BA-01380, assembly GCF_022663535.1. Classification (GTDB taxonomy): domain Bacteria; phylum Bacillota; class Bacilli; order Bacillales; family Bacillaceae_G; genus Bacillus_A; species Bacillus_A cereus_BB. The sequence continues at coordinate 23,797 of NZ_JAKUFS010000036.1, read as the reverse complement.
GACTTTTTTTATATTGTTTTCTTTCAAATGCTCTTCAAGTCCAGTTCCTATAAATGCACTGTTTACTTTCTTCTTAAAAATTTTTTCATCTTTGATTGGAACTACAATATCTTTAAAATCTGAACTTTGTTTACTAGGGTGGAAAATGGATTGATCGTTATCAGATAAGTGCTGAATATGTATAACTGGATATTCTTTTTCTCTCCACATATTTAAAAGAATTTGAATATTCCCTTCAGCATTAGGGTTATTTCTAGTGCCCCATTTCTCATCTTCAAAAGCTTTTTGAACATCAATTATAATTAATGCTGTATTACTGAAATCTTCTCTCATATGCACGTCTCCTTAAGTCTTTTATGTATATATTAACATTTTTGGTTGATTTATGTATTATTATTAATGCTATTACTTTTTTGATTTGTGCGTTTTTTATCTATCTTCTTCCTAATGCGGATGAAAATATAGGGGGATTACGAGAACCTATTCACTTGAAGACGATTATTGCAGATTTGAAAATAGTGATGGCTTTCGCTCAAAAAACAAAATATTTCATTATTGTTTATTTATTATTTCAAGGTGCAATATTAATTGGATATGCATTAGATACACAGGAAGTCACATATATTAAACAAATTTTAAAACTAACTGATAGAGATTACGGACTAATAGTAAGTATAACGGGAATAGGTGCATTAGTTGGAGCGTTTGTTGCAGCAGTTTGTTCTAAAAAAACGCATCTAAAGTTATATATCGGTGGTGGAATGTTACTAACATCCATAGGGTATATCTTTTTTATTCATCCTTTAATTTTATCACCGCAACTTTTTCATTTGCCTTCTTGGGTTTCTTTATGGCATTTGCAAATACAGGGTATACAACTTTTTTTCAAAATAATGTTCCAGTAAAAATCATGGGTAGATTCGGCAGTCTAGCTAATATGGTCGAAGGTATTATCCAAATAGCTTTTATACTTCTTTTAGGTTATTTGGCACAGTTGTTCTCATTACAGCTAATTTGTCTTATCTTTTCTATTGTTGGTACTTTATTTGCCACAATTCTTTTTGTAACAATCTTAATACCTTCAAAAACGAACTATTTTAAAGAAAGTTCAGATGTTAATCACTAGATAAAAGTTCATTTTTTGTTTGAAAATACATTTTTCAGAGGCGCCTCTGAGTAGAGAATATAGTGATTTAATAAGCGATATTTTTTAAAAGAATCAGCTGAAAAAGAAGATAACCACCTATTATATATAGATGTTCATCTTCTTTTCGTGTCTATAATTCGGATAAATTCACTTGTTACTATACTAGATAGTCGGGGAACAGCGTTGAAAAAAGGTGAACTTCTATAGTCACTACCTTAATCGAGAAAAGCAGCAACTTGATTTATCTTTTTTAACGCATTTGGGTCAATCTTCAACGTTGATGTTGGTTCGCCTGTACCTCCGTAAACAAATGGATAGCGGAAAAGTTCTCTATCTATGATACAAGACAAAGGAAGAACTAAAGATACGCTGCCAACATTGTATCCAGTTATCTGTTTAACTTCTTGTGGAGTCGCCATTTTTAAATGATTACACCCTAAAATTCTCGATACTTCTTCTAAGTTTATACGTCTGCGGCGTCCAGAAACAATCATCGCAAAGAAGTCTTTTTCTGACTTGATGACTAATGTTGCGGCCGTTTGACCGATTTCAATTCCAAAATAATCTGCACCTTCTCGTGCTGTACGTATTTGTTTTTCGTGATGAATAATTTCAAATTGAACTTCATGTTTTAGCAAAGTCATTTTTAAATTATCCATAGGAAAATATCCCCCTTAGTGTAAATTTATCTCTTCCTACAATTATACTGACTTTTTGATGTCATAAAGAAAACTATGTGTTAATAACACTCTCTTTTTTCTCATCTAAAAAGGAAAAGAAGGGAAGTAACATACCAAATAAAGCAGGAATAATAATAAAGCTACCAATCATGATATACAAAAAACGGATCCCTGATATTTCAACAATTTGCCCTGCAAATAAAATACCTAAAGGCATAGTAGCTCGGATTAAGAAGAGGCGAACAGAAAATATTTGTCCCATCAGATGAGAAGGGACGATTTTTTGAAGAAGACTCGTTTGATGAATATTGAAAAACGGGAAACAAATACCTCCAAGAATTTCGCATAAAACCGCAAGAGGAAAGGATGTTACAAAGCCAAGTAAGAAAAAAGATAATCCGCCCATAAATAGACCGGAAAGCATAATATATCTTTGTGACCCTGTATTTCCCCATTTACCGACTAGGAAAGACCCAATTACATATCCGAAAGGAAAGCTCCCCATGAAGATACCATATGAAAAAGATGTTCCGCTTAATTCTTCTATTATATATGGGACATTGATTACCATCGTTACCCCAACGCTAAATTGAACTAAAGAGGTAAAGAATCCAAGCCATATAAGCGAACGTTGCTTGAAAAAATATCGATATCCAGAAATGATTTGTTTTAACCAAGCCGCCTTTTTACTATCGTGTGTGACTGAAGGCTCATGAAGATAAGCGAGGCTACTGGCACTTATAAGAAATAAAATTCCTACCATTATATAAGTAGATGAAGCTCCTATGTAAGCAATGATGAGTCCTCCTAATGTAGGAGCTAAGAAGCTCATTGTTCGGACTGTGCCGTCAAGCCAAGCATTTGCTTGTGTGAGTTTATGATGTTCGACAATTGTAGGAAGCAGGGCTGATGCAGCTGGAACATAAAGAGGCTGCAAAATTCCAAGTACAACTTGAATAACGAACAAACTCCAAATTTCAATCTGACCTGAAAACATAAGAAGAACGGGTAAGAAGAACATCATTCCTCTTAAAATTTGAGACCACAACATAATGTATTTACGACTTATCCTGTCAATGAATGGGCCAATAAAAAGCTGAAGAATTAAAGACGGGATAAAATACGTTAACCATAGCGTCCCCATAGCTGATTTAGATCCGGTAATTTCGTACAATAATAACGAATTACATAAAGCGCCTATCGCTCCTCCAAGTTCAGAAATGGTTTCCCCGAGCCATAAACATAAAAAAGAACGATTCGTAAATACATGTTGATTCTCCTTCATTTGTTCACCCCTTTTCTAGAAAACGCTGTAATTTTTCCTGGAGAGAAGTTAAATGATCAAGCTGTATATAGTACCGAGAACCTTTGCCATCAATGATGCGTGCTGCTCGAAGTAAAGACAAATGATGATGAAGAGTCGTTTTTGGAATTTTGAGCTGCTCGGTTAGCTCTTGAAGTGAATGATCTCTTTCTGTTAGCAATTTTATAATTTTTAATCGCGTTTCATCTCCAAGTGCTTTATAACTATGAACTAATGTAGAAGGCGGAGAATAAGAATCTTCTATTAAACTCACATTATCGTCTGAGATCGGATAATAAAATACTTTCATCCCTGGTAAAGCCGTTTCTACATTCCAAGGCCGGTACACATATTGCGGGATAAGTATAACTTGATGAATAGAAGGCTCAGGTTGATACGGACTACCGGTTATATATTTGACAAGCTCCTCTGGATGATACGTTGATTGAAGTGCACGTTTTTGCTGGGCATCACGTTCAAGCATACTGGTAAATTCTATGTAATTAGGTTGTATCACAGTTTCATACCAACCTTCAGAGATGATTTTTAAATGTTGTTTTAGCAAGGAAGTATCAATAGATGAAATATGTTTCATGTATGATGGAAAGAATTTATGATGTTGACAAGCTTTTATAAGGGAAGTAATAGCTGCACTGTCTTGCTGGGATGCTTTTTGCCGATGATCTTCATGCTGTAAGCCGATATAAGGCAGAGAGTGCCAACGTAATTCTTCTTCAGTTAGTTCGTCAATAAAATGAAAGAAACTTTCAAGAGAATCAAAAGTACGGGAGTGAAGTAATTGCAGCAAAGCGAACCATGTGTTGTACTTGTGTGTATACTGTAGTTCTTTGCGAACGGCCGCAGGTAATTTTTTCTCAATGTCCTTCCAATACTCTATCGGTTTTTCAAAAGTATGGTGAAAATCGTAATACGTAAAAGCCGCAATACCCAATCCCATTTCGAATAAAATCGAATGTTTAATCTGAACAGAATAAGTTTCTCTTGTCGCATTTAAGTTCATTACTTTCATTGCTCATCCTCCTTTTTTATTTTATTCTATATTTTTTGAATTTTATTTTCAATAATTTTCGAATGATTGTGTGCAAGTTATTAATAAATTTCATTTTGAAATGAAAAATAATAATTGGAAATAAAGGTATATAGACAATATTTGCCTTGGTGTTTCCATTTTTCTTAAAATATACTAAAATATGACAAGGGAGGGTGTTATGAAAAAAGTAGTTGTGTTTTTTCTTATTGTAGCTTCTATATTGTCAGGGTTTATTGCATTTCAACAAACCGATCATAAAGAATTCGAAAAAATGGAAAAGGTAGAACAGAAGATAGGTAAAGAATTCATTATCCCGGATGTGCTGGGTTTTGCAAATCCTAGTGAAATTTATCCTATATTGCTTGATGCAGCAAAGGAGTCACATACAAATATTTTTCGTACAAATGTTACGTATCACAAAGATGAACAGGCAGAAGTTTTGAAGTATGTGTTACTAACAACTGAAACGGCATATTTCAAACAGTTTCAGTTAAGTAGCGGAAATATAGTAAAGCCGAAAGACACATTGCAAGGTGATGCTTTTTTATCGACAGTACATACGAAGGATACAAACCAAAAAGGGGTTATAAAGGATTTTGGGGATAATCATAAGATTACAATGAGACCACTTCAAGCGTCTTATGAACAATTTCCAATGGCAGGGAGATATTTTGTAGAAGTAGTAGATGATGAATCATACAATGCCTTTTTGAAGCTTTTCTCCCAAAAGCTAAATCAGCATTTTAAGCCAAAACAGTATATTACTGCTGATGATTTTAAACGTAATCTTAGTAATAACGAAGATGCTATCGGTTCACCCATCAGCTATTTATCCTATATTCAATATATCGTGTTTATCGTTCTTTTATTTTTTCTGATTTACTATGTTTTTAATGAATCAAAAAGAATTGGTATTATAAAAATGCACGGCATATCGAATGTACGTTTATGGTTTATCGTTATAGGTAGAACCATTGCTAGTATGTTTGTTTTATCGTTATGTATTTCCATACTTGCAGCTGCTTTCGTAAAAAATGTAACTGCAGGGTTTATCTACACCATTGTGTTCGATCAATGTAAAACGTATCTCATCATTACAATATTATCTCTCGTTTCATATTTTTATATTTCCAAAATTAAAGTCAATCAAATTATTAAAAATAGAAAAGATACAAAAGGGATATTTGTATTAAATACGCTGTTGAAAGTAACTTGCTCTATCATATTTATTTTATTAGGAGCACCTATTTTAGAACAGTATATTACGGTAAAAGAAAAAGAAGAGAATTTAAAAAATTGGGAGAAAAACAAAGATTATGGTGTCTTTTATCCGCTTTCTGTAGGGAATGATGAAGGTCAACAAGGGATGCATAAAACGGAGTCAAGTATAAATGGCGATCTGTATCCTATTTTAAATAAAAGGGGAGCGGTATTAATTGATTCCAAGGATTATGAAGAAATAGAATTGGCTAGAAATAAAGATTATAAAGGAATACGGTCAGTTACAGTGAATAATAATTATCTTCGTGAATTTCACCTATATGACATGAATGATAAGCAAGTGCAAGTTTCTGAAGATGCAGAAAACTGGATTTTATTAGTACCTGAAAAATACCGGAACAGGGAAAAAGAAATCTTTCGTTATTTTGAAGAGCGTAGACAACCAAAAATAGAATATGAAGAAAAAAGAATGCATAGAGAAGTTCCAAATCATTTACGCAATCGAAAAATAGAAATGATTTGGATAAAGAATAATCAGGAAATCTTTAGTTTCAATCCAGATGTATATAAATCTGACAATAACAAAATTAGAGATGAAATTATTGAGGTAATGACAGAGAAGAATAGTTTTGTTGGAGAAAGAGATCTTATATTAGGCGGAGGGGCGAAAGATCCTTTAAAGATTAAGTTAATTGACAGAGATGCAGGATTAACATATAAGACATTGGAACCAGAGCTTAAAAGGTTAGGGGTAGATGATAACTTAAAATATCTTGTAACAGTTGACCAAGATATTTTAAAAGATATATACGATCTGCAAAAAACAATGAAAATGCTATTGACGGTTACTAGTGTATTAATTGTCGGCATATTATTTTTGGTCACACAAAATATGATTATATACTTCAATAAAAATCAGCAGAAAATAGTGGTGCATCGCTTATTTGGCGTAGGTTTTTTTAGAACATACAAGGGATACATGTTGTTATTTGTACTAACGTGGATTGTGCAACTATCAATTTGCTTCATCGTAAAAAAAGAGTTTGATATGAAATTACTTGCGGTGGTGGCTATGCTTATATTAATTGAAATTACCGCGTCGATTATCGCATTAATTACTATGGAACGAAGAAATAAAACAGCGGTGATAAAGGGAGGTTAATAGAAACGAATGCAATATATATGTGAATTGATAGATGTTAGTAAAAGTTATGGAAATCGTGCGATATTAGATAAGTTTAATTTGAAAATTTGCGAAGGGGAAATGGTTGCGATTACTGGAAAGAGCGGATCTGGTAAAACAACGATTCTTAATATTATGGGGATGCTCGAAAATCCAGATAGCGGAGTCGTTAAATTATTTGGTGAAGAGCGTCCCAGTATGGGTTCTAGTAAAGCAAATAAGCTTCTGAGAACAAGAATGTCGTATCTCTTTCAAAATTATGCACTTATCGACAATGATACTGTAAATAAAAATTTAGAAATCCCCTTGATTTATGCGAAAAAAACAAAGAAGGAAAAGAAAGAACTGAAAACAGTCGCCTTAGAAAAAGTTGGACTGAGTGTATCATTACAGCAAAAAATACATGAGCTTTCAGGAGGGGAACAGCAAAGAGTTGCCATAGCAAGGATACTTCTAAAGCCTTGCGAATTAATATTGGCCGATGAACCAACAGGCTCTTTAGATGATAACAATAGAAATGAAATTATACAAATTTTAAAAAATCTAAATAAAGAAGGAAAGACAATTGTTATTGTCACGCATGATCCATATGTAGCACAAGTATGCGATAGAGTCATAGAATTATAATTTTTGCGGAAATGAGATGATTAAGGGGAGAGGAAAATATGCATATAGAACAATTTAACCAGCACATTGAAGAACTATTTGGAGAACATTTACGTAAGTACGGGGATCAATTTGGGGTAACAAACGTAAGCAATGACCATTTTCAAAAGATTGGTTATGCTACTAATTTAACACTTGAAACGATTGAAGAAGAAAAGAAAGAAAATGTAGATATGATGATAACACATCATGATGCATGGGAGTTTCTATACGGAATGGAAGAAGCTTGTCTAATTAAACTGAAAGAATATAACATCAATCACTTTTGGATACATTCACCGTTAGACTTTGTTGAATTTGGAACTTGTACGTCGTTATTTCATACAATCGAAATTGATGAAATGATAACGTATTCTTCTTGTGATGATGAAGAATTACCGGGCGTTGGTGAATATACAAACCCAATTCCATTTGCAGAACTTGTAGAAAGAGTAGAAAGTAAACTCGGTGAAAAAGTGAAGGCGTGGAAAAATAATAATAAAGATGTAAAACGAGTTGGAATCATAACAGGAGCAGGTCATTCAACTGATCATATTCAAGCGGCGCTAGAAAGTGGTTGCGATACATACATTACGGGAGAGAAGACGTTGTATACAGTTCAATATGCGCAGTTTAAAAAGATTAATCTTATCGTGGGTAGTCATACGTTTACCGAAATATTTGGTGTGGAAAGTTTAGTGAAAAGGTTGCAGGAGTGTGATAACTCGCTTGAGATTGTTCGGTTGTATGAAGCACATTTTGAATAATCGTCTATAATAAGGGGAAATGAATTGATGACAACAATTTATACGAATTACGATCTCGAAACAGTAAAGTTAATTGGAAGAAGGGAATGAACTACCGCCCCGTGAACTTATTACAAGCGTTCACGGATTTTGTTTTTGTAATAATGGGGTTATGTTGGCCAATTTAAACAGAAAATAGTTAAATAATAGAAGGGGATTATCTTTAGGAAATGAAACAACAATACATAAAAGGAATACCATTTTGTAGTTTGGAGTATAAGCAGGTAGTACATATACTAAAAGATTGGGTATCAGAAAAGAACGAGAAACCAAGATTTATTGTTACTGCCGAAGTTTTTGTTGTCAGTTATGGCGGATCGGATTAGAAAAAAATGAATTAAAAGTATAAAAAGAGATGGGAAACCCATCTCTTTTTATACTTTTAAAATTGCTATTGGATCCAAAGTTTAAACAGCCCTTCTGTCACCCCTATGTTGTACATGTAATATATTCCAAACACTATACTGATGCTCCCGGTTATTTGGGTGAGTGTTTTATTCAGACTTATTTTTTTTGCACTAAAAACAAATGGAATCCCAATAATTGTTGTAAAGAAAAGCATCCCGATAACAGTTCCTACACCAAATATAAGAATATAAATAGCCGCTTCCCAAACATTTTTCACCGTACTCATAGTTAATAGAACCATTGCTCCGCTTCCAGCAAGTCCGTGCACTAAGCCGATGAACATGGATTTTAAATAGGAAACATTTTTATGTTGGTGTTGATGCTCATGTTTACCGCTATGTATATGAGAGTGGATATGCTTATGTTCTTCTCCATTATGTTCGTGCTGATGTACATGAAGATTTTTTAAAGAGAAGACGGTGGTCACACCAAGATAAACGAGCATAATACCTACTAAAAATTCTAATGACATCGCCCACTTTTCTGGTATTTCACCTTTCATAAAAATAAGAATAATTCCAATGATAAATAATGTAGCAGTATGACCTATTCCCCAGAATACTCCCGCTAAAGTGGAGCGAAATAATTTTTTACTTTGACTAGCAATAGTAGAAACAGCGATTACATGATCCGGCTCAATTGCATGCTTGATTCCAAGTACAAATCCTAAAGCCAGAATGGATAGAAAACTCATCTCCATTCAAATACCTCCTTTAATAATATAACTTGTGAGATGAAACGTTATAAATGTTAGTAAATAAGAAGTAACATTCAACCAAATACAATGCAGGAATGTCATTTCAAAGGTAAATTATAACAGATAAAAATAAATTACTATTATAAAAGTGAATAAATTCATAAATTCTTCTTAAACTATATAAATATAAATTAAAAAATCGATATAAAACCCACTTTTTTTTAGGAGGGCGAGAGCATCTGGCCATGCATAGCGGTCAGGACCTTTTTCTGCCTCAGGCAAGGTTTAAAACAAAAGGAGAAAGCAAGTAGCGGTCATGTTATATGCTGCATAGCCGCTGGAGCTGGATCATAAAGAAAAGCGGAGCCGACTGTTTAGATTTTTAGATATGAGGGCCTAGGAGGCAGAGCTAGACAAAGGTGTCGAAAAATGAAAATGAATATATGTAGCAGGGGCGTTAAGTTAAGAAAAAAGTTTAATAGATAATTACGATGTTGTTGCCACTAGTTTATTGATGTGCAAATCAATATGAAAAGCACCTTTTTACACGAACAACAAAACAGACACATTTCGTTCATATTCGAACTTCTTGTGAACTTTCCACTATTTAGGATTTAATTTACCAAAATAATACTATAATTAATTTGGAAATATACTTCGGAAGTGAAGGGGTGAATATGCATGTTTTCTAATATTGGTGTTCCTGGTTTAATTTTAATTCTAACTCTTGCACTTATTTTATTTGGCCCTAAGAAGCTCCCTGAAATTGGCCGTGCGCTTGGTCAAACGTTGAAAGAATTTAAGAAATCTACAGCTGAATTAAGGGATGATGTGGTAAGTGAAGTAAAGCTCGAGAAGAAAGAAGAGCAAAAAGTTGAAACAAAGTAAGGTGTAGTAGGAAGAATGTGGAATGTCTACGGTTTTACTTTTACATGAAAGCGATTTCGTGTTTTTATGCGAGTCGTTTTTTTGTGAAGTGGTAGCCGTAACCATTGTGAATGGGTAGGGGAAGAGGATGATAGATAAAGAATTGCAAATTGTAGACCATTTAGAGGAATTGCGCAAACGAATTATCATATCAGCTGTTGCATTTGTCGTTTTTTTTATCGTTGGGTTCATGTTTGCCACTGATATTTATAAATGGTTTGCAAAGGGGATAGATATGAAACTATCGGTACTCGGACCAAGTGATATATTATGGGTGTATTTTATGCTTGCGACGGTGGTTGCAATTGCAGGTACAATCCCTGTCATTGCAGTGCAGATATGGTTGTTTGTACGTCCTGCGCTGCGTCCGAAGGAGAGAAAGGTTACGCTTACATATGTACCAGCACTCTTTTTCTTATTTATCATCGGGCTTGCGTTTGGCTATTTTGTTATATTCCCTATGATTCTTTCATTTTTGCTTCATTTGGGTCAGGATATGTTTGAGGCTCAATTTACAGTAGAGAAATATTTTCAATTTCTGATGAATGTGACATTGCCGTTTGGGGTTTTATTCGAGCTTCCAGTTGTAGTTATGTTTTTAACTTCGCTCGGTATTTTAAATCCTTATGTATTATCAACCATTCGGAAGTATGCCTATTTTGTTCTGGCTGTAATTGCTGTTGTCATTACGCCGCCAGATTTCGTGTCCGATTTTATCGTAACTATCCCGTTATTAGTGCTGTATGAAATCAGTATTTCTCTTTCTAAGTTTGTTTTTCGAAAGCAATTGAAGCGCAGGCAGGAAGAAGAGAAAGAATGGACTGTTTACGAGCAAGGGGATGCGATCAAATAGTTATGAAAAGTGATGAAAGAGTTTTGGGTAAACAATTCTTCCATATCAAGACGAAAATGTGGTTAGTATGTTACATTTACCCTGAATTTCAGGGTATTACCTACTTGTTCCATGGAAAATGGAGGGGGCTAGTAAATGGAAAAGCAGAAAACAATCTATGAAACTGCGATGGATAATGGGGTTACCCGAAGAGATTTTTTGAAAATGTGCACTGTATTGGCTGCGGCGATTGGTCTCGATTTCTCAAAAACGGATAAAGTCGTAAAGGCGATGGAGACGAGTACAAGAGTTCCTGTAGTATGGCTGCAATTCCAAGATTGTACAGGCTGTTCAGAGTCGTTTATCCGTTCTTCGCAACCTAAAGTTGAAAGCGTTTTATTTGATATGATTTCACTCGAATACACAGAAGTTCTTTCGGCTGCATCTGGATTTCAAATTGAAGCAGCGATGGAACAGGTGCTGAAAAAATATAAAGGAAAGTATGTTCTTGCTGTTGAAGGAAGTATTCCCCAAGAGGGCTTCTTAAACATTGGAGGGAAATCAGGAAAAGATACCTTTATTGAAATGGCTTCGAACGCACAAGCGGTCATTGCCTATGGATCTTGTTCTGCATGGGGTGGCATTCCTGCTGCTTATCCAAATCCAACAGGGGCAAAACCAATTACGAGCTTTCAAACGAGCACACCTACTATTCTCGTTCCAGGTTGCCCGCCGATTGCAGAGGTAATGACTGGTGTGATAGCGCACATTATAACGTTCGGAAAATTGCCAGAATTAGATCATCTCGGACGTCCGAAGGCATTTTATCGCCATCGTATCCATGATAAATGTAACCGTCGTGCCTATTTTGATGCAGGCTTGTTTGTAGAGTCCTTCGATGATGAAGGAGCAAAGCAAGGATATTGCTTATATAAGGTTGGCTGTAAAGGGCCAACAACTTATAATTCCTGTGCTGAAATGCGCTGGAATGGCGGGGTTAGCTATCCGATTCAATCGGGAAATCCTTGTATTGGCTGTTCGGAAAAGGGATTCTGGGATAATGGTCCTTTCTACACAAGAAGAGCGAAAATTCCTGGCTCACAAACAACGATTAATCCGGATACGATTGGATTAGCAGCCGTTGGTGTTACGACAGCAGGTATTGCTGTTCATGCAGCAGGAACTGTAATTAAGAAAAAAATCGATGACAAACGAGGGGAAGACGAATGAGCGAGCGTATAGTAGTAGATCCAGTTACGAGAATTGAAGGCCATCTTCGTGTTGAGGTAGATATCGATGATAGGGGAATGATTAAGGATGCATTTAGTTCAGGGACAGCGGTTCGGGGACTGGAGTTAATCGTTCGAGACCGTGACCCTCGTGACGTATGGGCGTACATTCAACGTATTTGCGGTGTTTGTACATCGACTCATGCTCTTGCGTCACTTCGGGCTGTTGAGGATGCATTAGAAATTAAAATTCCGAGAAACGCTCACTTGATACGAGACATTATGAATATGGTAATCTTCTTTCATGACCATGTTGTTCACTTTTATCATTTGCATGCGTTAGACTGGGTCGATGTAATAAGTGCGTTAAAGGCAAATCCTTCTGAAACATCACGAATTGCACAATCGATTTCAAGTTGGCCAAAATCTTCCCCCGGTTATTTTGCAGATGTGCAAAACAAAGTAAAGAAGCTTGTAGATAGCGGACAGCTTGGCATCTTTGCGAATGGATATTGGGGACATAATGCATATAAACTTCCACCAGAAGTGAATTTATTAGCAGTTGCTCACTATCTAGAAGCATTGGACTGGCAAAAAGAAGTTGTAAAAGTACAAACGATTTTTGGAGGCAAAAATCCACATCCTCACTATGTAGTAGGCGGTATGGCAACTCCACTGGATATTAATAGTGACAATGGTATTCATGCAGAACGATTAATGCATGTATCTCAAATTATTGACCAAGCTCGTGAATTCGTAAGTCAAGTGTATGTGCCTGACGTAATTGCTATCGGTTCTTACTATAAAGATTGGACATATGGCGGCGGATTAGATAACTATTTATGCTATGGTGATTTCTCTACGCGCAGCATATATGATACGAAATCATACCGATTCCCAAGAGGAATTATTTTAAATGGAAATATGAATGAAGTACATGATATAAATCTCAAAGATCCTGAACAGGTGAAAGAGTTTATTGATCATTCTTGGTATACATATGATGGCAAGGAAGGCAGTGGGATTGGAAAGCATCCGTTTGAAGGAGAAACGTCCCTTCATTATACAGGACCGAAAGCACCGTATAAGAATCTGGATACGAATAAGCAATATAGTTGGCTGAAAACACCGCGCTGGAAGAATCAGCCGATGGAAACAGGTCCGCTGGCTCGGATGATGGTTGGTTATGCAGCAGGAGATAAAGAGATTATAAGCTTGATGGACGACACGTTGAAAAAGCTAGATCTTCCAATTACTGCAATGAAATCAGCACTTGGTCGTACAGTGGCACGCGCGCTCGAAACGATTCTTCTATCGAATTGGATTCGACATGATATGGATGAATTACTTAATAATGTGAAGAATGGAAACCAGGTCACATTTGATCGTACAAAATGGGAGCCAAGCAGTTGGCCGAAGAAAACAAAAGGAGTTGGTTGGGTTGAGGCACCGCGCGGAGCACTAGGGCACTGGATTGATATTGAAAATGAAAAAACAAAAAACTATCAAGCTGTTGTTCCATCTACTTGGAATGCATCGCCTCGTGATCATAACAATAATCTTGGAGCTTACGAAGCGGCATTGAAGGGAACACCGATGTTGAATAAGGAACAGCCATTAGAAATTTTACGGATTATTCATTCTTTTGATCCTTGTCTTGCTTGTGCAGTGCATTTAACAGATTTAGAGTCTAATAAAACAACTGAAATCCGACTAGGTTAGGAGGAGACACATTATGTCAGACCTCATGCCAACAACACATAACACCAATACGATTGTTCCAGAAAAAAACAGCGAGGTGACGCTTCATCCAGAACGTCCAGTTCAATATAAGAAAACAAAAGATGTCGTCAAAGTTTATGTATGGCAATTACCGGTGCGAGTGTTTCATTGGATTAACGTAGTGGCAATTATCTTGCTCATGATAACGGGAATTTATATTGGAAAACCATTTGTTAGTTCAAGCGTACAAGAGGAAGCATATTACTCCTATCTCATGGGATGGGCGAGATATATACACTTTTTTGCAGCATTTCTTTTCACAATCAATCTTCTTTATCGATTGTTCTGGGCGTTTATAGGAAATAAATTTGCCACATCGAACCCATTTCGCTTGGTGTTTTGGAAAGAAGTATTAGAAACGATTAAATTTTACTTATTCTTAAAAAATAAAAAGCCGCATTACATCGGCCACAATCCACTGGCGCAGCTTAGCTATTGGATTTTTATAGGTCTTGGTTCTTGGGTAATGATGCTAACAGGCTATTATATGTATTTTGAGCCGCAGCCAGAATCATTCTGGGCTAAGCTATTTGTTTGGATTCCGACTCTATTTGGCGGAGATAGCTATACGATTCGTTCTTGGCACCACTTAGTGGCATGGGCGTTTATGTTATTTACAGTTATTCATGTCTATATGGCAGTTCGTGATGATTATATGGAACGAAATGGTACCATTTCGTCGATGTTTACAGGCTATAAGACCGAACCAAAAAAAATAGTTGGAGATAAGAATGATGAATCAAAATAAGGAAGCGAAAATTACGATACTTGGAATTGGCAACACCCTCTTCACAGATGAGGGTGTTGGCATTCATTTGCTGCCACTGCTTGAAGAAGCGTATAAGGATGATAAGCAAATTGAGATTATAGAGGGATTAACGGATGGGATGAAGCTTCTAGGTCCGGTTGAGGAAGCGGAAAATCTTATTATTATTGATGCGATTAATGCAGGTGTAGAAGGCGGAACCATTCTTTCATTAGAAGGGGATGAAATTCCTGCTTATTTTGGTATAAAGATGTCCGTTCATCAAATGGGCTTCCAGGAAGTGTTATTTGCAGCGAAATTCAGAGAGCGCTATCCGAAAAAGATTATTATGTTTGGCATGCAGCCCACTTCATTAGAGCTTGGTGTGGAATTAACGGAAACGAACCAGGCAAAACTAGGAGATTTAGCGCAAGCAGTTATGCATCAAGTGAATCGTTGGAGACATATATCATGAATCGTCTCGATTTTTTTAAAGAAGTGGCGGGAAGTATATTTCAAACCGTGAAATATGTGTATGAGCCTTTTTTAAAGGATGATTTAAAAAAAGTGGAAGAGGCGGCAGATCGAGCACTCGGAATTACATGGGTACCTGTGATGAAAGTTGATGAAATGATTATCGGGCCGGAAGTTCGCTTTGCTTCTGGCAAAGCGATTATCGTTTTCTCACATGAAGAAAAGCCTCATGCTATTAGCGGTATTTGTCCGATTTGCTCCAATCTCATTCAAGTTCGTATGTATGATCATCGGGCGACATGTACGATTTGTGACAAGGATTACGATTTTAAAACACTGGGCGGGGAATTATTTGTCCAAAGGTTACAGATAAAAAGGAAGGACCAAATGTATGTTGTTGGTTTTACAGACAACAGTAAAAGGTGATTGTGATGCATGAAATGTCATTGATGGGAGATATTTTGCAGCTTGTTCAAGAGGATGCCGCAAAAAGAAATATCATACAAATAAAGAAAATTGAATTAATTGTAGGAGAAATTAGCAATGCGATGCCAGATGCATTGCAGATGGCCTTCGAAATTTTTCGTGATCAAAACCCACATCTATTTAGCGGCGTAGCACAATTAATTATTCATACAGAGGAAGCGAAGGCGGAATGTGTTATATGCGGTTTGACATATCATCCTACCCAGAAAATCGCATTGTGCCCGAACTGTAACATTCCATCTGGCAAGGTATTAGCGGGGGAAACATTTCAAATTTTATCTTATGAGGGGAACGATGATTGATGAATATAACGTTACGAACAGATGTATTAACGAACAATAATAAAGCGGCTGAATTTAACCGCGATCTTTTTGAAAAAACAAATACACTTGTGATTAATTTAATGAGTTCTCCTGGAGCTGGTAAAACGACGTTGTTAGAGGAAACGGTAAAGGCGTTATCTGGATCCTATCGTATTGCTGTTATTGAAGGAGACTTAGCAACGGAGCGAGATGCTAATCGTATTCGCGCAATGGGAGCGAAGGCTGTCCAAATTAACACGTATGGCGGCTGCCATTTGGATGCACGAATGGTTGCAGCAAGTCTTGGCGAACTGGATTTAGATGAGATTGATATATTATTTATTGAGAATGTAGGGAACCTTGTCTGTCCATCTGGATATGATTTGGGACAGAACCATAAAGTTGCGGTTCTTAGTGTTCCTGAAGGAAATGATAAGATTCCGAAATATCCGCAAATGTTTATACGTACGGAGCTAGTTCTTCTTAACAAAATTGATTTACTCCCTTATCTTGATTTTAATGTGGAGGAAGCAAAGAAGGATTTAATGGAGATTAACCCAAATTCAACGCTTATTCCTCTTTCAGCAAGATCAGAAATCGGACTGGAAGAATGGTATGAATGGATTCAAGAGGCGTATAAAAAATGTACGCAGTAAATGTTAGTATCCGCGGGAGGGTGCAAGGAGTTGGATTTCGTCCATTTGTATACCAGCTTGCCCATGAATATCATCTAGCGGGAAAAGTACAAAACAATATGGACGGTGTAAGAATTACAGCACAAGGAGAGAAGGCGGATGTGCAGCAGTTTTTGTTAGAGCTGCAAAGTAAAGCGCCCCGTCTCTCGCGTATTCATAACATAACTGTAGTAAATATAGAACCAACCGATAGAGCCGAGTTTATCATTATTGATAGCGAGCGTCAGGGAACTTCATCCCTTGTCATCCCAATTGATTCTGCAGTATGTGATGATTGTTTACAAGAGATGAATGATAAGGACAATTTCCGTTATGAATATCCTTTTATCAATTGTACGCAGTGTGGACCGCGATATACCATTATTGAAGAATTGCCCTATGACCGGCCGTACACGGTGATGAAGAACTTTGCGATGTGTTCCGATTGCCAAAGAGAGTATGAAGATCCAACGAATCGGCGCCATCATGCTCAACCTATCGCTTGTCCTTCATGTGGTCCGAAAGTTACACTTTTGGGTCAGCATGGACATAAGCTTGAAATGAAGCAACCGATTCAAGAAGCCGTGCGGTTGATACAAGCGGGGCATATACTGGCGATAAAGGGACTCGGCGGCTATCATCTTTGCTGCGATGCAACAAATGAACAGGCTGTGGCACTGCTACGAAAACGAAAAGAACGTCCGGCACGGCCACTTGCAGTTATGGCTGCCTCTGTTCTTGCAATTGATACTTTTGCTTATGTGAATGAGGCAGAAAGAAATTTGTTGAAAAGTCCAGAAGCGCCTATTGTAATTGTAAAGAAAAAAGAAGGTAAACTTGCAGAAAATATAGCGCCAAACATGACGACAGTCGGCGTGATGCTGCCCTATACACCGCTCCATCATTTGCTCTTTAAGTATAATGAGAATGGTTGCTTTGTCATGACGAGTGCTAATCTTTCCGGGATGCCGATTCTCTATAAAGATAATGAAGCGCTGACTTACTTAAACGGAATCGCTGATTATTTTCTTGTTCATGATCGAGACATCCTTCACCCTGTTGATGATTCGGTTGTGCAAGTAAACGACGGTCGCTTAGATTTTTTCCGAAGAGCTAGGGGCTATGTTCCTGATCCTTTTGCGGCAAGTCATGGTGTATCTGGAATGGTTGCCTTTGGCGGACAACAGAAAACAACTTTTACAATTGGAAGAAATGAGCAAATTTTTCTTGGACCGCACATTGGTGATTTGGAAAATGTGGAAACAATGAATCATTACTTGCAGGAGTATAACCATTTAATGAAATGGATGGATACAGAGCAGGATATCGCAGTTATCGATATACATCCAGGCTATGCAACGAGACAGCTTATTGAAGGATTTCATACAGTGCTAGAAGTGCAGCATCATCATGCCCATATGGCCGCATGTATGGAGGAACACCATCTTACAGGAAAGGCCTATGGAGTTATCCTTGATGGAACCGGATACGGACTTGACGGAAACATTTGGGGATTTGAAATTTTTTATGGAGATGCCAGCAGTGCGGAAAGACTTGCTCATTTGCAATATACACCTCTTCCTGGCGGGGAAGCGTGTATTCGTGAACCGTGGCGAAATGCAGTCGCTATGCTGCTATTTTTGCTTGGGGAAGAAGGAGAAAGCTTAGTAATCCTTCTATTTCCAGATAAAGAGAAAGAAATTCATATTTTAAAGAAAATGATAGAAAAGCATATAAATATTATTCAAGCTGGTACATGCGGTCGCTTGTTTGATGCAGTTAGCGCGCTATGCGGGATTACAAAAATTGCGAGCTATGACGGAGAGGCGGCAATATTGCTCTCAGAATTAGTGGATGAAACATGCGTGTACGAGCCATATTCGTATGAATACATAGAAGACGAGCTTGTTACAATTCAAATGAAAGCAATGATTAAAGAAATTGTGCGTGATGTTTTAGCAGGTGAAGAGGCAGCAAATATTAGCGGTCGCTTTCATGAAACGGTTGTCCAGTCTATTCTTACCGCAATAGAAAGGATAGCTAGTACACAACCTGAGCGAAGCAAAGCCGTCGTACTCGGCGGTGGTAGCTTACACAATCGTTATTTGCGCAAACGATTACGAGAAGAATTAACGAAACGAAAATTTACCGTATATGTACCAGAACAAGTGCCGTGCAATGATGGCGCTTTATCATATGGTCAATTGGCCGTTGCAGCGGCGAAAAGGAGGGCTCAGTCATGTGTGTAGGAGTACCGGCGAAGGTTATGAAAAAAATGGAATATACGGCGGTAGTTGATGTGATGGGATCACAAACGACCGTTGGGATTATTTTCGTCCCAGAAGTAGAAGAAGGGGAATTTGTTATTGTTCATGCAGGTCAAGCGATGAGTATTGTCGATGAACAATATGCAAAAGATAGCGTGTTGGAATGGAGGAAGTTGGTCGATGCTCGAAATTCTGAAACAGTCGAATGATCCAGGCATATGTATGCCGCTTGTGGAAGCAGTTCTTGAAAAAGCGAAGGAATTTCAAAAGAAGTTTGGACGGAAGCCGGCTTTCATGGAAGTATGCGGTTCTCATACGATGGCACTTGCTAAAACGGGAGTAAAGCAATGCCTAAAGGCTGATGTAAATTTAATATCTGGTCCAGGATGTCCGGTCTGCGTAACGGATCAAAAGTCTATTGATGCAATGATTGCGCTTAGCGATGAAGATAACCGCATTATTTGCACGTTTGGTGATATGATGCGCGTGCCTGGGTCGAACAAAACTCTGCTAGATAAAAAAATTGCTGGCAGTGATATTCGGGTTGTCTATTCTCCGATCGATACGGTTACAATCGCTGAAGAAAATCCGGATAAAGAAGTCATCTTTTTAGGTGTTGGGTTTGAAACAACCATTCCGATTCTTACACTAATGGTTGGAGAAGCAAAGAAGAGAGGGATTACGAATTTTTCTATTTGGATGACAACGAAATTGGTAGAGCCCGTTCTTCGCTATTTACTAGAAGCAGGGGATGTAAAACTCGATGGTTTTATCCTTCCAGGACATGTGTCTATTGTGTTAGGGGAATCATCCTATAACTATTTAGTTGAAGAGTATAATATGTCAGGTAGCATCACAGGATTTGAAACAGCTGAATTGCTGTCTACCATTTATAAACTCATTGATTTAGCATTACAAGAAAAGACTGCTATTGAAAATAATTATTCATCGGTTGTAAGTGAAAGCGGAAATGAAGTTGCTAAGCAATGGATGGAAACATATTTAACAACTTGTGATGAAGCATGGCGCGGCATCGGCATTATTCCAAATAGCGGATTAGATTTAAAGAAAGAATATGATTTGTATAATGCAAAAAAGCGGTTTAAGGTGGAAGTAGGAGAACCTCGGAAAACAAAATGCCGTTGCGGGGAAGTCATAAGAGGTTTGATTTCACCGAGTGAATGCCATTTGTTTGGAAAAGCATGTCAGCCGTTAAATCCAATTGGTCCATGCATGGTATCGGCAGAGGGTAGTTGTGCCGCCTATTATCAATATATGAGGGAGAGTTTGTAATGGAAACGTTCATCAACTTGGCGCACGGAGATGGAGGAGAATTAACGCATCGTCTCATTCGTGATGTATTTGTAGCTGCATTTGGTAAGAAGGATACAGCATTGTTTGATGCAGCACCATTGTATATTCCAACCGGAAACGTTGCTGTCACAACCGATTCCTTCGTCATTAAGCCAATTTTCTTTCCAGGCGGTTCGATTGGGAAATTAGCCGTTGCTGGTACGATCAATGATTTAGCTGTGAGTGGTGCAAGGCCGCTTTATCTAACGTGCGGCTTTGTTATTGAAGAAGGTTTTCCAATTGCTGATTTAAAGAAAATCGTAATCGATATGGCGAATGAAGCGAAAAAAACGGGTGTTACGATTGTTGCTGGTGACACAAAGGTAGTTGAAAAGGGAAGTGCCGACGGTGTGTATATTAACACCACTGGGATTGGCGTGTATGAACACAATAAAGGCTGCAGCCTTGTCTTTGAAGAAGGAGATGCTATTATCATCTCAGGAACGATTGGCGATCACGGCATTGCAGTCCTAACAGCAAGAGGAGATTTAGGGATAACAGCTCCTACCTTAAGCGATTGTGCTTCACTAAATGGCATGATTGACAGCGTACTTCAGCAATGCGGGACTGTTCGTATTATGCGGGATCCAACGAGAGGTGGTCTTGCAACAACACTTGTAGAAATTGCTGAAGATTTTCAAATTACGATGACAATTAATGAACGGTCTCTGCCGATTAAACAAGAGGTACATGGTGCCTGTGACATTCTAGGCTTCGATCCTCTTTATCTTGCAAATGAAGGGAAAGCCATTTTTATCGTTGCAGACAGCCAGAAAGAAAAAGTAATCGATATATTAAAATCCCGCCCCGAAGGAAAAGATGCTACCATCATTGGCAGCATCACCAGCAAAGGCAAAGGGCAGCTACTTTTGGAAACTCCTATTGGCTCTAAACGAATGCTGACTCGATTATCAGGCACCATGTTCCCGCGTATTTGCTAAGTGAGCACCTCCTCTATTTGGAGGTGTTTTTTTATGCTTTTGAGATTAGTATGTGTAGTATAATAGAAGGAAAATATAAAAGATTTTTCTTAAATTGGAATATTATCACTGTAGAAAATAACATGATATAAAGGGGGGAGAGAATTGAATAAGTATAGTTTACTCTTATTCGATTTGGACGATACACTTCTGGATTCCACTTGGTTTAATGCTGGGCTAATTAAGACTCTTGAAATGCATCCTATAACAAAAAACCTTGATGCATCTATATTCCTTGAAAAAAAGTTGCATATTCCTACGTCTTTATTGGAGCGTTTTAAGAATCGAGAACTAACCCCAGTTGAATTTAGAAGAGCTAGGTGGAAGCATGCTTTTGCTCATTTTCATGTGTTACCTGATGTAGAAGTTATTGATGAGATTGATGCACTGTTTCTTAAAACTAGTATGTCTTGCATTGGTATAAATAATTCAATTACAAGTTTATTAAATGAGTTAAAAACACATTATAACCTTGGAATAGTCAGCAATGGATTATATGATCCGCGATTAAAAATTTTCCAAATGAGACTGTCTGAAGTATTCGGCAACAGCGCAATACTTCATGCGGAACAATTAGGTTACAGAAAGCCAGATCCAGAAATCTATTTACTGGCATTAGAACGATTTGGTAAAAAGCCAGGGGAGACTCTTTTTATTGGTGATTCTTGGACTCATGACGTAGTTGGACCAATAGAAGCTGGGATGGACGCCATTTGGGTGAATACAAAGGGCCTTTCCAAAGCTACTACACATATTCCGAGTGCAATCGTATCAGATGTGACGGAAATACGGGATATATTGTTAGGCAATAACTAAATTACCGACATACTTAAGTAAATTAGGTGTTAAAAATATTGATTGTCGAGTTAGCGATAAAGTTAATTTTCTTGACTCTAACGCAAACCAAACAGATAAGCAGAGACTATATGATTCTCTCAAAGAAGAAGGACTAGGTAAGCTCCCGCTGAAAGAGAAGAGTTTATTGACCGCTTAATAAATCGAGGGGCTGCATGTAATGAGGCATATGAACAGTATAAAGCAGAACTACGATTTTCTGAGGTATTCGACATTAATTCCTCTTTAAACTATGCTCCGAGTATGAAAATTACTTTTGGGGTTGTAAAAAAATAAGAAATATAGGTGTTAGAATCCAAAATGAAGAAGATATTTCATTTACTGCCGATAAGTGTACACCATGTAAAGAAAGGAGAACCAAAGATTGAATGTAATAAATATGTCCTCTATAGGTGAAGTAGCATCAATGATTGATGAAAAGGTATATGAACGATGGGGGGAAGTTGTTTCAACTATCATTATCCATCCGGAATATAAAGAAGGACTAGTTGGATTAGAAGAATATTCACATGCGATCGTTATTTTTTATATGGATCAATTTAAGGAAAAGACGCAGTCTTGGATTAGAAAACCGAGAGGGATAGAATCTTTAGATGAAAAGGGATGTTTTGCACAAAGAACAAAGTATCGTCCGAATCCAATTGGTATTTCTACCGTTGAGATAGTATCGATTGATGATAATGTAATGATTGTAAAAGGATTAGATGCGAATAATAAGACGCCAGTCCTAGATATTAAGCCTTATGTATCAGAGTTTGATTCAAGAGAAGATACTCGTTCTCCAATATGGATGAAAGAATTAATGAAAGATTATTTCTAATTTACTTGATTATAATGAAAGTAGTTTGCGCTAAAAAGTAGAGTTGAACAATGAAAGACTAAAGTAATATGGAAGGAGTATTCATATGTTTTTTCTTCAAATGTCAGGTTTTCCAGGTTCGGGTAAGTCAACTTTGGCTAGGGAAATAGCAAAAATGACAGGTGCAATTATAATAGACCATGATATTGTGAAATCGGCACTGTTAGAATCTTTTGGAGTAGATGATATCGATACAAGGATTGCTGGTAAAATTTCGTATGATATTGAATGGGCGTTAATAGATTTTCATCTGTCACAAGGGCATGATGTGATACTTGATAGTCCTTGTTTGTATGTAGAAATGGTAGAAAAGGGGACAGCTGTGTCTAAAAAACATCATGCAAAATACAAATATGTTGAATGTTATCTGAATGATATGCATGAAATTAATAATCGGTTAAAAAACCGGAAGCGGATGATTACTCAAATTCAGCATGTAGAATCTGAAGAATTATTTAAGGAATGGATTGAAAATAGTAGAAAACCATCTGATTCTCATTATTTAATTGTTGATTCTGTACAACCTTTAGGTTGTTATATAAATGAAGTGATTACATATATTAATAGTTAAAAATAATGGTACAAGTATATACATATCCAATTTAATTTTTCGACATATAAGTCGCTGCTACGCATAATACACCATGACCGCTACTTGCTTTTTCCTTTTGTTTTAACCCTTGCACGTGGAAGGAAAAGGCCCTGACCGCTTTAAAGTGTACCCGTTGTAAAGGACATTTTTAAAAAAGCCTAGGCGGTTTTAAGAAGATGA
This sequence comes from Bacillus cereus group sp. BfR-BA-01380, assembly GCF_022663535.1. Classification (GTDB taxonomy): domain Bacteria; phylum Bacillota; class Bacilli; order Bacillales; family Bacillaceae_G; genus Bacillus_A; species Bacillus_A cereus_BB. Next base: position 119 of record NZ_JAKUFS010000036.1, on the reverse strand, counting down.
TCCCTGAATTGAATGAGGCCACTGAAAAAGTGAAAGCTTCTTCGATTTAATCGAAGAAGCTTTCACTTTTTATGTATAATTTTCATTTTTTTTATGAATAATGGTTGTACTAATTCTAG
>NZ_JAKUFS010000035.1 GCF_022663535.1 Bacillus cereus group sp. BfR-BA-01380 | reverse complement strand
AATGTATCTTTTTATCTAAGGATAAATGTATCTTTTTATCTTTGTATCTTTTTATCCTTCTTTTAATCTGGTTAGATGTAATTAATCCATTTGTAGAGGCATTTACAAAGAAAAAAGCTTGTTGTAACGTAATACACAACAAGCATCATTCTACAAAACAAAACATATTTTGATGAATCAAATCTACATAAATAAATCGAACAAAACAATTGAATATGAACAGAAAATAAAAAAGTCACTCCCATATGCTAACGGCTACCAACCTTTAGCGGGAATGACTTAATCCTGTACTCTAATACAGGACTTTTGTTTAAGCAGTGTACCACCACTAACTTAAAAATGCCTTCGTCGAGGCTTCTTTGATATACCCATTTTATCTATGATTTGGCTAAAATTCAACTAGTAAATACTAGATTTGATTATTTTGTAGTCAAAAAGATATATAGGGCATCTCTAAACCTAGAAGTCTTGTGAATGTACAGGTCCTTTAGTAATTGGAGATACCTTTTTGTTTTTTTGTTCGCGTGGAATTGCCTGAAACCACGTTAATAAAAACTGATAATCCGTAATTACGTGCTGCTATATAGTGGGAACGTGTTGCGGTGTGGCTTGCTGTTGGTCGTGCAGGGGGTACAGAGTATGCGCCTACAAAAACAGCACCCCTCATTGGATTCCTATTCATTCGGTGAGGGTAGGTGAGAACTACCTATAAAGGTTCGGGTGGTAGCCATTAGCATTACGGTGCTAGGGAACACGTTCAGCTTGTCGCACAGGGGTGGCTTTGTGTAGTGGACAAGTCTTAGGCAAAGGGCGTGTACGGTGAAAACTGTTAAGTGAATAGGGTCTATGCATACGGATACCTTAGTAAGCTAGTGCAAAGTAGACGCTTATCCTTCTGTTTTGATTGATTACTTTTTTTGTAGTCTTTCAAAGTAGGGGATAAGTCTGCCTGTCAGCCGTTGTCCTTGACGCATGGCAAAGTATCAAAACCCCTTAAAACTGTCAAGACATTTAAAGAAAAAACTTTGCCACTGGCTAAGAGTAGCGGTAGAAATAAGCAACTACCACTAACTAAGATAGAGGATAAGGGGACGGTAGTATAGAATTTGTCTTATTTCTAAAATTTAATTTACACAACAGATATAGTACGTGAAATTATAATAGGTGGGGGGGATGTGAAAGTGAATAAGAAACAAGACGTGCGATATATAAGGGAATATACATTAAGAGATGGCAGTGTAAAATCCATAAAAGTTGAGACCTGGAGAACGTTGAAAGAAGAAATGAATGTTTTAGGTATAAAAGACTCTGATATTTTTCAAATTCAGTTAATAAGATAACAGTAAAATAAATGGTTATTGATCCTTAACGTTGAAAATAGCGTTGTTTAATAAATGATACTAATGACATTGTTTTAAATTGTGTTTGGATATCTGATAAGGTAGATTGGCAATCATTTTTGTAGTCATCAAGTATACATTGATAGTTATTTTTTTGTTTAACCATGAACGTGGAATACATGTCAAATATTTTATTTTCAGTATCTGTGTAGAAAATATGAAAATTATTTCTTTGTACTATTAGATTAAAGTATCCATTTTCCACAGTGAAGCCAACTTTTGTATAAAAACTAATTAAATATTCTTCATCAAAGAATGCATTCAGCTTACCCCTGAAATGGAGTTCATAATCAGGGTAGCTCATATAGGCCCATCTGAATATGGAGTATATCATAGCTGTTCCAATCCCTTTTCCACTAGGTTTTGCATCTAAACTTGTAATAAAAATTCGAATTGCTTTTTTTGAATGATTTTCTTCAATACGACATGAAGTTGTTCCGACATCGGAATTATTTTGGTCATGAAACTCTATATCAAACTTGATAAAGTTTAACCGTTTTTCAATTCCAGTAAAGGAACTTTCTAATCTTTGACCATTTTTAGTCATGATTATTGGAAGTGTAGTTAACATAGTTTAAAGTAAGTCCTTTCTATATTGTAAATAAAAACAAACCCTCATAATAGAGAGCTTGTTTTTTTGGAAATAGAGATAGGGTACTAGCTATGACAAATTAAACTTATCATATGTTGAATAATCTTGTATTGAGAAATAAAAGTACCATTTTGTTAAGGCGAAAATCAAATTTTCTCACTTTGCGAAGTTAGTAGATCAGTAGTAAGATGTAATGGACTTAGTCAGTCAGCCTTTTCTTTGTTGTAGCTCCGTGTATGCGGGGCTTTTTTATTGAAATTTGTAACTAACTTTGACAGTGTACTCTGCTATATTTTGATTCCTGTAAACAGCTGTTGCAGATAAGCTTTCTGTTTCATTTCCTCCTAATGTATTTCCAATAACCCAAGTTTGAGGTTGTTCTTGTAGTACATTTCCTTCTTCGTCATATGCGATAAATTCTATATTGTATAATTTTATTTCTTTGTCTGTCGTGTTGGTATATTGGCCAGTAATATTAACTTTGTTAACAGATATGTTTTCGAATTTTAGATCTCCAATCAAAACGCTTGTTGATTCAGCAGAAATCTTTTCTGATTTTGTTATTAGCTTTGATTCTTCTTGTTCTTCAGATCCGTTAACTTCTTGCCAACCACTATCTTTTAAAACTTCTGTAGTTCCTGTTAATCAATTTATTCTAACAGGCCATTTTTGATCCATCTTGTCATATCTATACAATCCCGGCCAAACGATTAAACCAAATATAATTATCGCAATTCCACCTACGATTACCCACGATTTCATAAGTATACTCATCCCCTTGCTATTGTATTTTTGTAAAGTAAATAAGAAGTACTTTTTCCAATGTTCTAAGATGTTTTATGATACTCAACTGTGTCTAATCCTTTTCGTTTGTTAATCAAGTTTGTAAAGATCTTACTTAATTTCATTGCGGGTTTTTCAACTAAATAATACATACAAGATGATACAATGATTGTACCAACAAAAGAGATAATACATATAGCCCACATAGGCACAATACCATTTAATAAATGCATACATGATAACAATACAATTAAATGATATAGATACAAACTATAAGATATTTTGCCAATAAAATTTATAAAATTGTTACTTAATATTCTGGAAATTTTAGACGATGAGATTGCGAGTATAATTAGAATGGCTGCACCTATTGAAGTAACCCAAGTGTCTGTAATAGATCTATAAAACGGGTTAAGGTTTGGAATTAAAATATTTAAAACAAAGGAAGGATGAGCATAGAGGTATAAAATAATTCCAACTACAAATAAGAAAACCTTATTTTGCATAGTTAAATTTGAAATTTTATTAATAAGACTTGTACGATACTTTGCTAATAATGCGCCTACAACGAATAAAGCTGCACAATGTATTGTGTAGTATATTTCTGTTCCTGTAAATTGTTTATCTGATGATGAAAATATGATACTGATAAATGTTAGGAAAACAGCTAATAAAATTCCTTCTTTTAAGTTTGATCTTATTAACAAAAACATGACGATTGGAAAGATAAGTGATATTCTCATTTCATGAACAAGTGACCAGACCACATTGTCTAAATTGCTTGTAAATGTAACAATTAATAATAAATGATCTTTTATAATATCCATATCAATTCCACGTCTCCAGTTAACATTAAACCAGTCTGACAATCCTACTATCTTTCCACTGTAAAACGCTTCTTTACATACAATAGCGATAGTAATTGCAATTATATAAGGAATATAAATTCTGCAAAATCTCCTAAAGACATACACTACATAGTTAAATTTCTTATTTGAATAGAATGGCAAAGATAGAACGAATCCAGATAAAACAAAGAACAATGTTACTGCCTCACTCCCTGCGATAAATCCCCGAAAAATACCACGTTCAAAAAGTAACCGAGTAATAATAGTTTGATTGAAAGCTAAATACATGTGACCGCAGAAAACTGATAAAGCAGCCAATCCCCTAAGCGAATCTAAATTTTTGTACCGATCAGACATATAATATCCCCCTCTATCTACATACTTTTTTAAGAATAACTTAATTTGTGTAAAGAAAAAGCACTCTTTCGAGTACTTATTTCAATCCAAATTGTGATTTGTTTGCTAGCTTTTCTTCTTGGAATGTGAAGTTGGCGTTTGCTCCAAGGCCTTTTTCTCCATCCCATTTGTACATAATTGTGTGAAATTGGTCGCCTTTTTGTCCTGTCTCAGATAGAACTTCACCATCACTGCCAATTATGTTTTTAACTTCTTCGTATGACATGCCGTTTTGAATTTGATCAAACTCAGCTTTGCTAACTCCAGGCTTATTTTTAGCTTCTTCTTTTTTAGTCTCTTCTTTCTTAGGTTCTTCCTTCTTCGGTTGCTCTTGCTTAGTTTCTTGTTTTGGTTCTGTAGAAGTAGTCTTTGCTTCTTCTTTTTTATTTCCACTATTTCCGCCAGCTGCAGCAGCTACGATAATAACGACAATAACCCAAAACCACCATTTTTTGTAGAAAGGTTTTTTCATAATGTTATTCCCCCAATGATTAAAATGTAAGATTTCCAAATCTCATACATTGATTGTACGGCATTTTGCCGTTATAATCAATGGCGAGGTGAGAAAAATGTCAAATAAAGAAAGAGTGGAAATTCGTATGCCAAAAGCGATATTGGAAAAAGTAGATAGGTATAAGGATGAAAACGCTATACCTACAAGAACAGCAGCTATTCTTGAGCTGTTACGAAAAGGATTAAAAGAGTAAGAATTTAATTAGTTGTTCCAATGAAGTATAAAAAAAGAGAGAGCATCTCTGCTCCCTCCTTCATTTTTACATACATAGAATATTTTTCTTGTGGCAATTGGAAAACTTTGCTACTACAATTATTTTAACAGCTCATCATTCTGACCAAGGAAACGAACATAATGATTGAGATGTTTGCAAAAACACTCTCTTTGACTTTCAGACAACGCCGCATACGTTTTCTGTATGTCGAAGAGAGTATTATGTAGCACTTCATCATTATTTCCGTCTATACGTCCAACAAGCACGTCTAACGATACATTGAAATATGATGAAAGCCTAAGCAAAGTTGTTAAATCTGGTTCAGAAAAACCATTTTCATAATTGTTTATCTGACTTCTACTTAGATTTAAATCATGTGCTAAATCTTCCTGTCGCAATCCGGTTCGTCTTTTTCTAAGTTCTTTTAATGTTTTACCGAATGTATTCTTCATATCTCAAGTATAATTATAGATACATCTTTATACTACAAATGATAGATTTATTGTCATTTAAGTTTTCATGATATTTATTTAATCGTAAATAAGAACATTAGTTCCTATTTTAAGTCCTATGTGGTAAAATATACATATAGGGTATTTAAATGCAAAATTTAATATTCATATCTTATAACTGAAAAAAATGTAGAAAAAACAACTTTCTCAACATTTTAGAATTAATATAATTCTAAATATTTGTAATTTTTATGGTAAAATAATTTTAAATAATAAAATCGGACATAAAAAAAGACCCACGACTGTGAAAGTGGTGTTGCGAGCACCCTTACACCGTCCACCCTAACAGACCTAGGGGAACTCTTGTCATAAGTCTTCATAAATATTATAACATACATCTAAGAATATATGGCGCGTTTTCCTTTAATTGTAATAATTTGGGTAGCGTGTCTTTTTGTCCAACAAGGAGGACAAAAAAATGCAAGAATTATTGAACAATCTTAAAGGTGATTTATGTTTAGCTGGCATCACGAACAATAAGTTAGCATCGTCATGGGGAATATCTCCTAGTGGTGTATCTGATGTATTTAAAGGAAGAAGACAAATGCGATTTTCATATCTCTCTACATCGTTAGCTTTATTGAATAAAGGAATTAAAACAGAAAGTGAATTTATTTCTAAATATGCAGAAATCGCAAAACCTAAAAACAAAAGAGAGATCATGGAGTATTTATCTTTACGTGGAGACTTTCAATCATTAAATAAAATTATAGAAAAAGAAAAGGAATCGAAAACAAGTGTCAATAAAGAGTGGGCTAATGTCTATGATCTAATCTATAAAAGATATACTGAAAAAGTTGAGCTTCTTGAATTTTATAATTTGATGCGAGAGAAAAACAAGAAGACAAACACATTAGAAATGAAGGTCTTGATTGATCTATTATTATGCCAACTCTTATATCAAACAGGTAATCATGAATTAATTTCAAATAAAATGGACGAGATAAACTCAAATATCAAGCTTATATCTAATAAATTCATTGAAAAGACATTTGATTTACGTTTAAAAGAGGCTGAAGTAGTTCTTCTCTTGAGAAATGGAAATATAGAAGAAGCACGAAATAAATGCAAAGAAATGATAAGTGTATGTCAGCTAAACCATTATTATCTTTTGCCGCAAGCAATTGCTTATTTTAAATTAGGCGAGTCTTATATATTTGAAGATTATGAGAAGTCTAAGAAGTATTTACTTAAGGCTTATACATTATTTGATGGATTAGATTATGCTGGTATTACAGAAAAAAGAAAAATGTTTCAATACACTCTTTCTTTTTTGAAAATATACCACGGAAAAGAAATGGACACTTTGAAAGATGTTCATAAGGCCGAATTAGCATTTTTAAAAATTAGACAAGGATTTAAAGAAGAAGCTGAACGCATGTTAATGGAATTAAAAGACGAAAATGGAGAATTAAGTGCTATACAAACAGTTTACTTGGCAATGGCACGTGATAGTAAAACTTTAATGAAAGATGCACTCGAAAGTCTTCTTCAGAAAGGCGACATATTTTACTCTCAATTAGCTAAAATATACTTGGGTTATTATTGAAAAAAATGGTATAATTATCTTATGAGAAGAGGTGAAATAATTGAATAAATTTTTAGTGCTTTTACCTATTTTATTAATAACAGGAATGTTTAATTTCGCCACTGATAATCAAATAGAATCTAGTCAAGATGCACCTAAACCAGTCATACAACGAATGAATGTAGATCCAGGTGGATGGTAAGATTTAATTATATAATAAAATTAAATATACAATAGATTAAAATGCGGTCATCCTTTATGGGTGGTCGCATTCGTAGTTTTTGGGGATATTCTGTTTTTCTTAAATTATAAAAAAACAGAATATATGGTAATAAATTACAAAAAAATGGAGGGTGTTGGGGATGGAGAAAGTACAAGTTGAAAGTGTAGAAACAGAAATTAAAACGGAGTTAAGTGGTATTGTGAGTGCAGCACACACAGGGGACTCAATATCATATGAAATGTTATTGAAAATAAAAGAAGCGATTGGTAGCATCTAGAGCTATCAATCGCCTGATATTTTAACAAGGTTTCGTATTATTTCCAATAGTTCTTTTTGTTTTTCTGGGTTTTTTGTTCTTATTTGCAACATAAGATCTTCAAGTTCGTCTTTAGCTGTAATTTTAGGGTCTTTTTCATCAGATTCACCAAGAATGTAAGATACTGAAACGTTTGATATTCTAGCGATCTCCAGGCTCATCTTTTTAGATGGGCATTTTTCGCTTTCTTCATTCTCCCACATCGATACCGCTGATCTACTTTGCATTCCTAAAGCTTCAGCGAATTCCCTTTGGCTCATTTTTAATATATCTGTCCTTATTTCTTTAACTCGTCTACTAATTAGTTTGTAATCCATTTTTTTATCCCCTTATTAATTATTAGTAATTATAAGCTTACTAATGATATAAAAACTTCCCTTATAATTAAATTTAACAAAAATGTTCTCAAAATGACAACACTTTTTAATAAGATAACATCAATTTAAAAAAAGTTTCATGTTTTTTAAAATTAGGGGTTCTCAAAAAGAGACCACTATGTTATACTCAAAACAACGAAACGAACAAAGGGTGATACCGAATGAAATTAAACATTGAAAAGATGAGAGAGCTTAGACTTTCTAAAGGTTTCACACAAGACGAAGTAGCAAAAACAATAGGCTACACAAGAAGGCATTCATATTCTCAAGTTGAAACTGGGAAGCGTGAACCTAATCTACATAGAATGTCTTTGTTAGCAAATCTTTATGAAGTAACTATTGATGATTTGATAAAATAATATTTTTTTGTCAAAGGGGTCTCTAAAAGAGACGTCTCGAAAAAAGAATAAGGGGAGAAGAAAATGAATCAATTACAAGTTTTCAACAATGAAGAGTTTGGACAGGTTCGAACAGTAGTGCAAGGTGAAGATGTTTGGTTTGTAGCAAAAGATGTATGCGACATCTTAGAAATAAACAATAGTCGCCAAGCAACTTCGAGATTAGATGCAGAAGAAAAGGACGTCATTTCAAATGACACCCCTGGTGGGAAACAAAATTTGATTCACGTTAACGAGTATGGTCTTTACAACTTAGTGTTCATGTCAAAAAAACCACAAGCTAAAGAATTTAAAAAATGGGTTACTCACGAAGTTATCCCTTCTATTAGAAAACACGGAGCATACATGACAGATCAAGTCTTGGAACAAGCAGTAACTAATCCGGACTTTGCGATTGGTCTTCTCACTAAATTAAAAGAAGAAAAAGAAAAACTTGCAGCAGCTCAACGACAAATCGTACAACAACAACCACTTGTAACATTTGCAGAAGCATGTATGCAATCTGATCAAACACTAAAAGTTGGTGAAGTTGCAAAACTTGCTATGAAACAGGGAATCAAAATAGGGCAGAAGCGATTATTTGAAAAGTTGCGCGAATGGGAATTGATGTTTAAAAACTCAACTGAGCCAACACAAAAAGCATGCGAAAGAGAATTATTTGAAGTTAATCAAGGCGTTAAGCAAAAACCTAATGGTGAAGCATTCACTTGGACAACAACATACGTAACACCAAAAGGACAAGCTTACATCATAGATCGATTGAAGAAAGAAAATAACAACCAAGCAATCTAGCACCTAAGAATATCAAAAAAATCGATATTAATAGGAGTGAATACGATGGATGAAAATTTAATAATCGGCCTGCTTTTTCCACTAATAGGAGTAGTTGTTTATTTGTTGGACAAGCCTATCAAACGGTTAACTAGGGAGGGAAAGTAATGAGTGTAATAGATCGTAAACAATTCATAGAAACACGAAATGAATGTATGTCACAGTATGCGCTGAAAGAATTGATTGCTGAACTTCGTGGTGATCGGCACGGAATGGAAAGGTGGCATGAAGAGCATTTACGGTGCGGTAAAGAAGTACTTGAAGTATTACTGAAATAGGACAAGCATTTGCTTGTCGAAATGTCCAGGAACGAAAAAAACCTATTCGGAGGTGTGTTCCCCACCACATCTACTCATTTACTAATGTTCCTGGATGTTTCGATGTGCAAAGCATCAGAAAGGAGGAAAATACATTGGAGTTTCAATACGACAATCATGGTCGAATGAAATATCATCCAGGTTTCCATTTTTCGCACAAGTTACCTTTTACTGAAGAAGATTTGGAATACCTTTGTAAATTTTATGATTTTGATGATAAGCAAGCAATAGCATTTGCTTTAGGCAAAACAGAAAAAGCACTAGCTGATCGTGTTTCGAAATTAAAGAAAGCAGGAATGTTCCATTTTTATAAGACACTTAACAAATATTATGTATAAAAAAAGCTACCACCCAGCACGGTGATAGCCGATAAAACAGCAATTAATTTTTTCGATAGCTCCATTATATCAAAAATAATTCATTAAAACAATTGGAGGAATAGTTATGTTCGAACAAAGAGAGATTCATAACGTTTTGATAGCAGCTACGATGTTCGAAATAGCAACATCACGCCAAAATCTTAATGAATTAGTTTTATGTTATTTAAAAAAGAACTATCAAAACTACAATTTGCTAGACATTGATATACAAAATCGATTAGCAATCTGCGAACGGAGTGATTGATTTGATGCCTATCAGAATTAGAAGAGGATCAATGAAAGAAATGATTTCAGCTATAAGAGATTTAGAGAAACGCGGTTTTGACTGTGTAAAGCCAATCGAGCGGATATACAAGAATAAAAAAGACTTTTTATATAACGAAAATAAAAATATCAAAGGCGGTTACACATTCGCTGGCATGGAAGAATATGTTCGGTATGAATGTTGGATGAAGAAGGTGGACTAAATGAATTTTATTGATAAGAGACGCGGATTTTTCATGATAGAGAACGATGCAATTGATAACTGCGACTTAGATGTTTATGAGTTTAAGGCATATGCGGTAATTGTAAGACATGCAAATAAGGATACACAGTCAGCATTCCCGTCATTGACAACATTAAGTGAAAAAGTTGGTTGTGGAAGAAAGAAAATTGTTCAGTGCATTAAATCATTAGAAGAAAAAGGGTATATACAAAAGGTTAATAGGAAGGACGATCAAGGAAATAATTTGTCTAACATTTACCATGTTCTTCAGACACCTAGTGTCTCTCAGAAACCAGTGGTAGTGTCCCAGAGAAACCAGGGTAGTATCCAAGGGAAACTAGGGGTAGTGTCTGAGGGAAACACTAACAATACTAATCTTAACAATACTAATTTAACAAGAAGTAGTAGTAGTAACCCCTTCTCCTTCTATGAAAATAATATTGGTCAATTAAATCCATTCATGGCAGATAGTATTGATCAGTGGATTAAAGATACAAGTGAAGAACTCGTTATAGCAGCGATGGAACGAGCATTAAAACAACAAAAAAAATGGAATTATGCTGAGGGCATTTTAAAACAGTGGTCTAACAGTAACGTGAAAACTGTAAAAGATGCGGAAGCTTTAGAAGCGGAATACAAACGTAAAAAAGGAGCGAAACCAAATGGAAGCAATAGGAAGAGTGATGACCAAGATTTTGAATACATCGGCTTGTGATGAAGAAACAGAAGGTTATACGTGCGAACATTGCAATACGTTCATTAAAGCAATTGTAGTTGAGGTACCAACATTACGAATAAAAAACAAGGTCCTTCCTACTTGTGAATGTGTGGTTGAGCGAGAAGAAGCAAAAGTACGTGAATATCAAAATTTTGCTAAGAAAAAAGAAATTGAAAAGTTGTTCAGCATTAACAACTTAGGTGATCGTTTTGCAAGGAGTACATTCGAATCGTTCTTAGAAAGAAATGGATCTGAAACAGCTTATAAGATTTCTGATCAATATGTAAAAACGTTTGATGACTGGAAAGGTGAGTCTCTGATGATTTGGGGTGAACCAGGGAACGGAAAAACTCATTTAGCGGCATCTATTGCGAATGAGTTAACTAGTAAAGGGTACATAACTGTATTTCAGAGTGTACCTGAATTATTACAGCGCATTAGAAGTACATTTAACAACGATAACAAAGAGAATGAAGCGCAGATCATGCGAGCGCTTTTAGAATGCGACTTACTCATTCTTGATGATATCGGAGCAGAGAAAGCGACTGAGTGGGTAGAAGAAAAGATTTTTAATATTATAGATGGTCGATATAGAAAAGAAATGCCAACACTGTATACAAGTAATTTACAACCAAAAGAATTACAAAACCAAATTGGTAAACGTTCTTATGACAGGATGGTTGAAACAAGTCTAACTGTAGAAAACAAAGCAACTAGTTATAGAAGAGAGATTGCGAAACAACGGCTACAAAAATTTGGAGGTGCTTCTTAATGTGTACATGTAACGGAACTGGAGTTATCACTAATAATGTTGGATTCGGAATGTACGGTAAATATCCTTGCTCTTGCGCGGCAGGTGAGCGAAGCCGCGAGGAACTTGATCAGCACCGCCAAGTATTAATGAAAAATTTAGAAATTGCTTGTCAAATGCAAAAGGAGGGAACATGGGATGCCGAAGCTCATAGAAGATTTGCAGAAAGAAGATTATACGATAGCAGCACAACAAAGAAAGTACATGAAACAATCGCGTCGTAATTTGTATGTTGCATTGGAAGAAGCAAACCTTGTCTTTGATGAGAGAGAGGTCATTCAGTTCAAAGATATGTGGAAGAACGGAGAAAGTATCATTGAAATAGCGAAGCAGATGGGAAGACATCAACTAGAAATCGCGGTTCTTATACTAGACCAAGCAGATAAGAACAAGATCGTAGCGCGGTCAATGGGTCTAGGAGCATAAGTAATGGCTAACGAAGAGAACAAACTGAAATGTTTATATAGTAAAGTAGCTGAGTTAGACGATAGTTTACCTGGTGACTTGATACAAAAATTAAAATACCATGGCGAAATACTCTCAATCATAGGATTGCTTCATGCGGCATCTTTAAGTGAATGGAAGATGGCTGAGGTTGAACGCAAAGAAACAATAGCAAAATTATTCCTGTCAAATAAAGAAGGCACAGCAAAAGAACGAGACATGAAAGTTGAATTAGCAGTAAGTAAATGTCGTAAGAAAGAAGCGCGAGCAGAAGCGTTATGTATGAGGTGGAAGAACGCTTATAACAGCACAATTGAAATTATAAATATTCTCAAATTACAACTCAGAGATATGAAAGATATTCAAAATGGGGGTGTGTAAGTATGCAAAGTCAATTATCGTTCGAAGACATACTTGGAACTTTCGACTATACAGCAACTAGCACGGCAGAGAAATTTCTAGCAAAAGAACCTGTTATTAAGACATTCGCAGTTGATTTCTTCGATAAAGATGAAAAACAAAAATTACGTTGGTTTGAAGCGGAAGTCAAGGGCGCGGCAATAAGCGCGGCAAGGAAGAAATACGGGAAAATACTTATTAATAACATTTACATTTCAGATAAAACTTTGAAAGAAATTATGGAGATGGATTGAGGTGATTTCATGCAAAACATCTACTTGAGTGAAGTACCAACGCAAGAAGATTATGATGCAGCTTTGAAAATTGGACTACTTAAAGCAAATGTGGACAGACGATTGTTAGACGGATGGACACTAAAAAAAGCTATAACAAAGCCTTCAACAAGTAAAAGGTTATCAGATAGAAAAGAAATGCTTTTGCTAGCGCAGCGAAATGGAATCAGTGAAACAACATTCTTGATAAGGATTAGAAAAGGATTTACACCATATGATGCAGCAACAAAAGAGTTAGGTAAACGTGGAAGGAAAAAGAAAACGTCTTAAAAGGTGGATAGTGGAATGAGTGATTATTGTGAAGTGCCAACGGAAGAAGATTTAGAAAAAGCACTCAAACTTGGAATAACAAAAAGAATGGTTTATGCGCGTATTAATCAAAGCGGATGGTCACTTAAAAGAGCAATTTCTGAACTTGGAAAACCGGTTAAGAATCAAGAAATAAGAAAGATGATTATAATTGCGCAAAAAAATGGAATATCAGAAGGAACGTTTAGATTGAGACTTAAAAAAGGGTGGTTGCCGGAAGATGCAGCTACCATTAAACCTAACAGATTCAAAGAATTAAAGATTTTAGCTGAAAGTAACGGTATTAGTGAAAACACATTTCTAACAAGAATAAACAGAGGTATGGGTGAGTTTGAAGCGGCAACAAAGCCATTGGATAAACGTGGGCAGAAAAAGAAGCAAATCAACTAGGAGGACAAGCCATGACACCGAAGGAACGGGCAACATTAAGAGGTTTCTGGACAAACAAGAAAACAGGAGAGTATATCGCTGTAACGCGTGTGACGAGTTTTAGCGAGGTTCATGCAAGGAAAGTGGATTCGCTAGGTAATGAAGTGGGCCCAAAGGAAATTATGCTGATCCGGGACATTAAGAGAGAATACGAGAAAGGTATGCGGTAATGAATGGACATGAAACAAATATACATCAACGTCCTACTACATAAAGGTATTTACAAGGAAGATGGCACAGGACGGCAGCTTTATGAAATGAGTGAGCAGGAGCTATTCGAATTAATCAAAGGAGATGGGGAGAATGAGGGAGATGAAGTTTAGGCTTTATCAGAAGATGGCGAAAGAAATGATTGATTGGGACAAAGTGAAAGGGATATACAAATTAAGTGTGTTGGATGATAACGAAGATAATGATATTTTCAGCGGTTGGATGCAATACACAGGATTTAAAGACCAAAACGGAACTGAGATTTTCGAAAAAGACATTGTCCATATCGTAGGTGTTATTCCAGGATTTGAAATGGATGACATAGGAATTGTGAAATTCATTGATGGATCTTGGATGGTTGAGAATGTAGAAGGAAATGATGGTTGGCTGTTGTTCCAAGATGGGGCAGAGGTCGAAGTACTCGGTAATGTGTTTGAGAATCCAGAGCTATTACAGGGAGGTAAAGGGGAATGAGAGAAGCGATTGAAGAGTATATAAAAGGTTTACATGAATCAGCAATCGAGAGCAGGAAACAAGCGGATGAAGCGTTTGGACAAGGTGATTTAGGATTAGCAGGATTCCACCGCGGACAATGGAACACGTTAGAAGGAGCGGCAATTGGTTTGGAAGATATTTTAGCAGATCACGAGGAGGAAGAACAATGAAATATACAGAGCATGGCACTTACGAAGTAACTCAATTATTAGCGGAAGCAAAGGAGACTGAAGAAAATGGCAACTAAGATCGTTATATACACTGGAAACACTTGTTCAAAATGCATGAGAGCGAAAGCTATGTTGAGTAGTCTTCCTTCTGAGATTGAATTAGAACTAATTGAGAAAAACATAGATGAACAAATATGTTATAAAAACGAAGCTATTGAAAAAGGTATTAAAACTTTACCTACTTTCCAATTAGATAATGGAGAAATATTGTTTGGTTTTGATGAGAACGTTGGCAAGATCATGGAAGTATTAGGACTGTAGGAGGGATTGCATGAAGCAAATAACAAAAGTGCAACTTGAATCAGAGTTAGAAAAGGTGCAAAGCGATATTAATAACATTAAATATCATTTAATTATGATGGAAAGCGAGAAAAAGAAGTCAGAAAGTCTATTGCAAGAACTTGTAAATCGAAAAAATAAAATAAGAAGTTACTTATAAGGAGCGGAACAATAATGAAAAATACAGTATGTCAGTTAAATGAATATCAGGAATCAACATTACGTACTTGGAATACAAAAAATGATTTTGATCGTCGTATTTCAAATGCTGCTTTAGGAATTACAGGAGAAGCTGGGGAAGTTGCAGATATTGTTAAAAAAGCAATTTATCACGGGCATGGATTTGATCCAGCTCATTGCCCTGGTGAAGAATACGGAAACACTCATAATCTTGCTTTAGAGTTAGGAGACATTATGTACTATGTTTCTATTATGGCCTATGAAATGGGATACACATTACAAGATATAGCTGAAATGAATATCGCAAAATTAGCTAAAAGATATCCTAATGGATTTAGTAAGAAAGCAAGTATAGAACGTGTAGACACAAAGTAATACTGAATTTGAATTTTATTAAGAAAAGGAGTGGGAATAAGTAATGTTAGCATTTCATGTTTGTGATAAAACAGGACAAGATGAAGATGAAAAGCAACATCAAATGGTTTTTGCTGAAAACGAGAAAGAAGCAATTCTAAAAAGCGATGCTTACGGAATGAGTGGATATTTTGAAGATATTGTAGCAGAACGTCAACCACATTTTGATAAGTTTTCTGATACGAAAAAAGTGCCTATGAGGGAAATGATAAAACATGGTTGGATGTTTGAATGTGCAATTTGTTATAGGTTTGCAGATGAAGGAGAAATAGTAAACGAAGAACTGTATTGCGATGATTGTATAGAAGAAGCGAAAGAAGAAGTGAAAAATCAAAACTAAACCAAAGCGTTATTTTATTTTAATCGAAAAGGGGAATGGAAAATGGAGAATAGAGAACTAAATATTTTAATTGCAGAAAAAATCATGGGTTGGAAAGTTGCAGTTGCTATTGATGGTGTAACTGAGTATTACGATAATGGAACACTTTGCGATGGTAAGTGGGTTGATGATGTTGGAATTCTTGAAAAAGATAACTTAAACGTATTTAAACCAACTGAGAAGATACAGGATGCATGGCAAGTAGTTGAGAAGTTGGAGTATGACGTGAAAGTAACAAAAACCGACTTAAAACCAAAATATCAAGTGCATGTATTTGTTCCTGGTGATGTCAAAATGGTGTTTGCTGAAACTGCACCAATGGCGATTTGTAAGGGTGCATTAGAAGTGATTAAAGCGCAGAATCAAAATTAAACAAAAACGCTATTTTAGTAGGAAGGAGGGCTGCTCGTGATAAATCAAATTCATAACATGGATTGCTTGGAAGGGATGAAACTTCTGCAGAGTAAATCGATAGACATGATTTTATGTGATTTACCATATGGAGTAACGCAAAATAAATGGGACGTGGTTATTCCTTTTAATGAAATGTGGGACCAATACGAACGGATAATTAAAGATAATGGAGCCATTGTTTTAACAGCTACACAGCCATTTGCAGCGCAGTTGATTGCAAGTAACCCTAAACTATTCAGATACGACTTAATTTGGAAGAAAAACAAAAGCACAGGATTTTTAAATGCTAAGAAAATGCCTTTGCGAAGTCATGAGTACATTTTAGTTTTCTATAAAAAGTTACCTACGTATAATCCGCAGAAAACAACGGGCCATAAGCCAGTTAATCAATATACTAAACGTTCTGCAGACGGAACAAATTACGGAAATACTAAATTAGTGAGTGGAGGCGGACAAACTGATCGTTATCCAAACTCAATTATTGATATACCAGTAGTAAATAATGATTCAAAGGAACGGATTCATCCAACTCAAAAACCTGTCGAATTGTTTGAATGGTTGATTAAGAGTTACACAAACGAAGGTAATATTGTTCTTGATAATTGTATCGGATCAGGGGCAACTGCAGTAGCTGCTATAAATACCAATCGTAACTTTATAGGGTTTGAGATTTCAGAAGAATATTGTGCTGCAGCTAATGAACGGATTAATAATTTGCAGCAAGTATTACAGGTGATTTAATACAAAAATTTCATTTTAGTGGTACAGACCGCAAAACGGAAAAAAACCACGCTAAGGATTTTCGAGCCATTTTAACGCTAATTTAAATTGTGTTGTATTCGAAATTAGATCATTTCGATAAATTGTGTTGCGTTAACACCCATTTGTATTAGTCTTTTTTAGTTCTAATGCAACACAAATGACATTGTGCTGCATTAAGCAGCCTTAACGTTGTTAAAATTGTTTATTTTTATGTCGAAATTTGCTTAACGTGGTTTTTTTCCAAAATGCTGGCGGGACCCCTTTTAAAACATAATGGAGGTAATTATATGGGATTAGGAAACAGAGGAATGGCATTTGAGAAACTTATCAATCTATCAAATGAAATGTATCAAAGAGAAGGAGTGGCGCTTATAAACAAGCGTCCTACTCCTGTGAAGGTATTGAAAATAGTGTATGGCAGAGTAAAAGACGGGTATTTTGAAGAAAAATCAACTGTCGATTATGACGGAGTGTATAAGGGACGAGCGATTGCTTTTGAAGCGAAGTCAACAAAAGAGAATACACGGTTTGATTTAAAGAATATAGCGCAACATCAAATTGATTACTTGGAGAAAGCAGAGAAGATGGGAGCAGTATGTTTCTTCCTTATCGAATTTAGCAAAGACAAGACAGTGTTCGCAGTTCCATTATCAGTCATCCAATCATATGTAAGGATGTCACAACAGCCAAAAGGGAAGAAGTCGATTCCAAGAGCAGATTTTGATATTTATGGATACTTAGTAGATCAGACAGAACGAGCACCTGTAGATTATTTGCAATATGTTGATAGGTTAGCAGTTTAAATGGATGACGGAGCAGCGCAAGGCAGATGATGGGGGCTGTATGCTTGTGGTGTTCCCTTATTCAACAATAAGATATTAAAATTTCACATACCTTACAGGAAGTGAAAAAACAAAAATAGAAATAGGGGGATTTATAACATGACAGCATTTTATCAAAACTTAGGTGAAGAAATTGAAATGATGAAGATTCAATTAAAAGATTTAGAGATTGAGCATAAATACGTGATGAAAAACATGGAAATGAATGCTCCTAAATTTAATGGAGTTGTAGATTACTCAGCAGAGCGTGTTACGGGTGGGCAGGTACCACTAACATTAGATGAGATTGCAGGACACCATGATCGGATTATTGAGAAGGCACAGCTATTACATGAACAAATTGCTAATAAACAGTCTGTTATGGGGGAATTACAGTTTGTCATGAGTAAGAAGAAAGGATTGGAGCAGCAGATTGTATATATGCGAGATGTTCTAGGAATGACATTGAAGCAGATTGCTCACGAAACAGGGTACAGCTATCAACATGTTCGTAGAGTTAGTAGCAAAATGAACAAATGCTACAATCGTGCTACAAACGTGCAACACTGCTCTTGATAAATTAATGGTACACTATTATTAGTGAGGGGTAGCGGAAACTACTTACCACATATGCATATGAAGTGGCTGCAAAACACTTCATTATTCGGTCTGATGATTTCGTTATAATTGTGCCAATTGGGAAGGTTGTGGTTTAAATGAACCGCACATTCTCAAACTTGTTTTAAACGTAAAATAATGTTATTAGTCTAAACGAGATGGAGAGCTTTCGCTCTTCTTCCAGTCACTGAATGTTGTGGACAGAGCTGCCAAGTAGAACATTTTATCAGTGATTGGGAGAAGCTCGATAGTATCTAGAATACTAGGAGCTTAAATTGAATTTTCACATACTCATATTCCCCTTTGATCTGTGAATAGTTCTCCCATTCCCTAGTTAAGCTGTCACTTCGGTGATGGCTTTTTTGTTTGTAGGAATTTCCTCTTTTCTGTCGAAATGGTAGATAGAAAGGGAGTGAGAATTATGTTATGTAAAAAATGTAGTTCTGAAATGAGTCCGCAAAGTGATGGTTCAGTCGATGGTAAAATGAGCACTTTTTATTACTGTCAGTGTGGAATGATATATCATGAAGTTAAACATTATTCTGGTAAGTTAGATGAAATGTCTCGTTGGTATGAAAATAATAAAAAAGAAGAATCAAAAGCATAGCATCCATAACGGGTGCTTTTTTTATTGAACAAAATGGACATTTGAATAGGAGGAATGTATATGGATTTAACATTAGAAGGGTTAGAAGAATGTTTTAATGAAGCAAATAGTGAAGGAATAGAGTATGTAGCTGTTGTTATAAGAATGGAAGGATTTCCAGAAGATGAAGTAATTATAAACGACCATTATAATATTCCTTTTAAATTAGAGTATTACAAGAAAACATATAATGAAGATTTATCACATAAATACGCATCTGGAATTAATATTGTAGGATTTACGCATGGATATTCATTTCTGAACATACAAAGCAAGTTAGGGCTACTAGAAAAACACAATGATTAAAACAATAGCAATCATCATAGGCGCTGCCGTTATCGGTTTAGCGTCTTATTTGTTGTTAAGAGAAGATAAGGGGTGATTGGAATGAAAGTTCTTGTGACTATAGATGTGTTTGGAACTAGTGTTGATGAAGAATTTGAAGTAGATAACATTGAAACGATAGATTTGGAGATTGAGGAATACGTAAGAAGTGAAATATCGTATGATTACGAAATCATTGAAGAAGATGAAGAAAAATGATTTGGCTAACATTATTAATCGGATATGTATTGTTCTTACTGTGGTGTATTGTGAATGCTGAGGAAGTGGATAGTTCGACTGACTTATAAAAGATAAGTGACATCTAAAGTCGAATCAATTTAAAGTTCAAATACATGAAATACAAAGTGATACATGACAATAGAAAATAAGCAATTTTCTATGGTTGTTAGTTGAATAGATGAAAAGATAAATAGCATTTAATTACGAAACAATACACGATTGTAAGTTCTTATTATTTAAGGAGGAATGAGATGAAGATGAAATGTGCATACCATCACTGTGCTGAATGCTTAGTCTGTGGTCATAAAGACAAGGTACATCATGAGACGAAAGAAGATTATAAAGAGATAACAGTTTGCCCGAAATGTAATGGAGCTTTCGTAGATAAGTTTCATATTGCAAAGTATGTGCAACATATTGAAGTTAAAGAAGATAAACAGGACCCGTTATTACAAATCGTACTATCTGATATAGATACTACACCAGATGTGTATTACAAAGGTGAGAAGGTTAATGGGAAGATAAGAGTAAGTTTTGATTGGACTACTAACACAGCTAAGTTTGTACAGACATATGTCCATATTGAACATAAGGATATTGGAAAACCAATTAACACAAAAGTTATTCAGCATAATCATCCATTGGAAATTGAAGAAACGATATTGTTTTCTGGTGGAGGTATTGTGGGTAAACAATACTAAATAGTTGTAGTTAATTTTATAAAGATATTATCATGAGGTGGTGTTATGGCAAGTAAGCCAAAGAAACCATGTGCACAACCATTATGTGCAGAGCTAACAACAGATCGCTATTGCGAGAAACATAAGAAGAAAGCAACAAAGTATTATGATAAGCATCAACGAGATAGTAAAGCTACTCAGTTCTATAAGAGTACAGCGTGGGTGAAGGTAAGGGAGCAAGTGCTACTAAGAGACAACTACTTATGTCGTCACTGTATATCTAATGGTAAGCTAGTGCCAGCTGATATGGTTCATCATATACATGAACTTAAAGATGATTGGTTAAAGCGATTAGATATGGATAATCTCTTAAGCTTATGTAATGCATGTCATAACAAAGAACATGGGAAGAAGGGATAACCATTAAACACATCGATACTAAACAAGGAACTAACTATGTAATAGGAAGAACAATAGTTGCGGTAGAGTTTGTTGGTGAATTAGAAGGAGTAAGCTTGATGTTAGATGATGGTAATGAGTTATTTTTCTTTGGTATGAGTGATTGTAGAATGAGTATTTATGATAAAACTTTGAATGAGGAAAGTGTTGTTTCAAAATTATAGATACAAATATTTATAGCCCCCCTACCTTAAATTTATACACAGGCTGCCCACCAGACCGGTGCCCAGCTTTACGCAGAGAAAATTCCCTAAATGAAATCTCAGAAAACGGGTGTTGGAGTTGCCTAAACTAAAAATCTGAAAGGAGGTAAGAAGATGGCACGACCGAGACAACCTATCGATTTGCTGGTTTATAAAGGTAAGAAAAATTTAACCAAACAAGAAGTTGAGGAACGTAAGTCGCAAGAAATAAAAGCACCAAATGACAAAATAAAAGCACCGACTTACCTCCCAAAAGATTTAAGGAGAAAATTTAAGAAGATTTCTGACGAGCTAGTAGAAATCGGGATTATGTCAAATCTTGATGTCGATGCACTAGCTCGTTATTTATTGTCTGAGAAAATGTATTGGCAAGTAACAGAAACGTTATTAGATACGTCTCCGACAAAAATGGAGACATTCATTAAAACAGATCAAGACGGTAATGTAGTCGAATCAGTAGAAGATATCGTTTCTAATGATGTGTATACAGATTTACTTGTTAATCAAGACAAGCTGTTCAAACAATGTAGGCAAGCAGCAAGTGATTTGGGTTTAACTATTACTTCACGATGTAAGTTAGTTGTTCCGAAAAAAGAAGAAGGACAACCTAAAACAACAGCAGAAAAGAAGTTTGGATCTAGATTATGATCGTATTTACTGCCGAAGAGCTCTTTAATCGTGTTTACAACTACTCTTTGGACATCGTTGAAGGGAAAATAATTGCTTGTAAGAAACATATCGCAGCTTGTAAAAGGTTTTTAAATGATTTAGAAAAAATTCAAAATGATGAGTATCCTTACCATTTTGATATAGATGAGTTAGAAGACTTTTATGTTTGGGCTAAAATGTTCAAGCATACAAAAGGAACATTAACAGGGAAACCTATCGAGTTAACTGATTTTCAACTATTTGTATGTGGAAATATCTTTTGTTGGAAGTTGAAAGAAGACGATTCAAGACGTTTCAGAAAAGCATACATCCAATTAGCACGTAAAAACGCAAAATCACAGTTGTTGGCTATCATAGCTACATATTCAACATTCTTATCCGGGGAAGTTGAAGAGTGCTATATTGCTGGTTGGGGACGCGACCAATCAGATAAAGTATACTCCGAAATTAATTTACAATTAGCACCAGTTGAATTGTTTAAAGGGAAATACTCTGATGCATATGGGAAAATAAAGCATTCAAAAACAGGATCAATTATTCAACCTTTATCGAAAGAAGCACGTAAAACAGGTGATGGTAGTAACCCTAGTTTAGGAATTTTAGATGAGTATCATTGTCACGAAACATCAGAAATATATGATGTTCTTGATTCAGGGATGATTTCTCGTAAAAGCCCACTACTAGTAATTATCACAACAGCTGGATTTAATAAATCATTCCCATGTTTCTCTGAGTATCAATATGTATCTAGAATACTTGATAAAGATCATCAAACACAAAATGAAAGCTATTTTGTTATGATTTGTGAGCTTGATAAAGGCGATGACATTAAAGACGAACGAAATTGGCTGAAAGCTAATCCTATT
Organism: Bacillus cereus group sp. BfR-BA-01380; assembly: GCF_022663535.1. Lineage (GTDB taxonomy): Bacteria > Bacillota > Bacilli > Bacillales > Bacillaceae_G > Bacillus_A > Bacillus_A cereus_BB. Next base: position 26,562 of record NZ_JAKUFS010000035.1, on the reverse strand, counting down.
GTTTGTACTTATAAAGAAGGTATAAAAAGTATTCGTGAAAAGCTGGAAGAGGCCCTTGAAGACCAAACAAAGATGCGAAGTTTTCTTACTAAGAATATGAATATATGGGTTGATATGAAAGACAATGGCTATATGGACATGTCTAAATGGAATGATTGTGGTAACGAAAATCTTAAAATTGAAGATTTTGAAGGACAAGAAGCCATTTTAGGGATCGATTTATCAGCAAAAATAGACCTTACATCACTTGGAATCATCATAAAAGCTGATAAATACAACATTTTTAGTCATAGTTTTATGCCAGAAGATTCATTAAGAGAAAAAGTGAAAAAAGATAAAGTTCGTTACGATTTATGGCATGAACAAGGATATATAACGACAACACCTGGTAGTGTAGTGGATTACAATTTTATAAAATCATATATAAAAAACTTAGAACAACAACATGGAATTATTATAAAGGAAATTTGCTATGATCCATGGAATGCAAGCCAATTTGCACAGGATTTAGAAGCAGAAGGGTACACAATGATTGAAATTCGCCAAGGAATCGGCACTTTAGGTGAGCCAACTAAGAATTTTCGAGAAGAAGTGTACTCGAAAAATGTTGTTCATGACAACAATCCAGTTTTAGATTGGGCAACTGGTAATGCAATTACTAAAGAAGATCATAACGGTAACATCATGTTAGATAAAGCTAAATCTATAGAAAGAATAGATCCAATTGCTTCAATGATAAATGCACATGTAAGAGCAATGTTATTGATATCATCTGAACCTGTTATTGAAGTATGGAATTTTAATGATTAGGAGGTGAAATAAATGAGTTTTATGGACAAAATAAAGAATGTTTTTCGTAGAAATAAGATTACTGATGAAAATTTCACAAAATGGAACCAACTTAATGGAAAACGCAGTTGGCAAAATCATGATATTTTAGCAAATAACGAAACTATTTTTGCTGCTGTTTCTCGGTTATCAAATTCACTTGCTACATTACCATTGAAGCTATATCAAGACTTTTATCCTATTACAAATAATAGAATGGCAGATTTAATGAGTACATCACCTAATCCTAACATGACAAGTTTCGATTTTATAAGGACAATGGAAGTATTTCGTGATATTGAAGGTAATGCATATGCTTTAAAACGCTATAATTATCGATTTCAAGTTGAAGCCTTAGATATTTTAGACCCTACAAGAGTAGAACCAGTATTGGAAGAAAAATCAAAGGAACTTTATTACGAAATACGAGGTGATGATGGCCAAATATATTATGTCCATAATATGGATATGATTCATGTAAAACATATTCATACTTTAGGTTATAAAGGTATTAAGCCAATTCATGTTTTGCGAGACTCCATTGATTATGATGCTCAAGTAAAAGAATTTAGTTTAGCTCAAATGGAAAACGGGATTAAAGCATCATTTGTATTGAAAATCGCTTCTAATTTAAGTGATGATAAGAAAAAATCGATGCTAGAATCATTTAAAAGCTTTTACTCTACAAACGGAAGTGGCGTAATTATAGTAGATAATGGAGCAGAATTAAAAGAAATAACTCGTGACTTTATTGATACGAAAGTATTTGAGGTAGAACGCATAACAAGATCACGTGTGGCAACTGTATATAATATACCACCTCACATGCTTGGAGATTTCAGTGGAACAAACTTTTCAAGTATGGAACAACAATCTTTAGAATACGTACAGAATACTTTAGTTCCAATTGTTCGAATGTATGAACAAGAATTTAATAAAAAGCTTCTTTCTAATGAAGAGCGTTCGCAAGGACTTGTATTTAAGTTCAATGTGAACGCTCTTTTGCGTGGAGATATACAAACTAGGGGAGAATTTTACTTAAAAGGCATTCGTTCAGGGTGGTTTAAGCCTAATGAAGTGCGCGCTTATGAGGAATTACCTCCAGAAAAAGGAGGGGATACATTGCTTATTAGTGGTGATTTATATCCAATTGATACACCTGTATCTGAAAGGAATAACAAAAAAGTGCCTGACTCGAAGGGAGGTGGTGGAAATTAAAAAGTTCTGGGAATTTAAGAATCAAACAGATGATACAGCAGATCTTTATTTATATGTAGAAATTGCATCTTGGGGCGGTGGTTATTATGCTCACTCAGCTAAGAGTTTCAAACAAGAGTTAGATAATATGGGCGATATTAACACACTTAATGTTTATATTAACTCTCCTGGTGGCGATGTATTTGAAGGTGTTGCAATTTATAACATGCTAAAGCGTCATAAAGCACATGTTAACGTACATGTTGATGGATTGGCAGCTTCTATTGCAAGTGTAATCGCAATGGCAGCTGACACTATTATAATGCCATCAAATGCAATGATGATGATTCATAATGCTTGGTTATTTACAGCTGGTAATTCTAACGATTTACGTGAAGCAGCAGATATGTTAGATAAAGTTAATACTTCAATAAGACAATCATACATGCAAAAAGCAGGAGACAACATCTCAGAAGAAGATTTAACTAAACTAATGGATGATGAAACATGGTTGACAGCTCAAGAATGCTTAGATTTCGGATTGTGTGATGTTGTTGAATCAGCAACTGAAATTGCAGCAAGTGTGAATAAAGATATGTTTAATCGATATAAAAACACACCAAAAGACTTATTAAATCAAACAAGTGAGTCTAATGCATCAGATGATATTAAGGAACAGGAATATAGAAAGCAAATTATTGCTGAATCAAAGGCAAGTAGTGAAAAATTGAAACTAATTCTAGGAGGAATTTAAATGAATTTATACGAACTAAAAGCAAGTTTAAAAACTGTAGGTGACCAGCTGGTACAAGTTGAAAATGATATTGTTGCAAAAGCAGCAGATCCAAGTGTACCAATTACTGAAGTTCAAAATTTAAAGAGCATGAAAGCTGAGCTTAATGAACGTTTCGAAGTGTTAAAAGCACAACATGATGAAAAAGAAGAAGAACAGCGAGTAGCTTTACAAGCTAAACACAATCAAAGTGCTCCTGGATTAAAAAGCGAAGATCCAAAAGCGCGAAAAACAGCAGCAAAGGCTGAATTAATCCGCGCTACTATTCGTGGTGGATCTTTATCACAAGAAGCACGAGCAGCGCTTGGAAATAATAATTCTACTGGTGGAGAAAAGATTCTTCCGAGTACAATGACAAATGAATTATTGCATGAACCATTTGTTAAAAACCCATTACGAGAAGCATCTACATTTACAAGTGTAACTAACCTTGAAATTCCTAAGGTTACATTCACATTAGATGATGATAATTTTATTGCTGATACAGAAACAGCAAAAGAATTAAAAGCAGAAGGTGATGTTGTAGTATTTGGTCGCAATAAATTTAAGGTTTTTGTTCCTATTTCAGAAACTATCTTAACAGCAACAGATACAAACTTAGTACAAACTATAGATCAAGCATTAGAAAGTGGTCTAGCAGCAAAAGAGAAGAAAGTAGCATTCGCTACAACACCTAAAACTGGTGAAGAATCCATGTCATTCTATAAAGCTGGTATTAAATCTGTTAATGGTGCAAATTTATATAAAGCTATTAAAGCGGCAGTTGCAGATTTACACGAAGATTTCCGTGAAAATGCAATCATTGAAATGCGATATGCAGATTACATGGACATTATCGAAACACTTGCTAATGGTAGTACTGCTTTATACAATGCTCAACCAGAACAAGTTTTAGGAAAACCAGTTAAGTTCTGTGATGCAGCAGTAAATCCTGTTGTTGGTGATTTCCGATACTCTCACTTTAACTATGATCCTCAAATGCTGTACGATCGTGATAAGGATGTAAAAACAGGTATTGAATTATTTGTTTTAACAGCATGGTTTGACCATAAAATTAAGCTAAAATCAGCATTTCGTATTGCGAATGTAGTTACTACACCCTAATCCACCCCAAACTCCAACAGGATTAAAAACTGATGCTACTACAGTGACAACTGCAAGCATCAGTTGGGCACCTGTTGTGTATGACGGGGGAATTAAAGAATATCAAGTGTTCCGAAATGGAAACAAAGTAGGAACTTCAACAACAGCTACGTACAAAGATACTGCATTAACTGGAAGTACAACTTATAAGTATCAAGTGAAAGTTGTTGGAAGTAATGGAATGGAATCATCACTAAGTGCTGAATTGTCAGTTACAACGTCTGCATCCGGAACATAAGTGAGGTGCTGATATGTTAGAACAAGTAAAAGGATATTTGCGAATCGATGGGAGTGAGGATGATATAAACCTTACTCTTTTACTTGATTCGGCAAAAGAATTTTTGAATAATGCTGGAATACCAGAAAAAGATACAGCATTATACCGTTTATCAGTGATTATTTATGTAGCTTTACAATACGACCAAGATTCATACGCCAAGCTAGAACGTTCTTTGCAAAGTAACATTATTCAAATGAAGTATGAAGGTGAAATGTTATGACTCTTGCTAAACGTAACAAACGACTTACATTTCTCAAGAAAGATGAAAATGCAAAAAGTCCAGATGGTGAACCTATCGAAATATACAATGACCTGTTTACTGTGTGGGGCTCATTTCTCTTCCTAAAAGGTAGAGAATACTTTCAAGCGGCAGCTATGAATAGTGAAATACAAGGTAAAAGTGAAATTCGCTATCGTGAAGATGTGACTTCTGATATGAATATTAAATATAAAGAACAAATGTATGAAATCATATCGGTAATTCCTACAGAAAAACATACTTTACTTATCATGTGGAAACGTGGTGGTATGAATGGCTAATGCTGAAATATTAGGTATGGACCAATTAATTGCTCAATTACAACGATTAGGTGTACAAGGTGAAAAAATAGGCAAAGATGCTGTTCAAGCTGGTGCCAATGTTGTAAAAGAAGCTATGGAAGAAAACGTTAATCGTAGTAGTAAAAAACATCCACACGTTCAAGATAATATTGAAATGAAAATACAGAAAAAAGATGGTGAATATCAATCTAATATTGGTCCAAATAAAGAAGTTGGTTATCGTGTTCATTTCCTTGAATTTGGAACAACAAAGATGGATGCTAGACCGTTTGCCGAAAAATCTTTAACGGAAAACACAGATAAGATTAATCGTGTTATGGCTGATGTAATCCGAGATAGGCTGGGGTTATAATATGAAAAACTTAAGACCACTTATTGTACAAGCGTTGGAGAATGATCCTACGCTTGTTTCATTATTGGGTGGAAAACGTATTTATTATCATAAAGCAACAAATGCACAAGAGTTTCCTAGAATTACATTCTTCGAGTTGAATAATACAGGTGATTCATTTGCAGATAATCAAGAAATAGCTAGCGATATTTCTTTTCAAATTGATATTTGGTCAAAAAATAGTACATCAGCAATTCACATAAAAGTTGATGAAATCATGAAAAATATTGGTTTTTTCCGTTATACAGTTGCTGATTTATATGAAGATGACACGCAAACTTATCATTATGCCATGAGGTATAGGAAAGTAGAGGAGGAAAGTTAATGGCAGAACAAACAACTGTAGTAAGTTCCATAATCGGTTTAGACAGTTTATATTACGCAAAAATAATAAAAGATGATGCAACTGGAGTTACTTATGCAACACCAAAAAGATTAAAAGGAGCTGTGAAACTAAAAGCTTCTAAAAAAGTATCTTCAGAAATTTTTTATGGCGATAATCAAAAATTAGAAGTCGCGGAATCAGATGGACAAACAGACGTTGAAATAGAGGTACAGGGATTACCTTTATCAATAAAGGCAGATCTTGAAGGATATCCAGACGTAGTAGATGGTGTACTAGATGAAAAACGAGTAGGTGAAAAACCTTATGTTGCTTTAGGATATCGTTTTATGAAAGGAAATGGTAAATACCGTTACGTTTGGCTTTTAAAAGGAAAACTTTCGCAAGAGGAAGAAGAAGCTGAAACTAAAAAAGATAAGACTGATTTTAAAACAACACCATTAAAAGGAGCATTTATTGAACGTGATAATGATGGCAGATTAAAATTTACTGCTGATGCAGACGAACCTACATTTACAAAGGCAGTTGCTGATGGATGGTTCACTTCAGTTTATAGCAAACCAACAGTACCAACACCGTAAGAGGGGCGTATTTGCGTCTCTCTTTTTTTATTGAATATTAGGAGGAATATAACATATGAAATTATCTTTAGTAATTAATAGCGAAAAACAAGTATTTCCATTCCCGGATTTTATTCCAGCTCGTCTAATTAGAAAAGCATCAGAATTTAATGATTCATTACAAAATCCATCACCAGAAGACCTTGATAAAATGGTTGATTATGTTGTTTCTGTTTATGCAAGTAAATTCACACGTGATGACTTCTATGACGGACTAGATGCTCGCTCATTCTTGACAACTATTCAAGGTGTTATTACATCACTTATAGAAGGAACATCGGCAGCGCTTGGAGGTAACGAAAACCCAAACAAATAAAGGGAGAGGTTTTATCATTCCAAGAAGCATTAATACAATTTCAAGAGTTTATGGATGATTTATACCTCTCCTTACTTAGACAAGGTTATAAACATTATCATATCGATAATGAAATGGATATATGGCATTATTTACGTCTTATTAGTAAAAGTACTAATGAAGAGTCGAAACAAGAAAATCAAGAAAATTATACACCAATGGAAAACATCATCTAGTAAGGAGGTGGAGTTTTGTCCAATGCTTTAAGTAACTTAGTAGTAAGACTTTCATTGCAAGATACTGGGTTTCAACAAGGATTAGCGAATACAAATAGAGCAATGCGTACATTACAATCTGAATTCCGCGCCATCTCCCAAGGGATGGGCGGTTTTTCTAATGCTATGGATCAAACACGAGCAAGAGCAGATACATTAGGACGTATGATTGATACCCAACGACAAAAAATAGACCAACTTAGAGCAGCTTATGAGAGAACAAGAGCATCTCAAGGTGAAGATGCTGCAGCAACACAAAGATGGGCTGGTCAATTAAACAGAGCTGTTGGTGATTTAAATCGTTTTGAACAAGAATTACGGCAAGTTAACTCGCAATTAGAACAACAGTCTAATCGTATGCTTACATTTGGAAACAGAATGCAAGGTATAGGGGACAGTTTACAAAATGCCGGTATGCAGCTTGGATTGGTATTTGGTGGTGCTGCAATGGCTATTGGTGCTGGACTTAAATCAGCTATTATAGAATCAATGAACTTTGAACAGCAGATGGCTAACATTAAGGCAGTTTCTGGTGCTACTGGTGCTGAAATGAGTAAAATTAGTGAACTTGCAGTTGATATGGGAGCGAAAACAAAATATTCTTCTGTTGAAGCTGGAAAAGGGATAGAAGAATTAATAAAAGCAGGTGTTAGTTTAAAAGATATTCTAAATGGCGGTTTAGAGGGAGCATTAAATCTAGCAACAGCTGGTGAACTAGAACTTGGAGAGGCTGCCGAAATCGCATCTACTGCCTTAAATTCCTTTAAAGCAGATCACCTTTCAGTAGCAGATGCAGCCAATATTTTAGCTGGTGCAGCTAACGCTTCTGCTACAGATGTTCATGAATTAAAGTATGGACTTGCAGCTTCAGCAGCTGTTGCAGCTGGTGCTGGTATGTCATTTAAAGATACATCAACAGCGTTAGCTGTATTAGCACAAAATGGGTTGAAAGGTTCTGATGCAGGTACATCTTTAAAGACTATGCTAATGAGGTTAAATCCTTCTACAAAAGAAGCATATAACAAGATGAGAGACTTGGGTCTTATTACTTATAATGCACAAGCTGGATTTGACTTTCTTGTTCAAAATGGTATTACACCAGCATCACGAAGCGTTGGAGATATTGAAACATCTTTGGAACAATATGTTATGAAAACAGAAGGTGTTACGAAATGGAATGATAAGTGTGATACTACATTCCGTGAATTGGCAACAAGTTCTGCTTTTCTTTCTTCTAAATTTTATGATCAACAAGGGCATATCCAAAGTTTAGAAAATATCTCAGGAACACTGCATGAATCAATGAAAGGTTTAACAGACCAGCAACGTAGCATGGCGCTTGAAACATTATTTGGTTCTGATGCTGTACGTGGTGCAACTATTCTTTTTAAAGAAGGCGCCAATGGTGTTAGGGACATGTGGTCTGAAATGTCTAAAGTAACAGCAGCTGATGTAGCGGCAACTAAAATGAATACCTTAAAAGGAAGAATCGAACAATTATCTGGTTCTTTTGACACAATGAAAAAGACAATAGGTGATGCTCTTGCACCAATTGCTGGAGTATTTGTAGTTGCATTACAAGCACTTGTTGACGGTTTTAACGCTCTACCTGGTCCAATACAAAAAGCGCTAGCTATTTTTGGAGGAATTGCTTTTGCATTAACATCTATTGCAGCTGTATTTGGTATTTTCCTAGCAGCAATTGGAGGTATTGTTTCTGGTATTGGCGCTTTAGGGATAGCCATTGCAGAATTAGGAGGAATTGCAGCGATAGGATCAGCAATGATGGGTGCATTAGGAACAGCATTAAGTTTTATTACTGGCCCAATTGGTATAACAGTAGCAGCTATTGCAGGATTAGCATTAGGATTTAAATTATTGTATGACAATAGTGAAGGTGTTAGGAACGCTATTGCTAAGATAGGTGAAGCATTTCAAGGTATTAAAACGATTTTTGGAGGAAATGAAGGTAAAGGTGTAAGTATCTTAGCTGGACTTGGTTTTACTCCAGAAACAATTCGGATGATTTTAGCTATTACTAATGGAATAAAAACAGCATTTAATGAAATAAAACAACAAGTAATGAATCTTGGACAATTCTTCCAAGGTATCGGAGCTTTATTTGGAGGAAATGAAGGACAAGGTGTTTCAATCTTATCTTCAATTGGATTATCCCCTCAAACAATCTTAAGTGCAATGACTATTATTAATGGTGTTAAGGATGCTATTACACAAGGCATGACAGGAATAATGCAGACATTGCAAACGATTGGAGCATCTATCGGTCAATTTTGGGTTATGCACGGAACACAAATCATGACATTTGCATCTAATGCGTGGAATAGCATTAAAAATATTGTTAGTACCGTTTTATCTGGATTGTTTTCAATCACAAGCTCAATTCTTACCGGAATAGCAGATTTTTGGAATCAAAACGGGTCCCAAATAATGAATTTTGTTTCAATAGCTTGGAATGGAATCATGAATATAATTGGTACAATTTTAGGTGCTATCTTTTCAATTATAGGTTCTACACTTGCTAGTATTGCAGAATTTTGGAATGCACATGGCAGTCAAATTATGGCTATTGTTAGTGGTGCCTTTAGTGTTGTCAGTTCGATAATAAGCGGTGCATTAGGTTTTATATCTGGTCTTTTCCAATCAGTAATGCCAATTGTATCTGGTGTTACACAGGTTGCATTCGCTGTAGTTCAAGCAGTGATAACTACTGTAGGTTCGGTAATTTCTGGTGTAGTTGCAATGGTAGGGCAGCTTTTCAGAGGAGATTGGAAGGGCGCTTTTGAAACAGCAAGAAGTACAGCGTCAGATATCATGAATAATATCGTTAGTATTTTTAAAGGAATTAACTTATTGCAAATAGGTAAAGACATTATCAATGGGTTAATAAACGGTATATCTTCTATGGCTTCTTCAGTAATCGATACAGCAAAAAAAATTGCAAGTACTGTTACAAATACAATTAAAGGCGCTTTAGATATCCATTCACCATCAAGAGTCATGCTACAAATAGGTAAGTGGACAACTGAAGGTATGGCCATTGGGATGAATGAAAACGTAAAAAACATAATTAGTGCTTCTGATAATATCGCGCAAGCAGCCATACCATCAACAACTGGCAATATTAATGGATATGGAATCCCATTCACTCAAAATGATGCAAGTAAAAATAATGAAAATGGTGTAATTGTACAAGTGATTGTTGATCAACCTATTATTGTTGATGGGCGTACAGTACAAAGAGTTGTAAGAAAAGAAAATTATCGTGAAGACAAAATTAACTTTTTGAAAAGGGGGCAAATATAAATATGCTAGATACTATTATTCTATTTAAAAATGGGCAAACTTGCTCCCTTCGAAACGATTATAACGTTAAAACTTTAGAATTATCAGTAGATCCACCTAAAAAAGAATCAGACAAGATTAAAATAAAGGGTCAGTTTGGTGTTCATCATTACAATAAAAGCTATACAGAGCGAGGGTGTCAATTAAGGGTTCTTGTGAATACAGGAGATATTGAGGGCGTATATGAAAAAAGAAATGAACTATACGCCTTATTTGGTAGGTTAGAAGATTTTTATATTATTTATTCAAGGGAACCCGGAATACGACGACGTGTTGAATATGAAGATATGAAAATTAACCGTCCGCGTGGTTCTTTAACGTTTGAAATTATCATTAATTTTACAATGCCTGATGGATTCGGTGAAAGTATCTTTACATCAATGAACGCAAAAGAATGGGATACTAATAAATTCGCATGGGGTATGGGATTAGAATGGGATGATGATTATAACTATACCTTTAAGGATAAGCTATTTAATTTCAAGAATATCGGATCTATGGAAATTAATCCATCACAGCACGATATAACATGGCGTATTAAATGTGATCCACGCTATTTAAAGATTACTAACTTTACTACTAATGACTCTTTAACAATTTATAATCCAGGTTCAGTTTCACAAGGAATAATTGTTATAAAAGGACTTCATATAGAAGATGAGTATGGTCGTAATTTGGTAAGACATGCTGATGCTGGCGAGATACATCTAGCACCTGGAATAAATCAAATTAAAATCGAATCTTCTTCATTTAATTGGTGTGAAGTAAATACAAGATTCTATTATTTATAGAAAGGAGCGAATGCCATGAGTTTATCAAGAAAATATTATATAAATACTCTTATATCTGCTGATGAACGGAAAGAATTAAATTCGGAAGTTGATAACATATATTCGGAGCTTGTGAACAACAACAATTTTATTGTTATGGTTCAACAAGCTCTTTTAAATTTAGTGGAAAAAGAAGCTATTGATGTTGCAACTTTACAATCATTAATAACAAATGGCGATGCTGATGTTTTGAAAGTAGTCAGAAATATGATCTCTGATTTTCTAGCTGCGAAGCCAGCGAATTTCGATGAAGTAGTCGCTGCACGGTTAGGTGAAAAGACTTTATACGATTTTAACCAGAAGATAAAAATGAAACTAGACAACACAGATAATTTCCAACGAGTTAAATTAACAGATGATACAGGTTATAACATTAGTCTTCAAGATGCAAGTGATCTTAATACAGTAACTAAAAGCGGGTTTTACAAAGGTTTAAATCTTAAAAACGCTCCTAAAGATCAAGGATGGTGGTATGTCCAAGTATATTCACACAATGATATCAATTATGCTTGCATGCAAATTGTATATAGCCTAAATAATACATCTGAAAACAGTTTGTACATTAGAAAAAAAGCAGCTGGAGTTTGGACAGAGTGGAAGCAGCTAGCTTTATTTGGTGCGTATGACGACATTAAACAAGAAGTATTAAACGTAAAAGGTACTTATTCTTCATTAGGTGTGGCGATACGTGCAATGATTCCATATAACAGTGTGAATTATTACACGGATTTTCAAAAAGCATTGAATGATTCCGCAGGGAAAACGTTAGAAATTCCAGCGGGAACATATACAATTGGAGATTTAGAAATTCCAAGTAACATTAGTATTCGCGCAGATCCGAATGCTTTTTTTATTTTAAAAGATGGTAGTACAACATTTTTTACTAATAAGGACACAGTTAATATTGGTGGATATGACAAAACAAGAGGAATTACTTTCAAAGGCGGAGTATTTGATCTAAAAAAGATAAAAGATGCAAAAGCGTTTGTTTTATCGCACTGTCAAGATCTCAAAATTGATACAAAAGTCATTAATGGTGGCGAATCACAATCATATGTCGCCTTGAATGCTGTTAAGGATTTAGAAATAAGTATGGAAGCTGTAGATTGTAGCGCTACAACATCAGTTGGAGCTAATGTAGGTATTTATGTGTTCAATGATAAAAACACGCTTACAAATCAAAATACAAAGCCTTATGACCTTACATCTTGTGACAATGTAAAAGTTAATCTTAAATTAAAAAATGTGAAAAAAGGATTTACAGAAATTACGACTGTCGACAAAGTTATTCATAAAAATATCACTTATAATGTCCAAGCAGAAAACGTATTGGAGGAACTTGGATTATTTAATAATATGTCTTATTTCAAAACTGAAAAAGTAATTGGTAATGATATTGGGCACGGCCTTGTATTCCAGATCTTAAACGACTCTTGCGAAGATTTTACAATTGAAGGTGTAAACATTCGAAATTGTAAAAGCAAAGAAATATCGCGTGGTATTTGGTTCAGAAGTAAAGATGGTAATGCATCTCCTAAATATGAAAATGTTCGTATTATTAACCCTGTTATTAGAACATTTTCCAAAGGAATCACAACTGATTTTGGAAGGGCAGTTCGTATTGTAAATCCTGATATAGCTGATTGCTGGGAAGATGGAATTTGGAACTACTTTACGCTCGATTGGAGTTGTATAGGTGGAATGGTTCAGTTCAATAACAAAAACGGATGGTTTAACCGGGCAGACGTTCATATAGGTGAATTAGATATTGAAAATGGTAAGAAACAAACATTTAGATCAATTCTTGCAAATGTACAAGCTAGAACTGTACGAGTAGAAAATCTACAAGATAGCATTATCAATAGTGTAATTCTTAAGGGTGGCGGGTTTTCTAAAGTTGGTTCTGACTTTAATAATAAAATCGATTTCCTAGAAGTAGGTTGGTAATATGAAACGAGTAGAAAGACCAAAAATACAGCAATTATCAACGGGTGAGCAATTTCATTTAGTTGATATGAAGCTTTTCGAAGTAATAGAAGGTAAGAACGAACCATCATCTATTCGTTTTGAAGTTCCAGACACAAAGAATAATAAGAGAGTTTATGAATATGTAGAAGATAGAAATCTCCTTATCTTCGAAGGTCAATACTACATTATTTTACTTAATCATCAAGATGAACTTGGATTCAAAGATTGTGATGCGATTCAAATTGGTGCTGAATTATCTAGACAAACACAAGAAAAGAAGGTTACAGGATATTTTTCTATAGAAGAAGCATTATCACATACGTTCCAAGATAGTAACTTCAAATACATCAATCGCTGCTCAAATAAAAATCAATTGCAGTTTGATAATTTTGGTGGCGAATCTCGTATGAAAATGATTCATAAGGTATTGGATAGATTTGATATTGAATGTATCTATGACAATATGACTGTTATCTTTGCGGATAGAATCGGTAAAACGACAGACAAGTTATATAAGTTCGGTTATAACGTAAATGCTATTAAGAAAACTACAGACGATAGTAATTGTTCATTTTCCGTTCTGCTACTTGGCCATACTCCTTCTCAAGAAGAAGGTGGTGGCAAACAGTTTACGTATTATTATGAATCGCCATTAAAATATAAAATGCCAGAGCTTATCAGATATAGACAAGCTGAAAATATTGAAGACGACCGCATTAAAGATAACGAAACAGCGAAAAGACGTTGTCAAGAAGTTATAAATGATATTCCTATTGTTTCTATCACTGTAGATCATAAAGAAGCTAATTTTGACGATTCGAATGAGCCAAAGGTTGGAGATAAAGCCATTCTTCAACATCATAAGTACAATATGGATTTTGATGTACGTGTAGTAAAGCGTACTCGTTATCCATACGAGCAGACTCCAAATAATTATGAGTTTAGTAATAAACGAGATGAACTTATTGACCGTACTGAAGAACAAAAGAAATGGACGGCTGATATTCTTTCTGTAGTAAAAGAATTAGATCAAATGCTATTAGAGGAATCAAATAGCTATACGGACCGAATCAATGCAATAACAGAAGAAAAAGCTGTTAAAGCAAAGGAAGAAAGTGAAGCGGCGAAGAAACTTGCTGAGCTTGTAAAAGAAAACCAAAAGAACTTTCAAACTACAATTATTAAAAGTAATATAGCACCAGATCAAAACTTAGAGACCGGAAAGTCCTTGTGGCTTAATACAAGTGAATATCCAAATATGCTCTATCTATGGTCCGGTACAGAATGGACTAAGATTGGTGTGAATGCACCAGAGGAAATTGGTGCTGTTACGAAAGTTAACTTTGAAGAAACAACAAACAGCATTAAACAAAGTGTTGAAACTGTAGAAAAAACACAGACAGCACAGGGAGAACAACTTAAACAGGCACAGTCTACGCTTGAAACACAAGCAGAAGCGATAAAAGCAAAGGTAACAATTACCGAAGTAGGCAACTATGTAAGCAGCGTGGGTATGAGTAACTTAATTAGAAACTCATTATTAAAAACTGATTCAAGCCACTGGTCATTAGCACCTAGTGTTTCACGAGATACAGCTGTTATGTATAACGGTGCTTATAGTATAAAAACAGATCAAAGTGGTTTAACGGCCGATAGTTGGCGCGGTGCTATTAGTGAAAGAGTTCCAGCGGTTTCCGGAGAAGATTTTGTTGCGTCTGGTTGGTTTATGACGGATGACAAAACCAAAATTGATAAAGGATTAAGATTAGAAATAGAATTTTTCAATGCTTCTGGTACAAGAATATTAGCTCCTAATGTTGATTTAATGCCATTAGAAAATAATGTTTGGAAATTTGCATATGGAACATTTAAGGCACCAGTAGGAACAGTATCAGTTGATGCTAGGTTCTATGCAATACGAAATGGCCGACTATGGTCATCTAAAATGATGCTACAGCGTGGAACAAAGCCATCTGAGTTTACTGAGAATGCAGCTGATATTGCTGGTAAAGATGAGTTATTAAGTCAAATTGCTGAAAAGGTAGCAACAGCTGATTACAACAAGAAAGTAGAACAAATTGATAGAGATATAACAGCTAACAAGGAAGGTATCACTCTTGCGGCCAAAAAGACAGAAGTGTATACACGAGTAGAGTCTGATGATAAATATGCTACAGGTGCTTATGTGAAAGAAATGGAAGCACGTATCAGTGTGAACGAGCAAAGCATCTTACAAACTGTTAAAGTTGGCAATGTAATTTCAAGCATTAACCAAACAGCAGAACAAATTCAGATAGAAGCAAAACATATAAATTTAATCGGAGCCGTTACAGCAGAAAGTATTGCTGGTAAGCTACTCGAAGGTATTACTATTAGAGCAAAAGATCCAAATGATAATAATAACTTTACAGAGATGTCGAACGGGCGACTTTTTACACAAGGTTTTCAAACTCCAGCTTCCTGGAATCAGTATTCAAAGAAAGTTGTTACAGGTTTAGAAAAGGGACTTTTTTATAGTAGGGGTTATAAAGAGGACGGTTCACAAGGAAATTCTGTAGACATTGCATCATGGGGATTGAACCTTAACAATGGTAATGATAAAGCAACATACGGAGCGTCGCTATTTACTATATTGGACACAGGCCAATATAAATCTGTTACAGCTAAATCTTACGATGAAACTCAGGGATGGAGACCAGCGTTTAAGCTTGATAACCCTCAAAATGCAGAAATTGCGGGGATAACGTCAAATAAAATTTATTTTAATAAAGTTGGTAACTATCAAAATCAATGGGTTACCGATGGTAATGTTTCATATATGACTCTATACAGATCAATGATCTATTGTGACGACGGATGGAATGGATATTTACAAATCAAGTCTGGTGCTGGTAATGCTTATAATGGTCTTGTCGTAACTGAGGTTAAAACTACATCTCAACGAAAGATGAAGACGTATATAAAAGATTTGCAGGTTGATGCCCTTCAAAGTGTTTTAGATTTAAAAATTAAAGAATACTATTTCAAAAATGATATATCTAAGTTGTATGAAATGCGTGAACAGAGAGAAGAAGGACAACAACCATATACATTGAAAGATATCCCAAAACGATATGGATTTATAGTTGATGATTGCCCTTTACCATTTACTGATGAGCAACGTAACGGTGCCAATCTATACAGTTCTTTATCAGTTACAATAAAAGGTTTTCAGCAATATGTAGGTAAAACAGATGATAGATTAAATCAAATAGAAAAGGTGATTATTGATGAAAATAACAGCAAACGCAGAACTTTACGCAAAAGTGGTGGAAGAACAACTAAACTCTGCTACCCAAGAGAAAAACATTTATTTGGCTCGCGTAATCGAACTAGAAGCAGAAAATCAAAAGTTACGTGAAGAAAACGAGAAGTTGAAACCAAAGCCTACTAATAAGTAAGGCTTTTTTTATTTGAAAGGAGGTGATGACTTGGAACAACCAAAACACGAGGAATTCCGTGAATTACTAGTAGGATTGACAAGGGTGGAAACAAAACTTGATCTACTAGGTAATGTAAAAGATATCGCAATTGAAGCGCAACAGTCAGCTAAAAGTGCTCATATGCGTATAGATAGATTGGACAAACTAGTTTTTTGGTTAGGAACAACAGTAATTGGTGCAGTTATTGTAGGTGCTATAACAGCTTTATTTAAATTTGGAGGAAAGTAGGAGATTATATGACAAAAGAAAATATTTTAAAACGTTTGAGCAACTGGAAAACATGGGTTGCTCTTTTTTCATTGGTTGGATTTTTATTAACTAAATTTGGACTTACTGAAGCGAAATCATTTGTTGATGAGCTATTACCTTACTTATTTACACTTGGTGTTGCACTTGGTATTTGGACAGATCACGAGGAAAAAGGAGATGTTGAGTAATGGGAAACATCATTGACATTTCAAAATACAATGACTCTATTAATTGGGACGTAGCTGCTCAAAATATCGATTTAGCTATTTGCCGTGTACAATATGGTTCAAATAAAGTAGACAAGCTATATAAACAGCATGTTGAAAATCTAGAAGCGCGTGGGATTCCTCACGCTGCTTATGCTTATGGATGCTATATATCTGTAAATGATGCAATTACTGAAGCTGATGATTTCATGAACCGTGTTAGTTCGAATGCTAAATTCTTAGTTTTAGATGTCGAGGATGATACTCTATCTAGTTGCGGTGGCGAAGAACTTGCTCGTGCATCTCAGGCGTTCATTGATCGTTGTAAAGCTGCAGGATGGAAAGTAGGATTCTATGTATCTCATCATATGTATAGCCAGTATGGTTTACAAAATGTAAAAGCTGATTTCCTATGGATACCACGCTATGGGAAAAAACCAGCTTATGCATGCGATATTTGGCAATATGCTGATAATGCAACAGGAGGTTATGTAGAAGGTGTTGGAAATTGTGATGTAAATCGTTTGATTGGGGACAAACCTCTTGAATGGTTTATTAATGAGTCTCATCAAGAAGTACAAGTTTCTGATAATGCAGAAGTACTAGGTTACCTAACAACAACTGCTGATGTCGCTAACATTCGTAGAGAACCAAATGTAGATGCTGATATAATGCGAACAGCAGTTAAAGGACAAGGGCATACGTACTATGAATGGCACCATGATGGTGAACATTTCTGGTACCGTGTCGCACCAGACAATTGGATGCGTGATGACGTTGCATCTATTAATAAAGACGGAAAAAATAAAGGTGTCGTTTGGGTAAATGGTGCTGATATCAACCTTCGAAAAGGTGCAAGTACTGGTGATGAAGTAATTAACAAGATTACAAAAGCATCTGCCTACGATGTGCATTACCGTTATGAAAATTGGATTTACGTAACAGGTGAATGCGTTGAAGGTTGGATGTACTTCGATGAGTCATATGTACATTGGATTAGATAATACAGACCAAGCTCTTAACGGGCTTGGTTATTTTTTAATAAAAAATAAAAATGAGGCGGTGTTAATATGAATTATTTGATTGAATTGGATAGATGGGGTATTACAAAAGGAATTCCTGCAAAACCATACAACGATGATGCATACTACCTAGCAGACGCAAATATTCAAGGCATAAATAACGCAATTCAATACGCTAAAGATAATAACTATACAAATGTTGTCTTGCCTGCTGGTGAATATGCTATTTGTTATCCTAGACCCATTCAAATGTTAAATAGTGTTAATTTTTGTATGCCATTTAGTAAGTTAAAAGTTATATATGACTCAGACAGAAAGAGCCCATTTGATAGCAGAACAGGGACAGACTACTACAACTTTAAAGGTATTTCCGTCTCTTTTGCAAAAACGGAACACGCTAAACTTATAGGTGGTGAGATAGAAGGTTGTCGAGTTGATCGCAGCTTTTCTAATCCAAAAGAGGTAGCTTTTGAGCACTCATATGGAGTTGTATTTAAAGATAGCGCTGTATTTAATCAACTTGAGCACTGTAAAGTTCACGACTACATTGGTGACAATATATCTTTCCAATCAACTGGGTTCTTCCCTTATACGGAATTCGATGAAGGGTGTACTGTAGAGTCTCTTGATTATAAGACAGGATTACCTATTCCAGTTACATCTCCTAAGACACTTATCACAAAAGCATTGCCTATTCAGTTTGATGGGCAGAAGACTACTGAGTTTATGTTTGTTGGAGGAACTGGATATGCACGGCTGACAAGTTTGACTAATAAGTTTTTTGATGTATTCTTTTATGATAAAGACGGAAAGTTTTTAGGAGCTCATAAGAAGCGTAGGATCTATAGTGATATTGAGATTCCCCAATTTGCTACAAAGTATCGCTTCCAGTTTCTTGATGAATCAATGCCCCGTCAGCATGGATTAACAGTTCACTTTGGAAGAATACCTTCTCATAATGTAATAACTCAATGTGAAATATATGGAGGACATCGTGGAGGTGTTACCTTAGGAGGAAGTCATAATACACTTTATAAGAATGTTATTCGTTCAAATGGTAAAGGACTTGCTAACTTCCTTGATGGTAAGCCAATGTTTAATGACTCTACAAGGTATGGAATCAATATGGAAGATTCATATGGTTCTAAATGTGTGATTGACGACAATGAGATTTATGACTGCTTCCTTGGCATACTAGTAGGTTGCTATGATGTTGAAATAACTAGGAACCATATACATGATACAGACTTTAATGCTATTAACTTATACGCTTGCTCACATGTCAAAATTACTCATAACTATTTGTACAACAATATGAACAATGTAGGTCTACAAGCTCCACAGTTTTACTTCCCGTATGTGGAGATACACGAGAATACTTTCGATGGTGGTAAATTAAACTTTCCAGCTACAGCAAATTATAGAGTAGATATTAAAAATAATCAGTTTATAAACCCAGAAAGTGTCATATTAAATGATAACTGTACAATGTCAGACTGTCATTTTGTTTACAATACAACAGTAAACGCTACTGCTGTGACTGCTAACAAATTAAAAGATTGTTCATTTAATTCATCTCAACAGATTATCTTACGTGAGTTAATTATTAAATCTCCAGAGATAGAAAATTGTACGTTCGAAAACTTACGTGTTCGCTTTGAAGGACAGAGTAATAAAGTATCTTCAAATGTTAAAATTACTACTCCTAAGTTTAAAGCTTGTGAGATTAGAAATCACAACTTTGGAGCTCCTGTATATGTTGATGTACTTGATGGTAAACTTATAGATACTATTGCTGAAGTTGGGATTACCAATGTAGATGGAATTAATCCATACACTAGATTGTATAATTGTCAGATTGATATCATAAGTAGCGGTATTAAGTATCTATTTATCTCTGATAATACGAAACAGTTTACAACTCATATAGCTGAAAAGTGTAAAATAACTATATCAAATCCTTCATTTGATGCAATACTAAATGGTGGATTTGCTGCACAGTCAAATGAAATAATTTTACAAAACAATGACATAACATTCGTCGGAACAACTCCTCTCACTCTTAAATACTACAAAAACGCCGCTCACATTAAAAACTTTGTATTAGACGATAAAAACACATTCACAAATATTAATAAACCTGTATAAAAAAATAGAGCCGGCTCTTTTGAGTCGGCTAGTTTTCTAATGCACATTGTAAAAACTTAATTTCTCTTTCCAAGAATTCGGTTTCAAGTTCGCAAGCAACTACGCTTCCTTTATACAATCCTTCTCCAAAGCTGTTTTTCTCATATGATTTCATTTTTTCCTCAAAATGATTCTTCATGTTCGTTATGTATTCCAAACGCTCCTTCATATCTCCTAGTACCTTTTCAATGTACTGTCTTTCCATATTCATGTTATTCCATCTCCTTTTGCTTCTTATTAGGGAACCATATATTTATTGCGTCTACACTGATAATCCATTCTTTACGTTTGCCTCCTGGTTTAATGTGGTACTTCAAATATCCTCTTTCAATCATATCACCAACAGAAACAGCGTCATTTATTTTATCTTGCAAGTAATTCTTTAATGTTGTTTCAGCAATATTCCAACGTGCAGCTGCTTCGCTTGGAGACATATATTTATCTATTTCTTTCATGATATCTCCTTTCATAATAATTAACTTTATATATTTATTATAGTCTTATAAGACTATAAACACAACCATAAAATTGGAAGTTCATTTAATTTGCGTTCGACAAAATAAAAACTGGCCATAAGCCAGCTACATCCAAAAATCATCAAAATCTACACCATATCCTTTTTTCTTTAATGCTTTAATTATCCTCTGTCCGTTACTCATGGATGGTTTATATTCATTAGAACGTGAAATCCTGCTTATTGTATTTTGATTTACTCCGCTCCATTCCCTCAAATCTGTTTGTGATATTTCGTTTCGCTTTAAAAATTTACCGAACTTTGACATTGGTTTACCTAGTCCAAACACTTCAAACACTCCTGTTCATCTATGCTTTGTTACTTTCAGTTTCACCAATGCATGATTTTTTTAAACAAAAGTGTTAATAATGTACAAACCGTACTGAATACGATTTATCATACTAAACAAATTTCGATTCACAGTTCCAATCTAATAGCCTTTTAAGACTTCATTTCATCTATTCCGAATAGAATGCGTTCACAGAACAGCACTTCAGACATCGCGAGATTACTATTTTCAATGATTCATAGCTGCTTTTCTTTCTTCTAATCTTTAGGGACTATTCTTTCAGAATACAAAAATGAGAGGTGGTGTTACTGATGATATTCGAGTTGGTCAGTTCTGCTGCAGTTGGTGGGGTAATTATTTTCTCAAAAATGTATCAAAATGGAGCAACAAATGATGCATCGAAAATCCAACGTATTTGTGCAAACTGCGGTTTAAAGGTGAAAGAGGGAAAAGATACACGGACTATACAACTGCTTCGTAAAACAAGACATGATTGGGGTGTAGAGTACGCATATCGAATTCCTCTTGGCCTTATTTTCTCCGATTTTGAGCAAAAAATACAACATTTAGAGGATGGCTTGAATCATAAGAGTAAAGTTTATGATTTCAAACTATCAGACTTCAAATCTTTGCGACTAACAAAAGATATTTTAAAACAAATACAAAACATCATATCGAAGAAAAAACTCATTAGAAAGGAAATAGATCTGTCTTACGATGGTTTATTGAAAATACGAGTTTATGAGAAAGGGATTCCTGAATATGTGAAGTTTGAAGAGGAAATGTTAAAACAATGCAAAGGATGGGAAGTACCAATAGGATACACACGTGATGGATTAGTAAAACATGACTTTGATAAGATTGCACACATGATTTCAGCAGGGATGACAGATATGGGGAAATCGAATGTATTAAAGTTAATAATTACCTCTCTTGTACGAAATCAGTCAGGTAATACAAAACTATTCCTCGTTGATTTAAAAGGCGGTCTATCTTTCAACCGATACAGATTCCTAAATCAGGTCGAATCAATTGCGAAAAATCCTACTGAATCCTTAGATGTTCTAAGAGAATTACAAAATAAGTTGAATGAAAGAAACGAATACTTACTAGAAAACGGATATGAAGATATAAAAGAAGCCGGGGATCCAACGAGATACTTTGTAATTGTAGATGAAGCAGCCGATATAGCGCCATATCAAGAGTGCCAAGACATTATTGTTGATATCGGAAGACGCGGCCGGGCGGCTGGATTTAGATTGCTGTATGCGACCCAATATCCAACAAATAGCGCTATGCCGTCACAACTACGTCAAAATATTGGTGCTCGTGTGTGTTTTAGACTTCAAACGGAAGCAGGGAGCCGTGCTGTCTTGGACGAAGGCGGGGCAGAAAGTCTACCCAACATAAAGGGAAGGGCTATATATCAAACAAATGAAAAGAAGGTCCTACAAACCGTATACATCGATAATAAACAGATTGATAATATCATACGTCCGCATATCAACATAAGAGCAAGAAAGGAGCATGAAGATGCAAAAGTTAGCAATGAAGGAGCAGAGAATAGACAACATACTCTTATCATTGAAGAGACTAGGCTTTCTTAGTAGAAAGCAAATCCAAGTGTTACATGAATTGGGTGGAGACAGAAACGCCTCCCGTGTTATGAAAGAGCTTGGAGAATATGTATCTAGCTTTAGGGACAATGAAAATGTGTATTATCTCAATAAAGAAGGTCGTGAACGTGTTGGCTGTAAAAAGGTACTCAAACGATCTAATCAATTCCGCCACTATATTATGAGAAATGATATTTTAATCGCATACGGATGCCCTCAAACTTGGAAACAGGAAGTTAAAATGAATGTTCAAGGTATCGCAAGTATTATTGCTGATGCTCTATTCACAGAAGAAGGAAGGTATCACATTGTAGAAATAGACCACGAACAAAAGATGAGTGCAAACCGTTTGAAGATGGAGAAATACAGAAAACTTATTGACTGTCATGTATTTGAGAAACCACCTAAATTTATCTGGTACACAACAACCGAGTACAGAAGACAGCAGTTGCAGAAACTGTGTGAGGGATTAGACTGCAACATATTTACGGTTACTGATTTCCATTAAAATTAAGGAGATGGTTCATATGGCAACTGAGACAATGAGCATCAAAGATTTTATGGATGGTAACTATGGAGCAAAGAAAAAGTGGAGCTTGTTCAAAAAGAAAGCAAAAAAATACGCACCTGTCGCAGTGCGAGTAAGTTTGGTAATCGGTAGTGCTATTATATTTAGCAATATTATAGATATTACACATGTGTTTGCTGCAACTGATGGTACAGATGTAAATGATGTATTTAAAGATGTACAGTCAAACGATGGAAAGGTGAAAAACTATATAGATGGTCAACTGTATAACCGTATTGTTAATGCTTTTGAACCGGTTATCTTTCTTATCAAAGCTGTTTCGTATCCTATAGCATCAGTTGTAGCGTTATGCGGTGGATTGTTCATTATGGTTGGGAGCCAGGAACGAGGGTTCTCGCTTATCTCCCGTGCTGGAATCGGTTATATAGTTGTCCAAATGATTCCGTTATTTATGCGATTGCTTGTAGAGATTGCAAAAGCGATATAAAACTAAAAAAATATAACAAAAATACCAATTTATTCATTAATTCAATTGACTTGAGTCAACTTTAGGTGTATAATAAGAGTATAAAGACAAGGAGGTGAACAAAGTGGATTGGGTGGTAATCTTAGGTTCCATAACAGCATTCGTAACTATTTACTCACAACTATCTTCCGGAATTAAAAACACCTTAGACATTTACTACAAAGTAAAGGAAGAAAAAGAAAAGAGTCGCTCCCGCCAAGAAGCCGACTCCGAATAACACAACAGGGGAGGGAAACCTCCCTTGTACCTAAGATTATTATAACACATTCCACTATATCTTATGAAAAAAATCATTTTCAGCAACATACCGATCGTTGTTATTTTAGGGTTCATTCTGTATCAAATTAATTATAACAGTTTACGGACATTAGATTATGTATACATCACACTTTGTACACTTGCATTTATGGCGATGATTTTCAACTTAATAACAACCTATATCAAGGAGAAAAAAGATGTATAAATTCGAAACAAAGGAAGAATTAATTGAGTTTATCAATAACGAAATTCTAAACACAACAGAAGCCTTGGATATTCTAGGGTGTTCAAGGCAGAATTTAAACATGATGATAAAAAAAGAAAAAATAACACCTATTAAAGAAATGGTTCGAGATCGTCTATTCTTTAAAGAAGATATATTGAAAAGTAAAGAGCAAATGAGAAAGTGAAAAGCAGCTAAATAAACCGCTGCTTTTTTTATTTGCAGGAAATTATAAATCATTATTGAATACTGTCACTAGGGGGTGCAACGCTATGACGGATGTAATTATCTATACTGCTAATGATGTATACAAACGATTAGAAGTAAGTGATAGTACATTAAGAAAGTACACGGAAGTGTTGCAACGAGAAGGATATACAGTAAAGAAGAATAAGCGTGGTAGAAGAGAATATACAGAGCATGACGTTATGGTGATTGAGAAATTGATTGAGCTGAGTAAGCATGACGGTATGACGCTTGAAAAAGCAGCAAAACTTATTGTGCAGAAATTAGAGAACTTTAATCAAAACACAAATACAGAAGAAACACAAGAAACCGATTTAATACCATTTCATATTCAGCAGCAGTTACAGCAACAGTATAGCGTTATGGCAAAAGAAATGAATCAGAGTATGTTAGAGATGGAAAAGCGGTTAAGCGGGCAGGCAGAGCAGAGAAACAAGGAAATCAAAGAGAGTATAGAACAACATAATGAACGAGTAGAAAAACGATTAGAAGCACGAGACGATAATCTTATGAAAACATTACGTGAGATTCAAGAAACAAAGCGATTAATGCAGGAATATCATGAAGAGGTTGCAGCAGCAAAAGAGAAGAAAAAGCCGTGGTGGAAGTTCTGGTGATGGTTTGTGCCATGAGCAATAAAAGCAGGAGTATTTGTTTTTCCTGCTTAAAATAAAAAGATACATTTATCTAAAGATACAAAGATAAAAGGATAAAAAGATACAAAGATACATGAAGGAAAGCTATAAGGATTGGTTTTCCTCATAGCTACTTGTTATTAGATGTAATGTTTTTTAGAATTCGTTGTTCTCTTTCAGTTAAATTATTAGCGATATAAAACTCTAAAATTTCATCAATAAATTCATAATTCTTCATGCTCTTCATTGTACAAATTGTTTTAATTTTACTGAATGATTCTGGTGTTACTTTTATGTTCTTTCTATCTTGAGATGTTAAAGATTTCTTTTTTTGAATGTTATTATTAGTACTTTGAACATTTCTTTCTGTATTAGCAGATTGTGCTATCTTCGGTTCTTGTGGTGTTTCCCTTTTGATTAAAGCCACTTATGTCAATCCCCTTTCCCAACTTAGTAAGTTTGTTATCTACGAAATACTTAGGTGTATATCTATATCCAGGTTCAATATCTCCGTCAGTCTCAAAAAGGTGAATTCTTTCTTCTAATTCACAGAAAATATCACAGAATAAAGCTAGCATTCTCTTGTCATGATGATCTTCAAATTGTAATCCAATTCGTGGATACCATTCTAAACGCGCGTGATTGTTAATAATCGTAGTAAATACATTTTCTTCACCAAAAGTAGCGATTGTACTTTTAACGATTTCTTTGTGTAAAGCACGTTTTTGTTGCAGTAATACAGGAAGTACTCCAGCAACTTGCATCTTTACAAGTGATCCAAAATCATCAACTAATGTTTGGATGTATTCAAAGATTAAACGTTGACTTCCTTCATATGAAAATTGTTGAGTTTCTTGAACAACAATAATATAGTCACTTGCTACCATCGCATTATCCACTTTTAAATCTGTTGAAGGTGGAATATCGATAAATATGTAATCGTAGTTATACTTGATTTTTTCTAGCAATCTAGAAAGGTAAAAAGTTCTGTCCTCAATCGTATTGAAATTTTCGATTAAGAAGTCAGTGTACTTCCTCATATCATATCCGCATGGGATCATATCTAGATTTTCATGCAGCTGCACAATACCTTCTGATAAGTCTCCATCTTCAAGACACTTCATTAATGTCTTTTGCATTTCAGTAATATTAAATGATTTCGCTAAGAATGTTGTACCGTTCCCTTGAAGGTCAGTATCAATAAATAAAACTTTCTTATTAAAGATTAAAGAAGCCACAAGAGATTCCATACACGAATCAGTTGTTTTTCCAACTCCACCTTTTTGTTGGGCATTGATTATTACGCATCCTTTTCTCACAGGAATCACTCCTTTTAAAAATGTAATATAATTGTAACAAAGGATAAATGTATCTTTTTATCTTTTTACTCTTGAGTCGATGATAACACGAGCTTGTACAAAAAGTAAAAGGGTAAATGTATCTTTTTTTATGTTTAATAGATTTTCATTGTTTTTTGTGTACAGAGCATTTGATTGAAACCTTGTAAAATCAACATTAATTGATGTATCTTTTTATCTTTGTATCTTTCTATCTTTGTATCTAAAGATACTCAACATTTATGAATGTATCTTTTTATCTAAGGATAAATGTATCTTTTTATCTTTGTATCTTTTTATCCTTCTTTTAATCTGGTTAGATGTAATTAATCCATTTGTAGAGGCATTTACAAAGA
>NZ_JAKUFS010000034.1 GCF_022663535.1 Bacillus cereus group sp. BfR-BA-01380 | reverse complement strand
ATTATAGATACCAATGGAATTTAAAGAAGATGACTCCTGTTGAATACAGAAATCATCTTCTTGATGTGGCATAACTTTTTTCAAGATGTCCTTTACAAAGGGTACAGATTACAGAGCGAACCTTTTTTATTATTTTACAGAGACGATCTCTACTTGCATTTCTCCACCTGGAGTTTGAATTGCTACTTTTTCACCAATTTGCTTACCTAATAAGCTTTTTGCGATTGGGGAATCGTTAGAAATTCTACCTTCAAATGGATCAGCTTCCGCGCTACCAACGATTGTATATGCTTCTTCGTCTCCATCTGGTAATTCCTTGAATGTTACAGTTTTGCCTAATGTTACAACTGTAGAGTCTTCACCGTTATCTTCAATAATAACTGCATTACGAATCATGTTTTCAAGTTGCGTAATACGACCTTCTACAAATGCTTGCTCATCTTTTGCTGCATCGTACTCAGAGTTCTCAGAAAGATCACCAAAGCTGCGCGCAATTTTAATACGTTCTACAACTTCTTTACGTCTTACTGTTTTTAATTGTTCAAGCTCATGTTCTAATTTTTGTTTTCCCTCAAGTGTCATAGGGTATGTTTTTTCTGTTGCCATGTTTTCCACTCCTTTTATATACCGATCCCCCGAAAAAAGAGGAGTTCCTTATGAAAACTCCCTCGCCTTATGAAATAGCGGAGGTTTCTAGTACACGCGGCACTAGCGGAGTTGTCACATACAACCCCGTATGTTCTTATTTCTTTCTTATATCCAAAAGATATGTATAGAAAGCTAATATAAATATGCCCTCACCTAGGTGTGGGTGAGGTTCGCATGTTCATTAATATTCGATAAAAAGGGAGAAAATCCCTTCCTATCGAACATCTTTTACTATGCTATTACAAATTCACTTTTTCTTCAAGAATTGTTCCAATTTTTGTGACCATAATATCGATTGCAACATGATTTTGTCCACCTTCTGGGATAATAATATCCGCAAATTTCTTAGAAGGCTCAATAAATTGATTGTGCATTGGACGCACAACATTTACATATTGTTCAATAACAGAGTCCATCGTACGACCGCGTTCTTTAATGTCGCGCTGCATACGGCGTAAGATACGAAGGTCAGCATCTGTATCAACAAACACTTTAATATCCATTAAATCGCAAAGACGCGGGTCTTCTAAAATAAGAATCCCCTCTAAAATAATTACATCTTTCGGTGCAACTGGAATAATTTCTTCCGAACGTGTATGCAATGTATAATCATATACTGGCTTCTCAATTGACTTATACTCCAGCAACTGATGTAAGTGCTCAATTAACAAGTCATTATCAAATGCTAATGGGTGATCGTAATTTGTTTTTAAACGCTCTTCCATTGGCAAATGGCTTTGATCTTTGTAATAATAATCTTGCTCCAAAATTAAAATGGAATGACCTTGAAATTGATCAAAAATTGCTTTTGTTACACTTGTTTTACCTGATCCTGAACCACCAGCAATTCCAATTACAACAGGCTTGTTCGTCCCCATTCAACTATCACTCTTTCTTATTGAAGTATGCTTTTTCGCATCATGTTGTTCACATACACTGGTCGATCCACTTTGAATTTCACGATTTGCAGCGGATGTCTCGCTGCATCTAATTCGTTTCCATCCTCATCCCAAATTTTTTCCACCGTTTGTGTAAAGTTTTCAATTTCTGGTCCAAAGAACTCCACTTCCTGACCCGGCTTGAAGTGGTTACGCTGCTCTACTGTCACAATGCCTGTTTCTTCATTATAATCTAACACTAAACCAGCAAAATCATACGTTGTTTTCTTACTATGATTTCCAAACATTTGTTCCAAGTGCCCTGGAACTCCTTCAAAGAATGCAGGAGCCGTATCACGATTTGCGCATTTATCAAGCTCTTCTAACCATTCTTGTTTAAACTCGAAGTTGTCTGGATCCTCGCAATATGCATCAATCACTTTACGGTACACAGTTGCAACAGTTGCAACGTAGTGAATGGATTTCATGCGCCCTTCTACTTTTAGGCTGTCAATCCCAATTTCAATCATTTTCGGGATAGATAAAATAAGATTTAAATCTTTTGGACTCATTGCAAACGGAGCATCTTGTTCCTTAAATAAAGGAAGTTCTTCTGCTTCTTTATGTTGTGATACTGTTTGGATTAAGTCATAATCCCAGCGACAAGACTGACAGCAACCACCGCGGTTAGAGTCACGTGCCGTCATATGATTACTTAACGTACATCTTCCTGAATATGCAATACACATTGCACCGTGGACGAATGCTTCAATTTCAATATCAACGTGCTCTTTAATTTCCTTCATTTCTTCATATCCTACTTCACGAGCCAGTACAAGACGATGTAAGCCTTCTTCTTTCCAATACTGCGCCGCTTTCCAGTTGGATAGTGATTGTTGTGTACTTAAATGTACTTCAACAGAAGGTGCAACGCGTTTGCACGTCTCAATAATAAGTGGATCTGCAACGATAATTCCCGTTACACCAGCCTTTTCAATCCCTTTTAAATATTCTTCTAACCCATCCATATTTTCATTATGAGCAAAGATATTTGTCGTTACATATATTTTCGCACCATATTTTTTCGCAAATTCAACGCCTTCTGCCATTTCTTCTAGCGTAAAGTTGCCTGCATTTGAACGAAGACCAAATTCTTGTCCACCTAAATATACAGCATCTGCACCGTAATGGATAGCTACTTTTAATTTCTCTAAGTTACCAGCGGGTATTAATAACTCAGGTTTCTTCACAATCACACGTTTTCCGTCAATCACACGTGAAATTTCTTTGACTGTCATATGCTGAACCTCCTTTTTAATAAACCGTTTCTTTAAAGAAGAATCCCGTATCTAATAAACGATTTACCGGTTGGATTTCTTCGATTTCTTTATATAAGTCATCTTTTACGTCATAATACGTATCGCGATCTTCTACACATAAATCAATAGCCTTACGATATTTCTTCGTTACTTCCACAATGTAGTCTGAGCTCTTTAATACACCATCAATTTTTAAACTATCGATTTCAGCATCAATTAACTCATCTAATTCGTCGATAAAACAAATATCGTTCGGACTCATAATGTGAGTGCCATTTGCATCTTCATAAATTGGATATTTATTATTACGTTCTTGATCATGTAAAAATATGTTTTCTTCGTATTTCTTCTTTTCAATTTCCATCTCACGGCCTTGATATTCAAAGTAGTTTCCTACTAAAGAACGCTTTGATTGGAACATGCATGTCATTCCGTGGATTTGTACTTCCACTTCGACTTCGGCATTTTCTTTTAATTCTACAATTTCATCTAAACTTAACTCACGGGCAAGAACAGCACGTTTTGCACCTTTACGTCCCCAATAGTTACATGTAAACCAGTTCGTTGCTGTTGTTTCTGTATTCCAGTGCATTTTCATATTTGGTGCAACTTCACGCACTGTCATTAATACAGCTGGATCTCCAAATACAACTGCATCTACGTTTACTTCCTGTAAAAATGCAACGTAATCTTTTAAAGCTTCTACTTTATCGTTGTGAAACATCGCATTCATTGCGACATATACCTTCATATTATTTTCATGTGCAATCGCTACCGCTTCTTTTACATCTTCACGAGAAAATTCGCCGGCTAAACGTAATCCGAACTTTTGTTCCCCAATCATTACTGCATCTGCGCCTGCTTTTGCAAGTGGTTCGATATCCGCCACTGTTCTTGGCGTTACTAACAACTCAGGTTTTTTCATTGCTTGTCACCCTCTCTTTTTACTCACTGCTACTCCGTCACCAATTGGGAAAATGGTTGTATCATATCCTTCATGATTCATGAGCCACTCGTTATACGTTTTAATTCGTCTAATTAAACCGCGTGTACGTCTATTTTCAATGTGTTCCTTTGTCGTCACAAGACCGTGATATAGTACATTATCTGAAATAATGACGCCGCCAGGATTTAATAACGGCTCATATATATCAAAAAAGCGACGATATTGTCCTTTTGCTGCATCAATGAAAATCACATCAAATGTGCCATGTTCTTTTACTTGCTCCCCTGTTTCTAAAGCATCTCCAAAAATAACCGAAATGCGCTCTTTTACTAGGGAACAATTTATATATTCAAGTGCTTTTTCATATCGATCTACGTTTCGCTCTACTGTCACAATACTTGAATTTGGAATAGCTTGCATCATGCGAATACTAGAATATCCAATTGCTGTACCAAGTTCTAATATGCTCTTTGGCCCAATTAAACGCAAAAATTGCAACATAAATTCCATGCCAAGACGATCCATAATTGGTACATGATGCTCACGCGCATACTGTTCCATCTCAAGAATGAGCTCATCTTTTGGATCGATAAAAGACAGCAAATATTCACAAACTACATCTTGTTGCTCCATAGATAGTCCTCCTTATCGCATGGAGAAGTAAAAAAAAGAATATTGTCTCTATGTGGAAAGAAAAATACAAGCCCGCTCTATCCTTAGCTTGTACGTCCCGTTTCTATATTAAAAACGATTCTTCTACCAGTTTTTAACCCGCTATATTTTATCATAAAAAAGAGGGATATGCGAATTTTTCTCGCTTCCCTCAAAAAATTTACGATTACTTTTGTGTAATATGTTTTTGTTTTAGCGCGTTATGTTCTTCTAATGTCTTAGCATAATACACTTGGCCGTCCCGTGCCGCCAAGAAATAATAATAGTCTGTTTGTGCAGGTTCAAGTGCTGCCTGTACTGATTTTACACTAGAATTCGAAATTGGTCCAACTGGTAACCCTTTTATAACGTATGTATTATACGGAGAGTTTACTTTTAAATCCTCATACAATACACGCTCTTTATGCTTACCTAATGCATATAACACCGTTGGATCTGTTTGTAAAGGCATTCCTTTTGCTAAACGATTATAGAACACACTGGAAATTTTTTGACGATCTGTATAACCTGTTGCTTCTTCTTCAATAAGTGAAGATAAAGTTAATAATTGATGAACATCCCACTTCTTCTCTTTCATCTTCTGTTCATTTTCAACAATGAGCTTGTTTGTTTTCTCTAACATTGGAGTAATAATTTCTTCTAACGTTAGCTCCTTTTTATAAAAAGAATATGTTGCTGGATATAAATATCCTTCCAATGGATATTTAATATTTGCATCAAAGATTTTATCTGTTAATAAAACAGGATATTTCTTCTGTAATTTTTGCACAAATGCTTTATCGTTTAGTTGGCGAACAACATCTTCTTTATTCCATTTCAATTCCTTTGCAATTATATCTGCAATTTCAACAACTTGTGCACCTTCTTTAACTGTCACTTTATAAACAACTGGACGATGCACATTACCTGATGACATTTGTCCCATTATTTCCTCTACATTCATCGATGGGTTTAACAAATATGTACCAGCTTGTAAATTTTTAGATTTCATTTTTGCATAAAAACTAAATATAGTCCCGTTTTTCACAATTCCTTTGTCTTCCAAAATCTCTCCAATCTTACTTGTAGGAGAACCTTTTGGAATTTCCACTTCAATTTCCTGTTTACTTGCTGTATTAAGTGGTTTTAAAGCTGATGCAACATACGCATATGCACCGCCGCAAACAACAAGCAATGCGATGAAAATAACCGCAACCACTCGTATTCGTTTTTTTGTTTTCTTTTGATCCACTACCGTACTTCCTCCTTACTCCCAATTATAGACTGTACGGGTCTACCCTATACAATATCTACGGAATATTAAAAAACATGTCTACAGTTAGACATGTTTTTTCTTTTTTCTACAATCTGTACTATTATACTACAAAGAACGGTATGCTTTCGATAAAAAAATCTTTCATTTACCTTACAAAGCAAACAAACTGATTTCAATATGAAATCAGTTTGTTTTCACTTACTATATTACTCTTCTTCGCCTTCTTCTTCAGCAAGAGTGTTAAACATTTCTTGTACCATTTCCCACTCTTCTTCTGATTCGATTGGAAGTAATGTGCCACCAGACTCATCTTCGTTTTGCTCGAAAGCCATTGCATCATAAATTGGATCGCCATCTTCGTCAACTTCACCGATTGGTGAGAATACTACGTAAGATTTTTTCCCAAATTTTTCAGCATCAAAAGTGAAAATAATTTCACATAGATGTTCGTTACCTTTTTCGTCAACAATTGTAATTTGATTTTCTTCCATTATGGTCACCTCTTATTTGCTATCTAAATATCCTTGTAAAATCACGACAGCCGCCATCTTATCAATGACTTGCTTTCGTTTTTTTCGGCTTACATCTGCCGAAATGAGCAAGCGCTCCGCTGCCATTGTTGACAAGCGTTCATCCCACAGTACAACTTCTAATTGCAAAAGCTCATGCAAGTTTTCCGCAAATTGTTGACAAGCTTCGCCGCGCGGACCGATTGTACCATTCATATTCTTTGGCAATCCTACTACTATCTTGTCCACATTGTACTGTTTTACTAATTCAGAAATACGATTAAAACCAAACTCGCCTCTTTCTTCATTAATTTTAATCGTTTCCAAACCTTGCGCTGTCCAGCCCATCTCATCGCTTACTGCAACGCCGACTGTTTTTGTACCAACATCTAAACCTAATATACGCATAAACTACTCCTCACGATGATGTTTCAAGTAGGACTTAACAAGCTCCTCAATCAATTCATCACGTTCTAGCTTACGAATAATATTGCGAGCATCTTTATGACGAGGTATGTATGCCGGATCGCCGCTTAATAAATAACCGACGATTTGATTAATCGGATTATATCCTTTTTCTTGAAGTGCATCATACACAGTTAATAGTACGTCATTGACATGGACATTCTGTTTTTCTTCTTGGAAGTTAAACTTCATCGTTTTATCGAATCCGTCCATTTTAAGCACCTCACTTTACTAGGTATAGGGAGAAAGATATCCCTTCTCCCTACTATTGTACACTACTATCTCATTATTTTGAAACAGATTTAACGTACTCTTCTACAAATGATAGTGCATCATCTACTTGTGCTGGGTTTTTACCACCAGCTTGTGCCATATCAGGACGACCACCGCCACCACCGCCGCAGCGAGATGCTACTTCTTTCACAAGCTTACCAGCATGATATCCTTGTTCAATTAAATCTTTCGTTACACCAGCAAGAATGTTAACTTTGTCATCATTTACAGCTGTAAGCACAATAATTGCAGATTGTAATTTATTCTTTAAATCATCCATCATCGTACGTAAGTTGTTCATATCTGCAACATTTACTTTCGTCGCAAGTACATTTACACCAGCAATTGTACGCACTGCATCTGTTAAGTTACCAGCTTCAATGTTGCTTAGTTTCGCTGCAAGAGATTCATTTTCTTTTTGCAATTGTTTTACTTCAGCAAATAAGCCATCTACTCTTGTTAAAATGTCTTTCGGATTTGTTTTCATTTTATTTGCTGCTTCTTTTAATAAACCTACTTGTTCGTTCATTAGTTCATATGCAGCTTTTCCTGTTACTGCCTCAATACGGCGCGTTCCTGCTCCAATACCAGATTCAGCAACAATTTTGAAAATACCGATTGATGATGTGTTATCTACGTGACAACCGCCGCAAAGCTCTAAGCTATAATCGCCTACTTGTACAACGCGTACTACATCTCCGTATTTTTCACCGAATAGTGCCATTGCCCCCATCGATTTTGCTTCTTCAATTGCTTTTTGAGAAATGTCTACTGTGATACTTTCCCAAATTTTCTCGTTTACAATACGCTCAATTTTTTCAAGTTCATCCGCTTGTACTTGACCGAAATGAGAGAAGTCAAAACGTAAACGCTCTGATGTTACAAGAGAGCCAGCTTGGTTTACGTGTCCGCCTAGTACATCTTTTAATGCTTGATGCAGAAGATGAGTTGCTGTATGGTTCTTTACGATTGCCGCACGGTTTTTCGTGTCGATTAACGTTTTTACCGCTGCGTCTTTCGTTAATGTTCCTTCTTCTACAACTACTTTGTGTAAGTTTTGGCCATTTGGTGCTTTTTGTACATCTTTTACAAGTACTTTTACGCCATCAGCAAGAAGGTAACCACGGTCTGCAATTTGACCACCGCTCTCAGCATAGAATGGTGTTACATCTAACATTAATTGTCCTTCTTCACCAACTTGCAGGCTATCTGTGAACTCACCGTTTTTCACAAGCGCAACAACGTTACTTTCTGTTCCAACGGTATTGTAACCAACAAATTCGCTCGCTACTTTAATTTCACCAAGGACGCCGCCTTGTACTTGCATAGAATCAACGTCTTGACGAGCTGCACGTGCACGCTCACGCTGTTTTTCCATCTCAGCTTCAAAACCTTCGTGATCAACTGTCATGCCAGCTTCTTCTGCATATTCTTCTGTTAACTCAATTGGGAATCCGTATGTGTCATATAGACGGAATGCATCTTCGCCAGAAATAACAGTCGATTTTGCTTCTTTTGCTTTACCGATTACTTCAGCTAAAATTGTTTCGCCGTCATGAAGTGTTTCATGGAAACGCTCCTCTTCATTTTTCACAACGCGTGCAATGAAATCTTTCTTTTCTAGAACTTCTGGGTAGAAGTCTTTCATTACTTCTCCAACTACCGGTACTAATTCATACATAAATGGACGATTAATATTTAATTTCTTCGCATAACGTACAGCGCGGCGTAATAAACGACGTAATACATACCCGCGGCCTTCGTTAGAAGGAAGAGCACCGTCTCCAACTGCAAACGTTACTGTACGAATATGGTCAGCAATTACTTTAAATGCTGTGTCTTGTTCTTGATTACCAGCACGATATTTTTCACCAGAAATCACTTCTGTCGCACCAATAATTGGCATAAATAAGTCTGTGTCAAAGTTCGTTGGCACGTTTTGTACAACAGACGCCATACGCTCAAGACCCATCCCTGTATCAATATTTTTCTTTGGAAGCGGCGTATACGTACCGTCAGGGTTATGGTTAAATTGTGAAAATACAAGGTTCCATACTTCTAAATAACGCTCGTTTTCTCCGCCTGGATATAATTCTGGGTCACTAAAATCATTACCGTAAGCTTCTCCGCGGTCATAGAAAATTTCTGTATTTGGTCCACTTGGGCCTTCACCGATATCCCAGAAGTTTTCTTCTAAACGAATAATGCGTTCTTTTGGTACGCCCATTTTTTCATGCCAAATCGTAAATGCTTCTTCGTCTTCTGGATGAATGGTAACAGATAATAATTCTTTATCGAATCCAATCCATTTGTCGCTCGTTAAAAACTCCCAAGCCCATGTAATTGCTTCTTCTTTGAAGTAATCACCAATTGAGAAGTTTCCTAACATTTCAAAGAATGTATGGTGACGAGCTGTTTTCCCTACATTTTCAATATCGTTTGTACGAATTGATTTTTGCGCATTTGTAATGCGTGGGTTTTGCGGAATTACGCGGCCATCAAAATATTTTTTCAGCGTTGCAACACCACTGTTAATCCATAAAAGAGATGGATCTTCGTGCGGAACTAATGATGCACTTGGTTCTACTGCATGTCCTTTTTCTTGGAAAAAATCTAAAAACATTTGACGAATTTGTGCGCCTGTTAAGTGTTTCATATGTATTTCCTCCTTCATTAAAATCAATTAAAGTGAAACTTTGATCAGTGGGGGCTAACTGCCCGTTAATGCGGAATAAAAAACAAAAAACTCCCGTCCCCTATAACAGGGACGAGAGTTGACTCGCGTTACCACCCTGATTATGAAATAAAAAGCGGAAGTGTCTCACTTTTAGACACGACGGCTAAATTGCATATCGTAATCATATGCATATATTTCATCACCTCAAGTTGCCGTAACGTGGCAAGACGGCAGTGATTAGCTGCTCTCAGGAATAGCGTTCTGTTACCCTTCATCTGAAGCTTCTTACAGCCTAAGGAAGCCTCTCTCTGCAAAATGGACTGTAACATACTCGTTCCGTCATCAATTTATCATATACTATATGCCCAAATTGTAGCGAATCCGTTGCCATTTGTCAATGTTTCCAAAACGGCTTAGCGTGTACAATAATCGTACGAAGAATTGCTAAAAGGGGAACGGATAATAAAAGCCCGACAATGCCACCAACTTCTCCTCCAACAAGCAGCGCAAACATAATAACAACTGGGTGCATCCGTAGCGACCTTCCTACAATATACGGAGATAGTATATTACTCTCAACAAATTGTAAAATCGCAAGCGCAATGCCAGCCTTAATGACTAAATTCGTCGATACTGTTGCAGCAATCATTAATGTTGGAATCGCCCCTAAAATAGGACCGAAGTACGGGATAATATCAGTAACTCCAACGATAATTCCTAAAAGCAGCGGATATTTCATCCCGATAAACCAAAAGGCTAGTGCAGAAACCCCTCCTAAAATTAAACAAACAAATAGTTGGCCGCGAATGTAATTTCCAAGAGACTTATCAATTTCTTTTGCTAACTGCTGCCCATCCTTACGCCACTTAGTCGGTACAAGCTTCCAAAAAATACGATAAAACTCTGCGTAGTCTTTTAATATATAAAATACGATAAATGGAATTAAGAAAATGATAAGAAGGGAATCAAGTATACCTCTTGCTGTACTCATTACTTTATTTAAAAGCGCTTGTATCTTCCCTTCAACCCCTGTAAATATTTGCTTCACTTTCTCATTCACGAACTCAGGAAAATTTTCAGTTTTCGCTGTCACTCCATCCGTCCATGTTTCGTACATATTTACAATTTGCGGAAACTGTTCATTCATTTCTTGGAGCTGTGCGATAACGGCTGGTGTTCCTTTATACACACCGTATCCAATACCACCAAAGAATAGAATATAAATGAGTAAAATGGCAATTGTGCGCGGCATACCTTTTTCATGTAATTTTTCAATAAGTGGATGCAGCAAATAAGCAATAAAGCAAGCGATGAAAAATGGTGTAATAGCAACTTTAAACACAAATAAAATCGGTGCCCAAAGCGGCTTAATTTTCAAAAAGACAAGTAAACATAAAAAAATCAGCAATAATAAACCTAACCGATAAATCCAAATAATTTTAAGATTCTTCAACAGAAAAACCTCCTCTATTTCTTAGTTTGAAAAGAAACAGCGGAGGTTATGTGTAAAAATTATAAAACATTGCCGTGCTGCGATATTTTTGTAGGTATTCTTACTGTTTTGTAGAAGAATACATATACTAAAAACAACAATTACAATTTCATGCGTTATTACGCATGAATAAGCAATAATATCCCAATTCATTCCACAAAGTTAGGGGGAATATAATGGTTTGGTTGATGCTAGGTCTTTCCGCACTTTGTATGCTATTAGAATGGGTATGTATTGGTTTTGGCATTTGGAAGGGATTTTTCATTCCTTCTTCCAAACAAGAACGTGCCAGGCATCTTTGGCACTATGGTATTTTAGGGCTTGGCTGCTACGGACTTTCTCATCTTTTCTCCCAAATCGGACTGTTTTATCTCTATACAAGTACATAATGAAAGCTCCCAAAAATTAGGGAGCTTTTTCGCATGTATAATGTGAAATTATAAATAGGACCGAAGCATTTTACGTGCTTTTTTCATATTTCGTTTTGAAAATACATCTTGCTTACGTGCATATTGATATGCTGCTGCTCCTATACCTAATGCAATTAATGATGAACGCAATTTCAAAGTTAACACTCTCCTTATTAGCCGATTGTTCGTTCATTCTCATCAAACAAATCATCTAAAGAACTTAATGAACCGTCTTCTTCGACTTGATGTGTATGAATTTTCCCCTTTGAAATCGATAATTCAATAAAGCAGTTCCAGCAATAATATTGATTCACACCGATTTTCCCAATATCTTTTCCTTTACAGTTTGGACAACTGAACATATGGCGTTCATCTCCTTACAATCTCCCGTATTCTATTACGCCATTATGTCCAAACTGTATATGTTTATACATGAGAAGAACTGCATTACACTATATAATTTCACCTCGCTACATAAAATCATACGGTGAAATGTTTTCCACATCGAGGCCTTCTTCAGTTATCACTTCAGTCGCTTCTGTCTTTCCTTGCAGACGGTTGCATAACGTAGTTTGACGAAGCGCGTCATCAAGGCGGCTTACGCCAGATTGAAACGCCGATTCTTCACCACAAATAATTAAAAACTTTTTACTACGTGTAATTCCTGTATAAATTAAATTGCGGCGCAGCATACGATAATAACTTTTCACAACAGGCATAATTACAATTGGAAATTCGCTTCCTTGTGATTTATGGATCGAACAACAATATGCATGTGTAATTTGATTTAAGTCTGCTTTTGTATATGTGACTTCAATACCGTCAAAAGAAACAACAACCATATCTTGTTGTTCCACATTTTCTTTCGCATAAAACACTGACACAATCTCACCAATATCACCGTTAAACACTTGACTTTCCGGTTGATTGACAAGTTGAAGCACTTTATCTCCAGTCCTGTACACAGCTTCACCATATGCGATTTCTTTTCTTTTTTCTTTTTTCGGATTAAATACTTCTTGCAGTGCTTCATTTAACGTATTAATACCTGCCGGTCCTTTGTACATCGGAGCTAACACTTGTATGTCACGCGCACTAAACCCTTTTGTTTTTGCGTTTTCACACACTTGCTTCACTACGTCCACAATTTGCGTACCTGTACAAGCAATAAACGAACGATCTTTTTTGTTTTGCGTTACATCAGAAGGTAATACACCTTTTTTAATCGCATGAGCAAGCTGAATCACAGATGAATCTTCTGCTTGTCTATAGATTTCCGTAAGCTTTACCGTCGGAATAACACCCGCTTCTAATAAATCTTTCAACACTTGTCCAGGACCAACGGATGGCAATTGATCTTCATCTCCAACGATGATGACTTGAATACTAGATGGCAATGACTTGAACAATTGATTCGCAAGCCAAATATCAACCATAGAAAATTCATCAATAATGAGTAATTTCCCTTTAACAGGATCGTGCTCATTACGTTGAAACGATCCTTCCGGTGTCCATCCAAGCAGACGATGAATCGTACAAGCAGGCAATCCTGTTGATTCACTCATTCGCTTTGCCGCTCTTCCTGTTGGTGCTGTTAATAAAATCGAGAACGGATTGTCATCACTATAATCTTTCGGGTCTAATGATAAACCGTGGAGAGAAGCATACATTTCAACAATCCCTTTAATAACAGTCGTCTTTCCTGTACCAGGTCCACCTGTTAAAATCATCATTGGCTTATGAAGAGCTGTTTGAATACCTTCTTGCTGAAGCGGTGCGTATTGCACACCGAACTGCTCTTCAATTTTTCCGAGTGTTAACAACAGCTCCGATTCAGGAAAAGAAGGAAGTTCTTCTTGGCCAAGTAAGCGATTGATGGAGGTTACAACACCTTTTTCAGAATAGTACAAGGAGGCTAAATAGACACGCTCATCTTCTATAATAATTTTCCCTTCTCCTTGCATCATTTCCGCACATTGCAAAACATCTTCTTCTGTAACAGACGTTTCTTGGTTATTTAACAACTCCATCGTTTGCTGCACTAACTGCTCTCTTTGCATATACACATGACCTTCTTGCAGCGAAACGTGCTCTAATGTATAGAAGCACCCTGCTCGTACACGATCAGCATGATTACCAGAGATGCCAAGTGCTCGGCCAATATCATCAGCCCGGCCAAACCCAATACCATCTACTTCTTCAATAAGCTGATACGGATTATTGCGAATGACTTCTAGTGTCATTTCTTTATACTGTTGATAAATTTTAATAGAAAGCTTCGTTCCAAACCCATAACCGTTTAGAAAGCTCATTACTTTTTCAAGGCCTTGATGTTCAATAATCGTCTCGTATATTTCCTGTGCTTTTTGTTTGTTTACAATCCCGTCCAAAGCTGCAGGATCGTCCATAATTTTTGAAATCGCATGTTGACCAAGATGATCAACAATCTTTTCAGCTGTTCGTTTCCCGATTCCTTTAAATAAATCGCTTGCTAAATATTGCACCATTCCTGCTTTTGTTTGCGGCAATTCTTTTTTAAACGTTTCAATATGATATTGTTTCCCGTACTTTTGATGATCTTTAAAATGACCTGTTAGTGTAAACACTTCCTCTTCATGCATTCGGGGAAAGTGACCTGTTATCATGACCTTTTTTTCGTCATATGTTTCATTCGTTTCAATAATTTTCATACTGACAACGGAATAGAGGTTTTCTTCGTTGTGGAAAATGGTATGAAGAACTTGCGCTTTTATAAACTTTTGCTCTTCCTCAAACAAATCCATTGCATGTTGATTTCCCATTTCGCCCCTCCTTCCATTTTATGCGTCTTGCTCTAATAAACGAATACCATTACCCGCTAAAAAGTGATCTGGTTGAATCACTACAGCTTTCTTAAACATCGCAAGCGCCTTCTCACGATTTTCTTCAAACGCATACACAACACCTAAATTGTAATATGCATCTGCATGTTCTTCATCAAGCGCTACAACTTGTTCAAAATAAGGTTTTGCTTCTTTTACATGCTCTAGACGCGCAAAGCATAATCCGCATTGAAAAATGGCTTCAACATCATTTCCATCTAACTCAGCTGCACGTTGGAAAAACGGCAGTGCTAAACGGTCGTTTCCAAGCTGCACATATGTAATGCCAAGCATAAACGATACATCTCCTGTCTGTAGCCCCGCTTGCATCGCCTTCTCAAACGCTTCTTTCGCCTCTGCAAAAAGTTCTTGCTGATAATATATATTTCCTAATCCATAGTATGCTGTAGCAGATTTCTCATCTAATTCAATCGCACGTTTATAAAAAGCAACAGCACGCTC
Organism: Bacillus cereus group sp. BfR-BA-01380; assembly: GCF_022663535.1. Lineage (GTDB taxonomy): Bacteria > Bacillota > Bacilli > Bacillales > Bacillaceae_G > Bacillus_A > Bacillus_A cereus_BB. Next base: position 35,125 of record NZ_JAKUFS010000034.1, on the reverse strand, counting down.
ACTGTCTCCTAATGCATCTAATAAATTTGCAAAGTTAATATAACCAAGTGCATCTTTTGGATTTTCCTCAATCGCCTCAGTAAAATTCTTTGCGGCTTCTTCCCAGTTTCCTTCTTGCATATATTGAATGCCTGTTTCAAGCTTATTTGACATTTATCCTTCACCTCTACAACAAATTATAACAAAGAATCCAGTTTCCGAGCGAACAAAAATTCGCGTTTATCCCGCTATTCGCGGGCAGTAATACTCCCACCTCAAGATTCGGCGAAAGCATTGTCCAGTTCCAGTGGCTAGAATGTTCGGTGGGAGATAAACTGCTGGCATGCGCCCGATTGGTGAGGGCTGATAATCAGCAGGGGATAAAGCCCCCCACTGATTAAAGTTTCACTTTATCTAAAAAGAAACCTCTGACCAATACAAGGCAGAGGTTCTTCTTTCTTATCCTAAATAATCCAGTTTCTTACCATTACAGTATACGTCATCAATTGTCGCACCGCCCAAGCACTCATCTCCATCATAGAAAACGACTGCTTGTCCTGGCGTAATCGCGCGAATTGGTTCATCACAAAGAATACGAATTGTATTCTCATCAACGATTTGAACCGTTACACTGTTATCTGCTTGACGATAGCGGAATTTCGCTGTGCATGTAAATTCTTTTTCTTTCGGCTTATCGCTTACCCAACTTACATTTGTAGCAAATACTTCATCACCATATAACAGTTCATTATGGAATCCTTGTTCTACATATAAAATGTTTTCTTTCAAGTTCTTCCCAACAGCAAACCATGGATCACCATTGCCGCCAATACCAAGGCCATGACGTTGTCCAATTGTATAATACATTAACCCGTCATGTTTTCCTTTCACTTCACCAGATAATGTTTGCATCTTACCTGGCTGTGCCGGCAAGTAATTGCTTAAAAAGTCTTTAAAGTTACGCTCACCGATAAAGCAAATGCCTGTGCTATCTTTTTTCGCCGCTGTTGCTAAACCAGCTTCTTTCGCCATTTCACGAATTTGCGGCTTCTTTAACTCACCAAGCGGGAACATTGTTTTTGATAATTGGTCTTGACCGAGTTGATTTAAGAAATATGTTTGGTCTTTATTATCATCAACGCCGCGCAGCATTTTATATTCACCATCTATATACGCTACACGTGCATAGTGTCCTGTCGCTACATAATCTGCGCCAAGCGCCATGGCATGTTCTAAAAATGCTTTAAATTTAATTTCTTTATTACACATTACATCTGGGTTCGGTGTACGACCAGCGCGGTACTCATCTAAAAAGTACGTAAATACTTTTTCCCAATATTGCTTTTCAAAGTTGACTGCATAATACGGGATTCCAATTTGGTTACATACTTCAATGACATCGTTATAGTCTTCTGTTGCTGTACATACGCCGTTTGCGTCCGTATCATCCCAGTTTTTCATAAAGATTCCGATTACATCATAGCCTTGTTTCTTTAATAACATTGCTGCTACAGATGAATCGACGCCACCAGACATCCCGATGACAACGCGCGTTTCGTGAGGTAGTTTGTTCATCCCCTCACCTCCTATATCAATTTTGTGTTAATCGCTTCACGATCTTCACTGTTTCGTACGCTGCTTTTTCGACTTGTTCTTTCGTATTTCCAAAACCGAAGCTAAAACGTACGGATGAACGTATTTTATCGGATTCTTTTCCGAACATTGCTACAAGCACATGTGACGGATCAATAGAGCCGGCTGTACAAGCAGATCCGCTTGAAACTGCAACTCCCGCTAAATCTAAATTCATTAAAAATGACTCAATATGCATTCCTGCAAAACTTACATTTAACACATGTGGTAAGCTATGCTCTAAGCTTCCGTTTACCTCGAAAGTAATGTCTTCGTTTTTAAAGACAGATATCATTATATCTTTAAATCCCTTGTACTGGGCAACTTTTTGCTTACGATTTTGTTCTGCTAACAAAATAGCTTGCCAAAGCCCAACAATTCCCGGCACATTTTCTGTACCAGCACGGCGTTTTCGCTCTTGCTCTCCGCCTGTTAACAGCGGTTCAAACTTTACATGCTGCCCTGCATATAAAAAGCCCACACCCTTTGGACCGTTAATTTTATGTCCTGAAATTGACAATAAATCAATGCCAAGCTCTTTCACATCAATTGCTGTTAAACCGTATGCTTGTACTGCGTCTGTATGAAAGTAAGCGCTATGTTCTTTTAATAGAGCACCGATTTCTGCTACTGGCTGCACTGTACCAACTTCATTATTTCCAAACATAATAGAGACAAGAATTGTTTGCTCTGTTAATGCCTCTTGCAGATCTGAAATGCGAATACGCCCTGTTTCATCAACAGGTAAATACGTCACTTTAAACCCTTGTCGTTCTAACACATTACACGTACGCAAAATCGCATGATGCTCAATTGCTGTCGTAATAATATGATTTCCTTTTTTACGATTCGCACGAGCTACGCCAAGAAGAGCTAAATTATCAGCCTCTGTACCGCCGCTTGTAAAAATAATTTCATTTGGATTTGCATGAATGCTGCGCGCGCACGTACGTCTTGCTTCATCCACTGCATGACGGCCTTGGCGCCCAAAGAAATGAATGCTTGATGGGTTACCAAATGCTTCTGTCATATATGGAATCATCTTTTCGACTACTTCTGGGTGAGCCGGAGATGTCGCAGCATGATCTAAGTAAATGCGTTCCATAATATCTCCTTCTTTCCAAATCGTTACACACGGAATTAAATATAAAACATATAACCGCCGTTGTTTTCTTCTTCATAGCGTACTAAATCTTCTAATGTTGTACTATCAAGAACTTCTTGCACCGCATCACGAACACGTATCCAAAGCTGACGCTGTGCCGGTTCTTCTTCATCCAACATTTCTACTACGTTAATCGGACCTTCTAACACGCGGATTACATCACCTGCTGTAATGTTAATCGGTTGATCTGATAATACATAACCACCATATGCACCGCGTGTACTTTTTACAAGACGAGCATTACGAAGCGGCGAAATTAATTGCTCTAAATAATGCTCAGATAAATCATGCGCCTGCGCAATCGATTTTAATGAAATCGGACCTTCTCCAAACTTTTTCGCAAGATCGATCATAATTGTTAAACCGTAACGGCCTTTTGTTGAGATTTTCATATATGTAGCACCTCTTTTCAAGTCTTTCGCTTCTACTTGGTTCGTTATTCTTTTATTTAATAGGAAAAACACTCTCTGAAATCAAAATCCTTTGAAATTATAGCATAATATAGTATGATAAGGAATTTCAACTTTTCTAACAGAAATGATAACATATAAATATACCAAATAACTCGGAATTTATTACATAAACAAGTCACTGAAGGAGAGAGAACATATGAAACAACCACTCGCACATCGAATGCGTCCGACTAATATTACAGAAGTGATCGGACAAGAACATTTAGTGGGCGAAGGCAAAATTTTATGGCGGATGGTACAAGCAAAGCATCTACAATCAATGATTTTATACGGACCTCCCGGAACAGGAAAAACATCAATCGCAAGCGCCATTGCCGGCAGCATCGGTATGCCTTTTCGTCTATTAAATGCCGTTACCCATAATAAAAAAGATATGGAAGTTGTTGTCCAAGAGGCAAAAATGCATCGCCATCTCATCTTAATTTTAGATGAAGTACATCGATTAGATAAAGGCAAACAAGATTTCCTTCTTCCTCACTTAGAAAGCGGACTCATTACATTAATTGGGGCAACGACAAGCAATCCATTTCACGCAATTAATTCCGCCATTCGAAGCCGGTGTCAAATTTTTGAACTACACGCTTTAACAGAAGAAAACCTTTTACAAGGATTAAAACGTGCTTTAACAGATCAGGAAAAAGGACTAGGAGAATACAACGTCACAGTAACAGATGAAGCTCTGCGTCACTTTGCAAACGCATCTGGCGGTGATATGCGCTCCACTTATAATGCACTTGAGCTCGCAGTCTTATCTAGCTTTACAACAAATGAAGAAACAGTAGAAATCTCACTTGAAATCGCTGAAGAATGTTTACAGAAGAAAAGTTTTGTACACGACAAAGGCGGCGACGCTCATTACGATGTATTATCCGCTTTCCAAAAATCAGTGCGCGGAAGCGATGTGAATGCCGCTCTTCATTACTTAGCTCGCCTAATTGAAGCTGGTGACATGCAAAGCATTGGCAGACGATTACTGATTATGGCATACGAAGATGTTGGGCTTGCAAACCCTCAAGCTGGGCCTCGTACGCTAGCTGCCATCGAATCCGCAGAACGCGTCGGTTTTCCAGAAGCTCGTATTCCACTAGCCAATGCGGTCATTGAACTATGCTTATCACCGAAATCAAATTCAGCATATAAAGCACTTGATGCAGCACTTCATGACTTACGAAACGGACAAACGGGTGATGTTCCAGCTCATTTAAAAGATAGTCACTATAAAGGCGCAGAGTCGCTCGGCAGAGGAATCGGCTACCTCTATCCGCATGATTATCCAAATGGATGGGTGCAGCAGCAGTACTTACCAGATAAAATTAAAAACAAGCAATATTATACACCAAAGACGACTGGTAAATTTGAGCAAGCACTTGCTACTGTATATGAACGATTGCAAAACTCACATCAAAGCAAATCGAAATAATCGTGTAAGCAAAAACGACATAATACTGTTACCATTCAAATAAAAGGGAGCTGACCCAAAAGGTTTGGGTTAGCTCCTCCTTTCTTCCATGTCCACCGATATATCGATCGTTCTTTGCAATATATCGACGCAAATCAAAATATATTGACCGTTCTTTAGAATATATCGACTCTTCGACACAGTATATCGACTTTCCAACGATATTCGACATACAAGTAGTCGAGCGCTGAACTGGATCATACCGAAAAGTGAAAGGAACCATTAATAAATGTTTCAAAATCATAACCTTCTGAGGACCAATATTCCTCGATATATTAGACTGTTCAAAAATATCCTTTTAAAAATCCAACTATTTTTTTCTCTCTCTAGATATCAAATATAAAAATAAAACAAACAAAAATAACCCTATGCTTATACAATTTCTCCAAACATCATTTTTAAAAAAATAATTAAATAGAGTAAGTAATAATAAACAAACCGCTCCAATCAAAGGTAATCTATTTCGTATCATTTTCAGCATATATACCCCTCCAAAAAAATGCTTTTCTGCCTTTTTTCATAGACTAACTGAGTAGTTACAGTATTTTTTACTTTTGATTGCAAATTTGCAAAGGTTCCTTCTTCTAACTGTAAGTTATCAAACCATTCCTTTCCACTTCAAATTGCAAAAAAAGAAGTGCCAGAATTTATCATGAAAAACTACAACATTCGTATAAAAACGAATAAAAAGGGTAACATAAGCGAAAACGACATGAAATATGGAGGATTCGCAATGAAAATGCGCCAGGATGCATGGACTGGGGAAGATGATTTACTTCTCGCAGAAACTGTTTTACGTCACATTCGCGAAGGCAGCACGCAATTAAAAGCATTTGATGAAGTTGGCGATCAATTAAATAGAACATCTGCTGCTTGCGGCTTTCGTTGGAATGCAGAAGTTCGGCAAAGCTATGAAGAAGCTGTGCAAATTGCGCGAAAACAGCGAAAAAAATTAAAGAGAGAACAAGCAGTGAAACCTAAAGCGCAAGTATCACGATTGGAACCGAAGAAAAATATCGTAATTGAGGCTGAGTTTTCGGAAGATGTTATCACAAACGAGCCGTCACTTACGATACAAGATGTCATTTCGTTTTTACAAAATATAGAACAAAACAACCCACTTATAGAAAAGTTACAAACTGAAAACGAAACATTACATAATCAGCTCGAAACACTCCAAAAAACAAATCATCAATTAGAGAAAAAGCTTGAAGCACTGCAGAAACAACAGCAATCCGTGCAGGAAGATTATGAAACACTCGTTAGAATTATGGACCGTGCCCGCAAGCTCATTCTACTAGATGAACCGCAAGAACAGATGGCACCGATTTTTAAAATGGATCAGAACGGAAATTTAGATATCGTTTGCACAGCAGAAAATTAAAATTACGAAAAGAGCACATAAAGTGAAACTTTAATCAGTGGGGGTTTTTTCATCCCCCACTGATTATCAGCCCTCACCAATCGGGCTTTTACGGGCAGTTTATCTCCCGCCTAACTTCTTAAGAAAAGCGGAAGCGGCTCATTCAGAATCGCAGGACGCCCACGCCCCTGACAGAGAGGCGCTTTTTGCCTCGTCCGAGGGGGCGAAACGACCGGAGATTCTAGCCGCTAGAGCTGGACAACGCTTTCGCCAAATTTTGAGGTGGGAGTATTACTGCCCGTTAATGCGGGATAAAAAACGCATGGATAAAATTCATGCGTTTCATATTTTCTGTTTACTTGTCATTCTTCCACTATCCCCTTAAACTCTATAGTTTTTCGTATTTATTTCCATCCATATCTTGTATCACGATATTCTTATGTAATTTACTTACCCCAATTAAGATAACAGGATTTTCTTCACTCGATTTTCCCTTTTTTATATTCACAGTTACATATGTTGCATTGCCTTTTTCCTGAAATTTTGTTACTTCAATTTCACTACCTTTATGCTGAGATCCAACCGCTAACGCGATCATTTTTCGTCCTTCTGAAATCGTATATGTAGAATAGCCTACGCGTGAAGGATTCTCCTGTGCGCGTTTCGGAAAATAATCAACCATTTCTGGCGCCTCATTATACCTTGATTTCTCTAACACCCAATAATCTTCATATGAATTACATGCGGAAAGTGAAACGAAACAAAGCAGCATAATAAAGCATAACAGAGATTTATTATTTCTCATTTTCCCCCTCCTTTACATATAAATGTTAACATTTTTCTGAATATTTAACATAAAAAAACACACATGCTTCAATAAAGAAACATGCGTGTCTCGTTTTACTCTTGTCCGACACGTTTTACTTCGATATCCTTCAAACGTTCACGCACAACATAACTTGCCATAATTAAGCCGGCCACAGACGGAACGAAGGCGTTAGAGGACGGTGGTAATTTCGCTTTGCGAATTTTTGCATTTTCATCTGGAACGATTTCTTTACGAACATCTTCACGAATCACAATTGGATTTTCATCAGAGAATACAACTTTTACACCTTTTTTAATACCTTCTTTACGAAGTTTCGTACGAATCACTTTCGCAATTGGATCTGTGTTCGTTTTGGAAATATCGGCAATGCGGAAACGAGTTGGATCCATTTTATTTGCTGCACCCATACTTGAAATGATTTTAATTTTACGGCGCAAACACTGTTTAATTAAATGAATTTTGAACGTAATTGTATCAGATGCATCCACTACGAAATCTAAACCATGTTTAAAGAACTCTTCATATGTTTCATCTGTATAAAACATTTCTAATGCGATAACTTCACAGTCTGGGTTTATATCAGCAATACGTTCTTTCATTAGTTCTACTTTTGAACGACCCACAGTAGAAAGTAATGCATGGATTTGACGGTTCACATTTGTAATATCAACAACGTCTTTATCAACTAATATAAGGCGACCGACACCAGAACGCGCTAACGCTTCTGCTGCAAACGAACCAACGCCGCCAATTCCTAAAATACCAACTGTACTATTTTTTAATATTTCAATACCTTCTTTTCCGAAGGCTAATTCATTACGTGAAAATTGATGTAACATGCGGTCTACACTGCTACTAAAAACATATACAAATGTATACTCTTAGAGTTTTCCTGCTTCTACGAACCCCATTTCGCCACTATCTTGCTACTTTGGTTTATATGGCTCTCCACAGGCGTTAATTCCGATGTAGCCCACCGTACATATATACCCACTAGTTTAAGTTAGTATGGTATATTCTTTTGCTTGTAAAAGGTTGATGGATGCGTTTAAATCTCTATCTATTTCATTTCCACACTCGCATGTATATACTCTGTCAGACAGTTTTAAATCCACTTTCTTATGGCCACAACATGAGCATAACTTAGAAGAAGGATAGAATCTGCCTACTTGGCGTAATTCAATGCCATATTCTTTACACTTTGCTAATAACCATGTTTGAAACGTATAAAAACATTGCTGTGCGACCGCTTTAGATAGATGCTTATTCTTCATCATCCCTTTTATATTCAAGTCCTCTATTGTGATATACGTTGGTTTGGTTTTCACTAACTTATTCACAACAGACTTTACATACTCTATGTCTAATATTTACTAAACGAACATGTAGTTTTTGTACGCTAAGAATATTTTTGTCTATATTTGCTCTTTTGTTAGTAGCAGATTTTTCACCTCTCTTTTTTAGATTTTCATACTTTCGTGATAAAGAGCGCTGCTCACGTTTTAGTTTTCTTTCTAGCTTTCTTACTCTTCCTGTTTTGTTGATGTTTTCGTGAACTTCCCCAGTACTACAAATAGCAAAATCTTTAATCCCTAAATCAATCCCTAATCCTGTTTCTTCTAACTTTGGTTTTACTTGCGTTCCCTCTACTTCACAAAGTATGGATACATAATATCTCCCTGCCTTTTTAGAAACTGTCCCGCTTGTCACAATGGCGTTTTTAGGGATATAACCGTACTCTTTCAACCTTACAAAGCCAAGAGTAGGTATTTTTACTCGATGTCTTTCAACCGTCCAGTCTGTTTTGTTATTTTTAGGAAAGTAACATTTTACATCTTGCTTTTTCTTTTTCTCCATTCATAATAGCTTGCTTGGTGGCTTTAGAAGACACATTTTTTATCCATGCTTTATCCTCATTATTAGGTATATATTCGTTGTTTAACCATTTGGAAAAATCCATACCACTTACAAATCTACCTTCGTTTTCATAAACCTCTTTATTGTGAGAAATGTAGAAGTTGTAGATAAACCTACTCACTCCAATTGTTTGATGTATCTTGGATTTTTGTTCTTGCGTAGGGTTAATTTCTATCTTGTAGGATTTTTTCAACTTCCTCATCCTTTATGATTTTTTTCTTGTACTTTCTTAACCCGTATATATGACAGCTAAAAATGTGTAGGATAGAAACTATGTCTTGGACTAATTCTTCTTGAAGAAAAAGACTTTCGTTGTTGACAACTATAATCTCTACGTTGAATATAGCTAATAACCTCTCAAACCAACCGTATCCAAAGCGAATAAATCTATCTTTATGAGTAATGAGAATTGTGTCTACTTCGTTCACCATACAACTATCAATTCATTTGTTCCATTTTTTACGATTATAGTTTAATCCACTTCCATAGTCCTCAATTATTTCATCAACTATTATTCCTTTTGCATTAGCATATTGTCTAAGAAAGTCAACTTGATTTTTCAAATCATCTTTTTGATTAGAAGTTGAAAATCTTGTGTAGATGATCTTCTATCGTTATGTTTCTTGCGAATCCCTTTATACGAAAGATATTGTTCATAAGTATAATACCTTCTATTTACAAAATGGTCTACCATGTATTCTAGCGCTTTTCTGACTATTTGTATAGAAAAAGTATAATTACTCAGCCATACATTTCATTTTTCAACATATAGATTGCTGCCATGACAATACAAATGGCAATGCGCCTCGCTACCTCTCTTTGTTTTAAAACGTTGCCCGTGGCAGAAATAGGCCCTGACCGCTACCATACATGGCCAGTCCCTCTCGACCATTTAAAAAAGATGCTTTTCTTCTTTTTTTCATAAAGTAACTGGGCCGTTACAAAAAAGTTATATACTCAAATAAAAAATCCTAGATGGAATTAGTATGTCCATCTAGGATTCGTTCTTACTTCTCTTCTTTTACTTTTAATTGTAAGTAAAGCTCTTCAAGCTGCGCGTCTGCAACTAGGCTTGGTGCTTCTGTTAATAAGCAACTTGCGCTTGCTGTTTTCGGGAAGGCAATTGTATCACGAAGGTTCGTACGACCTGCAAGCAACATTACAAGGCGGTCTAAACCTAATGCAATTCCTCCGTGCGGCGGTGTACCGTATTCGAATGCTTCTAATAAGAATCCGAACTGCTCTTGTGCTTCTTCTTGTGAGAAACCAAGTGCTTTGAACATTTTTTCTTGTACATCACGCTCATAAATACGAAGTGATCCACCGCCAAGCTCATAACCGTTTAATACAAGGTCATACGCTTGTGCACGCGCTTTTTCTGGTGCTGTTTCTAGTAGCTCAACATCTTCGCGGAATGGCATTGTGAATGGATGATGCGCTGCGAAATAACGATCAGCATCTTCATCATACTCAAGAAGCGGCCAATCTGTTACCCATAGGAAGTTAAACTTGCTTTCATCAATTAACTCAAGTTCTTTACCTAAACGTAAACGAAGTGCTCCTAAGCTATCCGCAACAACGCTCTTCTTATCAGCAACGAATAAGAATAAGTCCCCAGCAGCCCCATCTAACGTGCTCATAAGCGCATTTGCATCTTCTTCGTTAAAGAATTTCGCGATTGGTCCTTTTAAGCCGTCTTCTTCAACTTTTAACCAAGCTAATCCTTTTGCTCCATATACTTTAACGAATTCTGTTAATGCATCGATATCTTTACGAGAATATTTGCTCGCTGCACCTTTTGCATTGATTGCTTTTACTTGTCCGCCGCCCTCTACAGCACTTGTGAACACTTTAAATCCGCAGCCTGCCGCAAATTCTGATAGGTCAATTAGTTCCATCGCAAAGCGTGTATCTGGCTTATCAGAACCGTAGCGAGACATCGCATCGGCATATATCATGCGCGGGAATGGTGCGTTAATCTCTACACCTTTTGCCTCTTTCATTACTTTTGTCATCATGCGTTCCATCATTTCAAGAATTTCTTCTTGCGTTAAGAATGATGTCTCAATGTCGACTTGTGTGAATTCTGGCTGACGGTCTGCACGTAAATCTTCATCACGGAAACAACGTGCTACTTGATAATAGCGCTCAAATCCGCCGACCATAAGAAGCTGCTTAAATAGCTGCGGAGATTGCGGCAGTGCATAAAACTCGCCTTCATGTACCCGGCTTGGTACTAAGTAATCACGAGCCCCTTCTGGTGTGCTTTTCGTTAAAATTGGTGTTTCTACTTCTAAGAAATCTTCGCTATCTAAGAAATTACGAATTGTTTTCGTTACGTCGTGACGCATTTTAAATGTGTTGTACATTACAGGACGACGTAAATCTAAATAACGGTATTTTAGACGTACATCTTCTGATGCATCCGTATCATCTGTAATCATAATTGGTGTTGTTTTCGCTGCATTTAGTACGTTTACTTTCGCCCCGTGTACTTCAATACGGCCTGTTTCCATATTTTCATTAATTGCACCAGCCGCACGATTGGCAACTGTACCTTCTACGTGCAGTACATATTCACCACGAATTGTTTCTGCTACTTCTAACGCTTCTTTTGAAGTTTCTGGACTAAATACGACTTGTACAATACCTGTACGGTCACGTAAGTCAATGAAAATTAATCCGCCTAAATCACGGCGCTTTTGTACCCAACCTTTTAATTGAACTGTTTGCCCCACAGCTTCTACTGTTACTTTTCCGCATGCATGCGTTCTTTCAGCCATTTCCTTTTCCCCCTATAGTGATTTTTCTGCTACGTAAGAAGCAAATACATCTAACGCAACCTCTTCTTGTTCGCCCGTTGCCATATCTTTTAAGTTGATAATGCCTTTTTCTAATTCATCATCACCTAATACAGCTACATATTTTGCACTTAGACGATCCGCTGATTTAAACTGCGCCTTCATTTTACGATCTAAGTAATCTTTTTCAACCGCTAATCCAGCCTTACGAAGGTCAAAGACAATTTTTGCAGCATGATCTTTCGCTTTTTCACCAAGCGCTACAACATAACAATCAATATGATGAGCAATTGGTAATTCAATATTCTCAGCCTTCAGCGCCATAATTAAACGTTCGATACTCATCGCAAAACCAATACCAGGCATTTCCGGTCCACCGATTTCTTGTACAAGTCCGTTGTAACGACCACCGCCACTTAACGTCGTAATCGCACCAAAGCCTTCTGCTTCGCTCATAATTTCAAATACAGTGTGCTGATAATAATCTAAACCGCGCACAAGATTTGGATCTTTCTCAAATGGAATATCCATCATTGTTAATAGTTCTTGTACTTTTTCATAGTACGCGCTTGATTCTTCGTTTAAGTATTCTGTAATCGATGGTGCTGTGCTCATCAATTCATGATTGCGATCTTTTTTACAATCTAAAATACGAAGTGGGTTTTTCTCTAAACGAGATTGGCAATCTGAACAAAACTCACCGATGCGAGGCTCAAAATGTGCAATTAATGCATCACGATGCGCTTTACGGCTCGCTGCATCACCTAAGCTATTTAACACAACTTTAATATTTTTTAAGCCCATGCCGCGGTAAAATTCAACAGCAAGCGCAATCACTTCTGCATCAATTGCTGGGTCATTACTGCCAATCGCTTCAATACCAAACTGAACAAATTGACGATAGCGTCCTGCTTGTGGTCTTTCATAACGGAACATCTGCCCGATATAATATAATTTTGTCGGCTGCGTAGCATCACCGAACATTTTATTTTCTACATAAGAACGTACAACTGGTGCTGTTCCTTCTGGACGAAGTGTTAAGCTACGTTCCCCGCGATCTTCGAATGTGTACATTTCTTTTTGTACGATATCTGTTGTATCCCCAACACCGCGTAAAAATAATTCTGTATGCTCAAAAATTGGTGTGCGAATTTCTTTATAGTTGTAACGACGACAAATTTCACGTGCTTGTCCTTCAATATACTGCCATAGTTCCACAGTACCAGGAAGGATATCTTGCGTTCCGCGTGGGATTTGAATAGACATATTCAGTTCCTCCTCATTTTCTCAATAATAATAAAAATAAAAAAACTCCCGCCTCTACTGATTGTACAGTAGGGACGAGAGTATAATACCCGTGGTGCCACCCTAATTGAAGCACGTATGCTTCCACTTTTTTAATAACGCTTAAATTGCGTTCGACCTCTACTAAGCACTATGCCGTTCAAGACGAAACCTACAGAGTGTCATTCGATCAGTCATCATGCAGAAATGTTTTCAGCCCCAGACATTTCCTCTCTTTTCATGTGTCTCTCATCTACTCTTCTCTATCATCGGTTTATACCATATGTAACTGTAAAAAAATGAATTTGTTTACTACTATACGGTTATTCACAATTGTTGTCAAGATTCTCAAGAACGTCCGAGGTGCTTCTTTAAAGTTTTCACATCTTTTAAAGAAATCCCAAATTCAGAAGCAAGTTCTAGCGATGTATTTTGCTGTTCTTTTGAAATAAACTCATGAAAATTCACATTAAATAATTGATTTGCTCCATTAGTAGCAGCGTTTCCCTTCTCACTCATACGCATACGTATATCCCTCACATTCAATAGTGGAATTCTAATAACTATTGTTCCATATTGATGTGGAGGTTATACACTATTGCAAAAAGGAATCATCGGCTTTCTATGTGTTGAATATGGTCGAGGAATCTTTATTTTATGTCGAAGCGCCGATATATTGTAAAAGTCGCCGATAAATGATGCATTTGCGCCGATATATCGAAAAAAGCGCCGATATAGTTGTTTCTAAAGTTCGCGTTTTATTTCAAATCAAAAAAGAGAGGAGAACCCCCCCCTCTCTTCCACCATCATTATTTACTCTCTACAATCAACGTCACCGGACCATCATTAATAAGCTGAACGTCCATCATCGCTCCGAATTGCCCTGTTTCTACGTGCAGTCCTTGTTTGCGAAGTTCTTCGTTAAAGAAATCGTATAAGCGTTCTGCGTAGTCAGGTTTTGCTGCATCCATAAAGTTTGGTCTTCTTCCTTTTCGGCAATCTCCGTATAACGTGAACTGTGAAATGGAAAGAACTTGTCCACCAACGTCTAACACAGAATGGTTCATTTTTTCGTTTTCGTCTTCAAAAATGCGTAAGTTAGCAATTTTTTCAGCGATATACGTTGCATCTTTTTCTGTATCTTCATGGGTGATTCCAACTAATAGTGTTAAGCCGAAAGGAATTTGTCCTACAACTTCACCTTTTACTGTTACAGATGCTTCTTTTGATCGTTGTAAGACAACTCTCATTTCTCTTCACTCCTTATTAATGCATCATGCGGCGCACCGCATAAATTTCTGGAACTCGTTTAATACGCTCGACAACCTTTTTCAAATGATGTAAGTTACGAATCGAAATAGACATATGAATCGTCGCCATTTTGTTGCGGTCGCTTCTTCCTGAAACAGCGGAAATGTATGTTTTCGTCTCTGTTACAGCTTGCAGTACTTCATTTAGTAAACCACGGCGGTCATATCCTGAAATTTCAATGTCAACATTGTATTCAATTTCTTTTTCTGGGCTGCCTTCCCACTCTACTTCTAACAACCTAACTTGTGCTTCTTCTGTATGAACATTTACACAGTCAGTACGATGAATGGATACACCGCGGCCCTTCGTAATATAGCCAATAATATCGTCGCCTGGAACTGGATTACAGCACTTCGATAAACGGATAAGTAAATTATCTGCACCGCTTACTTTTACACCAGAATCCCACTTACGAATTTTCATTGGTTTTCGAACTTCTTTTACTTCTGTTAAATCTTCTTCACGTTGCTTACGGAATTTATCTGTTAGACGTGTGACAATTTGCGATGCAGTAATGCCGTTATACCCAACAGCTGCAAACATATCTTCTTCGTTTGCAAAATTAAACTTCTCAGCAACGCGCTTTAAATTATCAGGTGCTAACACTTCTTTCATTTCATACTCAAGGCCTCGCACCTCTTTTTCAACAAGCTCGCGGCCTTTTTCAATATTCTCATCACGGCGCTGCTTTTTGAAAAATTGACGAATTTTATTTTTCGCATGCGATGTTTGCGCTAATTTCACCCAGTCCTGACTCGGACCATATGAATGTTTAGATGTTAAAATTTCAATGATGTCACCTGTTTTTAACTTATAATCTAGAGTGACCATTTTACCGTTTACTTTTGCGCCAATCGTTTTATTCCCGATTTCAGAGTGAACGCGGTAAGCAAAGTCAATCGGTACAGAGCCAAGCGGCAATTCCATGACATCTCCTTTTGGTGTAAAGACAAACACCATATCAGAGAATAAATCAATTTTTAATGATTCCATAAATTCTTCTGCATTCGAGGCTTCATTTTGCCATTCTAAAATCTGACGGAACCATGTTAGTTTTTTCTCAAGCGTACCTGTTGTTTCAGCCGTTTTTCCTTCTTTATATGCCCAGTGGGCCGCAATTCCGAATTCAGCAATTTCATGCATTTCTTTCGTCCGAATTTGCACTTCAAGCGGATCGCCTTTCGGTCCAATTACTGTCGTATGCAGCGACTGATATAAGTTCGCTTTTGGCATTGCGATATAATCTTTAAAACGGCCCGGCATTGGCTTCCAGCACGTATGAATAATACCTAGAACGGCATAGCAATCTTTAATACTATTTACGACAACACGAACAGCTAACAAATCGTAAATTTCATTGAATTGTTTATTTTGCATCGCCATTTTTCGGTAAATGCTATAAATATGCTTTGGACGACCTGAAATCTCTGGTTGAATCGCGACTTCTCTTAATTTTTCACGAATCTCTGTCATAACTTCATCTAAATATTCTTCACGTTCTGCACGCTTACGTTTCATTAAGTTGACAATACGATAATATTGCTGCGGATTTAAATAACGAAGCGCTGTATCTTCTAATTCCCACTTAATTGTATTAATTCCGAGCCTGTGTGCTAATGGTGCAAAAATTTCTAATGTTTCATTTGCAATGCGGCGTTGTTTTTCTTGTGGTAAATGTTTCAATGTTCGCATATTGTGAAGGCGGTCTGCAAGCTTAATTAAAATAACACGAATATCTTGCGCCATTGCGATAAACATTTTTCGATGATTTTCTGCCTGCTGCTGTTCATGAGATTTGTATTTAATTTTCCCGAGCTTCGTTACACCATCTACAAGCATCGCAATCTCTTTTGTAAATTCACGTTCAATATCTTCTAATGTTACATCTGTATCTTCTACTACATCATGTAAAAAACCCGCAGATACAGTAGATGGATCCATGTGTAAGTCCACTAAAATTCCTGCTACTTGAATAGGATGGATAATATATGGTTCGCCTGATTTTCGGTATTGCTCGCTATGCGCTGCACGTGCAAATTCATAAGCGCGCGCAACAAGATCGAGATCATCATCGTGTAAATATTGCCCTGCTTTCTCCAGTACCTGCTCAGCTGTTAGTACTTGTTCATTCGCCATCTAATCACCTTTTATTGAAGATTCATAATCTTTTTCCTTGCCAATTAGAATAATTTTTATCTTACCATTATAACGTAATGATTGTGAATTGTGAAAAGGAAAAGATTTTATAGACATTTCACTTTACTTTTTTCGATACATATATAAAAATACCCGATCCTCTCAAAGAGATTCACGGGTACTCCACATGTCGCCCTGTTTACAATTAATATTGTTCTAATACTAATACGTCATAGCCATCTAGCACTTTACGGCCATCTAAGTAAGTAAGCTCTACTAAAAACGCGATACCTGCCACAACACCGCCAAGTTCTTCTACTAGCTTAATTGTCGCTTCAATTGTTCCGCCTGTAGCTAATAAGTCATCTGTAATTAATACGCGTTGACCTGGTTTGATTGCATCTTTATGAATTGTTAACACATCTTTACCATACTCTTTACCGTAATCTACTTTGATTACTTCGCGCGGTAATTTACCTAATTTACGAACTGGTGCAAAGCCTACTTCTAATGCGTAAGAAACTGGACATCCGATAATAAAACCACGTGCTTCTGGTCCTACTACAAGGTCGATATTTCTTTCTTTTGCATACGCAACGATTTCATCTGTTGCTGCTTTATACGCTTTTCCATCGTTCATTAAAGGTGTGATGTCTTTAAAGACAATACCTTCTTTCGGATAATCTGGTACGATTGCAATATGTTGCTTGAAATCCATATTTATGAATCCTCCTCGAATATAAAAGAGTTGTAAATACAAGCCCTTTATCCTAACTGTTCTACTTCTTTATGATTACGAATCGTTTCAAACCATGCATATAACTGCTGATATGTGCTATAAACCAGTTCCTTTTCTAATTGTAATTGGTTTATTTTCTCACGATACGTGTTTGATTCCGTTAAATCGCGCTTTTTCTTTTCTTCTGCCATCAAAATGACACCGTCTTTTATTGTAACAAATTCTAACTCAAAAAACACCTGTGTCATGAAATTTACTGTATCTTTTGACCATCCTTTATGACGGCAAAGCTGCTCACCGTATTGACGAAGTGAAAATGGTGCTTTTTGGTGCAGGAATGAATAGTACCATTTAAAGTGTTCTCTCGTTGGAACCGTACTAAATAAATGATTGTTTTCTTGATAAAAAACAGTATAAATGCGGGCCGGGAATCCTTTTTCACATATGTGTTTTAAATCCTCTGTCGCATCTGGTAAATCAAGAACAACAACGTAACGATCTTCTAATGTTGTTACATCTTTAGCGTGTACAACATAATCTTTATATGCTTCTAACGAAAACTTTTGCAGTGCTTCTTCCTTAAAATACACGATTGTCAGTTTATCACTTGAAAGATCAGCTAAATTCGTTTCTACATTACGCATACTGCGCCAATCAAATAATTGCCAAGCTTCTACAGCAATGTCTTGAACCATAATTTGCGGTTTACGAAAATTATTCCATTCATTAATAGAAGCTTCCCCGACAATCGATACGTGCGCAACAGGAGAAATTTCTTTTGCAAATGCCCCAAAGCCAAAGCCAATGCTATCTAATGTTGCTTGTCCATCACGAAGTGTCATTTTCAAATGTGAGCCATCGGCACCAATGGCGCGAATACTTTCAAGACTTGCATCTTTTACAGCGATGCGCGGTTTTGGATTCCCAACACCGAACGGCGCAAGCTTTTGCATTTCTTCTATTGCAGCCAGCGTGACATCTTCCACTTTACACACTACATCTACCGAAGTGACCGGGATAAAATCCTCATCTGATAGCAATGCAGCAGCTTGCTCATGTAAACGGCGGCGCAGTTCATCGACATCCTCCATACTAAGAGTCATACCAGCAGCCATTGGATGCCCGCCAAAATGCGGTAAAATATCACGGCAATCTGATAAATTTGCGTACAAATCAAACCCTTCAATACTACGAGCTGATCCTTTTGCCGTTCCTTTTTCAGGATCAATACTTAGCACAATTGTCGGACGGTAAAAGCGATCTACGAGCTTCGAAGCAACAATCCCAATTACGCCAGGATTCCACCCTTCTTTTGCCAAAACTAATACTGTATTCTCTTCTGGTGGATAATGCGCTTCTACTTCTGCAATCGCTTCTTCTGTAATTTGCTTTACAATATCTTTTCGCAACTTGTTTAGTTCATCAATTTCTTGTGCGAGTTCTTTTGCTTCTTCTACGTCTTCTGATAATAATAAATGAACAGCCGGCGCTGCATCTTCTAATCGCCCAACCGCGTTAATGCGTGGTCCAATTGCAAATCCAACACTTTCTTCTGTAATTTCACCTTGCGAAATATTAGCAACTTTAAACAGCGCCTGTAATCCCACTCGCTGCGTTGTTCGCATTTTTTTCAATCCACGCTGCACAAGCAGACGGTTTTCACCATTAAGAGGCACTAAATCGGCTACTGTCCCAATAACAGCAATTTCCAATAAATGCTCCGGTACACTCCCAAGCAATGCATGAGCAACTTTAAACGCAACACCAACACCTGCTAAATAGTGAAATGGATATACGCCATCCTCTAACTTCGGATGAATGATAGCCAAAGCTTCCGGCAATTCTGGCGGCGGCTCATGATGGTCGGTAATAATTAAATCAATGCCGAGCTCCTTCGCAACCTGTGCCTCATGAACAGCTGCAATCCCTGTATCAACCGTAATAATAAGCGAGAAACCAGCGCGGTGCGCCCAACGAAACGCTTCTTCATTCGGTCCATAACCTTCTGTAAATCGGTTCGGAATATAAAACTCTACATCCGCTCCGAGTTCTTGCAATGCTAGAAATAAAACGGTTGTACTACTAACACCGTCCGCATCATAGTCACCGAAAATTAAAATTTGTTCACCGTTTTGAATCGCTTGCTGAATGCGCAGTGCAGTACGATCCATACCTTCAAGTAAAAAAGGATCGTGAAATTCTTGCTGCTCTGTACTTAAAAAATCCACAATCTTTTCTTCTGTATTTAAACCTCTATTTAGTAATAACGAAGTAACAAGAGATGACAATTGAAGTTTATTTGCCAATTGTTCTACAAGCTCCACATTATTATCCGTTTCTTTCCAACGCGTCTTCGGTTGTAACATGAAATCACCCCTTAACCTGTCTATTATACTAGACAGACTAAGGGGTGACAATGAGGTTTGATTAACCAATTAGACTCTTTTAAGTAACCCTCTCCTATATTAATCAGGAGAATATGGATTAATGTGGACAAAGACATTTTGCACATGATCTTGCTGCATGAGCACCTCTTTCACACGTTTGCCAATGCGATGTCCTTCTTCTACCGTAATGTACGGATCAACAGACACTTTAATATCAACGATGACATAATGTCCATGCTCTCTTGCATATAGCGAGCCTATTTTCTTGATTCCTTCCACTTGCATAACCGCTTCTCGCATCGGAATAATATCTTCCTCATGAAGCACATGATCCAGCGTTGTATGAATTGCTTCTTTTCCGATATCCCAAGCCATTTTTATAACGAGTAAAGATACAAATAAACCAGCAACTGGATCGGCATATACAAGCCACTCCATCCCCAATTTATTCCCTATAATTGCTGCCCCAATACCAATTAAAGCGGCAATTGATGAAAACACATCCGAACGATGCTCATACGCGTTTGCAATAATCGCATCACTATTTATCCTTTTTCCTAACTGATATTTATAACGAAACATCCCTTCTTTCACAACAATCGAAAGAAGTACAGCAATCACAGTAATCCAGCGCGGAGGCTCGAGAACTTGTGTAAAGGCTTTAACAGAAGAAATAATAATTTCAATGCCGACAATAAACAGAAGAACGGCTACAATAATTGCAGAAATAGATTCTGCTTTTCCGTGTCCATACGGATGATCCTCATCAGGCGGTTGCTTTGCTGCACGCAGTCCAAAGAAGACTGCTAATGAACCGATAACATCCGAACCAGAATGAACTGCATCCGCCATAAGCGCCTTACTATTTCCAATATATCCAATGACTGCTTTAACAATCGCAAGCACAATATTGCCGATAATTCCAATAATCGCTCCAAATTCCGCTTCTTTAAAACGTTCATCTTTTTCCATAATCGAAACCCTTTCTTTCATCAACGTACACTTTATCCCGCTATTTGTGGACAGTAAGACCCCCACCTCAAAATTCCGCAAAAAAACGAAGAAGATAGGTGGGGGATAACTGTCCGTAAAAGCCCGATTGGTTCAACTAACCATCAGTGGGGGGATGAAGCCCCCCACTGACGGAAGTTTCACTTTATCCCGCACTAACCTTCACTTTATTCTATCCCAGAACAAAAAAAGAAATGCCTACAAAGAGGCATCTCTTTTCGTTCAAATGCAAGTAATTTTTTCTTATACTTGCGGTTCAGATGTATTTACTTCTACTTTCTTCTGACCCTTCCCTTTTTTCAAACGGCGGTTTTCAAGCATCAGCCAAATTTGGGATGCAACGAAAACAGAAGAGTAAGTACCAACAATTAAACCGACAAATAATGCAATTGAGAAGTTACGCAATGACTCACTACCCAAAATTAATAATGTAATAACAGGCAGTAATACTGTCATAACTGTATTAATAGAACGACCGATTGTTTGGCGAATACTCGCATTCACAATCTCTTCTAAATCGCTTAACGTGCGAATTTTTTGTTTCTGTTTGTACAACTCACGATTTCGGTCAAACGTAACAATCGAATCGTTAATAGAATAACCAATAATTGTTAACACCGCTGCGATAAACGTTAGATCGACTTCTAAGTGAAGTAAGCTGAACACAACGATAATGAAGAATGCATCGTGCAGAAGTGCTAATACTGCTGATATTGCATATGTGAAGCGGAAACGAATGCTCACATATAAAACGATAACAGCTGATGCAATCAGTACAGCAATAAACGCATTTCGTGCAATTTCTTTCCCGATTGTCGGGGAAACTGTACTTACATTTGGCTCTGTACCATATTTATCGTGGAAGACTGTTTTTACTTTCGAAATATCATCCTTTGATAGCACACCAATTGTACGAACGGCAAATCCTTTATTATCATTACCTGTTGGTACGATATCTTCTGGCTTCACATCTACTTTCAAATCATGCAATTCTTTTTGTACTTGTGATACTGTTACCGCTTGATTTGTTTTAATATCCATGCGCGTACCACTTGCAAAATCAATACCTAGATTCAATTTGAAAATCGGTAAAATGATTGCCCCTGCAATCATCACAACAACAGAAAACCAGAAAAATTTATGTCCGATACTAACAAAGTTAATACGGTCAAATTTCGTCGGTGCATGTTCTACACCTTTTGTTAATGGAATAACTTCCTTCGGTTTTACACCAAAGTAAGCATATTTTTTATCAAAGTAACGGCTCTTCACAAGTAAACTCAGTAAGAAACGTGTACCATATACATTGGTAATGAAGCCGACTAAAATACTTACAATTAAACTTGTCGCAAATCCTTTAACAGAGCTATTACCATATGCAAATAAGACAGCCGCTGCCGCAAGTGTTGTAACATTCGCATCTAAAATGGTTGATAACGAACGCTGATTCCCTGCACGATATGCTGATAACATCGATTTTCCGATGCGCAATTCTTCTTTCAGCCTTTCATACGTAATAACGTTGGCATCAACCGCAATTCCGACTCCGAGCACGAGCGCTGCTATACCCGGCAATGTAAGAACTGCATGCATCCAGTTAAATACAAGTAACGTTATGTAAATATATAAACCAAGCATAATTACCGCTACAAGACCAGGTAGACGATAGAACGCAAGCATAAATAAGAAAATAAGAGCTATACCGATTGCACTAGCAAAAATTGTTTTTTGCAGCGCTTGCTCACCAAATTTCGCTCCAACAGAAGTAGAGTATATTTCTTTTAAATCAACAGGAAGAGCTCCGGCATTTAACAACTCTGAAAGTTGTTTTGCGCTCTCTACTGTAAAGTTCCCACCAACAATAGATACTTCCGCTTGATTAAATACTTGATTCACAGTAGCTGCTGATAAATATTTCGGTTTTGGCTTTGCTGCTTCTGCCTTATAAGAATCTTTTCCTTCTTCAAAATCAAGCCAAATTACCATTAAATTGTTCGGCTTCATGCTTAATATTTTCTCAGTCACTTGACGGAATTTATCAGCACTCTTTAATTTTAAGCTAACACTTGGTCGGCCTTGCTCATCAAATGTTTGCTTTGCACCATCCGTTGCTAAATCCGCACCGTCCATTAGAATGTTATCATTCACATCACGGAACGTTAATTTCGCTTGAGTTGATAATACATCTCGCGCTTGCTGTTGATCTTTGATGCCAGCAAGCTGCACACGAATGCGATCATTTCCTTCAATTTGGATGTTCGGTTCGCTTACTCCAAGAACGTTTACACGTTTTTCAAGTGCACCAACCGTACTCAAAAGTGTATCCCTGGTAACTTTATCCCCTTTTTTCGCTGGCTTTACTTCATATAAAATTTCAAAGCCACCTCGAAGATCAAGCCCGAGGTTAATTCCTTTTGTAATGTTTTTTGTCGTTGCTCCAATGATTCCTCCAATTAATAACACAACGAGGAAAAAGGCAACGATTCTACTGCTTCGCTTTGCCATATGTTTCTTGTTCCTCCTTTGAACAAACACGCTTGTTCCAAAATTACCTCTTTATCAATACTCATTATTATACTGCAAGAGGAAGAACAAACCAATTACAACCTTATTATTTATTTTCATACTCTTCAAACGACCAAAGCGGTGCTTGATACGCCTTCATCGTTAAATATGTCATGTAATCGTTAGCTGTTAATGTTAACACATCATTTACAAGCTCATGCAATCTGACATTGGCTCCTACTCTTTTCCACTTTCTATCCTTTAAACATTTCCATACATCTTCTAGTGTAACACGATCATAGCCGAGCATTTGAAACTCTTCCACTTTACTGTCCAAAACGATTTGTAATTGTTCACGGTACACTTCTATTAATCCCTCTTTCTCAGCCACTTCTATCTCATCTCCTTCTGATTATACATTCCTCATTTCAAAAGCTTGTCATGCTTATCTTATTCATGCATATAAATTATTGTAAATCATTCCACTGATTTTGAGAAGGTAGGAGAAAACGATGACGAAACAAACCTTTTTACGAGGTGCTTTTATTTTAATGTTTGCTGGCTTTATTACAAAAATATTAGGCTTTATTAACCGCATTGTGATGGCGCGTATTTTAGGCGAAGAAGGTGTTGGGCTATATATGATGGCTGTTCCAACATTTATATTAGCTATTACCATTACACAAATCGGCCTTCCCGTTGCCATTGCAAAACTAATCGCTGAAGCAGAGGCGACACATGATAAACAACAAGTGAAAAAAATATTAACCGTTTCATTGGCCATTACCTCAGTCATTAGTATTCTATTAACAATTGGAATTATGCTTCTTGCTCCTTTATTAGCAGAAACATTACTAACTGATAAACGAACCTACTATCCATTAATCGCTATTTTACCGGTTGTGCCTGTTATTGCCGTTTCCTCTGTGCTGCGCGGTTATTTCCAAGGGAGACAAAACATGAAGCCGAGTGCCTATGCACAAGTGCTAGAACAAGTCGTTCGCATTACGATTATTGCTGTATGCATTCGCTTTTTCTTACCATATGGAGTGGAATACGCAGCAGCAGGTGCCATGCTCTCAGCTGTGCTTGGAGAAATCGCTTCTCTGTTATTTCTATTAACATTGTTTCAAAAAGAAAAACATCTTTCCATTCATTCTCATTTTATAAGTACTGTAAAAGAAAGTAAAAGTACCTTTTATTCTTTAATGGATATTGCGCTTCCTACAACAGGAAGCCGCTTAATCGGATCTATTTCTTACTTTTTCGAACCAATTGTTGTTATGCAAAGTTTAGCAATTGCCGGAGTTGCAGCCTCTATCGCAACGCAGCAATACGGTATTTTAAATGGATATGCCTTTCCGCTTTTGTCTCTGCCAGCCTTTATTACATATGCTCTTTCTACAGCACTTGTTCCTTCTATTAGCGAAGCAAACGCAAAAAAACAGCGTCGTTTAGTAGAGCATAGATTACAGCAAGCGCTGCGCATCTCGCTTATCACAGGCGGTTGGTCTGTCATTATTTTATATGTATTCGCTTCGCCTATTTTAACGCTTATGTACGGTTCCAATAGCGCTACTCTTTTCATTCAAGTGCTCGCACCTTGCTTTTTATTTCATTATTTTCAAGGACCACTCACGTCTGTATTACAAGCTCTAAATTTAGCACGAGCTGCTATGGTGAATACATTTATGGGAGCAATTGTGAAGTTACTTGTTATTTTCGTCCTGGCCTCACAACCACAGTTTCAAATGATGGGCGTCGCTCTTGCAATTGCAGCCAATATCGTTACAGTTACTTTACTTCACTATGCAACTGTCTTAAAAAAAATTACATTTACTATTTATATAAAAGATTATGCGTACGGTTTACTTACTATTATCATCGCTGGGGGAGTAGGTTATTACATACATAAACACATTATCTTCTCTCCTTCACTTGGCATGCAAACATTATGGGAAGTACTATCTACTTCGATACTATATGTATTCTTGTTAATCCTTTTTGGCATTATTCGAAAAGAAGAATTACTAAGGCTCCCTATTCTTCGTAAATTTTCTTTTTTAAAATAAAAACAGCTATCGAATTTATTTCGATGGCTGTTTTTATTTATTACAGTCTCTCATAATAAACAAGCGTTGTATGTTCGTTCAACCTTTTTCTTACCCCCGTCTGTACAAAACCCATTTTTTCATACAGGTAACAGTTCCGTTTTTCCTCTAAAATTGTGGCTAATTCCCAACTCGTTGCTTGTGGGAACATCTCTTCTACTAACAATATTACTTTCTGCGCAATTCCTTTTCCTTGATACTCCGGAAGAATAAACATAGGACTGATCCAAAACTTAGTTGTCCC
Organism: Bacillus cereus group sp. BfR-BA-01380; assembly: GCF_022663535.1. Classification (GTDB taxonomy): domain Bacteria; phylum Bacillota; class Bacilli; order Bacillales; family Bacillaceae_G; genus Bacillus_A; species Bacillus_A cereus_BB. The sequence continues at coordinate 9,779 of NZ_JAKUFS010000034.1, read as the reverse complement.
TTCTTTCCACACTACACATATAGCACCAACAACGCTCTTATTGTACATGATTTTATAAAATCCACCATGCGGATTATTAATTCTTGTAATGATTCTATCAAGCTTCTCATTTGCAGGATTCGTATTATAATCTTGGTACTTTTCCAATAATGGCAGAAAAGCCTCTACTTGCATAACATAAATCAATTCTGCGTCAGAAACTGTTGCTTTTTCTAGTGTGACTCCCATATCCTTCACCCCAAATTGGACTTCTTTGCACTTTTATATTCGCCATAGTTCCATGAAGTCCTGTTTGGAGCTTATCTTTCCTCATCTTTTAAATCAACAAAAAATTGGCCATTTTGAAAGCTACAGTATGAAATGTTTTCAATATCCTTATGCCCTAATTTCTTCAACTTATCCTCCAGCCATATGTCGGTATGTTCCATCATGTATAAATGTTTTTTCTGAATTTCTCCATCAATAATAAGCGGAACTGAAAATAATGGTGTGTCATTTTTACTTTTTTTCTTTTCAAATACTGATAATCTTCCCGATGGCTCTAAAATCGCATACTCTACATCGCGTATATCACCAATACTTTGCTCACGTAATTGCATAAGTAAATCATCCATGTTGTAACGCTGTTTACGCATTTGCTTCTCATCAATCTTTCCCTCACGTATGATAATAGCCGGCTCTCCTTCTAATATATGACGAATGCGCTGGCTTTTTAACGATACAAGGGATAACACAATTTGAATGGCCATAATAAGCACCATCGGAACGAGTTGATGCCAAATTGCTTTATCCATATTTTCAATTGCAATAACCGCCATTTCGCCAAGCATAATGAATACAACTAAGTCTAAAACACTTAATTCACCAATTTCACGTTTTCCCATCAGCCGAAAAATAATTAACATCACACAATATAAAAGAATTGTTCGAAAGACAATTTGAAGTAGTTCCATCTTTCATTTCCTTTCTCATTGCAATTTCTATATATTAGTTTCCCCGTCCAAAAAGAAACTAGTCTAACTTAGCAAAAGAGGAAATATGCTTGTATTAGAAAGGAGAGATGCTCTATGGATGGAACAAAAAAATTATCAATTGCAGTTGGATTCGGCATCGTTACCTTGCTTATCTTTGCTTGCCTAGCAAGTATCATTATTGCTTTATTATTGAAATTTACAAACATAAATGAAGGAACTTTATCCGTCGCACTTCTTGTCCTCGCAATTGTATCGACAGTAATCGCTGGATTTGTTGCTGGAGTAAAAGCACAAGGAAAAGGATGGTTTGTCGGTGGGTCCACTGGAGTCATATTTGCTATTCTCGTATTTCTTGTAAATTATTTAGGCTTTTCATCGGCGTTATCGAATACACAGCTTCTATATCAACTTGTCATTATTGCGGCAAGTACAATTGGGGGCATACTTGGAGTCAATATCGGTAAGCGTACAACATATTAAAAAAAAGCCCTGTATTTTCAGGGCTTTTTCATTAGCTTTTCACAACGTCGCGAATTGCGCTTCGATCAAATGTAAGGTGTGAACCACCAGATTTAATCACAATTGTTGTATCGTTTATAGATTCAATTGTACCGTGCAAGCCGCCAATTGTTACGATTGCATCGCCTTTTGTCAGTTCGTTTTGCATTTGCGCTACAGCCTTTTGACGTTTTTGTTGCGGACGAATTAGTAAGAAGTAGAAAATCGCAAACATCACAACGATCATGATAATATTCATCATACCTGGATTCATCTTTTATTCCTCCTTAATTATTATGTATTAGAAGTTTTTAGCATTCGGTTTATTGAAGCCATATTGTTCAAAGAACTCGTCACGGAAATCTCCAAGACGGTCTTCACGAATGGCTTGTCTCACCTGCTCCATTAAGTTTAACAGAAAATGCAGGTTGTGGTAAGACGTTAAACGAATTCCGAATGTCTCATCGCATTTCATTAAGTGACGAATGTATGCACGTGAATAGTTTTTACATGTATAACAATCACAATTTGGATCAAGCGGACCAAAATCTTTCGCAAATTTTGCATTTTTTACAACTAAACGACCTTCACTTGTCATACACGTACCGTTTCGCGCAATACGAGTTGGAAGTACACAGTCGAACATATCAATACCGCGGATTGCCCCATCAATTAAAGAGTCTGGTGATCCAACACCCATTAAATAACGCGGCTTGTTATCAGGAAGAAGCGGTGTTGTAAATTCAAGCACACGGTTCATAATATCTTTCGGTTCCCCAACGGATAAACCACCAACGGCATAACCCGGGAAATCCATTGAAACAAGGTCGCGTGCACTTTGACGGCGAAGCTCTTCAAACTCTCCACCCTGTACAATACCAAATAAACCTTGATCCTCTGTGCGCTGATGTGCTTTTAAGCAACGTTCTGCCCAACGGCTCGTACGCTCTACTGATTTTTTCATATACTCAAATGTTGCCGGAAACGGCGGACACTCATCAAATGCCATCATAATATCAGAACCAAGTGCATTTTGAATTTCCATTGCCTTTTCTGGTGATAGGAATAGTTTATCCCCATTTAAGTGGTTACGGAAATGAACACCTTCCTCTTCAATACGGCGGAAATCACTTAAACTAAATACTTGGAAGCCACCAGAATCTGTTAAAATTGAACGATCCCAGTTCATAAATTTATGCAAGCCGCCTGCCTCACGTACAATTTCATGACCAGGACGAAGCCATAAATGATACGTATTACTTAAAATAATACCCGCATCCATCGCTTTTAACTCTTCTGGTGACATTGTTTTTACAGTCGCAAGTGTTCCAACTGGCATAAAAATTGGCGTTTCAAATGAACCATGCGGTGTATGAACGCGTCCTAGACGTGCGCCCGTTTGTTTACATGTTTTAATTAATTCATAACGTATTGCTGTCATATCTTTACTCCTTTTTATTTCTTCTCTACTTGAGAGTGAGATGCAACAAACATCGCATCACCGAAGCTAAAGAAACGATACTTTTCGCTTACCGCTTCATTGTAGGCATGAAGAACATTTTCTCTTCCTGCAAATGCACTCACAAGCATAATTAATGTTGACTTTGGCAAATGGAAGTTTGTAATTAAACCATCAATCGCTTTAAATTCGTATCCTGGATACATAAAAATATCAGTCCAGCCAGAAGCTGCGCAAATCTTGCCATTATTATCTGTTGCAATTGTTTCAAGCGTACGCGTTGATGTTGTTCCAACAGTAATAATACGACCACCTTCTTGCTTCACACGATTTAGAAGGTCTGCTGTTTCCGCTGACATATGATAATATTCCGCATGCATATGATGTTCTTCAATTGTATCTGCAGAAACTGGTCTAAATGTACCAAGACCAACATGAAGCGTAATAAATGCTAAATGAACGCCTTTTTTCTTCAGTTCTTCTAACAACTCTTCTGTAAAATGAAGTCCTGCTGTTGGCGCTGCTGCTGAACCAACTTCACGAGCAAATACTGTCTGATAACGGTCACGGTCTTCAAGCGTTTCTTTAATATACGGAGGAAGCGGCATTTCACCAAGCTCATCTAAAATTTCATAGAAAATACCGTCATATGAAAATTCTAAATGACGCCCACCTTGATCGCCAGTTCCGACACATGTTGCTTTTAGTTTTCCCTCACCAAAAGAAATTACCGTTCCTTCTTTCACACGTTTCGCCGGTTTAACAAGTGTCTCCCAAGTATCTCCATCTTCTTGCTTTAATAAAAGCACTTCAATATGTGCACCTGTATCTTCTTTTACACCGTGCAAACGAGCAGGCATTACTTTCGTTTCATTTAAAACTAAGCAATCACCTTCATGTAAATAAGAAAGAATGTCAGTAAAATGCTTATGCTGAATCTCACCAGTTTCACGATCTAGCACCATTAACCTTGATGTTTCACGCTCTTCAAGCGGTATTTGTGCAATGAGTTCTTCTGGTAAATGAAAATCAAACAGATTAATATCCATAACTTATGTTCACCTATTTCTATCTAAATCGATTTATTACGTACATAATAAAAGATAATACAATACTTATCACAATACACGTAATGACGGGAAAATAAAAGGTAACATTCCCCTTTTTCACAAAAATATCGCCTGGAAGCCTACCTATGAACTTCCAAGCTAATCCAACAACAATAAAAAGAATACCTACTGTAATGAACAGCTTTGGCATATCCGTCATGCTTGTGGCATCTCCATTCCGAAATGTTCATATACAAGCGGTGTAACAATACGGCCCCGTGGTGTTCTTTGTAGGAAACCAATTTGTAGTAAATACGGCTCATACACATCTTCAATTGTATGTGATTCTTCTCCAATTGTTGCGGAAACTGTTTCTAATCCAACTGGACCACCGCGGAATTTTTCAATAATACCAAGCAATAATTTATGGTCAATATGATCGAGTCCAAGCTTATCTACTTGTAGTAGTTCAAGTGCCATTTGCGTAATTTCTATCATAATCGTTCCATCGCCTCGAACTTGCGCAAAATCACGTACACGGCGCAATAAACGGTTCGCAATACGAGGCGTACCTCGTGCTCGCCTTGCAATCTCTAATGCTGCTAATGATTCAATTTCTACCTCAAACACTTCCGCAGTACGTTCTACAATGGCTGATAACTGATCAACTGTGTAATATTCTAAACGAGACAATACACCGAAGCGATCTCGAAGCGGTGCAGATAACGCCCCTGCACGCGTTGTTGCTCCAATTAACGTAAATGGAGGTAAATCGAGCCGAACTGAGCGTGCACTTGGGCCTTTTCCAATGACAATATCAAGACAAAAATCTTCCATCGCTGGATACAACACCTCTTCAATTGAACGATGTAAACGGTGAATTTCATCAATGAATAAAACATCACCTGGTTGAAGTGCTGTTAATACTGCTGCTAAATCACCTGGTCGTTCAATTGCTGGTCCTGACGTTGTACGAATATTCACGCCCATTTCATTCGCAATAATGTTTGCTAATGTCGTTTTCCCAAGTCCTGGCGGTCCATATAATAATACATGATCTAATGTTTCCTCACGCATTTTCGCCGCCTCGATAAATACTTCTAAATTATGTTTCGCTTTATCTTGGCCAATATATTGACGGAGCGTTTGTGGTCTTAACGAATATTCTAAGTCCGCATCTTCATATACGGATTCTCCTGAAACGAGACGTTCGTCCATTTTACTCACCTCTTACCATTTAGTAAAAGACTAAGTGCCTTTTTAATATATTGATCCGTCGTAAGTGATTCTTTTAATAATTCTGGCACGACGCGAGACACTTCTCGCTCTGCATATCCAAGAGCTCTAAGTGCTTCCAGCGCTTCATCAAGCTCCGCAGATGTTCCTTTCTTCTCATCGAAACGTCCTGCATCTGAGAATAAGTCGACAAAAGCATCAGGCACAACATCTGCCAATTTCCCTTTTAAATCTAAAATCATTTGACGCGCTGTTTTCTTTCCGACGCCAGGGAACTTCACTAAGAATTTTTCATCCTCATGTTCAATCGCTTGTACAACCTGCCCCGTTTGACCCGAAGCTAAAATCGCAAGCGCTCCCTTCGGCCCAATCCCCGATACACCTAAAAGCTTTGTAAATAATAAGCGCTCTTCACGTGTTTTAAATCCGTAAAGGGCCATTATATCTTCTCTCACATAATGATATGTATATACACGAAGTTCTTGTTTACTTCTTTGGAATACATACGGATTTGGCGTAAAAATTTGATAACCCATTCCGTTATGATCAAGAACAATATATTCCGGTCCTACATATTCCACATAACCTGTAATATATTCAAACAAAACTATATCTCTCCCTCTCAAATCATGTATTCCATTTTAACATAAATAACGATAGAAATGCGAGATTCCCCCAACAAATGTTCTCCATCCCGTTTTTCATTTTCATATTGACAGGATGCTCTCGAAAAATGATTTTAGTAAAACAAAAATAAGAAACAAGCCGCAGCTATCTTACGCTACGGCTGTTTCCATTTATCATAGAATATTGTTCCATATCTTTCATAACTTCCACAAACCGCTCTTTTGACTTCACTCGAATTCCTCGCTTCAGCTGTTCACGCTGATAACTCTTCATCTTCTTCATATCAATTTGAAAGAAGGAATGAATGGCATTGTCATCTTTCGGTACACCGTTAAAAATTTGGAGAATCCCCTCTTTCGAAACACCAAAATACCCACTCGTTTTTAATAACGGCGAAATATCATCAACGCGCTGTTGCAATACAATTTGTACATCATCTCGATCAACAAGTTGCCAATCTTTATATTGCTCTAAAAGCTTTTCTAAATTCACAACTTCTTCTCGAAAAATCTCCTGACTCACTTCCCCGTCTAAATATATACGCTGCAACATGACTGTAATTTGAGGTTCCTGCTGGGCTGCATTACCCGAACTCTCTGCCAATGCTACACTCGATTCATGATACAAACAAAATGCAGCTAATACGATTTGCATGGCAACGATCATGAACTTCATATGCTGTCACCTCTTTTAGGGAAAATAAAAAACTTCTATTTACAGTTTGACCGAAAATAGAAGTTTTATGCCCCTTAGAAGATTCGAAGTTAGGTATCTCGAAAAGCAACATCAACGGACTAAATGAAAACACCCCTGCTTTTTAGGTGGACGAGAGCATCTGACCATGCATAGAAGCGGTCAGGGCCTGTTCCTGAAACAAAGTAAGAAAACGAGTGCAATGTTTTATTCTGCATAGCAGCAATTGGTATGGAGAAACATTAAAATGAATTTGTACAGAATCATTTTTTATCAATAAAGAATTAGGTGCACCAGATTAAGAATACAAAAAAGCGGAATGGGCTCTTCAGCCTACTCCGCTACAATTTTCTATATAAATAAGAAAGACGCCTGTCATGCAGGCGTCTTGATGCGTTTACGGCGAGAGACCAGGCGGCCACATCCGCGTGTTTAGCACTTAAGCATATCTCTCGTCTTACGTAAATTAGCTCATCGCTTTGTTAATATAACATTAATGGTAAGAGAAAGCAAGAAGAAAATAATAATCAAAAACGCTGTCTCTAAAAAGAAGGATCATTTCACAAAATGTCGAATATGGAGAACACTTATAAAGAAAGGATATAGAATGATGACACAAGTGATCTTATTTAGGGGAAAAGCAAGTACCGGTAAAACAACAATATCAAATGCTGTAGGCGCACAACTACATATACCGGTCATTCATAAAGACGATCTATATGACTCTATCGCTGAACACATAACAGATCATTTCATTCGAAACAAAATTTGCTTTGATATTCTATTCCGATTGTTAGAATCCACTCTTACTTGCAATGCAACCGTTATTATCGATTTCGGTTATAACCACTTAGATGATGTACTAAAGTTAAAATCTTGGGTCGAACAACGAAAAGGGATTTTAACGTCTATTTCATGTACTTGCAGTGATGAATCTGTCTGGGCGCATCGACTAAATGAACGAAAAACAAACCCTCAGCCGAATCAACTCATCACGGATTTATATGAATTAAAAAAACATTATAGTACAATTAATGCAGAATTATTAGAAGATGAACTTCAATTAGACTGCATAGAAGATATACATTTACTAACAAAAAAAGCGATACATTATATACATAAAAAGAAGGGGAAATAACTTCTCCCCTTCTTTCCATTATCGCACCACGTTAGTTACATTCGTACGAAGGTCTCGGAACATATTTGTTACATCACGATTTAAATCGTTTGTAACTGTTCCATTTCGTAGCTGTGTACTCATTGTATCAACGCGAGTAAACATATCTGCTTTCGCTGTTACATAGACATTACGATTGTTCACAAGAGGTGCAACAGCTTTGCGAATATCATTTTCTAGCGCTTTTTCGTCTGGATTGTTGCGAGTTTTTACCGCAATGACAACATCGTTGCCACGTACAACAGTAGAAACACGGTCTACATTATCCATACCTTTTACTTTGTTGGTAACTGCTTCAGCTACTTTACCATCATTGTTCATATAGGTGTTATTCATCGTAACATTGCGAGTTGGATATGGATTCGTCATTTGCCCGTGATAATTTACATCGCGGTAATAATTGTATCCAACGTTATCACGACGATTGTGAATGTCTTGATTAATTTTTGTATACTTTACATTCCCATAATCGTCAGTTCTTACATTGTTACGGTATGTGACATAATCTGTGTAACGATCTGTACGTGCTACATTATCTCTATGCGGATAAGCATTCTCATATGATGTGCGCTCATAATTATAAGTAGCATTACGATCCATTGCACTTTTATTTTTAGGCGTACCACATGCAGCTAATGCACTGGTAACTAACAAAGAAGCAGCAATAATTTTAATTTTTTTGTTCAATGCAAAAACCCCCTCTGTTAGAATGAACTTTTCATTCGAAAAGCTCCCTCTTATCATGAGTCACAAAGGAGTTTTTTACACTGTCAGTATTTTACTTAAAATTCCGGAGTTTCTGCTGCTAAATGACGCTCAATAATAAAGTGAAACTTTAATCAGTGGGGGGTTTCTTCATCCCCCACTGATTATCAGCCCTCACCAATCGGGCTTTTACGGGCAGTTTATCTCCCACCTAACTTCTTCAGAAAAGCGGAAGCGGCTCGCTCAGAATCGCAGGACGCCCACGCACAGGGCGGAGAGGCGCTTTTTGCCTCGTCCGAGGGGGCGAAACGACCGGAGATTCTAGCCGCTAGAGCTGGACAACAAAGAAATGTGGAAGTGGCTCGTCCAGAATGTGAGGGGGATGGAGCTTCTGACGTAGAGGTGTTTTTTACCTCGCAGGAAGAAGCGAAGCCACCGAACATTCTAGCCACTGGAACTGGACAATGCTTTCGCTGAATTTTGAGGTGGGAGTATTACTGCCCACGAATAGCGGGATAAAGCCTTTTACATTTGCTCCTTTCACCTTCGTTTGTAGCCGCTCAACAAGTTCTTCAATTTTTTGTTCCATTTCTGCTATTTCCTTTCTTAGCAGGATTCATTTGCACTTATGATACTCTATAATATAATCTTTGCTGGATTTCCAAACAAATTCTCATAAAAAAACCGTTCTTTATGAAAGAACGGCTTCCTGACACTCTTTTTAAACTTCCTCTTCTTCTGGATAAGGTGTTCCAAATACAAAAGGAGAATTTTGTTGATAATACATTGTACCCGGCTGCAGCGCATGCGGAATATATGGATTTTGCTGATGAAATTCACGTGAAAAATAGGGCATACCTGGCTGCGGACTATACAATTGCGGTTCGTCATCACAACCACAATCCTCTTCTACCGGCGCAATTGGCGATGCATTATTATCCATTGTTACAGGTGCGACATCCGGATTTGGCATAGCATTATATTGCATATCATATTGTGGCATTCTTTGTATTGGCGGCATCCCCTGCATTGGCGGCATTCCTTGCATTGATGGCATTCCTTGCATCGGCGGCATTCCTTGCATCGGCGGCATCCCTTGCATCGGCGGCATTCCTTGCATTGGCGGCATTCCTTGCATCGGCGGCATTCCTTGCATCGGCGGCATGCCGTAGTATGGATTTTGTTGATATGGCATCGGTTGCGGATACGGGCTTGGTGCAAAAGGTGGCATTTGATTGTTCTCCATCATCGGCATTATGTTTGGCATTTGGTTGCTTTCCATCATTGGCATTATGTTTGGCATTTGGTTGCTTTCCATCATTGGCATTATGTTTGGCATTTGGTTGCTTTCCATCATTGGC
>NZ_JAKUFS010000033.1 GCF_022663535.1 Bacillus cereus group sp. BfR-BA-01380 | reverse complement strand
GCCAGCGTTCATCCTGAGCCAGGATCAAACTCTCCAATAAAGTGTTTGTCTAGCATCATAAATAAAAATTGACGTTTCACGTTGTTTGTTTCGTTCAGTTTTCAAAGAACTCATCTGCCGCTCGAAGCGACCTTAATAATATAACATTTTGTTTTTTCTCTGTCAACAACTTTTTTCATTTCCAAGTTGTTAACCTCGTTGCCGTTCGTGACAACGAATATAAATATACCAGTTCATAAATTAAAATGCAATAGTTTTTTTATATTTTTTTCACCTTATAAAATAGTATAAAAAGAAAAGCTTTGGAGAAAACTCCAAAGCTTAGTCTTGTTTATGTCTCATTGCCGGGAATAATAATATGTCACGAATAGACGGCGCATTCGTTAATAACATAACAAGACGATCAATACCGATTCCTAATCCACCTGTAGGAGGCATACCATACTCAAGCGCTTCAATATAATCATCATCCATCATGTGCGCTTCATCGTTACCTTGTTCACGCTCTTTTAACTGCGCTTCGAAACGTTCTTTTTGATCGATTGGATCATTTAATTCTGTAAATGCATTCGCATGTTCACGAGCGACAATAAATAACTCAAAACGATCTGTAAAGCGTGGATCTTCTTCATTCTTTTTCGCAAGGGGAGAAATTTCCACCGGATGACCATAAATAAATGTAGGTTGAATTAAATGTTCTTCTACTTTTTGCTCGAAGAACTCATTAATAATATGACCAACTTCCATTGTATCTTTAATTTCTACACCATGTTCCTTCGCTAACGCACGAGCTTCTTCTACACTCATCGGTTTCCAGAAGTCTGCTCCTGAATATTCTTTAATTGCATCTACCATGTGAAGCCTTGTCCACTCTGGCTCTAAATTAATTTCATATTCACCATATTGAACTGTTGTTGTACCTAAAACCTCTTTCGCAATATGAGCAACCATGTTTTCCGTTAGCTTCATAATATCCTTATAATCTGCATATGCTTCATATAATTCAATCATCGTAAATTCAGGATTATGGCGAGTTGATACACCTTCATTACGGAATACACGACCAATTTCGTACACTTTCTCTAATCCACCCACAATTAGGCGTTTTAAATGTAGCTCAATTGCAATACGCATATAGAATTCCATATCTAACGCATTATGATGTGTAATAAACGGACGCGCAGATGCTCCGCCTGCAATCGCATGCAACATCGGTGTTTCTACTTCTAAATAACCGTTGTTATCTAAATATCTTCTCATCTCACGAATGATTTTACTACGAGTTACAAACGTTTCACGACTTTCCATACTCGTAATTAAATCTAAATAGCGTTGACGATAACGTTGTTCAACATCTTTTAATCCATGGTATTTATCAGGAAGTGGACGAAGAGATTTTGTTAATAAAGTAAAACTAGTTGCTTTAACCGAAAGTTCTCCAACTTTTGTTTTAAATACTTTCCCTTCAATTCCTACTAAGTCACCTAAATCAGCTGTATTAAATAGTTCATACTGCTCATCACCAACCGTATCTTTACGAACGTAAATTTGAACTTGGCCATGTAAATCTTGAATATGTGCAAAGCCTGCTTTTCCTTTACCGCGCTTTGTCATAATACGACCGGCAATCGAAATAGCAATTTCTTTCTCTTCTAATTCTTCTTTAGAAAGTTCTCCATACAAGTTTAATAATTCTTTCGTTGAATGCGTACGCTCAAAACGTTTACCAAATGGATCGATTCCTTGTTCACGTAAGTTATGTAGCTTCTCGCGACGAACGAGCAATTGGTCATTTAATTCTCCGTGGTTCATGTTATCCATGGTATTGATATCACTCCAGCTCTATTAAAATTTACAATATATACAGTATATCATTTTCTATCCAACTAGAAAAACTGCCAGCAACACGCTGGCAGTTCTTATTTCTTAGACGTAATTATAGGTAGTAAAAACGGGAATGTCAAACACTCCTTCTATCTCTTACTATTATCCAACCTGAATAGATTTTTGTTTCGCTTCTACCTCTTCTACAAACGCCATCAATAAAGAAGCAAGATCCACACGTGTATTACAACCGTTAATTTCATTGCGCACCTTCGCATTACCGCGAACACCCTTTAAGTACCAAGCCGCATGTTTGCGCATTTCTCGAACGGCGACGTCTTCATTTTTTAAATCAATAAGACGATCTAAATGCAACATACATACGTCAATTTTTTCACGTACAGATGGCTCCGGCATTAATTCACCAGTCTCTAAATATTTTACCGTACGGTAAATCATCCATGGATCACCAAGCGCTGCACGACCAATCATTACACCATCTACACCAATTTCATCAAGCATACGTTTAGCATCTTGCGGCGTTTCTACATCACCATTTCCGATAACAGGAATATTAACAGCTTGTTTTACTTGCTTAATAATATTCCAGTCCGCTTTCCCTTCATACATTTGAACACGAGTACGACCGTGAACGACAACAGCCTGACCACCCGCGCGCTCAACTGCCTGAGCGTTTTCAATCGCAAAAATGTGATCTTCATCCCAGCCGATACGCATTTTTACTGTTACCGGCTTCTCAACTGCATCTACTACCGCCGCTACCATTTCGTACACTTTATTCGGATCAAGTAACCACTTTGCACCCGCATCACATTTTGTGATTTTCGGCACCGGGCAGCCCATATTAATATCGATAATATCCGCTGTTGTATTTTTATCTACATATTTTGCAGCTTCTACAAGTGTTTCTTTTTCCCCGCCGAAAATTTGCAAACTTAATGGCTTCTCTCTCTCATCAATATATAGCATATCTAACGTTTTTTGATTGTTAAATAAAATCGCCTTATCACTTACCATTTCCGCACATACTAATCCTGCACCAAATTCTTTTACCGTTAAACGGAACGCAGAGTTACACACTCCTGCCATCGGCGCTAGTACAACCGGATTTTTCATTTCAATGTTTGCAATCTTTAACACTTGATTGCCTCCCTTCACGATCCCTACTTCGGCATTAATTCTTCTATTGAAACGTTTAACGTCTTTGCAACCTCTACAATAAAATCCCGAGACGGAACTCGATTCCCTCTCTCAACTTCACCTAAAACCGATACAGATACCCCTAATTCTTTCGCGAATCCTTCTTGTGTATAGCCCTTTAATTTACGAAAAGCGCGAATGCGTCTTCCCCATTTTTCTGCTTCCATACCGTTACTCCCTCTCGCCTTTTCATTTCGTCTACTTGTGAACGTGAAATGTTTCGGTTAATTTCTTGATTAATCTCCATCAACGGAACGATAACAAAAGCTCTTTCAAACATCCGCGGATGCGGAACAATAAGATTCTCTGCTTCAATATTTTCGTGATTATAAAGCAAAATGTCAAGGTCAATGGTACGAGGTCCCCATTTGATTTCCCTTTTTCTTCCTAGCTCATTCTCCACCTTTTGTGTCACCATCAATAATTCTTGAGGCAATAAATTGGTAGAAATTTTTATAACTAAATTTAAAAAACAGTCTTGTTCTGTAAACCCAACCGGATCTGTTTCATAAACAGATGATACATCCTCAATTTCAATAGCTGGATGCGCACCCAACAGCTCTATCGCTTGTGATAAATACATATAGCGCTCACCCATATTCGAACCTAAAGCAATATAAACTACATTATTCATGAGCGCCCTCTCTCAATCTCAACCGCCACCGCACGGTAATGTCCTGGAATTGGCGGATCTGGTTTAATAACTTTTACAATACAATTCATAATACAATCGTAACGTTCTAATATATCCGCTGCAATATTTTCTGCAATACTTTCCACAAGCTTATACGTTTTCTCTTCTACAACACATCTACATAACTCATATAACTCTCCGTAATTCACGGAATGCTCTAAGTTATCACTCATTCCCGCCCGCTTTAAATCTAGCTCTACAGTTAAATCCACTTTAAATCGCTGCCCTAATTTATTTTCTTCAGGAAATACACCATGATAACCGTAAAACTCCATATCATGAACAAAAATTTTATCCAAACTATTTACCCCCTTAACATAGCGTCCATCATCTTCGCCATGCGGGACATCTCTTTCACATCATGAACGCGTACAATTTCACAACCTTTTTGAATACCAAGACAAACGGTCGCACCAGTTCCTTCTAAGCGTTCTTCTACTGGCAAATCTAACGCATGACCAATAAATGATTTTCGAGAGGTTCCAAGAAGAAGTGGATATCCTAATACTTTCAACTGCTCTAGATTTCGCATTACTTCTAAATTTTGCTCAAATGTTTTTGCAAACCCTATACCTGGATCTAAAATAATATTCTCATCACGTACACCTGCACGTTTCGCAATTGTAATACTTTCATACAAATCAGCAATCATATCCGCCATCAGATTTCGATAATTTGTATTCTCACGGTTATGCATTAGAATAATCGGTACATCGTAATGCGCCGCTACTTTTGCAATTTTCGGTTCTGCTTTCGCTCCCCAAATATCATTAATAATATGCGCGCCAGCTTCAATAGCTTGCTTTGCAACCTCTGCTTTGTACGTATCAATAGATATAGGAACATCTACCGCTTGCGATACAACTTGAATTATTGGTACAACACGTTGTAATTCTTCTTCTTCTGAGACTTTAGCAAAACCAGGGCGAGTAGACTCTCCGCCAATATCAATAATATGCGCGCCGTTCATTACCATCTCTTTCGCATGACGGACAGCTGCTTCCAGTTCATTATAATTACCACCATCAGAGAATGAATCAGGTGTAGCATTCAAAATTCCCATAATGAACGTCTTTTCATTTAAGTTCAATGTATATTTACCGCATTGCACGTTAGACATCTCCTCTCAACAATTCATTTCGGCTCCAAAGCTTTTCACGATACATTTCATATACACGCAAAAGCCTATTTGTAATTAAACCTTCTTTACCTGGAAAATGCGCTTCTCCAATGCACCAAATTGGGACAATTTCCTGAATAGAATTTGTAACAAACACTTCATCAGCTGCTAGTAACTCTTCTTGTAAGAATAACCCCTCTCTTACCTTGAGCCCTAACGTTTCAGCAGCTGCTAGTACAAAAGCACGAGTAATCCCATTTAAAATGCCCGTTTGTAGTGATGGTGTATACAATATGTTATTTTTCACAAAAAAGAGGTTCGAAACAATCCCTTCCGCAACATTCCCTTCTTTTGTAAGAAAAATCCCTTCTTTCGAAGTTGTATTCCCTATCTCACGTTTCCCCAAAATATTATTTAAATAATGATGTGACTTTAAACGAAACTCTCCTTCTGGCGTATTACGCGTTTGTCTTAAAATAACCCCTTCTTTTTCTACTACATCACTAGGCGTCGATAAAGGTTTTATAAAAACAATAACAGAGGGCTCTTCATAAAGATCTGTCTGCAAGCCAATCTCCCCACTACCTGCAGACACGTTAAAACGAACATACGCATTTTGCAAATGATTTCTTACCATCAACTCTTTTAAAATGCTTTTTACATCTTCTTTTGTCATTTCCCATGCAATATGTAATGACGAAAGAGCGGTCATAAGCCGCTCATAATGATCATCTAGTAAGAAAGGGTGCCCGTTGTAAATACGGAACGTTTCAAAGACACCAAGACCATATAAATATCCATGATCATAAGGAGAAATTTTAGCTTCACTCGCCTCTACAAATGAACCGCTCACATAAATTAACATACAAAAGTACTCCGGCTGTAATGACGAATGAAGTTTTGCAGCAATTCCTTACCATGGGAAGTCATAATAGATTCGGGATGGAATTGTACACCTTCAATCGGTAATGTTTTATGACGAAGCGCCATAATTTCTCCTTCCTCTGTCCAAGATGTTACTTCCAAGCACTCTGGTAATGTTTCTTTTTTTACAATTAGAGAATGGTAACGCGTTGCTGTAAATGGATTTGGAATATTAGCAAAGATTGTTTTCTCATCATGATGCATTAAAGACGTTTTCCCATGCATCAAACGCTCCGCACGAACAACATCCCCCCCAAATACTTGAGCGATCGATTGATGTCCTAAACAAACACCAAAAATCGGAATTCCCCCTGCAAAATAACGAATCACATCCATACTGATTCCTGCTTCATTTGGACTACACGGCCCAGGGGAAATCATTAAGAAATCAGGCTGCATTTTTTCAATATCTTCAATTGTAATTTCATCGTTACGCTTGACGATAAGTTCTTGTCCTAGCTCTCCAAGAAATTGCACTAAATTAAACGTAAAGGAATCATAATTATCAATCATTAATATCATTTCTCTCACCTAACCGTTTCTTCGCTACTTTCTTTCGCACGCCACAATGCTATTGCTTTCTTTAACGACTCTTTATACTCATTTTTCGGATTAGAATCAATAACAATTCCCGCTCCTGCCTGTACATACGCTTGTCCATCTTTCGCAAGTAACGTGCGAATGACAATATTTAATTCCATGTCCCCTGAATAGCTAATCCAACCAATTGAACCTGTATAAATACCACGGCGAACTGGTTCTAGCTCTTCAATAATTTCCATCGTACGAATTTTCGGCGCTCCGGTAATCGTCCCACCCGGAAATACAGCCTTCACACCATCAAAAGCATCTTTTCCTTGCTGTAATTCCCCGCGTACATTTGAAACAATGTGCATAACGTGGGAATATTTTTCAATTACCATAAATTCATCCACTTCTACTGTTCCATACTCACAAACACGCCCTAAATCATTTCTCTCTAAATCAACAAGCATAACGTGTTCTGCACGCTCTTTTTCATTTTCAATTAACTCTTTTGCAAGCTTTTGATCTTCTTGTTCATCTTTCCCACGAGAGCGTGTACCTGCAATCGGACGTGTACTTACTTCATTACCTTGCTTTTTAATTAATAACTCTGGTGAAGCACTTACAATTTGAAAATCTCCAAGTTCTAAATAACCCATGTATGGGGAAGGATTAATTTCACGAAGCTTCGTATAAACTTCCAGCGGATGCGTTTGCAATGTTTTTTCTTGTCTTGTAGACAAGTTCACTTGAAATACATCTCCTGCGCTAATATAATCCTGAATTCGCTCAACAGCTTCAACAAACCCTGTTTCTGTAAAAGAAACTGCTTCTTTATTTATATCAGGTCGAATAAACTTCATTGTCACTTCTGGCACATCTTGTAACCAAAGCTCTTTTAATTCATTTAAGTGCCACTTCGCTTGCTTCTCATCATTTGTATAATGCGTAATAATCCATAACATTTGATCTTTCTGATCATAAACAAATACATCATCAAACAATAAGAAAAATATATCTGGTACATTTACATCATCTTCTGCAAGAGAAGGTATTTTCTCAATATAGCGGATACAGTCATAACTGAAATAGCCAATTGCACCACCTTGAAACGGTGGGTATGCATCATTATGTTCCGTTTTCCATTGCTCCATATACTTTTGCATTAGGTGCAATGGATTCCCCTTTTCTATTGTTTCCTCTCCATTTTCCCATGTATGTAGTGTTTCATCTTTCCCACGAACAATTGCTACAGGGTCAAGCCCAACAATACTATAACGCCCCCCGCGGCCACTTTCTAAAATGATATGATGAGGTTTGTTTTGCGAAAGGAACTTATACTGTTTAAAAAAGTCTAACTGATATGGAACTGAAATAGCTAAAGATTTTCGTCGCTGCATATAAACACCTCGTCTTATTTTATCCTGTTCTAACAATCGGTTAAAAACATTGAACCGTCCACAGAAACCCGATTTTGTTCAACTAACACTTATTTTACATGAAGTTTTCTAGTCGTTCACTCTTTTCCTATTTCCAAACGGAAAAAGAAAAAGCATCCCTTTTTTGAGGAATGCTTTCCATATGTTAAACTTATGATTCAAACTGATAAAGTGGTGTACTTAAATAACGCTCACCATTACTTGGAATGATAACAAGTACTTTCTTGCCTTTTCCAAGTTTTTTTGCAACTTCTGTCGCCGCATAAATGACTGCTCCGGATGAAATACCAACTAAAACTCCTTCTTCGCGCGCTACTCTTCTTGCATATTCAAATGCTTGTTCTGCTTTTACTTGAATAACTTCATCGTATACATCTGTATCTAACGTTTCGGGAACAAATCCAGCACCGATACCTTGAATTTTATGAGAACCTGGTTTTCCACCCGATAATACCGGAGAATCAGCAGGCTCTACTGCATAAATTTTAATATCTTTATACTTCTCTTTTAATACTTCACCAGCACCCGTAATTGTTCCACCTGTACCAACACCTGAAATGAATGCATCTAATTGATCACCCATCTGCTCAACAATTTCCGGACCTGTAGTTAAACGATGAATTTCTGGATTTGCGTCATTTTGGAATTGTTGCGGCATAAAGTATCCATGTTCTTTCGATAACTCTGTTGCCTTGCGAATTGCCCCGCCCATTCCTTCTGATCCTGGCGTTAACACTAATTCCGCCCCATAGGCACGCAATAAGTTGCGACGTTCAATACTCATTGTTTCCGGCATAACTAAAATTGCTTTATACCCTTTTGCCGCCGCTACCATCGCTAAACCAATCCCTGTGTTTCCACTTGTCGGCTCAATAATCGTATCGCCTTCTTTTAATGATCCTTGTTTCTCAGCAACTTCAATCATCGCTAAGGCAATACGATCTTTTACACTGCTCCCAGGATTCATGAACTCTAGTTTTAAATAAATATCTGCACTATCCTCTTCTACAATGCGGTTTAATTTAACAATTGGCGTTTTTCCGATTAATTCCGAAATTGATTGTGCCACTCGCATCTCCGTCACTCCTAACACCGAGTATTTTCATTGGATTTATGTACATTTTGTCAAAAAGGAGGTTATTTGTCAATCTATTTAGATGATTAAAAATAGACAAATAACCTTTTTCTTCCTTACAAACCTTCTATTAGTTTTGTTATATCTTCTTTAGAAAAGTTATATCGTTCATTACAAAAATGACAATGTACTTCTGTCTCTTCTTCTTCATCACGTACTTGCGTTAATTCGGTTTTCCCTAAGCTTATTAATACGCCTTCAATACGCTCACGAGAACATGTACAATTAAATTGTACATCCATTGTCTCTAAAATTTTTACATTTTCCTTTCCTAGCAACTCATATAGTAGTTCTTCTGGAGTTAGACCTTGTTCAATAAGCTTAGAAACCGGCGGAATTTTTTGCAGGCGCTCTTCAAGAACTGAAATTGTCTCTTCTTGTGCATCAGGCATAATTTGCAAAATAAATCCACCTGCAGCTAAAATACTATCGTCACCATTAACAAGAACTCCAACACCAACAGAAGAAGGTGTTTGCTCAGAAGCAGCAAAATAATACGTGAAATCTTCCCCTAACTCGCCTGAAACAAGTGGAACTTGACCAATAAACGGCTCACGCATACCAATATCTTTAATAATTGTTAAAAACCCTTCCGTCCCTACAGCTTGATAGACACGCAGTTTTCCTTGCTCTGTCGCTTCAAAATCAACATGCGGATTCGTTACATAACCACGTACATCCCCATTCGCATGTGCATCTACTAAAATTGGGCCAAGAGGACCATTACCCTCTATCTTAATCGTAAGTTTCTGATCCCCTTTAAGCATTGCACCCATCATTGTACCCGCTGTTAAAGAACGGCCTAGTGCCGCAGAAGCAGTTCTCCACGTATCATGACGTCTTTGTGCTTCGCTCACCGTATTTGTTGTGCGTACACTATAAGCGCGAACTTCTCCGTTAAACGCTAACGCCTTTACTAAATGATCTTTCATTTTCATTTATTCACCTTTCTCATATTGTAGATTGGCATTACGCTCATATAACATATATAGACCTTTAAGCGTCAAAAATGGATCGACAATATCGATAACGTTCGATTCCTCTGCAATTAATTTTGCTAATCCACCTGTTGCAATAACAGTTGGTTCTTGTTTAGCTTCTTCTTTCATTCGCTTTACAATACCTTCTACTTGTCCAACATAGCCATATAAAATACCCGCTTGCATCGCACTTACTGTATTCTTTCCAATGATACTACTCGGTCTTGTAATTTCAATACGCGGAAGTTTCGCTGCTCTACTATATAATGCTTCTGCTGAAATCATAATACCAGGTGTAATTACTCCACCCATATAATGCTTATTCTCATTAATATAACAATATGTAGTTGCCGTCCCGAAGTCGACAATAATAAGAGGACTTCCATATAACTGAATACCAGCTACCGCATTTACAATACGATCAGCTCCCACTTCACGTGGATTTTCATACTTAATATTTAAACCAGTTTTAATCCCAGGTCCAACTACAAGAGGTTTAATTTTAAAATATTTCTCGCACATACGCTCTAAAGCAAACATAATAGGCGGTACAACTGAAGAAATAATAATTCCTTTTATATCATGAAAAGCAATTCCTTCATGTTCAAGTAATTGTTTTACGAGCATACCATATTCATCTTCTGTTTTATAACGATCTGTTTCCATACGCCAATGCTGAAGAAGTTTACCATTTTCAAACACACCAAGTACTGCATTTGTATTCCCTACATCCAATACGAAAATCATATTCTCACCACTTATCTTATTTAATGTATATTTGCGCAATATGTACAGAATTTATCCCGCTATTCGCGGGCAGTAATACTCCCACCTCAGAATTCGGCAAAAGCAAAGAAGTTATGTGGGAGATAAACTGCCCGTAAAAGCCCGATTGGTTCAACTAATAATCAGTAGGGGGATAAAGACCCCCCCACTGATTAAAGTTTCACTTTGTAAACTCATCATACCATACTTATACACATGTTCAGCTTTCCTATCCTCATCATTTTACAAAAATCTATTTCCTTTTTTCAATGTTTAAGTCCTGTTATATCACAAAGAAAAAAAGGAGCGACAATTGTCACTCCTTCGGTTCTTCTTTATTTTCTGACGCTTCATCTTCTTTTTTCATTGTGATATTTACCTTTATATCATTTTCAGAAGATGTTTTACGCTCCGGTAATGTACCGTGTTCATATAAATGATTGATTTGCTCTGCATCTAACGTTTCCACTTCAAGTAACGTTTTTGCGATAATATCAAGCTTATCACGTTTTTCAGTAAGAATTTGTTTTGCACGAGCATAACATTCTTTCATAATGTTTTGCATTTCCACATCAATTTCGTGTGCAATTGCATCACTATAGTTTTGCTCGGAATGGAAATCTCTTCCCAAGAACACTTGACCGCCTTGTGAGCTACCAAATTGCATTGGTCCAAGCTTATCACTCATACCAAACTCAGTTACCATGCGTCTAGCTATTCCAGTCGCACGTTGG
The DNA here is from genome assembly GCF_022663535.1 of Bacillus cereus group sp. BfR-BA-01380. Classification (GTDB taxonomy): domain Bacteria; phylum Bacillota; class Bacilli; order Bacillales; family Bacillaceae_G; genus Bacillus_A; species Bacillus_A cereus_BB. The sequence continues at coordinate 39,917 of NZ_JAKUFS010000033.1, read as the reverse complement.
AAATCATTATGAGCTCCTGTACTTACTTCGCCAAATACAACTTCTTCAGCCACTCGTCCACCAAGTAGACCCGTAATTTTATCAAGCAATTCTGGCTTTGTCATAAAGTAACGATCTTCTTTTGGAAGCATTACTGCATATCCACCAGCTTGACCGCGCGGCACAATTGTTACTTTATGAACAACATCTGCTTCATCAAGTACTACCCCAATTACAGTATGTCCTGCTTCATGGAATGCAACGATATTACGTTCTTTCTCAGAGATAACACGACTTTTCTTAGCTGGACCCGCAATAACGCGATCCGTTGCTTCATCAATATCACTCATATCGATCTTCTTCTTATCTTGTCTCGCCGCTACAAGAGCCGCTTCATTTAATAAGTTTTCAAGATCAGCACCAGAGAACCCTGGTGTACGCGTTGCAATAGCACGTAAATTAACATTTTCATCTAACGGTTTATTGCGCGCATGTACTTTAAGCACTGCCTCACGACCATTTACATCTGGACGATCGACTGTAATTTGACGGTCAAAGCGCCCTGGACGTAATAACGCTGGGTCAAGAATATCAGGTCGGTTTGTTGCAGCAATGATAATAATACCTTCATTTGCTCCGAAACCATCCATTTCTACAAGCAATTGGTTTAGTGTTTGCTCACGCTCATCGTGGCCACCACCAAGCCCTGCTCCACGCTGACGACCTACCGCATCAATTTCATCAATGAAAATGATACAAGGTGCGTTTTTCTTTGCATTTTCAAATAAGTCACGTACGCGAGAAGCACCGACACCGACGAACATCTCTACAAAGTCAGAACCACTAATAGAGAAGAACGGAACGCCAGCCTCACCTGCAACAGCACGTGCGAGTAATGTTTTACCTGTCCCTGGAGGTCCAACTAATAAAACACCCTTTGGAATACGAGCACCGATCTCCGCAAACTTACGAGGGTCTTTTAAGAATTCTACAACCTCAACAAGCTCTTGCTTTTCTTCATCCGCTCCAGCTACGTCTCTAAAACGAACCTTTTTCTTATCATCATTGTATAACTTCGCTTTACTTTTACCGAAGTTCATAACACGGCTACCGCCGCCTTGCGCTTGGTTAAGTAGAAAGAAGAATAAAATGAAGATAATTACAAAAGGAATGATGGAAGTGAAGAATGTTACCCAAGCACTTGTTTCTTCTGCTGGTTGATATTTCACTTCTGTACCTTGTGCTTTGTCATTAATTTTCTTCTGTAATTCTTCAGTGTTAGGTGCATAAGTTACAAACTGTTTATCAGCATATTGTCCTTTTACTTCGAATACACCATTTTTTGGTTGAAGTTGTACATTACGAACCTCACCCTTGTCAAGTTTAGCAATGAATTTATCGTAGCTAATTGGCGTTATGTTTTTCGTTGAACCATTAAACCAGCTCACAATACCAATTACCGCCACAAATATAAGTAAATAAAAGATGGTATTACGGAACATCCGATTCATCCCTAACCTCCTCTCACAGCATACAAACTATAATAGTAAATAGTAACATAGAAAAACTTTCCTATCCAATTCTAATGCTTAATATTATTAATTGGAATATACGCTCGGTTTTAATACACCAACATAAGGAAGGTTACGATATTGTTCCTTATAGTCTAACCCATACCCCACAACAAATTCGTGTGGAACAGTAAACCCAACATAGTCTGCTTTAAGCTCAACCTTTCGGCCAGTTGGCTTATCTAATAACGTTACAATCTTCACAGATTTTGCTTTACGATATTTAAATAAGTCTACTAAGTAGCTTAATGTAAGACCGCTGTCGATAATATCTTCTACGATTAAAATGTCGCGTCCCTCTACAGAAGTATCTAGGTCTTTTAAAATTTTTACTTCACCAGTTGAAACAGTAGAATGACCGTAGCTAGATACAGCCATAAAATCCATTTCAAGATATGTATCTGTTCGCTTTAATAAGTCTGCCATAAATGGCATTGCACCTTTTAGTACACCGATTGCAAGAGGTACTGTGTTTTTATAATCCTCTGCAAGAATTGCACCTAATTCTCTTACTTTTTCTTGTATTTGCTCTTCAGAAATTAATACTTTTTCAATATCTTGATTCATCATTTCATTATCCTCCTGGAAGACTCCTTGCTTTTGTAATGAATAATAATATATGTGTCCTTATCTACTGTTTCTTGCGAAATAGCAAATGCAGATCGTTTCAACAATGGAATCCAAATAATATTCCCACTCGCATCACAAACAATTGGCCAGTCTGCTCTTTTTTCCTTCGGTACTTTTGCCTCGATAAAAATAGACTTTACCTTCTTCGTACCATTCATGCCTTGGAGTGACATTCGATCGCCATCTTCCCTCGAACGAACAATAAGTGGAGATGTTATTCCATTATACTTTGCAACAAACATCATCTCATTCATCATACTAGGTACACAATCGCTAATCTCTACTACAAACTCATCACCATTTACTAATGTCACCTTTCCTGGCACTTGTAAAACATGAGGGAGGAAAGCATTTTTTTCTTCCCTAAACCGAAAACCACATTCTTCGTATGTACGAACGACCTCTAATCCACCGGGAAAGTGAAGCACACCAGAAGGATGAGTTCGTTTGAAAAACTCAATCACCTTGTCAATATGTACAGAAGAAAGCGAAGATGGAATTTTATATTCATAAAGATAGTTTAATATTAGTTGAATCCCTCTCCTTTGTAAAGGTATAGGCATAGATTCAAATGCAGGAATTGATAAGACCACTCTTTTTGTGTCTTTTTCCTTAATTACTTTATTCATTTTTTCGAAAGCCAATTCCTGCAAATACACTTCATCCTCGTGCATAAACTTACTAAAAGCTTGAAAACGCTCATGAACATTTGGATTCTCCTGTTTTAAATGAGGAAGAACATGTTTCCGTAATCGATTCCGTGTATAGGTTTCTTTTGTATTACTAGGGTCAATACGAGGGATAACATCCTTTCTCTTACAATAATCAAGAATCTCTTCTTTCGTTACTGCTAGCAAAGGCCGAATCAAAAAGCCTTTATCGAAAGCGCGTTTCGCAAGAATTCCAGCATAGCCTTTCGAAGTACTTCCACGCACAAGACGCATTAAAACTGTCTCAATTTGATCATCGCCATGATGGCCAAGGGCTACATACTGTGCATTATATTTCCTCATTATTCTTTCCAAAAATGCATATCGACATTCTCTCGCTGCAACTTGTGCACTCATTTGATTTTGTTTTTGATACTGCGTCACATCAATTTGTATTGTTTCACAGATAACATTAAGATTTTCGCACAAATCTTTTACAAATTGTAAATCTTCCTGTGATTCCTCACCGCGAAACATATGGTCAACATGAGCTACTACAATTTGCAATTTTTTCTCTTCACGCACCTCTAACAAATAGAAGAAAAGCGCTAAAGAATCAGGTCCTCCTGATACACCAACAACAACCGTAGAATGCGCTTCTAATAAATTATGCCTTTCTACAAAAGCATCTACCTTTTTAACAAATTCATCTTTCAATGCTGCGATCACCTTTCATTGGGCTAAAACGATAGCATACCTTGATATAATGGTACAACTTTTACAAGCTTTCTGCAAAACAAAGATGTATAAATTTCACAATTTATCTTACATATGAATTTTTTCTTTACATGCAGAAATAAACAAAAGTAAACATACATATATAACAAACAGGCCTCAGGTATATCCCTGGGCCCTGATACTTTTCTCTTTTCAATCAAAAAACAGTAAACTACTAATGTTTTCACCTCTCAAAATTATAAGAAACGAAAAGATACACGTAGGAAATAACTATCCATAATTTTTATCAAGGGAGAATGAAACTCCCTTGATGATGGAAGTTTCACTTTATTGCGCCTGTTTGCTAACAATAGGAATCGTAGCCCATTTTGGCATATTCTTTTTTACTTTTGCTACAACTATTGTCATGTCATCATTGATATATCCATTATCAGTACGAATGACATCCTCCATAATAATATCAGCAATCTCTTGTGGATCTTCCGTTTCTAATTCTTTAATCTTCCGTTTCATCCACACTTCATGATTCTCTACATGTTTTGCACCTTCAAAAATTCCATCGCTCATCATGATTAAAATATCACCAGATTTTAATTGTTCACCAACAACATCTACTTCAAAGTCTTCAATAATCCCCATTGGTAAATTACTCGCTTCTATTTTAAATACCTGATTACCACGCTTTACAAAACTTGGCGTAGAACCAATCTTTAAAAACTTAGCATTTGCATCACGCAAATCAATCATCGCTAAATCTAATGTTGTAAACATTTCTTCCGTTGTCCGCAGCGAGAGAATTGAGTTAATCGATTTAATTGCAATTTCCTCATCAATACCTGATTGCAATATTTTTTGCAACAGCTTCACCGTCTCTTTGCTTTCCATATGTGCCCGTCTTCCATTCCCCATCCCATCACTAATAGCAAGCGCATATTTCCCCACACTTAATTCCATCATGGCATAGGAGTCACCAGATACAAATCCCCCTCCTTTAGCCGCCGTAGCAAGGCCTGTATCTACAGAAAATGTTTTAGCTGAACCAAAAGATACTGTGCTATAACCATTCGGATACGCTGATTGCTCTTCATGTTTCACAACAACTGTCTCGTGTAAAATATCAGACAGCATCGGAGCAATGAGCTTTTCACATTCCCCGTGCTGATTACATGCAGCAGGAATCATCATTTCAATATCTATGTTCCCTCGATCTAAACAATAAATATCAACATGTTCAATCTCTACGCCAAAATCACGAAATGCCTGTAAAATTTGTTCTTCTTGTACTTGGTGATTCTCTCTTTCCTTTTGAATTTCTTTTGAGAAATCTGCCATTACTTTCGAAACACCCATAAGTTGTTCAGCAACAATTCTACGATTATCCCGCATTTGCTTCCTTAACTTCTGTCCTTCATAAAAATGCCCTAATTCATCTTCTATTAAACCTGTTACTTTCGTTCCTCTCACACAGTATTTTTCAAAATCACGGAGCAATTTACGATTACTTTGCAATGTACCTTCCTCTGTTTCGTTCATAAGTTGCTTCATATAATCGTACGTTTTATCAAAATTCACAACCCAACACTGATCCTTCTTAAAGCACGTCTGACATGTCTTAGCGGTAATTGTACTTAAAAACAAATCCGTCTCCGTATCCGTATCCTCATGTTCTACATATCCATATATAGAAAAGCTATTAGACAATGCTTCAAACACATTTGCAAACTGATTAATTTTATTTGCCGTTACATCACGCATTCTTCTTAAATATTGTTGTTGATCATTAGAATGTTCTTGTGTTCCTGGCATATACTTAGAAAGAAGTTCAATGATGAATTTAGGTGTTAATAAAAACAATGTAATCGCCACAACCGACTCTAATAGCGCCATTACAATACTTGTTTGTTTATCTACATATAACGTAATTAAACTTGTCCCAATTAATAAACCTAAACTTACCCCTATTCGTTTCCCTTCTTTTAGTAAGCCGCCTAACAATCCAGAAAACGCCAGTAAACTTAATTGATATAAACTCGCTACATTTGCTAAACTTAAAATCAAACCCGTTACAACACCCACAGTAGAACCTGTTGCCGCCCCCGCCACAAACGCAAACACTAATACTAAATATCTCGTAAAAATATGCTGAACCGATAAATCATAAACAAACCAATCTGTTGTACCCGTTAATACAGATGCTAGCAATATAATTAAGCAAACAATTTCTTCTGTTTCTAATGATTGTTGTTTTCCTTTTCGTTCTATTAGAAGGGGGACACTTTGCAAAAAAATCATTGTTAATACGAAGCTTAACCCCGCTTCAATTGTACTAACAAGCAAATCATACATACCAATGGTTCCTTGTGCGAAATAAACAACGATAAGATGAGCTGTTAATGCGGAAATAAATACTTGGAACGGGACAAGTCCAATCGTCTTTTTTGTAAAACGACTAAAGAAAATATTATAGATGAAGAATGTAAATATAGATGCAAAGGCAAAGAATAGATTTTCTAATGAAACCGAAAACGCACCTGCCATTACAGCGAGGAATGCAAGGGCCATCTTATCGCGTTTCATCACATATACAGCAGCGAAAAACGGCAAAGCAAAAGGTAAAATGTTCGTTAAAATATATGCTCGTCCTAAAAGAAAACCAACTAACGCAACCACAAATCCCCAACGAAAGAAAATTTGTTCCAATTTCATCCTCAATTTGCTTGTCCACTTTTCAGCTGTCATTTGCCCACGACCTATAGCAAGCGCACTAGAATTCGGATTGACAGTATTCCTTCCTGCTCTTGGCATATTTGAACACCACCTGCACATTTTATTACTTGTAATTATAAAATGTACTTCGCGGAGTTTTTGTCAAAATAACAGTTGGCAGCACAATAATTGTTCGACTTTTTATACAAAATAACATCATATATATACAGAGTTACACGTAAATCCCTTAACGGATTATTGAATATTCAAAAAATATTAGTTGTTTTTGTAGAAGAAGCGCATAACTTTACAAATCCTTAACATAAAGTGAAACTTTAATCAGTGGGGGTTTTCTTCATCCCCCACTGATTATTAGTTGAACCAATCGGGCTTTTACGGGCAGTTTATCTCCCACCTAACTTCTTAAGAAAAGCGGAAGCGGCTCGTTCAAAATTGCAGGACGTTAGAGCCCCTGACAGAGAGGCGCTTTTTGCCTCGTCCGAGGGGGCGAAACGGCCGGAGATTCTAGCCGCTAGAGCTGGACAATGCTTTCGCCGAATTTTGAGGTGGGAGTATTACTGCCCGTTAATGCGGGATAAAACGAAACTCCCATCATTTTTTCATCAATCGGGATAACTGCCCACAAATAATGGAACAAAAAAAGATCATGCAAATTATGCATGATCTTTTCAATGATGACCCGTACGGGATTCGAACCCGTGTTACCGCCGTGAAAGGGCGGTGTCTTAACCACTTGACCAACGGGCCGTTAAAATATATAGCGGCGGAGGGGATCGAACCCCCGACCTCACGGGTATGAACCGTACGCTCTAGCCAGCTGAGCTACACCGCCATGTCGTATTTAACGGACAATTAGTATATTATCTTAAATAGCATTCAAAGTCAATATGTTTTTAAATATTTTTTATTGTTTTTTCTATATGCTGTTTTCACCATAAAAAAAGCACCCTGAGTGAACACTCTGGGTGCTTCTCTTTATTTTAAAATAAACAGCAAGTTTTACCCGCGACGAGCGCCACGGCCGCCACGTTTTGACTCCGTATTACGCTTTAAAGAAGTTAAACGATCTTCACTGTCTTTTAAAAAGCGAGCCATCTTTTGCTCAAATGTTTCTTTTTGGTTACGGTTGTCACCGCCACCGCGATTATCTCTGTTAAAAGAACGATTACGCCCAGGACGTCCAGCGCGTTGATTATCGCGTTGATTATCACGTTGTTCACCTTCTGTTTTTTCACGTTCTTTTGCTTTTTTAATAGATAAACCAATTTTACCGTCTTTCTCAACGTTAATAACTTTTACTTCTACTTGATCGCCTACTTTTAAGTGATCATTAATATCTTTCACATAATTATCTGCAACTTCACTAATATGAACAAGACCAGTTAATCCTTCTGGCAGCTCTACAAAAGCCCCAAAATTCGTAATACCTGTTACTTTACCTTGTAACTTGCTGCCTACCTCAATTGACATAAAAAAAACGCTCCTCCTTAGTGGTTAAAAAGCCAAATTTTACTTCATTATATATAATCTTAAAATATAGTGTCAATACAACATCTACTACTTAGAAATGGGAAAGATTATCTCCCCAGGCTTTGAAAAGTAATAATCTCTTCTAGCAATCTCTAAAACATAACCCTCATCATGTAATTTTTGGGTTTCATCTTGCAACTGTTTTCCTTTCGTCGTTAACACATCTGTTTCTTTTTCCAGCTCTTTTACTTTTGCTTCTTGAGCGTTAATCGCACTATTTTGTTTATAGAACGTCACACTGATACTTACAATAACTATAAAAGCAACTGCAAAAAATAAAGCTAATCGACGATAAATGCGCCTTCTACTTTCGTTCGATTGTATTATATGTTCTTTAACAGGCTTTGGATTCTGTTCTAGTACATACTTTTGCTTCAGTTCCCTCATTTTCGAGGTCCCCCTAACTTCTTTGTTATAAGTTCCCAAATTAGGAATATATGCTTCTTCATTTTCTTGAAATATTTCAAAACTCCTGCTTGTCTCTTTATAAAAATTTTAACACGGTTAGGGAGAAGTTTCCATATAACAAGACAAACAAATCGAACAGGGATGAAAATAATTTTCCATACTAAACGTAATATCGCTATAATAACTTTCCATAAACTGGTTCCAATTCCAACGAAAAGACGAAATAAAAATAGCACAAATACTATAATTAAATGAATCAAAATCGTAATTGGCTTAACAATAAATAATTGGACAACACGAACACAAAAATAAAATGTTTGAACAAAAATGTAAATCAAAAGGTTTAATACTTTCATATACAATGACTTTAACAAACTTTGATATGCTGCAAAACCACAAAGTAATGCTAAAAATACATACATACGTAACTCTGCTTCATTTACAAGTAACAATACATAAAACACAACAAGAGCTTGGACAATCCAAAATAAAATATCATAAATAAATACGAGCCAACGCTTTCGCTCCCCGCGCTTCAGAAAACGATGATATGTATCTAAAGCTGCTCCAAGCGAAGCGCCCATCCCAATCATTGAAAGCATTGTATATAATTGAACCGTTAAGCTCATTTAAACAACTTGCTAAAGAACCCTTTAGCTTTCTCCCCTTGATGCTCGTCAATGTAAGCCATCTCATATATTTTCCCTTTAATGGATACAAGCCCTTTTTCAACATCAAGGTTTTTCATTTGTAGATTTTGACCGCGTATCGTTAAAAAGCCCATGACTGTTTCTAACAAAAATTCTTCACTATCAAAACTTTCTACTTGCTTGACTCCTGTAATATCAAGAACGCGTCTTCCTCTCATTACGATATCATGTTCTACAGTAACATTTTGTTGATTAGAAGACGACATTGAATATCCTTTGTTCACGTCCATCCCCCCATGACTTTTACTAGTATCAATGTATGAGGGGACAAAATTATTTAGAACAAGCTATCTTCCGCTTTTACTTCAACTTTCTCTTCGCGAACAACAGTATACAAGTTGGCAGCATCCTCTTTTTTTGTCGTTTCTTTTAATTCATTAATTTTTACCGTAACAACTTTTTGACCAAAACGAATCGTTAATTCATCTTCTACCTTTACAGTTGAGCTTGCTTTCGCAGCTTGACCATTAATCATAATTCGCCCTTGATCTGCAACTTCTTTTGCTAATGTTCTTCTTTTAATAAGACGAGACACTTTTAAAAATTTATCTAAACGCATAACGACTCCCCCTTATTCATTCTCTATTCGCTTTGCCTCTTCCCATAATGCATCAAGCTCTTTTAAAGAAAAATCTTTCATTTCCTTCTCCATACTAGCAACCTTTGCTTCCATATATAAAAAACGGCTTCTAAATTTTTCGTTTGTTTTATGAAGTGCTTCTTCCGGATTGATTTTATAATAGCGAGCAATATTCACAAATGCAAATATTAAATCTCCAAATTCCGCTAGCATTTTCTCTTCATCCATAACCGTCACTTCACGTTGAAATTCTTCCCATTCCTCATCTACTTTTTCCATCATTGGCTTAATATTGTCCCAGTCAAAACCAACCTTTGCTGCTTCTTTTTGAATTTCATAAGCGCGCATTAACTGAGGTAGACTTTTCGGAATACCTGATAAGATAGACTCTTTTACATTTCCTTTTTCTTGTTTCTTAATTTCTTCCCAATTCGTAACAACATCATCAGCGGTCTCTACACTAACATCCCCGAATACGTGAGGATGACGGCGTACCATTTTTTCAGATAGCGTACGAATGACATCATCAATTGAGAACCAACCTTCATCTTCACCAATTTGTGCATGAAGCATAACTTGCAAAAGCACATCGCCAAGCTCTTCAATAAGATGATCGTCATCTTCCTCATCGATAGCCTCTAATACCTCATATGCTTCTTCAATTAAATATTTCTTTAACGTTTGGTGCGTTTGCTTTTTATCCCACGGGCATCCGTTTGGTCCACGTAGCTCCGCAATAATATCACGTAATACAGCAAATTCTTGATACAATGATTGTCGATTTAACACCGGTGACACGTAAACACTCGTTAAATTATTAAGCTCCGCCTCATGATCCAATAAATAAAGCGGTACTCTCTTCACTTGTTCAAATGATGTTCCTGCCGCAGTCACAATACATACTTCGTAATCATCCGGAAGCATTTCCATTAATGTTAGTTTGACCTCAGATGCAATAAATGCATCATACACTTGGCAGAAAATTAAGTGCTGACGAAGCTCTAATTGTCCTCGTTCAAATGATGTCGCATCAATTAACTGAAACCCTTCAATTGGGTCAATTTTCAAACTTGTAAACATTGGGTCTAAAAAGCTTTGCCCACCCTCGATGTGCACATCAATATTCTCTTTTTCTCCTTTTTGAAGCAAAAGCTGTACAGTACGCTCTGCCACAAGCGGATGACCTGGAACTGCATATAAAATATCAGCTTCCTTGGCTTTTTCAATCAATGTGTTAGAAATTGTTTCATACACTTCTTCAAATGTATCATACGCTTCATATATAGCATCAAATGATGTGTATAATACACCTTCTTTCTCGAGTTCCTCTATAACTGGGTGCTCTTTTGTTCGAACATACATATGTGCTGCTTCTTTCACTTTTCGATACACACCCATTGTAAGCTGATCTAACTCACCAGCCCCTAATCCTACAATCGTAATTGTTCTTTTCATAAAACCCACCTCTATCCACTCTTTTTCAGCGAAGTTTGTACTTTTTCATGTTTCACAACCGTCCCAAGTTCCTGCGCTGTAAATACTTGTAGCTTTAAAATTAAAAATGCGTATAGTAAACCACCAACACCGACACATAGTAACGCTTGAATCGCCGCCAATCCTCTATGCGCCTCGTTAGCTTGTAATCCAAACCGCTCAAACATGTACATAAATCCAGCAAGCACTAACACCATACTTAATGCTCCAATTGTCACACCTACAATAGGTTTTTTCTGTATAAGTGGCTCATTAACAACTCGAATCAGTAATACGCTATTCAATATAGCAATACACAACAACGCAATTACAGTTGCAATCGCTGCACCGATTACACCAAAATACGGCGTGAATATATAATTGAGTAATAATTTCACACATGCACCAATTACAACAAACAAAGCTGGTTTTATGGTTTGTCCTAATCCTTGCAAAATAGATGCCGTTGTAATTGCTAATGAACTAAACAGAATAGAAATGGATAAAATTCCCAGAGTAGTAGCGCCGTCGCCATTTTCAAATAGCATAATATTTGTTGGACGAATAATACTCGCGAGTCCTAATGATGCAGCAAGCCCAATTACAAATGTAATTTTAATTGCTAGCTGTACTTTTTTGCGAATGAACACTTGATCTCCTCTCTCTTTTGCAGCCGAAATCATCGGAATTAAAGAAAGTGAAAACGATGTTGTTACGACCGTCCCAAGCTGCATAAGAGGAATGCTGCGATCGTATATCCCCTTTAACGTTTTTGCTATTTCTACCGGCTCTCCATTCTGAACAAGTAAGCTATAAAGTGAAATAGAATCAGCCATTTGTATAAAAATTAACACTAAGTTACTAACACAAATCGCAATCCCTTGCCAAAACAACGTATGAATAATGGCCTTTTTATTGGAAATCCCTTTAAAACTTTGCACAAAAATAGAACAAAAGTCCTTTCGTAAATAAAACAGCAATACAATCACACCAATAAAACTACCTGCTATAGAGCCAAACATAGCACCTGCTCCCACCGTATATAAATCAAACCCTTTTTTTATAAGGAATAATGATAAGAATACGATAATGGATACGCGAATCGTTTGTTCTATTACCTGTGATACAGCTGTTGGTATCATATTTCCAAACCCTTGAAAATAACCTCGTGCTACCGAGAGAAATGGCATTAATAAAAAAGAAAATGCAATAACGCAAATTAGCTTTTCCAAATTAGCATCTCCCATTAAAGATGCAATTGTATGTGCACCAAAAAACAATACGCTACATCCTATGATCCCAATAGCTAATAAAAACCAAAAAGAAATACATATAATGGACTCTGCTTCTTTCCGTTCTCCTCGCTCTAAACGTTCTGCAATCATTTTTGAAATAATGATTGGAAAACCATATGTCGCTAAAATTAAACAAAACCCGTAAAACGGGTAAATTTGCTGATAAATATAAAAACCAATATCACCAGCTATATTTTGATATGGAATACGGTAAAATGCGCTTAATACTTTTGTAACAAAGCTCGCAATTGTTAATATAATCGCTCCGCGCCAAAAAGCGTGGTACTTCTTCGTCTCCATGACCATGCAATCTCCCTTTTTTCTATACTCATCCTACGTATTATATCACAAAGAAAAAAACAGCTTTCGACTTTCAATTTGATCATATAAAAAAGGTAGCAAAATGCTACCTTTTTTATATGATTCCACGGTACATTGCAGTGTATCATGAAGCTTAGCTGCCTGTAAGAGCCCGACTGGCTCAACTAACCATCAGTGAGAAAAACACTCATTGATGGAAGTTTCGCTTTATTGTTCCATTTGTTTTGCTAGAAAGCTCGCTGCTGTTTCCACAGCTTTATGTTCTACATCACTAATGATTGCTTCTTTTGAAAAAATAATAACAGCTCCAATCGGATCACCATTTGCAATAATTGGACCGATTGTATAAGATTGTACCTTTTCAGCCACTCCATCGATAATAGAAATTTCACTTTCATCTGTCATGACAACTGATTTGCGTTCTTCCATTGCTTTCTCAACTAAATCTCCAACGCTTTTATTTAAGTATTCTTTCTTTGACACGCCAGCAACAGCGATAATTGAATCGCGGTCACAAACAAGTACGTTATGCCCTAAGCTATCATACAAAGCATCTGCATATTCTTTAGAAAAATCACCCAATTCACTAATTGGAGAATATTTCTTTAAAATAACTTCTCCATCACGATCAACAAAAATTTCTAACGGGTCACCTTCCCGGATGCGGAGAGTTCTGCGAATTTCTTTCGGGATAACAACCCTTCCTAAATCATCAATTCGACGTACAATTCCAGTTGCTTTCATTCTAATGCTGCCTCACTTTCTACTGATGATAAAAGTGGTGCTTTTACCTGTTCATGTAAAAACCACCAACTATTAAGCATAGTATTTTACACATTAGTTCTTCTATACACGCCGAATTGTATTTTTTATTCTCATTTAAGCATTTATCTCTTCTTTTTTCACATCTTTTAAACCTTTTAATAAATTTTCAGCAATTGTAAGCCACTTCGCTACTTCTATTTCACGCACATTCATCACAATTTTCAAACGGGAACCTTCCATACCAAGACCAATCATACGCCCAAAACTGCTGCCAAGCATAAATAATTTTCCACCATCAATATTTTGACTAGCCTTTTCTGAAAACAGTAGTGTCACTTCTTGTTTCGTTCGCTTAATCAATTCGATTCCCTCTTGCATTGCTAGCACTTTAATATTCGATATTTGTAATAAATATCCAACTTCTTGCGGATAGTCACCGAAGCGATCAATCATCTCTTCTTGTAATTCTTCAATATCCTCAATAGTAGAAACGCCCCTAAATTGCTTATACATCATTATTTTTTGTTTGCTATCAGAAATATACGCATCTGGTAAATATGCATCTACTTCTAGATCAATCTCAACATCAATTACTTGCTCTTCTGCCCCCGTACCTCTCCGCTGTTCAATTGCATCTTTTAACATTTGTGAATATAAATCAAAACCAACGGAATCAATAAAGCCATGCTGCTCTGCACCTAGTAGATTCCCGGCCCCACGGATAGATAAATCACGCATAGCAATTTTAAATCCAGATCCTAGCTCTGTAAATTCTTTAATGGCCTGCAAACGTTTTTCTGCCACCTCAGATAACACTTTATCACGCTTATACGTGAAATATGCATAAGCAACACGATTAGAACGCCCTACCCGACCACGCAACTGATACAACTGCGATAGTCCCATACGATCTGCATCGAATACAATTAACGTATTTACATTCGGAATATCAACACCTGTTTCAATAATCGTTGTACTTACAAGTACATCGTGTTGACCCTCTAAGAAAGAAAGCATAACGGATTCTAATTCACCCTCATTCATCTTTCCATGCGCAAAAGTTACACGTGCATCAGGAACAAGCATTGAAATTTCATCCACTTTCCGCTCAATATCTTCAACGCGATTGTATAAGAAATATACTTGCCCACCTCTTGCAAGTTCACGTTCAATTGCCTCTCTTATTAACGCTGGATTATATTCCACAACATACGTTTGCACCGGAAAACGATTTTCTGGCGGCGTTTCAATAACAGATAAATCACGAACACCTAACATAGACATATGAAGCGTACGCGGAATTGGTGTCGCTGTTAATGTTAGTACATCGATATTAGCTTTTAATTGCTTAATTTTTTCTTTGTGTGTTACACCAAAACGCTGCTCTTCATCAATAATGAGTAATCCTAAATCTTTATATATGACATCCTTTGACAGAAGACGATGTGTACCTATAACAATATCAACAGTACCATCTTTTAATCCCTTAATTGTTTCATTCTGCTGTTTTCTCGTACGGAAGCGACTTAATAACCCAATATTAATTGGATAATCTTGGAACCGCTCTCGAATTGTTTCATAATGCTGCTGTGCTAAAATTGTCGTCGGTACTAAAATCGCAACTTGCTTTTCATCCATAATCGCTTTAAAAGCAGCACGAATTGCTACTTCAGTTTTTCCATATCCAACGTCGCCACAAAGCAGACGATCCATTGGACGACCACGCTCCATATCCTTCTTAATTTCTTCAATTGAGCGTAACTGATCTTCCGTTTCTTGATAAGGGAATGATGATTCAAATTCCTGTTGCTCAGAAGTATCTGGAGTAAATGCGTATCCTTTTGATGCCTCGCGCTCTGCATACAACTTAATTAAATCATCCGCAATATCTTGAACAGATTTTTCTACCTTCGTCTTAACCTTCTTCCAATCATTTCCGCCAAGCTTGTAAATTTTCGGATCTTTCCCTTCAGATCCTACATACTTTTGCACCTGATCAATTTGTTCAATTGGAACGTATAACTTATCATTCCCTTGATATTTGATATGCAAATAATCTTTATGGACACCATTAATTTCTAATGTTTCAATTCCTAAAAATTTACCGATACCATGATTTACGTGAACAACATAATCACCAACTTTTAATTCAGAGTAGCTTTTAATTCTCTCTGCATTCGAAAGTTTTTGCTTACGCTGTGATTTTTTTACCTTTTTATTAAATAATTCTTTTTCGGTAACAATCGCAAGCTTTTGCATTGGCATTTCAAACCCTGCATGTAAGTCACCCACCGCAATTTGAATACGACCCGGAAGCAATACATCTGTTCCTTCAATAATATCTGCTTCAATATCATAATCATTTAAAATGTGCTGCAATTTCTTCGTTCGTTCTTCATTTGCACCTAATACAACCGTTGTAAAACGACTTTTCGCCCATCTATCAATTTCTGTTTTTAACAAATTCATTTGACCGTGAAAGTCTTGCATCGTTTTACATGTCAAATTCACAATATTTTGTGGCTGTGTATGCGGAATATGACGTAAAAACAAAGTTAAGTACAAGAATTTTCGTTTTTTATGGTTCAAAAATTGTGTAAAATTATGAGAAAAAGTTAAATCTTGAACAATTGCCCCTTCTCCAAGAAGCGATATATACCATTCCGCTTCTTCCGTTTCTAAATGCTCTGCTGTTTCCTGAATTCGAGAGACCTCATCTAGAATAACAACACCATTTTCCGGTAAATATTCTATTAGACTAGCAGGTTCCTTGTAAAATAAAGATAAATATTTAAACATCTGCTCAATGGTTTGTCCATTTTTCAATAGTTCCAACTCATATGTAACAGTTTCTAATATTATTGTTTTTAGTTTCTCATCAGATACTTTTTTTAATGTATTAGCTAAACTTGATTCTAACTTCTGAATTCCAGATGCTAGTTCTTCTTTAGAAAATATAAATTCTGTAGCTGGGCCAAATGATATTTTATCCATCTTCTCCTGTGAGCGCTGTTCTTCTATAGTAAAGGAACGGATGGAATCTACTTCGGTATCAAAAAATTCAATACGAATTGGAAATTCTTCCGTTAATGGATAGATGTCTAATATTCCACCGCGAACACTAAACTCTCCAGGAGCTTCTACCATAGATTTACGTTCATATCCCATAGTCGTTAACACGTGCAGCAATTCATCAAGATTGATTTCTTGTCCCATTTTCAATTCAATTTGCTGTTTCTTCCACATCTCTTTTCTCGGTAGAAAACGGCGCAAACCAGCAACAGGAGCCACAATAATTCCACTTTCTCCAGCCGCTAAGCGATTCAACACTTCAATGCGCTGCGCCTTCAATTCCGGGCTCGCAACACCGATTTCTGATGCAATAGATTCATTTACAGGATATAACCAAACATCCCGCTCTCCAATTAATGAAACCAAATCCTCATATACTTTTTGCGCTTGATATAAGTTATGTGTGATAACAAGCTGTGACTGCTTTGTTTTTTTATATAAACTAGCTATTAATAATGAACGAGAAGAGGTTGCCATACCTGAGATAAGCTGTTCTTTTAAACCTTCCTCTAATCCATCTATAATTGATCGTATTTCTTTATTTTCGTAAAATTGCTCTAGTAAACCTATCATTTTTCAAAACTCCTCTCAACATAAAGAGCAAGCTACTATATTTTATGCAAATATTTCGGAAAAAGAAAACAGAAAAATGCTTTGGACAGGCCAAAGCGAAACATTACATCCTATCCCTTATAGCTGTAAACCTCTCATCTTTATATTTAGAGAAGAGAAGGGTGGAAGTTCCCACATGATAAAGGGACAATGTGTTTAACTAACCATTGATAAGAAAAACATGCTCTAATAGAAATTTCATTTTCATTGTAAGAACAGTTCATATTCATAATACTCTGGATGGGATGCGAGCGTTTTTTGACATGATTCACAAATTGTTTTTATATATATATTTCCATTTTCATCAAAATGAATCATTTCTAACCGCTCTTGCTCTGTTAGTTGACCTAGTACAAAGCTGTATACTTTTTCCGCTGTAATACTACCTATCCTATATCCACAATGTCTGCAGTAATAATGTCCGTCCATAAATTCCTCCTAGCCGCACAATTATTACTATTATGGATATAAGTATAAAAAAATATTCCATTTTGGAAATGTTAATTATTGAAAGTATTCATAACTTGTAAAAATGGAGTTTTCAACCATTCTTCACATGCATCTGCACTTTTTTCAATCGCTCGTTTTACCTCAGGCACCTCATCTGCCGTAAAGCGCCCTAATACATAATCAACTACTTTCATGCCATTTTTAGGACGATCAATTCCCATACGAATGCGTTGAAATTCCTGTGTTCCTAAATGCGCAATTGTTGATTTTACACCATTATGTCCACCCGCACTACCTTTCATACGAAGACGTAATTTCCCAACTGGAATATCTAAATCATCATACATCACTATAAAATCTTCAATATCAATTTTATAGTAATCCATAAGTGGACGAATACTTTCTCCAGATAAATTCATATATGTAAGTGGCTTTAATAAAATTACTTTCTCTCCATTTACAAAACCCGCACCGAATAACCCCTTAAATTTCTGCTCATTTAATGGGATATTCCAGCGTTTAGATAATTCATCTATCGCCATGAACCCAATGTTATGCCTTGTTAGTTCATATTCTCTCCCTGGGTTACCAAGTCCTACTATTAATTTCATTGTAACACCACTTTCTTTTTCGATACGAAAAGACGTAACCAGTACTGGTTACGTCTCATTCTATCCAATTAATTAAATAGTACACTTACAGATTCTTCTTCGTAAACACGAATAATTGCTTCTCCAATTAACGGAGCAACAGAAAGTTCCTGTACTTTATCAATTTTCTTTTCTTCTGGCAATACGATAGAGTTTGTTACAACTAACTCTTTAATGTTTGAATTTTGAATACGTTCAATTGCTGGACCAGATAAAACTGGGTGTGTACAGCAAGCATATACTTCAGAAGCACCGTTCTCTACAAGAGCGTTTGCTGCTAATGTAATTGTACCAGCTGTATCAATGATGTCATCAATTAAAATTGCTGTTCTACCTTCGATATTACCTACGATATTCATTACTTCTGCTACGTTTGGACGCGGACGGCGTTTATCGATAATAGCGATTGGCGCTTTTAAGCGATCTGCCATTTTTCGAGCACGTGTTACACCACCATGGTCAGGGGATACGATTACAATATCCTTAAGACCTTTCTTCTCAAAGTAATCAGAAAGAATAGGTACACCCATTAAATGATCAATTGGAATATCGAAAAATCCTTGAATTTGTGGAGCATGTAAATCTAGAGTAATTACACGAGTAGCACCCGCTGTTTCAAGTAAGTTTGCAAAAAGTTTCGCTGTAATCGGCTCACGAGAACGCGCTTTACGATCTTGACGTGCATAACCATAGTAAGGAATAACAATGTTAATTGTTTTCGCAGATGCACGTTTTAATGCATCGATCATAATAAGCAATTCCATAATATGCTCGTTTACTGGAAAGCTTGTAGATTGGATGACAAATACATCGCAACCACGAATACTTTCTTCAATGTTAATTTGAATTTCTCCATCACTAAAGCGTGCAACAGAACATTTTCCTAATTCTACTCCAATGTGCTTTGCAATTTGTTCAGCAAGCCCCTTGTTAGAGTTTAAAGAAAATACTTTCAAATTAGAATTTAGATATTGAGTCGACATCTAGATTAACCCTCCACATTATGAATTTTTCTTATTCAGCAATTGATCAACATAATCTTCTTTGTTTGTTTGACGTGTACGTGCAATTGATAATGCTTTTGCTGGCACATCTTCTGTAATTGTAGAACCTGCCGCAACATAAGCACCATCTCCAACTGTTACAGGAGCAACAAGGTTTGAGTTACAACCAATAAACACACCATCGCCAATCACAGTTTTAAATTTATTCTTGCCATCGTAGTTTACTGTAATAGAACCACAACCAAGATTTACATCTTCTCCCACTTGTGCATCACCGATATAACTTAAGTGAGACGCTTTACTTCTGTTTCCGAAAACAGTCTTTTTAATTTCAACGAAATTTCCAACACGAACTTCATTACCAATAACAGATTGCGGACGGATATGAGCGAACGGCCCAATTGCAACATCAATACCAATCTTACTATCATGAACAGTAGACTGACGAATAGTTGTATTATCGCCCACTTCACTATCACGTATGACTGTGTGCGGTCCAACTTCACAATTTGATCCAATAACAGTATAACCTTCAATAATTGTTCCCGGATAAATAACCGTATCATTACCAATTTTCGCATCACTAGAGATATACGTGTTGTTCGGATCAATAATCGTAACACCATTTACCATATGTTTATGGTTAATACGTTTTTTCATAATGTCTTCCGCTTGCGATAGAGCGACCCTGTCGTTAACTCCTAATGTTTCATCAAAATGCTCTGTTTGATAGGCAGATACAATATGACCTTCATTTTTCAAAATCTCAATTACATCTGGAAGGTAATATTCTCCTTGCACATTTTCATTGGAAACTTTAGAAAGGGAAGCAAATAGCGCTTTATTATCAAAACAATACGTACCTGTATTAATTTCTTTAATAGCTCGCTCTACTTCACTTGTATCTTTATGTTCGACAATTTTTTCAACGTGACCATTTTCATTACGAACAATTCGACCATAACCAGCAGGCTCTTCTATGTAGGCTGTTAATACCGTTGCCTTTGCACCTGCTTCTTCATGCTGCTTTAATAAAGCTTCCATTGTTTCTGCTGTAATAAGAGGTGTATCACCACAAATTACTAATGTTGTTCCTTCCTCGTTCCCCAGTGCATCAGCTGCTTGCATAACGGCATGCGCTGTCCCTAGCTGCTCTGTTTGCAATGCAAATTCACTTGCACTTCCTAATTGATCTTGTACCTTTTCAGCGCCGTGTCCAACAACTGTAACAAGTTTCTGCACTTCTAGCTGAGAGACTTGATCAACTACATGCTGTACCATCGGTTTTCCGCATACAGAATGTAGCACTTTGTACAAACTTGACTTCATACGTGTGCCTTTTCCTGCAGCAAGAATCACTGCAAATCTTTTTGACATATAGACCCTCCATCGCAACCTATTTATCCATTAAAGATATTATCCTAAATAACTATATATTTCAAGAAACACCTTGTAACTATTAAATTTTACCATAACTTTTATGTAATGTTTTAGTATTTCATATCTTTTTATGAAATAAGCTATACGATTCTCTTTTCATGAAAAATTGAGGCAACTATTATAGATAAAAATTGAAAAAATGATATAAAAACCCTTTTTCTTTTTAGAAGAGAGCATCTGGCCGCGCATAGAACCGATCAGGGCCTTTTCCCACCATAAAGTGAAACTTTAATCAGTGGGGGTTTTCTTCATCCCCCACTGATTATCAGCTCTCACCAATCGGGCTTTTACGGGCAGTTTATCTCCCACCTAACTTCTTAAGAAAGGCGGAAGCGGCTCGCTCAGAATCGCAGGACGCCCACGCACAGGGCGGAGAGGCGCTTTCTGCCTCGTCCGAGGGGGCGAAACGACCGGAGATTCTAGCCGCTAGAGCTGGACAACAAAGAAATGTGGAAGTGGCTCGCCCAGAATGTGAGGGGGATGGAGCTTCTGACGTAGAGGTGATTTTTACCTCGTAGGAAGAAGCGAAGCCACCGAACATTCTAGCCACCGGAACTGGACAATGCTTTCGCTGAATTTTGAGGTGGGAGTATTACTGCCCACAAATAGCGGGATAAACGAGTACAGGTCATGCTGTATTCTGCATGGTAGCGACTTATATGTTAAACAACCAAAATCGATTTATATAATATATGAAAACAACAACAAACTCCTGTAAATGCTTACAGGAGTTTGCCAAAATTATAGAGCTCTTCTTTTAGAGCTCTTCTTATTCGAATTTTACGAAGCTCCAGCTTCTTCAAACTCAACTTCTTCTAACTCGCCTAAACGGTGATACTCAGTTAAAACCGCATCTTGAATCTTAGAACGAGTATTAGAATTAATTGGATGAGCAATATCACGGAACTCTCCATCCGGAGTACGTTTACTTGGCATTGCTACAAATAACCCATTATTGCCATCAATTACACGAATATCATGAACAACAAACTCATGGTCTAGTGTAATAGAAGCAATCGCTCGCATGCGGCCTTCTGTGTTTACGCGGCGTAATCTTACGTCAGTCACTTCCATCTTGTGTTCACCACCCTTTTTCTAAATAAGCGATATATTTCTATAAATTCCACAAATGTTCTATTTTTCCTTCAATTTTTAAAAAATTTTTAAGATAAAAATTTCTGTATCAGTGAAATATATAAATAAACATAAGTTACCGCTTACAATTACTTATTTTATAAGAGCAATGACTTCAATTTCAACGGATACATCTTTCGGCAATTTCACTACTTGTACACAAGAACGTGCTGGTTTATTTGTAGAAAAATATGTACTATATACTTCATTTACCGCATCAAAATCATTCATATCTTTTAAAAATACAGTTGTTTTTACCACTGTCTCAAACGATGCTCCCGCTTCTGTTAATACGGCCTTTAAATTTTGAAACACTTGCTCTGTTTGGTCCTTTACATCCCCAGCCACAACTTCACCATTTACTGTTAAAGGAATTTGTCCAGAACTGTAAAACATATTATTTACAATCATACCTTGTGAATATGGACCAATCACCTGTGGCGCCTCATTTGTTTGAACTACTTTCATTGTTCCTCACCCTTTTATATTTTTATCCCGCTTTCACAAACTATCCCTAACAGGGACCTATTGTTTTAGCAGGCGGTAAACGTCCAAAATTGGAAGCTTACCGCCTGCTAAAACTTACTGCTCACGAATAGCGGGATAAAGTACCCAACTAGTAAAAGATTGTTATCAATCCTCACTGATAACAGTTTCATTTTATAAAAAAAGATAAAGCAGTTGCTTTATCTTTTCCCCGCTCTGAAGAGCGGGATCTTCTTTAAAACAATCTATTCAGAAGATTGTTTGTCTTATTCAGCTTCTACAATCATATCGGCAAATGGACTTAAAGAATAATTTCCTTCTTCCACTTGAATCGTCTTTTCTCTCACATCTACTTCAGACAAACGAATTAATGAAACAAAGTTATCTACAAGTCTTTCCTCAATATCACTTGATTCCACTAAAACACCAATGCCAACAACATTTGCATTAAATTCCTCAAGCATACTCATCATACCTTGCACTGTTCCGCCAGCCTTCATAAAATCATCGATGATTAATACATTCGCACCTTCCGGAAGACTACGCTTTGCCAATGTCATAGTTTGAATACGCTTAGAAGATCCTGATACATAATTAATACTTACTGTTGGGCCTTCTGTTACTTTATTATCTTTTCTAGCAATGACAACTGGGACATCTAAATAATTTGCTACTGCATATGCCAAAGGAATCCCTTTCGTTGCAACTGTCATAACAGCGTCAATTGGCTGTCTTGCAAATACAGAAGCAAAAAGTCTCCCTGCACTATTAATGTAGCGCGGATTACTTAAAAGATCCGTCATATATAAATAACCACCCGGAAGAATACGATCAGGATTCTCAAATAATTTACAAAGCTCATTAATAATTTGCTTTGCTTCCTCCTGGCTTATATATGGGATATATTTCACTCCTCCTGCTGCGCCTGGTACCGTTTGTAATGTGCCGACTCCTTGTTGTTCAAACGTTTGTTTAATAATGACTAAATCTTCACTAATAGAAGATTTAGCTGATTGATACCGCTCAGCAAAAAAAGTGAGAGAAACTAACTGACGAGGGTTTTGAAGCAAATAATAAGTCATATCGACTAACCTTGTACTTCGTCTAATTTTCACGCTCTCACCTCAAATTACGAATATTTTAAACAAATCATAACTTATTATACGTCTTTATTCAAGACCTTCTCGCTCTCCTAATAAACGAACTGCGTATACTTGATCACAAAATCCTTTTAAACCGTTATAAATACGGTGCATGCGTGAATCATGACGAACTAAACCAAAAACTGTTGGACCGCTACCGCTCATTAAAACTGCATCTGCACCGAAACGTTTCATCTGAGCTTTAATATGTGCAACTTCAGGATGCATTGAAAATGTTACATCTTCTAATACATTGCCAACAGCATGACAAATTCCCTCATAGTCACCATTTTGAATCGATTCAACCATACAATTTACATCTGGATGTGTTACACGATTTAATCGTAAATTCCCATATACGTCAGCTGTAGATACACCAATATGTGGTTTGGCCAAAATAACCCAGCAAGAAGGAGGTGTCTTAATGTGTTCGATCTTCTCTCCGCGACCTGTTGCAATGGCAGTTCCGCCATATACACAAAACGATACATCTGATCCAATCTCGGCACCTAATTCTGCAAGTTCATCAATTGTAAGCCCGAGATTCCATAATTGATTCAGACCTCTTAATGCTGCAGCTGCATCGCTGCTTCCACCTGCTAAGCCCGCTGCAACCGGAATCGTTTTTTCAATTGCAATAGATACCCCTCTTTTTACCTGAAAGCGTTCCTTTAATAATTTTGCCGCCTGATAAGCTAAATTTCTTTGGTCGTCTGGGACATAACGGTTATGAGATACAATTTCAATCCGGTCTTCAGATAGCTCTGTTAGTTCTAACCGATCTGCTAAATCAATTGTTGTCATAATCATTTTCACTTCATGATAACCGTCCGGTCTTTTCCCTAGTACATCTAACGACAAATTAATTTTTGCTGGTGCTTTAACTAGTAGTTTCAATCTATTCACCTACTCTATGTACTCAATCTTTTATCGTTTATTTTACCATAAATTTATAGTAGAACGATGACACTTTCCTAATTATAACGAAAAGCATCAAGAATGAAACTACTTATACACTGCGAATACAACTTTTTCGCGTGCAAAAAGCCGAGGAGCATCTCCTCGGCTACCGTAGCATAGAAGTATCTTACTGTTACTGGTTTTGTTTCATCAATTGCTGCTCTGCAATTTCAATTGCACGCTTAACCATGTTACCAGCATCTTTCGCACGAATTCCGCCCCATCCTTCTTTTTGCACGACATCATAAAATCCAAGCTCTTTTGCAAGCTCTTCTTTAAATTCACTTGACATGACTCCTCTTCGTCTACTCAACGCAAGTCCCCCTTTATCGCTACGGTACATTTAGTATGTGACACTACGAATTTCTTCAAATCCGGAAAATATATGTAATCAAACAAACCCCATCCTTAAACAGATTGTTCACCTAACATGATTTCATTATCTTGCGCATCATAAAAAGTAAGCTCAACGGTTTCTGTTAATACGTCTGCATAACTATAAGAAACACGCTGAAATGTCTCTTCTTGTTGGTCAAGTTGAACTACAAAAACCGAACGGTATGTTTCTGCCAACACACCAGACCGTTCTATCGTCTTCCTTCTTCCACTATTTGCTTTTAGCATAAGCCTCTGACCAAGATGATGATCCAAAGCACTTTTAATTTCATCTAAACGTTTTGACATATCATGCTACACCTCGCTGTAATTTGGATGGAAAGTATAAAAATACAAGTTATACATATATAGTCTGTACGTTCTTATACTTTTTTATCCAAATCGCAAAAAGCGCGTACATAAAAAGCAAGGCAAATGCTTACCTTGCTCACTCTTCATAATATTGAAAGGGCAATCCTGTTCGTAAAATTCCCTTTGTTTCAATTCCGCCAAGCCCCTTTTCACCGGTTACGGTATTGCGTACTACATCCCAAACATTAACCCCTTCCATAAAAGAAGTAAAGCTCACTTTTGCTACAACATATACTGGATCTAATGCATGAATATTAATACGGGACGGAGAGCTTGCAAAATTTGCTCCCGCTCGAATAAGGGCTTCGAAATGCGATTGACACGCCCCGGCAAAAATAACGGGGTGATCTAATGAAGGATACTTTTTTCGCACTGTACGTACAGCCTGTACAAAATGCTTAGAATGACGATAAGCTGCTAAATCTCCCATTTCTCCCTTTGATTTTGTATAAGCATCATGCCCAGTAATCACTAAGATATCAGGGCGAACATGCTCAATTAAATCTAGAACCTTCTCCTGCATCTCCGTTTCTTTACAATGAATTCCCTGTACAGGTACACCTATTTTCGTATATAAATCTAAGCATTTTCTTAAATATAAAGGATCCCCATCAAGGTGGAGCACTTTACCTGGCATTTGAAAATAATTTACTTCATTTGTATAGCCGCCTGTTGACCGGTATTCTTGGCGCTCTCTCATCAATACATAATCCTGTTGAAATAAGCGATATGCCTTTTCTATTGTTTCTCGTTCCTGTTTCACCCTTTTCGTATAATCCCGTTGATCGACAAGAACTAAATCTTCTATTGGTGCATCTGCTACGAGCCGAAATTCTTCCCCAAACAAAATTGCTATCGTGTCTTTTATTTCTGTTACTCGAAAAAGAAGGTCGCGCTTATAAGACTTTCTCTCCACTAAATCTCCAACGTGTACAGCCATCCTTTTACCTCCAAACTCGTAGGGACATATAACTCACTACGTTCTGTTTTAGCCTATGAACTTACAAGAAAAAGGTGACAAAAAAGGTAGCTCAAAACGAGCTACCTTTTACATTTTATATGAAAATAAAGCATTGCTTAACTTTGCAAATTCTTCAATTGATAATGTTTCGCCTCTTCGTTTCGGATCAATTTCAACTTCTGTTAATATACGTTCAAGTAATACTTTATCCTTTGGAAAACCATTTAAATTATTAGATAAATTATTCATTAATGTTTTACGTCGCTGCGCAAAGCTAGCACGTACGACTTCAAAGAAGAACGCTTCATCTTTTACTTCCACAAGCGGCTTTGGACGTCTTAGTAAACGAATAACTGCTGAATCTACATTTGGCTGTGGTACAAATACTGTACGCGGAACCGTCATCACCGTTTCTGGCTCTGTATAGTATTGAATAGCAATTGACAAGGAACCATAATCTTTTGTTCCTGGGCGAGCCGCTAAGCGATCTGCTACTTCTTTTTGCATCATCACCACAAAACCACGCACTGGTAATTGTTCCTCTAATAACTTAAATAAAATTGGTGTTGTCACATAGTATGGTAAGTTCGCTACCACCATTACATCTTGACCTTCTTCAAACTGCTCTTGAAATACTGTATTTACATCAGCTTTTAAAATATCCTTATTAATTACAGTTACATTATCATAAGGCGCTAATGTCTCTTCTAGAATAGGTAACAGGCGTTGATCAATTTCAAACGCTACAACTTTCTTAGCACGCTTTGCCAACTGCTCTGTTAATGCTCCAATACCAGGCCCAATCTCAATTGCCCCGCTCTCAGATCCAACCTCTGCATAATCTACAATCCGATTTAATACATTTGTATCAATTAAAAAGTTTTGTCCTAAACTCTTTTTAAATGAAAATCCATACTTTTCAACAATATCTTTCGTACGATTTGGCGTTGCGATATCTTTCATTTCTTTTCCTCCTGTAATACTTGCTTATACGCTTTTGCAAAATCCTGCTTTGAAATTTGGAACATTTGCAAACGTTTATGTAACTGCTTTGCATTTGTATAACCGATCTTTAATAGCTTACCCATTCGTTCTCTACGGCTTTTTGCTTTTTCTCCACCAACGAGTCCCGCTTCCACTAAGTCAATCCACTCAATCTCGCTTGTGTACTCTTCCATCTCTCCATGTAAGTTTTCCAAAGCGCGCCGGATAGATTCGTTAGAGGCATGTTCAATTCCAACGCCCTTCTTTCGCTTCGCTAATGCTTCTTCTTTCGGTAAGAATGCGTGCTTACAACCTGGTACTTTCTCAGAAATAATTTTACGAATACGTTCTCCAGGATAATCAGGATCTGTAAAAATAATAACACCTCGTGTTTGTTGCGCCAGTTTTACCTGTTCAATGACATGATCTCCAATTGCCGAACCGTTCGTTTCAATTGTATCTGCATCTACTGCACGTTTAATGGCAACTGTATCATCCTTACCTTCTACAACAATTATTTCTTTAATCTTCATAACTTCCTCCACACTCATTTCACATCTCTAATTAGTAAAACAAAAAAACGCCTACTTTTCCATTATTATTTTCCTAGTTGATACAATTTAAAAAGCAGAGGAGAAAAAGTTCCTCTGCCTACCATATTATTGTAACACTTTAATCTTTACTTGTTTTCTTCCCCAAGCATCTGCCTGTGGTTCTGTTGGCATAAGAACATCAATACGATTCCCTTTAATTGCTCCGCCCGTATCACCAGCAACTGCATATCCGTATCCTTCTACCCATACCTTTGTTCCAAGAGGAATAATCCGCGGATCTACTGCAATTAATTTCATATTTGGATTTGCCCCATAATTATAACCTTCTGCATCACCTAAAATATGCTCTTCTTCTTTTGTTCCAACAGCTACAATACGATTTTTTTCTTCTTGCACGACTTCTTCTTTCTGTAAGTTTCTTAAAACTTCATTTCCATCCTCTTTAATGACTTCAAATACTTTCTTCTTTTTTCCTTCTATTCCCTCTTGAATCACTTTTTCTGTTCCCTTAAGGAGTGAAGAATCCTCTTGTCTCACTTCAGTAAAGGAAATTGGTTCTTCCACTGCATCGCTTACTTTTTCTAATCGAACCACTTTGACCTTCATATTTTGCTGCATCACTTCCTGTAAAGCTGGTTCTACTCTATCCATTTCACTTAGTGATACTTGTCGTTCTTTCAAAAAGTTAGCGACAGTAGTCGAAGTTGACCATACTTGCTGCTCTTGACCGCCAACATGTAATGTAACCGGGAATGCTTTTTGAACCATAATTTTTTGAGTACCTTCTAACGATGTATGCAAACTAGGATATACTTTATCATGTTCACTAATTTCAACATACTCTTCTACTAACAAATCTTTTACTGTTTTTGCTGTTGATTGTACTTGTTTCTCTTTTCCATCCACTATAATCGTAAATGGCTTCGCTTTTTCGACAATTACTTTCATTTCATCCTTAATTTTCGCAGAAAGTGCTGGATATATATGATCTTTTGCTGCCACTTGAATCTTTTCTTCCTGTAACAACTCACTTACAGTATTCGCATGTGTATAAATTTCTTGTTTCTTTCCATCTACTTCAACAGTTATTTTATCTGTTGTTCCCGCATACGTTACTGTCCCAACAGATCCGGAAATAATTAATACACTCGTAAATCTTACTACTAATTTTTTGCTCACTTCTAACCTGGATAATAAATTTTTAGCATTTGCAATCACAATAAAATACCCTCCCTGTCTAGATCAGAATTATTAACTCTCATTCTCCTACTATTTCTAGTAGTGTTACTTATCTGAAGATAAACATAGGTGAAGGAAGAAAGAGAGGAGGAATACCTCCTCTGCTTCACATTATTGAATACCAAATAGTTTTTTTGCATTTTCTGTTGTTTTGATCGCTACTTCTTCATAAGATAGTCCTTTTAATCTTGCAATTTCCTCTGCAACAAGCTTTACATAGCTTGGTTCATTTCGTTTTCCACGAAACGGATGAGGAGTTAAATACGGACAATCTGTTTCGATTAAAAGACGTTCCATTGGAATTTCCATTGCAACTTCTTTTGGTTTCTTTGCATTTTTAAAGGTTACTGGCCCTCCTAATGAAATTAGAAAATTCATCCCCACACACTGCTTCGCAACTTCAACACCACCGCTAAAACAATGCATGATTCCTCCTACTTCAGAGGCATTTTCTTCTTTTAAAATATTTACGATATCTTGCGTTGCATCTCGATTATGTATAATGATTGGTAAATTTACCTTTCTTGCTAGCCTAATTTGTTTACGAAATACTTCTTTTTGCACTTCTTTCGGAGACTTATCCCAATGATAATCTAAGCCCATTTCACCAAGTGCAACGACTTTGGGATGAGCTGCTAACTCTTCCAGCCATTTTAAATGTTCTTCTGTCATATCAATCGCATCAACAGGATGCCAACCAACAGCTGCATAAATAAAATCATATGTTTCTGCCAATTCCATTGCCTTTTTGATGGTCACCTCATCAAAACCAACCACAACTGTATAAGAAACACCCGCTTCTTTCATTCTTGCAATTACTTCCTGTAAATCCTCTTCAAATTGCTCTGCGTTTAAATGTGAATGTGTATCAAACAACATAATAAGAACTCCTTTTATTTGAAATAAATTCTATCATAGGGGAAAATTACTTTCCTAACAGGACAATAACAACCATATTACAATTTTGATACAAAAAAGGGAAATTTAGAAAGATTTTCAACAAGAAAAAAGATGCTTCACAAATGTTACACGTGAAACATCTCTCATTTTGTCGTTATTACTTAATTTTTGTACCATTTGGTAAATTTTGATCGACTGTCGCTAATGACAATTTTCCATTTTCTTCGCCTGCCAAAATCATACCTTGTGATAATTCTCCACGTAACTTTACTGGTTTTAAATTTGTAACACAGATAACTTTTTTCCCTTTTAATTCTTCTGGAGAGTAAAATTTAGCAATTCCAGAAACAACTTGTCGTTTTTCTGTGCCTAAATCAAGTTGGATCTTTAACAGCTTATCTGCTTTTTTTACAGGTTCTGCATCTAGTACTTCTGCTACGCGTAAGTCTACTTTAAAGAAATCATCAATTGAAATTTCTTCTACCTCTGGCGCCGCTTCTTTCTTTTCTTCTACTTTTGGAGCAGATCCTTTCATTTGTTCTTTAATATATTCCACTTCTACTTCTACTTCTAAGCGCGGGAATACAGGTTGTCCTTTCACAACTTTTGTACCAGCTGGAATGCAGCCAATTGTAGAAAGGCTATTCCAAGTTTTATATTCTTCATCTGTAATTCCAATTTGTTCAAAGATTTTCCCTGGTGTTTCTGTCAAGAATGGCATTAACAGAATTGCTATTTGACGAAGTGTTTCTGCAAGATGTGCCATAACAGAAGCCAGCTTCTCGCGATCACTTTCATCTTTTGCTAGTACCCATGGCTGTGTTTCGTCGATATATTTATTGGTACGGCTAACAAGCTGCCAAATTGTACTTAGTGCTACTGAAAACTCCATGTTTTCCATTGCATTTTCCACTTTTTGTAGTGTGTCTTTTGCAAATGTTACTAAAACTTCATCAAACTCTGTTACATTTGCTTTATAGGCTGGAATTTCTCCGTCAAAATATTTATCAATCATTGCTACTGTACGATTTAATAAATTTCCTAAATCATTTGCAAGATCGAAATTAATACGCTCAACAAATCCTTCTGGTGTAAATACACCATCTGATCCAAATGGTACTTCACGAAGTAGATAATAACGAAGTGCATCTAAACCATAACGATTAATTAGCGTGACAGGATCTACTACATTCCCTTTTGATTTACTCATTTTTCCGTCTTTCATTAAAATCCAACCATGCGCAAATACTTTTTTCGGAAGTGGTAAATCAAGAGCCATTAAAATAATTGGCCAATAAATTGTATGGAAACGAACAATTTCTTTTCCTACTAAATGAACATCTGCTGGCCAATATTTTTTATACTTTTCTTCATTCTCCGTTCCGTATCCTAATGCCGTAATATAGTTAGATAATGCATCTACCCATACGTAAATAACATGCTTCGGATTACCCGGTACACGAACACCCCAATCAAAAGAAGTACGAGAAACCGCTAAATCTTCTAATCCAGGTTTAATGAAATTATTAATCATTTCATTTTTACGTGATTCTGGTTGAATGAAGTGTGGATTATCTTCATAGAACTTTAATAGTCGATCTACATATTTCCCCATTCTAAAGAAGTAGGATTCTTCACGAACAAGCTCTACTTGGTGGCCACTATCTGGGCTCTTCCCACCAACTATTTTCCCGTCCTCCATCACTGGATCAACAAGTTGATGCTCTGTATAAAACGTTTCATCTTGTACAGAATACCAACCTTCATATTCATCAAGATAAATATCACCTTGATCAACAAGTTGTTTAAAGATTTTTTCCACAACTTCTTTATGACGGTTTTCTGTTGTACGAATAAAATCGTCATAAGAAATATCCATTTTACTCCACAGTTCTTTAATTCCTGCCACGATGTTATCAACGTATGCCTGTGGTGTAACATTTAATTCTTCTGCTTTTTTTTGAATCTTTTGTCCGTGTTCATCAGTGCCTGTTAAGTAGTACACATCGTATCCTTGCATACGTTTATAGCGCGCCATTGCATCTCCCGCTACTGTCGTATAAGCATGTCCAATGTGAAGCTTTCCACTTGGATAATAAATCGGAGTTGTAATGTAAAAGGTCTTATTTTCCTCTGTCATTATTTTAAACCTCCCAAATGACCTCATATGTATTTATATACAGTATATCAAAAACTTACGTATAAAGACGAGTGTATGTGCTATATCTTTATCATCTATTACTCATATCAATGAAAAATATACATTTCTATATTTCGACACTATCATTAAAATTCTAAGAATAAAATAAATCTTTCTATATATCTATTATTTTTTAGTATATATAATAAACATATAGATCCATTTTAATTTTTCGACATATAAGTCGCTACGGTGCAGAATAAAAAGTGACTGCTACTGGCCGTTTTAAACCTTGTATGTGGCAGGAAAAGGACCTGACCGCTTCTATGCACGGCCAGATGCTCTCGTCTCCCCTAAAAAGAAGGGGTTTTATCTCAATTTTTCAACTTATAAATAGATGCGAAAATCTACAAAACTTTTATAAATTTTATAATTAAAGAATTGACGGAAATGTAAATGATTGGTATCATATGTTCATAGGGTATTTTGTCGAAAAATGGCGAATTGAAATAGACTTGCAGAATATGAGGAGGAAAAACAAATATGAAATCTACTGGTATCGTTCGTAAAGTTGATGAATTAGGACGCGTTGTAATTCCAATTGAATTACGTCGCACACTAGGTATTGCAGAAAAGGATGCTCTTGAAATCTACGTTGATGATGAAAAAATCATCTTAAAAAAATATAAGCCAAACATGACTTGCCAAGTCACTGGTGAAGTTTCTGATAGTAACCTTTCATTAGCTGAAGGTAAAATCATTTTAAGCCCAGAAGGCGCAGAGCAAATCTTAAATGAATTACAACAATTTATCGCAGCAGCAAAATAAAGCTTCTCTTTTAGAGAAGCTTTATTTTTTTTCAACATGATATGCTTGATATACGTCTCTTTTCGACATATTTCGATCCTTTGTAACAATTTTAATTGCTTCTTTAGAAGAAAGACCTTTCTCTTTTATGTAGTATTCGACATGTTCCTCAACCGTTAATGATTCCCACCATGCCTCTTCGCTAATTGCTTCTTCTGTAGAACCTTCTACTAAAACACAAAATTCCCCACGCACTTCATTTTCCTTTGCCCAATGAATGACTTCTTCTAAAGAACCACGAATAAATTCTTCAAATTTCTTCGTAAGCTCACGACATAATACAACGTTTCTATTTCCTAATACATCTTTCATAGAGACTAATGTTTCCCCTAATCGATGCGGTGCCTCATAAAACATCATTGTATTTGGAATATAACGTAGCTTCTCTAACTCTGCTTTACGTTCTTTTTTATGGCGCTGTAAAAAACCATAGAAATAAAAGTGTTTTGTTTCTAATCCCGATGCAATTAACGCTGTAAGTGCAGCGTTTGCTCCAGGAAGAGGCACAACTGGGTACCGCTCTGCTACTGCTTGTACAACAATGTCATAGCCAGGATCTGAGATGCATGGCATACCTGCATCACTGACAAGTGCTACCATTTTCCCTTGCTCTAACATATCTAAAATTTTTTTCCCGCTCACTTCTTTATTATGTTCATGATAACTCATTACTGGTGTTTCAACTTCGAAGTAATTACATAGCTTTTTCGTTTGCCTTGTATCTTCTGCTGCAATAAAATCTGCTTCTTTTAACATGCGAATTGCACGAAATGTCATATCTTCCAAATTTCCAATTGGAGTTGGAACTAAATATAATGTTCCTCTTTCATTCATCTGAAAACTTTTTTGCTGCCACATAATAATCTCCTTTTTGTATATACTCATCTTTTTGTTTCCGTTTTAGCTGCTTGAAACGATATTCTGCCTGCATCGCAGTTCTTTTTTCTTCATAAGTTTCAAAGTATTTTAATATAACAGGACGCCTTGCTCTTGTATAACGTGCTCCTTTCCCGCTATTATGGGCCTTAATTCGCTTCTCTAAATGGTTTGTATATCCTGCATAGTAGCTTCCGTCAGCACATTCAACAACATAAAAATAATGTTTATTCTGCTCCATATAAAATCGCATTCATTTCTTTCGTATATTTATTATTCTCTTCATATACAAAAAGAGGTGGCAAAATTTTCAAATCTGCATTCCCATCTTTAATACCTTCAATTAATAATGTATTAGCTTCTTTACCTGCTTTTGGATATACAAATTGGAGACGTTTTGGCTCAATCTTATATTTTCTCATAAGCGTTACAATATCAAGCAAACGACCAGGTCGATGTACAAAAGCCACTTTTCCTCCTTGCTTAACAAGTTGGCTGCTAACACGCACAACATCTTCTAGTGTGCACATAATTTCATGACGAGCAATTGCTAAATGCTCATTTAAATTTTGCTCAGATGGTTTTGGCGTTTGGAAGTATGGTGGATTGCATGTAACAACATCAAATTGATGTCGTCCCAATTGCTCCGGCATATGCTTCAAATCGCCATGAATAAGCTGTATTCTCTCCTCTAAATCATTATATTGAACACTTCTAACACCCATGTTGTAAATACGCTCTTGTATTTCAACTCCCGTAATCTTCCCTTTCGTACGGGAACTTAATAAAAGCGGAATCACTGCATTACCAGTACATAAATCTAATACATTCCCTTTCTGAATGGGCACCCACGCAAAGTTTGCCAATAACACTGCATCTAATGAAAAATTAAATACTGACGGACTTTGAATAATTTTCATATCTTTTGATAGTAAATAATCTAAACGTTCATCTTCATACAACTGCATATCGTTCTTTCCTTCCTTATCATTCAAACTTTATTTTAGCAAACGTTAAGACAATTTACCTATGTTTACAGCAGTCTAACGTCCATTACTTCTATTTTGGTTATATGTACAAAAAATTACCTTTCCAATTTATTGGAAAGGTAATTTTATTTTTTATTTAAAAATGATAAACAGAATAAGCAATCCCCTTCTTTACGTACACTTCCATAATGCAAATTGCAAATATGAAAACCTTCCTGGTACAGGCGTGCTAGATTATCATATCCTTCACCGATATCTATTTTAGGCTTTATTTCTTTTCGCTTATTCGATTTTTGTTTCTGCTTATTCTGAACTTCTTCAAAACGATTCCGCAAATTTTCATTTTCCATTTTAATATGTTGGTTTTCTTCCAGTAGCTCTGCGAGATGCTGCTTTAACTCTCCCAACTGTTTATAAAGATGTCCAATTTGCTCTTCCATACTGGAAACCGCTGAAAAAATATCCTTTTTCTCCACAAGCACCCACCTCATTAATCTGTGGTTTGACTCGAAACGACCCCTTTATTCATTAATTCATCTAACGTATACTCTACTATCCGTTCCTTGTCTACTAACTCCACTTGAATTAATCTTTCTAAAATATTTAATCCGATTACACGACCAAGACCATGCGGTGTTTGTATCTTCTCATCTAAATCTGGAAGCTGCTCTTTCGCTGCTTCATATTCATCATTTTCATACTTTAAACAACACATCAATCGACCACATAACCCTGAGATCTTCGCAGGATTTAACGATAAATTTTGATCTTTTGCCATTTTTATGGATACAGGTTCAAAATCACCTAAAAAAGTAGAACAGCAAAGCATTCTGCCACATGGACCAATACCACCTAGCATTTTTGCTTCATCACGAACACCAATCTGTCTTAATTCGATTCTTGTCCGAAAAATAGCCGCCAAATCTTTTACAAGCTCGCGAAAATCGATGCGACCGTCCGCCGTAAAATAAAAAATAACCTTATTACGATCAAATGTATATTCCACATCAACAAGTTTCATATCAAGATCATGCTCGATTACTTTCTCCTGACAAACTTGATACGCTTCTTTTGCTGCACGTTTATTTTCCTCAACAATTGTACGGTCATTTTCATTTGCAATCCGAATAACTTTCTTTAGTGGTAGTACAACATCATTTTCATCAACTTGTTTCTTCGTGATGACAACTTTTCCATATTCGATTCCCCGTACTGTTTCCACAATTGCAAACTCATTTTCTGAGATATCAAATTGATTTGGATCAAAGTAATACACTTTTCCGGCCTTCTTAAATCGAACACCTACTACATCATACAAACGGTCATCCCTCCTGCAACCGCAACACTAACTGCTCGAACACAAGCTGCGCATTTACATTAGCGTTGATTCTATTTTTTGCTTCTAATATATTGAAAAGAGCCGATACAATGCGCTTTTGAGAATAGGAAAAAGATTGGAATAACCCTTTTTGGTCTTGAAAAACGAGACGCTCTTCTTCTCCCAATTGAACATATAATAAATCCTTATAAATAAGGAGCAACATATCTAATCCTAGCTGTAGTTGTTCTTTCTCTCCAAAATGCTTCACCCACTTCTCCTGTACAAAAAAAAGAGATGTGGTATCTTTCTCTAGGGCTTCACATAATTTTATCACTAAAGTTCGTGCTTGTGCAAACCATTCATCATTACAAAATGACAGTGCCTCATCAAAACTATTTGTAAGTTCCGCTGCAAGATTCCCTAAGGAAATACTTACTTTTTCACTTTCTAAGCGGTTAACCAAAGCATTTTTCGGAAGTGGCCTAAAGGTAACAATTTGACAGCGCGATAAAATAGTACTTAAAATTTGATGGCTTTGCTCAGTTAATAAAATAGCCGCTGTATCACTACTTGGTTCTTCTAAAAATTTAAGCAGTGTATTTGCAGCATTTGTTGTCATCTTATTGGCATGCTCAATAATATATATTTTTTTAGTTGCTTCTAGACCTGTTTTCGAAAACTCTTCTTGTAATTCATGAATTTGCTGTTTCTTAATGGATAGACCATCTGGTGCAACAATATATACGTTTGGGTGATTGCCCGAATCAATGCGTCGGCAATTCGTACATGTATGGCAAGGTTCTACTCCATTTCGTTGTAAACAAAGAAAGCTTTTCGCCATTTGCGTAGCTGTTTCTAGTTTACCTGTTCCTTTTGGCCCTTCTAACAAATAAGCGTGGGATATACGCTCTTTTGCAATACTATTCATTAACATTTTTACAACAATGGGTTGTATAAGAGACAGTTGCTCCCACGTCTTCGTCATATTCCATACCTCACTTTTTATACTTTCTTCTATTATAACAATTTTTGTTCAATAAGCTGAGTAACTTCTTCTACAACAGCTTCCATTGGTTGATCTGCATTTACAACGACAATGCGATCTGCAAATCGATTTACTAATTGTAAGTATCCTTCACGAACACGTTTATGAAATTCCATGCTTTCTAAATCTAAACGATTCACTTCTCTATTATCATCTTTTCTAATGCGCGCTAAGCCAACCTCTGGTTCAATATCTAAATAGATTGTAATATCCGGCATACAATCTTCTGTCGCAAAACGATTAATTTCAAATACCTTATCAACGCCAAGGCCCCTTGCATATCCTTGATAAGCAAGAGAGCTATCTATAAAACGATCACATATTACAATATAATTGTCCTCTAAGGCTGGCATGACCTTTTCTACTAAATGTTGTCTGCGTGCTGCAGCATATAATAATGCTTCTGTGCGTGCTTCCATCATTGTATGCTCTTTTTTATGTAAAATAGTACGAATTTCTTCTGAAATCGCAATCCCACCCGGTTCACGTGTTGCCACTACTTTTTGTTTCTTCTCCTCAAAGTACGGCAATAATTTTGTAATTAATGTAGATTTTCCTGACCCTTCTGGCCCTTCAATTGTTACAAACAATCCCTTCATCCTTAAAACCTTCTTTCCCTATATATCGTATACAGTAATATTTTTTATATTTCCTTGAAAGCGCGCACCAATCTCTTCTAAAGCGGAAATTTGATTTATGTGCTCTAATGTAATTTCCTCTCCATACATGATCAGTGGAATCCCTGGTGGATACGGTATAATCATCTCAGCCGCAATCATGCCTAACGCCTCGCGTAATGGTACAACTTTTTTCTTATATTTTTCCAACTGCTTATATGTAAATGACAAAGAAGATAAATGATTTTTATAAGGATAATTTATACGCGGCTTACTATCTTCCACATCGTATGAGCATAGTGCATCTTGTAGCTTCTCAATCACTTTTATATACTCTTCATTTACTTGGAGCGGTAAAATAAGTAAAACATTATATGGATCTGCCATTTCAACATAGATACCTATCTCTTCAAATACACGTTGTAATTCATATCCGGAGAGCTTACAGCGTGTTTGCACCGTTACTTTTAATACATCTTGTATTGGATAGTCTAAAACAGCAAGTTGCGGAATACGATTTAATGCCTCGCGAAACCGCTGAGTAAATGCAGCGATTTCCTTACACCCTTCTTCTTTTACTTTCGCTAATACAAAACGAGCTATATCTAGTGAAGTCATTATTGGATAAGATGGACTACTAGATTGCAGTATATTTAAATAAGAAGAAACTTTTTCTTCATCAACGAGCGAACTATTTACATGTAAGTATGAACCCATTGTCATTGCTGGTAATGTTTTATGCGCCGAATGAACAACAATATCAGCTCCATACGCAAGCGCTGATGTTGGGAAAGGTTCCCCAATGCAAAAATGTGCTCCATGTGCCTCATCTACTAAAACTGGAATACCCTTTTTATGTGCTAATGCAATACTCTTTTCTAAATCTACACCCATACCATAATAGTTAGGATGCGTTAAAATAAGAGCCTTCGTTTGTGGATGTTTCCGAATTGCATCTTCAATCGTTTCATACGGGACACCAACTGGTACACCATATTTTTCATCAATCCATGGCTCTAGAAAGACAGGACGTGCCCCAGTCAATTTAAGCCCATTCATAATCGATTTATGAGCGTTTCTTTGTACAAGAACTGTATCGTGTTCATTACAGCACGCCAACAGCATACCTAAATTCCCAACCGTTGAACCATTAATTAAAAAATAACTTTTTTGTACTCCATATAACTCTGCTAATAAACATTGTGCTTCTTCTATACATTCAAATGGACTATGAAGGTCATCAAGTCCAGTAAGTTCTGTTACATCAATAGAAAGTATATCATGAAAATACTTTTGTGCTTCATGGGGAAAGTTCGTTCCATTTTTATGCCCTGGAACATGAAAGGATACAGGCTTCTTACTCGCAAAAGTCTTTACTGCTTCATATAAGGGCATTTTTCTTTGATCCATATTCACTCTTCCTTACTTTTCATTCTCTCTATATTATACAGCGATTTTTACAAAAAAAAATAATAGGCAAATATGCCTATTTTTCTATATAAGTCCATTTTAATTTTCCAACACATAAGTTGCTGCTATGCAGAAAAAAATGACCACTACTTGCTTTCTCCCTTTATTTTAATCCTTGCATGTGGCAGGAAAGGCCCTGACCGTTTCTATGCACATCCAGATGCTCTCGACCACCTAAAAAGAAAAAGGTTTTTATCTCATTTTTTCCATTTGTATTTTTCGCAATTGCTGTAAATAAAACATATACTTTGGATCATTTGTATTTGTTTCTATCATTTCTCGTTCACATGATTCACATATGAAACTCGTATACAAATGAATTCCACTATCCTTTTTATGTTCACACACAATACAAACTTCTTCCTTTGTTGTGACATACCCCATATATTCGCCTATTTATCGTATTCTATCTAACCATTACTATATAAAATTAGACCAACGATAAATAAACTGTTCCTCCCCTCTATATGAAATGACAACATACATCTATAAGCGTTAACAATTTTTTGAAATATATACATCCTTTATACTTTTAGTGTATGAATTATTTCTAGGCGAAGTGTCTGTCTGATGCTTAGTTGAGATTGCTCCCCCTAAATAACGCGCTGGATAAAGTGAAACTTCCATCAGTGGGGAGTTTCTTCATCCCCACTGATGGTTAGTTGAACCAATCGGGCTTTTACGGGCAGTTATCCCCCACCTATCTTCTTTGCTTCTCTCTAAATTTTGAAGTGGGGGTCTTACTGCCCACGAATAGCGGGATAAAAATAAAAAGACGAGTCCACTGACTCGTCTTTCGTTTGCCTGGCAACGTCCTACTCTCACAGGGACAAAGTCCCAACTACCATCGGCGCTAGAGAGCTTAACTTCCGTGTTCGGT
>NZ_JAKUFS010000032.1 GCF_022663535.1 Bacillus cereus group sp. BfR-BA-01380 | reverse complement strand
CACATTCTGGACGAGCCACTTCCACATTTCTTTGTTGTCCAGCTCTAGCGGCTAGAATCTCCGGTCGTTTCGCCCCCTCGGACGAGGCAAAAAGCGCCTCTCTGTCGGGTGCTCCAACGTCTTGTGATTCTGAGCGAGCCGCTTCCGCTTTTATTAAGAAGTTAGGTGGGAGATAAACTGCCCGTAAAAGCCCGATTGGTGAGGGCTAATAATCAGTGGGGGATGAAGAAAACCCCCACTGATTAAAGTTTCACTTTATGGGAGGAGATAGATAAATAAGTAGCCCTAGGATATAGAGCTACTTGTAATTTGCTTTTGTATAATGGAACAAAATTGTTTTCTTACATTTTTATCATAGATATCTCGAAATTGTACCCATTCATCGTTGTAGTAAAGAGCGATGTGAGAGTTGAAAAAATAAGGATGTTCCTTTACTTCCTCAATGCGTTCGTATAGGTATTCCTCAAATCGCGGAGGGTTAGATTCAGTCTTTTCTTTATATATAAACAACAATCTTTTATTTGTTGTTAATACTACTCCGGGTGCAGTTGGTAATTTACCTAGAAATAAAGATAAAGAACATTGTGTGTGAAAAAGAATCGTTTCATCTTCATGGAGTAGGCTTTTTACTATATCTCGTAATATTGACATTGTATTCAATCCTTTCCGTATATTATGATTATATCATGTTTATTGGTACTATTTTGAAAAAATGTATAGAGTAATAGGGGGATGTTCATGACTAAAAAGCTAGATTATATTCGTTTTATTCGAGAGAAAGTTGGACCTGAACGAATCTTTCTTAATTTTGCAGGTGGACTTATTTGTAACGAAGAAGGCGAAGTACTTCTACAAAAACGAGGAGATAGAAATGCGTGGGGATTTCCTGGCGGTGCAATGGAACTTGGTGAATCTGCTGAAGAGACAGCCAGTCGTGAAGTATATGAAGAAACGGGATTAAAGGTAACAGTTGAACACTTAATTGGCGTGTATACGAAATATTACGATGAATATCCAAATGGAGATCAAGCGCAGACGATTGCGTTCTTTTTTCAATGCAAGCCAGTAGGCGGGACGTTAAAAATAGATGGTCATGAAACGTTAGAGCTCAAGTATTTTCCAGTTAACCAATTCCCACCGCTATTTGTGCAACAGCATGAAGATGCGTGGGAAGATTGGCTCTCGAACAAGAAGGGATGTTTTAGATAAAGTGAAACTTCCATCAGTGGTTTTTTTTTCATCCCCCACTGATGGTTAGTTGAACCAATCGGGCTTTTACGGGCAGTTATCCCCCACCTATCTTCTTCGATTCTCTCTCAATCTTGAGGTGGGGGTCTTACTGCCCGTTAATGCGGGATAAATATATGTAGGATAAAAATTTCAGTTAATAAGTAACATTTCTGTTCATATTTGGTTTCTCTTTTCTAGTAAAATATCTAATATACATCTTTATTAATGGAGTGATAAACATGGGTCTAAAAGAACAAGCAATAAAAGAATTTCAAGAGAAAATATCTTCAACTGAAAATATACAAGGAATGATCACAGCTTATTACGAAATGCAAAATGGAATGTCTGGCTTAGTAGGAGTACCAAATGGAAATTCTACACCTGTGAAAGGTATGTTAGCTTATACTGAACAACAGTTATTATTTTATGGTGAAATATTTGGAAAGCTCCCTATTTCATTACAAATACCTTATTATCAAATGAATAAAATAAAAGAAACGAAGCATGTATTTGCGCTTTTTAAAACGTTTCCTGCAATTGCTGTTTTTCATCAGGAACAAGAAATTTTTACAACACGTGGAAATGAAGAAGAATTTATACGATTACAAGCATTCTTTGAAAAGATTAAACTTATTTCTACGCATTAAATAATACTGAATGTGCAAAGATAATTTATCCCGCTATTTGTGGGCAGTAATACTCCCGCCTCAACATTCAGCGGAAGCATTGTCCAGCTCTAGCGGCTAGAATCTCCGGCCGTTTCGCCGCCCCTCGGACGAGGCAAAAAGCGCCTCTCTGACAGGGGCGTGGGCGTCCTGCGATTCTGAACGAGCCGCTTCCGCTTTTCTTAAGAAGTTATGCGGGAGATAAACTGCCCGTAAAAGCACGATTGGTGAGGGCTAATAATCAGTGGGGGATAAAGAAAACCCCCACTGATTAAAGTTTCACTTTATCTGTGAATACTGCAAGAAGAATGACAACAATTTTTTGTACGTATCGAGAAGGAATAAAAGAAGTTGCCCCTAAAAGTTGTGTAATAATAACCTTTGGGGGCAGTCTTGTTTTAACAATTAAAAAGATTGATTTTGTGCGGGTTTAATAAATTGCTCTGGGTTTTCAATTAATCCGCACGCAGCGCATTGTACGCGATATGTAGGGCCTTGGTAGGACATATGAAATGCACTTATACTATCATTTGTATATTCTTCTTCAATTTGGCCAGTTTGTGGATTTAATTTTACCGGTTTTATTGTTTGTTCAATAATGTTGAATCGTGTGCGGTTTGTTTTGCAATTTGGACAAAGCATTGGTTCCATTTTAACACACCTCCATTGTTAGCATTTGTAACTATGGGAGTGTTTATTCATGAGAAAAAATTATAGAAAGGATTTTTGTGTTTTTTGTCAAATTATAGTAAGGATGTGAAGGAGGTTCCGACAGTTTCAAAAAAATTTATAAAAAGTTATAAAAGATAATAAAAACTATCACATCTCCTTTTGTCAGGCCCTATAACAAAAAGGGAGTTGTTTTCTATGGGAAGAATGATAATAATTAAAGAAGCGGCAGAATTATTCGGTGTAGACAAACAAACGGTACGTTCTTGGTCTAACAAAGGGCCATTAGAGACAATCATCACTCCAAATGGACATCGATTATATGATATAGATGCAATTGACGCCTTTTTAGGCATTCAAACAAATACAGAAAAATTAATAAACAAACAAGTTTTTATCTATGCTTGTGTTTCCACAAAAAAACAAGTGGAAAACGCGGAGGAAAAAAAGTAAGTAAAGAGATTGAAAATGTAGTAACGAAAGGAGAGTACTAGATGAAAACAACACGTTCTTGTAAAATCAAAACCCTCACAAGAGAACAAAGGGAACAACTTCTTGATTTGATTCGTACATTTGAAAGTGCCAAACGGTATAGTTTTAATCGTTTAACAGAAGGACATCACGATAAAGAATTGATCAAGAAATTACAACACGTGTATTCCTTAAATAAACGTTATTGTGAAGATGCAGTTTTACAAGCACAAACCATCATTTCCTCCCAAAAAGAACTCCTTCCTGTTTATCTAGAAAACAATCAAAAAAAGTTAGAACAAACCATACAAAAAATAGAGGAATATGAAAGTGGTAGAAAAAGACCCAAAAAAGTACCATTAGACGTTTGTTTAAACGGTTTACGAAGGCGAAAACAAAAAGTAGAACAAAAAATTGTGATGTATGAAACGCATATTGCAAACGGCACATTACCGCCTGTTATTTTCGGTGGTCGAAAAGCCTTCTATGAACGTATGAAGCAAAACATTTCCAATCAAGAATGGAAATGTTTACGGACAAGGCAATTGTATTCAAGAGGTGATAAAAGTAAAAAAGGAAATTTAAATATGCGGATCACAATGGATGATAACGGCCAAGGTTGGTTAGAAATCGCCAATCCGTTCGGTTTGACTCCAGGAAAAAGAACAAGTCCTCGTATTGTAGTACCGATTGTAATTCCGTATCGTTATTACAAAGAACTCACAGATGTCGTCATGGGGACACAAACAGGTGTGAATTCAAAAGGAAAACCAATGATTGACCACCAAGCATATAGTGTAGAATTACTTCGTAAAAAAGAGGAATTCTATGTAAACATTACATTTGAGGAAACGAAAACAGGTCGTATGTTAGACTTCAAAGAAGTCCCAATATCTGATGTGATTGCAGGGATTGATGTCAATCCTGATCGTATAGCCGTCAGTTTATGCACGAAGCAAGGGAATTTCAAAGGATCAAAAATCTTTTATTTACACAATCTAGATACGTTTTCTATGGATAAACGTGCTACTGTAATCGGGCAAATGACACAACAAATTAAAGATGGGTTATTTTCTCAACATGTTGGCGGCATTGTCCTAGAAGATTTACATTTTCAACAATCTCATGATACAGACAAATACAGCAATCGTAAATTTCATCAGTTTACTTACAAGAAGATGGTAAGTAGTTTAATCAGAATGGGGCTTCGCAATGGACTTTCCGTCAAAACGGTGAACCCTGCTTATACAAGCGTGATTGGAAAACTAAAGTATAGTAAAAAGTATGGGATTAGCGTTCATGAAACGGCTGCGTTTACGATTGCACGTCGTGGACTCGGACTACAAGAAAAACTACCAAAAGAAATGATTTCTTTGTTACAAAACCAAATCGCAACGAAACTTCGTATTCTTATTGCTTCATTGGAAGAAAGCAATAAGAATACAAAAAAGGTATATAAGAAATGGTTACAAACCATCGCAATATGGAAAGACCATCACAACTGGAAATTATGGAGTATCCTTCATAAAACAGTGTATATGAGTAATGAACAAATTTTATTTCAAATCAAGAAGGGAGGGAACCTGGTTTAAAACTTATATCCCTTTGCGTATAGTTGACTCGGATGAATGACTATGCGCAATACAAGACCGTTCCTAACAGGAATCTGCCGTTATTCTTTCACAGTAGGTGAATGAGAAGGTGATACCCTTGCGGACAGGAAAAAGGTGAGAATCCTTTTCGGTAGTTGGCTTTTGTCTTGGT
Source organism: Bacillus cereus group sp. BfR-BA-01380 (assembly GCF_022663535.1). Classification (GTDB taxonomy): domain Bacteria; phylum Bacillota; class Bacilli; order Bacillales; family Bacillaceae_G; genus Bacillus_A; species Bacillus_A cereus_BB. The sequence continues at coordinate 48,581 of NZ_JAKUFS010000032.1, read as the reverse complement.
TCGCCAACGTTTTGATAGATTTTTATAAGTTTTTTAAACTAGGAAGAAATGTGAAATTTCAAATGAAATATATCATTTTATATGCGAAGCAATATGAGGAATGCATCCATTTTTATCGCGATATTTTACAGTTACCGATAAAGGGGGAGCATGGTACATATGTTGAGTTTGACACAGGTTCTACAATTTTGGCAATCAATAGTAGAGAAAGTGTTCAAGAGTTAACAGGATTATCAATTTCGAAGGCGTTATCGGAATCATCTACATTTGAAATTGGATTTGTGGTCGATAATGTTTCAGAAACAATAAATAGTTTCAAAAAACATGGCGTAAAGGTGTTAGTAGAGCCTGTTACAAAACCATGGGGACAAACCGTTTCTTACGTTTGTGATCCAGATGGGAATTATATTGAAATTTGCAGTTCATTAGACTAAAGGTGGGAAAAGAATGAAGAAGTTTCCTAGTTTAGAAACAGATCGTCTATATTTAAGAGAATTAACGTTAGTTGATGCAGATACAATGTTCCAGTATTTTGCAAAAGAATCTGTTATTCGTTATTTTGGAATGGATTCGTTTCAAAATATTGAAGAAGTAAAAAACGTCATCAAAAATTTTAGGAGCAGATATGAAGAAGGATCTGCATTTCGCTGGGGAATTGTATTAAAAGGAACAGATCAACTAATTGGAACGTGCGGTTTTCATCTCATTAATAACAAACATAAACGGGCTGAAATCGGCTATGAACTGGATGAAACATATTGGGGAAAAGGATATGCGACAGAAGCACTGCAGGCTATTCTTACATACGGGTTTGAAACACTTTATTTTGAGAGAATTTCAGCAGTTGTGTACCCGGAAAATGAATCATCTCGCAAATTATTACAAAAAGCAGGCTTTACAGAAGAAGGATTGCTTCGCAAATATATGATTCAAAATGAAGTGATGCATGATGCGATTATGTATTCGATGTTAAAGGAAGAATGGGCAACATTACTTCAAAGTACGATGAACACGTAAAATTGAAAAGAAACCATTATGAAATTGATTCAAATAGCAAAACAATTTAAAAACTTTATACAAAATTCTTTTCTTAGTTAGTAATCCCTGGTAATATCTAATTTAGAGATGTAAAGAAAGGGGAATCTGTACATATGTGGAATACCTTGAAATGATTATTTAATTGGATAGAGACAGTGGCGGTCCTTGGTTCTTAAGGATGCGTTTATTTGTCTATCTTAAATCATTCAAGGGATACATGGTGTGGACAATTAAATTCCCATTGCCGAGCAGATACCTTTGTATATCTGCTTTTATTTATGGGTAAAAATACATCTCTATTGACACAATCATAGGGTCCCTAAATTGGGGGGATTTTAATGAAAAGTCAGTACGAAAAAGAAGAAGCACTAACAGGAGGGAATGTCTCCAGTGTATATCGTTTGGGAGATACGGTTCGACGAAAATTAAAGCCTGATAGTGTTAAAATTCATACATTGCTAAAACACCTTGAAAACAAAGGCTTAAATGGTGTGCCAAAGTTTCTAGGAATTGATGAAAAAGAGAGAGAAATCTTATCCTTTATCGAAGGAGAAGCTGGAAATTATCCGTTAAAAAAATACATGTGGTCGGATGAGGCTTTAAAAGAGATCGCAAAAATGCTTCGTCTCTATCATGATGCGGTGAGTGATTTTCCAATGGAAGAACGTTGGCAACCCATTGATAACACCCCGCAGCCATTTGAGGTGATGTGCCATAATGATTTTGCCATCTATAACATTATCTTTAATCGTGAAAAACCAGTAGGTGTGATTGATTTTGATTTGGCTGCTCCTGGTCCAAGACTTTGGGATATCGCCTATACGCTTTACACTTGCGTTCCTTTAAGTAGGCTTTATCATACGGAAGCAGGCGAAGCCATTTATTATGATTCGTTAAAGGATGCTGAGCGAATCAAACAAAAGGTTAAACTGTTTTTTGATTCCTATGGTATGGAGGGAATAGAAAAAGGGTTTTTAGAAATGGTATTGCTGCGGGTAGAAGGATTATGTAAAACCATACAAAGGAAAGCCAAAGAAGGCGATATGGCGTTTCAAAAAATGATCGACGAAGGACATTATGATCATTATCAAGAGGAACTTCGATTCATTCGCGAACACGGAAAAGGGTGGATTTAAGAGAAAAGTCTTGGTGAACTAACGGAGTGTAAGCGTGAAAAAAGAGACCATCTTTTGCTTTAAGGCCACACAATTTAGGATTAAGATTTTCATGGAAGGGAAGTATAAAGAAAAAAGGAATATACATTGTTGATTCTAAAGAAGTAGTTAGCAGTAATTTGAAGTAAAGATGATTGTGATATTGCATTCCATAAAAAAGAATGTTACTCTAAAAATAGAATTATGAGAGGACTGATGGATGAATAATGATTAACTAATCTATATTTAAATTTGAAATTAATAACTTCAAAATACAAAATATAGGGTTAGTCTATCCATTTTTATAAATCAGTTCATACTTTATTTGTCATGATTCCAATGATTAATAAGAACTTATTAAGTATAAGTGAACTACTAATCCTTCCGATTACAAATTGGGAGGATTTTTTTATTCTCTTATAGGTAAGTTGATATTTAATAATCCGTAACTGTAACCTAACAAATAAAGGAGAGAGAAAAATGAGTAATTCAGACACTATTGTTACACATGTAATGCTCTATATAAGTCGTTAATATCCATCAAACTTATATGGAGGAATTAAAAAATTGATGGATATTCCGACTTTATATGAAAAGTGTTGATATATAAAGGAGGAATTATTATGTCAATGATAAAAGTTCAAGACTTAACTTTTTCATACCCAGGTAGCTTTGATGATATTTTTGAAGGTGTAAATTTTCAAATAGATACGGATTGGAAACTGGGGTTTATTGGTAGAAATGGACGAGGTAAAACGACATTCTTTAATTTATTATTAGGGAATTATGAGTATAGTGGGAAAATCACTTCTTCGGTAGAATTTAATTATTTCCCTTACCCAGTTTCAGATAAGAACAAGTTTACTCATGAAATTCTTGAAGAAATTTGTCCCCAAGCAGAAGATTGGGAATTTCTGCGTGAAATATCCTATTTAAATGTTGATGCCGAGGCTATGTATCGACCATTTAAAACATTATCAAATGGAGAACAAACAAAGGTGTTGCTTGCTGCACTGTTTTTGAATGAGGGTCAATTTCTATTAATTGATGAGCCAACAAATCATCTAGACACTGATGCACGAAAGATGGTCTCTGATTATCTAAGGAAGAAAAAAGGGTTTATTTTGATTTCACATGACAGAATCTTTTTAGATGGATGCGTTGACCATATCTTATCTATAAATAGGGCAAATATTGAAGTTCAAAGTGGTAACTATTCTTCTTGGAAGTTAAATTTTGATCGACAGCAGGAACACGAAGAGGCTACAAATGAGCGTTTACAAAAAGACATAGGGAGATTAAAACAGTCTTCAAAAACTTCAGCAGGTTGGTCTCATCAAGTGGAAGCTTCCAAAAATGGAACAAGGAATTCAGGATCTAAGTTAGATAAGGGTTTTGTAGGACATAAAGCGGCCAAGATGATGAAGAGAGCGAAGAACCTTGAATCAAGGCAGCAAAAAGCTATTGAAGAAAAGTCAAAATTACTAAAAAATGTGGAGAAAACTGAGTCGCTAAAATTAGAACAATTGAAATTTCAGTCAAATGAATTAGTTGTTTTGACTGATGTGTCTGTTAAGTATGATGACCAAATAGTAAATGAATCAATTCGCTTCATAGTTGAACAAGGGGACCGAATTGTACTTGATGGAAAGAATGGAAGCGGGAAAAGTAGTATCCTAAAACTAATTCTAGGACATCCAATACAGCATACAGGCTCAGTTAATTTAGGCTCAGGACTCATCATTTCCTATGTCCAACAAGATACTTCTCATTTGAAGGGATCGTTATCGGACTTTATTGAAGAGCACGAGATTGATGAGACGCTATTTAAATCCATCCTACGTAAGATGGATTTTGACCGAATTCAATTTGAGAAAGATATATCTTATTATTCTGGTGGACAAAAGAAAAAGCTGCTTATCGCTAAAAGTTTATGTGAAAAAGCTCATTTATATATATGGGATGAACCATTAAATTTTATTGATATTTATTCGCGTATGCAGATTGAAGAGCTTATTCAACAATTTAATCCCACAATGGTTATTGTTGAGCATGATAAGGCATTTCAACAAACAGTTGCAACAAAAACTATATCTATGTAGTTCAAAGTGAATGATTGAAGATATAATTAGTAAATCAAGTCAGTAAACTATAGGGCGCTTTAATGGAGTGATGAAAAAAGCCTAATTTCTCTACAATAAATTGAGAAATTAGGCTTTTTAATAGGAAAAGTAGGATACTTTTCATGTTATTTTTAGTAATTATAAAATACAAATTTTGGATTTACTGGGCTATTCTTTTGATTTAAAATAAGAAGTAATATTCTGAAAAATATAAAGAGTATAGAGGTTGGAAAAAATGAATGGTTTTAAAGATGGGAGATTATGATTATGAGTGAAATATTTAAAACAAATATTTTTTGTAGTTCACCAATAAATCAAATAAAAGTAAAGAAAAAAGAAATAGATACTATGTTCCCAATTTCGATATTTGATCAGATTGTTAAAGAAAAAATTAAGGTTGATTTTGTACACATATCTGTAGAGGAAGTCTTATTTTCTGTAGAGAATGAAAAATTAGCAAAGGTCATTACAATTATCGAACAGTTAGACTATATTCCTGAAATCAATCCAGGGTGTATTAAGGTAACCATAGAAGGAACAGTTGAATTTTCTGGGGTGCCAGGAATCGTAGCACAAGTCAGTTCTGCTTTATGGAAAAAAGGTGTGCAAATCTTACAAGCTGCAGATAGTCATAAGACGATTTGGGTTCTGATAAAAGAAGAAGATAGAAAGGTAGCAGTGGATGCATTATGGGAAGCTTTCAATGAATTGAATAGATTTTGTAGGAAAATAAATAAAGATAAACTAAGTGCTGTGCCGTGCTAAAAGATATTACTGTGGATTTGAAATAAAGTTATGATGTTCATAAAAAAGTTGCGATACTTTAAGTCTCGTGCTCATCAACTTAAGAATTTTATAACGTCCCCAAAACAAAAAAATGTACATTTTCACCTGGAGATGCCAATTTTCTCGTTTTGGGGAACAATGAGTTTCTTAGCTTGATGGCGATGCGGTGAGACCTCGCGAATCTTTTTGCCACTATCAATTCCCACATTACAAATAATTCGTACATCATATATGATACTATTTTTCACAAAAAGAAATAAATGTAATTTTTGTGAAAAATAGAAAGGAGGGATGGAATGTTTTCTCGATATGCTAGTAAAGCAGAAGAATGTTATAGTACGGGGATAATCGTTTTATCTGTTATATTTTTTGTCTTATTAAAAAACCCGATTATTTTTTATGCGATGGCAGGATTACATTTTATAATATCTCTAATTTACAAACCAATGAATGCTAAAACATTAATATTTAACATATTAGGTCTTTTGTTAATTTGTACCCTTAACTATCTTCTTTTTTATATTTTCTAATCATAGCAAGTTTAAGAAGCGGAATATAAAAGCACCACCTAGAATCACCAAAAAACGATCGCTTTTGAAGTAAAGTTCAGATATTAAGTCTAGTCTTTTTCTATTGAGTAAGTGGACTAAAAATACTGAAAGGCTGGTGTATTTTCCTTGAAAATTTTAGAAACAGATCGACTTGCCCTTCGCTTACAAACAACCGACGATGCGGCATTTATCCTTGAGCTTATGAACGCCCCCTCTTGGTTGAAGTTCATTGGCGATCGAGGTTTGAGAACAATAGAAGACTCAGTTGCCTATATTTTGAATGGACCAATTCGTATGTATGAAGAATTCGGTTTTTATCTTTTTTTGGTGGAACGAAAAGAGGATCATGTACCGATTGGAATCTGCGGTCTGATAAAAAGAGATTCCTTAGAGGATGTGGATATTGGATTTGCCTTTCTTCCAAAGTATTGGTCAAAAGGATACGCCTATGAAGCAGCCTCCGCGATAATGACATATGGAAAAGATACGTTGGGGCTAAATCGTATTGTAGCGATTACTACTAAAGACAATCACGCTTCAGCCAAGCTTCTCGAAAAAGTGGGGTTGCAGTTTGAACGATTGGTTCGAATGCCTAATGATCCTGAAGAACTTAAATTATTTGCCTACGATAGACAAAATGAAAACCATATAAATAACCATCTAGAATCATTCGATACAAAAATGATTCTAGATCAATTAACTGCTACCTTTTTTGATGCGTTTACCAATCAAAATGGAATTAAACCTAATATACGTGTATTGTACGAATTATTTGTTCCAGAAGCTGTGATCATCAAAAATACGGATTCGTCTCCTGTCATTTATAATTTTCAGCAGTTTATCGAGCCTCGTGAGAAACTATTGGGAGAAGGGCATTTGATTGACTTTAAGGAAGAAGAAACGTACGAGATCACAGAAATTTTCGGCAATATCGCTCATCGCTTCAGTCTATATCAAAAATCTGGAGTGTTATCTAGCGAAGCTTTTGCTACAATGGGCATGAAAACCATACAATTTATTCACACTCCTAGTGGTTGGAAAATTAGTTCAGTGGCTTGGGATGATGAAAGAAGTGGCTTAACCATTCCAGATAAATATCGAAAATAACCACTCGATTTGTTAGAATGTTGCAAATTATGTATATGATTACTAGTGCAATGAGAACCAACATACATCCAGGTTTCCCTATAAATGTACGGTCAAAAATGTCAGTGGAGTCATCCTTCTGTCTATTACGCAAAATATTCCCTCCACTTTAGGGTATTAACCACCCATAATATTAATCGTAGGAAAAATAAACGAGCAAAAAGGTGGCTATGTTAATGACTAAGAGTGGAATAAGAATTGAAGATTATAATCCAGAATGGTCAATTATTTTTAAAGATCTAAAGTGTGTTCTTGAAGCCGAATTAGGCGACTTATTATTGTCCATTGAACATGTTGGTAGTACTTCAGTCAATAATCTAAGTGCAAAACCTATTATAGATTTAGACCTTGTAATGGATAACCGAAGCATGCTTCCAAAAGTTACTCAAAAGCTTGGGAAATTAGGTTATTATCATGAAGGTAATCTAGGCGTTGAAGGGCGTGAAGCTTTTGGAAGAAAAGATCATTTCACGCCATGGCATGGAGAAAAAAGAATATGGATGGAACACCACTTATATGTTTGCTGTAAAGATAATAAGGAACTTGCAAGACATTTAGTGTTTCGTAATTATCTTCGCAATCATCCAGAAGCTGCTAAAGAATATGGTCGATTAAAAAAGGAATTAGCAAATACAGTAAATGATCGAGTGCGTTATGTGGAAGGTAAAAGTGAGTTTATAAATAAGATTTTAGAAGAAGTAATGAAATCATCTTGAACTAAAAGACTAGTTATAATTTAACATCCGATACCACTAATTATGCGAACGGAAGTCTTTTCAAATCTTCTGAAGAGACTTTTAAACCTTTTGTGATACGTTGGTTTTATCTTAACAAAAGATGCTTTCATGTACAGAAAATAATTTTTCAGTCTACAACTATTTTTTTAATGAAACAGTAAAGTAGGTGAATGAATTGGTAAATTACGAACGGAAAATTATTAATACAGAAAGAGGTTCCTTTGAAATTTTTGTTAGTGGTAATGGCAAACCTTTGTGTATAACACACCTATACCAAGAATTCTCCAGTAAAGGTTCAATTTTTGCAGATTGTCTATCATCCTTTTACAAGGTTATCTTAGTTAATTTAAAACAGGCTGGAAATTCATCAAAGGCTCGAAACTCAAATGAACTGACAATGAATGAGACTGTTAAAGACCTCGAAAGCATAAGAACTGAGTTAGGGTACCAAAAATGGTCTTTTGCTGGACATTCTGCGGGTGGATTTTTAGGGTTAACATATGCTACCAGTAAACCTCAGGTATTGGATTCGCTTATATTATGTGATACTTCCGCATCTAACGAGTTTTTAAATTCGGAAAGTTGCATATATAATTTTAAAACAGGGCAACATCGTAAGGTGGTATCCAAGATATTTTTATCATTGATGTTACCCTTTGTTTCGAAAACAAAGAAAGAAATAGCTAATAAGAAGTTGATTGAACTGTCTCTCCATAAACCAGAAAAGTATAATGAGTATTTTAGTGAGCAATCCTTTAGTAAAATTATTAGAAAAAGAATGAGGGCTTATAATAGTGATCTTAAAACATATGATGTTCGCGCTAAATTAAAACATATTCATTTCCCTACTCTTATTCTTTGTGGTCAATATGATGTTCAATGCCCTGTTTTGTACTCAAAAGAAATACATACATTGATTCCAGGTTCTAAATTAGTAATTTTTGAGAATAGCAATCATTTTCCTTTCGTTGAAGAGAAGGAATCTTTTATAAGCACCGTTCGAGAATTTATTACCATCTAATTAATATATATAAATTTGGATAAACGAAGAAGCAATGATAAATCAACACTATTAATTAAGCGAGTCTTTAGTTATGAAACGGTGTATTTATAAAACTTTTTGTCTACTTGCATGACAGGAAAACTTGTAGGTAATTTATCAATTTCTACATTTTCAAAATGATGCTTCTCGTAAAACTTATGGGCCGCTACAAACTGTAACGTCGTTCCTAAGTATATTTCTTTCACTTCTTTTGTCTTTGCCCATGCAATCGTATTATGTAATAAAAGACTAGCTGTTTGAAATATTTTGCCTCTAAACTCTTTTTTTACAAACATTTTTCTCAATGCTACTTGACGATTGCCAATATCTAAAAGAGCGATCGTGCCTACAACTTCTCCTTGATAAAGTGCAACCCAAAAATTACCGTTACCAAATTGGTAAACGCTTTCTATGCTAAGTAAATCAGGTTGATCCTCTTTTGAAATAGGAATATTGTATTCATCTTGTTGGATGGAAAGAATTAAATCTAAAACTTGAGATTGATAGTCAGAAGAGTATTCTTGTATGGTAAGAGTTTCATTCATATATAACACCGTCCGTTTATTGTAGATTTTTATTACTGCTTTCATTATACAAGATTCCATATTGATTATTCTAATAATTCGGAAGTGAAAACCTTCTCGATTTATTCTAAAAGTACCGGATAGAAATGTTTAAGGTTTTAAAAGTAATTGAATAATAAATGTAAAGGGGAATGATTATTGTATGAAAAAAGTATTGTTTCTCGCTTATCCACAATACGCTGATTTTGAAGTAGCCCACGCATTATTTTTGCTTAGAAAAATGGGTAAAGTAAAAATTACTACTGTCTCCGTAGATGGTAAACCAGTAGAAAGTATTGGTGGGTTAAGGATTCAAGTCGAAGCTTCTTTATCTGAAATTAAAGTAAATGAATTTGATCTCATCCTTATTTCTGGAGGAGATGGCGTTCATGAAATAGTAGATGAGAGAATTGTTAGTAAGATGTTAATGAACGCCTTTCACTTACATATTCCCATTGCTTCTATATGTGCTTCCGCTATTTTGTTGGGGAAAGCAGGGATACTTAACGGTAGAAAATTTACGTGTCTTCAGCATACATATGAGAATAACAAATCCCTATTTGAAACATCGGTATATACAGGAGCAGATATTGAAGTGGAAGACACAATAATAACTGCAAAAGGTACTGCGTTTGCAGAGTTTGCGGTAGCTGTTTGTCAAGTAATGGACTTGTTGAAAGAGAAAGAAAAATTAGATTTAACTTTAAAGTTTTGTAAGGGAATAACCTCTTAACTTAAGAATCTTTTTAAAGGGAATTTCAATAAAGAAGAAATAGGGGGGAGATAGGATGTTGGACCATTTTTCAATTATAAATATCATTTTTACTATTCTATTCTTCGCTTTAATACTGTTATTTTTTATTTCACTTGGTGCGTTTATACGCAGGAGACTCATCAATCAATCTAGTCAAAGCACTTCTTTAGTGGAAATTGAGAAGAAATTAGATAGAGTTATTGAGATGTTGGAGGGGAAAGAAAAAAATTGACAGCATGCTTGATAAAACAAGTAAGAAAATTTATGAAATTAGAAAAGAACAAGTAATTTGGATAAAGCCTATTACTTGTTCTTATATCGTGAATATAGATACGGTCTGAATGTTTAGTTTGTAATAGTATTATATAATTCTAGCGCTTCTTTTACATTTAATCCATTTTTTACGATGCCATGAATCGATTGAATCATCGCAGCCGGATGTCCGGATTGCCAAATATTCCGTCCCATATCAACACCAACTGCACCTTCTTGCAGTGCATTGTATGTAATTGTAAGCACTGCTTCAATTGTGTCTAACTTTGGTCCACCTGCAATCACAACTGGAGCTGGACATGTACTTGTGATTTTTTCAAAGCCTTCACAGTAATACGTTTTAATGATATCAGCACCCATTTCAACACATACACGTGACGCTAACGCTAAAAAACGTGCTTCTCGTTTTTGAAGTTCTTTTGCTACCGCGGTGATCCCGAGTACAGGTAAGCCGTAATCGTGCGCTTCAGATACAACATTTGCAAGGTTTGTTACAGTTTGTGTTTCATAATCAGATCCAACAAAGACAGATACGCCAACTCCAGCTACGTTATGACGCAGAGCTTCTTTTATTGGGGTAACGATTGTTTCATTCGCAAGATCTTTTCCAACTACAGTAGCCCCGCCTGATACACGAAGGACCATAGGAGTTTTACAATTTTCTGGTATACAAGAATTAAGAACGCCTCTCGTTAAAAAAAGAGAGTCTGTATATGGGAGTAAGCTTTTTACTGTTTCAAGAGGCTGTTCCAATCCATGAATGGGTCCTAAAAAATAACCGTGATCAATTGCTAACATAACTGCTTTTCCATCCGGCAAAATAGTATGTAAGCGATTTTGAAATCCCCAAGTCATAGGGTATCACTCCTTAATTACAGTTTGGATTTTTTGTTTGTACAGTATCTTTTTCTTGCAAATGAGGTGACTTAATAAAGAGAGCTTTAAAATTTTGTGAAGAACGATTGATGAGATAGTGAGATTCATGAGGACGAACTTGTAAGACGTCACCTTGTTTAATAGGAACTTTTACGTGATTAATATAGAAATCTATTTCACCCTCTAATGCATAGAAAATTTCTTCACAAGTTGTATGATAATGGTGTTGAAAATCTTGCCCTGGTTTAATGACAACAACACCTATATCAATATTAGGGCCCTTTACTAAATATTTTGGTCCATTATCACCGAAGCGATAGGAGAAATCTTCTTCATTTACTTTTAACATGCTTTTCACTCCTTTTTGTAACAATTTACAGAGCGCCAGGTGCAATCCACATATGAGAAGTAAAGCCTTGATCAGCTAATTGGAGTTGCTGCTGATATACAGCCTTCCAGTTTTTATATAGTTTTTGGTATTGTTCATGGTTTTCATTGTTTGGTATATACGTTGTTTCCCATTTTACAAATTGTTCAGAAATAGACTCCATTGAATGATAAATACCGGCACCAATCCCTGCTACAATTGCTGTGCCTAAAGCGGCTGCTTCTTTAACCACTGGTACTTTTACAGGAACACCTAATACATCAGCGACAATTTGACACCATAACTTTCCCTTTGACGCCCCTCCAGCAAAGACTACCTCTTTCGGGAACTGTCCTGTTAATTCTTCAATTAACTTTAAATTTCCATATGTTACGAAAGCTGCATTTTCTTCAATTGCTCGAAACATTTCTTTCTTCCCGCACTTTTCTGAATCTAAGCTTAAATTTATAAAAGAGGGAGATGCATGTCGCCAAGAAATATAGTTCATGACATTAGAAAAAATTGGAATGATACCGTGTGATCCAACTGGGACATGTTTTGCTTGTTCCTCTAATAATTCGTAAGCATCGATACCTAGTTCTTCTGCTCGCTGTTTTTCTTCCAGGCAGAAAGCATCGCGAAACCAGCGCATAACAAGACCGGGAAAAAAGGCAATTGTTTCGTATTGCCAAAGAGTAGGAAGAACATGACAATTTACACGAATGCGAGCGTTTGGATCTAGTACAGGATTGCTTACGTTCACTTCTTGTTGCCAAAAACTTCCGCCGCAAATGAAAGTTTGCCCGCTTTTGACAACTCCAGAACCGAGAGAAGCCATTTGCGCATCTCCGCCTCCAGTAACAACAGGCGTTCCCTCGAATAATCCAGTTTCTGCTGCGCATTGTTTTGTTACGTTTCCAATAATAGTTCCAGCTTCATTTATTTTCGGTGAGAGTACTGATGAGAGGTTGCATTTCTCTATTAGTTCTGGAGCCCAATTTCTAGTATGTAAATTAAAAATTCCCGTCGTACATCCATTGGAAGGATCCATTTGTAATACGCCGCACAACTTATATAAAATCCAATCATTTAGCATTGTAATAGAATGTGCTCTTTCATAAATGTCAGGTTGATGTTTTGCAATCCATTTTAATCTTGGTAATGCACCTAGAGCGAATGTTTGCCCTGATATTGTATATATATCATGTTCAAGGTGAGATTGTATTTGTTTAAGTTGTGTAACTTCAGCCGCCGCACGGTTATCAACATTGGCACACGCCCAAATTTCAGTACCATCCTTGTCATATAAAACAAATCCTTCGCGCATGCTTGTTGCACTAATTCCTTGAATAGAAGAAGGGGAAACACCGCTTGTTTGTAGTACATCTTTTGTACAGTCTTGAATAAGCTTCCAATTTTCCTTTATGTCAAAATCCATTGAACCTGGATATCGTGAGTTTTCTAGATGAACCCATTCTCGTTGACTAACAGCAAGTTGCTTCCCTTGTAAATTAAATAAGACAGCTCGGATACTACCGGTTCCAGCATCATAAGCTAATAGAGCAGTCATTATATTCCACGCTCCTTCTCTAGTAAACGGACAACCTTATTTCTAGATATATGTAGTAAGGAGGCAACTTTTTGTTGGGGAAGATAATCTTTGTAATAACACCACGTAGTTTTTGTTAACAGGTTTTCTTCAAAGTTTAGTTGTATCATGATTTCCATCTCTTCAACATATGTACAAATATTTTTATTTATACCGTTAGCAGTTGGAAATTACTTGAGAAAAATAATTTTCAGATATGAAGAAAAAGATATACAGTGCTATAAAGCAAGTAGAGAAAAAATAGTATTTGAAAAATGTTTTCTATTTAAAAATAGGTGAAAGTATTTTAAAAGCGTATCTAGGACATTAATGCCATTATTTCTTCTAAGGCAATACAAGTTAATAGTTGATGAAATTATATCGTTCTGTTAAATGGAAGAATATTTCTAAAAAATGAAAGTAACTAGTTACTTTCATTTTTCTTTATGGTAATATGTTAGTAACCACTTACTTACATATTGGATGGAGGGAAATAAAATGAGAAAAACATCAGCAAGAGAAAAGATTATTGAAGCAGCTGTTTTATTGTTTGGTGAAAAAGGATACACAGCAACTACAATTCGTGAAGTTGCTGAAAAGGCAGAGGTAAGCGAATTAACCATTTTTCGTAACTTTAAAAATAAAGAAAATTTATTTCGAGAAAGTATTATTTTACGAACAACACCAGTTGCGTTGTTAGAAGGATTGGATGAGCAGTTTACTGGTGATTTAAGTAAAGACCTTACAACAATTGCAGAAACATACATACAGATTAACCTTCCAAAGTTAAATTATATTTGGGCAGCTTTACTTGAATCCAGACAAAATAGTGAGATGAAACGACTGCTTCATGAATTAAATTCACATTTAGTTGATCACTTAGAAACATATTTACAAAAACTTAGTGAAAAAGGGTACATTGCACCGTGCAATTATCGATTAATAGCAAACATGTTTTATGGTCAGTTATTTTTATATATTATGAATGTTAGCCTAACTGACGAGGGTATTAAGTTAGAAGAATACATAGAGACAAGTGTAAATCTTTTTGTTAACGGGGTTTCTTATAAGGAAAATAAAGTGAAACTTTAATCAGTGGGGGTTTTCTTCATCTCCCACTGATTATTAGTTGAACCAATCGGGCTTTTACGGGCAGTTTATCCCCCACCTAACTTCTTTGCTTTCGCCGAATTTTGAGGTGGGAGTATTACTGCCCGTTAATGCGGGATAAATAGGGAGATATAAGGATATGAGAAAATTATTTGCACTATTTGCATTAGTTTCTGGATTTTTTATGGCGATCTTAGATTCAAATATTGTGAGCATTGCACTTCCAGAAATGACGAAAACGTTTCATACTTCAATAGACAATATTTCGTGGATTGCAAATGGATATAACGTTGCGTTTGTTACATGTTTATTAATTGCGGCACGTCTTGCAGATCAATTTGGTCGCAAGATGTTGTTTGTTATTGGTTTATTAGGATTTTCAATTAGTTCACTAATGTGTGGATTTGCCTCTTCTTTTCATATGTTAGTTATTTTTCGTGTACTCCAAGGGATGTCTGCTGCTATTATTGTTCCAGTTGCGATGCCACTTGGATTAGAACTTGTTCCAAAAGAAAAACAAGGTATGATTAGTGGGATTATGGGGGCCTTTGGCGGCTTAGCTGCTGCGATTGGTCCTTCTCTTGGCGGTGTTTTAACAGATAAATGGAGCTGGAATTGGGTGTTTTTTATTAATGTTCCGATTGGTATCCTTTCTTTATTCTTCGTTTTCTTTTTAATCAAAGAATCTTATGATCATACAGCTAGCCGTAAAATAGATTGGCCAGGTATGATTACTTCATCATTCGCTTTGTTTACACTTGTATATGCTCTTATACAAGTGAATAAACAAAGTGTAAACTACGCAACTATGAGTTCTCTGTTTATCATTTCTTTTATAAGTTTCGTATTATTTATTATCATTGAAAAGAAAAGTGAAAATCCGATGTTACCTTTACACTTATTCAGATACAAGGAGTTTTCATTTGCTAATCTCGCTTTGTTTTTTGTGGGAATGGGTCTTATGAACTTTTTATTTGTTTTTGCTTTTTATCTAGTAGAAGTAGAAGGAATGAGTGAACTTCGGGCCGGAACGATTATTAGTACATTAGCAATTGTTTCAATGGTGGTGACTGCAATTATGACACCAATTTCTGCTAAGCGTGGAAGTATTGCTATTGGTTGTATTGGGATTATTGCATTTTTAATTGCTTCTTATTCATTTGGTCATATGTCATTAAACGATACGGATTGGGACTATGTATGGAGGCTTATGATTGTAGGTATTGGTACAGGTTGTACACTCGCTCCTTTTACAACAACTGCAGTATTAAGTGTACCAACTGAAAAAGCGGGTATTGCATCAAGTGTATCAAATATTTCTAGAACAGTAGGTAGTATTGTTGGGGTAGCTGTTTTAGTTGTTATGTTAAATCATCAACTATCTATTGAAAAAGAAAAAGTAAATAAGGAAGCGGAAAAAATCATTTATGAAAGTAATCAAACAAGTTTACAAAAGGAAAAAATGATCCAAGAGTTAAAATTAATAACTTCACAGCAAAGTGTAATGAAGGATGCGAGTGAAAATAATAAATTTTATAAACAAATTCAAGTAAAATATAAACATGCGGTTATGAATAGTTTTAATCAAACTTTCCAAATAGGTGGGATTATTTTTCTCTTCGCGTTGCTTAGTTTAGTGATCGAAATGTATATGAAAAGAAGGGAGAAAGCTAAAAAAGTAGCTATGCTTTCTTCGAATGAAATGTAATAATAATATTATGTAAACTCTATTTTTGTAATATTTAATGAAAATGAACATTGAGACTATTGTGAACAGGGGAGGATTATGTTATTTCAGAAAAAAGATTTATCGATTCGATACGTAACAGAAAATGATGTTCAAACCTTATCAAACTGGCTATCAAACCCTGAAGTTTTATGCTTTTATGAAGGACGAGACAAACCGCGGTCACCAGAACAAGTTCGAGAGCGTTATATAAGTAGTTCGGGAGAGAAAAGGTGTATTGTAGAATACAAAAACAAATCTATCGGTTATATACAAATATATCCTTTAGATCCAGAATGGAAAGCGTTATATGGATATGATGAGAGAGAAAATGTGTGGGGAATGGATCAATTTATCGGAGAAACAGCGTACTGGAATCGAGGAATTGGTACAGAACTTGTACTGGCTGCAATTACATATATTAAGAATGAATTAGGAGCATTCGCAATCGCGATGGACCCAAGAGTAAGTAATGAAAGGGCAATTCGTTGTTATGAGAAGTGTGGATTTCAAAAAGTGAAAGTGTTGAAAGAACATGAATTGCATGAAGGGGTATGGGAAGATTGTTGGATAATGGAATATAAAAATGAAGGGGATTGTGTGTAATGAAACAAGCGCTTATAGTAATTGACGTGCAAGAAGGTATGTATACAGTAGGTATACCTGTACATAATGGCTCAGAATTATTGCGAAATTTACAGGAAATCATTCAAAAATGTCGTGCGCAGGATATTCCTGTTATTTATGTGCAGCATAATGGATCTGATGGGCATCCGTTAGAAAAAGGAACAGCAGGTTGGCACATTCATTCTAAAATTGCTCCAATGCCAAATGAGATGATAGTGGAAAAAGAAACACCGGATTCTTTTTATAAAACAAATCTTCGTGAAGTTTTACAAGAAAAAGAAGTTGAACATCTGTTCGTTTGTGGATTGCAAACAGAATATTGCGTAGATACAACCGTTCGCCGTGCGTTTAGTGAAGGGTATAAAGTAACGTTGATTCAAGGGGCGCATAGTACGTTTGACTCAGAGCAATTATGCGCTGAGGATATCATTCACCATCATAACAAAGTATTAGGTTGGTTTGCGGATATAGTAGATGTAAAAGAAATAAAGTGAAACTTTAATCAGTGGGGGTTTTTTTCATCCCCCACTGATTATTAGTTGAACCAATCGGGCTTTTACGGGTAGTTTATCTCCCGCCTAACTTCTTTGCTTTCGCGGAATTTTGAGGCGGGAGTATTACTGCCCGTTAATGCGGGATAAAACTGATTGTATGATAGTTAAGCCAGCATTTTTAGAGTGAATTCCTAGAAATGCTGGCTTATTTACTATATAAATCTATTCCATATACTGATGGAATTAATAATTATGTTAAGGGCACTCGCCCTCTGAAATTGATCTTGAAAGGCTTTTTCACGTAATTCTCCTTGCTTTCCAAAGAATATAGAATGTACTAGTGCGTGCATTTGTCTCTCCTGTATTTAATCCTCTCTGGATTTGCCAATGCATGGTTTTATCAGATAGATAATCTAAAATAAAAATGTTTTTTCAATCCTCCCATTTCTCGTAATGCTTTAGCCACTTTATTTTGACTATAGGAGGAACTTAAATAGTAGGTAGTTCCATGTATTGTTACTTGTTGGATGGATCAAGCCCTTTTTAGACAGTCTCTTGTTACATTAATCAAGAATTTTCGTTTAGGCTTAGAATTTTTTTGGTAATTTCATTTCTTTCAGTACTTGTAAAAGTCATTAGTCTTGGAGCTGAAGGGAGGTTGAAATTTACATGAGAATGAGATAATTCAAAAAGAAAAGTACCAATTAATTGTTTATTTTGGTTTTCAATGACAATCCAAAAGATACGCTTTTCATGATCAGGCGTTCCCCATTTTGCTTTTTCAATAGAATTTCTAAAATTTAAGCACCCAGCAATAATAAAGTCATCTTCTTTTGTTTTTTCAGCAGACTGAAAACCTGCTTTCTCAAGCTCTTTCCATACTGGAGGAAGTAGTTTATCTAAGTACATACCATACGTGGCATCTTCATACTCCGGAAATAATTTTTGGAGTTCCTCAATGGTATTTGCAAGAACTTCTTCCCAATGGTCCTTTAGATAACCAGATACTTTTTGTCCTAACTCTTCAATTGACATTTCGGGTTGAATGTTTAATTTTGACAATTAGATCCCTCCGTCATTTTTTATTACTTACTCCTTAATCTTATAACATTAAAGCCAATTATAAAGTTTTCAATTGTATATACTTATTTTAAAGAGGATTACATGATAAACTTTATAATAAATTTAATGTTGATAGGGATGAAAAAGAATGAAGAGTAATATAAGGCCTATTGATATTGCGAAAAGGTTAAATGTAAGTACTAGCACTTTAAGAAGTTACGAAACAAGGGGGATTATCCCACCCACAGAAAGGTTGGGTACAGGATATCGAATCTATACGGAGGAACATTTAGCATATTTTGAATGTATAGTAGCCATGTCACCCGGGTTTGGAATGGAGATAACAACAGCTGTATTAAAAAAACTGCAACAAAAAAATTTGAATTCTGCACTCTGGATAATCAACGAGATACAAGCAGTCACCTATCAAGAAAAAGAGTTAGCTACTAGAATAATAAAAGACCTAAACAATATCGTTGATTCTCAATCGATAGCAAATAACCTAATGACGATTGGAGAGGTAGCAAATAAAACAAAAATTTCTACTTCTACTATACGATATTGGGAAAAAGAGAGATATGTTAATGCAAAGAGAGGTGAAAATAATTATCGCTACTTTAATTCATATCAGTTTATTAAAATTTTGTTAATGAAGCTTACACAAAACGCTGTGTATTCACACGAAATTGTTCAATTAAAAAAATCTATTAGAAATTTGGAGGAGTACAATATTGAAGGGGCAAAAAGCATTGCCCGGGAGTGCCAACAGCATTTAAATAAACGTAATCAAGAACAGTTACATGGACTATACTTTTTGTATCAATTATGTGCAAAGTTAGGATTAAAATAACTAAGAAAATATTAATCCATTATTCTTCTAGTAACCTTTTTTCCTTATTAAGCTAACAGGAGCTTTAGTTGAATAAGAACAAATAAAAAAAGTCGATTTTTTGGTTAAGAGATCGACTTTTTTTAATGGGTTGAGACTTCCTTAGCGTTGTAAACCTGCACCTTCCTTACGGTACCTCATATAGTCTTATTCATGCATTTGATAAATACTTAAAAAGTAGGAGGGGTAATCGCAAAGATGACTACCGCTTTCTTTTTATATGGATTTTCCCATTTATGTTTCATGTAAGAGGGGATTTTTACACTATCGCCTTTGTGTAAAGTTAATGTTTCTTGATTTAAATATAGGGTAACAGTTCCCTCTAAAACAAATGCAATTTCCTCACCTTTATGTTCCAGTGGTTTTTCCGAAGAAGAGGATTGCGGCAATAAAGTCATCAGAGCAAGCTCGAGAGCTCCGTTTAAATCGGGAGAAAGTAACTCGTATGATAAACTTTCACTTTCAGGAAAGGTAATTTTTTTTCGTTGGTCAGCTCTTACAACTAAGCTTTGCGCATTCGTATCTTCCAAAAAGAAATTAAACATAGGAATATTTAATGCGTTAGATATTAATTTAAGAGTCTGCAGAGATGGGTTTGCTGATCCCTTTTCAATTTGGCTTAACATAGAAGGAGTGACATTGGCGAGTGTTGCCAGTTCCCGACTACTTAAGCCTTGTGCTTTTCGGTATTCTGCTATTTTTTGTCCGACATTTATATCATTCATTTTTATGCTCCTTTTACTAATTAATTAAATTTAATTAAAATTTATTAATATATATTTAATTCATTTCGTTTTTGTGTTAAATTTATTTTAATTATAATAAATAAATTTAAATTTTAAAATGATAACATGGTAGGAATTAAGAAGGGAGAATATACGAATGAAGAAGTATGACAGTACAACTATACAAACGTTAAAAGAAAAGCACCCTTTATTAAATAAACTTGTTTTGACAGAGGAAGTATTTTGGGCGAATCCGAATAAAGAAGAGTTTGAAACAGGAATGAAAAAAGCTTCTCTTACGAAAGACGATGTAAAAGATGCGGAGGAAAGATTAAAACGTTTTGCGCCGTATATTGCGAAGGCTTTTCCTGAAACAAAAGATACAGGTGGAATCATTGAATCACCTTTAGTCGCAATTCCTTCTATGAAACAACATTTAGAACAAGAATATAATCAGCATATCGCAGGTAATGTATTACTAAAATGTGATAGTCGTTTGCCGATATCAGGATCTATTAAAGCAAGAGGCGGGATTTATGAAGTTCTAAAACATGCAGAAGACTTAGCTTTGGAACAGCATTTATTACATAAACAAGATGATTATTCCATTTTAGATAGTGGTGCATTCCGCGCGTTCTTTTCGCAATATTCAATCGCGGTAGGTTCAACGGGGAATTTAGGACTTAGTATCGGTATTATGAGTGCTAAACTCGGATTTAATGTGACGGTTCATATGTCTGCTGATGCAAAACAGTGGAAAAAAGATTTACTACGCAGTAAAAATGTTACAGTTATCGAATATGCAGCGGACTATAGTAAGGCAGTAGAGGAAGGAAGAAGGCAAGCAGAAGCGGATCCTATGTGTTATTTCGTTGATGATGAGAATTCAAAAAATCTTTTCCTTGGATACGCTGTAGCAGCTTCTCGTTTACAAAAACAACTGCAAGATCAAAATGTTATTGTTGATGCTGATCATCCGTTATTTGTTTATTTACCATGTGGTGTCGGAGGCGGCCCTGGCGGAGTAGCGTTCGGTTTAAAATTATTGTTTGGTGATCATGTACATTGCTTCTTTGCGGAACCAACTCATTCTCCTTGTATGTTAATTGGTTTGCTGACAGGTCTTCATGATAAAATTTCTGTCCAAGACTTTGGCATTGATAATGTGACGGAAGCTGACGGTCTTGCGGTAGGAAGAGCATCAGGATTTGTAGGGAAAGTGATGGAACCGTTATTAAGCGGCTGTTACACAGTTAGTGACCAAGAGTTATATAGATTACTAAAGGCTTTGGCTGATACAGAAGGAATAAAATTAGAGCCGTCAGCATTGGCAAGTGTATACGGACCAGTTCAACTCTTTAAGCAACAGCAATATATGCAAGAAAATCATCTGCAAGAGAAAATGAAACAAGCAACGCATATTATGTGGGCAACAGGTGGAGGAATGGTGCCACCTCACATTATGGAAGAATATTATCAAAAAGGATAAACAATCTGTTTCTAATGTATATGTAAGGGTACATCGCTTATCTATAGTGGTGTACTTTTTGTTTTTATAAGTCTCCTCGTCATTTCATATATTGCTATAACAGGAATAATTTACCATAACAATAGTTTCAGTTATAATGAAATTGTTTATAAAAATCAGAAAATTACTTCTGGTGAAGAGGGGTATTTTGAATACAAATCAACGATCTGAACGATTCAACAATTTCGCCAAAATGGAATGTAGAGGTTCAAGTGAATTGTATGAGTATTTATCCATCGGAATTTCTGAAGATGATGCCTCAAAAGGAATTCTGTGTATGAATACTTTTGGGGTTATTTTTGATAAAGTGAAACTTTAATCAGTGGGGGAGAGTTTTTTGTAGCAGTTCTTCATTATGTAAGACTCTTTGATAGACTGTCCTCTTTCTATACTTATCTTTACATATTTTGGACGATTGTACTAGGAATAAATTAGTTTTCCATTAAGTTGATACTCGTTTATGAGGGCGAAATATGTGAAATTAAAATATATTAAATAATTGTGTTGATTGTAGTTAAAAAACTTGGTATGGTAGTATATCATATTAGGAAAAAGTAAAAGGAAACAACAGCAAGATAGAAATTTCGAAAATGCTGGGAAGGATTTCATAGGAATGTTGTCCTTATATAAATGGATAACATCTGTAACATAAGGTACAAGGAGATAATAATATGAAAGACAAACTAAGTCCAATCCCCTCATTATCTTCAAACTCTGTTTATTTGGGTGTTTTGTTAGCTGTAGTTGGAGGTTTTTTAGATGCTTATACTTTCATTAGCAGAGACGGCGTGTTTGCCAATGCACAGACAGGGAATGTAGTATTACTCGCTATAAGAGCGGCTAACGGAGAATGGCATAATGCTTTGCTTTATATCCCGCCTATTCTAGCTTTTATGTTAGGGGTTTTAATATCAGAAGTAGTAAAGATTCCTCATATAAGACAAGCATTACATAGTTACAGACGATCTATTCTGATACTTGAATGTATCGTTTTAATCATTGTAGGTATTTTGCCAAAAAGTATACCTAACATAGTGGTAACAGTATGTATTTCGTTTGTATCATCTTTACAAATCTCTACTTTTAATAAACTAGACAAGTGGGCCTACAATTCAACGATGACAACAGGGAATCTTCGAACCGTAACGCAGGCAGCATATTTAGCATTTATAGAACATAATCAGGAAGAGAAAAAACGATTTAAAGAATTTCTTGTTATTATTCTTTCTTTTATACTTGGTGCAATGTTAGGTACATTTACTACTATTCATATAGGGAACAGATCGATTTGGATTGCATCGGGAATTTTAGTGATTGCTTTGATTTTGTATCATAAAGATAGAGGGTATTGGAGAAAACCTCAAACATTGAAATGAAAAGTTTTTACATAATATCTCGCTATTGCATTTCGTTTATCCTGCTATTTGTGGGCAGTAATACTCCCACCTCAAAATTCGGAGAAGACATTGTCCAGCTCTAGCGGCTAGAATCTCCGGCTGTTTCGCCCCCTCGGACGAGGCGAAAAGTGCCTCTCTGTCAGGGGCGTGGGCATCCTGCGATTCTGAACGAGCCGCTTCCGCTTTTCTTAAGAAGTTAGGCGGGAGATAAACTGTCCGTAAAAGCCCGATTGGTAAGGGCTGATAATCAGTGGGGGATGAAGAAAACCCCCACTGATTAAAGTTTCACTTTATTATCGGCTTCTTCATGAGAGTCATGTGGAGTGAGTTGTAGTTTGGTAAACAAATGACCTCAAATTGATGAAAAATCCTGAGAAAGAGTAATTCTCAGGATTTTTTTTCGTTTAAGAACGTAGTAGCATTTCACGCAAATCTTTGAAGTGGTTGCATTATTTTCGTTTTTTCGTATCAGTAACATCTTGCTCCTCAGCAAACTCTGTTCCATAAGCTAACGATCTGTTGAAAGTGAATGGTTTTCTTTCAATTGTTTGATAAGTAGCAATGCGATCCATTAAATAGCGGTGAACCCAAACTTCTGCTCCTGTAATGATAATTGCTGATAAAATACTCCCCCAAGCAATTTGCATATAATTATCTAAAAGTACGCTGCCGAAAATCCATACACTCATATAAGTAAAAAGAAAGTCAACCATGAGTGCAGCGGTATTTCCCGCTCGCGGTAAGATAATTTGATCTCCTAGCATATACGAAGCGATTGTAACAAATAAACTAAAAGAAAAGATGTCAACAATTGTTGCATCAAAGAATAAATCCAGACCAATTGCAAAAGCAATCATACAGGATATAAATTTGATCAGCATAATCGTAATATGATTCATCATTTGAACCTCTCTTTTTCTATTTAGTTTGAATGAAAAAAGGGACTTTATTCATGGGAATTTAAAATTGCAACTTGCAAGGTGTTTTTTTTAAAGAAGGTTAAAAAATTTATTACCTTTTACTTGTCTGAATCTTAAAAAAATACAAAGAAAATGTTATATTAGAAAGAGAAAATTAACATTTTTAGGTAAGGGGGGATCGGAGTGTGGATTACTTCAGAGGTAGAAATTCCAGATGAACTATTTGATAAACTCGAACAAGGGAAACTGGTTTTATTTGTTGGAGCTGGAGTATCTATGAAAGGCAATTCAAACTTACCAAATTTTGATGATTTAGTGGATGATATTGCGAATGCTCTATATGTAGACAAACGTGAGGAAAATGAACCGCACGATTATTATCTTGGAAAAATTGCGAAAGCGAAAGATGTTCATCAAGTTGCGAAGAATCTTGTTCACGTAGCATATTCAAAGCCAAATCCATTGCATTATTCTATTTTACAATTATTCGCTGCTGATGAGAATGTTCGGATTGTAACTACAAATTTTGATCAGCATTTCACGGCGGTACTTGAGGAGTCAAAACGTAAAGTAAATATATATTATGCTCCGGCGCTTCCAACGGGAAGAGCTTTTAAGGGGTTGGCATATATTCATGGTAATGTGGAACAAGAAGAAGAAAATTTAATTTTGACAGATGGTGATTTTGGAAGGGCTTACTTAACGGAGGGATGGGCTAGACGATTTTTAATTGATTTATTTTCTAATTATACAGTTTTGTTTATTGGATATAGTCATAATGACCCTGTTATGAAATATTTAGCAACTGGATTACCACCAAGTACGAGGCGATATGCTTTTGTTGCGGGGGGAGATAATACATATCATTGGGAGCATTTAGGGATTAAGCCCATTGTGTATCCGAATAAGACGCAAAATCATCAATCATTAGCAAAAGCAGTGCAGCGATGGGCAGAGCTAATGGGAGATAATTATATTACAAAAAGAACACGTATTCGTGATATCGTAGCGGTTCCGCCATCTTTAGAACAGGAACAACTGTCTTACATTAAGCAATCTGTAAAAAAGATTGAGACACTTCGTTATTTTGTAGAGTTTGCAAGAGACTACGAATGGGTGGAATGGTTAGAAAAAGAAGGACAATTGCGGAATTTATTTTCGGAGGAGGCTGAGACTTCCGAGAAAGATCAGTTGCTTGCACAGTGGATTATTGATCATTTTTTAGTAAGCCACCAAAATGAATTATTTCAGTTAATGTATAAAAATAATACGGAAATATCTGCCTTGTTTTGGAATACGATATGTACATTTTTGGTAGATATGGAACAACCAATACATATCGTTTCGTTTGCGAAGTGGCTTTTATTATTGTTAGAAAAGGCGAAAAGAAATGAATTTTTTATGGAAAGTTTGCCTTTTTTGTTTCATAAATGTACGTACCCGGAGCATAAAGAAATTATGGTTCTTTTACTAACTTGTATATTAGATGGAAAACTAAAATTGAAGCGACTTCGGCAATGGGAACAAGATAGGCAAGATGTTGTAGAGTTAGCAGAAACGAACTATCTGTCAGCTACAACCATTTCAAAGATGCAGCACATATGGGAAGTAAAAATAAAGCCGCATCTTTCTTATTTTTCGATCCCAATTTTACAGATTGGATTAGAAAAACTACAGAGATTAACGCTAAAACAACAGGCGCTTCAGATCCATGATTCAGTTAGTGAATCACGAAGTGCAATTGAACCGCATGAGCAAGATAGCCAACCGCGTGAATTTTCTTTTTTAATTAATATTGTGAGAGATTGTATGGACTATGTTTGTTCTCATTATGAGGATAAAGCAAATTTTTATATTTCTTTTATGATTGAATTTGGGAATACTCTGCAAAAGCGAATTGCAGTGCATAGTATGAACCATACTGTTTTCCGAACGCAAAATGAAAAAATAGAATGGTTGTTACAACATCAATTGCTTACTGAAGACTCTTGCAAGCATGAAGTGTTTCAACTGTTAAAGAATCATTATGAGCATGCATCTGAACATGCGAAACAAAAAGTGCTGACAACCATAGTGAAACAGTTTGAAGAAAAGACGTGTTATGTGGCTTGTAACTTAATCGATTGGCTATATATGTGCGATCCAACTAATGAACTTACGAAACAAACATATGAATTGATGAAGCAGAAATTCCCTCATTTTTTATCGAGGCAGTTTCCAGATTTACAAGAAGAGCGGATATTACAACCAATTACATGCAATTTAACAACAGATGGTTTATTAGATATGAAAGAGGAAGAAATGATAAAGCAAGTTCTTCAATATTCACAAGAAGGATTGTTTGAGAAACATCATTTTTTAGAAATGCTTTCAAAGGCTTGTAAAACAAATGTGCAATGGAGTATTTCTCTTGCGTATCAATTATTTAGATATAAAGAAGTGAATAAAGAAGTATGGTTTGTATTAATGAGAGAGTGGCGCAATAATCGACAATTAACAGGTAAGCAAATACAAGAGCTTTTACCATTGCTGCATCAATTTGTCAGACATGCTACTTATCATTGGCTCATTAGTAGTTTTCTGTATGAAAAGAGTAATCAGCTAGAGGAATTTCAAGAAGATACAATTCGGGCAGTAAAACAGCTTGCTTTTTCATTGTTTCCCCATGTTATGAAAGGAGAGCAAGGAAGAGGGAAAGAGCAAACGGATTACTATAATGAGGCTGCTTTGCATCCAGCAGGGAAAATAACAGCAGTTTTATTAAAACTTCTTGCATATGAACATTTATATGATCGAAATATACATGCTTATTTGTATGTATTTGAAGAGCAAATGCGGAAACAATCATACTACGTAAATATTATGATTGCAAGGCTAACAGCTGATTTAACATTTCTCTATCATATCGAGAAGCATTGGTGTAGAAAACATATGATTCCTTATTTAGATTTGCAGAAAAATGAAGAGGAAACAAAATATGCATGGGCAGGGTTTGTAAATACGCAAATTAATTTGCCTTTATTTATACAAACAAAGAAATATATTGCTTTTGCTGTTCGGCATTTACATTTGCTGAATAAACAAACACAAGAAGTATTTATGAAATGGCTAAGTCTCGTCTTTTTAAAGTGTATTTTATATTGGGATGAACCAATAGATTGGTTGCACACTCTTTTTATACATGGAGAAGAGATAGAGAAAGTAAAGTTTGTAGAAAATGTATCGTATTATGTAAAAACTTTGAGCATAAAAGAACAACAAAAATTTTGGCAAGACTGGCTTGCAGAATTTTTAGTAGAACGTCCTAAAATGAGTATAATAGCAGAGAAAGAATATATTATTTTTTTGCAATTTGTGTTATACATGGATGGTATTGCTGAAAAAGGAATTGAAACTGTTTTATCATATTTTTCTATATCTTCACTGCAAGAAGAAAAACAAGCATTGAAGTGTTTATTCAAACAGCTGTTGGGAAAAAGCGAGCTGATTCATCAAAGTCCTAAAGTATATGCAACATTATTTTTCGTTTTATTAACAAAAATAAATGATGCAGATTGTATTGAAAATGAAGTGATTCATCTCCGGCGATTGTTTGATGAGACACAGCTTGAAAATACGTTATTTGAGCGTATTCAAAATGAGATGATGCGCATTGGAATGATTAATCGAAATGCAAATGATTCACACTTGCTATTTTGAAACATATGATGCAGTGAGAATGAAAATATAAAAAATAATGAAAAAGTGTTGACATATTTTGAAATGACATTTTATAATACAAATCATACTTAATAAAAACAAAGCATTGAAGGGAACAGAGTAGTGTTTATCTCCCTGTTATAGAGAGCTGATGGTTGGTGGAAATCAGTACAAAGATAAACGTGAATTACAGTCCTGGAGCATCTTTTTCGTAGTAAAGGCAGATGTCTTTATGAAGGGAAAGACGGTCAATATGATCGTTAACAATGAAAAGAGGTAGACAAATATGTCTACAACTAGGGTGGTACCGCGATAATAATCGTCCCTACTGATTGGATCAGTAGGGGTTTTTTGCATATATGCGGACCTAGATGATAATAAAATAATAAGCGTGATGATAGGAAAGAGAGTAGTGGTTGTTTCCCTGTAACAGAGAGCTGGTGGTTGGTGTGAACCAGTACATAAACAAGCATGAATTACAATCCTGGAGCATCTTTTTCGTAGTAAAGACAGATGTCTTTATGAAGGGAAAGACGGTCAAAATGATCGTTAACAATAAAGAGAGGTAGACAAATGTGTCTACAACTAGGGTGGTACCGCGATAATGATCGTCCCTACTGATTGGATCAGTAGGGATTTTTTCATATATTTCATATGAGAAATCGTTATCAACTATATTTTGTTATAAGTATTGAGTTCAGAAAATAGGGAATTTTCAATCCCTTATTATATAATCTCAAAAAGATATAAGGAGGAATTTTTAATGGGAAATCATGATTTAGAACAATTACGTAAACAGGTGGATGAGATTAACTTACAACTTCTGCACTTATTAAATGAGCGTGCAAAGATTGTGCAAGAAATCGGACAACAAAAGAAATTGCATGGTACGAAACGCTTCGATCCTGTTCGTGAGCGTGAAGTACTTGATATGCTTGCACAGCATAACGAAGGGCCATTTGAAACATCTACAATACAACATATTTTCAAAACAATTTTTAAAGCTAGTTTAGAACTGCAAGAAGATGATAATCGTAAAGCATTATTAGTTTCACGTAAAAAGAAACAAGAAAATACGATTGTTGATGTAAAGGGTGAATTGTTAGGAAGCGGCGTGCAAACGTTCATTATGGGGCCGTGTGCAGTTGAAAGTTTAGATCAAGTTCGCCAAGTTGCTCAAGCGATGAAAGAACAAGGAATCAAATTAATGCGCGGCGGTGCGTTCAAACCGAGAACATCTCCGTATGATTTCCAAGGATTGGGGGCAGAAGGGCTGCAAATTTTACGTCAAGTTGCAGACGAATTTGATTTAGCGATTATTAGTGAAATCTTAAATCCTAATGATGTAGAAATGGCACTTGATTACGTTGATGTCATTCAAGTAGGCGCTCGTAATATGCAAAACTTCGATTTATTAAGAGCGGTTGGAAAAGTGAATAAACCAGTATTACTGAAACGTGGTTTAGCAGCGACAATTGATGAATTTGTGAATGCAGCAGAATACATTATTGCACAAGGGAATGATCAGATTATTCTATGTGAACGTGGCATTCGCACATATGAAAGAGCAACGCGTAATACACTTGATATTTCCGCAGTACCAATTTTAAAGAAAGAAACACATTTACCGGTTGTTGTAGATGTAACGCATTCAACAGGACGAAAAGATTTACTTTTACCAACTGCGAAAGCAGCATTAGCGATCGGTGCAGATGCTGTTATGGCAGAAGTGCATCCAGACCCAGCAGTTGCTTTATCAGATTCAGCACAGCAAATGGATATTCCGCAGTTCCATGCATTCATGGAAGAGTTAAAAGGGTTTAGAAATAAGTTATCATAATGAAATAATCATTGCATTGATAGGGAAGCAGTAGCATGTATTTTCTTGTTACAGAGAGCTGATGGTTGGTGGAAATCAGTACAAAGATATATGTGAATTACACCCCTGGAGCATCTTTTTCGTAGTAAAGACGGAAGTTTTTATGAAGGGAAAGACGGTCAATATGATCGTTAACAATAAAGAGAGGTAGACATATTTGTCTATAACTAGGGTGGTACCGCGATTATTGTCGCCCCTACTGAACGGAATCAGTAGGGGTTTTTTATATAAAATCGTAAAGGGGAAATAGAAATGAGATATATAACAGCAGGAGAATCACATGGTCCGCAGTTGACGGTTATTTTGGAAGGTGTTCCTGCAGGTCTTTCTTTAACTGCAGAAGATATAAATATAGAGTTATTAAGACGCCAAAAGGGCTATGGCCGCGGAAGGCGTATGCAAATTGAAACAGATACTGTGGAAATTGTAAGCGGTGTGCGACATGGGTATACTCTAGGTTCACCGATTACATTGGTTGTGAAAAATGATGATTTCAAACATTGGACAAACGTAATGGGTGCACAGCCGATTTCTGAGCAAGAAAGTAAAGAAATGAAACGAACGATTACAAAACCACGTCCAGGGCATGCTGATTTAAATGGAGCAATTAAGTATGGTCATCGTGATATACGCAATGTATTAGAACGTTCTTCTGCAAGGGAGACAACTGTGAGAGTAGCCGCGGGAGCTGTTGCGAAAAAGATTTTAACAGAGTTAGGAGTAAATATTGCGGGGCATGTCCTTGAAATTGGTGGTGTAAAAGCGAAGCAAGTTCTAGACAAATCATTAGCAGAGATGCAAATGATTTCAGAACATTCGCCTGTTCGCTGCTTAGATCAAGAAGCAGAGCAAGCGATGATGGAAGCGATTGATGCAGCGAAAAGTAGCGGAGATTCTATTGGTGGTATCGTTGAAGTGATTGCGGAAGGAATGCCGATTGGTGTTGGTAGTTACGTTCATTATGACCGGAAATTAGATGCAAAGTTAGCAGCAGCTATCATGAGTATTAATGCCTTTAAAGGTGCTGAAATCGGCATTGGTTTTGGGGCAGCAGGGCAACCAGGAAGTGCTGTGCATGATGAGATTTTGTGGGATGAAGATACGGGTTACACACGAAAAACAAATAACGCTGGTGGATTAGAAGGCGGAATGACAACAGGAATGCCGATTGTTATTAGAGGTGTTATGAAACCAATTCCTACATTATATAAACCACTGGAAAGTGTAGATATTGATACGAAGGAAGTGTTTCAAGCAAGTATTGAACGTTCAGATAGCTGTGCAGTACCAGCAGCAAGTGTAGTGGCAGAAGCAGTTGTCGCTTGGGAGTTGACAACTGCATTAGTAGAACAATTTGGGCAAGATCGTATGGATCTTATTAAGCAAAATATCGCTCAGCATAAAGAGTACGCGAAAGAATTTTAAAAAGGAGGATTTTCATGAAAGTAAAAGAACAATTACGGGCGCTGCATCCCTATAAACCAGGTAAATCAGCAAAACAAATGGCAGAAGATTATGGTGTCCATTCATTTGCAAAATTAGCTTCAAATGAAAATCCGTTTGGTTGTTCACCTCGTGTGATGGAAGGATTACGAAAAGAGTGGAATGAACATGCTTTATACCCGGACGGGGGAGCAGAAGAACTTCGTCAAACGATTGCGGAGAAATTGCATGTTAAAAAAGAAGAAATTTTATGTGGAAGCGGTCTTGATGAAGTCATTCAAATTATTAGCCGAACAATGCTTTGCCAAGGTGATAATATTGTGACGGCTGGAGAAACATTTCCGCAATACCGCCATCACGCAGTAATTGAAGGGTGTGAGGTCAAGGAAGTTCCGCTTCAAAATGGAGTCTATAACTTAGATGAAATTGCGGCAGTCATGAATGAGAAAACAAAGATTGTTTGGATTTGTAATCCGAATAATCCAACAGGCACATATGTGAATGACCGAAAATTACGTGAATTTATGAAGCAAGTTTATAACGAAACATTAGTTGTAATTGATGAAGCGTATTATGAATATGTCACCGCGACTGACTTTCCAAATACAATTTCACTTTTGAAAGAATATAGGAACCTACTCATATTAAGAACATTTTCAAAGGCATACGGATTAGCAGCATTTCGAGTTGGTTATGCAATTGGAAATGAAACAATCATTGAGAAATTAAATATTGTTCGTCTTCCGTTTAATGTGTCATCACTTGCACAAAAAGCTGCGGTACTTGGATGGAATGATGAATCATTTTTGCAAAAGACAATTCGTGCAAACCGTGAAGGCTTGCAGCAATATGAAAGCCTTTGTAAAGAAAATGATGTTCCATTTTATTCATCTCAGACGAACTTTATTTTTTTACCGTTAGATAATGCCGAGGAAATTTACGAACTTTGTGCACATGCTGGATATATCGTTCGTCCATTTTTAAATGGTGTTCGCATTACAATCGGTACGAGTGAACAAAATGAAGGAGTGATAGCCGTGTTAAAACAACACTTTCATAATAGTAGGTCTCGAGATGAGGCACATGTGTAAAAAAGTTGTATTAATAGGAACAGGATTAATTGGTGGTTCACTTGCTTTAGCAATAAAGCGAGAACACAATGTAATCATTACTGGTTATGACATTCAAAGTGAGCAAGTGGAACGCGCAAAACGATTGAACGTAATCGATGAGGCGGGCGTGAATTTACAGACAATTTGTGAAGAAGCGCATTTGATTATTTTTGCATCTCCTGTTGAAGAAACAACGAAGTTACTAAAAAAGCTTGCTTCGTACCAATTACGTGAAGATGTCATTGTGACGGATGTTGGAAGTACAAAAGGCACAATTATGAAAGAAGCAGACATGTTACTGACAAACGGTGTTACATTTATTGGCGGGCATCCGATGGCGGGATCTCATAAAACGGGAGTAGAAAGTGCAAAGGCGCATTTATTTGAAAATGCATACTACATTTTAACACCGATGCGTCATGTTCAGACAGAGAAAGTTGAACAATTAAAAGATTGGTTAAAAGGAACACGTTCGCATTTTCTTGTGTTACATACAGAGGAACATGATTATGTAACAGGTGTTATCAGCCATTTTCCTCATTTAATTGCGGCAGGGTTAGTTAGGCAAGTAGAGAAACATGCCGGAGATAACCCGTTAATTCATATGCTGGCAGCTGGTGGTTTTAAAGACATTACCCGCATCGCTTCTAGCAGCCCGAAAATGTGGAGTGATATTGTAAGACAAAACCGTTCTCATTTATTACAACTATTAGAGGAATGGATTACAGAAATGAAGAAACTGCAGCATACAGTTGCAGAAGGAGATGCCGAAGTATTACACACATACTTCACAAAGGCGAAAGAATATCGTGATTCTATGCCTGTCCGCAAAAGTGGGGCAATTCCCGCTTATCATGATTTATACGTTGATGTTTTAGATAAAGTCGGTGCGTTAGCGCATATTACAAGCATACTGGCAAGGCACGAGATTAGTATTACAAACTTACAAATACTAGAAGCACGTGAAGGATTACTCGGGGTGTTACGTATTAGTTTTCAAACAGAAGAAGATCGTATGAAAGCAACGCAATCTTTACAGCACGAACAGTATCAAACGTATGAAAATATATAAAGGAAAGAAGGTGCCGTAAATATGAAAACTGTACAGGCAGCCATAGCAGGGTTGCAAGGAACAATCGTCATTCCAGGTGATAAATCAATTTCGCATCGTTCTGTCATGTTTGGTGCAATCGCCCACGGAAAAACAACGATTAAGGGCTTTTTACCAGGAGCAGATTGTTTAAGCACGATCTCTTGTTTTCGTGAGATGGGAGTATCGATCACGCAAGACGGAGATGAAGTAGAAGTAATTGGAACAGGAATGGAAGGTTTACAAGAAACGGAGCACGTACTTGATGTTGGGAATTCCGGTACAACGATTCGTTTATTACTTGGAATATTAGCGAATACGAACCTTCATTTTTGTTTGCAAGGTGATCATTCTATTGGAAAACGACCAATGAAACGTGTTACAAAACCGCTCAGCCTAATGGGTGTGGCAATTGATGGAAGAGAAGACGGAACATATACACCGCTAACGATACGAGGAGGTAATCTTCAAGCAATTGATTATGTTTCGCCTGTTGCAAGTGCGCAAGTAAAATCGGCTATTTTATTAGCAGGTCTAGGAGCACGGGGTGTAACAAGTGTTACAGAACCTCATGTATCAAGGGATCATACAGAGCGAATGCTTCAAGCATTTGGCGTCCAAGTGAAGCGAGATGGAACAAAAGTTTCAATAGAAGGCGGACAACAGCTAACAGGACCGAACATTCATGTGCCAGGAGATATTTCATCGGCTGCATTTTTTTTAGTAGGCGGAGCGATTACTCCAAATAGTAAGCTTACATTACAAAACGTTGGAATCAATCCAACAAGAACGGGAATTATCGATGTTCTTATAAAAATGGGGGCAAAATTAGCAATTGAACAATACGATAAAGATGTTGCAGAACCTGCTGCTAATCTTACAATTGAAACATCAAATTTAAAGGGAATTGAAATTGGCGGCGATATGATTCCAAGATTAATTGATGAAATTCCAATTATCGCTCTTGCAGCAACGCAAGCAGAAGGGATTACGATTATTAAAGATGCACATGAGCTGAAGGTAAAGGAAACGAATCGAATTGATACAGTGGTAGAAGAACTAACAAAACTAGGGGCACGTATAGAAGCGACAGATGATGGGATGATTATTTATGGGAAAACACCATTGAAGGGAAATACCGTAAATAGTCATGGTGATCATCGAATCGGAATGATGCTAGCAATTGCTGGATGTATTGCGAATGGAGAGACGCTGATCCAGGATGCGGAAGCTGTTGGCGTATCGTATCCAGGCTTTTTTAAAGAAATTGAGAAATTGAAGTTAGAAACCCGATAGATTGATATATATCGGGTTTTTCGTTTGTGAATTTTGTATTTTCTGATTATTGTGTTATATTTTAACATATTTCCAAAAGAATTCCCCTTCCTCAAGGAATGAGAAGGGTGAAGCCCAATGAGTAGGGAGGAGAATTCTTTTGGTTGGCCTAAGCCAAAGGAATGAAAAAGGAATTTCCTCCAATCAGATAGAATGTATGTAAAGAATGCTTTGGGTCTCAAAGTTATTATTTGCTGACTGTAAGCGGTGCACCATTAAAAGTTCTAAAACAATATATCGAAACACAAGGACATAACGAATGAGAGGTGATGACAATGTTGTTGAATCAAAAATATGAAATCTTTCCAACAGAAGCACAAAAAGAAGTGTTAAACCGTTGGCTACAATATTGTCGTCAAACCTACAACTCTGCCTTGCTAGACAAAGAACGGAAATATAAGAAAAACAAAGAAAATTACGATCGTTATGATATGCAAAGACAACTTACATTGGACAAGAAGACGTATCCTTTTCTAAAAGAAATGCCCTCTCAACCGCTGCAAGAAGTTTTTGCACGTCTGAAAAAAGCGTTTGATCATTTCTTTCGTAAAGATGCAAAGTATCCAAAACAGAAAAAGTATAAAGAGTATAATAGTATGACGTTTCCTCAATTTGGATTCAAACCAAACGGAAAGCATCGTTATGCGATGTCTTTTTCTGATAACTATAAGTTATACAATAAAAAATTGGGAGAAATAGAGATCCTACTTCATAGACCACTCGAAGGAACAATCAAGCAACTAATCCTCAAACGTCAAGGGAAAAGATGGTACGCTATTTTCAGTGTCGAAAGACAAGTGGTACCATCTGATATCGATACCAATCGTGCGATAGGAATTGACGTGGGATTACATAAGTATGCCGTTCTTTCTAATGGTTTAGAATATGAAAACCCTAGATTTCTCCGTGAAAAAGAAAAACAACTACAGAAAGCACAGAGGAAACTTTCTAAGAAGAAAAAGGGGTCTGCTAACTTTAGAAAACAGGCCGAGCGTGTTCGTAAGCTACATGAAAAAGTAGCGAACCAACGCAGAGATTTTCTTCATAAACTCAGTTACAATCTAGCGAAAGAGTATTCCGTTATCGTTGTAGAAAGTTTGAACATTCGTAACATGGTTAAAAATAGAAAGTTATCGAAGTCTATTTCTGATGCGGGATGGGGAATGTTTCGAAACATGCTTGCTTACAAATGTGAAAATCATGGTGGTGCACTCATCAAAGTAGAACCAAAGTATACTTCACAAGACTGTTCTGTTTGTGGAAATCGTGTGAAGAAGTCTCTATCTATTCGTACTCACATTTGTACAAAGTGCGGGACGGTATTGGATAGAGACTATAACGCGAGCCGGAACATCTTACAAAAAGGATTAGAAGAATTGCTTGCCATAAACTAAATTCTACAAACTGTAGGGCAGGGTTATGTCCGAACAGTATAATCTACGCCTGTGGAGACTGTGTAAGACGCAGTGGGACACCCCACTATGCGACGGTCTATGAAACAGGAAGCCCCTTTCTTCAATCATACCGTAAGGTGGATAAGGAGGGGTTATTCACTGTGCAATTATGAATACGCTGGAGGGGGAACGGAGTATGGAAGTAATTCAATTAGTAGAAGAACAATACCGGGAGGCAATTCGACTATCTGAATATGCCTTTCAATACAAGGTAGCAGAAGATCAAATTGAAAAACGTCTTCAGCTTATGAAAAAGTATCATCAAATATTTGGGATATTAGAAGAAAAAGAACTTGCCGCAAAATTACACCTTATCCCGTTTGAAATATTTTTAGGGGAAGAAAAGTTCAAAATGGGTGGAATTGCAGGCGTGGCTACATACCCAGAATTTAGACGAAACGGTTATGTAAAAAAACTATTAAAATATGTTTTAGAGACGATGAGACAAGACGGTTATAGCGTTTCTATGCTACACCCATTTTCTGTTTCATTTTACAGAAAGTATGGATGGGAACTGTTTGTGAATCGTCTTGTATGTTCATTAACAAAAGCGGATTTAATCATGAAAGAATATGTATCAGGAAGTATCAAACGATGTAAGAAGGACTCTCATTTGAAAGAGATTGAAATCGTATATGAGCAATTTGCGAAGAAATATTCCGGGATGTTAGTTCGAGAGCGAGATATTTGGTTAAATTTTGTTTATGGTGACCTAAATGCAGCTGTTTATTATAATCGAGCAGATGAGCCAATGGGCTATATTTTGTATAAAATAGAGAGCTCTAAGATGAAAGTAGAAGAATTTGTACCATTAAACAGTGAAGCTAGAACAGGTTTATGGAATTTCATCTGTCAGCATGACTCCATGATTCAAGAACTTGAGATGATCGTTCATGAAAAAGAGCCATTGCTGTTTTCACTGCAAGAGCCGCGTATTAAAGCGGAAATAAAGCCTTACTTTATGGTTAGAATCGTTGATGTTGAGCGTTTTATTAAACAGTATCCATTTGCTTGGGAAAATAACGAAGAAGAGGTTATTTTACATATTTCTGATTCATTTGCACATTGGAATAATCAAACAGTAGCTTTACGAGATAAAGAAGCAGTTATGGTAAGCAAAGAAGAAGCTGTAGCATTGAAAGGAAAAGGTGTACAATTAAATATTAACGCACTGTCTACAGCACTTTTCGGCTATAAAAGTCCGTGGGAATTATATCAAATTGGTGTCATTTCTGGGACGGAAAATGACATAAAACAATTTGAAAACTTAATTCCTTCCGAGCAGCCATTTTTTTATGATTTCTTTTAAATATATAGAATAGATAAAGAACATAAAAAGCGCTATGTAAAAGTAGTGCTTTTTATGTTCTAAAAAATTAAACAGTTTATCAATATATTCTATATATTGTAGGAATGTGATGGTAATAATAGCTGACTTGTGGATGTGGTGATATGAAAGGTGTTACCACTCCTACAACGGGACTTGCTGAATGGATAGCGGCAACGTGGATGGCGGGGGGTGTTACAGAAATACCGGCAACAACCCTTGTTGGAAAGAGGTTCATAATAAGTTCACTCCAATTGGTCGTGTTGCATTAGTATATTCTTTTGTTTGTTTGAAATGTGCAGGTGAAATGTAGTTAGGATTGCAAAGTACTCACATCTTAGGTTTGTCTTTTGAATATTCGCGAAATTTATGTATTAAATACTCAATTTCAATTTCTTTTAAATAATATTTATTTTATGATAATTTTAATTAAATTATATTTATTATCTGGAGGTGGCAATGGGAAATTATAGATTTTATTCGTTCTGGATAGCTCAAACAAGCATCTCGTTAGCTGATGTCGTATATATCATGGTCATTACGACTTACATTTATCAGAAAACGGAATCTGTATTATTCGCTTCTTTATTTCCTTTTTTAAAGGCTCTTACAAGATTAATAGCCGGATTAGCAGCGCCGCTAGTTCTGCAAAATATTTCTATGTCAAAAGCACTTGTAAACTTGCAAATTACTAAGGCCATTTTGATTACTTTATTATTATTAGGGTTTACATTTTTAACTTCTCATATTTATATTTTATTCTTTTTCATATTGATACTTTCTTTCGTAGAAGGATGGGGTAGTCCCTTATTAAATTCTATCGTTCCCCAAATTGTTTTAAAAGAAGAGCTTGTAAAAGTTAATAGCTTGTTAAGCATTTCCAATCAAGCGGTACAAATTGGCGGCTATACGCTAACAGGATTTTTTGTCGTAAAAATAGGATATACTCCTACTTTACTAATAACGGCTGTTTTGTTATGGATTTCGATTGTTTGTTTATACATAGCAATTCGCTCTCTTTACAATCAAATAGCAGGAAATCAAGATGCATCTAAATGGACTCTTATGAAGGAAGGTTGGATTCACCTTTGGAATAACTCAACTCTGCGATTCGTTACATTAATGGATGTAATTGAGGGGATTGCAGGTCAAATATGGGTTGGAGCGATTACATTGGTTTATGTAAAAGAAATACTTCACAAAGGAGAACAATGGTGGGGGTACATTAATGCTAGTTATTATATCGGTACAATTGTAGGAGGAATTATAACGATATATCTAGCAAAAAAGATTCAAAAAAATCTTATACTCAGCATGGCAGCAGGCTCTTTTTTATTTAGCATTCTTACTTTGTTATATGGGCTTAGTAGTATTCCTATCTTATCGCTTATACTCTGTATTGCCATGGGACCGGCATATCAAATACGGGATGTAGCACAGCAAACCGCATTTCAAATAAACATAGATGTGTCATTACTTCCGAAAGTATATGCATCTCGTAATGTTTTATTGTCAACGGTTTCAAGTGTTTCTATTTTTATAGTTGGAATTATAGCTGAATATTTAGGGATTAGAATGGTGTATATGTTTGGTGCTGTACTCATCTGTATTTCGGCAGGATTGTCTTTTGTGTTATTTCAAACAAAAAATACGAATTTACAATGTTAAGGAAATCCTAATTCCTCGCTTATAAAACTGAGAAATTAGGATGTAGTTATTTTGAAAAGCTAGATTTTTCAACCGAAAGCTTGAGAAGCAAGACTATAAAGTGTATGATTTCTTCTCGGTAATGTAATTGCGTTTTTAATCATTACTGGTGGTTGGTTTACTTTTTTAAATCCACATTGCTCTAAATAGGTTACAAATGAACTTTGTCCATCAGGTACATCTATTCTAAGTTTTCCTTTGTAGCCTGTGGCAAGGTGATGAATGATATGAGTTGCTACATCATGATTACGTGCTACTATGGGACCAAGAACTAAATGAATTGGTCCCTGTATGCTTAATCCATAGCCAATTACATCTCCAGTCTTTGCTCTAACTACTACTCCTTGTTTAGCCTGTTTCATTCTAGATTTAAGAAACAATTTTCTATCTGCTCCAACTGCACGTCGATCTAACTCACATACATCAGTAAAATGACTATCAGTTAGTGGAAGTATGTCGTAATCATGATTTTTTTCGATAGGGTAAAAGGAATGATTATTATCATTTAATAATTTATGTATGCAAGTAACGGATTGAAATCCTATTTTTTCATAGAGAGGATAGCCTTCTTTAGTTGCAACTAACATAATTGTAATTTTATTAGATACTGCATTAATACAAGCTTGCGTAAGCTTCTTACCTAATCCATACCCTCTGTAATTTTCATTAACTATTACCATTCCGATAGAAGCTAAGTTATTTCCATAAGGAATAAGGGCTGCACTTGAAATAATTTCACCTTGATTTGTTTTATGTCCATATATAGTACCTACTGACATAATTGTATTGATTTCATTCTCATCATAATCCCAGCCAATTGAAGCTGAAAGAGCAATAAGTTTAGGTATATCTTCTTTACAAAATTTATATATCTGAAGCTCATTTTGACTCTCCATAACAAACCCCCTCCACTTTGTATATGACTCAATACATAACAATTCCATTTTATCAATAATTTATAAAACTTCGATACTCAAAAGCTAGATAAACAAAAGTAAGAGAGTCATTTTATATTTAATAACTGACTCTTTAGTGGCGTAAAGATCCGTTAATTGTTTACTTGTAATAGTTTTCTTTGTCATCGATAATTTTAGCTATTATTTTGTTTTTGTGGAAAAGATACGAAAAAATTTTTTGAAAAGTTTTTTATATGAAAATAGAGGAGAATACTTATAAATAAATTCATTTTTCCAAGCTTTATAATTGGAAGTTTTGCGCTGAAACTTTAAAACATTGGAACCATTTCGATTGTTTTGATAGCTCATACATGAACATCTCCTTTTATCACTTTTTAATTAATACTGATATTTTATGGGAAATAATGTATAATTTACATACGATTAATAAGTTGTTTCAGTAAGATTACTTTCTTTTTATTGTTAAATTAGTGGATTGTGTTTAAAAAAATAAAGGGGAGTTGCATATGGATCAAATTGATTCAAAAATATTAGAGTTACTACAAAATAACGGTCGTATGTCAATGGTGGAATTGGGAAAAGAGGTAAATATGACTCAGCCAGCTGTTAAAGAAAGAGTCCGAAAGTTAGAAGATAAGGGGATTATCGAGAATTATCGAGCTATTGTATCACGGAAAAAGTTAGGAAAGGATACAACTGCATTTATTCTTTTTCAAGCAAACAACTGCAATCAATTTGTTGAGTTTTGTAGACAATCACCGCATGTCATCGATTTATACAGAATTAGCGGCCAATATAATTACTTGCTAAAAGTGGCGACAAGCTCTCCAGAATCACTAGAGACTTTTAGTGATTCATGTAATAAGTATGGCCGCCCGACAATTTTGATGGTATTGTCTACGCGTTTTGAACAAAAAGTTATGCTTCCTGAGTTTCTTTTAGAATAGGAATATATATTTGTAGGAAGAGAATTGTATTTAGACGACATTTCATGTATAGGATATTGAAGCAAAATTTATCCCGCACTAACGGGCAGTAAGACCCCTCACCTCAAGATTCAGAGAAAGTGAAGGAGATAGGTGAGGGATAACTGCCCGTAAGAGCCCGATTGGTTCAACTAACCATCAGTGGGGGATACACTGATGGTTAGTTGAACCTTATGAGAGAAAGACAGGGAAATTGTTGCAGAAAGCGATTTGATTTTCTTGCGGAAAATGAATCTATCGTTACTATTTATTCAAGTTCTACTATAGAATAGCAAGAGTTTAAAATAAGTGAGTCGTAAACGGTGACTCTTAAGGCAATTGATAAGAAAACGCTGAAAAACAGTAGTAGTCAAGGGGAGAGACATGAGCATACGCAGTAATGGGAGAATTGATGCATAGCGTAAACCAAACATTAAATAATGAAATAATA
This sequence comes from Bacillus cereus group sp. BfR-BA-01380, assembly GCF_022663535.1. Taxonomy (GTDB): domain Bacteria; phylum Bacillota; class Bacilli; order Bacillales; family Bacillaceae_G; genus Bacillus_A; species Bacillus_A cereus_BB. Next base: position 7,726 of record NZ_JAKUFS010000032.1, on the reverse strand, counting down.
AGAGGTAATTCATAAAAAAAAGACCTAATAATATTAGGTCAGAAGAATAGGGTAACCACATATTAACATTTTTGTCAGTAGAGGTCTATACGTATCGTATTGAGAAAAATAAAAACGACTTGTGCCGAAAATAGGGGAATAAACAAACGAATGCGACTACGTGAAGGGCTACAGGATAGAAATCTACATAGAGAAGTTGATCCTACATTGCTTATATCACTCTTTATTTTGAAAAATTTGGATTATCCTATTTCCTTGCATGCCCAAGCGTCAATCTCGATTTTAAAGATAGGTGCAGCTAATGCGACTACATAAATCATTGTCGTACAAGGAAGGTGACCACTGAGAAAGTCACTTATTACTTCCTTTCTTTTATCAGAATCAATTTCTTCAACTAAATAAAAAACTAGCTTTGTCAAATCTTGGACATCCATGTTAGCGGATTCAAGATTTTTTCGGATATTGTCTAGTGCTAGTTGCATTTGTTCTACTGGATCTTCAGGTACGGTTCCATCTACACTCATACCTAATTGTCCAGATAATGTTAACCATCTATTAGGTCCATTTACTTCAATTTGGTGTACATAAGGAGCTACTGGTGAATGAATTTCTTTTGGGTTTCTGGATATTTTCATATAATCAATCCCTTATTGTAATATTTTAATTAAACTTCCTAATAAAATATTACAATAATCAGAAAACAAATACTATATTTTAATATTTAATGGAGGTGCAGTATGAAAAAAGTTTATGTAATGTTGGATGTTTGGGATGCCAATACATTACAGCAGCAAGAAAAAAACTAAACAAAATCATTATCTTGTAGAAAAGGGGAATGAGAGATGTTGAATTTACAAGGAAAATACAATGAAGCAAAAGTATTTACTAATCATGTTGAAGAGAGTGCTATGGGGCAAATTATTGACCTTTGTAACCAGGAGTTCGTCAAAGACAGTAAGATTCGTATTATGCCAGATACACATGCCGGAGCTGGGTGTACGATTGGAACAACAATGACAATTCAAGATAAAATCGTACCGAACTTAGTCGGGGTTAACTAATCGGCTCAGACTTTAAACTACTCACTCAATTGACTGGGAACCCTAACGTAAAGTCGAGGGTAATCAGCAGCCAGTGGTCATGGTGACATGATCGAATGGTTCAGAGACTTGTATCAGGTTGGCAGACTGGGATACAGAATTATTCCTCATCCTTTTGCTCTGAAACGCAGAATAGACGATGGTTGAGTCACATTAATAGTAAGAAACTATTAATGTATAAGGAGTGATAGAAAATGAGTAAGAAGAGCGACCTGTTTTGTTCAAACTGTCATAGACTTCACTATTGGATAGAAGAGGAATAATTAATACGGTGAGCCTGCGGTAGAGACTGCATATCTCGATGACCGTAGAGAAGGTATAGTCCACTCCTCAAGAAACTGGGGGTTAAGTGTGATATTGGTTGTGGTATGGAAGTCGTTGTAATTAATAAGAAAAAAGAAGAGATTAACTTTGATCAATTAGATGACACGATTCGAAAATACGTTCCAAGCGGCTTCAGTATCCGAGATAAAGAACATAGATTTTCAAAAATGATTCATTTTGACGGCGTGAGAGCACCATTTACATTACAACGTGCTCAAAAGAGTATTGGTACCCTTGGAGGAGGAAATCATTTTATTGAACTTAATGAGGATGATAAGGGAAATGTATACATTGTCATTCATAGCGGTTCCCGTAACTTAGGAAAACAAGTAGCAGAGTACTATCAAAACTTCGCATATGAGCAACTTATGAATGTTAAATCTGTTAAAGACGAAATCATTGAACGATTAACAAAAGAGGGTAGACAAAAAGAAATACATGAAGCCTTACGAGAAGTTAAAAAGCCGAATGTTCGCAAAGAACTAGCTTATTTAGAAGGTCAAGGATTCAAAGATTACATGAATGATATGAAGATTGCGCAAAAGTATGCTGAATTAAACCGTAAAGCGATGATTGATGAAATTGTCACTAGAATGGATTGGGAAGTAACTGATCAATTTACTACAATCCATAACTATATAGACATGGAAAATATGATTCTCCGAAAAGGAGCCATTTCCGCTCAAAAAGATGAACGAGTAATCATTCCCATCAATATGAGAGATGGTTCAATTATCGCATTCGGTAAAGGGAATCCTGATTGGAACTTCTCTGGACCACATGGAGCGGGTCGTATTATGAGCCGAAAGAAAGCGAAAGAAGTACTTAACTTAGAAGACTTTCAGAATACAATGACTGATGTTTGGACGACTTCTGTTGCCGAAAGTACTTTAGATGAAGCACCAATGGTATATAAACCAATGGCTGAAATTGTAGCAAATACTAAAGACACAGTTGATATCAAACGTATTATAAAACCTATTTATAATTTTAAAGCTAATTAATTTAGAGGTGTAGTATATAAATTACGGAGAAATGCTACTTTCGAAGCTAATAATGTAGGTACAATCGGTGAGTTGTGCGATCAGCTCGGCGCGATTATGTAGGAGCCGGGCGTGAAACCGGATATATGTATTACCTCTTATTATCGAATATAATCTTGTTTTACATTACGGATAGTGAGAAATATGTGAGTGTAAAGTGACAACAAACCCGACTCAATATGATATGAGTCGGGTTATTTTTAACTTATGTACAAAATTACTTATCAATTAAGTAAAAGCTTGTCTTCTAAGCGCATAGTAGAAGAAGTACCGATTAACAACATAAATATAATACATACAGTAAAGGACAAAATTCTATTTATTGTACGCATATTTTAATTTCTCCAGTCTTATGTTAATCCCGTTTTTTTGTAAATTTATCATAAAGTTTCTTTTGCGCCCACCGTCCAAATTTAAGAAAACATATTAAACCTGTTCCCAAAAGAATGATTACTCCATCCAACAATTTTTTCCCACGGATTGTTGGATGGAGTAATCATTAACCCTATAATAGATACAGATATTACGACATAAACTAAAATATATAATGGTTTATACGATGGAGTTTTTATATCATTTTTTCTCCTTAGGTTTTTCGAATTTAAAACTACGGGTCTAACTCGTTAGCATTTCTGTTAAATTTTATGCTTTAGGATGCGTTTAAATATATTGGTACTACTTCGTATATACGTACTTAATTTCGCTGATAAAAGTCTCGGAAAAGTAACTATAAAGTTTAAAGTAACGGGAGGTAAAGAATAAATTTGAAAGGCGTGCTATAGATAGTAGGTGGTATGTGAAATAATAAATACAGCTGACCTCATATAGGAGTCAGCTATATTTATTATTTTAATCCTGTGTTTTTTCTTTTCTAAATTCATTTCGCTTTTTTAGCCAAATATGAATTAAATGTACTAATTCAACTGTTTCTATCTCGCAAAATTCACCCTTACCATCTTCAGCTAAATTGTCTAGGACAGTAGTTGTATCTCTTCGAATTTCTAAGCCGCAAATATTACCATTGACTTTTCCGTAATCCATTTCTCCGTTTAAAACACTATGTATTTCTTCTAAAATCCAATCTCCAAAAACAGATACTTCAACCCCTAAAAAAGTTTCAACAAGTTTAATTTCTTGGGGTAGTCTCATAACTAATTTTCTATTGTTAAGTACTTCAAAACTATATTGATATTTCATTTTTATTATACTTCCTTATATTAAAGTAAGCGAAAAGTATACGAAGAAAAGATCGCCTATTACGGGCGGTCTCTTTTTACTAGATTGTTTTAACGTTACGACTGTTTGTTCAAGCCATTCCAATGGTGTTATTTCTAATCCTTCAAAATATATTCCATCTTAATATGAATTTCTTCATAGAAACTAATTTTTTTAGTTGTTATCTTTATAAACTTTTTGTGCTTGTCCCCAAACTTCAATTAATTTTCTTAATTCGGTTGTTTCTATTTTACATATATTAGGGTCGTGGATAGAATATAAATCGGCAATTATGGTCTCATCCTTTTTTATCTGAACTGCACATAATGTACCTTGAAATTCATTATATTCTTTTAAGTTATTTAATACTTCATCAATCTCTTGCAACCACCATTTAATTGGAATACCTTGTATATCGTTTTCTAAAAATGTTGCCACAATTTCTAGTCCTTTTGGTAATTCTATTTTTAAAGAATCTAGACCTTCATTTTTTGTTATAGTATAGTTATATTTCATTTTTGGTACCTCACATTCTTCAATACATTGGATAAACAGTTATGATTTTATCATTAATAAGAACCAACCTAATGTCCATTCCTGCTGATGTTCTACCTGAATATAAATTACCATATTAGTATAAATTTTTATATTGATATAAATAGAAAATTTGTGTTGTAAAGATGTTTTTTAAGGTCCAAAAGTCAATTCAATTATAAAAATAGTGTATCATCATCTTTTAATATTAATGGGAAATTTATAATGTATTTACAATTCATTAATATCTGATTGTTAAAATTTCACACATAGCGAAGTAGAGGGGAAAGGGGGACGAGAGAATGAGACAATTGGCGAAGTGTAAAGCATTAATATCGGAATATCGTAGATAATGCGCTTTGGCCATTGTTTGATGGAATACACGATTTTCGAGGGAATGAGGAGATAAACGTAAAGTAAAACTGCCTTTAAAAGGGCCGCTCCTTTTTTACTACAAATGACCTTATCTAGCCCAACAACATTATTTGTATGTTATTGAGCTAACTGATGTATGGCTTAAATAACTACTTGATTCGTACCATGTAGGTTTTAGAATTTCAAAATTTTTGTGGTCTTCCAGTATAACGTATAATCGACCTATCATTTCTTCTAATTGTTTAGGCGCAAAACGTAAGGACCATACAACTGATGAGAAGATAACCATTCCAGAATAGATAGAATAAAGTATCCAAAAATCTTCAGGAACATCTTTATTAAAATATCCATCAATTTGTCCGATTGAAAACGGGACACTTCGTTCTCTTTGAAATAAAGCTACTTTTACAAAGTCATGAAGTGGATCTCCCCAATCAAAATTATTAAAATCAATGACACCAGCAAATTTTTTATCTTTCACAATAATATTTTCTAGATGAAAATCATCATGTTGAAATCGATTCGGACGTTTTTTTATATGCTGTTTATTTTCCTCAATGAAATCCATAATTTTTTCATCATTTTTAATCCTTATACCACAAGCTTTGTAAGCATTTAGGTATCTATAATGCTTTTCCATCGCGCGGTCATACCAGGTATTAATTGTTGGAGGAGCTTCATACGAATGCATCCTAGATAGTTGTATTCCTGCTTCCATTCCAATGTTATATTGATCTTCCTTTGTTAGCGTGTGTATTATGTCTTTTGCGTCTACGCCATCTATAAAAGAGTATATATTATAGCAGGAGTTGAACTCTTCAATCATACCTATATCAATAGGCTGAGGAGATATAACTCCGAGATTTTTCATATTTTTTAATATTTGGAACTCTGTTTTCTTCTTTTTATAGCCCTGTATATCACCTATTCGTAATAATAATTTCTCATTATCAAAATGAGCTACATATTTTTTATCTGGTGAGTATCCTTTTGATAATTCTTCAATTTTTTTAGCGTTTTGAAGTAATGTTACTCTTTCTTGAAGAATCTGTATAACATCGCTCATAGATTAAATGCCTCCATCATCTCTTCTATATTTTTGTAAAATTAGAAAAAACCGCTATATTATAACTTTAATATACCCAGAAAATACGCGAGTAGTAAACTATCGATATAGAATTTAGTGATTGTTGTAAAAAGTTCGCTAATAATTCAGTAAAATCAAGCGTTTAACATAATCTATTGTCTTTCCTATATTTACTACTGTATAATGTGAATACAGTTTAAAATACGTGAATCGTAATCTGTCTTTTTGAATTAACGTGTGAGAAACCGCTGAAAACAGCGGTATTACTAGGAGGAACTAAATGATTACAGTAAGTAACGTAAGTTTACGTTTTGCAGATCGTAAGCTTTTTGAAGATGTTAACATAAAATTTACACCAGGCAATTGTTACGGTTTAATCGGAGCAAATGGTGCTGGTAAATCTACATTCTTAAAAATTTTATCTGGTGAAATTGATCCATCAACAGGAGATGTTCATATTACACCAGGTGAGCGTTTAGCTGTTTTAAAACAGAACCACTTTGAGTATGAAGAATTCCCAGTATTAGAAACAGTTATTATGGGACATACACGTCTTTATGCAGTAATGCAAGAGAAGAATGCGATTTACATGAAAGAAGATTTCAGTGATGAAGATGGTATGCGCGCAGCTGAGCTAGAAGGTGAATTTGCTGAGTTAAACGGTTGGGAAGCAGAATCAGAAGCTGCAATTCTTTTAAAAGGACTAGGCATCGGTGAAGACCTTCATGCGAAAAAAATGTCTGAGTTAACAGGGGCAGAGAAAGTAAAAGTATTACTTGCACAAGCACTATTTGGTCAACCGGATATTTTATTACTAGATGAGCCTACGAACCATTTAGACTTAAAAGCAATTCAATGGTTAGAAAACTTCTTAATGAACTTTGAAAATACAGTTATCGTTGTATCCCATGACCGTCACTTCTTAAATAAAGTATGTACGCATATGGCGGATCTTGATTTTGGTAAAATTCAACTTTATGTTGGTAACTATGATTTCTGGTATGAATCTAGCCAATTAGCATTAAAATTAACACAAGATGCGAATAAGAAAAAAGAAGAGAAAGTAAAAGAGTTACAAAACTTTATTGCGCGTTTCAGCTCGAACGCTTCAAAAGCGAAGCAAGCAACTTCTCGTAAGAAATTATTAGATAAAATTACATTAGATGATATTAAACCATCTTCTCGTCGTTATCCGTTCGTTGGTTTTACACCAGAGCGTGAAGTAGGGAATGATTTATTATCAGTGGAAGGTCTTTCTAAAACAATTGATGGTGAGAAAGTATTAGATAACGTGTACTTCACTGTTAATAAAGGTGATAAAATTGCATTCGTTGGACGTAATGAAATTGCAATTACAACTTTATTTAAAATTTTAGCAGGTGAGATGGAGCCAGATAGCGGTTCATTTAAATGGGGCGTTACAACATCTCAGGCGTACTTCCCAAGAGATAACTCTGAGTACTTCGATAATAGCGAGATGAACTTAATTGAATGGTTACGTCAATTCTCGCCACAAGATGAGTCTGAAAGCTTCTTACGCGGATTCTTAGGTCGTATGCTGTTCTCTGGTGAAGAAGTAAAGAAAAACGTTTCTGTTCTTTCTGGAGGAGAAAAAGTACGTTGTATGCTTTCTAAAATGATGTTAAGCGGTGCAAACGTAATAACATTTGATGATCCAACGAACCACTTAGACCTTGAGTCTATTACAGCATTAAACAATGGTTTAATGGCATTTAAAGGAACAATTTTATTCACATCACATGACCATCAGTTTGTTGAAACAATCGCAAACCGTATTATTGAAGTAACACCGAACGGTTTAGTTGATAAACAAACGACATATGATGAGTATTTAGAAAACGAAGAGCTTCAGAAACAAGTAGAAGCTATGTATAAAGAAGCAAAATAAATATTAATATTAACATCCCCTTTATGTAGAGGCCACTGAAAAACTTAAGTTTTTCATCTCATAAAACATATGTAAAACAAGAAAGGCGGCTTTTTGTTCAATTTTGAACGAAAAGCCGCCTTTCTTTCTATATTTTTGT
>NZ_JAKUFS010000031.1 GCF_022663535.1 Bacillus cereus group sp. BfR-BA-01380 | reverse complement strand
TTTCTTAAGAAGTTAGGCGGGAGATAAACTGCCCGTAAAAGCCCGATTGGTGAGGGCTGATAATCAGTGGGGGATGAAGAAAACCCCCACTGATTAAAGTTTCACTTTATAGCAAGACGTTTCCTTTTTATTTTTAAGAAGGAATAGAGGAGCAACTGTGACGAGAAGCACAGGAGAGAAGTGGGGTATATGTTAAAGTCTTTTTTAGGATGTAAAATGATATTAATTCGATTTGAAATGCAGTGTAATGGATTGAATATAGGAGTGAGTACTATAATTTAGGAGGTTGCAAGTATGAAAATGATAATGTGCTTTCTCGTATTGACATGTATGCTAACTCTAACAGCTTGTAAGGGTTCTGCTGAACAGAAATCAACTACGCAAACACATGAGAAGAATTCTAAAGTGGAACCGGATTCTTCTGCTGATTCAGATGAAAAGAAAAGTGAAAATTCACCTTCAGATACATCGAAAGATTCAGCGAATACATCAACAGATTCTAAACCAAAGCCAAAGCAACAAAATGCACCTAATATATCTATAGACCCCAAAATAAGTAATCAAATTAAGAATATATTAGAACAAGCTAAACAAGGAAAAGTACCAAATGTTGTATTTGCTGCACATACGGGAGATATTGAAGAAGTTGAAAAGGCATGGGGGAAAGCTGATAAAACTGAGCCAGCAGGTAAAGGTATGTATGCAACTTTTACGAGTAAAAATGTTGTGATTGGATTTAATAAAGGATCTCAAATTTTTGATGTTCGTTCCTATCATCCAGAGTTTCAAACGCTTACTTTGCAGGAAATTGAAAAAGTTTTAGGAAAACCTATGTCAGTTAAGGTAAATGGGAATGACAAAATATATAGTTATAAAGCGAATGACCAATTTGAACTGAAATTTGTTATTCCAAATTCTACTGGAAAAGTCGATCATATTTCTGTATTTTCTCCAGAAGATAGTACTAATAATATGGCAGGCTAGTAAAGAGACGAAAAAAGAGCTGTTCTTTCATAAGGACAGCTCTTTTGATTTGTTACGTTCTACGGAAGAAACAAAATAAGTCTTCAATCTGTTTATTTCCTTTTTGAAGCAATATAGCTTGCTGAAATAATTTAAAGAGCCGACTATCCCTTAGCGTATGTTTTCCGCGAAATGTTGGCAGGACCCCATGCCCATCAAGCTAATATTTTGAAGTGCCCCCAAAGTAAAAATTTTACCCCTCTACAGTTATTTATGAGAATTCTGTTCATTTTTTTCGTTTTGGGGAACAATGAATTTCTTAGTTTGATAGCGATGTGGTACTCTCAAAAATAGAAATCAAAGAAAATGTTGAGAAATTCAGAATTTACTTCGACATAATCTTTTCTCAACAAAGTGAAAAGTCGGTTTTATATTCTAAATTAATAAGCACGAAGCACATGCAGTAAATAATCTTTTCGATTGAGTGGATTATAATCTACTCGTTTTCGCGTTGGGAAATTTGATTCGATATTACTATATCCGCAAGGTCTAGATATAAAGATGCCTTCACCTTCCGTAAAAGAGTGCAGACCACGTTTGAAATTCTCTGTTTTGGCCATTGGTAATGTTCCTGTTAAACAAAAAGAATCATTATGCAACACAGGTTCTGTAAATGCAGCATGTATTACTGATAATTTATACAGTGTGTTGCTAATTGAACTTGTAGGAACTGTTAATTCAAACTCATTTACTGGTTCATATACGGTCGATCCAGCTTGCTTCAAAGCAGCCATTAAGACAAGAGGTGTTAGTTTTCTAAAATCACCAGCGGTCGTTACCGGACTCGCATAACCAGTATGCGTTAAAGTTACAACGATGTCGGTAACTTCCCACCCATATAAACCTTGTTTTAACGTTTGGAATATAGTGTCTTCAATGGCTTTATGAAATGCTAAAGGCAATGAGCCCAGCTCGACCGCTAAATTATAAGCGATACCAGTTCCACATGCACCTCGTTCAATTTTAAAACCAATTGTTGCATAGAATGGGTTATTGTTTTCACCCATGATTTCTACTGCATTTCCGGTTCCAATTGGTTTTTCTATACATACAATTTTTGTATCTTTAAAGGAAACATCTAAATTGTATTTTTCCTTTAAAGTTGTTTCTATGACTTCTTTTTGAACTTCACCAAAAAGTCGAATATAGATTTCATGATGAATATCATCTTTCAGTACTTTGATGAGTGGATCTTCTTCAGAGAGTTCCATCAGTGCTTGATATAGGTCATGATTTTTTTCTTTCGGTCTTGCTTCAATTGTCGCTTCCATTTGGGGATCAGCAAAGTGAACTTCCTTTATTCTGTGTGACATTGTACCGATTATATCACCTATTTTAATGTCGCTTAGCCCCCATACTTTACAAAACTCTCCTGCGCTAACAGTAGGGGATTGAACAGCCTTTCCGTTATGAAATATATGAAGCTTTTTTATCTTTTCTTTGTGCGAGACCATTTCAGTACGATTCTTTTTTCGGTTTATCTCGACGTATTTCCTTACATGTAAGCATCCAGAAAATACTCGTACATAAGCAATTTTTTCTCCAGAAGGTTCTCTTTCAATTTTAAAAACAATTCCTGATAAAATGTTGTCTGAATGATCAATCGAAATGTTTTGTGAAATCATGTTTGAGACACCTTCAAGTAATTCAGAGACTCCCATACCTGTCATAGCTGAGCCGAAAAAGATTGGATATACATTTGCATGTTGAATTTGATTTAATAATTCTTCTTTTAGAGTTGTTTCAGTTAATGTTGCACTGTTTACATACGATTCGAGTAAAGATTCATTATAGGGTGCTAAAAGTTCTATGCATTCATCATATATTGTCTCATCTGCATCAGCACGTAATTCGTTTTGAATCATACATGCATGCTTTGTTCCTTCATCCTTCACTTTATATAAAGGGAGTACTTGATTGGTAAGAGATTCCCTTATTTGTTGGATAACTTTAGTAGTTTGAGCACCGCTACGATCAATCTTATTTACAAATAGTATTGTCGGAATACGCATTTTTTGTAGAGTTCTCATTAAAATTTTGGTCTGTGCTTGAATGCCTTCAACTGCTGATATAACTAAAATGGCTCCGTCTAAAACACGAAAAGATCGTTCTACTTCAGCAATAAAGTCTGCATGACCGGGTGTATCAATTACATTTACTTTGAGATCATTTATAAAAAATGAAACGACAGATGCTTTAATGGTAATCCCGCGTTGTTTTTCTAACTCCATCGAATCTGTTTGCGTACTACCCTTATCTACTTGGCCAATTTCTTGAATTACATTGGTTTCATAAAGAATACGCTCAGTCAAACTCGTCTTTCCAGCGTCTACATGCGCTACAATCCCTATATTTATTGTTTTCATGTATGATAGTCCTCATTTCGTTTTTCATATTGAATTCCTCATTTCGTTTATTGAATTGCCGCATTAGAATCACTCTCCAGTCGTTTATAATATCTTTATTATAGGGTAATTACCATTATTTGTAACGTGATTAAGTGCGGAATTTTGAAAATTTAGTAAGGGGGATGCGAAACATGAAGTAGGGAAAAACAAAATGATTGCGCTTTAAATGTTTATCCGTTATATTAATTGACATATCAATTATTGATGTATCAATTAACTGTATGAATTAGTAGTAAAGGAGGGGTAAAGTGACAAAATCATGCTCGAAGGAAGCGATTATTTTATATAAATTACACTTTCTTAATAAAGAAGTGAGTTCAAAGTTTGAAGGTTGTACAGGTATGAGTCAATCTAGGCTTGAGCTTATCCTTCAGCTATATGAAGTAGATGAAATTAGTCAAAAAGCACTTCAACAAGAAGTGAATATTGATAATGCTGCGATTACAAGGCACTTAAAGCAACTTGAAGCAAATGAAATGATTACAAGGCGTAAAAATCCTGATGATAACAGAATTACTCTTGTTAGCTTAACGAGAGACGGCCGAAATAAAATCCATGCCTTTCAAGAGGAGAAAGAGCGTTTCGCAGTTTCAGCGCTAAAAGGTTTAAGTGGGGAAGAGTGTGATAACCTTTTAAATATGTTAAATCGCATTCGAGAAAATATAAAAGAAGTTTAAAAAGGGAGCGTACATCTATGAGTAACACAAAAACAACAAATGACTTTACAGAAATTCTTACAGGACGTCGTTCAATTCGTAAATATGATCCATCTATGAAAATTAGTAAAGAAGAAATGACAGAAATTTTGACAGAGGCAACGCTTGCACCGTCATCAGTTAATATGCAACCATGGCGCTTTCTTGTGATCGATAGTGCGGAAGGAAAAGCAACACTTGCTCCGCTTGCTAAGTTTAATCAGCTTCAAGTAGAAACATCATCAGCAATGATTGCTGTATTTAGTGATTTACAAAACTTTGATAATGCGGAAGAGATTTATGGTACAGCAGTTGAACATGGCTATATGCCAGCTGAAGTAAAAGAAGATCAAATGCAAAAGCTTTCTGCGTATTTCTCTACAGTTTCACCAGAAATAATGAAAGATACAGTATTAATTGACGGTGGCCTTGTTTCCATGCAGTTTATGTTGACTGCACGTGCACATGGATATGACACATGTCCAATTGGTGGTTTTGAAAAAGACAAAATTGCAGAAGCTTTTGGATTAGATAAAGAGCGCTATGTACCAGTTATGCTAATTTCAATTGGAAAAGCAGCCGACCGTGGATATAAATCAGTTCGTCTGCCAATCGATAAAGTTGCCCAGTGGAAGTAATAGTTTTTAACTGCTCCGTTAGATATTAAAGTGTATGATGGACAACTGGTTAATAATAAATAAGGATTTTTACACAATAAATGAAACCTCAAGCGCTCTTTTTTAGAGTAATTGAGGTTTCGTTTTATTTTTACTTCTTTTTTAGTGTTTTTTGATAGGTATAAAGTTTATTTACTTTTTCTTTAAATTGCTGGAAGAGGGGAAACACCACATCGCTATCAAGCTAACAAAACAAAATACCCCCTAAAATGAAAAAATACGTTATTCTTTCTGTAGAATCATAGGAAAGGATGGCGTTTTTGTATGTTTATTTCTATATCTAATGAATTACAACATGAATGAAAAAAATGTGATTCCAGTATTTACAAATAAACTTCTCCTATTATAAAATTAGACTGAACGGTCGGTTTATAATTTGTTATAGGAGTAGATAATATGAAAGATCACATCATAACTTTGCAAGATGGGCGCAACTTAGCTTACATTGAATATGGTAAAACAAACGGATTACCAGTCATGCTATTCCACGGTACACCCGGTTCAAGAATTTGGTCATTAACAGATGATATGGTAGCAAAATGCTTAGGAATACGACTTCTTTCAATAGATAGACCTGGATATGGGCTCTCTGATCCAAAATGGAATCGAACAGTTCTGGATTGGGCAGAAGATGTAAATGAATTAGCAGATCAACTAAAGCTCCAAACTTTTTCTATTATAGGTGTTTCAGGTGGGGGCGCTTATGCTGCTGCTTGTGCTTATCAAATCCCTGAACGCTTACAATCCGTACAGATGGTCTCTAGTGCAACTCCGTTTGAGAATGAAAAGCCGCCAGCTAGTATGTGCCGTGAAAATCGGATTGCTTTCTTTATCTCCAAACGATTACCTTTGCTATTAAAATGGGTATATCGTACTCAAAAAAAGCAAATGGAAAAGAACCCTGAAAAATATATACAGAGGCTGAAAAAGGGAAATGCACATTTATGCAAATGGGATCAACAATTTATTCAAACAGATGAAGATATTAAATTAACTATGATTCATATGAAAGAAGCGTTAAGAAATAGTGTAGATGAAGCAGTATCAGAACCTGCTCTTTTAGCAAAATATTGGGGGTTTAATTTTCAAGATATCCCCATCCCTATCCATATTTGGCATGGTACAGCCGACACTTTATCTTCAATAGAAGAAATAAAAAAAGTAGCCTCAGCTACCCCCTATGTAACAACCCATTATATGAAAGATGCAGGACATTTCTTACCTGACGATCCTGACATATGGGAATCTATTTTACGAACAATTATCCAAGATACAAAGTAAAAAAAATAACTCCAAAATCAACTTTTATTGTATATTTTGGAGTTGCTTTACGTTTACTTTAATAAAGGATATTCATAATAAGATACTGTTTTATTTTCTTTTCGAACGCATACCTTTTAATTTAGTAATCTTATTTTGATTAAGCAATTGGTTATATATTTCACTCTTAATATCATAAATGGAAATTTTTCCTTGATCGTTATAGTGTATTCCCCAACCATAATTTTTCACTAAAGGAGAAGCTCTGAAGCAAGCCATAGATTTTGAAAAAAATTGTTTTCGCAGTTCATCTGTATTTTCTTCTTCTATTTGATTTTTGATTAAATAAGTTTTAAATTGCACATCTTCTTGTGTAAATTTATAAGGATTATTCTTAATTAAATCATATTCAATAGAAGCAATAGTAAGTTTTCCGTTTCTGGTGACAGGTACTATGGCAGAAGTAGCTTTTGAATCCTCTGAAATGGTAATAAGTGTGTTCTTGTAACTCATATAACAACCTCCTTAGTAAACCAATTTTCATAAAGATATATAATATTTACAATTATAAAAATATCTAGAAAGTAGATCTCCAAGTTTGGGAATCTACTTCAAAAAAGTTCTTCAACAAAAGCGCCCGATTACTGAACAAGGAATGTAAGTTGTCTCACTTTCTCATTTAATATTAGTTTTCCAGCTTTTTTGTAGTTGTTTTCGGATGTAAACAATTTGTCCAATATGGTAAGCGTTATGCGTGGATATATTTCCTAGTACCCCCCACCACTTTGCAGTCTCTGGGAAACCATTCACTTCACTTTCTACCTTTTCTTCAGTTAGTAGATCTTGCCACTGAAGCATAACCTTTAGAAGGCACTCTTTTAAGTCAGCAAATCTTTTATTTTCCGTAACAATAAAGCTTTTATTATTATCACCTATTGGTACAACAGCATTCACAGGAGATTTTTCGTACCTCTTTTGCCATGTCTCATTCCAGTAAAGTAGATGTTGCACAATTTCAGCGATACTGTTACTTTCATCGTTGGGTTTCCAAAACGCTTCTTCCTCCGACAAGTTTGCTACTGATTCCAAAAATGGAATGTAAAAGCTAGGGTCGTTCGCATTTGCTAACAACTGATCAACCAAAACATCCTTAGCATGGGACACATCAGTCACACTCCCTTTTAATTATATCTTTTCTATTTCAGCGCTCTTTTGAATTCTCCTTCGTTATTCCGTTAAATAGCCCGATTGTTGAACAAAGAAATATTCTACAAAATAGATCTTTTTATCAAACTTTTTTGCAAATTATCTTTCTTTATTATAAATGATCAGCCTTTTTTATAAATCATCGAACTTTATTTTAAATCCACAACAAATTGCTTATTTACGTTTTCCAGGAAGACCACTACGAGACAAAAATCCAATAAAAAGGTAGTAAGATAAATAACCAGTTTCTTAACGTACAGGGAACCGGTTAAAATGTTTCCAAATTGTGTCCAAGCGTACAATTTTTTTAAAAAATAAGGTAACCTCTAAGAGGAAATCATTTACATTGTAAACGCTTTCTTTTATAATGATAATGGGTCGGATGGCAAGTGTGGCTATCAAGGTATCTAGCGTAGGTGGGGCTGATACTATAGGTAAAGTGAAATTTATGTTTTGACAAGTTAGTTTTTAATATTGATTATATCAAATATACAGAAAAAGGATTCTTTTAGATAATTTAAAGGGATTCTTTTCTTTATTTAAATTATAAAATTTATCAAGTACATTATCTTCCTCTTTATTGATGCCAATATATTTTGAGGTAATTAACAAAAAGAACTTGTAGGGGCTCCTCCAACCAAATGACATAAAACCCACGCTAATACATTTTTGGAAATTATAGGAGGTTCAGCCGAGATACGTGTAAAACTAGGTCATAATTTTAAAGTTCAAGATTTATAGAATATTATTCGAACATTTTGTGAAAAACAACAAAAAACACCACAAACTACTAGGAGTAGGTATTAATTTCCTGGGATCCATTCGAAACGCTATGTTACAATAAGGGAGCTTTAGCGGTCCATTCTAAAAACAGTAATGAAATGGGGTATTTACTTGAACTTTCCACAGTTAAAAATCGGTCATATGATGCCAAAGGTTCCAATTATGCAGGGAGGTATGGGCGTAGGTATTTCATTAAGCAACCTTGCATCTGCTGTTGCAAATGCTGGAGGAATTGGAATTATATCAGGAACTGGAATTTCCATCGACGAAATGAGACTACATATAAGGACGGCGAAGGAAAAGGTACAGAATGCCGGCTATATTGGAGTAAACGTTCTTTTCGCGATGAATGATTTTGCTGAAAAAATGAAAGCTGCCATTGAAGAAAAAGTTGATTTCATCATATCAGGTGCTGGGATTTCAAGAGATATGTATACTTGGGGCAAAAAGGCCGGTATACCAGTTATTTCAATTGTTTCTTCAGCGAAGCTTGCTAAATTATCTGAACGCCTGGGTGCAGCTGCAGTTGTTGTAGAAGGTCATGAAGCCGGGGGACACCTCGGAACCGAAAGACCTTTATTCGATATATTACCTGAAGTAGTTGCAGCGGTTAAAATTCCCGTAATTGCTGCTGGAGGAATTATGACTGGAAAAGATCTTGCTCGTGCCTTAAGTATGGGGGCCTCTGGAGTACAAATGGGGACGAGATTTGTTGCAAGTGATGAGTGTGACGCACCCTTATCATTTAAAGAAAAATATGTACATGCTCGAACGAAAGATACTATGCTGCTGAAAACAACTGTAGGTCTTCAAGGTCGTGCAATTAAGAATAACTTCACTGAACTGATAGCTGATGATAAAAAGATAAAAATAAAGAAGTGCATTAATTGCCTAAAAAATTGTTCTTATCGTTTTTGTACGCTAGATTCTTTGATAACATCAATGGATGGTGATTGTGAGAATGGTCTTGTTTTTGCTGGAGCAAGAGTGCATGAAATTAAGGAAATACTACCAGTCAAAACAATTATCAATAATATCATGACAGAATATAAAGCCTGTATTTAAGTAAGAATGAACTTCGATCCTCTTATATTCATCTGAAGAAGATATGGATACTGAATGATTCTATGATATTTTGTCTTATCGCCCCCTTTTCGGGGGGATGGGCAAAAACACCTATTATGATGACGAGACAGTCTTTTATTGAAATAATACGGTATATTTAACCAAAGCAATAGAATATAAAAAAGTGAAAGGTGTCTTGCAGGAAAAACTTTTATATCATATTTCACCATTTGGATGGGAACATATCAACTTCCTTGGTGAATATAAGTTTAAATTTAAGCAATCAACTACTTTAGAATTATTACGACCACTCCGAAGATAAAACATACATGCCGAAATTCCTTAACGTAGGAAAATCGGCTTTTTATCTTCCATAAAATGTCTTAGCGTGGGTTTTATGTCATTGGGTTGGCGGGACCCCAAATAGAAAAATCCCAAGATCGAACTAATAATTTGCGGCTTAATTCAAATACTGTTAAATAATCTCTGGATGTTCTTTTTTTTATGGAAGGATTATCTTTTTTATCTTCTGTTTGATGTGAACCAGTTTGAGAATCTTTAATTGGGCCTTTATTAGCCTCTTTATCATCCATATTGGGAAAATTTAAAGAAACACGTATTGTCCCATCTTCTTTTTCACGCCAATTACTTATATAAGGGTTCTTCGCTTTATACTCGCTTCCAAAGAAATTGCATGTTTCTGTATGAAGATGTTTTTGATTGGGATATGTGCATAATGTAAATGAATTGGTCCTGAATTCCCTTACATTCATTTGAATCTTTATTTTATTGGTACAAGAACAAATTAATTCTAACTCTCCATCTACTTTACGTTTTTTCCAACTACCAAGTAAACGATCTTTTTGCTCTTCTGGTAATTCATCTAATAACCATTCGTATGATACAGATTTAATTTCCTGTGTAGCAACGTCAATACGTTTAATACATGTCCCCATAAACTATATCTTCTTTCCTTTGAGAAAATCTCACATATTACTAATTATACATGAAAAAATGTTTGTTTTTCAGAATATTCCTTCGATGATATTTTGCAGTTGAATTTTACAAAAGATACAAAATGTCAAACTCACAAAAACCAGTGATATCATATGCAAGTACTGATATCACTGGTTTTTTATATAGACATTTAACAGTCAATTTTACAAATTATAAAAAGATATGAACTTAGTTTTACTTTTTATAAAGTATGGATAAGGATATAAACTAGGCAGGATAAAAGGATATGAAAAAAATACCTTTTACTCTTGTGACATGTATACTGTTATTTTTGAATAAAACCACTATAAATGTGCATGGGTCTGTATCCCATATAGTTTTGATTAGCGGGAACTGTGTGTTAATTGGGGATAAAAACAAAATTATTGCTTTCCAAGTAAATCTCTTGTAATATAATTGACGTATCAATAATTGATATATCAATTATTGATACGTCAATTATATACAACCTAAAAGGAGGGGTAATTTGACCTATTCATGTTCAAAGGGAGCGATTATTTTATATAAACTACATTTTCTCAATAAAGACATCAGTTCGAAGTTTGAAGGTTGTACAGGGATTAGTCAGTCTAGACTTGAACTTTTACATCAACTTTATCAAGTAGATGAAATAAGTCAAAAAGAACTTCAAAAAGAAGTCAACATTGACAATGCAGCAATCACCCGGCATTTAAAGCAACTTGAAGCTAGCGAAATGATTACAAGGCGTAAAAGTCCGAATGATAATCGGTTAACTCTTGTTAGTTTAACAGATACTGGTCGGAATAAAATTCATTCCTTTCAAGAGGAAAAAGAGCGATTTGCCGCTTCTGTGTTAAAGGATTTTAACGAAGAAGAACGAGATGAACTTCTAAATATGTTAAATCGCATTCAAAAAAATATAAAAGAATTCTAATATAATCATTAGACAGAAAAAGGGAGAATCTATCTATGACTAACGCACAAAAAACAAATAATTTTACAGAAATTATGACAGGCCGTCGTTCTATTCGAAAGTATGATCCTACTGTGAAAATTAGTAAAGAAGAAATGACAGAGATCCTTACAGAAGCAACACTTGCACCATCTTCTGTAAATATGCAACCATGGCGCTTCTTAGTCATTGATAGTGCTGAAGGAAAAGCAAGGCTTGCGCCACTTGCTAAATTTAATCAACTTCAAGTAGAAACATCAGCAGCAATGATTGCTGTTTTTGGTGATTTGAATAATTTCGAAAATGCCGAAGAAATTTACGGAAAAGCAGTTGAACTTGGATATATGCCTTCAGAAGTAAAAGAAAGTCAAATAGAAAAGCTTACAGCTTATTTTTCAACAGTTTCTCCGGAAGTAATGAAAGACACAGTTTTAATTGATGGTGGTCTTGTAGCGATGCAACTTATACTTACAGCTCGTGCTCACGGATACGATACATGTCCAATTGGTGGATATGAAAAAGATAAAATTGCAGAAGCGTTTGGTTTAGATAAAGAGCGTTATGTGCCAGTTATGTTAATTTCAATTGGGAAAGCAGCTGACAGTGGCTACAAATCAGTTCGCCTTCCAATTGATAAAATCGCTCAGTGGAAGTAATTGTAGAAGATCACAAGGATTCATCATTTGCGTGATTGATTTTTTTCATAGATACAAATACAAGTAGAAAACTGAGAGGAGAGCGTACCATGATTATTGTCCATGCTAGATTTCATGTAGATTCAGCAAAACAACAAGCGTTTTTAAATGAGATTGACCTGCTAATTAGTGGTTCAAGAAAAGAAAATGGAAATGTATCTTATGATTTGTACAAGGATACCGAAAAAGAAGATGTCTATACAATGGTAGAGGTGTGGGAAAATACAGAAGCAATTGCTAACCACAATAAGAGTGAGCATTTCACTTCGTTTGTTGGCAAAGCAAATCAATTTTTAGTTGCACCATTAGATATAAAAGCTTTTGATGGAATACCACTGCAAGGGTAATAACAAGGAGAGCGTATAAATTGACGCACTAGTTTGTGAAAAATTATGATACGGTTATAGACAGTTTCCATCTTTTCAATGAAATGTAAGTGGAACTTTTAATTAAGGGGGAAGAAAGATGACAAATTCAAAGAGAAGTATCTATGAAGGCACGAATATAAGCAATTGGGGATCATTTCAAAACGTGGAAGAAACAAAGTTATTTGATCCGATTCAAATTGGAGCTTGGTCTCTTCGTAATCGTGTGGCAATGGCACCGATGACGCGTTGTTTTGCTAATGATGAGACAGGGGTAGTTGGAGCTGATGTAGCCGAGTATTACCGGAAACGTGCGGCAGATGGTGTGGGTCTAATTATTACAGAAGGAATAGTAATTAGCCCAAGAGCGAAGGGGAATCCAGGTGTCCCAGGTATCTATACCGAGGAGCAAATTGATTCTTGGAAGTCAGTAACAGATGCAGTACATGAAGAAGGTGGAACAATTATTGCGCAAATATGGCATGTAGGACGTATGAGCCATCATGAACTAACAGGTGGATTCTTACCACAAGCACCTTCAGCTATTGCGGCACAAGGAAATGTCCCGCGTTTTCGGAAGCCTTTTGATACGCCAGAAGCGATGACAATAGAAGAAATTCAAGAGACTATCGAACAGTATGCACAAGCTGCTAGGAATGCGATAGAAGCAGGCTTCGATGGGGTAGAAATTCATGGGGCACATGGGTATTTAATTGATCAATTTGCTTATGAATTTGCGAATCATCGAAATGATCAATATGGCGGAGATTTAAAACAAAGGTTAACATTTATGAAAGAAGTATTGCAAGCCGTTATAAGTGCGATTGGTGCAGATAAAACGCTTATTCGTTTTTCGGCATTTAAAGGTGATAACCCTAGCTACATGTGGGAAAATCCTGAAGTAGCAATTCAAACTTTCGTAGAGATGCTCTATGAAGTAGGATTAACGATGATTCATCCTTCAACAATGAATTATACGCAAGTTATAGCTGACGGAAAAAACTTACATCAATTAGTTCGTAAATATTGGGATGGTATAATTGTAGGAGTTGGGAATTTAAATCCAAAAGAGGCAGAAGAAGCACTACAAGAAGGAACAATTGATGTAGTGGCATTTGGTAGACCATTGATTTCTAATCCGGATTTTGTTCATCGTGTTAAACATGGGGAAAGTTTAGAGGAATACGATGCAAAGCAGCATCTTGCTACATTAATATGAATAATAATAAAAGAAGAGCACATAAGGTGTTCTTTTTTTATTATGTAAGCAAAAAATATAAGAGAAAATAGCATGATAGGGGGAACCGAATTTATATTACCCTTATCATACTACTAAGAACCTCGATGACTCCAGTAGGAGAAGTCGAGGTTTTTAGCTAGTATTGAGATTCAAGCTTATTTTTTCTTTTCTTTTACTCATTTTCGATATTTGTATAATGTATGAACTTCTCTTTTAAATTTCTGGAGAAGTTCAGTATCATCACGATTTGCATACCTTGTAGCGTTTATATGCATCGATAATTACATCAAATTGAATGGAGACCTCTTCGTCTCTATGAAGTCTTTCCATCCATTGTTCAACTGTTTCACCGCGTAACCGATTTGAGGGTGATTTTAGTTTCTTTTCCAAATTAAAAATTTCTTTGCGAATTGCATTGTTTGGTGGTCACATCTTATTTGCTCGTTCGGAAGGCAGAAAAGCATGCAAAACGAACAGGGAATATGGTATTGTTTTAAGAGGAGGGAGAAAAAATGGAGATTTTTCAAGGTGCAGCAGCATTATGTATAAACAAAGATGGAAATTTATTAATGGTATTACAAGGACGACCAGATGTAAAAGAGGAAGAATTAAAATGGTCCGTTCCATCTGGTGGAAAATTTGAAAATGAAACATTTGAACAGTGTTGTATACGTGAAGTAAAAGAAGAAACGGGATATGATGTACGAATCATTCAAAAGGTACATGAAAAAATTGGTGACAGCAATGGGTATAACGTTCATATTGTGTACTATGAAGTAGAAGTGATTGGCGGAAAAGCAGAAATATGTGATCCGGACGGTTTAATTCATGAAATTAGTTGGAAAAGTTGGAGTGAAATAGAAGGAATCCACTTATCTTTTTCAGAAGATAAAGAGTTGTTTCATCAATTTGTTCTAGATGAAAATTGCACTTTTGTACATAATGAAAGAAGAGAATAGTAAGATAGAAAAAACCGCATGAAAATTTTTCATGCGGTTTCTGCTATAAAATATATTAGTAGTATTTTTAAAGTATGAGCTGTTACTGCTTACAAGCCTCAACATCGATTCCAGCAGCAATTAATTTTTGTTCTCCTTCTTTTTCAATAATTTTTTGTAACTTTGATAAGAATGAGTCAAAATCTGTATGCTGTGCAACTTGGAATGTCATTTTATGTTCGATGGGCAGCCATGTATCGATGTCTGCTTCATTATGTTGAATTTTTACTTCTAGCTTATCTAAAGCATTTGCTACTTTTGCTTCATATGTTTCTTTTTCTTCAAACTCCATCCATAGTTCATATAATTCTTCCCCAAGTGGACCTGGCAGTGTATGTTTAATATTTAGGATAGCTTGTTGTTCGTTTTCTTGTTTTTTTTGTTGTAATTCTTCACTATTCATCGTATCGAATGCAGGGATATCACCAGCTTCAGCTTCGACTAAATCGTGGATAATTACCATCTTAAGTAACTTTTCGATATTCACTTTTTTATCTAAATAAGGATGAACGAGGATAGCCATGAGTGACATACGCCATGTATGCTCTGCTACACTCTCTTGACGGCCGTTAGAAAGCCAACTGTGCCGCATTTCATATTTTAGTTTTTCTGCTAGTGCAATAACTTTTAAAATATTATATTCCATATAAATTCCCCTCCATATATATTAATCTTAATACGAAAGTAGAATGTGTCAAATTCATGGTTATATTAAGATTAATAGATATTGTATAATTGGGCTAAATGAGTATCTGTATGTTTAGAAAATATAGCTTATTTGCTAGTAGATGTGGATTTGAAATAAAGTCGTACTGTTTTGAAAAAAAGTTTAACCGAAATGATCTAATTTCGTTTTTTCTTATTGAACTATAGGTACAGGTTAGTTTAAGAAGGATTTGAAATATATATGCTATAATTCAGTTAATATTAATTATATTCTGGAAATTAAGGGGTGACTATATGCCAAATTCACAAGAACTTTTAATGCTTGATATTTCATACTATGAGACCTTTTCTAAACGAATTGATACCTCGTGGGGATCGTTATTTTGTAATGAAAACCAACCAAATTATTATGACTCAAATCACGCACATATTATTGATGAGTGTTTACATCCGCAGTCAGTTATAGACGAGGTTATTAGCTATTATCAGTCCAAAAAAATCATACCAAGGTTTTATATCTATAATTTAGAGAGCCAACAAAATCTGATTACTGAATTAAAAATAAGGAATTTTAGATATGAAGAACTTGTTAGTCCTGTTCAATTGTGGAATAACCGAGTGATTGACATTCAGAATAATAAGAGAGTTACTATTGAAAAAGTAACAAAAGAAAATTATCAAGAAGCTTTAGATATAGAAAGTAGTATTAAAGAGTTTGGAGGAAAGGAATCAATTGAGAAAGTTTATAAAGAACAATTTAATCATTCTTCTTTCACACATTATCTTCTTCGGTTCAACGGGATAGCTTGTTCAACTGCTTGTATTTTTGAAGATGGGGAACAAGCTCGAATGGAAAGTGTAGCTACAAGTGAAGAATTCAGAGGTAAAGGCTTGATAGGTGAAGTTATTCAATTTATACAAAAAGAAGTAATAAATAGAGGAATAAAAAAGCTTTGGGTTTTTCCAATAAATGAATCAATTGAAAAAGTATATCAAAAGTATGGATTTCAAACAGTAAAAAAATTAACAAACGGACATGCATTTTTAAGTGGAAAAAGTATTAGAGAAGTTCGAGAATAATTCTTATTGAATTAACGGGTGCATTTGTGGAATAAGCTTCAATAAAATAATCAAACTTTATTTTAAAGCTACAGTAGAGGACCATGTCATTTTATCATCGTGTTTAGCAGCAATTAATTGTTGCAAATAATTATTTAGACAATTTTAAAAAATTATCGTATTCAAATTTATATGAAATAATTTTAGGGGTTATTTGGAATTGAATGTAATATTATTATAGTTTTTCTTATGTTAAAATAAGGAAGGGGAGTGAAGAAAATGAAATTAGATATTGAAAGAGTTGTATTTATTGGCCGTACGTTTGAAGAGTATTGTGATATGTTCCAATTACGTGATGAGGACATACAAAATAAGAAAATATTAGATTGTCCAGCTGGTGCTTGTTCATTTACTGCAGTCGCAAATGCAAAGGGCGGAGATGTAACAGCTTGTGATGTTGTATATCAATTTGATGGGGAAGCTTTATATGAAAAAGGATTACAAGATGTAATACATACGATGGAACATATGCAAAAAGCAAAAGATAATTACATATGGAATTATTTTTCTAGTGTAGAGGATTTACAGAAGCACCGTTTAGAAGCACTTCAAGTTTGCGGAACGGACATGAAACATAATCTAGAGAAGTATGTGTATGCCACGTTACCTAATCTGCCTTTTCAAGATGAGGAATTTGATATGGTTTTATCAGCACATTTTCTATTTATGTATGGTGATCGCTTCGATTATAAGTTCCATGTTGATACGATTACAGAATTGCTCCGCGTTGCGAAACAAGAAATTAGAATTTTCCCATGTATCGATTTAAAGGGTGAACGATATGAGTTTTTAGACGAGCTTATAGGAAATTTACGAAACAACGGATGCGAAGTAGAAGAAGTACAGGTCCCATATGAGTTTCAAAAGAATGGGAATACGATGCTGCAAATTAAGAAGGGCTGTTAGTAAAAAGCGTCTGTTTTGAGTAAATAACAGGATATCAATATACAGAAATTAAAAAGAAGATAATTTTCTATATAGTAGGAGGTTATCTTCTTTTTTTCTTTTAAGGTCATTTTTTGTTGATTGAAAATTCAGAATATTATTGACTCGGTAAGAATCTTTTCTTATATTAGTAGGTATAGTTATAACTACTAAAGAGGTGAGGCATGACAGAAGGGGTACGCTCATGCATAGAAATGAAGGAATTGGGCGTATGATTAAGCTTTCGTTCACCTTATATAAGGGTAAAGGAGGAGTTGAAGTGGAGCGAGCAACAGTGTTGCAGTCGCAAGATGACACGTTTATGCAAGGTGTAAAAGACTGTTTGCCGACAGTTCTTGGTTATTTAAGTATCGGGGTAGCATCAGGTGTTATTGAAAAAACAGCAGGATTTTCATTAACAGAAATTGCGCTGATTTCATTACTTATTTATGCAGGTTCAGCACAGTTCATTATGGCTGGAATGTTTGTAGCAGGTGCACCAG
This sequence comes from Bacillus cereus group sp. BfR-BA-01380, assembly GCF_022663535.1. Classification (GTDB taxonomy): domain Bacteria; phylum Bacillota; class Bacilli; order Bacillales; family Bacillaceae_G; genus Bacillus_A; species Bacillus_A cereus_BB. The sequence continues at coordinate 39,082 of NZ_JAKUFS010000031.1, read as the reverse complement.
CTTCTACTATTATTTTTACAGTTTTTTTTGTGAATTTAAGGCATTTTTTAATGATCGCAGCATTAGCTCCCTATTTAAAAAAAGTGTCGGTTTGGAAAAACATAGTGATCGGTTCGCAACTTACAGATGAAACATTTGGTGTTGCAGCCCAGCATGTAACAGGAAAACAATATGTAAGTGAAAAATGGATGCTCGGTTTAAATATGACAGGTTATATAAATTGGGTAGCAGCAAATATTATTGGTGGTATTTTGGGAGATTGGATACCAGATCCGCATACATATGGGATGGATTATGCAATTCCAGCGATGTTCATCGGCTTGTTTGTTTTACAACTTGTGAGCAGTCGTCCGGAGCTATTTGTTCATCTTTGCGTTGCAATTGCATCAATGATCATTGCATATGGTGCTCATTTCTTTGTATCAAATAGTGTAGCTGTTATTATTGCCACACTTGCAGCAGCGACAATTGGGATGGTGATTGAAAAATGGAAGTAAGATGGGATTTGTTACTTGTTGTGCTCGGATGTGCAATTGTCACATTGCTTCCGAGGGTTATACCACTGCTTGTATTAAGTAAAGTAGAAATTCCAGAATGGGGATTGAAGTGGCTTAATCATATTCCAATTGCAATATTAGCAGCATTGTTAGCAGAAACGTTATTTATGCATGACACGGTGAAAGTAGATTATTTAGTAGCAGCTATTCCGACGTTCCTTGTTGCGATTTTCACACGGAGTTTGCTTGGGGCTGTATTAACAGGAGTCATTGTGGTGTTTTTGTTGCGTTTATTTTTTTCAGTTTAATAGAGAACCTTCCCTTTAATAGAAGGTTCGGTTTTTAGAAAGAGGAGTATTTCATATTATATCGAACTTTGTAGTATAACGATTACTAAGGGACTAAATCAATAGTAGTCATTTTCATATACAAAAGTATACAAACGTGGGCAAATATGTTCGTATACTTACTATTGATTCGGTTTCAAGCCTAAGTGAGTGCGTTTTGACGAAAGTTAAATTGCATGATGAACTACGATTGATGAGTAAGTTGAAGACTTACCCTCGGATACACGCTTTAGTCTGTTGCTCTAAGAGTGTGGAAGGATGACCGACTACTACTGCCCTGTAGTCAAACACCGAAACACATGAACTCTCATCTGTCATTGGCAAAAAGCGAAATTCTCCAAAAGGATGGCTGGTCAGAGATGACTAAAAATAAAAACAAAGAATATTGTTTTGTATTGGATGTAGAAGGAGGAAAATTAGCTCCTACAAGTGTCAACAATGGATGGTACTTAATTAGGAAGAAAAGAGCAAAACTTGTAACAAAATACCCAATGGTAATTCAACTTCATAAGTCAGTGGAAGATGTAGATTATAAAATTAGGTTGGGGATAGACGATGGTAGTTTACACGTTGGGGTTGGGTTAGTACAAGAATGTAAAACAAAAAACAAGCCAATCTTTAAAGCTACTATTGAACATCGAAAAGATGTATCAAAGCTAATGGAGCAAAGAAGAGGACATAGACGATACAAAAGAAATCACAAACGGTATCGTCAAGTAAGATTTGATAATCGTGCAAGTAGTAGAAAAGAAGGAAGAATCGCACCTAGTATACTCCAAAAGAGACAAACGATTATTAGGTTTGTAAATAAGATTTCAAAATGGATAGACATTGCAAGTATTCACCTAGAAGATGTTGCGATAGACATACGAGCATTAACTGATGACAAGAAGTTATACAACTGGCAATATCAAAAATCCAATCGGCTAGATGAAAACATGAGAAAGGCTGTAATTATACGAGACAAATATGAATGTATGGAATGCAGAAAATCAAACTGTATGTTAGAAGTACATCATATTGTCCCTAGACGGCTAAGAGGCTCTAATACATTAGATAACCTGATTACACTATGTAGTAAATGTCACCAAAAAACAGAAGGTAAAGAAGAAAAGTTTGTTGATAAGTATCAAAAAATGATTAACGGAAAGAGTTTACGGCTAGACTTTGCTCAACACGTTATGCAAGGTAAAAACTGGCTACAACAACACTTATCTCAGTATGGTGCTTTGCTTTTAACAAGTGGTGGAGATACTGCAAATAGGAGAATAGATTGGGGTATTGAAAAGTCACATTCTAATGACGCTTTAGTTATTTGTGGATTAGAGATTAATGATATAAACATAAAAGACTGGGTCATTAAACCAATCAGAAAGAAAACGAAAGCAATACATTCTGAAACTTATGGGTTTAAACATAGAGATATTGTACAATACACTGACACAAAAAAGGTAACTCATGTTGGCTATATTACTGCAATGTACCCAGATAAGTTACAAATTAATATCCAAACAAAAGAGAAACACTTAAAAAGAGTGAATGCAAGAAAAAGTGTACTAAAGTGGAGATTTAGAGGGTTGTATATCCTATGAATGACCACACATGAATACTTTTGTGTATATTTTTTGAAGGAGGGTGCCATGCTTATTCTAGCAAGCGGAGTTGTTATGTTTATGCTATTTCTCTGTTTTGTTATAGGATTTACCGTATATAAAATGCTTGTTCAAAAAGTGACACCTCAAATTTACTACACACCATTTGATTCCATTAGCGCACAATCGCGTGTGGAGTTTCATAAAGAGCAGGAAGATAGGGAAGAACGTACGGAGAACGATAAGGATAGATAAAAAGTATGGTATGTTGAATGGGAAAAATGAAGAACTTGAAAATAATTAGTATTACTGGTATCGTAACAATTTTGATTATGTTTGGAATCTCTATTTTTTCACCTTACAATGTTTTGAAACATGTTCATGCAGAAGGGATTTTGCATGAACAAGAACTAGAAGAAGAATTTGAAGGTAAAAACGTTCAGAGTGTTATATATAAAGGTGATCATACTTATGTTGTGAAAACGGATATGAAAGAATATGTTGTAATTCAAGAATACTACACATTTATGAACTATAATTGGAAGATATATGAATTTCAAAAAACGTGGGGATAAAAAACCGCTAAGTCCAAATTCAATTGCATCGAGGTTTTGGTTTAGCGGTTTTTTATGGTGGATAGCACGTAGTTTGTATATCCCTATATACTTATAAAGTATTACCACTCCAACGGATTATCACCATAAGCTTCCCATAAATCTGGAAACATTGCTTTTAATCTTTCTTCGTCATCTTCATCCCAATCAAATTCTATATCCTCATCTTCAAATGTTTCATCTGACAATACATGGTATAAAGCAAAGTATGTATCGTCGTCAATTCCTGTTCTTTCTTCATACACTGTTTGTCCATAATATAATGTGAGTTCTTCTATTTGTGGGAAATCATTTTCTCCCAATGATTCTAATACAGGTAATAAGCGTTCTGGATTTTGAATACATGCTTCATATGTTTCTTTTCCTTGAAATAAAAGCCATCCGCGGAAATAATCAAAGCAATCATCTGAACATCCGCCCATAATGATATAGGCAGCTGCCCATAAATGTGATGTGTAGGAGGATTTTATATTCTGATGCAAATGCGTGTCAAACGCCACAATTTCATGCACAGTTCGTTTAGACAAATGAGAGGTTAACCACTCCAATTGCTCCTCTTGATCCTCCCCTTTTGTTCTAGCAAGGTCCAGGAGCTCCCAAAACTGTTCTTCAGTTATTGTTTTTTCTTTTATGTAACTTTCCCCGTCAGTAGGATCCACATATCCTTTTTTTCGTTTCGAAGCGATCAGTTTATTGGCTTCTTTTTGACATGCTTCCTCTAAGTTAAATTCTTTCGCTTTTACACTACCAGCTGTTCCAATCTTGCCGTAAAATACAACATATTCTTTTTCTTTTACTATGATTTTCCAAAACTTATTCGATGTTTCATTTTGCTGAACTAATAACGTTTCCATTCCTACCCCCATTATGTTTCTCTATTGTTCTCCGTGATTGTATCACATGTATTTTCACTTGTAATGACAAAAACATCATTTTGTACTGCCTACTTTCTCGTTTACTAGAAAGAGAGAGGTGTTTTTAAATATATGGTTGTTCTTTCTGTTGAAGGCGTTTTGCCATATGATTGTCACAAGTAAGATAGTACGTATATAGAGGATTCGGAATCTCATTTTTCGTTACAAAATGACCATATCACTATCACTTCGCGTGATGGATAATGATAATAGAAACGGAATGAAATAAAGGTAGATGTTACTTTTCTGTTCAGTTTTGAAGAAAAGAACGTATCATTTCATATCCTTCGTTCGCAGCTTCCTCGTTGTACGCTGAAGAAAATGGATCAAGAAATCCATGTTTACCGTTAAGTTGTTTTATATATAGAAGGGGATAGTCTTTATTTTGTAAACCTTCAATTACAGCAGGAACTGAAAAACTAGTCTCATTTGCTGGGAATAATAAAAGCGCCCGGCATTTCGGTACAATATTTGTGTAATCACGAATACGTGAACCATAGCATCCGATAACAAAATCAATTCTAGAATCTTCACTACATAACCAAGCAATCGTTGCGCCAACGCTAAATCCGAGAACTCCAACAGAAGCATAGTTATTTCGAAGTTCAGCGAGCACACTGTCAATTTGTTGTTTCCCCTGTTCAAATCCAATGTTCTTCATAAAATATAAGTATGCTTCTGTTTCTTGATCGTAATGAAAAGGAGAGGAGCGCTGTAATAAATTTGGACAAACCACGTCTATAGTCGAGGATGAAAATGTCTGAATAACATGCTTCATATGTTGGTTGATTCCATATATTTCGTGTAGGAGTAGAATTGCTGTTTTCTGTTCCATTAAGATTTTTTCTCCTTTGTGGCTTGATACTCTTTTTCAACGAGACAAATTCTTGTATGAAATTGTTCATACCATTGTTCTCTTCCTCTTTTTCTGGCTATGATATGGGAGGCGTGTTCTTTCCACTGCTTGATTGCTTCAAGCGATTCCCAGTATGAAATAGTAATACCAAATCCAGCTTCATTACGGACGCTTTCAACATCGATAAATCCGGGTTGTTGTGTTGCTAGCTTTACCATTTCATCTGCTACGATTTCGTAATCGTCAGTTTCAGATGATAGTCGAGAAGTGAAAATGACAGCATAGTATGGAGCTTTGTTCATTGTGTTTCCCCCTTACTATAAATTTTTTCTTTTTAGTTTATCATGAAATCTGAATAGTGTGTCATTTTATTTGGAACCATATATTAATTTCATTTACCGTAATGAATGTAATATTAAACAAGAAAGAGAAGTATATATAAATCCATTTTAATTTTCCGATATATTTGTCTAGCTCTGCCTCCTAAAAAGAAAGGGGGTTTTTTGTGTTTACATTGGCAATAAGACAGTTTCTTAAGGGGGGAATTGCCTGCAAGTGTTGAACATAAAAGAACTCCCACTTCAAAATAAAATGAAGTGGGAGTTCTTATATTTCCTCTAAGCTGTTTATTGGTACAGTGAGTTCACGATTTGGGTTTGTTGCCTCGTATATGCGTGCAGTTTCATTTGTTTCATCGACATGTTGAATCATAACAGGCATTCCTTGAAATGTTACATTTGTTTGTTCCATTGACTCTGAAATTTCTTTTGCTCTTTGAATGTTCATTTTCAAACTCCTCTCTATATCCGATTGGTAAATCATCAAGATGGAAGTTTTCTTGTACTATTATTTTTCCTTAAAACAAGGAATAATATACCAATTGATAGAGAGTTTAAAGTTTTTGTATCATTCGTAATGTTTCTTCAGTGAAAGAAGAGAACATTGGAGCATGGTAATCTTGCATAGCATTGTGTGCTTGTTTTGCTTCATACAGTGCTTGTTCTTTATCTTCTAGATGCATATAGCATAATGCACGAAAAGAGCCTGCTGTGGTTAGTAATGCTTGGTCTATTGGATGATGCGTATAAGTAGGGATTGTCACTTGGTCCAATTCATGTAATGCTTCGTGATAACGCCCTGAACCATATAATGCTTTTCCTTTTTCAAGATAATAAAAGCCGTTTTTTTCGGATTCTAGCTTTGTTATCAGCTCTTTTCCATATGTTTCAATATGAGAAAGCGCTACTTCATATTGATTCGTGATCGTATTATGAAAATAAGCTTGTAATAGATGAAGAGTGGTTAATGACAAAGTATTTTCTGTAAAGATGGCAAATTGCTTTGCTTTCTCTAAATTGTGTAAATATCCTTCTGTATCTTTAACAAATATAGCTTGATAAGATAAAAGACGGTAAAACTCATCCATTTTATAGTACACTTGATTTTTTTTAGAAAAATGAAGTGTTTGTAAAAGGATATCTTTACATCCTTCATAATTCCCAAGTGCTAATAAAAGAATAGCTTCATACCAAAAAAGCTCAATTTGCATGATTAAATCCATCTCTAAATGCTTTTCTTTATATTCGTCACGAATAGAATGAATCAATTGTAAGCACTCATTATACTGTTTTTGTCGAAATAATGAGTAGTAGGATATCAGTTTTGTTTCTGTATTTTCCCGATATAAAGCGTATTTCTCAAAAATGATGATTGCTTTTTCGGTATACGCATGTACATCGTAGTTTCCCATATAAGTTGTTACTTTTGCATATTGTTTATATAAACGTGCAGCGTTTAATGTAGAAGGCAATGCACCATGCACAATAGGATGGAGGATTTCGTGTACATCTTTAAAACGCATATCTTGTATATGTTGTTCCATCTTTTGTACAAGAGCAGCAAGTTCATTCGCTTCTTCTTCTAATAAAAAACTTGCATCGCAGCCGAGTTTGTCAGCTAGATAATGCAACGTTTTCATAGAAGGAGTCGCTTTCCCATTTTCAATTTGACTGAGCATGCTTTTTGTTAGTTCTGTCCCAGCAAGTTCAGATTGGGTAAGTTTTTTTTCTTTTCGTAATGTCCGTATTTTTTCTCCGAGAGTAGTCATAGAACGCCTCCTTTTATAAAAAAGTTAAATATAATTAAACTTTTTGTTGCTGAATTCAGAAAATTGATTATATAATAAGTTTAACACAATTTAACTTTTAAAGGGAGAGTGATTATATGGAGGGTGTATTAGAAAATCAAGATGATACACGATTGAAAATTGCAAAGCGAAATATTGTTTTGATGATGATTGGAAAATTATCATCAATGCTTGGGGCAAATGTTTATACGTTTGCAATGGGACTATACGTTTTAAAAACGACAGGATCTGGTATGGGATTTGCAATTACACTTGTTTGTGGTTCCGTTCCGCGTATGATTTGCGGACCAATTGCCGGCGCAGCAGCAGACCGAATGAACCGGAAGAGGCTCGCTGTTGGAGCAGATGTATTGAGTGCTTTTATTATGTTTACCATGTTTTTACTTTCCACTTCATTTGGACTTTCATTAATCTTCATCTATGTATCCGCAGCATTGTTATCGATATGTGCAAGTTTTTTCTCTATCGCTTTAACATCTTCAATTCCATCTCTAGTTGATACAACACGTATTCAAAAAGCAAATTCATTAAACCAAACAGCTACATCACTTGCAACTATTTTAGGACCGGTTATTGGTGGTCTTGTATACGGCTTATTTTCTATGAAATTCTTTTTTTTACTGAATGGTATTACATTTGCTCTTGCGGCAATGATAGAAGTATTTATGGTCTTTGACTTGTATAAAGCAAACAAAAAAGAAGAGAAGGATCATTTTTTAACGAGTATAAAAGAAGGTTTTATATATGTGAAAGAGCAAAGTGATATCTTCTCGATGTTGAAACTTTCACTTTGGCTCAATTTCTTTTTTTGTGCAGTTTCGGTCTCACTTCCGTATATTATTGTTCAAAAATTATCACTTTCTTCTCAGCAATTTGGAGTCATTGAAGCAATGCTTGCGGTTGGGATGCTAATTGCTTCTATTCTTTTATCTGTTCGAGCAGAGGCAACAAATAAGTTTCAGACGATTCGCAGGAACCTTTTCATGCTAGCGGGATTATTGCTTTGCATTGCATTACCGATGTTTCTTCCGTTAACTAAAACAATGATTTTTATATATTACATTACCCTTATGACCCTTTTTGGGGTGAATCTCATTATGATTAATGTTCCGTTACAAGTATTCGTTCAAAAAACAACAGCACCAGAATATTTAGGACGTGTATTCGGATTAATTGAAACGATGTCAACAGCAATTGTCCCGCTTGGAACACTTTTGTATGGTCTACTTTTAGACTATATACCAGCATCCACTGTTATTTTCATATCTGCGTTTGGACTGTTTGTTGTTGTGTTCTTAGGAACGAAGCAATGGAAGGATATGCAGGAGGGAGTATCTATGTAGTAAAAATGAACAGTCATTGTTACAAAAATATGAACTTCCTACATTGAGAGAAAAAAAAGAGTATACTAGTATCATAATCCAATTACAAGGAAGTGTCGTAATGAGTACGGTTAGTGCTGTATATGGAGTTATTCTTTCTTCTCTTTTTGTTTCTTTCATTATAGGCGTAACACGTTATATTCATAAATGGAAAGAAGGGAATGCAAAGTTAGACCATATTGAAGAAGAAGTAAGTGATTTCATGTTACATCACGGGAAATAATTTTTACAAAATCTATTATCCGTAGCAATTTTAAAAATTCATAATTTTATTATGTAAACAACAAAAAGCATGGTGTTTCAATGAAACATCATGCTTTTTGCTAAGTAAAGTATGATATTATTAAATACAGATCAAGAGTGATATATGAACCCTCTTTCTAAGGGAGTGAGAACATCTATATGTATATATGTTTGAATTTTCCGACATCTAAGTCGCTGTTATGCATAATACAACGTCATCTGCACTTGCTTTCTCTTTTTGTTTTCAACCTTGCATATGGTAGCAAAAGGCACTGACCGTTTCTATGCGCGGCCAGATGCTCTCGCTCCACTAAAAAGAAAATGAGTTTTTATGTCGTTTTTTAACTTGTATATAGCTATACATAGAAGCAACTTATATGTTGGAAAATCAAAATAGATTCATAAATAAAGTAAAGGGGACAGGGGAATGACTACTATTTATTTTGTACGGCACGCGCATTCTACATATACACCTGATGAGAGGGAAAGACCGTTATCTGAGGAAGGTTGGCAAGTCGCAGAGAGAGTGACAGAAGTATTGAAGAATGAACCGATAGATGTTGTAATTGCTAGTCCATATAAGAGAGCGATTCAAACGGTAGAAGGGGTTGCCAAACATTTTCAATTATCAATTGAATTAGAGGAAGATGTAAGAGAGCGTTTATTAAGTTTGCAGCCTGTACAAGATTTTGAGCAAGCTATTACAAAAGCATGGGAAAATCCTTCGTTTCATATAGAAGGTGGAGAATCGAACGTTATTGCTCAGGAGCGCGGTATTTCTTGTATAATGAAAATCTTGGAGAAATATAAAGGAAAAAATATTGTTATAGGAACACATGGAAACATTATGGTTCTTATCATGAATTATTTCGATTCTAAATATGATTTTTCATTTTGGAAGGGATTACATATGCCTGATATATATAAACTGACATTTGTAGACAATCAGTTTGCTTGGGCGCATCGACTTTGGAAAGAAGAATTTGTAAAGAATGTGTGAAGATTGACGAAAAGAGCAGGAGATGATGCAGTAGTTATAGAAATAAATGGCTGGAATACAAAAGTTTTTAATAAAAGGAGGCTGTTCATATGTTCGAGAAAAACAATCGATTTTCATCCATGCCAGGAGAAGTTGTAGAAATTCACAATGTGTATGAGATTTTACCACCTGACGGAACGATTATTGGCATGGCAACACCTGAGGAAATGGAAATTGCTGCAGAACTAGAACTAAAGCATTATGCTTTTTCACGTTTAATGGAAGCGAATATTCAATTAGACGGTGCCTCCTACAAAGAAATGCTAAAAGAATTTGAGGAATATGAAAGAAAGTCAATGGCTTTCTGGCGGGCATTGCATGAAAGATTATCTGTGCCATGGGCATGGGTGTTACGCGTTGATGTCGCAAACGGTCCTATTCATGTAAGTACTGGGAACTTGTTTTATGATGTAGAAGAGTTGGAAGAAGAATTAGAAGAAGACTTTGAATAAAAAGAAGAGGAAAGCAGTGGTATATTGCTTTCCTCTTCTTTTTACAAGTTATGTAGATTTTTTATTGCTTCTATTACAATATCAGGTCGATCTATCTCAATGGAGTGCCCCGAGTTAGCAGCAACAACAAATTGGCTTTGTTTTGAAAGTGTAGTTTGTTCATGAATAAGTTCTTGCCAAACGGTTTCTAAGGCTGCTGCTTCTTCATAAGGAATACCATCTTGTACTACTTGTTGGATAGAATGATGAGCATCTCTTCCAATGATTATTAATGGTACGTTAGGGAATAGTTGCATACTCTTCATCTTTTGAGCACAATCTTTCCAATGTATAATTTCTGAGGAAACGGCTTTATAAAGGGCTGGAGAGATTGGAAAAGCTAGCAATAGTTTTTGTATTTCAACAGGTAATGTAGTTTGGGCGGCTGTTAGTTTTGGACATACTTCCTGTTTTAATTGAGCGGTGTTTAAATCGGCATAGTATAAACATTTTTCAATCCATTTTTCATCTGAATCTGTCTCATCTAATGTAGGTAAGTCGAGTTCATCTAAGCGGTGCAGATTCATAGATGTTGAATCTACGAGAACAAGTGCAGTAACTTGTTCTGGATAGAGCATCGTAAAATGTTGTACGCATAAGCCGCCATAAGAATGGCCGACTAAAATAATCGGTTGTTGAATGTGTAAAACACGTAGCAACTCTCGTAATTCATACGCAGTTTGCTCAGTTGTACGCTCTCTCTCATTTAATTCGCTTGTCCCGTAGCCAGGGCGATGAAACAAAACAACTTTGTAGTATGGAGAAAGTTCATTTGCAACTTCAATCCAATTATAAAAGGAGCAAAACATGCCGGTTTGAATCACAACAGCTTGTGTACCTTGTCCTGTAATTAGCACTTCAACTTTTTTATCCAAAATTTCAACATGTGTAATCAAAATAAAGCCCCCTTAAGTTTGAAAAAGTCTCTGACAAACTAATAATATCCCCCATACTCCTATACCAAATAGAATAGAGGTGCTAAGTGAAAATGAGTTGCGAAGCCCTAAATATACAATGAATAATAGCAAGGCTGAAGCAGGAAACCCATATAGCACGCCAAGTGCAAAATCACTTAATTTTTCTCGAGAACCTCCTTCAACAGAAATCCAAAATAAACTGAGCAAACTAATTAACGGAAGTGCAGCAATGAAGCCGCCAAGTGTACTATAGTGTTTGGCAATCTCTGTAACGCCGCCAATAATAAGGGCGGAGACGATCACTTTAATGAGAAAAGACATCGTACGCCTCCTTTGCTAATAATTCGAATGCAGATTGAATTAGCTCTTTTTCTTCTTCAGATAATTTCTCTTCTATTTGTTTTAGTTTCGCCTCATCGAGCAGTGTGTGTGTAGCTAATGCTTGCCGTCCTTTTTCTGTTAGCTTTACAATTACAACTCGTTCATCTTGTTGACTACGCTCCTTGATTACCAACTCTTTTTGAATTAATCGTTTAATATGTTCAGAAGCTGTGTTATGTGAGAGATGTAGTGTTGTTGCGATCGTACGAATGGTTTGTGCTTCTTTCCGAGAAATCATTTGTAAAATACGAATAGTTTGGTGAGTTAAATTTTCTTCATATTCATGACGAAGATAAAAATAAATTGTTTCCCAATGTTTATTTATTAACATGATTACAACTCCTTTTTTATATCGTACAATACGATATAATCGTTTGTAAAGATATATATAGTTCGATTTGTAAAATTTTTTATTGAAAAAGTATCTTTTTTTTAGTAGATAATATAAGCTTATCTTAAAATCACAATGAAACGAGGGATGGGGATGAAGGCTGTACATACCTTTAAATGGATTGGTAATGAAAAAGCATATTTAAATGACATTCACGTTGAAGAGTTAGGTCCTCTTTCTATCGGATTATATGGTGGGAATACCAATGAAGAAGCTGTGCTTGCATGGTGTGATCCACAAGGAACATGGGAATTTGTGATGATTTTTGATACAGAGCATGCAATTGAAAGAGCAAAGTTTATTATAGATATAATTTGTGAAAGAAAAGAGAAATTACTACAACTGTTTTCATATCCAAATCATTTAGTTTTTCATCATACGCATATGTATTTATTATCGCTTTTTACAGATGAAACATTTATTGAAGAAAGTGAGAAGATGCAAGGAAAAACAGATTGTCTCATTTGTCTTCGGAAAGACCAGCTCGTGTATTGGTTGTCAGTAGGAGAGTGTTTCATTTATTTATTCCATCCAGAGTTACAACAATGTAAACAGGGCCGTTTAAATGAACAACAGTTTTATGAGCGAATTGGTAGACGAAATGTTTTTGCAGCAGCAACTCCTTGTTTTACATCTGGTGTTCGTGAATTACAGAAAGGAGCAAATCATATTGTAGTAGTAACAGATGGAATCACTGCATGTAACGAACGAATGTTTAAAGAGGAGCATTTATATCAGTCGTTGCTTAATGTTGGATCTATAATGGAAAAGATGGCTGTTTGGAAAGAAACAAATAGTGCTGCAATTATAGGTTGGACTGTGGAAGTAGGGGTATAAGTTATTCTTATAAGAATAACTGAAGCTAAATGTTTCAGTTCTTCATTATTAAATAGTAGGATGAGAGGCTATGGATTTTATGAATTATAAGCCCCCACCTAGATTCTTTACAATCTTAGGATGGGGGCTGCTATCGATTTTTCAATTTGTATTTATATATAATGATTAGTATTCTTTTTATAGTTTAATATGGTATATCTTTAGCCATTCATTTACTTGAAGCATATATTCCATGATACTTCTAACTTGAAGTTCATCAATATGAGAACTCTTTCCTTCGGCAATGGTTCGTAATTTTGTTTTATCAACGAGACTAAAGATAGGTGCATTATGATCAGATAACATTTCAAGTGTTAAGTTACGAATCATTTGTACATAATTTGGATCTTGTGAAGTGGGATAGGCACTCTTTCTTCTATTTCGAACATCATCAGGTAAAATATCTTTAAATGCTCTTCGTAAAATTCCTTTTTCAATGTTATCAATGCTTTTTATATGGAATGGTACGTTCCATAAATATTCGACAAGTCTGTAATCACAAAACGGTACTCGTACTTCAAAGCCAACATTCATACTCATTCGATCTTTACGATCAAGTAGAAATGGTAGGAAACGTGTTAAAAATAAATAGAACATTTGCCGCTGTCTGGCAGATTTGTAGTCTTCGCCTGGTAAACTTGGTACTTCTGCAACAGCTTCTTGAAATCGCTGTTGTATATAGGAATCTGTGTTTAATTGTTGTTTTACGTCCTCTAATAGTAAGTTTGATGCATTGTTCCCGTTATAGAGCCAAGGAAATGTATGAATAGATAGGAATTCTTCCTGATGAAACCAAGGATATCCCCCAAATACTTCATCTGCCGATTCCCCAGATAGTGCAACTGTGGCATCTTTTTTCATTTCCTGAAATAGTAAATAAAGTGAAGTTTCCATTTCACCAGCACCTGGTAAATCACGCGCGCGTAGAGGTACAAATAAATGACTTACTAGTTTATTTGCATCTACAATAATGTCATGATGATTTGTGCCGACATATTCTGATACCCGCTTTACCCACGGGGCGTCTAATCCTGTACGAGAAAACGTAAGTTCAAAGTCTTGGGCACTGTTCACAAAATCAATAGAATATGTGTTTAAAATTTTATTATCTTTTTGAAACTCTTTGCCGGCTAATGCTGTAATACCGCTTGAATCTAACCCGCCTGACAACATACATACGAGAGGAACATCGGCGATTAATTGTCGTTTTACTGTATCTTGTAGAATGCTACGAATATGTGCTGCTGTTGTATCTGGATCCTCTGTGTGTATTTTGCTTTCCAATGTCCAATATCTTTTTACTTCTGTTTTGTTACGTGTACAAGTTATATAATGACCTGCACGTACTTCTTGTATATGTTTAAATACTCCACATCCAGGTGTGCGAAACAAATGTAACCCAAATATTTCATTTAGGCCATCTGTATCTATTTCCGCTTGAACAGTAGGATGGGAGAGAAGAACTTTTAGTTCTGAACCAAAAATAATACTGCTGCCTTGCTGTATATAGAATAGTGGTTTCACTCCTAAATGATCGCGTGCCATAAATAATTGCTGCTTTTGTTCATCCCAAATTGCAAATGCAAAAATACCATTTAGATGTTGAACACATTCTTCGCGCCATTGTAAATATGCATGTAATAATACTTCTGTATCAGAATGAGTGTGAAATGTATGGCCGTGTTGTTTTAATATTTCTCGGAGTTCACGAAAGTTATAAATTTCTCCATTATACGTAATTGCATACGTATAATCTCCAGCTTGATATGTTTTTGGTTGAGAACCACCTTGTGGATCAATTACAATTAATCTTCGATGAGCGAAGGCCGCACGTGTAGAAAACCAATAACCTTCTGCATCAGGACCTCGATGTTCAATGCTATTTGCCATTTTTTCAAGAATCGGACGTTCATTTGAAATATCCTTCAACCAATCAACCCAACCTGCAATACCACACATTCTTTTCATCCTCTCTTAATACAAGAAATTGATAGTCAGACTTGAAAATACTATTTACAAAGTTACATAAATAGTAACTTTATAAATAGTATACTAGATTAACTAAAAGATGAATTTGAGAAAGTTTTTGTTGATGTAGGTATCTTTCTTACAAATCCTGTTTGTAAGGAGGAATCTTTTTTATTTATCATCATACATATGTATAATGTGGCCACAAAACGTTCATGCAGTATATTGTCGAAAGGAGATTGGAGAAAGAATGAGTTATGGGCTTCGTTACGCTGTAGAAAAAAGGAAGAAACAATTGATTGAGAAGTTAATTGATGTAGGGATATATAAAGTATTAAATAAACAGTTGTACGAATTAACATTAGATGAATTGGAAAAAGAATATGAGGATCTTCTAAAATATGGAGGAGTGCAAACCTCTGTATATACTATATAAATGCAAATTGAAAAACCGACATAAAAACCCTCTTTCTACTTAGGGGAGGACGAGAGCGTCTGGCTGTGCATAGAAGCGGTCAGGGCCTTTTTCTACCACGTGCAAGATTTAAAACAAAAAAAAGAAAACGAGTACACATCATGGTTTATTTAGCATAGCAAAAACTTATATGTCGAAAAATTAAAATGAATATATGGTTTACTCAGTATTCTCTTCTTTAGAAGAATTTTGAGTGATGGAAACGTTTAGCCGCCAGCGAGAAATAAAGAAAGCTTTATTTATGAATTCCCCTTTCACAGCGTTATGCAGAGAAAGGGGAATTTGTTTATGAAACAGTCGTGAAGGAAGGGATAGGATCATGTAGTCGATCCCAAGGTTGGCACATTTCTAGTTCCATTAATAAGCATTGATCTAAAGATTGTTCTATTTCTTGTTTATTCATGTCAATACCGATAAAGACTAATTCTGTAATTCGATCTCCGTATGTGTCATCCCATCGCTTTAAAATGTCAGGGTCTTCTGCGATGAGTTGTTGTCGTTCTTCTTTTGAAGTAGCTGCAATCCACTCACCAGCTCCTTGGATAATAATAGATGAACCAGCCTGAGAGAGAAGTCCGATCATATTATTACGAGAAGCAAGCCAAAAGAAACCTTTTGCTCTCACAACGTCAAGTGGCCAGTTTTCAAGCCATCTCATCAATCTTTCAGGATGGAACGGGCGTTTTCGACGGTATACAAATGATGAAATATTATACTCGTCTGTCTCTGGTGTATGTTCACTATTTAATTCTTTTATCCAGCCAGCTGCTTGACTTGCTTTTTCGTAGTCAAATAGATTTGTATTTAAAATAGTTTGTAATGGTACTTGCGAATAAGTTGCTTCAATAATATGAGCTTCTGAGTTTAATTTTTGTAATAGTTTGTGAAGTTCTGTAATATCATCTTGTTCTAGCATATCAGTTTTGTTTAAAATAATTACATTTGCAAATTCAATTTGATCGATGAGCAAATCAATTACTTCGCGTGTATCTGTCTCATCAATTGCTTCTTGGCGATCTAATAAACTTTCACCGGAAGCATAATCATCCCAAAAGCGGTTCGCATCTACGACAGTAACCATCGTATCTAACCGACATGTATTTGATAAGTTGATTGCTAATTCTTCGTCCATATATGTGAATGTTTGGGCAACTGGAATTGGCTCACTAATACCTGAAGATTCGATAACGATATAATCAATATCTCCAGATTCAACGAGACGGTTTACTTCTATAATTAAATCTTCACGTAATGTACAGCAAATACATCCATTTTGAATTTCAACAAGTTTTTCTTCAGTTCTAGAAAATCCACCTTGCTTGACAAGTGCAGCATCAATGTTAATTTCGCTCATGTCATTTACAATGACGGCGACTTTTAGCCCATCTCGATTTGTAAGTATATGATTTAATAATGTTGTTTTTCCAGATCCTAAATACCCACTTAATACTGTAACGGGAACTTTTTTCATCGAAAGACTCTCCTTTAAATCGTAATCATTACGTTTTGATTCTTGTTATATCGTAATGGATGCAAAAGAGAATTTCAATATTAAATCGTAATTATTACGATTTGTAAATTAAATGTAATAAACATGATACGAAGGGGATGGGTTGTGGAAAGAGTTTACAGGATATTTTTGGAATGATAAACTTAAGTGATCTGTAATAATGGATTGCAAAGTGTGATGCTTCCTTTATTTAAGATTACATATAGTGGAGGTAGCTGCCAATAACATATACCTATTTTAAAATTTGTTTTTTGCCTATTTAAAATGGCGTACAAATTATGATAGGAGTGTAATAATGATTGAATTAAACACTGAAAGATTAAGACTAATTCCTCTGAGTGCAGAAAATCTGAAATTACTAATTGATAATCCAAAGAAAATGGAACTAAGGTTATCTTTAAGTGAATCAAATAGATTTCTTAGCCTAGAGCTTAAACAAGCTATGGAAACAAGGCTTTCAAAGCTGTTAATTGATGAGGAGAATTATATATGGTATACCAATTGGTTGATTGTGTCGAAAGATAAAAACTGCAATATTGGAGGAATCATGTTAAAAGGTCTTCCAAATGAAAATGGTGAAGTAGTAATTGGTTATTATACTCTTCCTGAATATCAAGGAAACGGCTATATGACGGAAACAATTAATACTATGAAAAACTGGTTGTTAAATCAGACGGGTGTTATGTACGTTATTGCTGATACTGATAAAGATAATATTCCATCACACAGGGTATTAGAAAAATCAGGGGCGGAAATGTATAAAGAAACAGATGAATTATATTTTTGGAGATTTGTCCGAAATAAGTTCTCTGAAAAAAATAACTAAGAGTCATTATTTTATAGCGATAGATCTTAGTTAAGGTATCAGTACAATGTTGATCAATAGAATGGCAAGACCCTGCTCAATTAACGAGTGCCTCAGTTGAACAAAAAACATAAAAAATGATTAAACTTTTTTCAAAACACGCTCTTTTTTTGTTCGTTTATCAAAGGTATTCGTATTGATTTATACAAATATGATTCCAAAGTAACAACAAGCATAAAGTGAAACTTTAATCAGTGGGGTTTTCCTCATCCCCCACTGATTATCAGCCCTCACCAATCGGGCTTTTACGGGCAGTTTATCTCCCGCCTAACTTCTTAAGAAAGGCGGAAGCGGCTCGCTCAGAATCGCAGGATGCCCACGCACAGGGCGGAGAGGCGCTTTTTGCCTCGTCCGAGGGGGCGAAACGACCGGAGATTCTAGCCGCTAGAGCTGGACAACAAAGAAATGTGGAAGTGGCTCGTTCAGAATGTGAGGGGGATGGAGCTTCTGACGTAGAGGTGTTTTTTACCTCGTAGGAAGAAGCGAATCCACCGAACATTCTAGCCACTGGAACTGGACAATGCTTCCGCTGAATTTTGAGGTGGGAGTATTACTGCCCACAAATAGCGGGATAAATGTACAATCACAACATAATGAAGGGGATTTGCGTAGTATTTCCACTTGTAAAAGTAAATAAAGTAGAAAAATAGAAACCGTATGTATATGGAAAATTAAAATCATAAAGAAACAGATGAGTTCGAAACTGAACTCATCTGTTTCTTTATGAATCAAATTAAAGGCACTTCACAATTAATTTTACTGTTTATCCATATAAATTACTGTTATGCAGAATAAAGTATGATCTGCACTTGCTTCCTCCCTTTGTTTTAAACCTCGCATGTGGCAGGAAAAGGACCTGACCGCTTCTATGCACGGCCAGTTGCTCTTGTCCTCCCCTAAAAAGAAAGCGGTTTTTTTGTCGTTTTTTCAACTTGTATATACATTTCAGTTACATAATGGGTTTTTAACTTTTATATAAAAATAAGCATGAGCTTCTCCCATCATACGCATAAGAGTTAAAGCTTTATAATCTACTTGATCTGCAAAAAAGGCAGCAAAGTCAGATATTGCACTCTCTTTGTAGTTAGAATCTTCTTGTAAATCTACAAAAATATTGTGTAAGACTCGTTTTACAATATTCCATAGCAGATGTTCATCTAGTTCATAGAACTGACTGATGTGCAAAAATAACTCGCCAAAGTGATTTTGCATGACAGAATAAAAGACTTTATTACGCATACTTTTTTCATCATCTACTAGAATTCTTGATTTATGATGAAACATGTTTATATCAAATCCTGCATTTTGTAAACGGCCGCAATGAACACGAATACCTTCCCAGTCACGTACGAGTAGTCGATCTGGTGTACCATCTTTTTTAAAGACAGGAACTGTGTTTTGGAGGTGACCTTCTAAACCAATGCCGTATTTCACCATGAGCGGAATAAAACCGGTAAGGGCATTTGTTACATATTTCTCTATGAATAGAACAATTGCATCGTGTAATGATAGGTCATGGTTCTCCTTGTATAACTCAATTAGTTCTGCTATGACGGGTTTATTTGTACCGTGTACGGAAGCGACAAGGGCAGAACCAACAATAGCCCATTCATCATGATTCACATAATTATGAATATTATCGCGAATGACGCAAGCAAGATTTTCACTCCGTAATGTTTGTATTTCTTCGTCTACGTCATTTGGATGAAGAAAATGAGCACCAGCTCGCTCCATAATTGGAACAAAACGATTTCTATCAATCATTTTATCTTGCGTAACAATTTGTTTTAATATGTTGCTCATAATTGGTCCGTTATGAATCGTTTGTTCTGATAATGTTCGTACTTCCCCAGTTAAATGAATATTTGTTGTTAGTTTGTAATGTGGTCTAATCGTATCATACTGGGCAGGAAAGATCGTACGAAATGACATGCCCGCTAAATATTTTGCTGTATAATCCAATAAAATAATCATTTGTTTTTCAAGTTCAGCACTGTAAATTTCACGTAACGTATGAGTAGCTTGCCAAGGGTGAATTGGTAATAGTATATAGTCGTTTATCTTATCACCAAGTTTCAGCTCGGCTTCTACTTGAAGTGCCGGTTCAAAAGAGAATAATACTGCATTCCAATTTTGTTCTTCCATAAAAGCTGAGCTTATGTAATTTTGGTGTACAGCGACAAAGCAGAGAGGAATGGTATTTTTAAACTCTGCTGAATAAGCCAATGTTTCTTCCGGGCTTAAGCCCTTTCTCATTTTGGCCCCAGGATGACAAGGATGCCCTTCAATAACGAGCTGTTCGAAAAAGGCATAGGAATCTCGTGCCTGAGAAGCAGCTTGTAGCGTTGAAGTATTCTCGGTTTGCTCATGAAATGTATAAGCAAGAGCTAAATTAGCAGCGCTATTTGAAACATCCTCTTCAAACATATGAAAGTAGGAAGGAGGTCCTTGCCAATCTTCTTGCATGAGCAATGTCAATACTTCATTCGGACGCGTAATTTCTTTTTCATTAGATGGTGATACAAGAATATACGGTCCACGTATAACTGGTCGCTCAAAAGCATATATGTGTCGAATAGGTATAAGCAGGTATGCATTTTGCTTCTTGAAATATAGTCCTTGTATCATTGAAGACTCGTCAAATTGATGAGAATGAGTATTTATATAATCTAGTAAATAGTCTGGGCAGCGCTGTTCTGAAAATAAAACAAACACCCCTTTATGTTTGCGAAGCAAAATCCCATTCTCTGTCGTGTTACATATATTTTCACGTATGAAGGAAGAGAGTAATCGTTCAAGTATACCAGCTCGTCCTTTTTGAATCATTTGTTGATAAGTTTCATGTAGTGGTGCGTGATGCTGCTGTAAAAAAGAAAGCAAGTTTTGTTCCTCTAATTCTAATGTTTGAATTGTATTGAGATGCATAGAAACCACCTTTCTCGAATTTTTCTATCTTTACAGATAAGAAAGAATATTTTATATTATTTTATAGAGAGAATGATAATCAATATCAATTATAAGGGACGCATGTAAAAATGCAACCAAAAATTTCGGGGTGGTTTTTATTCGCAAACTATTTTTTAGTAGTTCATTTTTCTTATTTATGGGGAATTGGCTTGGAATGACTGCAATCAATTGGTACGTCTATGATCTGTATCATAGTGCCACATATTTAGGATGGATCAACTTTGTACGGCTGATTCCCATTGCATTGTTTAGTGTATATGCAGGGAAGCTTTGTGATTTGTATCCACGTATTAAGTTAATGAAGTCCTATTCATTTTGGGGGTTAGTGGTTACAACAGTACTTGCTATTTATGTTGTGTTTATTACTCCTTCTTTTTTTATTTTTCTTCTTTTCTCATTTGTGAGAGGGATAATTAGTGCATTAGAAACACCAAATCGAAATACGATTCTTTCAGATATTGATACGAACCATCAAATTAGTAAATTGATATCTATGAACTCATTTGTGATGAATGTTTGCCGCTCGACAGGTCCAGCTGTAGCTGGTTTTTTGATTGCAGGAGGACATATTGAGCTGACATTTATGATGCAGGCAGTTTGTTCACTTATTGCATTTGTTCTCGTATTACCGATGAAAGATCGAACGATGAAAAAACGAAAAGAAAAGAAAAAAGCAAGCTGGGAACAAATTGTTCAATATTTTTCTCATGATACTATGGGAAGAAATATTTTTATCACATCAATGATTACAATGGCTTTTGGCTTTTCGTATACGTCTGTATTACCTGTACTTGTTTCTCATCAATTTACTGGAAAAGCGGAAGTGTTCGGTATTGCGATGTCTGCAGCAGCAATTGGTGCAATTATAGCAACGATTATTCTTCCGAGAATATTAGAGTATATTTCAGAAATTAAGATTTATTACATGAGTTTACTTTTGTTTTCCATTAGTATAGCGCTCCTGATTTTTGGTAATACAATGGTGTTTTTTATACTATTATTTTCTATCGGTCTTTTTGGACAGTTGTTACGCTCTAGTAATCGTGTCTATTTTCAAAACAATGTTCGTGAAGAAGAACGAGGTCTCATGCTTAGTGTTGTATTAATGGACCGAGGAATGATTCCGCTCGGTTCGATTGTAGTCAGTTATGCAATTGAATATGTGGGTATTTCTGAAACATTTGTGATGATGGGTATTTTATGTATGATTCCATATGCATTTCAATATATAAAAGTGAAAAAACAAAACAGGAGGGTGAAGAATGTTGTCCATTCAAAGTAAACAATTTAATCGAGTACAAGCAGAATCTCGTATTTTAAATCGTTTTTGTAATGCGTTAATTCGTGAAAAAAATGTATTAGAAGGTTGTGCTGTGCTAAAGCATGAGCATGGTATTGAAATTATAGATTGTATGAACGAGGCAGAATTATTACTAGAAGTGCAACAAGAAGGGGCATTTGAACGATACGAATTTACTTTCCCACTTCGTTTTAAAGTAAGAGGACATGTGAGATGGATTGATTCATTACAAATGTTTTTTGAGGAGGTAGCACCATTCTTTCAGCTTCATGTTTCAGATGCTCTGCAAAAAGAATTACAGAATAGCGTTGAGAATTTAGAACTGGCTTATGAGGCATGGGAGAAAAAACAAAAATGGGTAAAACAACAGCTTGAAACAAACATGATGTTTTTTGCGAAATACAAGCCAAATAATCTATATCAATTCTTCGAAGAATTAAAAAGATGTACGTTATTTGATGAATTCTTATATACAGAGTCATTAGTAATTGAAGGACACCCACTGCACCCTTCAACAAAAACGAAACTTGGTTTATCGAAAGAAGAAGTAAAGCGCTATGCACCTGAATTTGAACAAATTGTTCCGTTATATGTATTACTTGTTCATAAAGATGTAATAGCAGTTACAGGAGATCGTTTTGAAAAAGCATTATTATATGAAGTTATGCCAGATTTATATGAAACAGCATATGAAACACTAGTCAATCAAAGAAAACAAATGGAGGATTATTATCCATTTCTTGTTCACCCATGGCAATATGAACATGTGCTAACAAAAGAGTATGAGGAGGATTTAGAGGAAGGACGTATCATTCCAATTCCGTATCAACTTTCGTCCCGAGCAACGCTTTCGTTTCGAACGATGAATCTACTAGAATTGCCGTACCATGTAAAGCTTCCGGTACGCGCGCAAGCTACGAGTGCGGTTAGAACGGTATCACCAGAAATAACTGTAAACGGGCCGATTCTTTCTTCACTGTTTGATACGATTTACGCAAATGAGAAAGAGTTATCGCAGTCAGTAGTAGTTGTTCGTGAACGAGTCGGGGCTACTTTTACGAAAAATGGTGATGCTCATTTAGGACGAAATCTCGCATTTATTTTACGAGAAAGTCCACATGTATATAAGCAAGAAGGAGAATTACTATGGGTTGGAGCTAGTTTAACCGCAAGTAATCCGTTAAAAGAAGATGAACCGGTTATTGTAGATATCATGCGCACATATTTTGAAACAGAAACGATTGGTAAAAAAGAAGTATTTCATTATGTTGCTCATTATACTGAGAAAGTGATGATTCCTTTACTCCAGCTTGTTTTACGATATGGAATTGCATTAGAAGGACATATGCAAAACTCTATTATTGTTACAAAGGACGGAGAAATTCAGCGTATTTTAGTTCGTGACTTAGGAGGAGTGCGCATTCATAAGAAGACATTAGCGAAGGTAGTAAATATTGCGAACCTGAAAGAAGCAGTGGTATTTACGGATGATAGAAATGAAGTTTATAACAAGTTTATTCATTCCGTATTGCAAAATCACTTTGGGGATGTGTTATTTACGTTAGCTCGTGCGATAGACGACGTACAGGAAAAAGAATTATGGAGAATCGTTGCTGCGATTGTGAAAGAGCATATGGTAGGTGCAACAGAAGAGCAAAAAGCAGCCATATTCGCAGCTCAAATTGAAACAAAAGCATTGTTTTCAATGAGAATACAAGATAAAGCGAAATCTTATTTGTATACAAAGTTTCATAATCCGCTTTGTATGTAGTAGGAGGAATGAACATGATGCCTATCATAAAAGTAAATCTTTCAAAATTGAAGCATAATGCCATGATGATGAAGCAATTATGTGAGCGCTTAAATATAATATGTTTCCCAGTGACAAAAGGGGTCGGCGCTGCGAAAGAGGTAATTGAAACGCTTCAAGAGGCAAAGTATACAAGATTTGCTGATTCTAGATTACAGCATCTTCATCACATTCGTTCCATTGTCGGAAAAGAAGCTGAGCTCTTATTGATTCGTACGCCAGCTTTGTCGGAAGTAGAAGAAACGGTTCGTTGTGCGGATATTAGTTTGAATTCTGAACTAAGTATTATAGAAGCATTAGGAAGAGCAGCGAGAACATATGGAAAAGTACATCGTGTCATTTTAATGGTTGATTTAGGTGATCTTCGCGAAGGAATGATGCCGCATCAAGTGGTAGAAGCAGCGCAAAGAGTATCGAATATACCTGGAATTGCACTCGATGGTATTGGAGCAAACTTTACTTGCTTTAGCGGTGTGATTCCAACTGAAAGTTCATTGCAAGAATTAACGCAATTAGCACAGTTAGTAGAGAAAAAAATAGGGACACAGCTTCGGCTTATCTCAGGAGGTAATTCAAGTTCATTACCACTTATTATGCAAAAAAAACATATTGGACGTGTCAACTCTTTACGGATTGGAGAAGCCATTTTTCTAGGAAAGGAAACAGCATATGGGAAACATATCCCTTTTATGTACCAAGATGTCTTTTCAATTGAAGCAGAAATCATTGAAATAAAAAGAAAGCCGTCTATGCCAAGAGGAGTCATTGGAAGAGATGCGTTTGGCCAAGTTCCGTCTTTCGAAGATAAAGGAGAGCGACTGCGAGCAATTGTTGCAATAGGAAGACAGGATCTTGATATTAGCGGTTTACGAACTTTTGATAAGAATATTGAAATTCTTGGTGGAAGTAGTGATCATTTAATTGTTGATATAACGGATAGCACACCGCACCGCATAGGGGACAAAATGATATTTGTTCCGGCGTATAGTGCATTGCAAAGCGGTATGGTTTCTTCACTTATACAAAAACAATATGTATATGATGAAGTGCTGCAAAAAGCGCTTGTTTTATAAAGTGAAACTTCCATCAGTGGGGAGGCTTCACCCCCACTGATGGTTAGTTGAACCAATCGGGCTCTTACGGGCAGTTATATCCCACCTAGCTTCTTTGCTTTCTCTGAATCTTGAGGTGGGAGGCTTACTGCCCGTTGGTGCGGGATAAAGTGAAACTTCCATCAGTGGGGCTACTGCTCATGAATCATTCCCAAAAAATATTTTTTTTGGGAAAATGATAGACAATTTCTAAAATTATGCTATCATATTAAATGAAAATGATTATCAATATTATTTGTACGGGGGACTACATAATGAACAGGAAAAAAATGAGTATTTTACTTGTAGCTATGTCATTAGCGATGGGAGCGCTTGCTGGCTGCAGTGGAGGAGCAAAAGAAACAGCTAAAAAAGAAGATAAAGCAGGGGCAACAAATCAAGCAGGATCAGTGAAAGTGAAACATGAGTGGGGAGAAACAGAGTTGAAAGAAACACCAAAAAATATTGTAACTCTTGATTTCTCATTTATTGATACATTAGTAGATTTAGGTGTTACACCAGTTGCAAATGCTGGCGTAGGGAAAACGAAAATTCCAGAATATTTACAAGATAAAGCATCAAAAGTTAAAGATGTTGGGGAGCGAAAAGCACCGAACTTGGAAGTTATTTCATCTGTGAAACCAGATTTAATTATTGCAAGTAAAGATCGCCACAATATGATTCAAAAAGAATTAAAAGATATTGCTCCAACAATTGCATTCGATGATAACAGCTATGAAGAAGTAATGAAAAATATGGATACCATTGCGAAAGCAGTTGGAAAAGAAGAACAAGCGAAAAAGATTCGCACAGAATTGCAAGATAAAATTTCAAAAGCAAAAGAGAAAGTAAAAGGGAATCCAACAGTACTAGTTATTGGTGCCTTTGATGATGAATTTTCTGTATGGATTAAAGATTCATTTATTGGTTCGTTAATGACAGATGTTGGTGTGAAGTACGCATATGAAGGTAAAAAAGAAAAAACAGAAGGTAAAGCAGAAATTGCAAAAATTACGATGGAACGTCTCAATGAAATCAATCCTGACTATATCTTCTTATATGGAGAAAATGTAGAGAAGTTTAAAAATAATCCACTATACAATAACTTAAAAGCAGTGAAAGAAAAGCATGTAATTGATGTTGATCGTAATCTTTGGGCACGTGGGCGCGGACCAATTGCAGCAAATAAAATTTTAGATGAGGCGCTTCCGGCATTAACAGGTCAGTCTTCTAAATAAGGAGTTGGAGACTTTGTATCATACACAAACTAGAAGCAGACGGGCGTTAACCCCGTATGCTTCTTCTACTTTGCAATTTATTTTCTTTTTTCTACTATTAATAATGGTTGGAGCTCTCTCCGCATTATTTCGTGTAAAAGGATTATCATTTCATAACATATCCGAAGTATTTGCAACGGATACAAAAAACTTAATTTACTATACAGTTTGGCAAGTACGTGTACCGCGTGTCGTACTAGGAGCTTTACTTGGCGCGGCATTAGCTGTTGCCGGGTGTCTCTTACAAGGAATTACGCGAAACCCGTTAGCTGATCCAGAAATTATGGGAGTCAATCAAGGGGCTTCTTGTTTTGTTGTTATTGCCCTTTTAGTATTTGGAGAGAAAGATGCGAGTTTCGTTATTTTACTAGCAGCTTTTCTCGGGGCCGCAGCAGGTGGAAGTGTTATTTATTCATTATCATTTCGCGGTGAATATACACCTTCACGTCTTGTACTTGCTGGTATTGCAGTGAGTCTATTCCTTGGATCATTAACGACAGGGGCGATTTTGTTATACGAAACACAACTAACAGAGATTTTATATTGGATGGCCGGAAAGTTATCAGGGGCAAACTGGCTAGATATAAAAATGATGTTCGTATCGGCAGTTCCTGTTATCATTCTTGTTTTTTTTCTAGCAAATCAATTGAATATCTTATCTCTTGGTGAAGAGACAGCGCGTGGACTTGGAGTAAATGTTCTTCGTATTCGGAGAGTATTTGCGTTTTTCATTGTTCTTCTTGTCGGTAGTTCGGTTGCGGTAGCTGGACCGATTGGATTTATCGGACTCATAGTTCCGCATATTGCAAGAAAACTAGTTGGCCAAGATTATCGAATTATTTTACCATTTTCAGCATTGCTCGGTGCTAATCTTCTTGTCATCGCAGATTTTGCGGCGCAGTGGGTGTCTTATCCAGCAGATACACCTGTTGGCGTAATAACAGCACTTTTAGGCACACCATTCTTCATTTATTTAATGAGAAGGAAGCGAGGTGCTGTGAAATGAAGAAGTTTGGCCGGTTTACAATTGTTATAATAGTAGGTTTTATATTGCTAATTGCACTTTCTTTATTAAGTTTGCGGCTTGGCGCTGTATCAACACCACTTGCTGAGATTATAGAAGGACTGATGACAGGAGAAGGTGTTGTATTAAAATATCGTTTACCGCGTCTTATCATAGCGATTTTAGTCGGAATTAACATGGCATTATCGGGATCCATTTTACAAAGCGTTACACGGAACTCGCTTGCAGCACCTGATATTATTGGGGTTTCGGCTGGCGGAGGATTAGCAGCTGTTATTATGCTTCTTATGTTTCCGAGTGTGCCGGCAATGATGCTCCCTGTTGTCGCATTTGCCGGGGCAATGATTGCGAGTTTGCTTGTGTATGTATTATCGTATCAAAAAGGAGGAGTAAAACCGGAACGTCTTGCACTATGCGGCGTGGCAATTTCTACGGGCCTACAGGCTCTGATTACATTTATTATTGTGAAATTTGCAGTTGATTCCTCACAAGCTCTTGTATGGCTAAAGGGAAGTTTATATGCAAGATCTTGGGAACATGTTGGCATGCTATGGCCATGGACGATAATGGGAGCGGCCATTACATTTATATGTTATAAGCAAATTAATCTTTTATTATTAAATGAAGAAACAGTAAAAGGTTTAGGTATGCGTATTAATGTTGTTCGTCTTGTTCTAATCGGCGTGGCTGTTGCCTTAGCTGCAAGTTCAGTAGCAGTAGCAGGGACAATTAGTTTTGTAGGGCTTGTTATCCCACATGCGGCGCGTCTGCTTGTTGGTTCAGACAGTAGATTGTTCTTGCCAGTTTCAGCGTTACTTGGTGCATTACTCGTTACGGGTGCAGATATGGTGGGGAGAATTATTATTCCACCAATTGAAATACCAGCTGGTATTATAACAGCACTTATTGGTGCACCGTATTTTATATATTTACTCGTGATTAGAAAGGGAACATAGTCTCCTATAAATAACAAATAAGGAGGGAACAAGATGACAAGTTTACATACAGAACAGTTGGAGCTTACGTACGGAAATCAAACGATTATTAATCATCTTGATTTATATATTCCAGAAGGGAAAATTACGGCACTAGTTGGCCGAAATGGATGCGGGAAGTCAACGATTTTGAAATCGTTAGCGAGGCTGCTGCAACCAACTAAAGGTCACGTATATTTAGATGGTAAAGCCATTCATACGATGCCAACAAAAGAAGTATCAAAGAAATTGGCAATTTTACCACAATCACCGACGGCCCCCGAAGGATTAACGGTAGAAGATCTCGTTTGGCATGGTCGTTATCCGCACCAACGCTTACTAGGAAAGCGAACGGAGAAAGACCACGAAATGGTAAACTGGGCGCTTGAAGTAACTGGAATGAATCAATTTACAGATCGTACATTAGAAGAACTGTCAGGTGGACAGCGTCAGCGCGTTTGGATTGCGATGGCACTTGCGCAAGATACGGAGTTATTATTACTAGATGAACCGACAACGTATTTAGATATGGCCCACCAGTTAGAAATATTAGAGTTATTGAAAAAGTTAAATGAAGAAGAAAATCGAACGGTTGTTATGGTTGTACATGATTTAAATCATGCGGCTAAATATGCGCATCACATTGTTGCGATTAAAGATGGAGATAAAGTAATGGAAGGAGCACCAAATGATATTTTAAATGATGAATTGTTTGAAACAGTATTTGGTGTGAAAGCGCGTGTTATATATGATCCAGTTGCCATGACGTATATGTGTACACCGTATGCGTTACTTTCAGAGAAAAAAGAAAAGCTCGAAGAAAGAATTGTTGGATAAAAAAACTGTTGAGAAAAGATTCTCAGCAGTTTTTTTATCGGGAATTTTATCTCGTTTTTTGCGGGTAGTAAGATCGTTTCTCAAGAATGGGAGAGAAGTGAAATAATAAAGTTATTTCATTTGATTTTTGGGCTGTTTTCTCAAAGATTTTTGTTTTTGCAACATAATACAAGAATAGGAACGTATGTTTGTTTATTTTAGGTTTTATGTTATAATTATATTAACTTAATTTAGAAAAGAGGGATCAAGTTGAGTGAAGAAAAAAATATAATTAGTCATTTTAATCATTATTCATCTTGGCTAATCACTTTAAAAGAAATGGATGAAACATTATGGTTTAAACCGATAGCTGATGGTAAATGGTCTGTAAGTGAGATAATAGCACATATTATGAATTGGGATAATCATTTATTAACAGAAGTCCTCCCATCTGTACAAAATGAAAAGGGAATGGAGTTTCCAGATTTTGATACACATAATGAAAAAGCGTCAAACTACGCAAAATCAAGTATATCACAATCAAAACTTCTTGAAGAAGCAAAAAATACAAGGGAACTACTTGTAAAAGAACTTAACGAGCTACCAACCGAAAAATTAAAAAGGCCATTAACTGCAAACGGTGTAACTCATTGTCCACATACAGGAACACCTTATTCACTTATATATATTGTTAAGGAATTTACAGACCACGATAACCATCACCAAAGACAAATAATACAATTTTTAAGGGGAAACAGCCTATTTATAAAATAAGGGTGTAGTTTAAAATCAGGCTTGATTAAAAGTGTTCCTCAAAACTGGATTGTACGACAAAATAAAAAGGAGCCATTTTGAAAAAGCTTAGTCAAAATGGCTTTTATGTTTGAATGTAGATTTTTGGTTTCATGGAAAAGTTGATTATTTCTTTTGTTGTTAAATAGATGCTTTAAGAAATACTATAATGTTATTTTTAACTTAGTATTTTATTTAGCGCTGTAGTTGCTTTGGGCCATCCAACATAAAAAGCCATATGTGTTATCAAAGCAATAATTTCTTTTTCATTCATTCCATTCTTTTTAGCTAATTGTAGATGAAATGGTAGTTGTTCAGTATTGCCGATACTAATTAGAGCGGAAAGTGTAATTAAACTTCTTTCTTTTGATGTTAATGTCGGATCTCTCCATACTTTTTCAAACAATATGTTTTCACCGTAATCAACAAAGTCGGGAGCAATATCTCTCATTTTCTTTGGTATCTTGGATTCGATACGATCATTCATTATTTCTTTCCTCCTTCATAGTAACCATTTGCATTATTCCTTGACCAAATGACCAGTTTTCAGCAGATGTCTCGTGTAATGTAATAAAAATATCAGTTGTGGAGATGTTTAAATGACTATAAAAAGCTTCCGAGATTGATTGATACAACTTTCTTTTCTGATGTAATGTTCTTCCTGGTGCACATGTAATAGAAACATGTATCATTTTATCTGTTCTCTTTTTCGCCCCTTCTAAGAGATAATAAGGATCGTAAAAAAATTGATTAGATGGGTAAGGTAAAAACATGTGAAAGTAATCATTTACGGGAATTTTAAAATGTTCAATTAATGAATGATGAATACTATTGCTTACCTTTTTTAACTCTTCTTTATTTAATTGCCCCTCTGAATAATAAACAGTAACAAGCGGCATATATTCACTCCCTTTCTTATAACGTTATTTTACTTCTGTGATTTTGATTTGTATAATTGAAAATAAATAACATTATTATCAATAAAACCGATAGAGATTAGGTGTGGAAATGGAAATAAAAGAGTTACATACATTTAAAAAGATTGTTGAAGAAGGAACTTTTTCACTCGCAGCTAAAAAATTAAACTATGCTCAGTCAACTGTAACAACACATATAAAAAAACTAGAAAATGAGCTTGGCTTTCTTCTATTTGAACGAGGGTGGGATGCTCGATTAACAGATGAAGGTATATTGTTTGTTGAGGAAGTAGATAACTTGTTAATGCATTGGGATTATTCAATATCTCAAGCGCAGCGTATAAGTAATGAAGAGAAGGGGAATTTAAGAATAGGATTATTGGAATCAGTTGCGGAAAAAATAATTCCATCTATATTAAAATATTTAAACGATGAGAAGCCTTACATACATTGTGATTTTGTTGTGGGAAATACAGCGCTTTTATCGCAAATGATCGATCAAAATAAGATTGATTTTGCTGTCTGTGGAAACAATGAAAATATTTCTAATGTGAATTTCACTCCACTTTGTAAAGAACAAATCGAATTTATAGTAAGTAATCCCAATCATCCAGTATTATCAAAAGAATCAGTTGAAATATCTGATATTATTAATTACCCTATTTTGATTGGAGAGAATAGTTGTTATTATTATCAATCTGTGAATGCTTTTTTATCAGAGAACCATTTATCTTTTAAAAGAGTCTATAATTGTAGTGCCCTGCATCTTATTCCACAAATAGTTTTTGGGGATACGATAGGTATAATCCCTAAAGGAACTATTTTAAAGCAAAATTCAATATCATTTAAGGTTAGGGGATTTGATCCTAAAATGCCTATAGGATTATTAATTTCTTCTAAAAAAAGAACCTATTTAAGTCAGACGAAACAGCAACTTATGAAATTGATTGAATTGTCGTTGCTATAAATAACGTTTTCGATTATTGATTATCTATAAATACAAATTTTAAAATTGATATAAAAACCCTCTTTTTATTTAGGCGGACGAGAGCATCTGGCCCTGCATAGAAGCGGTCATGTTGTATTCTGCCTAGGAGGCAGAGCTAGACAAAGATGTCGAAGAATGAATATATACATTAATTTAATTGAAAGCATCATACAAACTTTTGGTAGTTGAGAATACAAAAAGAAGCTATTTTTATCAATTTTAAAATAGCTTCTTTTTGATGACTCGGATTGAATATTAATAAGATAAGAAAAATTAATATATTTTTTCAAATTAGCATTGCGAAATACAGGCTGTACTTTTACAATAAAAAGGTCGTGCATTTATTATACTAAAAAAACAAATCGGAATAATGTGAATATTTATACTTTATCTAGTTATATTTATGTAAAAATAACTAAACGACATGCATCATGTTATTACGTCATAAGGAGAGAAGAAATTTGAAAAGTGTAAGATTACCATCGATGATAGAAATCATCATCCTTTTGCTGTTGTTTTTAGGTGTTGTCTTTTCATTTCAGACAATTTTTAATTTACCGATTCAGCTTGCGTTATTTATTTCTTGGTTTCTTGTCATTGCGCTTGGATTAAGACTTGGATTTCGCTATCAAGAATTACAAGATGCGATTACAAAAGGAATTTCGAATGGACTTGAAGCAGTTTTAATATTAGTAGCAGTTGGTGCCCTTATTGGAACTTGGATTGCTGGTGGTGTTGTGCCAACACTTATTTATTATGGTTTAGAATTTATTCACCCAAGTATCTTTCTATTAGCAACATTAATTATTTGTTCTATTACATCTATCGCAACAGGTACTTCCTGGGGGACGGTAGGTACAGCTGGTATTGCAATGATGGCAATCGGGGAAGGACTTGGATTACCACTTCCTCTTGTAGCGGGTGCAGTTCTGTCCGGTGCGTATTTCGGAGATAAATTATCACCATTATCTGATAGTACTGTACTTGCAGCTTCTATGGCGAAAGTAGATGTTATTGCACATGTTCGTGCGATGTTGTATTTAGATATTCCAGCTTATATTATTACGGGTATTATGTTTACAGTTGCAGGCTGGACATATGGCGGGAAGAATGTAGATTTAGAAAAAGTAGATTTCCTAAAGGCATCTTTATTAAAGCAGTTTGATATTCACATTTGGATGCTTGTTCCAGCGTTAATTGTCATTATACTTTTAGCGATGAAACGTCCATCTATGCCTACAATTGCAATGGGGGCTCTTCTTGGTGCCATCTGGGCAGCTGTGTTCCAAGGCATGCCTTTTGGAGAAGCGCTTGGTACAGCTTACAAAGGGTTTTCTATTGATTCTGGTATCGATTTCATTGATAAGTTATTAAATCGCGGCGGAATTGAAGGAATGCTCGGTTCAGTTGCTGTTATTATTTTTGGACTTGGTTTTGGTGGTTTACTAGAAAAGCTTGGCGTTTTGAAAGTTATTGTTTCGAAGTTTGAGAAAAAATTAACATCTGCAGGTAATGTAACACTTTCGACTTTAATTGTTGCATTTTTAGCAAACGTATTTGGCTGCGCTATGTATGTATCGTTAATTTTAACGCCAAAAATTATGGAAGAAAGCTATGATAAATTAAAATTAGATCGCCGCATTTTAGCTCGTAACTCAGAAGTCGGTGGAACGCTCACATCAGGGATGGTTCCATGGTCTGATAACGGTATTTTTATGGCGGGGATTCTAGGCGTTTCGACGTTATCTTACTTACCATTTATGTGGCTGAGCTTTGTATCATTAGCGCTCGCTGTTATTTACGGATATACAGGTAAATTTATTTGGTATGTAGATGATGTAGAGAAGGAAAAGCAAGTATCGTAGTATGAAAAAATCATCCTTTCGCTAATAGCGGGGATGATTTTTTTTTTTTGAACTAATTTATATTATCAATAGATGATTTTGATTCCTGGTGGTAATATTTATTATTTTCTGTGTTTTTAGTAAAATAAAAAAGAAGGCATTTGATTCTAAGGGGATGAAAACATGGAGTACAGAATTGAAAGAGATACATTAGGAGAAATGAAAGTTCCAGCTAATAAATTATGGGCAGCACAAACGCAGCGGAGTAAGGAGAACTTTCCGATTGGAACAGAGCGTATGCCGCTTGAAATTGTTCGGGCATTTGCAATTTTAAAGAAGAGTGCAGCGATTAGTAATCAAAAGTTAGGAAAGCTAGCATATGAAAAGACAGATGCAATTGTAGAGGCAGTTGATGAAATATTATCGGGAAAATGGGATGATCATTTTCCGCTTGTTGTTTGGCAAACAGGAAGTGGTACACAATCTAATATGAATGTGAATGAAGTGATCGCCAACCGTGGAAATCACATTTTACGAGAAAAAGGGCTTGATTTACATATTCATCCGAACGATGATGTGAACATGTCTCAAAGCTCAAATGATACATTTCCAACAGCACTCCACATTGCGTGTGTGATAGCTGTAGAAGAACAAGTATTACCAGCAGTAGTAAAATTAAAAAACACGTTACAAGAAAAAGTAAATGATTTCTCTCATATTATTAAAATTGGTCGTACTCATTTGCAAGATGCAACGCCGTTAACGTTAGGGCAAGAAGTGAGCGGCTGGCATCGTATGCTTGAAAAGACAGAGCGGATGATTATAGAAAGCAGTACATATATGAAAGAGCTTGCAATTGGTGGTACTGCAGTTGGAACTGGGATTAATGCCCATCCAAAATTCGGTGATATGGTTGCAGAAGAAATTAGTAATTTTACAGGAAAACATTTTGTATCAGCACCAAATAAATTTCATGCATTAACAAGTCATGATGAAGTTGTTTATACGCATGGGGCGTTAAAAGCGTTAGCCGCTGATGTGATGAAAATTGCAAACGATGTACGCTGGCTTGCAAGCGGACCGCGCAGCGGCCTTGGGGAAATTACGATTCCGGCAAATGAGCCAGGGAGCTCTATTATGCCAGGAAAAGTAAATCCAACGCAAAGTGAAGCTTTAACAATGGTCGCAGCGCAAGTTATGGGGAATGATGCAACAATCGGCTTTGCAGCAAGTCAAGGAAACTTTGAATTAAATGTCTTTAAGCCGGTCATTGCTTATAATTTCTTACAATCTGCTAGATTATTAGCAGATGCGATTATTTCATTTCATGATAAATGTGCAGTAGGTATTGAAGCAAATGAAGAAATCATTAGGCAGCACTTAAATAACTCGTTAATGCTTGTAACGGCATTAAATCCGCATATCGGTTATGAAAATGCAGCGAAAATTGCAAAATATGCACATAAAGAGGGATTAACATTAAAAGAAGCAGCACTGCAATCAGGTTTATTAACAGAGGATCAATTTGATGAAATTGTAGATCCGAAGAAAATGATTGAGCCGAAAGAATAAAATATTTTATAAAAGATAGGATTCTCAAGTGAGGATCCTATTTTTCTAGTTTATAGAGGAATCATATATAAATACAAAGTGAAAAACCGACATAAAAACCTCTTTCTTTTTTGCGGGGGTGAGAGTATCTGGCCATACATAGAAGCGGTTATGTTTTGTTCTTCATACGAGCGACTTATATGTTGAAAAAACAAAATGGATTTATATAAGTTTGAAAAATATCTTTTTTTGTCAAAAAATACAAAATTACTTCACAAATTTCACACAATTGTTTGTTATCCTTCATGTAGGTCGACTTAATTTAGAGGAAAAAGGGACTGCTATATGAAAATAACTCGAGTTTTTTTTCTCTTTTGTATCATTTTTGTAAGTTTTTCATTCCATACGTATGCACAGGATACGTTACAATCTCAAATTAACGCTGCTCCTGAATATGGAATTGTAAAAATACCGAGTGGTATCTATAATGAGACAATCGTTCTTTCAAAGCCTGTTACTTTGGAGGGGACAGGTGAAGTCACTGTTCGTTCTTGTAGTAAAGAACCTGTTATTACGGTAAAAGGACAATCTGTCACCTTGAAGCATATAAAGGTAGAACAATGCAGCAGTAGAGCAGACACGGAAGCTATTCGTGTTACTGGTAAGAATCATCGGTTGAAAAATCTTCAAATCTACACAAAGCAGTTCGGGATTAAATTAAATGAGACAAGTGGTACGGTTGTAGAAGGTGGTTTTATTAAAGGGAGTTCTAAAGGAAACGGAATCGACTTATGGGAATCAAATAATAATGTGATTCAAGAAGTCGAGATTGATCGAGTAAGAGATGGCATTTATATAGAAAATAGTCATTTTAATCGAATAACTCGTAATGCTATCGGAAACTCTCGTTATGGCATACATGTTATGTTTTCTAATCACATAACCGTACAGGATAACAAGTCTCACAACAATATTACAGGTGCCATGGTGATGGGAACAAAAGAAACAAAAATTGAGAGGAACGAGTTAACTTTCAATAATCGTAATGTCAATGCACAGGGTTTATTACTGTATGATGTAGAGAAAACGGAAGCGATTGGCAATCGAATTTCTTATAATCGTGTTGGGATGTATGTGGAAAATGCGAATAACAACCGTATTTCAGATAATGAAGTAAACGGGAATTTTATTGGCATGCAATTTAAAAATGCGAATGAAAATAATGTATCTGACAATGTCTTTATTGGAAATGTAAATGAGTCTCAAGCGATAAAGAGCATTGAAAATAAAATTATACATAATTATTGGGACGCATCCTTGAAACTGGATACAAAGGGAAATGGTATTAGTAGCATTCCACACAGAGCAGATCCATTTTTTCTAACACTAACAAATGAAGTCCCTGAATATCAGTTGTTTTTTCAAGCACCTGGTATGGTTGTACTCCAAACATTGTTGAAAAGTCCTGAAAATCAAGTTTTAACTGATCATGAACCTACGATGACAATTAGAGGAAAGAAGGAAGAAAACAATTCTTCATTTAAGATGCAAATCGGAATGATCAGTGTGAGTATGTTAGCAATAAGTATTACTTTATTTAAAATTGGGAGGAAAAGAAGATGAAATGGAAAGGTTTATTCATTACAATAGTTGCAGCTCTTTTATTGACAGTAGTTGGCTGCGGGAAAAAGGAAGTTAAGCCAGTATCAATTGACGAGAAAAATGATAAATGTGCCAATTGTAATATGCTTGTGACGAACGATCAATTTGGAACAGAAGTAATTCTTGAAAACGGTAAATCATTAAAATTTGATGATCTTGGCTGCCTGTACAAATGGGTGAATAAAAACAAGAATGAAAAGTTGCAAGCAAAATTTGTACGTGATTACAATACAAAAGAGTGGGTTGAAGTAGAGAAAGCGACTTATGTTTATGACAAAGAGATTAAAACACCGATGGCTTATAATGTGATTTCTTTCAAAGATAAAAAAGATGCGGAAAGCTTTGTCTCTAAAAATAAAGGTGAAGTGTTAACAGCAAAAGAATTAGAAAAGCATGAATGGAACAAGAACATGGATATGATGATGAAAATAAAAGAAGAGAATGCAAAGAAAAAGGATATGAATCATTCTCATTAATAAAAAAGGACAACCGCTCCGGTTGTCCTTTTTTATCCTGAATTAACGGGCAGTAAGTCTTTATCCCGCCTCAAAATTCAACGGAAGCAAAGAAGTTAGGCGGGAGATAAACTGCTCGTAAAAGCCCGATTGGTGAGGGCTAATAATCAGTGGGGGATGAAGAAAACCCCCACTGATTAAAGTTTCACTTTATCACAAGATTGAGAGAGAAGCGAAGAAGATAGGTGGGGGAGACCTACTGATGGAAATATGGAAAGAGGGATATTATGTGGCACATTTGGCAATCTGAGTGGCGGATCACGATAAGACAACGTTCATCTTATACATTTGTCATCCTTTGGACGAGCGTTCTGTCTTTACTGTTTTTATTAGAGCGAAATACGCCTGCTATAACAGGATACACAAATATGACGGGGACAATGGCGAACTTAGTGCTGTATATTATTCCGTTATTTATGCTTATTATCAGTTCTTTTTCTATCGCGAATGAAATGGAAAACGGACAGTGGCGGTTATTAAGTACGTATCCCATCTCTAGTGCTGCTTACATAACGGGAAAAGCATTCGGACAATTTACAGCACAGCTCATTATTTTTACACTTAGTTATGGTATAAGTCTTATTATCGGTCTCATTAGTGGAAGTGCATTATCTATGAAATGGGTGCTGGCTCTTTATGTATTCGGGGTAGTATTAATGCTTTTCTTTCTAATAATGGGTTTCGTGATCGGTTCTTTTGTCGTAACAAGATGGCAGGCGCTAACAATATCTGTTGGGGTGTGGTTTTTCTTTATTATGATTTGGCCTACTGCGCTTATCGCGGTTCTTAGCCTTGTTCCGTATCCGATGATTGCTGTACTTCTAAAAATAGCTTTGTTTATCAATCCTGCTGAATTGCTTCGCATCGTATTTGTTGTTCAATTAGGCGGTGGTGCGATATTTGGACAATCATACGATACTCTAGTTACTTTCTTACAATCTGGGGCGGCGTGGGGAGTTCTCATTTTATATACACTGATATATATGGCTTGTGGCTTTACTCTTTCTGCATGGAAGTTAGAAAGGAGAAAAATGCAATGACATTTTTACAAGTTACAGAGGTTTCAAAAGAATATAAGACAAAACAAGCACTTTCTCACTTTTCATTTCAAGTAGACGCAGGAACTTGTATCGTACTATGCGGCGGAAACGGTGCAGGAAAAAGTACACTTCTTCATATATTGGCAGGTATTTTAAAACCGACAGAAGGTACAATTGTATTAAACGGTATTGCCCTCCATGAAAACAGGAATGCATACGTGTCGCAAATTGGATATATGCCAGATGACTTCCATGCGCAGGAAATGATGACTGTGCACGAATTTCTTTCTTTTTATGGTGTGTTACGAAAGGTGAGTCAAAAACAAATACAAGAGATTTTAGAAAAAATAGGTCTGATTGAAAAGAGGAATGAACTTGTAAAACATTTATCGAAGGGAATGCGGCAACGCTTAGTATTTGGACAAGCGTTGTTAGGGAAACCGAAACTATTATTATTAGATGAACCGACAAATGGTTTGGATCCATTTTGGGTCAATGCATTCATCGAAGTTTTACAGGACATCAAGAAGAATGGGACAATTGTTATTTTTTCCACACATATGATGGACGTGGCGGCGGAGATAGGAGATTGTATTTTGTTTATGAAAGATGGAATTGTGACAAAGCGTATTGAACATAATGGGAGTAAAGAGGAGAAAATACTGTACTTGTTACAATTGCACCGGCAGGGATGAAACTAAAAACATAAAATATTTTTGGTGAAGTAAGGACATGCGTTGCAGCGTTAACTCTAGACAGCTTCAATCAATTATTCCATTTAGACTATCTGCAATTATTCTTCGTCTTTTTATCTACAATAGTTGCTTTTATTATCCTCAAGTTAATTAAGAAAAAAGAATTTAATAGAACTAATAAGAAAAAGGACTAGTATGGTGGCTCATAGCCATCAAGTTAAGGAAATGAATAAAATTTAACGAAATGGGTCATCCTTCCATGCATACTGCATGGAAGGATGACCCATTTTATGTCTAAGCTTACTCATGTTACAC
>NZ_JAKUFS010000030.1 GCF_022663535.1 Bacillus cereus group sp. BfR-BA-01380 | reverse complement strand
CCAGCGTTCATCCTGAGCCAGGATCAAACTCTCCAATAAAGTGTTTGTCTAGCATCATAAATAAAAATTGACGTTTCACGTTGTTTGTTTCGTTCAGTTTTCAAAGAACTTATCCGCCGCTCAATTGCGACTTCCTTATGTTAACATCTTTACTTTTCTATGTCAACAATGTTTTTTACTTCTTTTTTTGCGCTTGATGAACTCATTCATCAGCGACGAATATTAATTTATCATATATAGAACTACACCGTCAACACTTTTTAATAAAAAATTCTTTTTCTTATATACCTTGTACAATCTTCAGGTGGAGCTATTTTTGTAAATAAAATAAACAACAATTTATATCGCTCTTCCATCGTCTTTTTTACAACATGATGAATTCGTTTATCTGCAAAGTCAAATAATAATTCGTCTAATTCTCTTTTTAGTACATATTCTAGTTCCTTTTGTTCCTGCTCCGTAATCAGTAATCCAATCATTCTGTCACCTCAGTTGTTTCTTATCTACATACCGTTCAGTATATCCTTTTCTTACGATGTTAATCGTTTAGTTCTCTTTTCTTCTTTTGCTGCATATAAGTAACTGAAAAGGATTGGACAAAGGGGCGGAGAAACGATGTTTTTCTTCTTTATAACGAGTAAACATAAGTTTAAACAAATTAGTCTTATTATTGTGCTTTCCCTTTTTACGGCATGGCTGCTTTTTTTAAAAACATATTCTTATCAATCAACTTTTTCAACAGCTACTGGTCCGAAAGCAATTTATAAAGGAGATACGACAAAAAAACAGGTTTCTTTAACATTCGATATTAGTTGGGGAGATGAGAAGGCATTACCTATACTAGATACATTAAAAGAAAAAAAGATTAAAAACGCCACCTTCTTCCTTTCTGCTGCATGGGCAGAACGTCACCCTAATATTGTAGAGCGCATTATAAAAGACGGGCACGAAATTGGAAGTATGGGATACAATTACAAAGACTATACGTCTTTAGAGGCGAGCGAAATCCGAAGGGATCTCTTAAAGGCACAGGACATATTTACAAAACTTCAAGTGAAACAAGTTCAACTCCTACGCCCTCCTAACGGTAACTTTAATAAAACGGTATTAAAAATTGCTGAATCTCTTGGTTATACAGTTGTGCATTGGAGCAATAATTCAAACGATTGGAAAAATCCTGGAGTTAATAAAATTGTTACAACCGTTTCAGAAAACTTGCACGAAGGAGATATTATTCTACTTCACGCTTCTGATTCAGCACTACAAACAAATAAAGCATTGCCAATGCTACTTCAAAAATTAAAAACAGATGGATTTGAAAACACTTCTGTCTCCCAGCTCATCTCAAATACAAAGGCCAAAAGTAAAGACATAGATTAAACTTATCCTTCTCCACTAAATAAAAGCTGATTCCAATATAGGAATCAGCTTTTTTGTCCTATTAAACGATGCAATATCAAAACCTGATATGCATTGCAAAACAACAATGGAACAACCATTAAATATAACCAATTTGTATCATTAATCCGCAATGCTGGAACCCATTCAATAATAGTCACAACAATCATAAAGAATAGAGCCGGAACAAAAGCTTTCTTATTCGTCTCTTTACTTTTTATATATGCAACAATTGCTCCAAACGCAAAGAGAGCCCCGGCAACCAAAATATTCGTACCTAGTGATGCATTCCCATTTGCAATTAGTACAGAGCGCAAATATACAAAATCAAATAAGACAAACGCAATTAAAAAGATTTGCATTGCATTCCAAAGAGAGGGAGAGC
Organism: Bacillus cereus group sp. BfR-BA-01380; assembly: GCF_022663535.1. GTDB lineage: Bacteria > Bacillota > Bacilli > Bacillales > Bacillaceae_G > Bacillus_A > Bacillus_A cereus_BB. The sequence goes on along the minus strand of NZ_JAKUFS010000030.1, from coordinate 56,520 downwards.
GAAACATTCCCAGCCCAAATCGATGAATTGTTAAGTATGCAAAGAATCCCATCTGACTAATCACACTAAAAATAAAACCGACTCCAAGCAACCAAAAAGAAATTATTAAGATTTCCTTTCCGTCGAAATTTTGAAAAAATTTATTATACTTGTCCCACTCTAAAATAAAACCGATAAAGATTGTACTGCTTCCCCCAAGAAATAAAGTCGTCAAAAAAAGTCGTACCCAATTTCGGCTATTCACAGACATATCCCCCATTATATATATTTCTAATTAAATTGTAACAATGTCAATTTTAAAAAGCTAGCCATCAATATGCATAAATTCTTCTAAGAGATTTATATTAAAAAAGAGAAACACGTGAAAGGAGCCCCGGCTGATGAAACGGATTCTACTCATTTCGGTCTCTTTCATCCTTTTTATCGGAATTGTTGCATGCGCACAGGAAAAAGAAGCGAAATCCCAATTGGATTATGATCAAACAAAAAAAATGATTATTGATATTTTAAAAACGGATCAAGGGAAAAAAGCGATTCAAGATGTACTAACCGATGAAAAAATGAAACAAGCTCTTATTTTAGATGAATCTGTAGTAAAAAAGACCATTGAAGATACTATGATATCAGACAAAGGGCAGAAATTTTGGGAAAAAGCATTTAAAGACCCTGAGTTTTCCACTAAATTTGCCAAAAGCATTGAGAAAGAGCAAACAAATTTAATGAAAACTTTATTAAAAGATCCCGATTATCAAGCTGGTGTTATAGAAATCATGAAAAATCCAGAAGTAGGAAAAATCATGATGCAAACAATGAAAAGCAAAGAGTACCGTCAATATTTACAGCAAGTCTTAACTGAAACTGCCGAAAGTCCATTATTTCAAGCGAAAATGATCGATATTATTAGTAAAGGTGTTGAAAAGGCGCAGAAAAGTGGTGGTGAACAGAAAAAAGAAGGCGGATCAGAAGAAGGCAAAAAAGAACAAAAATAACCCTCATACTGAGGGTTATTTTTGTTTAATTGCAGCTCTCTCAATTACTTGCTGAGCAATTTGTTTATAGATTACTCCAATTTTATGATCTTCATCGTATACAGATGGAGCAAATTCTTCTGTATTCCAATCCGGCTGCTGAAGCGGAATGTTGCCAAGTACTTCTGTTTGCAGCTCTGTTGCTAATTTTTCCCCTCCGCCTTTACCAAATACATATTCTTTTTCACCAGTTACTTTACTTTCGAAATAAGACATATTTTCCACAACGCCAATAATCTCATGCTCTGTACGAAGTGCCATTGCACCAGCTCTAGCTGCTACAAAGGCTGCTGTTGGATGCGGCGTTGTTACAATAACTTCTTTACACGACGGAAGCATTGAATGCACATCTAATGCTACGTCACCTGTACCTGGAGGTAAGTCTAACACTAAGTAATCTAAATCCCCCCACTCTACTTCTGTGAAGAAATGATTTAACATTTTCCCAAGCATAGGGCCTCTCCAAATAACAGGTGCATTGTCTTCCACGAAAAATCCCATAGAAATAACTTTTACACCAAAACGCTCTACTGGAATGATTTTATCACCTCGTACAATAGGACGTTTTTCAATTCCCATCATATCCGGCACACTAAATCCGTATATATCAGCATCTACAATCCCGACCTTTTTCCCTAAACGGGCAAGAGAAATCGCCAAGTTTACAGAAACCGTTGATTTACCAACACCGCCTTTTCCACTCGCTACTGCTAAGAAAGTGGTTTTAGAATGTGGTGATAATAAAGATTCACTCTGCTCTTCTTGCGGAGCAAATTGTAATCGCTCCTCTTCAGTAAATTCTGTAAAGCGCAATCCTACTGTCGCTGCTCCTAGCTCTTTCACTAATTTTACAATTGCTCCTTGCAGTTGCATTTGCTCCGCTGTTCCTGTTTTCACAATTGCAACTTTAATGCTAACATGTTCTTTTTCTGGTTTTACTGTAACTTCTTTAATAGCATTTGTTTCTTTTAATGTTTTATTTAGAAACGGATCTACAATCCCTTCAAGTGCTCCCATTACTTGTTCTTTCGTTACCATAATCTGTCCCGCCCCCTGTTATGAAGATAATTGAAATTACGTTCTTACGAGCATGTAATTGCCGTTAAAACGAAATAAATACGTTTTCATTGTAAGTATAGCATATTTTCGGAAAACTCCGTTACAAAGAAAACCCTCCTTAATCAGGAGGGTTTCCTTTTTCAGTAAAATACCGCAAGACTCCGCGATATATAGCCGCAGCAACCTTTTGCTGATATTTCTCTGAATTCAATAAATATCTTTCGTTTACATTTGATAAAAAACCAGCTTCAACTAATGCACCAGGTGTTTTTGCATACTTCAATAAATAAACATGAGAAATTGTTTTCGCTGAACGGTTCGTATTCTCAAGACTTGTTCGCAATTCAGCCTGAATAAATTTTGCCGCTCGCTCGTTTTCCACTAAAGAACGATAATAAAACGTTTGTGCTCCTTTTGAACTACCACTTGGGAGAGCATTCAAATGCACACTAACAAAAAAATCAACATCGGACTTATTAACGATATCTACGCGTTTTTTTAAATCCTCTGCTTTACGGCGGCTATATCCCTTCGTGCTTTTGTCAGCCAAATCATAATCTCCGTTGCGCGTTAAAATAACGAGTGCTCCTTGTTCCTGCAAATAGTCTCGTACCTTTTTTGTAATTTCCAGTGTAATATCTTTTTCAATAATATCTTCCCCGCCAACCGCACCTCCATCTGGGCCACCATGACCAGCATCCAATACAATAATTTTTCCAGACAAAGGCAAATTCCATGCTCTCCATGATTTTGTGATTTGAAACTCCTGCTTTACTAAAAAAAAGAGTACCACCGCTGCTAACATAAAAGAAATAATCCGAATTCTTTTCATACCTTTCCCCCTCTAGCTAGTCCCTCTACTTACTTATATGGGACAAGAGGAAAGTTTATGATTTTCTTAATGCAGCTTCATGCGATATCTTTTCTCACCCTTCTCATATCCTTGTTGCCACCAAGCACTAATAAAATGCTGACACGATTGATACAACTGATCATCTTCGTTTTCTTCTAAAACGCTTAAAAGAACACTTGTCAAAAAATGAAACAGCATTTCTGTTAATTGAATTTCTTCATGAGATGATCTGTTTTTTACATCTAAAAGTGATTCTCCATAATACCCAAACTTACTATACCTGGCTCCTAATAAATAAGACTCAATGCCCAGTTCTATACAATAATCTTCATAATGACGATGAAATGTATCCATACAAAAGCAATCACGAATATTTTCTCTGAGTGTTTGCAATGATAATTCACGCAATATTTTACGTTCATACTTCAGTTGCTTTTCTCTTTGTTTTTCCTTCAGACTCACAATAACATTCATAGTACTTAAAACCTCCCTATGTACGTATTAGTCTAAACTTCTCAGTAGGAAGCATACACAAGAAGGTAGCACTAAAATATTCCAAAGAAGGGGGTGGTAAAATGAGAGTTTTCCATCAGCCAGGTTCTCCACTAATGGAAAACTCTCACTACCCAAAAGCAATTTGTTTAAAAATATAAAAAAACCCCAGCCAAAAGGCTGAGGTTTGAAGTTCGCAAAAATTAACGTTTTGAGAACTGAGGTGCACGACGAGCACCTTTAAGACCGTATTTTTTACGCTCTTTCATACGTGCGTCACGAGTTAATAGACCTGCACGTTTTAATGTTAAACGGTATTCTGGATCAGCTTTTAATAAAGCGCGAGAAATACCGTGACGGATAGCACCAGCTTGACCAGTGTATCCACCGCCATGTACGTTTACAAGTACATCGTAGTTACCTAAAGTTTCTGTTGCAACTAGAGGTTGTTTCACTACTTCACGTAATGCAGCAAATGGGATATAATTTTCAAAATCACGACCGTTAATGATAACGCGTCCTTCGCCTGGAACTAGGCGTACGCGTGCTACTGAACTCTTACGACGTCCAGTACCATTGTATTGTACCTGTGCCAAAGTAAGCCCTCCTTTAATTAATTATCCGCGAAGTTCGTAAACTTCTGGTTTTTGTGCTTGATGTGGATGCTCAGCTCCAGCATACACATTTAACTTTTTAGACATTTGACGTCCTAAACGTCCTTTTGGAAGCATGCCTTTAATAGCAAGCTCTAACATTTGTACAGGGTAGTTTGTACGCATTTCTAGAGCTGTTCTTTGCTTAAGTCCACCTGGGTGGTTAGTGTGACGGTAGTAAATTTTATCGTTTAATTTATTACCTGTTAAGTGAATTTTCTCAGCGTTAATAATAATTACATGATCACCCGTGTCAACGTGTGGTGTAAATGTTGGTTTGTTTTTACCACGTAAAATGGATGCTACTTCACTAGCAAGGCGACCTAAAGTTTGACCTTCAGCGTCAACCACATACCATTTACGTTCAACTTCGTTAGCTTTTGCCATAAAAGTCGTACGCATTTGTTTCCCTCCTCGTTATCTTTTCCATAGAAAAAATCTATTGTTTATCTTAAACACGATTTCCTTCCGGGGCTAATCGTGGTTTTAGAAACAATACCATATGTTATGATATACTTTTGAGTTTCTAATGTCAAGCGAATGTTACACCAGGATTAGTTGTTATAGTTTACCTCCCATAAATAAAGGCCTTGCCCCGGTACCATCTTCCCAGCAAAACGGCGGTCTTGTTTTTGTAAAATGTCTGAAATGCTTTCAGGAGCAATTTTTCCTTGACCGACGCTAAGCAGCGTACCGACAATAATTCGAACCATGTTATATAAAAAACCATTTCCAACAAAGCGAAAGACTAACTCATCGCCCTGTTCTATTAAATCTATTTCATAAATTGTTCGCACTTTATCTTTTTTGTCAGTTTTTGTCGAACAAAATGAAGTAAAATCATGTGTTCCAATAAAATAAGGAATTGCTTTTCGGATCGATTCTATATTTAGCGCATATGGATACTGATATACGTAATTTCTACGGAATACATCAGCTTTTTTGGATAATAGTACACGATAACGATATTCCTTTTTTACAACGCCATACCTTGCATGAAAGTCTAACGTTTTTTGCTCAGCCTTCTCCACCACAATATCATCTGGCAGCATTGTATTTAAAGCCGCCATCCACTGCTCTCCTGTTAGTGATAGCGGTGTATCAAAATGAATCACCTGGCCTTTGGCATGAACGTTGGAATCTGTTCTTCCTGACGCTTGTACACGAACAGCTTCCCCTTTATGCACCTTTTGCAGTGCTTTCTCTACTTCTTGTTGAACAGTACGTTGATTCGGTTGAATTTGATATCCACAAAAGTTAATTCCATCATACGAAACTGTGCACTTTATTCTTTTCATACTCATACTCTCCATTACGATCGAACTAAAATTAAAATACACGTTAAACCAAATAGGCTTAAAAGCGTTAATGTATCGATCCACTTCCATTCTAACTGCCGGAATTTCGTACGGTATCCGTTACTTTGATAACCTCGTGCTTCCATCGCAATTGCTAAGTCTTCTGCACGTTTAAACGCACTAATAAATAGTGGTACAAGTAACGAGATAATCGCTTTCAGCCTGTCTTTCATTGGACCACCTGCAAAGTCTATACCTCGAGAAGCTTGTGCTTTCATAATTTTACTAGTTTCATCCATTAAAGTTGGAATAAAGCGTAAGGATATAGACATCATAAGTGCGATTTCGTGAACAGGAACTTTTATCCGTTTTAAAGGATGCAACAATGTCTCCATGCCATCTGTAATTTCAATTGGTGTTGTCGTTAATGTTAATAAAGTCGTCATTAAAATAATGACCAAAAAGCGAATAGAAATATAAATTCCCTGCTCTAGCCCTTTCTCATATATCGAAAACCATCCAAATTGAACGAGTACAGCACCTTCTTTTGTTGTAAAAATGTGCAGAAAGAACGTAAACAAAAAAATCCATAAAATAGGTTTTAGCCCAGAAAGAATATAACGAATCGGCACTTTTGCAAAAAACAAAGCAATGAGTGCATACAAAAATAGCAAGCCGTATGAAATTGCATTATTTGCTAAAAATACAACAAATACATATAAAAAGACCATTAACAGTTTTGTACGAGGATCCAATCTATGAATAGCAGATTCTCCCGGAATATATCTCCCAATAATTAACTGCTGCATGATGAATCCCCACCTTTTCTAAACAGTTGTATGACTTCATCTGCTAAATCTTCTAAAGACAAGGTGGCTTTTGGTATAGAAATGCCTAATCTCTCTTCAATTTCTCGCTTATACTTTAGCGACATCGGAAGAGAGACACCAATTTGTTCAAGCTCATCTGCATGCGTAAAGACTTCCTCTGATGTTCCTTGCAAAAGGACCGTTCCTTTATGCATCACAACAATGTTGTCTGCATATTTTGCAGCATCCTCCATATTATGTGTCACAAGAATCACCGTAAGATTTTTTTGCTTGTGAAGCTGATAAAACATCTCCATAAGCTCATTTTGGCCCTTAGGATCAAGTCCTGCTGTTGGTTCATCTAATACTAATACTTCAGGCTCCATCGCGAGTACACCCGCTATAGCAACACGTCTCATTTGTCCACCGCTTAATTCAAACGGAGATCGTTCTAATAGCTCCTCTGATAGCCCAACTAACAGAATGGAATCTTTTGCCTTTTGTTTTGCTGCTTCTTCAGATACACCAAAATTTAAAGGCCCGAAGCAAATATCCTTTTCTACTGTTTCTTCAAATAATTGATGCTCTGGAAATTGAAAAACAACCCCTACTTTTTTTCGAAGAGGCTTTAATTTCTTCGCTTTTTTTTGAGAAGAAATTCTATATTCCCCAATTTGAACCGTACCACTCGTTGGTTGTAATAAGCCATTTAAATGTTGAATCATCGTTGACTTACCCGATCCCGTATGACCGATAATCGCATAATAACCACCACTAGGAAGCGAAATATCTATATCGTAAAGGGCTCGTTTTTCAAATGGGGTTTTATATTGATAACGATGCTCTACTTTTTGGAATGTAATCTCCAAAGTTCGCTCACCAAACTTTCCATTGTAAGATGCATAGATTGTAAAGGAATTTTATTGCTTTTCAATAATTCTGCCATTTTCACTGAAAATGGTACGTCTAAACCGATTTCTTGCAGCATTTTCGGTGATTGAAAAATATGTTCAGGTGTTCCCTCTCCTAGTAATTCTCCACGATTTAAAATAATAATACGATCTGACTGCGCTGCTTCTTCTAAGTCGTGAGTAATCGAAAGAACTGTAATTCCCTTCGTACGAACAAGGTCTCTTACCGTTTCTATCACTTCTTTACGGCCTTGAGGGTCAAGCATAGATGTCGCCTCATCTAATACTAAAATAGACGGTTGGAGTGCTAATATACCTGCAATTGCAACGCGCTGTTTTTGTCCACCCGATAAGTAGTGAGGTTCTTCATTTTGGAATTCTTCCATTCGAACGAGCTCCAAAGCGTGTTTCATCCGTTCTACCATTAGCTCTCTAGGCATCCCGGCATTCTCAAGCCCAAAGACAACATCATCCTGTACAGTTGTTCCGACAAATTGATTATCTGGATTTTGAAAAACCATTCCAATCTGTTTTCGAATATCCCATACAGTTTCTTCTGATAAAACGAGTGTTCCATTTACAGTAATTGTTCCTGCTGATGGTAAAAACAAGCCATTTAATAACTTTGCAAGCGTTGATTTCCCTGACCCATTTTGCCCAATAATAGATACCCACTCTCCTTCATATAAGGAGAACGAAACGTCACGCAGGGCGTAAGAAGCAGCTTGAGGATATTGAAATGATATGTTCTCAGCACGAAGCTTCTCTTTTTTCACTTGTGGACACCCTCTTCCATTATTCAGCCAAATAAACGTTTTCTTCTATACTTAAAAAAAAAGGGCCATGACCAGTTACTTAAAAAGTACTGTCCTGCCCTTTTGCTTGTCATTATACTAACTCGATAATTACCATTGGTGCAGCGTCACCGCGACGTGGACCAATTTTTGCAATACGAGTGTATCCGCCTTGACGCTCAGCATAGCGTGGAGCTACATCAGCGAATAATTTTTGTAATGCATCTTGACCAGTCTCAGCATTAGCAACTTCATTACGAATGTAAGAAGCAGCTTGACGACGAGCATGAAGATCTCCGCGTTTACCTAAAGTGATCATTTTTTCCACTACAGAACGAAGTTCTTTTGCACGAGTTTCTGTCGTTTGAATGCGCTCGTTGATAATTAAATCAGTAGCTAAGTCACGTAACATAGCTTTACGTTGCGCACTTGTACGGCCTAATTTTCTGTATGCCATTCGTAGTTCCCTCCTTCGTTGATGAATTTAAATCTCAGTCATCTTTACGTAAGCCTAAACCTAGTTCTTCTAGCTTATGCTTAACTTCTTCTAAAGATTTACGTCCTAAGTTACGAACTTTCATCATATCTTCTTCAGTTTTATTCGCAAGCTCTTGTACAGTGTTAATACCTGCACGCTTTAGGCAATTATAAGAACGAACAGAAAGATCAAGTTCTTCAATTGTCATTTCTAGAACTTTTTCTTTTTGGTCTTCTTCCTTTTCGACCATAATCTCAGCATTTTGTGCTTCGTCAGTTAAACCAACAAAGATGTTTAAATGCTCTGTTAAGATTTTGGCACCTAAAGAGATAGCTTCTTTTGGCCCGATGCTTCCATCCGTCCATACATCAAGCGTAAGCTTATCATAATTTGCCACTTGTCCAACACGTGTCTTTTCCACTTGGTAAGTCACACGTGATACTGGAGTATAAATAGAATCAATAGGAATTACACCTATTGGTTGATCCTCGCTCTTATTTGCATCAGCCGGCGTATACCCACGGCCACGCTTTGCAGTTAAACGCACGCGGAAATGCGCATCCTTTGCTAACGTTGCAATGTATAAATCTGGATTTAAGATTTCAACATCACTATCGTGAGTAATATCAGCAGCTGTGACAACACCTTCGCCCTGTACATCGATTTCGAGTGTCTTCTCTTCTTCAGAGTAGATTTTGAGAGCTAACTTTTTCAAGTTTAAGATGATTGTTGTAACATCTTCTACTACACCCTCAACTGTCGAAAATTCGTGTAATACGCCATCGATTTGGATGGCAGTAACAGCGGCACCAGGGAGTGAGGATAAAAGGATACGACGTAAGGAGTTACCCAAAGTAGTACCATATCCACGCTCAAGCGGTTCAATAACGAATTTACCATACTTAGCATCTTCGTTAAGCTCAACCGTTTCGATTTTCGGTTTTTCAATTTCAATCATTAACTAAACCCTCCTTCAAAACGTCGAAACCTCGGCTAAACAAAGGAAAAACCTTTGTCTAACCGAAAGTCCCCCCTTAGGCAGTTCCCGATTGTGCACAACAAGCGATGTTTCTGTACGAAATTTCTCGGTAATGCATCATATCCATTATAGACAAAAGGGAAAATTCTATACAGAAAAATTAAACACGACGACGTTTTGGCGGACGGCATCCATTATGAGGAACTGGAGTAACATCTCTGATTGCTGTTACTTCTAGACCTGCAGCTTGAAGCGCACGAATTGCAGCTTCACGACCAGCACCAGGGCCTTTTACAGTAACCTCTAAAGTTTTTAAACCGTGCTCCATTGCAACTTTAGCAGCAGTTTCAGCAGCCATTTGTGCAGCGAATGGAGTAGATTTACGAGATCCACGGAAACCAAGCGCACCAGCACTAGACCAAGAAAGCGCGTTACCATGAGTATCTGTAAGTGTTACGATTGTGTTGTTGAAAGTAGAACGAATATGAGCTACACCAGCTTCAATATTCTTTTTCACACGTTTTTTACGAGTGTTTGTTTTACGTGCCATTGTTAGTTCAACCTCCTTTACTTATTATTTCTTTTTATTTGCTACTGTACGACGTGGACCTTTACGTGTACGAGCATTGTTTTTAGAGTTTTGACCACGAACTGGTAAACCACGACGGTGACGAAGACCACGGTAAGAACCGATCTCCATTAGACGTTTAATGTTAAGGGATACTTCACGACGAAGGTCTCCTTCAACTTTGATACGATCGACGATATCACGGATACGTCCTAATTCGTCTTCTGTTAAATCGCGAACTCGTGTTTCTTCAGAAACACCAGCTTCAGCAAGAATTTTTTCAGCAGTTGTGCGACCAATGCCGAATACGTAAGTTAAAGAAATAACAACGCGTTTGTCACGAGGAATATCTACACCTGCGATACGTGCCATTCCGAATGCACCTCCTTCTGATTAACCTTGTTTTTGTTTATGTTTAGGGTTTTCACAAATAACCATTACTTTTCCACGTCTACGAATAACTTTACATTTTTCGCAGATCGGCTTAACTGACGGTCTTACTTTCATGTCTCGAACCTCCTTAAAGATTACGGAGTGCTATATTATTTAAAGCGGTACGTGATACGACCACGATTTAAATCGTACGGAGATAATTCTACCGTAACTTTATCTCCTGGTAAAATACGAATGAAGTTCATACGGATTTTACCAGAAACGTGAGCCAATACAACATGCCCATTCTCTAATTCTACTTTGAACATAGCATTTGGCAACGTTTCAATAACGGTACCTTCGACTTCAATTACATCATCTTTAGCCATTCAATGTTCTCCCTTCTTCAAATCAGTAACATTCTACACTGTTCTGAAATTCCGGAGAGCCAGCTACCTATAAAGTGGTAAGGATTTCGTATCCTGCTTCTGTAAGAGCAATCGTGTGCTCAAAATGTGCACACCATTTACCATCTACCGTTACCACTGTCCAGTCATCAGATAGTGTTTTTACATATCGTCTTCCTTGGTTCACCATCGGCTCAACACAAATGACCATTCCCGGTTTTAATCTAGGTCCTTGATTTGGTGGACCATAGTGCGGGATTTGTGGGTCTTCATGTAAGTCTTGCCCGATTCCGTGACCGACATACTCCCTAACGATCGAGAATCCACTATCTTCAACATACGTTTGAATCGCATGTGAAATATTAGATAATCGCTCGCCCGGTTTTGCGTGTTCTAGACCAAGATACAACGATTTTTCTGTGACATCAAGTAGCTTTTGAACAGATTCGGAAATGTTTCCTACTGGATACGTCCATGCAGAATCTCCATGGTATCCATTATATTTCGCGCCAATATCGATACTAATAATATCGCCTTCTTGGAGCTTGCGCTTTCCTGGAATCCCGTGTACAAGCTCTTCGTTTACCGAAGCACAAATGCTTCCCGGAAATCCGTTATATCCTTTAAAAGATGGCACAGCGCCATATTTTAGAATCGTTTTTTCCGCTATTTGATCGAGCTCTTTCGTTGTAATTCCTGGGGCAATATGCTTTTTTAACTCTTGATGAGTTAAAGCAACAATTTTGCCAGCTTCTCGCATAATCTCGATTTCGCGAGGAGTTTTGCAAATAATCATTACGCTAAGCCTCCGATGAGAAGATCGACATCAGCAAATACTTTATCGATATCTTGCTCACCATTAATGCTTTCTAAGTAACCAAGCTCTTCGTAGAAATCAAGCAACGGCTTTGTTTGCTTAATATTCACTTCTAAACGATTTGCTACAGTTTCTTCGTTGTCATCAGAACGCTGATATAACTCGCCACCACATTTATCGCACACGCCCTCTTTTGCTGGCGGATTGAATTCTAAGTGGTAAGTCGCACCGCACTCTTTACAAATGCGACGGCCTGTTAAACGTTTTAACAGTAATCCTGAATCCACATTAATGTTTAAAACATAGTTGATCTTTTTGCCAAGATCTTTCATGATTTCTTCAAGAGCTGAAGCCTGTGCAACTGTTCGTGGAAAACCATCTAATAAGAAGCCTTTTACACAGTCTTCTTGACTTAAACGCTCACGCACGATTCCGATTGTAACTTCATCTGGTACAAGTGCTCCTTTATCAATAAAGGACTTAGCTTGTAAACCAAGTTCAGTTTCATCTTTCATAGCAGCACGAAACATATCTCCTGTTGAAATGTGAGGGATGTTATACTTGGCAACAATCTTTTCGGCTTGTGTACCTTTACCAGCACCTGGAAGCCCCATTAAAATTAAGTTCATCTGTATTCCCCCTCATGAATGAGCATATAGGGAAGATGAATCTCCCCGCTTACTCACTGTTTGATAAACCCTTTGTAATGGCGTTTTACTAATTGACTTTCGAGCTGCTTCATTGTTTCTAAAGCAACGCCGACAACAATTAGTAAACTTGTTCCACCTATCTGTGCAGATTGTGGCAAGTTTGCAATTTTAATAAATAAAACAGGCAGGATTGCAATCGCTGCTAAGAAAATTGCACCTACAAAGGTCAAACGATACAAGATCTTTGTTAGATACTGTTCTGTATTCTTACCCGGACGAATACCAGGAACATATCCACCTTGTTTATTTAAGTTTTCAGCCATCTGTTCAGGATTTACTTGAACAAATGCATAGAAATATGCAAAGGCAATAATTAGTGCAACATATACGATCATACCCACTGGATGAGAGTAGTTAAAGTTTTTAATAATCCACTGCGATATTTCATGTTTCGGGAAAAACTGTGCAATAGTCGGAGGCGTAATCAAGAATGAAACAGCAAAAATTACTGGAATAACACCAGCACTATTTACCTTAAGTGGTAAATGAGTGTTTTGTGCTCCAGTATAACCACCGTTTCCAGTTACGCGCTTCGCATATTGAATCGGGATTTTTCTAACAGCTTGTTGAATGTAAATAACACCAACAATAACTGCTAACACAGCTAACAAAATTAAACCGACTTTTACGATACGAATGAACAATTGATCTCCGGCATCTTGGAACTGCTGTGCATACACTTGATTTATAGTATTTGGGATAGCTGCGGTAATACCTGCAAAGATGATAATAGAAATACCGTTTCCTACTCCCTTTGCTGTAATTAACTCACCTAACCACATTAAAAATGCAGTTCCGGCAGTTAGTACCGTAGCAATATATAAATAAGTTGACCAGCTAGGATCCAAAATTAATTGCCCACCTGCCATACCATTAAAACCGATTGACATACCGATTGCTTGAATAAAAGCAAGAACAATTGTAAAGTAGCGGGTAAACTGAGCTAGTTTACGACGACCCATTTCACCTTGTTTTGACCACTCCGTAAATTTAGGAACAACATCCATCTGCAATAATTGCACGATGATGGATGCTGTAATGTACGGCATGATTCCCATCGCGAAGATGGAAAAGTTTTTTAAGGCTCCGCCGCCAAATGTATTCAGAATGCCCAATACATTCAACTGGTCTTGCGCTCTCAGTACATCTGCATTTGTATGAGGCACTGGGATGAACGTGCCAAGTCGAAACACGATTAACATCGCTAAAGTGAATAATATTTTATTTCTTATCTCAGCAACGCGCATAAAGTTGGAGATTGTGCGAAACATTAGATCACCTCAACTGTTCCGCCAGCTGCTTCAATAGCTTCTTTTGCACTTGAAGAGAACTTGTGAGCTTTAACAGTAAGCTTTTTCTCTACAGCGCCGTTTGCAAGAATTTTAACACCGTCGTTTAATTTGCTGATAACGCCAGTCTCAAGCAATAATTCAGGTGTTACTTCTGTACCGTCTTCAAAACGATTTAATGTTGTTAAGTTAACGATAGCAAACTCTTTACGGTTGATGTTTGTGAAGCCGCGTTTTGGTAAACGACGGAATAATGGAGTTTGACCGCCTTCAAAACCAAGACGAACACCGCCACCAGAACGTGCGTTTTGTCCTTTATGACCTTTTCCAGCAGTTTTACCGTTACCAGAACCGATACCACGACCTACACGATTACGAACTTTACGAGAACCTTCTGCAGGTTGTAATTCATGAAGTTTCATTCCCAGGCACCTCCTTATATTGATGAGTTATCATTAAGCTTCTTTTACAGTTATAAGGTGAGAAACTTTGTTGATCATACCGCGAATAGCAGGAGTTTCTTCCTTAACTACAGTTGAATTCAACTTTTTAAGACCTAAAGCTTCTACAGTCGCACGTTGATCTTGCGGACGACCAATTACACTACGAGTGAGGGTAATTTCTAACTTTTTCGCCATTATGTTTTCCCTCCTTCTTAACCTAGTAGCTCTTCTACAGATTTACCGCGTAATTTTGCTACATCTTCAGCACGCTTAAGATCTTTTAATCCGTTCACAGTAGCACGGATCATGTTAATTGGTGTGTTAGAACCAAGAGATTTAGAAAGAATATCTTGTACACCAGCTAATTCAAGAACCGCACGAACTGGACCACCAGCAATAACTCCAGTACCTTCTGCAGCAGGTTTTAATAATACTTCCCCTGCTCCAAAGTTACCGATAATTAAGTGTGGAATTGTTGTACCAACTAATGGTACTTCGATTAAGTTTTTCTTAGCATCTTCGATAGCCTTGCGGATTGCATCTGGCACCTCTTGCGCTTTACCAGTACCGAATCCAACATGACCGTTTTTATCACCAACTACAACCAGTGCAGCGAAGCGGAAACGACGACCACCCTTAACAACCTTCGCAACACGGTTTATCGTAACTACACGTTCTTCAAGTTCAAATTTACTTGGGTCAATGCGACGCATCTATTTTCCCTCCTTTGACCATTAAAATTGTAAGCCAGCCTCACGAGCAGCTTCAGCTAAAGCTTTAACACGACCATGGTATAAGTAACCGCCGCGATCAAATACTACTTCTTTAACGCCTTTCTCTACAGCACGTTTAGCAACGATTTCGCCAACTTTAGTAGCAGCCTCGATGTTGCTTGTACCGTTAAGAGTAAGTTCTTTATCAAGAGTAGACGCACTTACTAATGTTACACCGTTTACATCATCAATTACTTGAGCGTAAATGTGTTGATTAGAACGGAACACGTTTAAACGTGGACGTTCAGCTGTACCAGTAAGTTTTGCACGTACACGCGCATGTCTTTTCTTACGAACCGCATTTTTATCAGGTTTAGTGATCATTCTTGTCACTCCTTTCTTTCACCTAACGGGTTTACTTAGCAGTTTTACCTTCTTTACGACGTACAACTTCGCCTTCGTAACGAATACCTTTGCCTTTATATGGCTCTGGAGCACGTACAGCGCGAATGTTAGCAGCGAATTCGCCAACACGTTGCTTGTCGATACCTTTAATTACGATCTTTGTAGGAGCAGGAACTTCAACTTCAAGACCAGCTTCTGGAGTCATCTCAACTGGGTGAGAGTAACCTACGTTTAATACAAGTTTGTCACCTTGTTTTTGTGCACGGTAACCAACACCGATTAATTCAAGTCCGCGAGCGAAACCTGTAGTTACACCTTCAACCATGTTTCCTAGAAGAGCACGAGTTGTTCCGTGTAATGCACGGTGTTCTTTCTGTTCAGTAGGACGTTCTACTGTTAAGATATTTTCTTCAATTTTGATAACCATATCAGCATTGAAAGTACGAGTTAATTCACCTTTAGGGCCTTTTACAGTTACTGTATTATTTTCTGCTACTGTAACTGTAACACCTGCAGGGATTTCAAGAATCTTTTTACCAATACGAGACATGTGGTCACACCTCCGTTCGTTTTAAATATATATTACCAAACGTATGCTACTACTTCTCCACCAGTTTGTAATTGACGAGCTTCTTTGTCAGTCATTACGCCCTTAGATGTAGAAACAAGTGCAATACCTAATCCGTTAAGTACACGTGGTACTTCGTCAGCTTTTGCATAAACGCGTAAGCCAGGCTTACTAATACGCTTTAATCCAGTGATTACACGTTCGTTGTTTACACCGTATTTTAGGAAAATGCGAAGGATACCTTGTTTGTTATCCTCGATGTATTCCACATCACGAATGAAACCTTCACGTTTTAAGATTTCAGCGATTTCTTTTTTGATTTTAGAAGCAGGAACTTCTAATTTCTCATGACGTACCATGTTCGCATTACGGATGCGAGTAAGCATATCTGCAATTGGATCTGTCATCACCATATGTTTTACCTCCTTCCCATTTGTGGGGATTACCAACTAGCTTTTTTAACACCAGGAATTTGACCTTTATATGCAAGTTCACGGAAACAAATACGGCAAAGTTTAAATTTGCGGTATACAGAATGCGGACGACCGCAGCGCTCGCAACGTGTATAGTCTTGTACTTTAAACTTAGGAGTACGCTTTTGTTTCGCAATCATAGATTTTTTAGCCACGTTTTCGCCTCCTCTACTTAGCGTTGGCTTCCATTATTTTTGGAATGGCATACCGAATTGTGTTAAAAGTTCACGAGCTTCTTCATCAGTTTTCGCTGTAGTAACGATTACGATGTCCATACCACGAACTTTGCTCACTTTATCATAATCAATCTCAGGGAAAATTAATTGCTCTTTAACACCTAATGTGTAGTTACCACGACCATCGAAAGATTTCTTAGAAACACCACGGAAATCACGTACACGTGGTAAAGAAACTGATACTAATTTGTCGAAGAACTCATACATTTGCTCGCCGCGTAAAGTAACCTTTGCACCGATAGGCATACCCTCACGAAGACGGAAACCTGCGATAGATTTTTTAGCGCGAGTTACAACAGGCTTTTGACCTGCGATTTGAGTTAATTCTTCTACAGCACTGTCTAATGCTTTAGAATTGGATACCGCGTCACCAACACCAGTGTTGATTACGATCTTTTCGATTTTCGGTACTTCCATAACAGATTTATAGTTAAACTTGCTCATAAGAGCAGGAGTAATTTCTTTTTGGAATTTCTCTTTAAGGCGATTCAATGAAGGGACCTCCTTTCATATTGAACTTATTTATCTAATGATTCACCAGATTTTTTTGCAACACGAACTTTTTTACCATCTTCCACTTTGTAACCTACACGAGTAGGTACACCTGTTTTAGGATCTAATGGCATAACATTAGATACGTGGATAGCTGCTTCTTTCGTGATAATTCCACCTTGTGGATTTAATTGTGATGGCTTAGAGTGCTTTTTAACGATGTTAACACCCTCAACGATAACACGGCTTTCTTTCGGAAAAGCTGCAAGGATAACACCTTGTTTCCCTTTGTCTTTACCACTGATTACCTGTACTTTATCACCTTTTTTTACATGCATCTTACTTCTGCACCTCCTTAGCAAGGCAATACCTTAAATTATAGAACTTCTGGAGCTAAAGAAACGATCTTCATGAAGTTGTTATCACGTAATTCACGAGCTACTGGTCCGAAGATACGAGTACCACGTGGGCTCTTATCGTCTTTAATGATAACCGCTGCGTTTTCATCAAATTTGATGTAAGAACCGTCTGGACGACGAGCACCGCTCTTCGTACGTACTACTACTGCTTTAACAACGTCACCTTTTTTAACAACGCCACCTGGTGTTGCTTGTTTTACCGTAGCAACGATAATATCACCGATGTTTGCGTATTTGCGACCAGAGCCACCTAATACTTTGATTGTTAAAAGTTCACGTGCGCCAGAGTTGTCAGCTACTCTCAAACGAGATTCTTGTTGGATCATGTTATGAAACCTCCCTTCGGACTTAAAATTCCGATTCGTCTATTTAGATAATAACCGCTTCTTCAACGATTTCAACTAAACGGAAACGCTTAGTAGCAGAAAGCGGGCGAGTTTCCATGATTTTTACGATATCGCCAACTTTTGCTTGGTTTTGCTCATCATGCGCTTTGTACTTCTTAGAATACTTAACGCGTTTTCCGTACAAGGAATGAGTTTTGTAAGTTTCAACTAAAACTGTAATCGTTTTGTCCATTTTGTCAGAAACAACACGACCAGTATAAACTTTGCGTTGGTTACGTTCGCTCACTTTGCAAACCTCCCCTCAATTTATCGATTAATTCCGATCTCTCTTTCACGAACTACAGTTTTCATACGAGCAATCGCTTTACGCACTTCACGGATGCGTGTTGGATTCTCTAATTGTCCTGTAGCAAGTTGGAAGCGAAGATTAAACAACTCTTCCTTTAAAGCTTTAACTTTTGTTTCGATTTCAGCAGTGGTTAACTCACGAATATCATTAGTTTTCATTAGATTCACCACCATTTTCTTCACGTTTTACGAATTTACATTTCACTGGTAATTTGTGAGCTGCAAGACGTAATGCTTCGCGTGCTACTTCTTCAGATACACCCGCGATTTCAAACATAACCTTTCCAGGTTTTACAACCGCTACCCAACCTTCAGGAGCCCCTTTACCGGAACCCATACGTACTTCTAGAGGCTTAGCAGTGTAAGGTTTAGAAGGGAAAATTTTAATCCAAACTTGACCGCCACGTTTCATATAACGAGTCATTGCACGACGAGCTGCTTCGATTTGACGGTTTGTAATCCAAGATGCTTCTTGAGATTGTAAACCAAACTCACCAAAATGTACTTCAGCGCCACCTTTTGCACGACCACGCATTTTACCACGATGCTCTCTACGATATTTTACGCGTTTAGGCATTAACATATTATTTTCCTCCTTCCTCAGAAGCTTTCTTTTTTGTAGGAAGGACTTCTCCACGGTAGATCCATACTTTTACACCTAATTTACCGTACGTTGTATCAGCTTCAGCTGTTGCATAGTCAATATCAGCGCGAAGTGTATGAAGTGGAACAGTTCCTTCACTGTAAGATTCTGCACGAGCGATATCAGCTCCGCCAAGACGACCAGAAACCTGTGTTTTAATACCTTTAGCTCCTGCACGCATAGCACGTTGAATTGCTTGCTTTTGTGCACGACGGAAAGATACACGGTTTTCTAATTGACGAGCAATGTTTTCGCCTACTAATTTAGCGTCAAGATCAGCTCTCTTAACTTCTAAAATGTTGATGTGTACACGTTTACCTGTTAATTGGTTAAGAGCTTTACGAAGTGCTTCAACTTCTGTACCACCTTTACCAATTACCATACCAGGTTTTGCCGTGTGAATTGTAACATTTACACGATTTGCCGCACGCTCGATTTCTACTTTAGAAACAGCAGAATCTTTTAAGCGAACGTTAATGTATTCACGAATTTTGATGTCTTCATGTAAGAATGTAGCGTAGTCTTTTTCAGCGTACCAACGAGATTCCCAATCGCGAATGATACCGACGCGAAGACCAACTGGATGAACCTTTTGACCCATCGATTATCCCTCCTTCTTTTCAGATACCACAACTGTGATGTGGCTTGTGCGCTTGTTAATTTGGCTAGCACGACCCATTGCACGTGGACGGAAACGTTTTAACGTTGGACCTTCGTCAACGAAAACTTTTTCTACAACTAAGTTGTTTACATCCATTTCGTAGTTATGCTCTGCGTTTGCGATTGCAGATTTTAAAACTTTTTCTACAACTGGAGAAGCAGTTTTTGGTGTGTGGTTAAGGATAGCAATCGCTTCACCCACTTGCTTACCTCGGATTAAGTCTACTACTAAACGAACTTTACGAGGAGCAATACGAACTGTTCTCGCTACTGCTTTAGCTTGCATTGAAGTGCCTCCTCTCATTATCTTCTAGTTTTCTTATCGTCAGCATCATGACCTTTGTACGTACGAGTTGGTGCGAACTCACCTAACTTGTGGCCTACCATATCTTCAGTTACGTATACAGGAACGTGTTTACGACCATCATATACAGCGATTGTATGACCAATAAACTGTGGGAAGATCGTTGAACGACGAGACCAAGTTTTTACAACTTGCTTTTGCTCAGTTTCATTTAACTTTGCAATTTTGTTCATTAAATGATCATCGACAAATGGTCCTTTTTTCAAGCTACGAGCCATTTTGGTGCCTCCCTTCGTGATTGCCGTACGGTTCTAAAAATGAACCGTACTACAACCCCATTATTTTTTACGACGACGAACGATGAATTTGTCAGACGCTTTATTTTTCTTACGAGTTTTGAATCCAAGAGTTGGTTTACCCCATGGAGACATTGGAGACTTACGTCCGATTGGTGAGCGACCTTCACCACCACCGTGTGGGTGATCACATGGGTTCATTACAGAACCACGAACAGTTGGGCGCTTGCCTAACCAGCGAGAACGACCCGCTTTACCAATTTTAATAAGCTCATGGTGTTCATTACCTACTTGACCTACTGTAGCGCGGCAAGTAGCTAGAACTAAGCGTACTTCACCAGAAGTTAAACGTACAAGTACGTATTTACCTTCTTTACCAAGTACTTGAGCAGATGTACCAGCAGAACGAACTAATTGTCCACCGCGACCTGGTTTAAGCTCGATGTTATGAACAACTGTACCTACTGGAATGTTGATTAATGGTAATGCGTTACCGATTTTAATGTCAGCCTCTGGGCCAGACATGATTTCCATACCTACTTCTAAGTTTTTAGGAGCAAGGATGTAACGTTTTTCACCGTCAACGTAGTTAATTAATGCGATATTCGCAGAGCGGTTTGGATCGTATTCGATCGTAGCAACGCGTCCAGGAATTCCATCTTTGTTACGTTTGAAGTCGATGATACGGTATTGACGCTTGTGTCCGCCACCTTGGTGACGTACAGTAATTTTACCTTGGTTATTACGTCCAGCCTTTTTGCTTAAAGGCGCAAGTAATGATTTTTCCGGTCTATCAGTCGTGATTTCAGCGAAATCATTCGTAGTCATGTTACGACGACCGTTAGTAGTTGGATTATACTTTTTGATTGCCATCTGATTTTCCCTCCTTCTTTAGTAAGAATTAAACTCCTTGGAAGATCTCGATTTCTTTGCTGTCAGCAGTAAGCTTAACGATTGCTTTACGACGACGGTTAGTAAAACCAGCGTGACGACCAACACGTTTTGCTTTTGGTTTGTAGTTCATGATATTTACTTTCTCAACTTCAACACCAAAGATCGCTTCTACAGCATCTTTAACTTCCGTTTTATTAGCTTTAACGTCCACATCGAACGTGTATTTTTTTTCAGCCATCATTTCCATAGAACGTTCAGTGATAACTGGGCGCTTAATGATATCACGAGGATCTTTCATTATGCAAGCACCTCCTCTACTTTTTCCACTGCCGCTTTTGTCATGATTAGCTTATCATGATGAAGCACGTCTAAAACGTTTACGCCATCAGCAGTGATTACTGTTACTCCAGGAATATTGCGAGCAGATAACTCAACTGCTTCGTTTACATCAGCAGTTACGATAAGAGCTTTCTTCTCAACAGTTAATCCTTTAAGAACTGCCACCATGTCTTTTGTTTTTGGTGCATTTAACACTAAGTCTTCAAGAACTACGATGTTGTTCTCAACTACTTTAGTAGCTAATGCAGATTTAATAGCTAAGCGACGAACTTTTTTAGGTAGTTTGTATGCATAGCTTCTTGGTGTAGGTCCGAATACCGTACCACCACCGCGCCATTGAGGAGAGCGGATAGAACCTTGACGAGCACGTCCAGTTCCTTTTTGACGCCATGGTTTGCGACCTCCACCGCGCACTTCAGAGCGAGTTTTTACTTTATGTGTACCTTGACGTAAAGATGCACGTTGCATCATTACTGCTTCAAAAAGTACAGCTTCGTTTGGTTCGATACCGAAAATAGTTTCAGCTAATTGGATTTCACCAACTTCAGAACCAGTTTGGTTAAATAACTTTACTTTTGGCATTGGGGTTCCTCCTTTCTTATAGAGAATTATTTGCTAGCCTTAACAGCACTACGAACAACTACAAGAGATTTCTTAGCGCCAGGAACGTTGCCTTTTACTAACAGTAAGTTACGTTCAACATCAACTTGAACGATTTCTAAGTTTTGGATAGTAACTTGGTCTCCACCCATACGTCCAGCAAGTTTTTTGCCTTTGAATACACGGTTCGGAGCAACAGGGCCCATTGAACCAGGACGACGGTGATAACGAGAACCATGAGACATAGGTCCGCGAGATTGTCCGTGGCGTTTAATAGCACCTTGGAAACCTTTGCCTTTAGAAATACCTGTTACGTCTACAGTTTCACCTGCAGCGAAAACTTCTACTTTTACCTCTTGACCAACTTCTTGTCCTTCCACGTCTGCATCGCGAAGTTCGCGAATGAAGCGCTTAGGAGCAGTAGTTGCTTTAGCAACGTGACCTTGTTCAGGTTTGTTAGCTAATTTTTCGCGTTTGTCAGCAAAACCTAACTGAATTGCATTGTAGCCATCAGTTTCAACAGTTTTCTTTTGAAGGACAACGTTTGGAGTCGCTTCGATAACAGTTACAGGAATTAGCTCGCCGTTTTCAGCAAATACTTGAGTCATACCGATCTTTTTTCCTAAGATTCCTTTGGTCATGAGTTACACCTCCTACATTTTAACTTATATAAATTATAGTTTGATTTCGATATCTACACCAGATGGTAAGTCTAAACGCATTAAAGAGTCTACTGTTTGTGGAGTAGGGCTCACGATGTCGATTAGACGTTTGTGCGTGCGCATTTCGAATTGCTCACGAGAATCTTTGTATTTATGAACCGCACGAAGAATCGTGTAAACAGTTTTTTCAGTTGGTAATGGGATTGGACCAGAAACTGTCGCCCCAGAACGTTTAGCTGTTTCTACAATTTTCTCAGCTGATTGATCAAGAATACGGTGATCGTAAGCTTTTAAACGAATACGAATTTTTTCTTTTGCCATTATTTTCCCTCCTTCTTTCGCCTATTTTTAAAATAGACATTCTCCATGGAAATTTCCACACACTCGCCATGGCAAAGCGGCCGGGTGTGTCAGCAACCTTCCACTTCATCGCAGTCAAAGACCAACATTGTTTATTATACAATGTTTCTAGCCTAGATGCAACACTTTATTTGTGCACATCGTCATTTACTGTACTTTTGCTATTATACATGGTACTTTAACGAATTTCAAGTTTTCATCTGTTGTAATTCTTTTTACAGTTTTTGGTTGAAGAGTTTTGCATTTTATATATTAATAGAAGAAACTCGTCAAAACTTAAAAATAGGTTTTATTTATTATAAATAAAAAACCCAAGGGAAAATCCCTTGGGTTTCATATATCAGTTAAGATTACTCAACGATAGTTGCAACTACGCCGTAACCTACTGTACGTCCACCTTCACGAATAGAGAACTTAGTTCCTTCTTCGATCGCGATTGGAGCGATAAGCTCGATAGTCATTTCGATGTTGTCGCCAGGCATTACCATTTCAGTACCTTCTGGTAATTGGATGATACCAGTTACGTCAGTTGTACGGAAATAGAATTGTGGGCGGTAGTTAGCGAAGAATGGAGTGTGACGTCCACCTTCTTCTTTAGATAAAACGAAAACTTCAGCTTTGAATTTAGCGTGAGCTTTTACAGAGCCAGTTTTAGCAAGAACTTGTCCACGTTGGATGTCTTCACGAGCAACCCCACGAAGTAAAGCACCGATGTTGTCTCCAGCTTGAGCTTGATCAAGAAGCTTACGGAACATTTCTACACCAGTTACAGTTGTAGATTTGTTTTCTTCTTCAAAACCGATGATTTCTACTACGTCACCAACTTTAACTACACCGCGCTCTACACGACCTGTAGCAACTGTACCACGACCTGTGATAGAGAACACGTCCTCAACAGGCATTAAGAATGCTTTTTCAGTGTCACGTTCTGGAGTTGGGATATAAGAATCAACTTCAGCCATTAATTCGATGATTTTTGCTTCCCACTCAGCATCTCCTTGAAGAGCTTTAAGAGCAGAACCTTTAACTACAGGGATATCATCGCCTGGGAAGTCGTATTCAGATAATAGATCGCGAACTTCCATTTCTACTAATTCTAATAACTCTTCGTCGTCAACCATGTCGCATTTGTTTAAGAATACAACGATGTAAGGAACACCTACTTGACGAGAAAGAAGGATGTGCTCACGAGTTTGAGGCATTGGGCCATCAGCAGCAGATACTACTAAGATACCGCCGTCCATTTGAGCAGCACCAGTGATCATGTTTTTAACATAGTCAGCATGGCCTGGGCAGTCAACGTGTGCATAGTGACGAGTTTCAGTTTCATACTCAACGTGTGCAGTTGAGATTGTGATACCGCGCTCTCTTTCTTCTGGAGCAGCATCGATTTGGTCGTAACCTTTCGCTTCAGCACCACCAGCTTTTGCAAGAACTGTAGTGATAGCAGCAGTTAATGTAGTTTTACCATGGTCAACGTGGCCGATTGTACCAATGTTAACATGTGGTTTAGAACGTTCGAATTTAGCTTTTCCCATTCTAAATTCCTCCTTAGTTATATAGATTATTTTATATTTAGACTAGAAAGTAAGGGGCCTAAGCCCCGCTTTCTAAGCTTACATAAGTAGTTATACTTGAACAATCGATAAAAATCAATTATTCACCTTTATTTTTTTTAACAATTTCTTCTGAAATAGACTTCGGTACTTCTTCATAATGATCAAATGTCATTGAGAATGTTCCACGACCTTGCGTGTTAGAACGTAGAGCCGTTGCATAACCGAACATTTCAGAAAGTGGAACCATCGCACGAACTACTTGTGCGTTACCACGAGCTTCCATACCTTCTACGCGTCCACGGCGAGAAGTTACGTCACCCATAATGTCACCCATGTACTCTTCAGGAATTACAACTTCAACTTTCATCATTGGCTCAAGAATTACTGGGTTGCATTTAGAAACCGCAGCTTTAAGTGCCATAGATGCAGCGATTTTGAACGCCATCTCAGAGGAGTCAACATCATGGTAAGATCCGTCAACTAATGCAGCTTTAATGTCTACTAGAGGATACCCTGCAAGTACACCATTTTTAAGTGCATCTTCAAGACCCGCTCCAACAGCTGGGATGTATTCACGTGGAACTACACCACCGACGATCTTGTTTTGGAACTCGAATCCTTTACCTTCTTCGTTAGGTTCGAACTCAATCCAAACGTGACCGAATTGTCCACGACCACCAGATTGACGAGCGAACTTACCTTCAACTTTCGCAGCAGCGCGGAAAGTCTCACGGTATGCTACCTGAGGAGCGCCAACGTTTGCTTCCACTTTGAATTCACGGCGCATACGATCAACGATGATATCAAGGTGAAGTTCACCCATACCAGCGATGATTGTTTGGCCAGTTTCTTGGTCAGTGTGAGCACGGAATGTTGGATCTTCTTCAGAAAGCTTAGATAATGCTGTACCCATTTTATCTTGGTCAGCTTTAGATTTTGGTTCGATAGCTACAGAGATAACTGGCTCTGGGAATTCCATAGACTCAAGGATAACAAGGCTCTTCTCGTCACAAAGAGTATCACCAGTTGTAGTATCTTTTAACCCTACAGCAGCAGCGATGTCTCCAGCATAAACTGTTGAAATCTCTTCACGGCTGTTTGCGTGCATTTGTAGGATACGACCTACACGCTCACGCTTACCTTTAGTTGAGTTTTTCACATATGATCCAGAGTTTAACACACCAGAGTACACACGGAAGAATGTTAACTTACCAACATAAGGGTCAGTCATGATTTTGAATGCTAATGCTGCGAAAGGCTCTTCATCGCTAGAATGACGTTCTACTTCTTCCTCTGTATCCGGAAGAGTACCTTTAATAGCAGGTACGTCTAATGGAGATGGAAGGTAGTCGATAACTGCATCTAACAGAATTTGAACACCTTTATTTTTGAATGCAGAACCACAGATTACTGGGAAGAATTCTACAGAAGTTGTAGCCTTACGGATACCAGCTTTAAGCTCTTCTACAGTGATTTCTTCACCTTCTAGGTACTTCATCATCATTTCTTCATCAAGCTCTGCTACCGCTTCAATAAGTTTTCCGCGATATTCATCAGCTAATTCTTTATGTTCTGCAGGGATGTCAATACGTTGGATATCTGTTCCTAAGTCGTTTGTGTACATGTATGCACACTCTTCAACAAGGTCGATAATTCCAGTAAACTGATCCTCAGCACCGATTGGTAACTGAATTGGATGTGCGTTTGCTTGTAAACGGTCATGAATTGTTCCTACAGAATATAAGAAGTCTGCACCGATCTTGTCCATTTTGTTAACGAACACGATACGTGGTACGCCGTAAGTAGTTGCTTGGCGCCAAACAGTTTCTGTTTGTGGTTCTACACCAGATTGCGCGTCAAGTACTGCTACCGCACCATCAAGTACGCGTAAAGAACGTTCTACTTCTACAGTGAAGTCTACGTGTCCTGGAGTGTCAATGATGTTTACACGGTGACCTTTCCATTGGGCTGTAGTTGCTGCAGAAGTAATTGTGATACCACGCTCTTGTTCTTGCTCCATCCAGTCCATCTGAGATGCACCTTCGTGAGTTTCACCGATTTTGTGAATGCGGCCTGTGTAGTACAGGATACGCTCAGTTGCTGTTGTTTTACCAGCATCGATGTGAGCCATGATACCAATATTACGAGTGTTTTCTAAGGAGAACTCTCTAGTCATTTGGTGTCTTTCTCCTTCCTAATATGGATTGGATTATTTTATTTTAAGTAGCAAAAAAGCCACTTTATTTTGTTACATATGTCAGTATGTCCAGTACCCTCATTATGTAAAACGAGCGCCCAATGAAAGGGAGAGGCATTCTCCCTCTCCACACTTCCATAAGCGACAAATAAAGCGGTCTATGCTTACAATTATTTTGCGTTGAATCCTACCAACGGTAATGAGCAAATGCTTTGTTAGCTTCTGCCATTTTATGAGTGTCTTCACGTTTCTTAACAGATGCACCAGAGTTGTTAGCTGCATCTAAGATTTCGTAAGCTAAACGCTCTTCCATAGTTTTTTCACCACGAAGACGAGCGTAGTTTACTAACCAGCGAAGACCTAAAGTTGTACGGCGTTCTGGACGAACCTCAACTGGAACTTGGTAGTTAGCACCACCAACACGACGAGCGCGTACTTCAAGAACAGGCATAATGTTCTTAAGAGCTTGCTCGAACACTTCCATTGGTTCGTTACCAGTACGTTCGCGAACGATATCGAACGCATTATAAAGAATTGTTTGAGATTTACCTTTTTTACCGTCAACCATCATTTTGTTGATTAGGCGTGTTACAAGTTTAGAATTGTACATTGGATCTGGTAACACGTCACGTTTCGCAACAGGTCCTTTACGAGGCATATTGAGTTCCTCCTTTCAGTTCAGTTTTATTATTTCTTAGCTGCTTTTGGTCTCTTAGTACCATATTTAGAACGTCCTTGCATACGTTTGTCAACACCAGCTGTGTCAAGCGCACCACGAACGATGTGGTAACGTACCCCTGGTAAGTCTTTTACACGACCACCGCGAATTAATACTACGCTGTGCTCTTGTAAGTTATGACCGATACCTGGGATGTATGCTGTTACCTCGATACCATTTGTTAAACGTACACGAGCGTATTTACGTAACGCTGAGTTCGGTTTCTTTGGAGTCATTGTACCAACACGAGTACATACACCACGTTTTTGAGGTGCAGAGATATCAGTTGCTTTTTTCTTTAAAGAGTTGAAACCTTTGTTTAACGCAGGTGATTTAGATTTCCATACTTTATCAGTACGACCTTTTCTCACTAATTGGTTAATAGTAGGCATTAATTTATCCTCCCTTCGCACGTTTGTATGACCACATATCCAGGTGGTTCATTATTAGTTGAAAACAAAGTTTTTGCAAGGAAGAGCAAATGCTCTCTCCTCACAAAAACAGTTTTAACTTGTTATTCCTATCACTGAAGCTCCTACTTGCATCTCACTCATTTTCATGTTGAGATCCAGTTTTGAAAAAGTATGTTATGTTGTCTTGCTAAAAGCTACGACAACGTTCTAACTATACCGTGTTGAATCACATTCAACATTTATTTAGGAGCAACCTTGCTTATATTAACATTTTGCATTACATCATGTCAACTAGGATTATCTTTTTTATACAAAATTTACGACGGAAAATTTTAGTTTTCTACGTAAACTTCGTCATTTTCTACATTTATTTCTGCTTGTGCTGTTTTTACAAGATCTACTTTACGGTAACGATTCATACCTGTACCAGCTGGAACAAGTTTACCGATAATAACATTTTCTTTCAGACCAAGAAGTTCATCACGCTTACCTTTAATTGCTGCATCAGTTAACACGCGAGTTGTTTCTTGGAATGATGCTGCAGATAAGAATGAATCTGTTTCAAGTGAAGCCTTCGTAATACCAAGAAGGATTGGACGTGCTGTTGCTGGTTGTTTGCCTTGAAGCAACACTTTCGCATTTGCATCTGTAAATTGATGGATATCAAGTAACGTTCCTGGTAATACGTCTGTTTCACCAGCATCGATTACACGAACTTTTCGAAGCATTTGGCGAACCATTACTTCAACGTGCTTATCACCAATTTCTACCCCTTGCATACGGTATACTTTTTGTACTTCACGAAGCAAGTATTCTTGAACTGCTGTAATATCTGTTACTTTCAGTAATTCTTTCGGATCGATAGAACCTTCAGTAAGTTCTTTACCATGTTCGATGCGGTGTCCTGGAGCTACTTTTAAACGAGCGCCATAAGGAATTGTATACGTACGAGCTTCTACATCACCTTGTACAACAACTTCTTGGCGATCTTTCACATCGTTAATCGCTGCAACAACACCATCGATCTCACTGATAACCGCTTGACCTTTCGGATTACGCGCTTCGAAAATCTCTTGAATACGCGGTAAACCTTGTGTGATATCGTCTCCAGCAACCCCACCTGTATGGAATGTACGCATCGTTAACTGTGTACCTGGCTCACCGATAGATTGAGCTGCGATAATACCAACCGCTTCGCCTACTTCTACATCTGTACCAGTAGCTAAGTTACGACCGTAACATTTCTTACATACACCGTGACGTGTGTTACATGTAAATGCAGAACGGATGTACAGTTGTTCAACGCCTGCTTTTTCAATGATATGAGCGATATCTTCTGTAATTAATTCATTTTCACGAACTAATACTTCGCCTGTTTCTGGATGCTTCACAGTTTTTCTTGCGAAACGTCCTACAAGACGGTCGTATAAGGACTCGATAATTTCGTTTCCTTCTTTAATTGCACCGATTAATAAACCGCGATCTGTTCCACAATCATCTTCACGAACGATAACATCTTGTGCAACGTCAACAAGACGACGTGTTAAGTAACCAGAATCGGCAGTTTTAAGTGCTGTATCGGCAAGACCC
Organism: Bacillus cereus group sp. BfR-BA-01380; assembly: GCF_022663535.1. Taxonomy (GTDB): domain Bacteria; phylum Bacillota; class Bacilli; order Bacillales; family Bacillaceae_G; genus Bacillus_A; species Bacillus_A cereus_BB. The sequence goes on along the minus strand of NZ_JAKUFS010000030.1, from coordinate 27,324 downwards.
TTACGCGCACCATGCGTAGAGATGAAGTACTCAAGTACCGTTAAACCTTCACGGAAACTTGATTTGATTGGAAGTTCGATGATACGTCCAGACGGGTTGGCCATCAAACCACGCATACCAGCAAGCTGAGTAAAGTTCGATGCGTTACCACGGGCACCAGAATCACTCATCATGAAGATCGGGTTGCGCTTATCTAGAGTTTTCATCAGTTTTCCTTGGATAACGTCTTTTGCATTACTCCAAATAGAGATAACGCGATCATAACGTTCTTCTTCCGTGATTAAACCACGACGGAATTGTTTAATTACTGTATCTACTTTTGCTTGCGCTTCATGCAAGATTTCTTCTTTTTCACCTAATACAAGAATATCCGCTACCCCAACTGTAATACCAGCTTTTGTAGAGTATTTAAATCCTAGGTTTTTCATACGATCAAGCATACGAGACGTTTCTGTAATCTTGAAACGTTTAAATACTTCAGCAATGATATTACCAAGAATTTTCTTGCTAAATGGCGCCACTTCTTCGCGGCTAGCTATAATTTCTCTTACGTTAGAACCCTTTTCAACAAAGTATTCTACTGGAGTTTCTTTCTCCAAGTTTGTTTTTGTTGGTTCGTTAATGTAAGGGAATGATTTCGGTAAGATTTCATTGAATATTAGCTTACCAACTGTTGTTAACAACAGCTTGCTGTTTTGCTCTTCTGTGAACGTTTCGTTGTTTACAGAGCTTGCTGCAACAGCAACACGAGTATGCAAGTGTACATATCCGTTTTGGTATGCAAGTATTGCTTCATTCGTATCTTTGAAAATCATACCTTCACCAATTGCACCCGCACGTTCAAGCGTTAAGTAGTAGTTACCTAATACCATATCCTGAGACGGTGTAACAACTGGTTTTCCGTCTTTCGGGTTCAAGATGTTTTGTGCAGCTAACATAAGAAGACGAGCTTCTGCTTGTGCTTCTGATGATAACGGAACGTGAACCGCCATTTGGTCACCGTCAAAGTCCGCGTTGTATGCAGTACATACAAGTGGATGTAGACGAATTGCACGACCTTCTACCAATGTAGGTTCAAACGCTTGAATACCAAGACGGTGAAGCGTTGGAGCACGGTTTAAAAGTACAGGGTGTTCTTTAATTACAGACTCTAAAACATCCCAAACTTCAGGTTGTACTCGTTCAATTTTACGTTTCGCACTCTTAATGTTGTGCGCTAAGCCTTTTCCTACTAACTCTTTCATAACGAAAGGTTTGAACAATTCAAGCGCCATTTCTTTTGGCAGACCGCATTGGTACATTTTTAAGTTCGGTCCTACAACGATAACGGAACGACCAGAGTAGTCAACACGTTTACCTAATAAGTTTTGACGGAAGCGTCCTTGCTTACCTTTTAACATATGTGAAAGAGATTTTAACGGACGGTTACCAGGTCCAGTAACTGGACGACCACGACGACCGTTATCAATTAAAGCATCTACTGCTTCTTGTAACATGCGCTTTTCGTTTTGGACAATAATGCTTGGTGCACCTAAGTCCAATAAACGTTTCAAACGATTGTTACGGTTAATTACACGACGATATAGGTCGTTTAAGTCAGAAGTTGCAAAACGTCCACCATCTAACTGTACCATCGGGCGAAGTTCTGGTGGGATAACTGGAAGAACATCTAGAATCATCCAAGATGGTTCGTTTCCAGAGTTACGGAATGCCTCTAATACTTCTAGACGTTTAATAGCACGCGTACGGCGTTGTCCTTGTGCTGTTTTTAACTCTTCTTTTAAGAAGTCTACTTCTTTATCTAAATCGATATCTTGTAATAACTTCTTAATTGCTTCTGCGCCCATAGAAGCTTGGAAAGAGTTTCCGTATCTATCGCGATACGCACGGTATTCTTTCTCCGAAAGAAGTTGCTTCTTATCAAGCGGTGTATCCCCGCTTTCTGTTACCACATAAGAAGCGAAATAAATTACTTCTTCAAGCGCACGAGGGGACATGTCTAAGACAAGTCCCATGCGGCTTGGGATACCTTTGAAATACCAAATATGAGATACAGGAGCAGCTAATTCAATATGACCCATACGTTCACGACGAACTTTCGCACGCGTTACTTCAACGCCGCATCGATCACAAACTACACCTTTATAACGGACACGTTTATATTTACCACAATGACATTCCCAGTCTTTTGTTGGACCGAAAATACGCTCACAGAACAAACCGTCTTTCTCTGGTTTCAATGTACGATAGTTTATCGTTTCGGGTTTTTTTACTTCCCCATATGACCAAGAGCGAATTTTGTCTGGTGATGCAAGTCCAATCTTCATATATTCAAAGTTGTTTACATCTATCAAGGGGCCTACCTCCCTTTTAATCTACAGGTTATCCCAATTATTCCTTCGTTGTCTCAACTTCGACATTTAATTTATCTGCAGATTGATGATCATCGTCATCCACATCACGCATTTCAATTTCCGTATCGTCGCTAGACATCATCTTAACATCCATACCTAAACTTTGTAATTCCTTAATCAATACTTTGAATGATTCAGGAACACCTGGCTCTGGAACGTTTTCGCCTTTTACAATCGATTCGTACGTTTTCACACGACCAACAACATCATCCGACTTAACTGTTAAGATTTCTTGAAGAGTATATGCAGCACCATAAGCTTCAAGTGCCCAAACCTCCATCTCACCGAAACGCTGTCCACCGAACTGTGCTTTACCTCCAAGAGGTTGCTGCGTTACAAGTGAGTATGGTCCAGTAGAACGAGCATGAAGTTTATCGTCAACCATGTGTGCAAGTTTAATCATATACATGACACCAACAGATACGCGGTTGTCGAACGGTTCACCAGTACGTCCATCGTATAAAATTGTCTTCGCATCACGCGCCATACCAGCTTCTTCAATTGTTCCCCATACATCTTCCTCACGGGCACCATCGAATACTGGCGTTGCAACGTGGATACCAAGATATCTTGCTGCCATACCAAGATGAAGCTCTAACACCTGACCGATATTCATACGAGATGGTACCCCTAATGGGTTTAACATGATATCGATTGGTGTGCCGTCTGGTAAGTAAGGCATATCTTCTTCCGGTAAAATACGGGAGATAACACCTTTGTTACCGTGACGACCGGCCATCTTGTCACCTTCAGAAATTTTACGTTTTTGAACGATATATGCACGTACAAGTTGATTCACACCTGGTGGCAATTCATCGCCATCTTCACGGTTAAATACTTTTACGTCTAAGATAATACCGCCACCACCGTGTGGTACACGTAGTGATGTATCACGTACTTCACGAGCTTTCTCACCAAAGATTGCATGTAATAGACGTTCTTCTGCTGTTAACTCTGTTACACCTTTTGGCGTTACTTTACCAACAAGCAAGTCTCCATCTTTTACTTCTGCACCGATGCGGATAATACCGCGCTCATCAAGGTTGCGAAGCGCATCTTCACCTACGTTTGGAATGTCTCGTGTAATTTCTTCTGGTCCTAGCTTTGTATCACGAGCTTCAGATTCATACTCTTCAATATGAATAGAAGTGTACACATCATCTTTTACAAGGCGCTCACTCATAATGATCGCATCCTCGTAGTTATAACCATCCCATGTCATAAAGCCAACAAGCACGTTACGACCAAGTGCAAGTTCACCTTTTTCCATAGAAGGACCGTCTGCAAGAATCTCACCTTTTACAACTTCATCACCAACACTTACGATTGGACGTTGGTTGTAACAAGTTCCTTGGTTAGAACGGATGAATTTCAACATTTTGTAGCGATCTAAGTCACCTTTTACTTGTTGACCGTCTACTTCGATATAACGACGTACCAAAACTTCGCGAGCTTCTACACGTTCAACGATACCAGGATGTTTACAAATTACTGCAGCCCCTGAATCCTTCGCCGATACGTACTCCATACCAGTACCTACAATTGGAGATTCTGGATTCATAAGTGGAACCGCTTGACGTTGCATGTTCGCACCCATTAGTGCACGGTTCGAGTCATCGTTTTCTAAGAACGGAATACAAGCTGTCGCAGCAGACACAACCTGTTTTGGAGAGATATCCATGTAGTCGATACGTTCACGTTTTACTACAACGTTCTCATCGCGGAAACGCGCTACAACGTCTTCATCAAGGAAATCTCCCTCTTCAGATAAACGTGCGTTTGCTTGGGCAACAACATAGTTATCTTGTTCATCAGCTGTTAAGTAATCTACACGTTTTGTTACACGTCCAGTTTCTGGATCAACACGGCGATATGGTGTTTCAATGAAACCAAATTCATTTACTTTCGCAAACGAAGATAGAGAGTTGATCAAACCGATGTTTGGTCCCTCAGGTGTTTCAATTGGACACATACGACCATAGTGTGAGTAGTGAACGTCACGCACTTCAAAGCCTGCGCGCTCACGCGTTAAACCACCAGGTCCTAATGCAGATAGTCTTCGTTTATGCGTTAACTCTGCCAATGGGTTTGTTTGATCCATGAACTGAGATAACTGAGAGCTACCGAAGAACTCTTTAATAGATGCAATAACTGGGCGAATATTAATTAACGCTTGCGGTGTAATTGCATTTGTATCTTGAATTGACATTCTTTCACGAACAACACGCTCCATACGAGAAAGACCGATACGGAATTGATTTTGTAACAATTCCCCTACAGAACGTAGGCGACGGTTTCCTAAATGGTCAATATCGTCTGTGTCTCCTACTTTATATAGAAGATTAAAGAAATAGCTAATAGATGCAATAATATCGCCTGGTGTAATATGCTTTACATCGCGATCGATATTCGCATTACCAATAATATTGATAGAGCGCTCTCCATCTGCATCTGGAGCATAAATCTTAATAGATTGTAATTCAACCTCGCCTTCTACCACTCCGCCCATCGGCTTCGCTGTTTTAAAGCCAATGTTCTTTTCTAAGTAAGGTAAAATGCGATCTAATGTACGACGATCTAAGACTGTTCCTTCTGCTGCTAAAATTTCACCTGTCTCAGGATCCACTAAAGTTTCAGCTAAACGTTGGTTAAACAATCTGTTTTTGATGTGTAATTTCTTATTAATTTTGTAGCGACCTACATTCGCTAGATCATAACGTTTTGGATCAAAGAAGCGAGAAACAAGCAAGCTCTTTGCGTTTTCTACTGTTGGTGGTTCGCCTGGACGTAGACGCTCATAAATTTCAAGCAATGCTTTTTCTGTGCTATCCGTGTTATCTTTTTCTAGCGTATTGCTTAAGTATTCGTTATCACCTATCAATTCGGTGATTTCTTGATCAGAGCCAAACCCTAATGCGCGTAACAAAACAGTTACAGGTAATTTACGCGTACGATCGATACGCACATAAACAACATCCTTAGCATCTGTTTCATATTCCAACCATGCTCCGCGGTTTGGAATTACAGTAGCAGTAAATCCGCGTTTTCCGTTTTTGTCCACTTTTCCGTTGTAGTATACACTTGGTGAACGAACTAACTGAGAAACGATAACGCGTTCTGCACCGTTAATTACAAATGTTCCTGTCTCTGTCATGAGCGGGAAATCCCCCATGAACACATCTTGCTCTTTTACTTCACCAGTTTCTTTATTGATTAGACGCACTTTTACACGAAGTGGTGCTGCATACGTCACGTCACGCTCTTTACATTCTTCTACAGAATATTTCGGTTCACCTAAACTGTAGTCGATAAATTCAAGCGATAGATTTCCCGTAAAGTCCTCAATCGGAGAAATGTCTTGGAACATTTCTCGCAAACCCTCATCAAGAAACCACTGATAAGAAGAGGTTTGAATTTCGATAAGATTTGGTAATTCTAATACCTCACTAATACGGGCATAACTTCTTCGTTGGCGGTGTCGTCCGTATTGAACTAGTTGACCTGTCAACTGCTTCACCCCTCAAATCAAGAGTATTATAAATGCACAAAAATGTGCAAAATCACAACTAAATACGACTAACGCAAATTACGTAGCCTTTTTTCTCTAAAAAGATAGATACGTTGAGTGTTTCTAACTGCTCAAAAAAGAAAAATGGCTTCTATAAGAAAACCATCATTCTGTTTCATAATCTGCTGATTTTACTATCTTTTCCAAGAGAAGCAAAAATATACATTGTTCTCAACGCAGAAGATCATATATTGGCATTTTATAATGTTAACACAACCAAAAATAACCGTCAACGTTTTTTTGATTTTATGATATAATAGCCTTTTTTCTTTTCTACGACTTCCACAACATCGAACACTTCTTCTAATTTTTTCACCGCAGATGGTGCACCTTGCTTTTTCTGGATTACAATCCAAAGCTCTCCGCCCGGCACAAGATGATCCACTGCTTTTTCTAGAATCTCATGCACGACGTGCTTCCCTGCTCGGATTGGCGGATTAGATAGAATAGCAGCGTATTCTCCACTCACATTTTCATATACACTACTTTGATAAATTTGGACATTTCCAATCCGATTATTAGCAGCATTTTCTTTCGCAAGCCCGAGCGCCCTTTCATTTACATCCACCATATGAACTACACGCTCTTGAAACTCTTTCGCTAAAGATAAACCGATTGGACCATATCCACACCCAACATCCAATACATCACCTTGGGCATCTGGCATCTGAAAAGCTTCAATTAAAAGACGAGAACCAAAATCTACTTCATTTTTCGAAAACACTCCGTGGTCAGATAAGAAAACAAATTGAGATTCTCTGAGCGTATATTCCCAACGTTTACGATCACTTTTGCTAGAAGGATCGTTAGAAAAATAATGGTCTGCCATATGGCCACCTCTTTTCTTTACAGTTAAAAAAAAAGCTCGCATGAGAGCGAGCTTTTTTTTAAAAGCTTCAAAAGTTAATTACTTAACTTCTACAACAGCGCCAACTTCTTCAAGTTTAGCTTTGATTTCTTCAGCTTCGTCTTTAGAAACGCCTTCTTTAACTGCTTTTGGAGTGTTGTCAACTACTTCTTTAGCTTCTTTTAATCCAAGACCAGTGATTTCACGAACAACTTTGATAACTTTGATTTTTTGAGCGCCCGCTTCAGCAAGTACTACATCAAATTCAGTTTTCTCAGCAGCAGCTTCACCAGCAGCGCCACCCATTACAGCTACAGGAGCAGCAGCAGTTACGCCGAATTCTTCCTCGATAGCTTTTACTAAGTCGTTAAGTTCTAATACAGTCATATTTTTAACTGCTTCAATGATTTGTTCTTTAGTCATTGTAAATATCCTCCCTTATTAAATAAGTTCATATTGTTTGATCGATAATACGTAATTATCTTTTAAAAAATTAAGCGCCTTGCTCTTCTTTTTGATCAGCAACAGCTTTTGCAGCAAGTGCAAGGTTGCGGATTGGAGCTTGAAGAACGCTAAGAAGCATAGAAAGTAAGCCTTCACGTGATGGAAGAGTAGCGATAGCTTTAACTTCATCAACAGTTACAAGTTTACCTTCGATTACACCAGCTTTAATTTCTAAAGCTTCGTGATTTTTCGCGAAGTCGTTTAATACTTTCGCAGGAGCAACTACATCTTCGTTACTGAACGCGATAGCGTTTGGTCCTGTTAGGTATTCATTTAACTCAGTTAGTTCAGCAGCTTCTGCAGCACGACGAGTTAAAGAGTTTTTGTAAACTTTGAACTCAACGCCAGCTTCACGTAATGCTTTACGTAATTCTGTTACTTCAGATACTGTTAAACCACGGTAGTCAACAACGATAGTTGATTTACTTTCGCTAAGTTTACCAGCGATTTCAGTTACAACATGTTGTTTTGCTTCGATTGCTTTAGTCATGTTATTACACCTCCTGTAGATTATATAGAAGATGTACCGAAAGTGCACTAAAAAGCCTCCGTGCCCAGTTATAGACATGGAGGCATATAGTCACAGAAAAATTCCGTTCCGTATATTTACACCTCGGTAGGATATTAAGCCAAATTGGCACCTACTGTCTACGGTACACTATTAAAATTCACAACACAGTTGATTATATTAGAACTTCATTGTGAAGTCAACTTCCAATTTTTACGCAATAGTAGAAACTTCAACGCGTACGCCAGGTCCCATTGTAGAAGCAACCGTTACGTTCTTCATGTAAGTACCTTTTGCAGCAGCTGGCTTAGCTTTCAGAAGCGCATCAGCAATTGTTTGTAAGTTTTCAACTAATTTTGCATCTTCGAAAGATACTTTACCGATTGGTACATGGATGTTACCAGCTTTATCAACACGGTATTCTACTTTACCAGCTTTGATTTCGTTAACTGCTTTTGTTACGTCGAAAGTAACTGTTCCAGTTTTAGGGTTTGGCATTAAACCTTTAGGTCCTAATACACGACCAAGTTTACCAACTTCACCCATCATGTCAGGAGTTGCTACTACTACGTCAAAGCCAAACCAACCTTGTTGAATTTTGTTGATGTAGTCTGCATCACCTACGAAGTCAGCTCCAGCAGCTTCAGCTTCTTTTAGTTTTTCGCCTTTAGCGAATACTAATACACGTTGTACTTTACCAGTACCGTGTGGAAGAACAACTGCACCACGGATTTGTTGGTCAGCTTTCTTAGGGTCAACACCTAAACGGAATGCAGCTTCTACAGATGCATCAAATTTAGCTGTGTTTGTTTTCTTTACTAATTCTACTGCCTCTGTCGCAGAGTAAGCAGTCGCACGATCAACAAGCTTTGCAGCTTCTACGTACTTTTTACCTCTTTTAGCCATTTTATTTCCTCCTCAATGTGGTTTTAGCGGAATAACCTCCCACGTTTACGCATTTTTTTCGATACAATCGAGGATGTGCGCCCATCCTTTTATTTAAAAAACGACATTCATTTACGATAATAAAGGTTGCGAATTGGAACTCCAGACCCGCAACCTCTTTTACAAAAAAACAAATCGAATTAGTCTTCGATAACAATGCCCATACTGCGTGCAGTACCTTCAACCATACGCATTGCAGCTTCTACGCTAGCAGCGTTTAGGTCAGGCATTTTAGTTTCAGCGATTTCGCGAACTTTATCACGCTTAACAGTTGCCACTTTATTACGGTTTGGTTCACCAGAACCAGACTCGATACCAGCTACTTTCTTAAGAAGAACAGCAGCAGGAGGAGTTTTAGTAATGAAAGTGAATGAACGGTCTTCAAATACTGTAATTTCAACAGGAATGATTAGACCAGCCTGATCTGCTGTACGAGCGTTGAACTCTTTACAGAAGCCCATGATGTTAACACCCGCTTGTCCTAATGCTGGACCAACTGGTGGAGCTGGGTTAGCTTTACCTGCAGGAATTTGAAGTTTTACCATTTTAATTACCTTTTTAGCCACGAGACACACCTCCTTAAGTCCGTGATGTGGTCAATGGGCAATTATTTTTTGCCCTCCCACTTCTTATTTTATCTTTAGCGATAAAATTTTTCTCAAAAAACGTCTCCGTTTCCGAAGACGTACTGACCTTAAAGATATTATCACTTTTTACAATTCATTTCAAGTTTGATTTTATAATTTTTCAATTTGGTGGAAATCTAACTCAACTGAAGTTTCGCGACCAAACATATCAACGAGTACTGTAACCCTTTGTTTTTCTAGGTCAATTTCATTAATAGCACCTGTATAATTTGCAAATGGGCCTTCATTCACACGTACAGTCTCATGAAGTTCGAAATCAAAGTCAACCACTTCATTTTCCATTCCCATGTGTTTTAAAATCACAACTACTTCTTCTTCTAATAGTGGAGATGGTTTTGAACCAGATCCAGAAGAACCAACAAACCCCGTTACCCCCGGTGTATTGCGAACAACATACCAAGAATCATCTGTCATGATAAGTTCTACTAATACGTAGCCAGGAAATACTTTCCTCTTAGTTATTTTCTCTTTTCCGTTTTTCATTTCTACTTCTGTTTCTTCTGGAACAATAACACGGAAAATCTTATCTTGCATACCCATTGATTCTACACGTTTCTCTAGGTTCGTTTTTACTTTATTTTCATATCCAGAATAAGTATGGACAACATACCAACGTTTTTCCATTGATTTAGGACAACCGTCCTTCCCTCCCTGACGTACATTTTTTCGCGCAAATGAAAAAACCCGTTCACCGGGCTTTTACACAGTTCGTATAAATAACATTAACATTATATCATGTATAAGTGCTTCTTATTCAAGAATTAAACGAATTAAAGAAGAAATCCCCATATCCACCACTGCAAAGAAAACTGCACAGAACACAACGGTTGCAATTACAGTAAGTGTCGAACGGAATAATTCATCTTTTTTCGGCCAACTTACTTTTTTCATTTCACGGCTTACATCACCAAAAAAGTTCGTCAAACGCATTTCCGGGACCTCCAGTGCATAATTACGATTATTTATTTTGTTTCCTTATGAATCATATGCGCATTGCATGTTTTACAAAATTTCTTTATCTCCAGACGCTCTACTGAGCTTGTATCTTTCATAGTGGAATAGTTTCGATTATTACACTTTTCACATGCGAGTACAATTTTTTTTCTCACCTGTTACACCAGCCTTGTAACATTATTTCTTTAAAAATGTATCATACAATAAAATACAATGTCAATGACACTTCCCATCTACTTCAAAAAGAAAAGGAGAAGAGAGGACAAACCTCTCTTCTATATTAATCTGTTATTTTAATATACCTTTAAGAAGCATCTATATAAATCTATTTTTATTTCCCAACATATAAGCCGCTGCTTTATAAAATAAAAAAGGAGCTAGCCGCTTCTATGCATAGCCAAATATCTTCTCCTATCTAAAAAGTATTTGGTTTTTCAATTGGCATTTATATATTTCGCTTAATGGAGGGTGCATTAACAGTTGCCGTTTCTCTCATTTCCATATAACGTTCTAGTTTTCTTTTCACTCGTTGCAGAGCATTATCAATAGATTTTACATGACGATTCAATTGCTCTGAAATCTCTTGATACGATCTTCCATCTAAATACAAAGACAGCACTTTTCTTTCTAAATCGCTTAATAATTCAGATATTTTCGATTCTATATCAACATACTCTTCTTGGCTAATAATCATCTCTTCAGGGTCCGTCATCTTCGCCTCAGATATAACATCTAACAGAGTTCGATCAGATTCTTCATCATAAATTGGTTTGTCTAAAGACACGTACGAATTTAAAGGAATATGTTTCTGTCTTGTCGCAGTTTTAATAGCGGTGATAATTTGGCGTGTAATACATAATTCCGCAAAAGCCTTAAAAGAAGATAGCTTGTCCTCTTTATAATCACGAATCGCCTTAAATAACCCAATCATGCCTTCTTGAATAATATCTTCACGATCAGCACCAACTAAAAAATAAGATCTTGATTTTGCACGAACAAAGTTTTTGTACTTATGAATTAAATACTCCAGCGCATCTACATTACCTTTCCTTACTAATTCAACTATCTCTTCATCCTCTAGACTACTAAATATAACATTGTTGTCGCTTACGAAGTCTACTTCCAATCTGATCCCTCCGACCGCTAGTTATTTAGCAATATTATACAGTAAGCACTTAGAGAGCGTCAATGTTTCAACGCCCTCCTCGTCTTAATTTTTCTAATTTTTCTGTAACTTCCTCACTAAATATCGTCCGCATAGCCGGTTGTGTTTCTTTCGTTTTCTTCGTTTCATGACGTACGGTTCGTTCCATCGCCTGAACTTCTATCTCTAACTCGCGCGCTGATTTACGCAGAGCACCTTGTCCAAAAATAGCCCACTGCTCTGTGTAATCAGACGTCGCAACATAAATACGTGTATTAATATTACGTAGTTCAATTGCGAGCTGCTCAATTTTCTCATCGGCTGTTTGGTTCTTTCTTGTGAAAATTACGTCAACGCGCGCTTGCTTCATCTTCTTTTCGATTCCATAAACAGAATATGCATCAAATACAATCATAACTTTCGTGCCTGTATACCCTTGATAATCTGCCATTTTATCAATAAGTAAGTCGCGTGAAGCCTGCAAGTCTACATCCCTTAGCTTTCTCAAATCTACCCAAGCCCCAATAATGTTGTAGCCATCAACGATTAAAATATCATTCATTCTTACTTACCGATTGGATGACGTTTCCGATACACTTCATACATTAACAAACTAGCAGCAACTGAAGCATTTAAGGATGTAACTTTACCAACCATTGGCAAATGAATTAGGAAGTCACATTTCTCACCAATAAGGCGACTCATGCCTTTCCCCTCACTACCAATCACTAAGCCAATTGGCATTTTTCCATCTAAATGACGATAGTCATCTTTTCCTTTTGCATCCGTACCTGCAATCCAAAGCCCACGTTCTTTTAACTCATCAATCGTTCTCGATAAATTTGTCACACGAGCTACTGGAACATACTCAATCGCTCCCGTCGAAGCCTTTGCAACTGCTGCTGTTAAACCAACCGCCCTGCGCTTTGGAATAATAATACCGTGAGCTCCTACCGCATCTGCCGTACGCATAATAGAACCTAAGTTGTGCGGATCTTCAATCTCGTCAAGAATTAAAAAGAAAGGATCTTCATTTCGCTTAGCTGCTACTGCAAATAAATCTTCTAAGTCTGCATATTCATATGCTGCCACTTGTGCAATTACACCTTGGTGATTCCCCTCTACAAGTTGATCTAATTTTTTCTTCGGCGCATTTTGTACTAAAATTTTGTTTTCTTTCGCTAATGCAAGTACAATTTGCACCTGTCCTTTCATAGCACCTTCCGCAATCCAAATCTTATTAATATCACGACCTGATCTCAGCGCTTCAATTACAGGGTTACGACCAATAATATATTCACTATTCACGCTCACGCGCCTCCTTCCTTATTCTCTAATACACGAATCGCTTCAAATACAATCTCTTCCATTCGCGTTTGATGATTTAATAAATAATGATATCCAATCAAAGCTTCAAAAGCAGTACTATGTCGATACGTTTGTACATCCGTATTTTTCGGAACAGAACCTGATTTTGCATTACGTCCTCTTCTTAATACAGCTTCCTCTTCTTCATTAAGAAATGATGTCTCTAATAAATGATAAACAACTTTTGCTTGCGCCTTTGCAGAAACAAAGCTTGTACTCAAACGATGTAGTTGGTTTGGACGAACTGTTCCTTTTTGAAGCAGGTGATAACGGATATATTGTTCATATACCGCATCACCCATATACGCTAACGCTAAGCTATTCAATTGCTTTGCATCAATCATGTTTAACCTCTTTTCCATCTTGTACCTTGTGGTGTATCTTCCAAAATAATGTTACGCTCTTTTAACTCATCACGAATTTGATCAGATAATGCAAAATCGCGATTTTTACGAGCCTCAATACGTTTTTGGATTAATACTTCAATTTCCTCGTCAAGCAATTCTTCTTTCGTTAATTCTAATCCTAAAATTCCAAACAGCGTTTCAAATTGCTTCATATATGCCTCAATTACCACTTTTGATGTATGCTCTTCTAATAAATATTGATTTGCATGATTTGCTAAGTTGTATAACTCTGTTATGGCATTTGCCGTATTAAAGTCATCATCCATTGCCTTTTCAAATGCAGCCTGGAATTTATCCATCTCAGCTAACCACTTCTCATTGTGATCTGTTAAATCTGTACTACTTTCCATACGATGCTTTAAGTTACCATAAGCTGTTTTAATACGATCTAATCCGTTACTTGTATGTTGCAATAATTCTTCACTAAAATTAATCGGGTGACGATAATGCACAGATAACATAAAGAATCGGATTAACTGTGGATCATACTGTTTAATAATATCGTGAACTAAAATAAAGTTCCCTAACGACTTAGACATTTTTTCATTGTCAATATTAATATATCCATTATGCATCCAGTAACGTGCAAATGTTTTCCCAGTCAATGCTTCTGATTGGGCAATTTCATTTTCATGATGCGGGAATGTTAAATCCTGACCACCAGCATGAATATCGATTGTATCACCTAAATATTTACGTGCCATTGCAGAGCATTCAATATGCCATCCTGGACGCCCTTTCCCCCAAGGGCTCTCCCAGAAGATTTCTCCTTCTTTCGCTGCTTTCCATAACGCAAAGTCAAGTGGATCGTGTTTCTTTTCGCCAACTTCAATACGTGCACCATGACGCAAATCTGCAATTGGCTGATGTGATAATTTACCGTAACCTTCAAATTCCTTTGTTCTGTAATAAACATCGCCTTCAGATTCATATGCATAACCTTTATTCACAAGTTCCTGAATAAACTCAATAATGATATCCATATTTTCTGTTACACGCGGATGAACTGTCGCATGTTTGCAACCTAGTGCCGTTACATCTTCAAAGTATGCTTCAACAAAGCGATCTGCAATTGTTGGAACATCTTCTCCTAGCTCATTCGCCGCTTTAATTAATTTATCATCTACATCAGTAAAGTTAGAAACATATTGTACATCGTACCCTTTATGTTCTAAATAACGACGTACTGTGTCGAATACCATAGGTGGTCTTGCATTCCCAATATGGATGTAGTTGTATACAGTTGGTCCGCATACATACATTTTCACTTTGTTTTCTTCTAATGGAATAAACGCTTCTTTTTGACGCGTTAACGTATTATAAATGTGAATAGTCATTTTTATCCGCCCTTTCTATTTTCAATATTAGTTGTTTTTTCAATTGTTCAAGCTCTTCTTCCATCGCTTTCAACTTATCAAAAATCGGATCTGGAAGATCACAATGATTTAATTCCTGACCTACTTTTACGCCATTTTGAATCACGACACGACCAGGAATGCCTACAACTGTAGAATGCGCAGGCACTTCTTTCAGCACAACTGAACCAGCACCAATTTTAGAATTTTCTCCAACTGTGATCGATCCAAGCACTTTCGCACCTGTTGCAATTAACACATTATCTTTAATCGTTGGATGACGTTTCCCCTTCTCTTTTCCTGTACCACCTAACGTAACGCCTTGATAAATCGTCACATTATCTCCAATTTCACACGTTTCTCCAATTACAACCCCCATACCATGATCGATAAAAAACTTACGACCGATTGTTGCCCCTGGATGAATTTCAATACCTGTAAAAAAACGACTCATTTGCGAGATAACACGTGCAAAAAAGAAAAATTTTCGTTTATAAAAGGCGTGCGCAATACGATGTGCCCAAATTGCATGCAATCCAGAGTAAGTTAAAGTCACTTCGATATAACTTCTCGCCGCCGGATCCTGTTCAAAGACGACTTCAATATCCTCCCGAAGCCTCTTAAACATCGGTGTTCCCCCTTTTTTGTTTAAAGTGAAACTTCCCCCATACCTTTAATGTATAGAAAAAGGCGCCTCTGTCTATAGACAGAGACGCCTTACTAGCGCGGTTCCACTCTGTTTAGGCCTAAAAAGACCTCAAACTCATACATGATAACGGTTTATACCGCTTCTGCTTACTTTACATCATTATGACGTTTCTCGAAATATATTCGTTGTTCAGCAGAAGACTCAAAGGGGCACTTCAAAAATCCACTTTTAAACCACTTCCAGCCAAATGGTGGTTTTCTCTGTGAAAAGCATGATTTTCTACTTCTCCTTCTCGTCGCTTTTGTTTATTTCGTTTTGAAGTATTTTTATTATATTTCTAAATCCGTAAAATGTTAACCAATTACTTTACGAACACGATTTAAAACTTTTTCTTTTCCAAGAAGTGCAATTGCATTCGGAAGCTCTGGTCCGTGTGTTTGACCAGTTGTCGCAACACGAATTGGCATGAACAAGCCTTTTCCTTTTTGACCAGTTTGCTTTTGAACAGCTTTAATCGCTGATTTAACTGTTGCAGGCTCTACTTCTTCTAATGCTTCTAACTCTGCTGCAAACACGCGAAGAACTTCTGGTACTTGTTCGCCCTTCAATACCTCTTGTCCTTCTTCTTCATAATCCACATGATCTTTAAAGAACATATCAGATAGCTCAACAATTTCAGCCCCGAAGCTCATTTGATCATGATATAACGCAATCATATCGCGAATCCAAGCTAATTCTTGTTCACTTGCATTTTCACTTACACGACCAGCTTTCACTAAATGCGGTAAGCTTAATTCGACAACGCGATCTAAGTCTTGCTTTTTCATATATTGGTTGTTCATCCATTTTAATTTTTGCGAATCGAATAACGCTGGTGATTTCGATAAACGAGCTGCATCGAACATTTCAATAAACTCATCCTTAGAGAAGATTTCCTCTTCCCCTACTGGTGACCAACCTAATAATGCAATAAAGTTAAAAATTGCTTCTGGAAGATATCCTAGCGCTTCATATTGTTCAATAAATTGAATAATAGATTCGTCGCGTTTACTTAACTTTTTACGACTTTCATTCACAATCAACGTCATATGACCAAATTGGGGTACATCCCAACCAAATGCTTCATAAATCATCATTTGTTTTGGTGTATTCGAAATATGGTCATCACCACGAAGAACATGAGAGATTTCCATAAAATGATCATCTGCCGCTACTGCAAAGTTATAAGTTGGAATACCATCTTTCTTCACAATAACAAAATCACCGAAATCATTTGAGTTAAAGGATACTTCACCTTTTACGATATCATTAAAAACATATTCACGGTTTTCAGGTACACGGAAACGAATACTCGGAATGCGTCCTTCTTCCTCGAATTGTTTTACTTGTTCTTCTGTTAGTTCACGGTGATTACCTGCATAACGAGGTGTTTCACCACGAGCGATTTGCCCTTCACGTTCTGCTTCTAATTCTTCTTCAGTCATATAGCATTTATAAGCTAAACCACGCTCAAGTAAATCTTCATATAACTTTTTATAAATATCCAAACGCTCCATTTGACGGTACGGGCCGTATTCACCACCAACATCGACGCTCTCATCCCAGTCCATGCCAAGCCATTTTAAGTATGTTAATTGGCTTTCTTCGCCGCCAGCAATATTACGCTTTATGTCTGTATCTTCAATACGGATAATAAATTTTCCGTTTTGACTACGAGCGAATAAATAGTTAAATAATGCCGTACGTGCATTTCCGATATGTAAGTGTCCTGTTGGACTTGGCGCATAGCGCACTCTCACTTGCTTTTCCATAATTGGTACACCTTCCATTCTTAATGTCAACAGATTCCTTAATTGTACACCAAAAAAATATGATTATCCATCTTACGAATTAAAAACAACTATTTTTTCTGTAATAATACAATAGCTTGTGAAGCAATTCCTTCTTCTCGTCCTGTAAAACCTAATTTTTCTGTTGTCGTTGCTTTTACATTAACATTCTCGATATCTGTTTGCAGCAGCTCACTAATTCTCACACGCATACTTTCAATGTGCGGTGCCATTTTTGGCTTTTGAGCAATAATTGTACAATCTAAGTTTCCAAGTACATATCCTTGTTCTGTAACAAACTCCCATACTTTTTGCAAAAGCACAGCCGAGTCCGCATCTTTAAATGCAGGATCTGTATCTGGAAAGTGCTTACCGATATCTCCCGCAGCGATTGCCCCTAAACAAGCATCTGCAATCGTATGTAAAAGAACATCAGCATCAGAGTGTCCAAGTAATCCTTTCTCATATGGAATTGTAATCCCACCAATAATTAATGGTCTTCCTTCTGCAAATGCATGAACATCAAAACCTTGTCCAATTCGAAACATTTCCAATTCCTCCTCAAACTACACTAGTAAACTTTATCCCGCTATTTACGGGTAATATCACTCGCACGGACATATAAAGGTCCGCTCGCTGAAATTTCCACTTTATATATAGAAAAGCTCGGTAGCTACCGAGCTTTTCTATTATAACATCGCTACTGTATTTGCAAAACGCGCAAGAAGCTTTCAGCAATCACTAAATCTTCAGGTGTTGTCACCTTAATATTGTAATAGCTTCCTTCTACAACTCCTACCTCCTTAGAAAGACGCTCTACCAAGCTGGCATCGTCAGTCCCAAGAAAATCCACTTGTTTTGCACTCTCATGCGCATCTAACAAAATAGGAACATAAAACCCTTGTGGTGTTTGAACCGCTCGCAGTGGGGAACGTTCTACTGTTTCAACAACAGCATCATGCATCACTTTTTTAATTGTATCTTTCACAGGTACTGCACAAATAGAAGCACCTTTTTCTTTCGCCATTTGTAATACATCTTCAATCATCTTTTTCGTTACAAACGGACGTGCCCCGTCGTGGACAAGTACATACTCTACCTCTCTTACATGCATAAGAGCATGATATACACTATCCTGACGCTCATTTCCGCCTTGAACAAATTGGATATCTTTTTGAATATGGTAAGTTTGAAGAAGTTCTTCAAAATAAGAACGCTCTCTCTCATTAATCGCTAAAATAATCTGTCTACATTGTTCATCTTTTTCAAAAGCCCGTAATGTATGAATAATAATGGGGACATCATCAAGTTGCAAGAATAACTTATTTTTTCCCGCACCCATACGCTTACCTTGTCCTGCTGCTGGAATAATTAATGTATACATCGTCTTAGACCTCTACTTATAACGCTTTCTCTAACAATTTACGCTTGGCAAAGATCATACGACCTGCAGATGTTTGCAATACACTTGTAACAAGTACATCAATTTGCGAACCAACATGCTCTCTACCATCTTCGACAACGATCATTGTACCGTCATCTAAATAAGCAACACCTTGATTTTGCTCTTTCCCATCTTTCACGACATATACCCTTAACTCTTCACCTGGAAGTACAACTGGCTTAATGGCATTTGCTAAATCATTAATATTTAAAACGGTCACGCCTTGCAATTCAGAAACTTTATTTAAGTTAAAATCATTCGTAACAACAGTTCCACCAGTTAATTTCGCTAGTTTCACAAGCTTACTATCGACTTCTTGAATGTCTTCGAAATCACCTTCATAAATTTCTACTGGGGTAGGTAACTCTTTTTGAATACGATTTAAAATATCCAAACCTCTTCGTCCGCGATTACGCTTTAACGCATCCGAAGAATCAGCAATATGCTGTAATTCTTCTAACACAAATTGCGGAATGACAATTGTTCCTTCCAAAAACTTTGTTTGGCAAATGTCCGCAATACGCCCATCAATAATAACACTAGTATCCAATATTTTCCATCCGGAAGTTAGCGTTTCTACTTCCTCATTTTCATTGCTTGTATTCTTTTTCTTGCCTCCGCGTTGTGGCAATGTAAACAATCCTAACAATTCATTTCTCTTTTTAAACCCTACTTGGAATCCTAAGTAACCAAGTAATAGTGTGAAAAAGATTTGCAATACTGTACTAATGACTTGAATGGTAATTTCGCGAATCGGAATCAAAATCAAATACGCAACAATTAGCCCTGAAATTAACCCTAATGTTCCAAATAAAACATCTGTAACAGGTGCTTTTACAAGCGATTCCTCAATATGTTTAATAAGCTGAACAATATAATCTACAAGCCAAAATGTTGTTAAAAATAAAATGATTGCACCAATAATTGCACGAATATAAGAACCTTCAAGCCAAGGTACTGCACCTACACCCAACATATCAATCACTTTTGGAATAAGAAAAATCCCTAGTGCTCCTCCAATAACTAAAAAGAAAAGCTGTACGATTCGTTTTAACATTCAACCACCTCCTACTCATTATTAACCATTACTTCGCCACTCAAAACCTCGAGTGCAAAAGTGGACGTGTTTTTTTCATGATTTGTTTTATTTACCAATATATCATATCATATATAAAAAATCTTTGAGTGTCGTTATATTATGAAACCAATGTAATATTCTTAATTGTGTCTGCTCATATACAAGTGTTCTTGAATTCGTTTTAAACCCTCTCGTATTTTTTTCGCCCGCACTTCTCCAATTCCTTCCACATCATCCAAATCTGCAATTGTTGCACGGCAAATTCCTTGTAAATTCTTAAAACGATTAATTAGGTTTTCGATAATAAGAGGTGGAACTCTAGAAATCTTACTTGCAATTCGATACCCTCGCGGTGTAATGCTTTCTTCTAGTTTCATTTGTCCAGAATATCCGAGCAGTTTTACTAAATCGCTATCTTCTAGAAGTTGGGCATTCGCAAGCTCTTGTAACCTTTTTAAAATTTGATAGTGATCCTGTGTTTTTTCATGATAATAGTCTTTAATTAATAGTGCAGCTTCTGCTTCTACGTCAGCAAGCACTTCTGTTAACTGCAAACGAATAAGTCTTCCTTCTGTTCCTAACTCATGAATGTAACTAAAGATTTCATTTTTAATACGCAGCATCATCTCAACGCTATGCAATACATGTACAACTTCAGACATCGTAACGACTTCTTCAAATTCCAAAATACCAAGGTTTGTTATTCCTTCATTCCATACAGCCTTATACTTTTCTAATGTTTGAATTGCCTGATTTGCTTTTGTTAAAATAACCCCAATATCTTTTAATGTGTAACGTAAATTACCTTGATATAAGGTAATTACATTTCGTCTTTGTGAAATGGCCACAACAAGACTATTTGTTTGCTTCGCCACTCGCTCTGCTGTTCGGTGACGCATACCTGTTTCAATGGAGTCAATAGTTGG
Organism: Bacillus cereus group sp. BfR-BA-01380; assembly: GCF_022663535.1. Lineage (GTDB taxonomy): Bacteria > Bacillota > Bacilli > Bacillales > Bacillaceae_G > Bacillus_A > Bacillus_A cereus_BB. The sequence goes on along the minus strand of NZ_JAKUFS010000030.1, from coordinate 6,737 downwards.
ATCCGGAACTAACTGTCCATTCGCAATTAAGATTTTACTCCCCGTTTCATTTAAAATCAGGGCTCCATCCATTTTTGCTAGTTCGTATAGACTAGCAGGCGAAAAGGCACAATTAATATGAAATCCTCCATCAACAATACCTTTAATTTGTTCGTTGTATCCAAGTACAATAAGACCACCCGTTTGTGCACGAAGCACATTATCAATTCCTTCTCTTAGTGGTGTCCCCGGTGCAACAAGCTGCAAAATATTAATAATACTTTTAGAACGTTGCTTGTTTTCTTCCATATCTTATCCTCCTAGTGCAAATCGAAGAGCCTCTCCTATATTCGATACGCCAACTACTTCAATCCCTTCCGGAATCGTCCATCCACCTAAATTTTTCCTTGGGATAATTACACGTTGAAACCCTAATTTTGCCGCTTCTTGTACACGCTGTTCAATACGAGAGACGCGGCGAACTTCTCCAGTTAAACCAACTTCACCAATAACGGCATCGCCTGGGGAAGTCGTTTTATCACGAAAACTTGATGCGATGCTTATTGCAACTGCTAAATCCACTGCAGGCTCATCTAACTTGATTCCCCCAGCAACTTTTAAATAAGCATCTTGGTTTTGGAGCAATAACCCCGCTCTTTTTTCTAGCACTGCCATAATAAGAGAGACACGATTATGATCAACTCCCGTTGCCATTCTTCGTGGATTTCCGAAACTTGTAGGAGAAATTAATGCTTGTATTTCTACTAAAACAGGTCTTGTTCCTTCCATAGAGGCAACAACCGTTGAACCCGCAACACCCACAGGTCTTTCTTCTAGAAAGATTTCAGAAGGATTTAACACCTCTGAAAGACCAAGTTCCTTCATTTCAAAAATTCCCATCTCATTAGTTGAACCGAAACGATTTTTTACTGCTCGTAAAATTCGGTATGTATGATGACGATCCCCTTCAAAATAAAGAACAGCATCCACCATATGTTCTAACATACGAGGACCGGCAATAGCTCCTTCTTTCGTTACATGCCCTACAATAAAAATAGGAATTCCTTTTGTTTTGGCAAGCTTCATCAATTCCGCTGTACATTCACGTACTTGTGCGACACTTCCCGGTGCTGAAGTTACTTCCGGTAAATGAATTGTTTGAATAGAATCAATTACGACAAATGACGGATTCACCTCATCTATATATACTGCAATTCGTTGTAAATCAGTTTCTGACACAACAAATAAATTATCTCCATTTACATGAAGGCGATCTGCTCGAAGTTTAATTTGTTTTGCAGATTCCTCACCCGATATGTATAAGACATCGTAAGCACGGTCTGCTAGTTGTGACGATATTTGCAATAACAATGTCGATTTCCCAATACCGGGGTCTCCCCCTATGAGTACGAGAGAGCCATCTACAATTCCTCCTCCAAGAACCCGATTGAATTCTTGAAAATTCGTTTCAATACGCGCTTCTGTTTTCGTTTCCACTTCTTTCAAGCGCCGAGGCTTTGTTGCTTCCGTTTGAATTGCATTTGCATAATTAAGCCGACGTGACGATACAACTGGTTCCATCTCCTCAACTAGGGTATTCCACTGTCCACATCCTGGACACTTTCCCATGTACTTCGGTGACTGATAACCACATTCTTGACATATAAATTTTGTTTTCTTTTTAGCCATCGTTTTTTACACTTCACTTTCATGTGTAACAAAAATATTTCCTTCTCGTACAAGAAAGAGGGCTATCCTTTAGCCCCCTTTTTGTTTGTCTATACTTATTTTACCTTTTCTGCACTACGAATGACAAATGTTTCCCCTTCTGTATCAAAAACAACTTTTTGACCTTTCTCAACAACTCCTTTAAGAAGCTCTTCCGATAATCGATCTTCAACATGTTTTTGAATAGCACGGCGTAGTGGACGCGCTCCATACTCTGGGTCAAATCCTTTATCAGCAATCGCTTCAATTGCCGCATCTGTTAACTCTAAATCAATCTCTTGTTCTTTTAAACGTTTAACTAACTGTTCTACCATAAGAATAACAATTTCTTTAATATGTTTCTTCTCTAATGTATGGAAAACAATAATTTCATCAATGCGGTTTAAGAATTCAGGGCGGAATGCTTTTTTCAACTCATCCATTACTTTACCCTTCATATCTGCATAATCACGACTTTCATCTTGTACATTAAATCCAAGATGTTTATTTCGTTTTAATGCATCTGCACCGACGTTAGAAGTCATAATCACAATTGTATTACGGAAATCGACTGTACGGCCCTTTGAATCAGTTAAACGACCATCTTCTAGTACCTGCAGTAAAATATTGAATACATCTGGATGCGCTTTTTCTACCTCGTCAAGTAAGACAACAGAGTATGGTTTTCGACGAACCTTTTCTGTTAGTTGGCCACCTTCTTCGTATCCAACATATCCTGGAGGAGAACCAACTAAACGAGAAGTAGAGTGTTTCTCCATGTACTCCGACATGTCGATACGAATCATTGCATCCTCATCACCAAACATTGATTCCGCTAATGCGCGTGCAAGTTCCGTTTTACCAACGCCAGTTGGTCCTAAGAAAATAAAAGAACCGATTGGACGTTTTGGATCTTTTAAACCTGCTCGCGCGCGGCGAACTGCTTTTGCAACTGCAACAACAGCTTCATCCTGCCCAATTAAACGATCATGTAAAATATTTTCCAAGTTCAATAATTTGTCTGTTTCTGTTTGAGCTAGCTTAGAGACTGGGATTCGCGTCCATGTTGAAACAACATTTGCAATATCTTCTACTGTTACTTCTGAGTTCTCTTTACCCTGCTGCTCTTTCCATTGACGCTTTGTATCCTCTAATTTCTCACGTAGACGTTGTTCCATATCACGTAAAGAAGCTGCTTTCTCAAATTCCTGACTTTGCACTGCTGCATCTTTTTCTTTTCTTACCTCTTCTAGTTTCAATTCAAGCTCTTTTAAATCTGGTGGTGTTGTATAAGAGCGTAAACGAACCTTTGAAGCAGCTTCATCAATTAGGTCAATTGCTTTATCAGGTAGGAAACGATCTGTAATGTAACGATCAGATAATTTTACAGCGGCATCAATCGCAGCATCTGAGATAGAAACGCGATGATGAGCTTCATAACGGTCACGTAATCCTTTTAAAATTTGGATTGATTCTTCTAGACTTGGTTCATCCACTTGGATCGGTTGAAAACGTCGCTCTAATGCCGCATCTTTTTCAATATATTTACGATACTCATCTAGTGTTGTTGCACCAATACATTGCAGTTCCCCACGCGCTAGTGATGGTTTCAAAATATTTGATGCATCAATTGCTCCTTCTGCACCGCCCGCACCTATTAATGTATGAAGCTCATCAATGAATAAAATAATATTACCTGCTTGGCGAATTTCATCCATGACTTTCTTTAAGCGGTCTTCAAACTCACCGCGATATTTCGTACCAGCAACTACAGTCCCCATATCTAATGTCATAACACGCTTATCACGTAAAGTTTCTGGAACTTCATTGTTTACAATTTGTTGTGCTAACCCTTCAGCAATCGCAGTTTTACCAACACCAGGTTCTCCAATTAATACAGGGTTATTTTTTGTTCTTCTACTTAATACTTCAATTACACGTTGAATCTCTTTGCTGCGACCAATCACGGGATCTAAACGCCCTTCACGAGCTACAACTGTTAAATCGCGAGCTAAGCTATCAAGTGTCGGTGTATTTGCATTAGCAGAACCACCACCTTGATGGCCAGACGCAGTCTCATTACTACCGAGAAGCTGCAATACTTGTTGGCGTGCTTTATTTAAACTTACACCTAAATTATTTAAAACACGGGCTGCAACCCCTTCTCCTTCACGAATAAGACCAAGTAGAATATGCTCCGTTCCTACGTAAGAATGACCCAGCTTACGTGCTTCATCCATCGACAACTCTATTACTTTTTTCGCGCGTGGCGTATAGTGAACGGTTTGAGACATCTCTGTACCACGCCCAATTAGCGCCTCTACTTCCTTTTGAACTTTCTCCGGGCTTAATCCAAGTGCGACCAATGCTTTCGCAGCAATTCCTTCTCCTTCTCGTACAAGACCGAGTAAAATATGCTCTGTACCGATATTATTATGACCAATGCGAATTGCTTCTTCTTGGGATAACGCTAATACTTTTTGTGCTCGCTCTGTAAATCTTCCAAACATCATATAAATCACACTCCTACTTCGCTCGATTTTGTTCAATTTGTAATCTTTCACGAATAAGTGCTGCTCTGCGATAATCTCTTTCATCAGGCTGCAGTGGGCCACCAGCATATTGCTGCAAAATTCCTGGCTGTGTAAGTACCATTAACTCTGTTAAAATATTTCTGGATATATTTTCGATATACCCAAGATCAATGCCAAGTCGCACATCCGATAAGCATGTTGCAGCCTCAGCAGATTCAATTAAGCGGCTATTTGCCAATACACCATAAGAACGATATACCTTATCTTCAAGCTCTACGCTTGAATTTTTCATGATAGATTCCCTCGCTGTTCGCTCTTGTTGAATAAGTTGCTGAACAACACTTTTTAAATCTTCTACAATATCTCCTTCAGTTTTTCCTAATGTCATTTGATTCGAAAGTTGGAATATATTACCTAGCACTTCACTACCTTCACCATATATTCCTCTTACCACTAAACCAAGTTGATTAATTGCTTGAACGATACGATTCATTTGTCCTGTTAACACAAGAGCGGGCAAATGTATCATCACTGAAGCTCGTAAACCCGTTCCTATATTTGTAGGACAACTCGTTAAATAACCAACTTGTTCATCAAATGCGTATTCAACCTGACTTTCTATCCAATCATCAATTCGATTTGCACTATATAGCGCTTCTGATAACTGTAATCCCGGAAATAAACATTGAATTCGAATATGATCTTCTTCATTAAGCATAATGCTTATTTGTTCATTTTCAGATAATAAACAAGCACCATATTCTGTTCCCACTAAATCTGGACTTACAAGGTGCTTTTCTACCAATACTCTGCGCTGCAACGGCTGAATGCTATTCATTTGTAACAGTTCAAATATCCCAAAAGGTTCGACCGTTTGATTAGCAAACCTTTCTTGAAATACTTTAATCATTTGCTCCGCTTCTTCATTTGTTAACATAGTCGGAAATTGGTAATCTCGTAAATTCCGAGCCAATCGAACACGACTGCTTAAAACAATATCGGAATCAGGACCATCTTCCCTCATCCACGGGCTAATCGCTTCGTTCATAATACGATCGAGTGACATAGAACTATTCCCCCTCTCTATGCTCACGAAGCTGATTTTCTACACTGCGAATTTTATCGCGTAATTCTGCAGCCTGTTCAAACTCTTCTTGTTGTATGCATTCCTGCAATTTTAGTTTTAACTCATCTAATTCTTTTTTCAGATGAATATTTCCTTCTATATGGTTAGGAATTTTCCCATTATGACTTGTGTACCCGCCATGAAGACGCTTTAGCATCGGTTGTAATTGTTCTTTAAATGTTTCATAACAAGAAGAACAACCGAATCTACCGATTTTTGCAAATTGAGAATACGTCATATTACATTTCGAACATTGCAGCGGATCCGTATTCGAAAAGCCATTTGTTTTTTTCTCAGGTGCGGGTTCTTCAACATGCAGTAAACCTGCTAATAAATTATGAAATGAAAAACTAGACTTGTTTGATTGAAAGAAAGACGTATATCCATTTTCTTGTGCACACTGCTCGCAAAGATGAATCTCCGTCTTTTCTCCATTCATTACTTTTGTAAAATGTAGCGTTGCTGATCGTGAATTACAGTTTTGACAAATCAACGTATTTCCCCACCTTTACAATAGGAACGAATTATGAATTTATAACCTTATTCGTTCAACTAACCTTTAGGAGATAAATTATTCCTAAAAGAAGTTTTACTTATACTTCAGTGTTCTAAGCATCGCTCGGAGCATACGTGCTCGCAATTCATCTCGAAGTGGTAAGTCTGTTAGTAATACAGATCGATCTAACACACTAAACATGAGCTTCGCTTCCCTGCTTGTAACAATGCCTTCTTCAGCTAAACGCCTTATTATACTCTCGGCGCTTGACTGAGCAATACTATACTGAACTATTTGTACCATTTGATCAATAATGTCTATATCATCATGCAATTTGACTTTTATAATGCGAATGTAACCTCCGCCACCTCGTTTACTCTCCACTACAAATCCTCTTTCTAGCGTAAAACGAGTATTAATAACGTAGTTAATTTGAGATGGCACGCAATCAAACTTATCAGCAATTTCGCTTCTTTTAATTTCAATTGCATTATTATTACTTAAGTCAATAACTTGCTTTAGATATTGTTCAATAATATCAGATATATTTCTCATTTATCCTCCACCTTTATTGACTTTGACTATCTTTGACTTTAATTATATACGTATTAAAAAATTTTGCAACTCTTTTGCTTCCTTCTCTATCCTATCCATATTTTTTCCTGCTTAATCAACCGTTCTTTATTTTATGAATAAAGAATGTAAAGTTTCCTATGAAGATTTTCAATTTAGTTTTTGCAGGATAAAAAACACAAAAAAGACGAGTCCACTGACTCGTCTTTCGTTTGCCTGGCAACGTCCTACTCTCACAGGGACAAAGTCCCAACTACCATCGGCGCTAGAGAGCTTAACTTCCGTGTTCGGTATGGGAACGGGTGTGACCTCTCTGCCATCA
>NZ_JAKUFS010000029.1 GCF_022663535.1 Bacillus cereus group sp. BfR-BA-01380 | reverse complement strand
CGCCAGCGTTCATCCTGAGCCAGGATCAAACTCTCCAATAAAGTTTGTCTAGCATCATAAATAAAAATTGACGTTTCACGTTGTTTGTTTCGTTCAGTTTTCAAAGAACTTGTCCGCCGCTCATTTGCGACTTCCTCATGTTAACATCTTTGTTTTTCGATGTCAACACTGTTTTTTACTTCTTTTTTTCATTTCGCTTTCTGCTTTTGTGCATCAGCGACGTTTATTAATATAGCATGGTGAATTACGAAATGCAACACCCTTTTTCAATATTTTTTATAAAAACTGGCCAAATTCTCTTCCTTGTACCATATACTGAAAATATCAGTTCATCTATTACACCAAATTACGGGGGGGAATACAAATGGAACACTTCGATTTATTACTTAAGTTAGGCCTCTCTTCCATTTTAGGATTTGCAATTGGTTTAGAGCGTGAATTAAAACGGAAACCACTAGGTTTAAAAACTTGCTTAGTTATTTCTATTATCAGTTGCTTGCTTACCATCGTTTCGATTGAAGCAGCTTATAATTTACCTAGCTCGCTTTCAAACCGAATTGGCATGGATCCTCTCCGCTTAGCAGCTCAAGTTGTATCAGGAATTGGTTTTTTAGGAGCAGGGGTTATTTTACGTAGAGGTAACGATAGTATTGCAGGCCTAACTACCGCTGCCATGATTTGGGGAGCATCAGGAATTGGCATCGCAGTGGGAGCCGGTTTTTATCTAGAAGCTATTTCTGGTATGTGTTTTCTTATGATTAGTGTAGAACTTATCCCTTTTGTAATGAATATTTTAGGACCAAAGTCCCTCAGGCAGCGTGAAATTGCTGTGAACCTTGTCGTGAATAGAATGGAAAATATCCCTATCGTCATCGATGACATAAAAAAGATGGATATAAAAGTTAATAACATGAAACTTAAAACATTAGAAACTGGAGCCCATTTCCTGCAAATGAAACTATCTGTTGATCAAAAAATACGTACAGCTGATGTATACTATGCAATTCAACAGCTTAATAGCGTTCAACAAACCGAAGTGGAAAGCATCTGACAACTCTCTCACTCATGAGGGGGTTTTTCTTTTTTCATAATGGCAACAATGTAACTATATAAATACAAATTAAAAAAAACCGACATAAAAGCCCCTTTTTTAGGGGGGACGAGAGCATCTGGCTATGCATAGAAGCGACTTGTATGTTGATAAATCAAAATGGATTTATATATATTGATGCGGGAGGAGCTACAAATATTGAATGTAAGAAGTAGTATTTTAGATACATTTCGCAATTCTATTATTTTACGATTAGTTACCTTAATTGGCTTATTCATTCTCTTCTTTGGATTTCTTATACATAAATTAGAACCCAGTCACTTTCGAACATGGTTTGACGGTATATGGTGGGCACTTGTCACAACGTTCACTGTTGGATACGGCGATTACGTTCCTCATAGTATACACGGAAGAATCCTCGCAATTATTCTCATTTTATTAGGAACCGGATTCGGCTCTTATTATATGGTTTCATTTGCTACAGAAATGATTAGCAAACAATATATGAAAATAAAAGGTGAAGAGGCCGCCTCTTGTCACCAACATATGATTGTCGTCGGTTGGAACGAACGTGTAAAGCATGTAGTAAGTCAAATGCGCGTATTACAACCAAATCTTGATATTGTCCTTATAGATGAAACGCTTCCTTTGCTACCAAAATCATTTCATCACCTACAATTTATTAAAGGTTGTCCTCATCATGATCATATTTTACTCAAAGCAAACATTCGTACTGCACATACTATTTTGATTACAGCTGACAAAGAAAAAAGCGAGAGCTCTGCTGATACACAATCTATTTTAACCATTTTAACAGCAAAAGGATTAAACCCAAATATACATTGTATCGTTGAAATGTTAACTTCCGATCAAATTCATAACGCTAAACGAGCAGGTGCAACAGAAATTATTGAAGGAAATAAATTAACAAGTTATGTATTTGCTGCTTCTTTATTATTTCCTTCTATTTCAGAAGTGCTGTTTACAATTTACAATGAAATTACTACGAATAAATTACAACTCCATCATATTCCTGAGAAATATGATGGGGAAACATTCGAATATTGTAACTGCGCTTTATTAAAACAAAACATACTCTTACTCGGTCTACAACGTGACGGACATTATCATATAAATCCTATCCATTCATTTACTCTGAAAAAAAATGATTTACTGATTGTAATTAAACATTAAGAAGATAAGCTTCTAATTCCCGAACTAAAGCTTTTCCAATATTAATATATTTCGCTTGAATATCTCCATCTGGATCTTTCGGCTCTGTAAACTGATCGAAAGACGTTATCCCTGCTGTAAATGTATTCACTTCATCATCTAATTCGTCTTGATACACGTGCGACAGAAGGTACGGTGTATCAAGACGAACGATAACTCCATTTACATCAAGTTCTCCTTCAACTGCCGTAAACGGTAATCGTAAAAATTGGTATCCTTCCTCTTCATCTATTTTATAGTCAAAACATCCTTTCTCATAATCCCAATTCCCGCCGATTGTATAGCCCATCGGCTTTAATATTTCTTCTAATTTGAAAAGGGCAAATGTTTGTCCTTCTAGCTTCGAATGAATATGAATCAAATGGATCATCCTTTCTAGATTTTTTTTAGCATACCCCATTCGCACTCCATATATCGGCGACTTTTTCAATATATCGGCGATTCGACACAACATAAAGATTCCTCGACATTATCCGACAGATATTCACTATAAAAAAAGCTGTTGGGATGATCCCAACAGCTTCCGCTTTTCTTTGTCCAGCTATGCCTCCTAGGCCCTCCCGTCTAAGAACCTTCCGCACGAGAAAGTAAAAAACACTTTCTGTGCGAAAGAATCTTAGCCGACGTGCCTAAACAGTCGGCTCCGCTTTTCTTACTTCAAACGTTCTTCTAATTCTGCTTTTAGTTCTTCGAATCCTGGTTTTCCAAGCAATGCAAACATGTTTTTCTTGTATGCTTCTACGCCTGGTTGGTCAAATGGATTTACGCCTAGTAGGTAGCCGCTCATCGCACATGCTTTTTCGAAGAAGTATACGAGATAACCAAATGTATACTCATTTAGTTCAGGAATGTTTACGATTAAGTTTGGTACACCGCCATCGCTATGTGCAAGTAATGTTCCTTCGTATGCTTTTGTGTTAACGAAGTCTACTGTTTCACCAGCAAGGTAGTTTAATCCATCTAAATCGTTCTCATCTAATTCAATTTTTAGTTCATGTGTAGATTTGCCTACTTTAAGAACTGTTTCAAATAGGTCACGGCGTCCTTCTTGAATGTATTGACCTAAAGAATGAAGGTCAGTTGAGAAGTTTGCAGAAGATGGGAAAATACCTTTTTGATCTTTTCCTTCACTCTCACCAAATAATTGTTTCCACCATTCAGCGAAATATTGAAGTGCTGGTTCATAGTTGACAAGCATTTCAATTGTTTTTCCTTTATTGTATAAAGCATTACGTACAACTGCATATTGATAAGCTGGATTTTCTTCAAGCTCTGATTTCGCAAAATCATCATGACCTGCAGCTGCCCCTTGCATCATTTCTTCGATATTTAAACCACTTACAGCAATCGGCAATAAACCAACTGGTGTTAATACAGAGAAACGGCCACCAACATCATCTGGAATCACGAATGTTTCGTAGCCTTCTTCGTCAGCTAATGTTTTTAAAGCACCGCGCGCTTTATCTGTTGTTGCATAAATACGTTTACGCGCCTCTTCTTTTCCGTATTTCTCTTCTAATAATTTACGGAAAACACGGAATGCAATTGCAGGTTCTGTTGTTGTACCTGATTTGGAAATAACATTAATTGAGAAGTCTTTACCTTCTAATACATCCATTAAATCTTTCATGTAAGTGGAGCTAATGTTTTGTCCAACAAATAGCACTTGTGGCGTTTTGCGCTGTTCTTTAGATAGCGTATTGTAGAAAGAATGATTTAACATTTCAATCGCTGCTCGTGCTCCTAAGTAAGAACCACCAATACCAACAACAAGTAAAATGTCAGAGTCATTTTTAATTTTCTCCGCACACTTTTGAATGCGAGAAAATTCTTCTTTATCATATGCAAGGGGAAGTTCTACCCACCCTAAGAAATCGTTTCCTGCTCCTGTTTTTTCATGAATTGCATGGTGTGATACTTTTACTGCATCACGTAAGTATGTTAGCTCGTGTTCACTAATGAACGATAATGCTTTTGAATAATCAAACGTTACATGTGTGCTCATTTTTCTGCCTCCAATACAATATGTATATGTATTTCTGTCTTCACTTTAGCGAAACCACCGTTGTAAATCAAGCGAACTACAAATTGTAAGCGCACCCAATTTGTTTTTTTTACAAAATCGTCATAACTTCTGTTTTTTTATATAAACAAGTATACAATGAGGAATTTAAATTTTTTGTATAAGAAGGGCAAAAGGTATCCATTCTATAAAAGAAGCTTGATTAAGCGAGTAAACGTAACTCGTTTGCGCTTCATCATTTAAGGAGGGACTGCTTAAAATGAGTACATTACAACGCATTGCTTTAGTATTTACGATTATTGGCGCAGTAAACTGGGGACTCATTGGCTTCTTTCAATTCGATTTAGTAGCAGCTATCTTCGGCGGACAAGATGCAGCGCTCGCTCGAATTATCTACGGTATCGTAGGTATTTCAGGTTTAATTAACCTTGGTTTATTATTTAAACCTTCTGAAGAGCTTGGAACACACCCAGAAGCACGTCAAGTTCGATGACTCTATTATAAAACACATATCTCCGCTTGTTTAAAAACAAGTGGAGATTATAATGCTTCACTATCTTCCGACATACGGGCGTTTCTTTATACTGATTACAAGCACAGCAAAAGAAACGTTTGATTATTTTATATCATAATGTAATACGAATAAAAGCAGGGAGCATAACTCCCTGCTTTTATTTTGTAATTTGCGATTCTTCAATCCACTCTGTTAACTTGTCTCGTAATGTGTTAAATCCATTTGCAGACGGATTTGGAATACGTACTTTCCCTTGTTTCCGTTTGGCAGCTTTCAATGACAAACTCATTTTTCCGTTCTTCTCATCAACTGTAAGTACCTTTACTTCCACTTCATCTCCGACTTTTAAAAAATCATGAATATCTTTTACATATCCATTTGTAATTTCAGATATGTGCACAAGTCCTTGTGTTTCTTCATCTAATGCAACGAATGCTCCGTAATCTTGAATTCCTGTTACTTTTCCCTTCACAACCACTCCAGTTGGATATTTATTTGACATAAGAAACACTCCCATATGTTTACCTTTTGTATTAGTAAATTATACCACCTAGTTAGGTTTCATTCAAAATTCATGAAAAAAATTCCTTTAACATGTATAAATCTTCAAATATGGGGATAAAATACTAACACATGGCTTTCTAGTATTCCCCCCCTTTTATGGACAAAACGTATTACGTTTTGTCCTTTTTTCATTCTCTACGAACCGCTTCATACGTTTCATCGCTTCCATAAGCTGTTCAAGTGACGTTGCATACGAACAGCGAATAAATCCTTCTCCACTCTCGCCAAATACACTTCCAGGTACAACAGCGACTTTTTCCGCTAACAATAAACGTTCAGCAAATTCCGCCGAAGATAATCCCGTCGAACGAATAGAGGGAAATACATAAAATGCTCCGCCAGGCATATGACAATCTAACCCCATTTCATTAAACGAAGTTGTCATAAAGTTTCGGCGTTGTTTATAGCTCTCACGCATACGAATGACCTCTTGTTCTCCTGAACGTAGTGCTTCTAATGCCGCAAATTGAGACATCGTCGGTGCGCACATCATCGAATATTGATGAATTTTTAACATGAGTTCCGTAAAGTGCTTAGGAGCTGCAAGTAAACCGAGGCGCCAGCCTGTCATCGCGAAGCCTTTTGAAAAACCAGAGATTAAAATTGTATGATCACGCATATGTTTCACACTTGCAAAACTTGTATATGTTTCATCATAAACAAGCTCCGCATAAATCTCATCAGATAATACAATTAAATTGTATTTCTCCACAATAACAGCAAGTTTCTCCAGTTCTTCTTTATTTAAGAGTGTTCCTGTCGGGTTGTTTGGAGAACATAGTAAAATCGCTTTTGTATTCGATGTAATCACAGATTCAATCTGCTGCGGCTGCACTTTAAATTCATCCTCTGGAAATGTAGACACCGGTACCGGTACACCGCCCGCTAACGTAACAAGCGGTGCATATGATACAAAGCTTGGTTCAATAATAATTACTTCATCACCAGGATTAACAATGGCACGCATTGCCACATCTAACGCCTGGCTTGCCCCAACTGTTACAATAATCTCTTCTTTCGGATCATAAGTTACCGAGAATTGTTTGTGTAAATATTTTGAAATTTCTTCACGCAGTTCTAACAAGCCAGCATTCGCAGTATAAGCTGTATACCCTTCTTCTAACGAACGAATACATGCTTGTCTTACATTCCAAGGCGTCACGAAGTCAGGCTCTCCAACTCCTAATGAGATAACCCCTTTCATACCGGCAGCCAAATCAAAAAACTTACGAATACCGGATGGTTGTAAAGATTGTGCTACTTTTGATAATTCAAATTTACTCATGGTGCCACCACAATTCGCTTATCATCATCTTTGTTTTCATATATAATTCCCTCATGTTTATACTTTTTCAAAATAAAATGCGTTGTCGTTGATACAACAGATTCAATTGTCGCTAACTTCTCTGCTACAAATGTCGCAACTTCAGCCATCCCTTTTCCTTCTATCGTAATGGAAAGGTCATATGCCCCTGACATTAAATACACGGACTTCACTTCTGAATATCGGTAAATTTGTTCTGCTACAGCATCAAACCCAACGCCATGCTTCGGTGTAACTTTCACATCAATCATTGCTGTTAACCCTGTATGTTCTTTTACTTTTGTCCAATCAATCAGTGTTACATAATCGACAATCACTTTTTCTTTTTCTAATTTTTTAAGGATTGCTATTACTTCTTCTACATCTATGTTTAACATTTTGGCTAATGTTTCTTCAGATAGTCGGCTACTTTTTTCAAGACAAGCTAACAATTCTAACTCTTTTTCTGTCATCACAATCTCCCTTTCCTATATATATATTTTCTAAATTATACAGACTGCTTTTCCGATTTGAAAAGAAGATTTTTTTAAGGAATTATGTGACAATAAAATAGAAAGGGGCTGACACTATGAAACAAAAAATCTACATTGCAGAAAAAGTGCCTGCATTTGTTGAAAAATATATTGCTGAGCATTATGAATACGAAAAGTGGGATAGTAATGAAAAAATCTCGCGCCATGTACTATTAGAGAAAGTAAAAGATAAACACGGACTATTAAATTTCGGGGCTATTATTGATGATGAACTACTCGAAGCAGCTCCGCAATTGAAGGTAGTGAGTAATATTTCTGTCGGCTATGATAACTTCGATATCGCAGCCATGAAGCGAAGAAACATAATTGGAACGAATACGCCATATGTGTTAGACGATACTGTCGCTGATCTTATCTTTGCGTTAATGTTATCTGCATCGCGCCGCGTTTGTGAACTTGACCGTTACGTAAAATCCGGACAATGGAATGCGGAAATTGGAAAAGAGCATTTTGGCTTAGATGTTCATCATCAAACGATCGGAATCATCGGCATGGGGCGCATCGGAGAAGTCGTTGCGAAACGCGCAAAATTCGGCTTCGATATGGACGTTTTATACTACAATCGGAGCCGAAAAGAAAAAGCAGAACAGGAGATAGGCTCAACATATTGCGAATTAGAAACGTTACTGCAAAAAGCAGATTTTATCATTCTTCTGACACCATTAACAGAAGAAACGTATCATTTAATCGGGGAAAAAGAATTTAATATAATGAAAGAAACAGCCATTTTTATTAATGCATCCCGCGGGAAAACAGTAAATGAAACTGCATTAATTAAGGCGCTACAGCAAAATAAAATTTTCGCGGCAGGCATTGATACATTTACACAAGAACCAATTGAAAAGGATAACCCGTTGTTATCTCTGCAAAATGTCGTTACACTCCCTCATATTGGTTCTGCGACATTAAAAACACGCCGAACTATGGCAATGACAGCAGCAAAGAATTTAGTAGCTGGATTGCAAGGACATACACCACCGAACGTTGTAGATGAACTAAAATAATGAGAAACAAACTGCCCCCAAAGATACATAAGTACCTTTGGGGGCATTCCTTTTTCCCGTTATCGACCGTTCTTTTCAATATATCGGCGCTTTTCACGATTTATCGACCACTTTTTATAATATATCAGCGCTTTTCACAATATATCGGCGCTTCGACACGATTTAAAGATTCTTCGACGATATTCAACATACTAGTAGTCGAGTCATACTACTTTTTTAATAGGAATATACAAGTCAACCTTTGCTTTCCCTTCCGGATCAATTGCCGGGTTATTCATACAAAACTCAAGGCACGGTTTATCATCCACATCGTACTCACTATTAGGTAGCCATTGTCCAAAGATACTTTGATAAGCAAGAGCAAATTTATCGAGAGTATCATAAAACTGATACAAAGCGTAAGTTCCGCCTTTCAAAGTTTTATATTGTACGTCATCATTATTTTCTTTATTAAAGTCTTTCGGGATTGTGACGCACGCATCATAGCGACAAGCATATTCATCAACAAAATTAGGATCATCCAATGAAATTCCAATCGAATATTGTGTTTGGTCAATCCCATTTTTATTTGCCCATTCCCCTAATTTACTCCATGCACGAAAAGTTTCTAAATAACTCCCAATGTGTCTAACATACGCTACTTCATAGTCAGGTAATTCTTTAATCTTAATATTCATTGTCCATATCCTCCTTAAAAAGTTATTGTTGCTATCATTAGCGTAGCAAAGAGAATTGGACATCTCTTCTTGTTTCTTGCTCATATATAACGAAAAATTGCTATTATGAAAATTATTTTTCCTAACATCAGTAGGAACGATATGAAAGTGTTTTTTAAACAATGCATGAAACGTTGAAGCTGATTCAAAACCACAGAGATTACATATCTCTAATATCGGCTTGTTCGTTTCTGTTAAGTAGTATATCGATTTTTGAAGACGTTTTTTATTTACAAAAGACATCGGGGTTTCACCAATAATAGCTTTAAAAATCCGACTAAAATGATACTTAGAAAAGTGCGATACTTGGGCTAATGAATCAAGATCAATTTTTCCAGCGTAGTGGTCTTCAATATATTTTATAACCGTTTCAATTCGGGTTTGATAATCAAGGTTCATGTAAACTCTCCTATCTTTATCTTTCGTTAGTGAAAACTTTCAATTTCCCTTGAAAAATCCCTGCCTTACTACTGCTTTTCCTTCTCTTTTCATCTAGGATAATTCCCACCTGAAAAGGAGATGATATGAACAAAAAACAACGGAGTGATGAAGATGGAAAACGAAGTTCAACTCCCTCACTTCACCTTTTCTACAAGAGGGATTACGATTCATTATGAGCTCTACCAGTCTTTTAATGCCGAAGAAAAACCAACATTTGTTTTAATTCACGGGTTTCTCTCTTCAACCTTTAGTTATCGGCGTCTCATTCCGCTTTTAACAAAGCAAGGGAGCGTGATCGCTCTAGACTTACCTCCATTTGGAAAAAGTGATAAATCGTTTCAGTTCACATACTCTTATGAGAACCTCGCAGCGATTGTCATTGAGCTTATGGAACATTTACAAACAAAAAGCGTTATTTTAGTAGGACATTCGATGGGAGGACAAATTGCGTTATATGTAAACAAATTGCGACCTGACTTAATTCAAAAGACAGTTCTTTTATGCAGTTCAAGTTATTTATCACGGGCGAAACTGCCGCTTATCTATACTTCCTATTTACCGTTTTTTCATTTATACGTAAAGAATTGGATTGTAAGGCGAGGGATTATCCATAATTTAATGAATGTTGTTCACGATCATTCTTTAATCGATGACGAAATGATGCAAGGATATGCAGCGCCTTTTTATGATAATCGCATCTTTCCTGCACTAACCCGCATGCTTCGAGATCGCGAAGGAGACTTAACTTCAAAAGACTTGCAAAAAATCACAACACCTACTTTGCTCATTTGGGGAGAAAAAGACCGTGTTGTTCCTATTGAAGTTGGACACCGTCTGCACAATGACCTGCCGCATTCACACTTTATCTCTTATGAAAACACAGGACATTTATTACCTGAAGAAAAACCAGAACACGTATACGAAGAAATTATGACTTTCTTAGCTAATTAACCTAAAACAAGAAGCGGATATTGAAAAGCCCGCCTCCCGTAAACTTTTCAATATCCGCTTCTTACTACCCTTGCTATTCAATAAGAATTTATAGACTACAGCTTCCGCCGTCTTTTAATAATAATAATTGTTCTGCTAACCATTGACATTTTTCAATAGGTAACATTCGATCAAATGATATTAAATAAATGTGCTGTATTTTCTTTGCGATATATTTCGCATCATCAAATGTACTTACAATGTAGACGATGTCGCTTGCTTCTGTTTCATAAAATTCCGGCCCCATTTGAAATGGGTCCCACTTCTTCACAAAGTCTATCATCTTCTCATATGTCCCCATACACTTCCCGCCTTTTCCTTAAATTCCTCTTCCCTTTATCGTATCATATCAGCTATGCTAGAAGAAATGATAGAACTTTCAGTATATTCACCCTAGAATCGAAAGGAGTAGTAAACATGGGGAACTTTAACGAAATGATAAATCGCCGCGGAACAAACTCCGTTAAATGGGATACACATAAAAACGAGGAACTTCTTCATGCCTGGATTGCAGACATGGACTTCCCTGTTCCCTCACCAATCCAAGATGCTTTAACAAAACGTTTACAACACCCTATTTTCGGTTATAACACTTCAAGTGAACAAGTAAAAGAAGCAATTTGTCATTGGGTAAAAACACAATACAATTGGGTTATTGAAAAAGAATGGCTTGTCTTTAGCGCTGGCATCGTTCCTGCACTTAGTGTTTCTGTACAAGCCTTTACTGAAAAGCAAGATTCAGTGCTTGTACAACCGCCTGTATATCCACCATTTTTCGAAATGGTAACAACGAATGGACGCCAAATACTTGCCAATCCATTACAGGTCGAAAACGGCGTTTATAAAATGAACTTTGATCAGCTAGAACAACAATTTCAGCAAGGTGTAAAATTGATGCTTCTCTGTAGCCCGCACAATCCGATTGGGCGTGTATGGACAGAAGAAGAATTAACAAAACTCGGTGCACTCTGCGAATTATATGATGTAACCATCATTGCAGACGAAATTCATGCTGACATTATCTTTAATGGACGTAAGCATATTCCACTTGCCTCTTTATCACCAAACTTAGCGAAGCGAACTGTTACATGCATCGCCCCAAGTAAAACATTTAATATTGCTGGGCTGCAAGCATCGGTTATTATTATTCCAAATGAAAAGTTGCGAGATACCTTTACCGCTGTACAGCATCGCCAAGGCTTTCATGGTTTAAACACATTTGCTTACGCAGCAATGCAAAGTGCGTACACAGAATGCAATGAATGGCTAGCAGATCTGTTAGCCTATATAGAAGCGAATGCACGATTTGCATGTGACTTTATTAAACAGCATATCCCAAAACTATCCGTCATTCAGCCAGATGGTACGTTCTTACTTTGGATTGACTGCTCCAAACTTGGACTAACGCAAAGTGAACGAATGGAATTATTAGAGACAAGAGGAAAAATCATTGTAGAGCCTGGAGAAAAATTTGGTGCTGGCGGTGAGCATCACATTCGTTTAAATATCGGCTGTCCGCGCCCTGTATTAGAAGATGCGCTCCGCCGCTTACAATGTACATTTGCGTGTACTTCCAAGGAAAAGCTATCTATGTGACTTGAATGTAGTTATTATAATAAAAGAGCTGGAAATATTCTTCCCAGCTCCTTTACTTATCGGTTCTTTTAGCTTTTATCGGTATCCACACTTCTTCTTTTGCGTTTACATCGTCCGGGCGATAATTATCGTCCATAACTTCAAAGTGTTCCCTTAAGTCTAAACTATAATTTGAATTCGGTAACCATTCTTGAAAAATATACTGGAATGTGCTCATATCAGATGCTGTTCCTTGATGTATGAAAACAGCATATAAGCCTCCTGCTAGCGTATGCGTGGATAATTCTGAAACAGTATCCTTTTCGAAATGTTCCACCTCAACAGCGGCCCATTTTTCATAACTATAGTTCATATCACTCAAATTTAAAGGAGTGTTTAACACTTTTACAGAAAGAAAACAAGAGTTACTTCTGTAAGGAATGCTATTTCTTAATGGCATAAATGTTTTCCATATTCCCATTGTAACTTCGGGATCTTTTGCAAAAGTTGTTTCTTTCCTAATTCCAACAATTTTTTTCGCTGGAATACTTATTATTTTAGGTTCCATTCTCTTCTTTCCTCTCATCATTACGATTTAACATAACTTCTAGCTATACTAGAAGTTCGATTAGGATTTATCCCGCTATTTGTGGGCAGTAATACTCCCGCCTCAAAATTCAGCGGAAGCAAAGAAGTTAGGCGGGAGATAAACTGCCCGTAAAAGCCCGATTGGTGAGGGATGATAATCAGTGGGGGATGAAGAAACCCCCCACTGATTAAAGTTTCACTTTATCTTATGTATGTGTTCTCTATATACCCAAGTTAAAAAAACGACATAAAAACCTCTTTCCCTGCCACATGCGAGGTTTAAAACAAAGAGAGCAAGCGCGTACCACTCGCTTGCCGTTTTTTCATAGCTTCGTATGTATTTGAATTCCTTTTGCTTTCTCTTTTTCACCCTTCACACGTACACTCAATTCATATGAGCCAGGTTTCGGTGCTTCAAAAGAAAGCAGACCCTCTTTTTTGGAAGTGATTTCTTCTTCCTGAATAACCTTATCACCTTTTATGACTTGCAATAAAATTGTACCTTCTTCAACGGATGCTTCATAAGGAATTTCCACATTTCCATTTTCAACTTTAATCGTTTGCACCTCGTGAGAACCTTGCAGAGAGCCGATTTTTAAAGTAGTTTCGCCGTTGTTTTGAACCTTTGTGATTTTTGTTGCTACATTATTGCATGCGCTTAACAATACAACAAGTGTAAGAATAAGCAGTGAACGTAATAATTTCATAGAATCCCCCTTTTTTGTATGTACATGTTCTATTATAAAGGATTTTACAAAAATCAACTGAAGGATATACGTAATTCGGAAAATATATGACGTATATCCTTTCATAAAAATCCGCTTCTGCGCCAAACCAAAATCTGTATGATGATAGATTCATAAAGTGTCCGACGCAGTAGCGGTAATTAAAATTTTCTGAAGTCAAAAATTATAGCGAACACCGGAAGCTTGTGCATAATTAGTTACTTTGTTCCTATTCATACAACTCTCTTTTTTTCTGCTTCAATTTTGATCGTCTCTTCCACAATGAGTACATTTACCACGCCGGCGATAATAGTAAGCAATGGCAGAAAGGCCAAGTGTTACTCCCCATGGCACCCAGAAAATCATAGGTCCAATCGTTCCCCATATCTGACTGAGGAGGAGGGTATCAGCTGGCATAAAGTGAAATATGACAGCAAAAAAATTAAAGGTAAAGACAAAACCAGCCGCAGTTACCGCAATGGCTATAATAGAAGCTGGAACTACCGCGAGCATGACGGGGACTCTTTTACCGCCAATGAATGGGAACCAATCAGGGAAGATTTCACCCCATTTTTGAATTAATCCAAGTGTAAGAATCCCTCCACCTATGCAAACAGACCCAAATACCCACTCTGTTATATGTGCCATAGAATTAACTGTTGAGAAATCGTGAAAGAACTGCGAATCGACCCCTAAAGGGATATTAAGTGCCCACGCAAAACGTGTCAGGGCATAAGGAATAGGCGCAAGAGCCGCGATAATAGTCAGCCATCTTCCCCAGCGCACCAATAAAAATGTGTTTCCATTCTCTATCCGTCCACAATATTCACAAGCATCACGGGTCCTACGTTGATATGCAACAGCAGTCATGATCCAAAGCAGAGCACCTATAATACAAATAATCTGATTGAACATAATCCAGTTAAAAGCAAACTTAAATAAAAAGGCATAAGCCATAACTGCGATTAAGCTAATATCAGGAATAAAAAGAAGCAAGGCAACGGCAAAACACCAAGCAAAAGTCAGGAATAGCCACCTAAGAAGAACACCTCTCCACATTTTTTGCATAGCTACACCAATCACTGTTCCTAATAAACAAAAAATCACAAAAATGATGCCACCAGCTTTGGATGGAAGATAAGTAACCATAGCCGCAAACAATCCCATTCCATCACTTTTGAAGGGATAACCCGTCCCTCCAAATAACCAGTAAAGCTGTACAACGCCGTAAAGCAGTGACCACCCCGCGGCGCCATATCCAATCCATAAGGGCCATCGTTTAAAGCCTTTCCCAATCTTTTCTTCAATTATCGGCGATGAAGGTTCCATTGAAATTCTCCTCTTTTCTTTACTATTTTACATACCTACGAAACGAACCGAATGGGGTATTGGCACTTATTTATCCCGCTATTCGCGGGCAGTAATACTCCCGCCTCAAAATTCAGCAAAAGCATTGTCCAGCTTCAGTGGCTAGAATGTTCGGTGGCTTCGCTTCTTCCTAAGAGGTAAAAAACACCTCTACGTCAGAAGCTCCATCCCCCTCACATTCTGAACGAGCCACTTCCGCTTTTCTTAAGAAGTTAGGCGGGAGATAAACTGCCCGTAAAAGCCCGATTGGTGAGGGCTGATAATCAGTGGGGGATGAAGAAAACCCCCACTGATTAAAGTTTCACTTTATGTTTCAAAATTTAACCCCACCATCATTCTAATCAGTGAAGATTAAAATAATGGTGGGGTCTAGTTTAAATTTCGTTTAACTTTTGCTAGGCGAGATCATGCATTTCCAGAGCCTACGCTTAGAAGTGGAGATTTCATTTGCATTTCGTAACTATTCAGCCATACATTTCATTTAAAAGTTTGGTAAGGGGTATGATTCCAGTGAAAATACGCCGTTTATTACCTATAGAAAGTTCTTTTCATTTTTCAGCATATAGATCGCTGCCATGAAGGTAAAAGTGGACCTACACCTTGCTGTCTTTCTTTGTTTTACAACTTTGCGCGTGGCAGGAAAAGGCCCTGACCGCTCCTATACATAGCCAGTCCCTCTCGACCATTTAAAAAATGCTTTTCCGCCTTTTGTGACTGAGTAGTTATTACATTTCAATTTTTTCATATAGATAAATACGAGTTCCGTTCGTAGAACTTGTTATTTTCCATTCAAGATTCATTTCTTGGAGCATCAATGAAACAATGGATAAACCAATTCCTGCTCCTTTTTCACTGGAGATGCTATCCATTCCAGGGCCTTTGTCTTCAACAACAATAGCAGTCCTTCCATCTAACTCTTCCAAACTTACACCAACATACCGTCCAGCTTTTGTGTGTCTAACAACGTTCTGGAATAGATTATCTAATATACGGGTAAACCAGTGCGGGTCAACATTCCATATTAAAGCTTTTTCTGCCAAATGAACCTCTACTTCAAATCCTTCCTTTTCAAATATAGGAAACCACCCTGCAACGGAAGTCCTGGTTAATCGGATAATATCTGTCTCCTTCTGTTGCAAAGTATATTTCCCCGCCGATAATAACGTGTAGGAAAGAAGGTTTTCGAGCAATTGGCTAAGAGCATCTACCTTTCCTTCAATCAAGTGAAGCGATGCCTTCCCTTTAGGAGATAAAGTTTCCTTTTGCAATGAATAAGCATGTCCACGAATGGTGGTGAGCGGTGTCCTTAAATCATGTGATATATTAGCAATCCATTGTTTACGAAGAGCTTCCTCCTCCAGTTCCCGTCTCCTACTGCTTTTCAACTCGTCAATCATATGATTGAATGCCGACCCTAGTTGTGCAATTTCGTCCTTTTTACGAACGAGAATTTTCTGAGGAATGCCGTCCTCATCGACTTCGGTCATTGCGGTTTGTAGTTGAACGAGACGCCTGCGAATTTTCGAGAAAAATACCCAAGATGCAATTAGAAAAATTGCAAAGACAAGCACAAAATATACTAACAAAAACTTATCATCGATGACGGACGCACTGGGTGGTTGTGTAACGAAAAGAGGGACTTGAAAAACCATAAAGCCTTGGCTCTGGTCACCGCCAATAAAGGCAACAATTGTGAACAGGTCATTATCAACATTTTCTTTCATAAACTTAGTGCTTTCCTGAAACGTCCATTGGTCAGGTATACTCTTTTTTTGGGGAAGCTTGATCTGTGTTTTGCCTGCGGCGTCAACCCAGAACATTGTCGCCATTGAATATCGTTCTTTTAACGAATGGATTTGTTTGTCCACTTGATCTGGTGACGCCCCGTCCAACTTTTCCGCCTCATCATTCCACATTTGTTCCAACTTTTTTGTATCTATATACTTGACCTTTTGTTGCATCTCCTTGTCTAGGGTATATTTCGGTAAATAATAAAGAGGTAAAACAAACGGCCATAAAACGAGCGCAGCCGTAATGAGCAACAAATATCTAACTAACAGCGAATAGCGGAATTTCATTGTTTCACCCTGTATCCAATACCGCGAATTGTTTCGATTATTTGTGGTTTACTTGGCTCCTGCTCTATTTTTTCACGTAAATGGCGGATATGTACCATTAAGGTTTTATCTCCTTCGATATATGGATTTTCCCATACGGCCTCATAAATTTGTTCTTTTGTTAAGATTTGGTTTGGATGGCGGAGTAAATAGGTAAAAATTTGAAACTGCTTAGCCGTAAGTATGATATCATTATTCGATCTGGAATCCACAATGCGGTTCTCGTTCAAATAAATGCGGAGATGTGATAGTACAATGAGCGGGGAGCATATCTTATCAAACCGTCTGAGAAGCACTTCCACCCGTGCCGCGAGTTCATCAGGATGAAAAGGCTTTGTCATATAATCATCTGCAAACTGCAGTCCCTGCAATTTATCATCAATCGATGATCTGGCGGATAGCATTAAAATAGGGGTCTTTGGAAATTCCTTTTTCAACCGCTGTCCAACTGAAAAACCATCCAATCCCGGAAGCATAATATCAAGGATTACTAGATCGATTTCCGCCATATGTTCAATAGCACCTTCGCCTGTGGTAATCCAAGTTACCTGATAGCCCCGTTCGAATAAATCTTCACATACCCAGGCACCAATTTCCTTATTGTCCTCAATATATAGAAGCTTCTTTTTCATGTAATCCCCTTTCTTAATCCCCCGCCTATCTTCTTTAGAAATGTGGAAATGGCTTGCTCAGAATGTGAGGGGGATGGAGCTTCTGACGTAGAGGTGTTTTTTACCTCGTAGGAAGAAGCGAAGCCACCGGACATTCTAGCCACTGGAACTGGACAACAAAGAAAAGCGGAAGCGGCTCGCTCAGAATCGCAGGACGCCCGTGCCCAAGGCAGAGAGGCGTTTTTTGCCTCGTCCGAGGGGATGAAACGACCTGCAATTCTAGCCGCTAGAGCTGGACAATGCTTTCACTGTATTTTAAGGTGGGAGTATTACCGCCTGTTAAGACGGGATAAAATGGTAGTATTGTATATTAATAGGTTATATGAATGCAAACTAAGGTATCAAGTAGTAAAACAAATATTTTCAGGTGATAAAATTATAAAGTAAAGCTTTCATGTTCGTTCTTCGACGGCTACTTATCTTCGTGAAATCGTCCATGTCGCACGCGAATATGAGTTACCTTACACGAAAGACCAAATTTTGTTGAATCACTTTGTGCCCGCATCCAAGAACTTGTATCGGTGATTTTAATATCGAAATATACAAAGGCCACCGAGACCTTCCTGGCAGCCTTTAAAACGTACAGTTTTCTTTATTTCCCTTTTTCCTTCTCTTTTTTTAGATCCGAAGCTTTTTTCACAATCACACCGCATACAATACGTTTACCAGAATTTCCAGCCGGTTGTGTCATCCCATCGTCAGCATTTTCCGTAATGATAAGCGATGCACCGTCTTTTCTATTCATCGTTGTTTTCCCTTCTTTTAAAGCCACTTGCGGTGCCGTAATATTCACCTTAATCTTCCCTTCTCCATCCGCAATCACATTCGGCAAATCTCCGTTTTCAAACCCTTTTGGGTTTAATAACCCATGCTTCTTATTATTTGGATTAAAATGGCCACCAGCAGAAGCAAAGTCAGGCGCTTGACATTGTCCTACTTCATGAATATGTAATCCATGTACACCAGGTGAAAGCCCCTCTGCTTTAATCGAAATCTTTACACCGCTTGATTGCTGGGCGACCTTCGCTGTTCCTACTTTATCCCCGGAAGCATTATACAGCTTCACTTCTATTTCTTTCGGGTTCTCTTTCGCACATCCAGCAAAGAGGATCGCTGCAAAACACCCCAATACGAGTTGCTTTTTCATCCGTATTCCCTCCAAACTCATTCTGCTCTTATATTGTCCGAGCCTAGAAGGAAACATACAAAAACAGCTTATCCTGTCTCGAAAAAAAGACGTACCTAATCACCCGATTCGTTCAGCTAACCTTTACCGTTTTCCCATAATTCGTTTTTCCATCTCTTTCAAATTTTCCGCTTCTCGTTCTGATGATTTAATAAACATACGCCACGTAGCAATTGCCCCGATTATAAATAGTACACATACAATGGCAGGTATAATATATTCTGTCTTATCTTCCGGAAAGTATAAAGGCATCATAACTATTCACTCCTTTGTTCATTTCCTTGCTATAATTAATTATACAGAAAATTCAGTCTGAATAAAACTTCCTTTCTTCTTTGACTCCTTCTCTTCCATTGCTTACTATGAAAAAGAGGTGAAAAATATGAATGAAACATTCCAAATTGGCGATGTTGTAACAGGTATTTATAAAACAGGTAAGTACATTGGAGAAATTACAAACGTTCGTCCGCAGCATTATCTTGTAAAAGTGCTCGCTGTTATGAAACATCCTACGCAAGGCGACCTGCATAATGTAAAACAAGCTGACGTGCCTTTTTTCCATGAACGCCGCGCCTTAGCATTTCGCGAACAAACAAATATTCCGCAATCAATGGTGAAACGTTATGAAGGTGATGTGCCAGATTATAAAGAATCACTGCAAAAAGCATTAACAGAGCAAATAAGACAATTGCAAGAAGACGACACTCCATTCGCGCAGCGCAGCTTACAAATACTAGAACAATTAAAGCATGATTATCAATTGTAAAAACAACAAAACGACCAAACTACAATTAAAATTGTAATTTGGTCGTTATTGTGCACTCACTCTTTTTAATACTTTCGAAAAGTCTACAAGCTCACCAAGTGTCGGGGGAGCCGGTTTTACTAAATATTGCTTATCTTTCTCAACAAGTTTAAAAATATTATATGTCGTCATCGCATCATCTAACGCACAGTGATGCTTGCCTGTCCCGACCTTTCCGTATGCTTCAATTGCCTTCCATAATCCAGTTTGGTTGCGCTCTCCAAAAAAACGCTTATATTCTAATGATAAGTCACGACATTGTCCTGCAAATGGATGGGGAATATTAGCTACTTCACAATTATGCTTCAGCACTTTCATATCCATATTTCCCCACGTCACAACTGTTGTATTGCAGCGTTTTTCATAGTCTGCTAGTCTTTCAACAAGCATTGCAAATGAAATTCCGTTGTCCACCGCTTCTTGCTGAATTCCTAAAAATGTTTTGCACCGCTCTGTTAACACCGAAAAAGTTGCTGGTTTTACATAAGAAGAATACGTATCAGCTACAACATGATTCACAACCGAGACAATTCCTACTTCAATAATTTCTGGAAAAAATCCTTTTGGTTTTTTGCGATTTTGAGGCATCGTGAACTCAAAATCTAAAAATAAAAGTTGTTGTTCATCCATACGATCCCTTCCTTATAAAGTGAAACTTCCGTCAGTTGGGGTTTTCTTCATCCCCCACTGATGGTTAGCCGCCCAATCGGGCATTTACGGGCAGTTGCCACCCACCTATCTTCTTTAGAAAAGCGGAAGCGGCCCGCTCAGAATCGCAGGACGCCCACGCCCCTGACAGAGAGGCGCTTTTTGCCTCGTCCGAGGGGGCGAAACGACCAGAGATTCTAGCCGTTAGAGCTGGACAACGCTTCTCTCCAAATCTGGAGGTGAGGGTCTTACTGCCCGCAAATAGCGGGATAAACTCTTCCATATTCATCCATCATACAATAACAAATAACGACGAACACTTTTGAATTTACGAATTTCAATGTAGAGAATGAAAATTTCACTTCATACATTCCATGAGATGTATCTTATATATATGTCAAATAGCAGCAAATATTTTCAAAAACAAGAAAATAGCTTAATTCATTTTTGCAAAAAATATGACAAAACAGATGCTTCCATTTACATCATACATTTTTCTACTTTATAATGACTTTAATTGTGTTTATCTCGCAATTATATCAAATAATAAGAAAAACTACTGAGAGGAGCTGAGATTTTTGCATGAAACAACACAAGAAATTGCAAACTGGCAATACTATTTTGCAATTGTTGTCTTTTTAGTTACATATGCCATTATCATTTCTGAAAAAATTAATCGTGCTGTCATCGCGCTGCTCGGTGCAGCCTTAATGGTCATTGTAGGCGTTGTTGATTTACATAACGCTTTTACAAAGCATATTGAATGGGGAACGATTACCTTACTCATTGGTATGATGATTTTAGTTAACATTACAAGTAAATCAGGAGTCTTTCAGTACGTTGCGATTAAATCCGCTAAGAAAGCAAAAGGAAATCCAATTCGCATTTTAATCGTTCTTTCCTTACTAACCGCAGTGGGCTCCGCTTTTTTAGACAACGTAACAACTGTTCTTCTCGTTGTACCAGTTACACTATCTATCACACGTATTTTACAAGTTAACCCTGTTCCGTATTTACTATCAGAAATCATTTTCTCAAATATAGGTGGAACGGCTACACTTATTGGTGACCCGCCAAACATTATGATTGGCTCATCAAATAAACATTTAGACTTTAATGCCTTTTTAGTGAACTTAGCTCCAATTGTAATTATTATTATCGCTGTAACAACGGTTATGTTGTACTTCATATACAGAAAACAATTGGTAGCTGACCCGATTCAAATTAAAAAATTAATGAGCTTAAATGAAAAGCAATATATTAAAGATCCAGTGCTGATGAAAAAATCATTAACGGTACTTGGCCTTACAATCATCGGCTTTATGACACACTCTATTTTTCACATTGATGCAGCCGTTATCGCCTTAACAGGAGCAACTGTATTAATGTTAATCGGTGTGAAAGAACATGAAATTGAAGATGTGTTTGCGCATGTAGAATGGGTTACAATTTTCTTCTTTGCTGGTTTATTCGTTCTCGTTGGCGGTCTTATTGATATTGGTTTAATTAAGTCGTTAGCACAGCACGTATTAAATGTAACTGGCGGTGACATTTCCTTCGCTTCTGTACTTATTTTATGGGTATCAGGTATCGCTTCTGCAACGATTGATAACATCCCATTCGTTGCAACAATGATTCCACTTATTAACGACATGACAGTTGGACTTGGCTTAACACCATCCGATGCACAAGTTGATGTACTTTGGTGGGCATTAGCGCTCGGTGCTTGTTTAGGAGGAAATGGAACATTAATTGGGGCATCTGCAAACGTAATTGTTGCAGGTATCGCAAACCGTGAAGGGCATGGCTTTAGCTATATGGAATTCTTAAAAGTTGGCTTCCCAATTACAATTGTTTCATTAATCATTTCAAACATTTATATTTATTTACGTTATTTAATGTAATAAAAAACGGAAGGGGAGTCCCTTCCGTTTTTTCGTTCTTTCAATATCTCGGTTCATTGTTTCGGATTACAAATAAGTGAATCGGAAGAAAAATAGAACATGTAATAACGTGTAGAACCGTATATAGTACTGCATTTGTTGTATATCTTTCTAATAATAAATATACGATATAAACCCCTACCACCAATAAGAGAAGTGAGGATATGAACCCTAAAAACGGAATCCATCTAATAATAAAACAGGCTACATATACACCGAATAGTTTCCAACCTGATTGCGGCTGCATAAATTGCGGTAATTTCTTCCCAATTAAATCTCCCCATATTTTAGAGTTTAAAAATGGGATAAATGCAAAGAAAGAATCTTCGCGCTCATCCGCTTTTGCCATGTTATATAGCGCAAATGCTGTTAACAAATAAGCAGCCACTGCCCAAATTAAAGCAATGATAATAAAAATAAGTCCTAACGCTAAAAATCCAGCGATAATCCCATCACTCGATACACCGTCTATTACAATTTGGTTATCCATTTTAATACCCCCTTCTGTCTTAGTTCCATTCTTTTTCTATATATTCATTACGAAAAGTATTAAGAAGTGAATATAAAATTTTTTATCCCGCATTAACGGGCAGTAATACTCCCACCTCAAAATTCAGCAAAAGCATTGTCCAGCTCTAGCGGCTAGAATCTCCGGCCGTTTCGCCCCCTCGGACGAGGCAAAAAGCGCCTCTCTGTCAGGGGCGTGGGCGTCCTGCGATTCTGAACGAGCCGCTTCCGCTTTTCTTAAGAAGTTAGGTGGGAGATAAACTGCCCGTAAAAGCCCGATTGGTTCAACTAATAATCAGTGGGGGATGAAAAAACCCCCCACTGATTAAAGTTTCACTTTATCTATGCTACACTTAAATTGAAAAATATGAATGTGGAGTGAGCCTTATGCATCCTTTTACCGTAAGCATACAAGAGCACTTTGAAGCACATCGAAACCGTGAAAAAGCAGAACCAATGGAACGTTATATGAAACACCACTTTCCCTTTCTCGGCATTCAAACACCAGAACGAAAGCAATTAGTTCGTGAAGTACTGCAAAACAATGAAGAACCGAAAGCAGCAGATCTTCCCGTAATTATTCGCGAACTTTGGGAACTGCCAGAACGAGAATTTCAAATGGTTGCTTTAACGCTACTGGATAAATATCGTAAACATGTAAATGAAACGCATTTACCACTCTTAGAAGAACTCATTATTACAAAATCATGGTGGGATTCCGTGGATATGCTCGCAAGTCATTTTGTCGGCCTTATTTTAGCAGCACATCCACATTTAATCGAAACGTATGTGCAAAAATGGATGACATCTCACAATATGTGGCTCCAAAGAACATGCCTTTTATTCCAGCTCAAATATAAAGAAAAGACAGATACGAAACTTCTCTTCTCATTCATCGAACAGCTGAGTCACTCTAAAGAATTTTTCATTCAAAAAGCAATCGGCTGGGCACTTCGTGAATACGCAAAAACAAATCCCAAAGCTGTATGGGAATTCGTCCAAACGCATGAACTAGCACCACTCAGTAAGCGTGAAGCGATTAAACATATCAAAGAAGTATTCGAGCCGTAGACTTTTGGCTATACTATACAAATCCGCTTTGATTTTTCGACATACAAGTCGCTGCTATGCAGGAAAAAAGAAACCTGCTACTTTCTTTCTCTCTTTGTTTTAACTTCGCACATGGAAGAAAAAGGCCCTGACCGTTTCTATGCATGGCCAGATGCTCTCGCCCACCTAAAAAAAATGGTTTTATGTCGGTTTTTCAGTTTGTATTATATATACTAGATACTACATATACTAAGCGAAACACGCGTCTCTCTATTGTGAATTAGAAAAGAACATGATAAAATATGGTCATCTATTTTTTAAATATGGTAGCGATGAAGGACAAATAAGTACTTGCAAAAAAGAAGCGATTCAGGGATGGTGCAAGCCTGAAACTGCAAGGAAACAGGCAGTCCCGAGCAATACAATATAAAGTGGACATACACTGTTGTGTGTCAACTAGGGTGGAACCGCGGGCAAACGCTCGTCCCTAGGCAAATAAGCCTTGGGATGAGCGTTTTTTTTATTGAAAAGCGGAAGCGGCTCGCTCAGAACAGGAGGGTGTTGGAGCTCCTGACGTAGAGGTGCTCTTTACCTCACAGGAAGGCGCGAAACGACCGACTGTTCTAGCCGCTGGAGCTGGATCTACTGAAAAGCGGAAGCGGCTCTCGCTCACCTAATCGCTTCTCCAAGTACTACACTACCTTTCATCGCCAATACGTTATCTTTTAAGGAGGAATTGAAAATGGCTTCAATGGAGCAAATCGTAAACTTAGCAAAGCATCGTGGTTTTGTTTTCCCTGGTTCTGAAATTTACGGCGGTCTTGCAAATACTTGGGACTACGGTCCACTTGGTATCGAATTAAAAAACAACGTGAAAAAAGCTTGGTGGAAAAAATTCATTCAAGAATCTCCGTATAACGTAGGTTTAGATGCAGCAATTTTAATGAATCCAAAAACTTGGGTAGCATCTGGACACGTTGGAAACTTCAACGATCCAATGATCGACTGTAAAAAATGTAAAGCACGCCACCGTGCTGATAAATTAATTGAAGATGCATTAGAAGCAAAAGGTATCGAAATGATCGTTGACGGTCTTACTTTCGATCAAATGGCTGGATTAATGAAAGAACACGAAGTAAAATGCCCAGATTGCGGCAGCGAAGACTTCACTGAAATTCGTCAGTTCAACTTAATGTTCAAAACATTCCAAGGCGTTACAGAATCTAGCACAAACGAAATTTTCCTTCGCCCAGAAACAGCACAAGGTATTTTCGTAAACTTCAAAAACGTACAACGCTCTATGCGTAAAAAGCTTCCATTTGGTATCGGCCAAATCGGTAAAAGCTTCCGTAACGAAATCACACCTGGTAACTTTACGTTCCGTACGCGTGAATTTGAACAAATGGAACTTGAATTCTTCTGCAAACCTGGCGACGATTTAGAGTGGTTCACGTTCTGGCGCAGCACTTGTAAAAACTTTCTTCTTTCACTTGGTATGAACGAAGAAAGCATGCGCCTTCGTGACCACGGTGAAGAGGAATTATCTCATTACAGCAACGCAACAACTGATATCGAATTTAAATTCCCATTTGGCTGGGGCGAGCTTTGGGGTATTGCATCTCGTACTGACTTTGACTTAAACCGTCATATGGAACATTCTACTGAAGACTTTAACTATGTAGATCCACAAACGAACGAACGCTATGTACCTTACTGCATCGAGCCATCTCTTGGCGCAGATCGCGTAACATTAGCATTCTTATGTGATGCATATGAAGAAGAACAATTAGAAAACGACTCTCGTACAGTTCTTCGTTTCCACCCAGCATTAGCACCATTTAAAGCAGCTATCCTGCCGCTTTCTAAAAAGCTATCTGAAGGTGCTACGAAAGTGTTCGCGGAACTTGCGAAAGACTTTATGGTAGACTTCGACGAAACAGGCTCTATCGGTAAACGTTACCGCCGCCAAGACGAAATCGGTACACCATTCTGTATCACATATGACTTCGATTCTGTTGAAGATCAAGCAGTAACAGTACGTGACCGTGACACAATGGAACAAGTACGTATGCCAATTAGCGAACTAAAAGACTTCTTAGAGAAGAAAATTCAATTCTAATGAAAAAACGACTGCTTGAAGCAGTCGTTTTTTACGTGCCCACCGATATATCGGCGAAAGTCGAGCATTTATCGGCGCTTTTTACAATATATCGACGCTTCGACACAATTTAAAGACCCCTCGACAACGTTCGACACGCGAAATGCAGCACAAAAAAGGTAAAAACGATTGCCCGTATCGGCAATCGTTCTTATCTTTTTTCTTTCACCGCAATTGTACATCTTGAAATACAAATTAAATTATTTTCTTCATCAATAATTCGAATGTCCCAAACCATAGTCGTCTTTCCTTTATGAAGCGGTGTTCCAATCGCTGTGACTATGCCGTCTCGTTTAGACTGCAAGTGATTTGCATTAATTTCAAGACCAAAACAAATATATTTCTCTTGATCAATTAAATTGTATGTACCCACACTAGCAACTGTTTCTGCTAAAGCAACAGAAGCTCCTCCGTGTAAAAAACCAAATGGTTGATGCGTACTTCCATGTACTGGCATTGTCGCTACAACCTTTTCCTCTGTCATTTCTAATAATTCAATACCTAACGCTTCCATTAATGTTTTAGACATATGACTATCCCCTTCCGAATTACCAAAAAATGCATAATAAAATCTATTTCTTTTCAAACTATTAGTAAATCTATAATACATGGAGGTATATTATATGAAGAAACTATTATATATCATGTTACTTTTTTTCTTCTCTACTGCTATTGTACCAAAAGGAACAATAGCAGCCCAAGCATCTAACATTACAATTGAAGTTCATACTGCAACACAAAAAGGCAAGAAACCTTATTTAGAATATCAACTCAATTACCCACAATTTCGTAACATTCCAGATAGACAATTTCAAAAGAAATTAAATACGTATTATGAGAAAAGCATAAATAGGTTCAAAAAGAAATTAGAAAAAGATGCAAAAATATATTATGAACAATCAAAAGAAACCAATGCTCCATTTCATCCATATGTATTGAATGTTGACTACAAGGTCCCATTCAATACATTTCCATTACTCAGTCTGTATATAAACTATTATCAATACACAGGCGGTGCTCACGGCATGTATGAATGGAAAGCAAATACGTTCGATGTTCAGCAGAACAAACCGCTTCGCTTAGCAGATTTATTTCAAAAAGATAGTCAATATGAAAACATCATTAAGACCGAAATCGTTAGACAAATTGAGCAAAATAAGGAGAATTTCTTTCCAGACGCTGCCGAGAAAGTAATGAATGAAAAAAAACTCAAATACGTTTTAGAACAAGACAATCTAATGATTTATTTCCCGTTGTACGAAATTGCGCCATACGTCAGTGGCATTCCACAATTCCGTATTCCTTATACGCTCCTTCGTGAAGTGTTAGAGCCGAAATATCAAAATATTTTAATTGACAATGCCTAAATGGATTCAGTACTATAATGTTAACTTGTTAACAACAGGAGGTTGACATTATGAGTAAACTTCGTGCACTAGACTTAGCTTTAGCCGCAATGTTTGTTGCACTTATGGCGATTGGTGCCAATATTACATCTTGGGCACCATTTCTACAAGTTGCGGGTGTTCCGCTTTCTATGCAGCCATTCTTTGCTATTTTAGCTGGTCTTCTTCTTGGAAGTCGTCTTGGGGCCTTATCTATGATCGTTTATACATTAGTTGGAATTGCCGGAGCACCTATATTCGCCGGCTTTAAAGCTGGATTTGGTCAACTATCAAGTCCAACTGGCGGATTTATTATTGCTTTCATTATTGTTGCTTATGTAACAGGTAAAATCGTTGAGCAAGTGAAAAAACCAAAATTCGGGACATTCTTTACAGCTTCTACTGTCGGAATCATTCTTATCTATGTCGTTGGAACAACTTATATGTACTTAGCTATCAATAGCTGGATGGGCGGTCACATTAGCTATGTAGCTGCTTGGAAAGTTATGATGTGGTTTGCTGTAAAAGATATTATCTTTACAGTGATTGGTGCAACCATTGCACCTCGTATCTACTATGCTGTTCGCCGTTCTGCGTATCAAAACAGCCGCTTTGCATCATAACCATCAGCAGGGGCTTATTTCTCGCGAATAGCGTGATAAATTGAACACATTATTTTATACGATTGTTTTGCTATAAAAGACGGCATCGTTATTGTCTTTTATCCCGCTATTTGTGGGCAGTAATACTCCCACCTTACAATTCAGCGAAAGTGTTGTCCAGTTCCAGTGGCTAGAATGTTCGGTGCGTGGGCGTCCTGCGATTCTGAGCGAGCCGCTTCCGCCTTTCCTAAGAAGTTAGGCGGGAGATAGACTGCCCGTAAAAGCCCGATTGGTGAGGGCTGATAATCAGTGGGGGATGAAGAAAACCCCCACTGATTAAAGTTTCACTTTATTACGAGCTAAAGAGGATATTCTCCTATTGGATGATATCCTCTTTTTCATGGGAAACATTTTCTATTACTAAGATATATATTTGATTTTTACATACAAATAAATTATGCTTGAAAAAGAATTAAATTACAGTAAGGATTTGATTAGAAATGAGTGGGGAAGCCTCTCAAGACAAGACAAAAAGATTTCTCATTGTAACACTATTTTTCACCCTTGGGACAGCTTTAGGAAAACTACTTGGATTTGCAAAAGAAGTAACACTTGGAGCTTATTTCGGTACAAACTATGCTGTTGATGCATACGTTGTAGCTTTAAATATACCTACGATTGTTTTCACTGGTATTACAGGGGCTTTCGCCTTTTCTTTCATTCCTATTTTTATGGAATTAAGGGGAAAAGATCCGGTTAAAGCATATCGATTCATGAATAATTTTTTAAACATTGTTCTACTTATTTTTTTCATTCCGCTTTTGCTCATTGAATTGCAGCCTCGCTTCTTTATTTCAGTATTTGCGCACGGGCTCCCTGAGCAAACAGCTTTATTATCGGCTTACCTATTACAAATTATTTTTCCGACTGTATTTTGTACATTCATGATTGATATTTTTAATGCTTATTTGAACAGTTTACATAAATTTCGTATTACGAGTATGCAATGGGTTATATTAAACGGGATTACACTTATTATTTTCGCTCTCCTTGTCAAATGGATTGGAATTTATGCACTTGCACTCGGTGTTATTGTCGGAAACATCGTACAAAATACACTCGTTTATTTCGCTTCCAAGAGGGAAGGATATCGCTATCAATTTGCAATCGATTGGAAAGACCCTTCTTTAAAAACGATGATTTCTTTGAGCATTCCTGCTTTTATTACAAGTACGTCTGTTCAAATTAATCTACTTGTAGACCGTACACTAGTCTCCGGATTAAAAGAAGGATCTATTGCGGCTCTTAATTATTCCCAAAAGCTATACTTTATTCCGCTTGGGTTAATTGCAGCTCCTGTCTTAACAGTTATGTATCCTAAATTTGTTGAATATGTAAATCAATCAAACTGGAAAGACTTCACAAAATTAATGGAAACAAATATAAAGGTGCTGTTATATTTATTTATTCCTGTCTTTATTTATTTCACCTTTTTTACAGAGGAAATTGTCAAAGTGATTTATAACTATGGTGCATTTGGGAAAGATTCTATTATGATGACAGCAACCGCGTTGCAATTTTATGCGTTAGCTGCCCTCATGCAGCCATTAAAAGACTTACTTGACCGCTTGCTTTTTTCTTTGAAGTTAAATCGATACATTATGTATGCATCGATTCTTTCCATGATTATAAATGTTATATTATGTATTATACTTGTTAACCAGATTGGTTTAGCTGGTGCAGCTCTTTCCACTTCAATAGCATCGGCTAGCACTGTACTCATGCTATTATGGATGCTCCAAAAATTCATGAAAGAGAAAGAACAAGTGAACTTGCGCTACGGTGGCTTTTTACTCAAATGTATTGTTGCATCTTTTGTAAGTTTATATACTTCCAAACTGCTGCTTCATTTCTTACATGATACAAAGTTGCTTATCTTATTAGCAATAGCAATTGGTGCCATCGTTTACTTACTCGTCACTTACATATTAAAGATAAAGGAGCTACAACAGTTGCTATCGTTATTTTTAGGTAAAAGGAAGGATATAAATGAATAAAATTATGTACCTTTTAAATTATATCGGGGATGGAGGATCAGAAAAATACGTTCTAGACTTAATAGAATCTATTGGTCCAGAGCACTGTATCCTTGTATACTCTATCCCTGGTCCTTTCTTAAAAAAGTTCGAACAATTAAACGTACCGATGTACCGCATTAAAATGCGTCATCCTTTTGATATACAAGCTGCCATGCAATTAAAGAAGATTATAAAAAAAGAAAAAATCGATATTGTTCATGCACAATTTTTACGTGAAAATTATATTGCTATTCTAGCCAAACTATTAGGTGCTCCTGTTCGGGTCATTTGGACATATCACGTAAATGTGCCAATGCCATTTCACCTAAAGTGTAGCAATTCCTTTTTTACTCGCTATAATGATGCGATCATTTGCATCTCTCAATTTATGAAGCAGCAACTATGCCAAAAGGGCGTACCAGAAAAAAAGATACATGTTATTTATAACGGCGTTGCCGATCCATATACAGATGTGCCTCTTTCTCAGCATGGGCCGAAAAAAATAGCAGTTATCGGGAGGCTGAGCAAAGAAAAAGGACAACCGTTCTTACTAACAAGCTTGCAAAAGCTAAAAGCCCTGCATCCATCTTTAGGGTGGCATTGTGATATTATCGGTGAAGGACCATTAAAAAAAGAGTTAACAAAGATGATTCAAGAGTTATCACTAGGTGAACATGTATCATTAAGAGGATTTCAAGACGATATTGTAAAAGCGTATACAGAACATGATATTATTGTAATCCCATCAGAAAATGAAGGATTATCCTATGTCGCCATTGAAGCAATTGCTATGAAAAAACCTGTGATTGCAACAAATGTCGGCGGCTTGCCAGAAGTAATTGTTCATAATCAGTCAGGGCTATTAATACCGTATGGATCGGAAGAAACACTAGCTGCTTCCTTAGCACAATTATTACAAGATGAAAAATTATACCATTCCTTAGCAGAATGCGGACGCGAACATTACTTACAAAACTTCACTTTCTCAAAAATGGTGAACGAAGTTACAACAATTTATCGCATACCATCATCATGTTAAAGGAGAATATATATGACACATTCAACTCGATTCTACTATATATGGGCAAGTATCTTCTTCATTATATTGGGATTACTGTTTCCATCAACTTATACCGGGCTTTTCATTTCATTCGTACTAGCATGTGCTGCTTTTCGAGATGAAAAGCTCGGTATTGCTTTTTTATTACTATTTATTCCGATGCGCCCTTTTCTCGTTGCTTTTAATCCTGGGCTAAAGTTTATCGGTCTATTCATCATCATTGCTCTCTTATTGCGCCTATTACGGCAATATCGCAATAATATTTCAAAGCTTTTTTCATTCCGGTACTTTGAAATATTATATTTTCTTTTCTGCTTGTTTGGCGCTGGAATCGGTCTATCAAACGGCGTTTCATTCATTGCAATTGCTATGCAATTACACACATTGCTTCTATTTTATTTTATATACTATATCGCGTCTCGCATCACTATTGATCATGAGGATATATTGTTTTTTGCGAAAATTACTTTTATCGCTTCTGTCATTATATCCGTGCAAGGTTTAATTGAAAAACTATCATTGCGCACCATATTATTGCCGGAAGCTTGGAAAACTCTTGTGCTTGCTCCGACAAATAAAATTCGGATATACGGAATGGCAGGCGGTCCAAATGAATTGGCATTATATTTGACGCTAGCTTTCCTCATTTCTTTATATGTTCTTCAACACGTATCCGGGAAAATGAAATATGCTACGTATACAGGACTTACGCTTATTGCCACAACATTATGGCTCACATATTCACGTGGTGCATTTCTAACAGTTATCGTCTTTGGAATGATCTACTTATGCATCCACCGCAAGATTCCAATTTGGAGATTATTGCTAGTCATCTCCCTTTTGTCATTCCTATGTGCGGTATGCATCTCAAAAATGACAAACTATTTAGAGGGGGATCAAGTAGGCGTAAAACGATTTACAGAAGCATTATCAGAAGACACAGTTGAACTTAGTAAACAAGACGGACGAATTTACTACGTTAAAAAAGCAGTTGAAATCTTTCAAGATAAACCGATAACTGGCTATGGATTAGGTACATTTGGGGATGCTGCTACGCAAACTTTCTCATCGCCTATTTATAAAAAATACGGGATTACATGGGATTTTTATTCTGACAATCAATACATTCAAATACTTGCTGAGACAGGTGTAATTGGCGTGCTCTTATGTGCGGCATTTACATTTGGATTCCTTTCTCTTCTTTGGAAATATAGAAAAGAATCACCGTTTGCTCCCCTTGTTTTATATTTAATCGTTGGAGCGATTATTGGCAGTGCATTTTATAACATATTAGAAAATGCTTCATTTATGATGTACTTCTTTTTAACAGCCGGGTATATACAGCACCGTACAAAAAAAAGCTACTGAAGAATTCAGTAGCTTTTTTCCTTACTTTTTATTCAATGTTTTTCCGTAACACCCTCGTCTGTACAATAGCAAATAATATAGTAAGGATGACGCTCACAACAGAAATAATGATACCCAGTTTTAAACCTGGAGAATGGTAAGTAAGTACAACTTCATGATTACCAGCTTCCGCTTTCACTCCTAACAAACCATCCACAATTGCTGTTGTAGGCCGCTCTTTCCCATCAATTGTAACTGTCCAACCAGCATCATAAGGAATCGGAAATACAAATGTAGATTCATTCTTTAATGCTATATTTCCTTTTATTGTTGCTCCCGTGTTTTCAGTAACTTTCATTGTGCTCTTTTGTAATTCTTTTACTGCCTTATTAAATTGGTCTATGTCTAATCCATAAAAATTAAGACCTTTTAATGAAAAGAAATCTTCTTTCTCAACCTTTATCTTCATTGTTGTGATCCCTTTTGTTGGGAAGTATCCAAAATCAATTAAAGTTTTTTCGATATCCGGCGGTAAGTAACACGTATACTGGTCATTTACTACGATTTCTTTCCAATTTTCAATTCCATTAGCTAATCCATATAATTGAACCTCTTTTGGTATATTTACTTGAATCGTAATATAGCCCGGTTCTGCCTTATTAACTCTTTCATATCTTCCTTCTGCTCCTGAAACAGCAGCCATATTTTCGAGTGAAATTTTTGGATCTTCTAGCTTTTTAAATACTGTTCCTTCTTTTACATTAATCAATTTTTCCTGAAAAACAAATGGATTTTCTTCATTTTTAGAAGGTATATATTCGATTGGATAACCAAATGGAATCATATTATTATTCTTAAATACATTAGCAAAACCAAATTGCTTTATTTTCTCATGCCCATATTTTGGTAAGCTTCCATCTTCAATTTTATATCCAATTTTTAAAATAGCGTCCATTAGCAACGTATCACCATGGTTATTGGCTACTAAAAAGTCTGGAGACGTTGAATATCCAGTTTGCTTTAAAAAGCGATGAAATGAGCCATTTGCCATCGAGTTAAATGTTTGGAAAGATGAATATTCATATTGTAATGAATCATTTAGCGTTCGAAAATATTTAGAACTTACACGATACTGCTCTGTATTGATTTTATTTACATATTGAATAGCCTGTTTAGCATCCTTGTTCAATTCATACTCTTCACGCTTTGCATAAGTTATTTCTTTATGAAGACCCCCAATATAGACATTTGTATTTAAACCAACATCAAATATTAAACAAAGGAGCAATAATCCTGTCGTTACTTTTGTTAATGATGGTTTCATCATACGAATATGCAGTATTACAACAACAACTGTTATAAGAATAGCGTTTATGAGCAGTAGATTACTCCGAACTGCTTCATAGTGTTTCACTGACAATGCATACAATAAAATCAGGTGTATGATATAACTAATCCATAACGGCAAAACATATTTTCGATTTATATGTTGAAATACTCTAGCTGCCATAAAAACTGCTAACATAACAAAGACAAACGCAAAACGATTTGGATATGCATTTGGCGGCTTATTTCCATGCCAAGCTAAATTTAAAAAAGGAATTGCAAAACTACAAATTAAGAACAGAAATGCAAATATAGATAAGAATTTTTCTCTTTTATTAATTTCTTGATTAACAAAGTATAAAGGTAATAATACGAGTACTAATGTGGATGCATATACATTCGGAGCACCAAATAAACTTGAATCATATCCACCAGATAATAGCTTCCAATAGAAAAGGAGTAAATCAAGCTTCCATTCTAATTTGAAGTTCATTGAACTGATACTATATGGGTTACTCTTTAATGCTTCATAAGTTGGAAGAATAATCACAGCTCCTATGCCAGCAGCTAGTCCCGTTCCAATACAAAAGAGAAGAAAGTATTTTCCCCATGTTTTTATATCGCGAAACTTATGTTGTGAAAAGAGGCGAATAACAAAATACAGGAATGTAAAAATTCCAAACATAAAGGAGATATAAAAATTAGCGATAAACATAATTGCTAACATAGCCGTATAGAAAATAACATTTCTATCACGTAAAATCTTTTCAACGCCTATTAAAACGACAGGTAGTAATACAATCCCATCTAGCCACATGACATGAAACGAATAGGCCATAACAAAACCTGACAATGCATAAGCTGTTGAAAACAATAATAACCCTTTATGCTGTTTTCCTATCACATAACGTAAAAACCAGCCACATGTGAATCCTGCAAACCCCACTTTTAAAAGTGTAATAAGAAAAATAAATTCTGGAATGTTTTCTTTATTAAAGAAATAAAGAAGAATAGAGAACGGACTTGATAAATAGTAAGCGAATGTTCCAATAAAGTTAAGCCCTCCGCCTAATTCCACTGTGTATTGTAAACTCTTTCCTTCTGTAAATACGCTATGTAAATAAGAATAAAATTGAACATATTGTGAGCTTAAATCACTAATTAATACCGAATACTTTCCAAACGGATACATTCCAAATAAAGCGTAACTTACTAACAATATGCCAAATGGTATAAAGAAAAAGAGAGCAAAGTTAACTCCTTTTGATATTTTCATTATCTTTCCTCCCTACTTGAATCATTATTTTTTATTTCTTCCTCTTTATCATATCGTAAAACACAGATAAAAAATCCCCTCAAAACAGTGTGTGATTCCTGCTTTGAGAGGGGTTTACTTTACATTATTTCCTCTTCTTCCGCAGAATAACTACTAGTAGAATTGTTGCCAGTAAGCTAACAACAGAAACGATGGCTCCTACTACAAATCCTGGGGATGTATACTTCAATTCAATCGTATGTGTGCCTTTTGGTAGTTCTACTCCAAGAAATGCATCATTTAATTTCAGTACTTTCACATTTTTTCCATCAACCGTTGCTTTCCATCCTTTATCATATGGGATAGATAAGAACAGAAGATTATCTTTTTTTACATCAATCTTT
The DNA here is from genome assembly GCF_022663535.1 of Bacillus cereus group sp. BfR-BA-01380. Classification (GTDB taxonomy): domain Bacteria; phylum Bacillota; class Bacilli; order Bacillales; family Bacillaceae_G; genus Bacillus_A; species Bacillus_A cereus_BB. Next base: position 25,250 of record NZ_JAKUFS010000029.1, on the reverse strand, counting down.
CCTTGAACACTGCGACTAGTATAGTTAGTTACGTTCAATGGTTGTTGCTTTAATTCGTCCACACGTTTTTCAAATGTGTCTACATCAAGTCCGTAGAACAACTGTTGATCTAATTCAATGGAATGACGACTTACCTTCACTTCCACTTCTACTTCTACTTTTTCATTTTCAAAAGAGCCGAGGTCAAGAATACCATTGTTCCAATAATACTCTGGATAACTAGATAAATCGCTGTCTGGTCCCTCACCAATTGTTTTACCTAATGTTTTTCCATTCACGTAAACCTTTGTTACACCAGTTGGTTCTACGCGTAATTTTGTATATAATTGTTGTTTTCCTTTAACGTCAAACACGTATTTAATACTTGCTGTTTTATCATCTTGCTGTTTTACCAATTCAATTGGTTTTTGTTTTGTAAGAGCCGCTTTTTTCTTATCAGCAGCAAGTTGTTTTTTACTTTTTTCTGTGTCTGCTACTTCCAAGTTATTATATTGAACAGAAATTGGTTCAAACGGCTTATAATAGCTAACAGTTTGTCCATTTAACTTGCCCATTAGTTTATTTTGCTCTTCAAATGAGTTTGTATAGTTCGTTTTTTCAACCTTTAATTTCTCTTTTCCTTTTGTATCAAACTCATCTTTATTGACCATATACCCAAACGGAAGGGCATTTTTATTCTCATATACGGAAATATCTCCGATACTGTCAACTTTTTCAAAACCATATTTATTTACTGGAAGATCCGAAATCATATACTTCATACCAAGTAGGGCATCGGTTGAAACAATCCCTTTGCCATTTTGCAAAATTAATGCATCCAAATAACCGTAACCTAAATCTTGCATATATAAATTTAAGTGCCCATTTGCAACAGAATTAAAATGAGTAAGCCCTTTATATCCAAAGCGCATTGCATCATTCCAAGTTCTTCCCATTGTCGTTTCCATGCGATATAGGCCTTTATCGTTTTCAGCTAGCTTTTGAATCGTTTCTTCATATCTCGGATATGGAGATGCATATTCTTGACGATTAATGTAGCCATACTCATAACCCATTAACTTAATCATATACACTGTGTTAAGTGCGGCATCTAGCCCGACTACAGCCACCAATGCGACAGATACTAACGCTTTGTTCTTTTTCACTCGAACTTTTGCATATAGTAACAGCGCATACACAACCACGAAAAAGATGTTTGCCATCATTTTGTTGGATTGCATATAAGAAGGTGCTACTTTTCCAAGTAAAACAATCATAAATAGATTAAAGAAAACAATCTTTTTCAATGCCGGTAATAATTCTTCTCCAAATACCATAAACGTTCGAACAGCCACATAAATAAGTAAAAATGACAATACAAACGAATAACGATACGGGAAATTTGTTGGCGGCTCAAAGCCATGCCAAGCGATATTTAAAAATGGTAGTTCAAAAGAAAGAACTAAAAACAGCATCACTGCCCCATACACAATTTTTTCTTTTAATGAAATTTTCTTTGTTACGAAGAACAATGGAACAAGTAATAGTGTTAATACACCAGCATACACGTTTGGCATTCCATTAACCGTTGTATCGACAATTCCATTAAAGAAGCGACTATAAAAGTCAAATGGATCAAAATTAAACGCTGTAGAAAACGGAAGTTTCGTACGTTCCGCAAAGTTGCTCTTTAAGTCCAAATACGTCGGCACCGTAATAAATGCTGACATTCCAGCTGCTAAACCTGTTCCAATGCAGAACCATACAAACTTTTGCATAAATTGCTTTACATTACGAACATCATAAAGAACACAGAAACGTGCCACAAAGTAAATAAATGTAAAGATACCTACCATATAGGAAATATAGAAGTTTGTAATAAACGTAAGAGCTAAACTAAAAATAAACAATCCGTATTTTTTAGTCGTCAACAACTTCTCAATTCCAAGCATAATGAGCGGAAGCAAATAAATCGCATCCAGCCACATAACGCAGAAAGAATACACTGTTACAAATGACATTAATGCATAAAAAGTTGAGAATAATGCGATTGTAATCTCACGACGCTTCATCATATGACTTAAATAATGCGTCATTGTCACACCAGCTAATCCAACTTTCAATAATGTCATAATCATAATTGCTTCTGGAATATGAGCACGATCAAAAAAGAAAATTAAAATAGAAAACGGGCTTGCTAAATAGTAGGCAAATACGCCAAGAAAATTTAGTCCCATTCCGCCTTCCCAACTATAAAAAATGCTTTTTCCATTTTTCATAACATCATATAAATATGTGTAAAACTGTACATACTGTGTGTGCAAATCAGTAATAAGAATTGACTTTTGTCCAAATGGAGCAATACCAATCAGTATAAACATTACAGCATAAATAGAAAACGGAAGGAAAAAAGCTAATGCATATAAAAATTTCTTTTTCTTAAATAAATCCAACAGTTGTTGCATTATACTCCTCCATATCACTCTGAGTTCAAAAATATATGTATAAAAAACAATAGCCGGCATAAAGCCCAGCTATTTATTTTTATGCATTTTGGCCTTGTTTCACTTCGACCTTCTTTTTAAAAATTATATATTTACTTGCAAAATAGTTAACAACTACAACAATAACATTCGCGATAATTTTAGATACTAAATCATTGATACCTAACCATTCCACTAATGCAATCATGGAGAAGAGATCGATGAAATACGATAAGACGCGAAAGCCCATAAAATAGAAAAACTCTTTCATTACCTGAGAAAAGCTCGTTTGTTGGCTGTTAAATACATACTTTTTATTTGTAATATACGCAAACAACACAGATACAATCCATGCAATTGTCGTGGCAACTTTGAAATCCATTCCCGATAAAGTTGCACAAACAAAATATGTGACAATATTAACCAGCGTCGTTAAACCGCCAAAAAGCAAATAGTTAAAGATTTCTTTCGTTTTGCTATTCACGTTTTTAATCTCCTAACGATTTGATTTTACTTTATGATCTTCTACGCGATATAACTTTGCTGTCGGCTTTTCATCCAAATTTGTTACTTTATCATCATTATACTCATCTACAAAGTATAGTGGACGATTTTTCGTTTCGTTAAAGATACGCCCTAAATATTCACCGATAATTCCAATTGCAATTAATTGGACACCGCCAAGGAATAAAATCGCTGTCATCATAGATGGATATCCGCTTACAGATTCCCCATGAATAAGCGTCTTAATAATAATCCAAAGCATGTAACAAAATGCACCAAATGATACGGTGAATCCGAAGAAGGATGCAAGACGTAATGGAGCCGTTGTAAAGGATGTGATTCCTTCAATTGCTAAATCGATTAGCTTAAAGTAGTTCCATTTCGTTTCACCAGCTGCACGTGGATCGCGGTCGAATAAAATTTCTTTCTTATTGTATCCAATCCAACTGAACATTCCTTTTGTATAACGCTGTGTTTCGCGAATTTTCTTTAATGCTTCCACGCAGCGTCTATCCAGTAAGCGGAAATCTCCTGTATTTTCTTGAATCGGGATTCTTGTTGTTTTCTTTAAGAGGCTATAGAATTTTCCAGCTGTCCATTTTTTCGCCCAAGATTCCCCTGCACGAGAACGTCTTTTTGCATAAATATCATCATAGCCTTGCTCCCAATATTGAATCATTTCCGGAATTAATTCCGGCGGGTCTTGTAGATCAGCATCAATAATGATAACTGCATCTCCCATTGCATGATCCAGTCCAGCAATCATCGCTGTTTCTTTTCCAAAGTTACGAGATAAATCTACATAAGAAATGCGTTTATCGCGTACTCGAAACTCCTTAATGATATCTAATGTATTATCTTTACTTCCATCATTCACAAACAAAATCTCAAAGTCGTAATTTGGCACCGACTCAATTACTCCTGTTAACCGACTATACAACTGATCTAACACTTCTTCTTCATTGTAGGCCGGCACTAAAATTGTAATGGTCTTCAAAGAAGGTACCCCTTTCTTTTTCAAATTTTCCAAGTAAAGAACAATTTATAAGCACAGATTAGACATAGTAAATTGGATGTTTTCCTTAGAATACCTCTTTCTCCAATTCACTATGTCTAATCTTGCACATCTATTAAAAATTAGTTTTTAATCGCTTCTCCTTGTTCTTTCACAAGGCTTTGCATAATTTGTAGTAAATCTTCTTTTAATTCGTCATGTTGCAGCGCCATTTCAATTGTTGTTTGAATAAAGCCAAGCTTCTCACCAACATCATAACGTTTTCCTTCAAAATCGTAAGCGAATACGCGTTGAATCTCATTTAGATTTTGAATTGCATCCGTTAATTGAATTTCACCGCCCGCACCGATATGTTGCTCTTCTAGGAAACGGAAAATTTCTGGTGTTAATATATAACGACCCATAATCGCTAAATTTGAAGGTGCTGTACCTTGTGCTGGTTTCTCAACAAATTGTTTTACTTGATAGCGACGGCCATCTTTTTCTAATGGATCAATAATACCGTAACGATGTGTTTCATTTTCCGGAACTGTTTGCACACCAATTACGGATGACAATGTTTTTTCATACTCATCGATTAACTGTTTTAAGCAAGGTTTTTCTGCTTGTACAATATCGTCTCCAAGTAATACAGCAAACGGCTCATCACCAATGAATTTGCGTGCGCACCATACTGCATGCCCTAAACCTTTTGGTTCTTTTTGACGGATATAGTGAATATCAACCATTTTAGAAGAAGCTTGCACTCTTTCAAGTAGCTCATACTTTTTCTTCTCTAATAAATTTTGCTCTAATTCAAAGGCATTATCGAAGTGGTCTTCAATTGCACGTTTTCCTTTACCTGTAACAATAATAATATCTTCAATACCTGCAGCAACAGCTTCTTCAACGATATATTGAATTGTTGGTTTATCAACAATCGGTAACATTTCTTTTGGCATTGCCTTCGTTGCTGGTAAGAAACGTGTTCCAAGACCAGCAGCAGGAATAATAGCTTTTCTTACTCTTTTCATGCTTATAACCTCTTTCTTTGTTGGTCTATATGCGCATTTATACAAATATATATTTTTTAATTTGCCCCGTCAAAATATATTTATTGAATACATTTTATTCCTTGACAAGACATTTCTTATAGAAAAAACGCAACTTCTATATTATATATCTATTAATCTAAGTGTCATATTACAGTTTTCTTACATGTTGTTTTTCCCTTATCGAAAATGACACTTCCTACAAATTCTACATGATTGCTTCTTTATTCGTCAAGGTTACTTTATAGTTGTCCTTTATTTGTCACTTTGCTTCCTGTAATATCTAAAAACGCAACATGCTTTATTCTAGCGTTACCATATACTCATGCCTGTACTTCTTCATTTTTTTACTTCAATAAAATAAAAATACACCAGACTTTTCCAAAGGAAAAATCCACTTAAATAGTAAGAAAATGAAGAAGACCTAATAGATTATTATATAAAAGCCACCCATAACTATAATATTCCTACTTTATATTCAACTATATAAATACAAATTAAAAAATTGGCATAAATCCCTCTTTCTTTTCAGGCGGGCAAGAGCATCTGGCCATGCATAGACGTGACTTATATATCGAAAAATGAAAATGGGATATATAAATGAGTTAAAAGGAGTGAATGCAAAGTTCACTCCTCTTCGTTTTCTTTCTCCTACTCTAATAGACAATAAGTCCTCAAAAATCCCAAAAGTTAGGTTTCCTGTTAGAGTCCGATTCGTTCAACTAACGATCAGTGGAGAAAGCGTTCTGATGAGAATTTCACTTCATTACATAGTCATTTTTTGCTTTTCTTCTTTATAATAGTTATCCAACTGTTTCTTCACTTTTTCATTTTCATGCTGATGAATCGCTACGATTTGGGTCAACTCTTTAATACGAGCAGACGACCTTGAAACAACAATCGTTAAAAAGAACAATACACATGTTACAAATACAAATCCTAAAAAAAACAGTGCATTAATTGGCGTTGCAACGCCTAATATATCCGATACAACATTAATCGTTTTTGGAAAGATTCCAATGATGAGAATACCCACTAAAACGCCAAACCATGTTAGTACATACTTCAGGTCTAATTTCTCTTTACGTACTAAGTTTGTAAAAATAACTAACCCTGCTAATACACCTAAAATAATTAATATTTGAAGGCGAATTGTCATGAAACAATCTCCTTTCGTTTAGGTTTTAATCTATCGATTGTAATCGCAAGTGTCACTTTAACCATATAATAAATTGCTTTGTAATTTACAATCGAAGATGTGCCACCAATTCTCTCTCGCATAAGTACAGGTGCTTCCTCTATTTTATAATCATTTCTTAATACAGAAACAATACTTTCTGGTTCTGGATAATCTTTTGGATAATAATCACAAAACTCATTAATAATATTGCGATTCACCATTCTAAAACCAGAAGTAGCATCCGTGATTGTTTTTCCAGATACAACTTTAATTAACTTTTCAAAGAAACGAATTCCTAATCTTCGTGTAAAGGAAGATTGAAAGCCCTCTTTATTAATAAAACGCGAACCAATGACCATATCTGCTTGCTTCTCTTGCATCGTCTCAAGAAGAACACCTAAATAAGCAGCATCATGTTGACCATCACCATCAAATTGTACTGCAATATCATAACCGTAGCGCTGCGCATATTTATACCCCGTTTGCATCGCCCCACCGATTCCTAAATTAATTGGCAAACTGACATAGTTAAAATTATTCTCTTTACAGATTTGCTCTGTATCATCCTTTGAACAGTCATTAATAATAACGTAGTCAAAATCTGGTGCATTCGTTTTTATATCCTCTACAACATGAATTAAATTCGTTGATTCATTATAAGCAGGAATAATAATGAGCTTCTTTTTAAACAAACGTAATCCCTCACTCCATTAATTTTAATAAAAATAACCTAACATAAAAACATTTGCATACAACAACATACAACATGCTAACTGCGCTGATCTTTGTGCCGTTAATTCCGAATACTGTTTCACATTCATTTTTTCATTAAGAATGAACAATATAATTGGTAAAATAGGTAAGAAATATCTTCCTTGTAGCCCACTTATGGCATCTGCACCAACTTCAGACCAAGTTAAATATAAACTTAACATAACGAGGCCAATTATACTTATGCTTGTTAAAATAAAAATCCCATAATCGAAGTTGCGTAATTTAAACTTATCTCCTGTATAATCAAAGATTGCCGTCATAACAAGCCCAACCAAACTAATAATTACAATACCACTCATTAAATGCGTTACCCATCCAACTTCATTTAACATATTCAGCCACATACTCATTCCACTTTCAAACGTGCCAAAGAATGTTTTCATAGCTTCAACTGGATGTCCAAGCATGAATTTCAATTGCTCAACTGGATTAATTTTAGGATTTGGATTAATTGTTCCAACAAACTTCATCACAAATAAATTCCAAAAACTCATGATTAAGCCCGGTATACCCGCCAGCATAAAGAAAGAGATAATGCCTTGCATTTTCGTATGGAATAATCTTCTTCCCCAAAATGTAAATATTAAGAAAGATAATGGCCAGTACGTAAATTTACACAATACGATAAGCATTAATAACACAGTCGGAATAATAAAATCCTTAACTCGTAACGTATTATTTTCTGAACACATCATTTTCTGTAACATAATAGCAAGGAATAAGTAACTCAATCCCATCAATATTGCATCAGCAGAAAACGACGCACTCAATGATACAAATAATGGAAATGAAGCTAAAAATGCTAGCGTATTTTTTAATCTTGGAATTATTTTTATCGCCTTTACAGTCAAAGCGATATAAACAATTAAATTAAAAATCCTTCCCAACATTAAAGCAGTAAAAGCTTTTAAACCTAATATATGGGCAATAAACAAACCCAGCGCTTGTGGAATATATGGAATTGGTGTATAAACAGCCGTTGTCGGTTGCTCGACAAATTTTGTTTTATTTGCAAAGGTATACGTATCCCAAGCCTCGCTCTTAGCCCGATCATATCTTTCGCCAGGTGCAAGCAATCCATAAGTTGTCTCAAATTGATTCGGCCTTGGCATGTCTTCTATATTTTCTGGCAAGTTAACGCCTACTTTATCGCCTTGTTTAGTAGATAGAAGGTTCCCTAAACTAATATCATAAGCTTTTGCAAAATGAAAATTCTCATCAGTTGCTTCAAAGAGCGGATTATTAAAACTAAACATAATCCCCATTGCTCCGACCACAACAATAAAATTCTTAATTGTATTTTTCCCAATTAAAGCCAAAACAACTAAGGTAACGAATGCGGTAATTGTAGCTTGTCTAATTTTTAGCCAATCTAGTTGATCGTATAATACTTTAGCTGCTACTGCTTGTCCTTTATCTTCTTTACCATTAACAATCAATTTTCCATCTGATGATAATGATGTCCCAGTACGAATAGAAATTTTTTCACCATTCTCCGCTTTCACTATTTTCACTTTTAAGACAATATCATTATCTAGATCTTTTGCAACAGGAACTATGATACTACTTTTAAAATGAGGATCTTTAATATAGCCTTCTCCACCCCATTGTTTCAAATCGATTGTCTCTTTACTCACTACTCTTCCTTTTACTGAAAGTTCATACTCTAATAGTGCATTTTTATGATAACTTTCGCTTGTAAGAGGTAATAACACATACTGCGGGTTTTCTCCAGCAAAACGAAACTCTTGTCGTAATTCATCGCCCTCGGCTAAATCAATCATTTTATAATTGCTATAAGCAAGACTTTTGTTTACAGTATGAAGAGGTCCCGTCAGGAATACATAAAAAACTGCACAAAAAACTACAAAAAAAGACAAAAATATCTTTTTCCTATTTATCATACAACATAACACTCCATTTATATTATTTTTCTTACATTAACACTACTTATTTTAGAAATACACTCTTCTCACTGTATACAAAACACAGCAATTCCTATAATGATAATCATATTTCCTATTACTTTTCTTTTCGTGATTTTCTCGCCAAGAAAATACCAACTGAATACTAAAATAACAACGTAACTAAGCGATTCTAAAACAGGTGCTTGCTTTAACGGAACACCTTTCAATGCAATCACATTTAAACCCGCGTTTATTACAAATAAAGAATATCCAATAATTACATAACGATTCACATATTCTTTCCACTTCGTATCATAGACAGCTAACGTTGCTTTTTTTAATAAAATTTGGGAATAGTTCGCCAAAATAACTCCAAAAATATATAGCAGTACAAATTTATTCATCTCTTGTCACCACAACAATTCCAATTATAATGATAGCTGCACCTAGCAAATTATTCCATTTTATAACATCCCCAAAAAACACTACGGACCATAGAAGCCCCCATAAAATAATAATCCCTCGATGTGAATACGCTTTAGATATTTCAAAATGTTTAATTACTTGCTGCCAAATAATTGCATATCCAAACAACAGAATAATAAGTCCCATGTAAGCCACGAAAAAACTAATTGAAGTAACTGAAAATTTTGCCGCCCATTTCATATACACCATTATGATAGAGTATAAAAAAAAGGCTGCATGTAAAAACACATAATTTTTAGTAGATACTTTCATACACTCAACTCTCTTTTTATGAATTAAAACCTAAATAGAAAATGAAACTTTCATTTCTTACACAAACCCCTGTTTTGAAAGCGTATACTTACCCACACGAAACAAAATTTTATCACAAAACAAGAAAAATTTCATGCTTATCTAACATTTTCCGTCTTTATATAAAGACATAAAAAAAGAGGGGAATATCCCCTCTTTAGTCATATTAAAGACGATTCATAATATCTTCTTTAATCGCTTCAAGCTTCTCTTCACTACGCTGCAAGGAATCTCCTTGTACACCGAAGTAAAACTTAATCTTTGGCTCTGTTCCAGATGGGCGTAGGCAGAACCAAGATCCATCTGCCAAATAATACTTTAATACATTTGATTTTGGTAATTCAATTTCTTCTGTTACATTTTCTTTCACTTTTGTTCTAACGCTTGCTTTATAATCTTCTGCAATCGTTACTTCTAAACCAGCCACTTCTGTCGGTCTATTTTCACGGAACGATGTCATCATATTTTGAATTTGCTCTGCTCCGTCTTTTCCTTTTAACGTTAAGGAAACAAGTCCTTCACGGAAGTATCCGTACTTTTCAAATACTTCAAGTAAACCATCATATAATGTTTTGCCTTGCGCTTTATAATATGCGGCAACTTCACATGCAAATAATACAGATTGTACTGCATCTTTATCACGGCAGAACGGGCGAATTAAATAACCGTAGCTTTCTTCATAACCGAACTGGAACTCATATTCTCCGCTCGCTTCATATTGCTTAATCTTTTCACCGATAAATTTAAAGCCAGTTAACGTATCGATTGTATCAAGTCCGTAAGATTTTGCGATTGTACGTCCTAATTCAGATGTAACGATTGTTTTTAATACAACACCGTTCGCCGGTAAAATACCTTGTTCTTTCTTTTGTGATAATAAGTAATCCAGCATTAAAGCACCTGTTTGGTTTCCTGTTAACACTTGATACTCACCATCATGATTGCGAACTGCTACACCAAGACGATCAGCATCTGGATCTGTTGCAATTAATACATCTGCATCAATTTCTTCACCGTATCGAATTGCCAATTCAAACGCAGCATGTTCTTCTGGATTTGGTGATTTTACTGTTGTGAAGTTTGGATCTGGCTGTTCTTGTTCTTTTACAACAGTTACATTTTTAAATCCAACTGCTTCTAATCCGCGGCGAGCCGGAATATTAGACGTTCCATGCAAAGGTGAGAAGACAATCTTTAAATCTTGTCCAATTTCCTTCACAAGCTCTTTATTAAGAATAACTGTTTTTAATTGTTCTAAATATGCATCATCAACTTCTTGACCGATGATCTGTAAAAGACCATTTTGTTTCAATTGCTCTACATCAGCAACCTCTACTGTCAATTCATCACTTACATGATTTACATAATGAATTAACTCATCTGCTTCTTTTGGAGGCAATTGTCCACCATCATCTCCGTACACTTTATAACCATTATATTCCGGCGGGTTATGGCTTGCTGTAAGAACAATTCCACTATACGTATGTAAATAACGCACCGCAAATGACAATTCTGGTGTTGGGCGCAGACTTTCAAATACATATGTTTTAATACCGTGAGCACCTAATGTTGCTGCTACTTCCATTGCAAACTCCGGAGACTTATGACGAGAATCGTATGCAACAACAACGCCTCGTGCTTTTGCTTCTTCACCTTGCTTTTCAATGAAACGAGCTAAACCTTCCGTCGCCTTGCGAACAGTGTACACATTTAAACGATTTGTGCCGGCACCTAGTTCCCCGCGCATACCGCCTGTACCAAATTCTAAATTTTTATAAAAACTATCTTCAATTTTCTTTTCATCACTTTTCATTTCTTCTAGTTGCTGCTTTAGCTCTGCATCTAAATCTGCAAAGGAAATCCAGCGTTCATATTCATTTTTCCATTCCATGTTGTTTTCTCCTCTCAATCAGCATAGTCTCATTATATGAAAAAAATTATGCTTCCCTCAATATTTTTTATTTTTTTACAACATTTAATTCCTATTTATCGAGGAAAAACATTGACACACATTAAAGTCACAAAAGTAGTATTTAATCCGAAATATAAAAAAGGAAACCCCAAGAATGCTGTTAAATCAACATTCTTGGGGTTTTAATTTGGGGGCATTTTTTAAAAATGGATTTTTCAGACAACCCCTTGATTTAATTTATTATTTTAAAGTCAACTGCAAAAGCTTTTTTCTTAGGTAAAATTATTTTACTAACTTTCATGTTTTTCTCTAAATTAAAAGCATACATTATATCTTTCCCACTTTCAGTAAAACTTCCAGGTGATAAAGTATATAAATGTTTATCTATAATTGTAGCCTTTGTTATACGAGATGAATCTGGATTCACGTATTCTTTTACTACATTAAAATTTTTATCGTACTCTATAATGTTACCTTCGACAAATACTACAAAATACGAATCTTTATATTCAAGAATTGCTCGTGTATAAGTATAGGGTAAATGAATATATCTGGAAGATAATGTGTTTTTATTGAAAATGGTTAATTTAGATTCAGAACTTAGTATCAATTCATCATTATTAGTTGTAATAAAATTTCGAGGGTGTCCGGGCGCTTCCAAATGATACGTATTTAATTCTCCATTTTCTATATTAACTGTATAAATAACGTTCTTTTTGTCTTCGGTAATCCAATCGCTCGTGGCATATACTATTCTTTTTGAGGAATCATAATGGATTTGTGTAATATAACCGTTTACTTGAATACGATGATTAACATTTTTATCTTCTTTATCTTTAATAACTAAAGTTGAATTTTGTAAATCATCATTTAACCCTTTGATTATTATGTTGTCATCTTCATAAATAGCTGAAATCCCATTTTCTTCTTTCTTTATTTGTGCATTATTATTTTTATCAATATATGCACGTTTTCCTTGTGTTTTGGAAGGTAATACAAATTGATCCTTGTTTTTAATCGTTTCCTCAAAATAATAATCTGTTCCTTCTAATTTAGTAGAAGTAACATTTTCAGGATCTTTAATAAATACAAATTCGCTATTATGAAGTATGCCTGGCTTCATATACAGAAGACCAATATTTTCAAATGCTGAAGCATCGTTTTTATTGACGTTAACAGAATTATCAGTCTTATTTATCAAAAAATAAGTAATAGTTACAATAAAAATTATAAGCACTACTGTATATATTTTTTTCATAATAGACTCCTTTTAATTAGAATTAATATTCCACGGTAACGTCAGACTTTAAAGTATCTTTTGGCAAGACGCTCCCCCCATCTCCATCTATATCAAATCCTTTTTTTACAAAAATACGGTGGGATGAGGTCTTATTTGTGCTGCATATAATTTGAGAAAACGGAGTACAATCCTGAATCAAGTAGTAAAAGAGCCACAAATACAGGGCTAAATCAGGAGGATGTTTCTACAATATCACGATTCACCATCCATATAAAGGTAAAAAAAAGAAGCCGTCTCCAAAAGGTCATTATTCAACGACCCTTCGGAACAGCCTCTTCCCTCACTTACTCTTCATTTCCAAAGCTTTCAACAAGTGTTGCCAATGTACGTGCCATTGCTCCTGTTCCTCCGCTTGGCCCTAAGTCATGTGCGCTCTTTGTATCAGATGTTCCCGCGATGTCTAAATGCACCCAAGGTGTTTTTTCTGCAAATTCTCCAAGGAATACACCTGCCATAATCGCATGACCATCACGTCCTGGCGAGTTATTTAAATCTGCTAACTGACTATTTCGAACACGCTCTTTATCGCGTTCAAAAATCGGTAATTGCCAAATTGGCTCATCTGTTTCCATCGCTGCTTCTAGCACTTGCTCATAAAATGCTTCGTTATTTGTCATAGCACCCGTTGTATGATTTCCAAGAGCAACAATAACACCACCTGTTAATGTCGCAACATCAACAAGATAATTTGCCCCAAGCTTCTTCGCATACGTAATACCGTCAGCTAACGCTAAGCGGCCTTCTGCGTCTGTATTTAATACTTCAATCGTTTTACCGCTCATCGATGTAATCACATCATCTGGTTTAAATGCAGTGCCGCTCACCATATTGTCTGTAGAAGGAATAACAGCCACTACGTTTTGCTCTGGGCGAAGTTCACCGATAATTTCCATTGCACCAAGAACAGCTGCCGCACCGCCCATATCACCTTTCATGCCAACCATACTTTCGCGCGGTTTTAGAGAATACCCACCTGTATCGTATGTAATTCCTTTACCAACTAACCCAATTACATCTGTCCACTCTTCTTTACCTTTATATAAAAGAGCAATCATTTTTGGCGGCTCTGTAGAACCTTGGTTTACCGCAAGCAGAGCACCCATTCCAAGCTCTTCCATTTCTTCTTTCTCAAGAACTTTATAATCCATATCGTACTTTTCTGCTAGTTCAACCGCATAATCAGCTAAAGCTGTTGCCGTTAACATATTTGGCGGCATATTCACAAGCGTACGCGCAGAGTTTGTAGCACGTCCGTGTACATAACCAACTGTTAATGCAGCTTCAATTTCTTGTGGATCTTCCTTTGTAATCACAACAAAGCTTTCTAATTGATGCGCTTCTTTTTTATCTGTTTTATATGTTAATAGCTCATATGTGCCAAGGAAGTATGTTTCTGCTGCAATATGCGCAACATCAATAGCGTCCATTTTATCTGTAACGAATGAATCTAACATAAATGCAACGTTTTTCACTTTCGCACTTTGTAATGTTTTTGCTAACTTTCCGAGCGCACCTCGCAGTGTTTCTGTCGTATATCTTTCTTTTTTTCCAAGGCCAACAAAGTAATAACGCTTTGCATTTGTTTTTCCTAAACTATGTAATTTAGAAATGACTTTTTTCTTTGGAGAAATTTCCTTTTCATCTAGTAATACCTGTAAATGCCCATCAAACGCTTGATTTAATTCTTTCACAAAACTGCTCATTACCTCATCTTCAAATAAAGCAACAACTACCGCTTCATGACTTACTAACTCTTTTTGCACTTGAAACATGCTAGCACCCCCTGTTTTTTCTGTCCCTATTATATCCTTATTTTTGAGAAAATGCGATAATTCAAACTTCTTCCATGTATAAAATGAATTGCGGAAGCTGCGGCAAATCCTGAATTTCCTCATATGAAATTCGATTTACCTCTCTCGGTAACATTTTACAACACGTTTGAATGAAGTGTACGACTTTTTCAACATTCAAATTCCAATAAATCGGGCAATACGGAGTTAAATACACTTCAGCTACTTCCATCATGATCCGTGCCCCCTTTATATTTCCGTAGCTATAATGATACTGTGCGACTGTCATTTGCAATAAACCTTTTAAAAACAAATTCCCTCGATCTTCGAGCCACATTTCTTCTAATAAGTCATGGCACGTATAATAATCACCTTCATTATACTTTATAAAAAACTCATAATACGCTAAAGGATAATCTTCCATCACTTCTCTCCCTTTTCTGCGTTTTTCTTCTCCATTTCACTTTATCCCGCATTAACGGGCAGTAATACTCCCACCTCAAATTTTGGCAAAATCAAAGAAGTTAGGTGGGAGATAAACTGCCCATAAAAGCCCGATTGGTTCAACTAATAATCAGTGGGGGATACCCCCCACTGATTAAAGTTTCACTTTATGATAACAAACGAAAAAAGTCTAGCGCTATAAGCGTCTAGACTATCGTTGCTTGAAATATTGTCCGCGAAATACTTGCATTGTTTCGTCTTCATTTAAAAGCGTTAAGTCCTGTTCTGTAAGTTTTCCATTCCCTATTTTCACAACGTAAATATTCAATTTTTTCTTTCCCCATTGCTTATATACATCTCGCACCGTTTCATAATATAAATCAAGGCGGCTTCCTTGAATTGCACCGCCTTTATCCGCCACAACACCGTAGCCATATCCAGGAACGAACAGAATTGTCCCAATCGGAAATACGCGAAGGTCAGCTGCGATTGTTGAATATATATCCCGCTTTACTTTCACCCCAGAATATGTAATCCCGTACTCAGGATGCCCTTTTGTTTTTCCTGTTGACTCCATACCAGCTGTATATCCTGTGGCAGTAACTTCCACCTGGCGATACTTTGACCAATCTTTTGCATTCTCTAAAGCACGAATAACTTCGGCACTTGGAATCACCTGCTTATTTTGTTCAGCTGCGTGTACTACTCTCACTTCACTTTTCTTATACATATCAATCATTTCAGAAAGAGAGATTCCTGACATAGCTTGCCAAGTTACACATAATGCAGCTATAAATAAGCAAATCATTATCATGCGAATGCTATATCGTTTTATCATTTTCGTTTTCCACACTCCTTCATCGTTATTGTGCCCCAACTGATGAAGGAAATATTCATGAAAAAAGCTCCTAAAAAGGAGCTTTAAAACATTTGATATCCACGTTGCCGTAATGATTTGATCACAATACCAGATAAAGCGGCACCAACTAAGCCAGTTGATAAAATCATAATATCAGCTTGTCCAAGGTGAAGAAAGCTTGTTCCTAATGAAGCGAACGCCTCTTTCGGCTTTACAAAATAATCTAAAAAATCAACTTTATCAATAATACACACACAAATAAGCGGATATACGACAACCGTGACCCATGTTGCTCGTAAAATCATATTTAATAAAAAACCAATTCCAAAAAATAAAACTAAGAATAACATCATAGAAATTAATAAAACGGGTATGCTCATTATTTCCATCCCTTCTTATTTATTTTCTGTATTTCCTACAAAAACGTTATATGTTGTATAACCAAATTGCTCTCCTGGTTTTAACGTTCCGTCCATTTGTAAAAGCGGAGCTGGCATTGCTTCTAATAAATACTGTATTAACACGGAAGCATTTTCATCATGTGCCATATCTTTTGGAAATAAGAATGCTCCTTCAGACAATTCTCGCTCCTGAATGATAATGTCTTCTCCTTTTGGTTCTAAAAGAAAAATAATCATATTGTCACTAATCTCACCCTGTATTACACCCGATCGTACACTCATTATTCCTTTCACACTCGTAGCAATTCCTGTCTCCTCTAACACTTCACGCTGCACTGCTTGATCGATTGTTTCTCCTTCATTGACAAAACCAGCAGGCAATGACCATTTTCCTTTTAATCCACTATATTTTTTCTTAACGACAAGCCATCTTCCATCTGACGTTATGACAAGACCGCTTACCGCTAACCACACCTTCCCACGTTTACTCATTATTAGAAACTCCTTCCGATAAAATGAACAGAATATTCATTCTTTTCTTTCATTATACTATAAAGATTTCAAAAGGAGAACGAGGTGAAATGCGCTCTCTTTGTAAAAAGAACTTTATTTATTTTGCAATATTCAGTAAAATAAAAGCAACAAAAAAAACAGAAACAACCGATAGCCAATAGCTGTTTCTGTTTTGAATTACAAATTAAAATAATTTTAACTTACCTTTTTTAAGAACTAATAAAGGTCCGCCAAGCATGAATAAGTAACGGTTATCGATTACTTTCTTCATGAATGAAGCTTTCCAGCCAGTTAATTTTTTGCCCATTACAACGCCCATTGCATCGTCATGGCCTAATGAACATACAGAACCTTTGTTATCGAATACAAACTTCTGCACTTCGCCTTTACCACGAACTAGAACAGCTAAGTTATGTGCAATGTTGTAACCTTGTTGAATTGCGATTTGTGCTGTTGGTGGGTATGGACGGTTAATTTCTTCGTTAATAATTAACGCTGCATCACCAACCATGAATACTTCTTCATGACCTGGAGCGTGCATGTACTCATCCACTTTTACACGGCCGCGCATTGCTTCAAAGCCAGACTCTTCTACAATACCGTTACCGCGTACACCTGCAGCCCAAACTACAGTTGCAGATTTTAGTAATTCTACATCGTCGCCGTTTGCAACAATAATACCTTCTTCAGTTGCTTCTTTAATTGCTGTACCGATGCGGAACTCTACACCTTTTTTCTCTAATTGTTTTACAGCGTACTCAACTAGCTCTGGATCGAAACCAGGAAGTGCTGTTGGAGCAGCTTCAACACAAACGATACGCGCTTTTTCGCGAGGCACATCATACTCTTTGCAAAGCTCAGGAATACGGTTTGCAAGCTCACCTACATACTCGATACCTGTGAATCCAGCACCGCCAACAACGATTGTAACTAATTCATCGCGTTTTTCTGAAGCATATAGAGAGAACATGTACTCCATATGATCACGAATTTGACGAGTTGCATTAATGTTAGCGATAGAGAATGCATGCTCTTTTAACCCTTTAATTCCAAACGTTTCAGACTCGAAACCAAGACCGATTACTAAATAATCATACTCTAGCTCGCTATTTTTTAAGATAACACGCTTTTCAGCTGCTTTAATTTCTACAACTGTGTCTTGTACGAAGTTTACTTTGTTTGTGTCGATTACATCTTTAATATCTAAACGAACTTTGTCGTGATGCAACGTACCAGCTGCACTTTCATGTAACCAAGTTGCTTGATAATGATAGCTGTTGTTATTTACTAATGTGATTTCAGCTTCACTTACAGATAATGTTTTTTGCAGACGAACAGTAGTAATCATTCCGCCATAACCTGCGCCTAGAACTACGATTTTTGGCTTCTTCACCCTAATCACAACCCTCTTCTTTATATAGATAGTTAAAAATAATAAAAATAGTGCTAAAACAAATAAAATGCCAAGAATGTAAAATTCCTCACATTCTTAACAAAACCAAAAACAAGTTTGAAAAATGTTACGAAATTTGTCATAAAAAATTAATACATTCACTTTCCTATATTAGTCGTTTTCTCTTTACTTTTCAAGCACTTGTAGAATTATCAATATTTTAAAATAACGTAGTCTTTTTAAGGTTTTCGACATTCACTTATTTGCTAAGCGTATAAAGCTTTTTACCGGATTCTTTCGCTTTCTGTTATGTCTTATATATATTAAAATTACGAAAAAATACACATAATTACCAAACATTACATCCTTTACTTATTGGTTATTTTCTTCTTTGTATAACAAATCTATACAAGGCGCATACACAATCCAATCGTTTACTACGGTTTTTTTTTATAAAATATGATATCATTTGTCTTGAGTGCGCTTGCACTCCGCTCATGGAAGTTTCGTATAACATACATACGAGTGTATATATAGGAGAAGCACGAAAAATTTCCTAATTATAGGGGGAGTAAACAGTGACAGAAAATCAAAAGGTATACGACATCACTATTATTGGTGGAGGCCCAACTGGATTATTCACAGCTTTTTATGGCGGTATGAGACAAGCAAGCGTAAAAATTATCGAAAGCTTGCCACAACTCGGCGGTCAATTATCCGCATTGTATCCTGAAAAGTACATATATGATATCGCAGGTTTTCCAAAAATTCGTGCACAAGAACTTATTAACAACTTAAAAGAACAAATGAACAAGTTCGAACCAACCATTTGCTTAGAAGAAGCTGTACAAACGTTAGAAAAACAAGAAGATGGCGTGTTCAAACTTGTAACAAATAAAGAAACACACTATTCTAAGTCCGTCATCATTACAGCTGGAAACGGCGCATTCCAGCCACGTCGCTTAGAATTAGAAGGCACAGAGAAATTCGAAAAAGCAAACTTACACTATTTCGTTGATGATATGAATAAATTTGCCGGCAAACGCGTTGTCGTCTTTGGTGGCGGAGATTCTGCTGTAGACTGGACAATGATGTTAGAGCCAATCGCAGAAGAAGTAACAATCGTTCACCGCCGTGATAAATTCCGCGCACATGAGCATAGCGTCGAAACGTTAATGAACTCGCGCGCACAAGTAAAAACACCATACGTTCCAGTTGAACTGATCGGTGAAGAGAAAATTGAACAAGTTGTCCTTCAACATGTGAAAACAGAAGAGAAAGTTGTCATTGATGTTGATGATGTCATCGTCAATTACGGATTCGTCTCTTCCCTTGGTCCAATTAAAGATTGGGGATTAGACATCCAAAAAAACAGCATCATTGTAAATTCTAAAATGGGAACAAACATCCCTGGCATTTACGCAGCTGGTGATATTTGCACATATGAAGGAAAAGTAAAACTAATCGCATGCGGCTTTGGCGAAGCACCAACAGCAGTAAACAATGCAAAAGCGTACTTCGATCCAAATGCGAAGCTGCAACCAATGCATAGTTCTAGTATGTTTTAATAGAAAGAGGCTGATTCCAAAGATGTACCTTTGGAATCAGCCTCTTTTTTATGTGCCCGACAATATATCGGCGGTTCAACGCAATTTAAAGAGCCTTCGACGATGTTCGGCACACAATCCTCTATCCTCACACTGTATAATTATGGTACAATTAACAAGAACGTTTGTTCCCGTTAAAAAGAGAGGATGATACGATGATTCAACCTACAATTGTAAAAAAAGAAGCTTTTCACGCTATTGGTATTTCTATTACTACAAACAATGAAGTGGAAATGTCGGGCGACGGAAAAATTCCTCATCTATGGAATCAATTCTTCCAAGAACAAATCACCAACCAAATTCCAAACAAGGCGACACAAACAGAAACGCTCGCATTGTATTCCAACTATGAATCCGATGAAACAGGTCGCTATACGTTTACAATTGGTATTCCTGTTTCCACTGTCATTGATACACCAGAAAACATGACATCATTCACTATCCCAGCTGCTACATACGCCGTATTTACAACACGCAGAGGGCCACTATCCGAAATCATCGCAGAAACATGGCAAGTTATTTGGAACTGGTCAAAAGAAAATAAACGTGCGTTTACAACGGACTTCGAGCTGTATGATGAACGTGCTTTCGATCCAAATGATGCTCAAGTTGATATTTATATTGCACTTGCTTAATACCAAAAAAGACACAGTAACTGCTGTGTCTTTTTCATATATATATATATTTTTAATAAATATACGAATATAACATCTAACTCCAAAAAAATCCTTACATTACATATCGACAAATCTTACAAAACTGTTATGTTTCTGTAAGATTCGTCGATAGCGAGTCCATATGTTCTCCTACATAATTAACGTATAAAGTGAAACTTCCATCAGTGGGGGTTTTCTTCATCCCCCACTGATGGAAAGCCCGCCCAATCGGGCTTTTACGGGCAGTTTATCTCCCACCTAACTTCTTAAGAAAGGCGGAAGCGGCTCGTTCAGAATCGCAGGACGCCCACGCACAGGGCGGAGAGGCGCTTTCTGCCTCGTCCGAGGGGGCGAAACGACCGGAGATTCTAGCCGCTAGAGCTGGACAATGCTTTCGCCGAATTTTGAGGTGGGAGTATTACTGCCTACAAATAGCGGGATAAACAACAAACAAACACAACTTTATGAGGTGATATATATGAATGGAAATAAAATATTATCTTCGCTTTCTTACTTTAGTGTTCTCTTTGCACCTATCTTGTTCCCGATAATCGTTTGGATTGTAGGCGATTATGAAACAAGAACTCATGCTAAACGCGCTCTATGGACACATATTCTTCCGAGCATCGCTATCTTTATAGGGCTTGCAGTATTAGGAGTTATGGGTGTTGGTTTTAATCAACCAGATGAGACACTTGCCCTTAGCGCAGTGATTGTCGTATGCATTTGTGCCCTACTTAGCCTATACTACTTTATTTGGAATATGGTAAAAGGAATTCAAGTACTTAAAGGATAACTTCTTTCAATTAATTAAAGAAAGGTTCCCAAAGCTAAAAACACAACCACCCCATATCTCACATAAGAGACGTTTGGTGGTTTTTCCTTTTTCAACATGAAAAATCCGCTGGGCAAATTCTACTTTTTTGAATACAATAAAAAAGTATCTGTATAGAAAAATTAGAAACTGTTAACAAAGATAAAAAGACATATGACAGAAAGGAATTCATATGGAGGAATTACAGAAAAGTAAACTTGTTCTAGAAGAAACGGAAATGCCTTTATTAAAAAATACAAACTTCCTATTTCTTTGGGCGGCCACTCTATTTTCAAGCTTTGCCTTAGCATTTTTTACATTTTCCCAAACGTGGTACATAGCAAAAACATTAAATTTAGAAGCATCACTCGGTGTTGTCTTTGTGGCTCTTAGTGTTCCGCGCCTCATTTTCATGATTATTGGCGGAGCTGTTGCAGACAAATTCCCGAAAAAGAATATCATGTTTTATTCTAATATTGTTCGGGCGTTTCTTGTCACTATCATCCTTATTTGGTTTATTATTGGTCACGTCACACTATACACATTTGCTTTATTTGCACTTTTCTTTGGCTTAGCCGATGCCTTTTTCTGGTCAGCTGATGGTTCTATCTTACCTGAGCTTGTAGCGAAACGTCGTCTTACACAAGCAAATTCACTTACACAAATGACGAACCAGGCATCAGTTATTCTCGGTCCTGTCCTTGGCGGGATACTGATCAAATTCAGTAATTATGAGACAATCTTTACAATAACGATTTTATTATTAATTATCGCTGCTATACTGATTCAAAAAGTTCACTCCAGTGTAGGTCAAGAAGATAAACATGAAAATAAGGGCATGTTTACATCTATTAAAGAAGGCATTCTTTATGTGAAAGAATCTTCATTTTTATCAACATTTCTTATCTGCAGCGCCTTTTTGAATTTATTTTTAATCGGGCCGATGCAAGTTGGGTTTCCGCTATTTGTTAAAAATGTATTGCACGGTGATTCTTTACAATTTAGTTATTTAGAGGCAGCCGTTGGCGGCGGGATGGCCATTGGCGCTGTTATCGTTGGACTTCGAAATATTAGTCGCCGCCGCGGGTTATTTTGCATTATTATGATGCTGCTGTCAGGTGTTTTCTTCTTGTCTATTAATTTCAGTACAACACTTTGGCAAGCACTACTTTCAGGCTGCTTTTACGGCATTACAATCGCAATGGCAATTGTGCCGTTAATGGCCATGATTCAATCGACTGTGAAAGAAGAAATGATGGGCCGCGTTATGAGCTTACTTATGCTATCATCGATGGGCTTTATCCCTATTTCTTATGCAGTTACATCACTTGCCTTAGCAGCTGGAATACCTATTGTTACAGTTATGACAAGCGGTGCAGTTGCTGTCATTGTCTTTGTACTCTTTATCGCGATCCGCGTTCCAACTGTACGGAAATTTGATTAAAAGAAAGGAGTTATGCTCCATAAGCATGACTCTTTTCTTTTTTCCCTTTCAAATGGATTATATAAAACAATCCCGCCGTTCCTTCTCGCTGCCGCCCCCCACTCTAATTCGACATCTAGAAATAACTCCCGCATCGTACTATATAAAAGCGCCCCAAAATCTTTGCGAATCTCACCGCACTTATACGCTCTGACAACACTTTTTGTCCGCCGAATGACTTGTATTTGTATATCATCATGCTTCATAAGTTGTTCCCACAACAACCCTACCTCGAACAACTCGCTCTTTTTGTAAGCGAGTTCCACTTTACTCCAAGCAAAATTAATTGTTTGTGGATTTTGTGACATGGGCACAATTGCATTTATAAATCGCTGTGGTATATCATGACGACAATACGTTGCATCCATGTCATACGTTTTTGTTTTCTGTTGTATCTTTAAATTGTTTTCATAAACACTAGTTTCCGCGGTCTCATTTAACAGTTCCTTCTTACGGTCTCCTGCACTTTCGCCATTTTCACATGCGGTCATTTGCATACGGTCACTCATGCGGTCAGCTGCGTGTTTACAAAAAACATACAAATTGGCACTATATCCGCCTCGCTTATGTCTTTCTTTCGTAAACACACGCTTAATAATCCCGAGTTGTTCAAGCTTCGCGACAGAACGGCGCACAGTTCGAATACCTTTTTCTATTTTCAGAGCGATCGTTTCCATTAACGGACATGCAACGCCAACTGTTTTTTGTTTTTCATTAATCGCATATCTTCCTAGCAAACAAATTACAAGGAAATCCGTTTTGTTGATCTGATTTTGATACTGCATCAAAATTTGCTGCTGATATGTATTAAATTCTTCTTTATTTTGAAATTCACTATGTTCCTTCATTAATAAATACAATTTACTCATATATATCACCCCATTTATAAATAAAAGTAAATCTATACAATTGGCGGGAAAATTTATTGTATGATGGAAATAAATTCTTCCAAATGAGGTGAAGACATGATTGTCATTAGTGCGTGTTTAGCTGGAATTGCTTGTCGTTATGACGGAAACGATAATCCCATCGCAAAGATTCAAGAACTACTTGAAAAAGAAGAAACAATTCTTATTTGTCCGGAAGTATTAGGCGGATTACCAACGCCTCGCATGCCTGCTGAAATCATTGGAGGCAACGGGGATGATGTGCTAGATGGAAATGCGAAGGTTATAGATCGCAGCGGAAATGACGTGACAGAAATCTTTATTGCGGGTGCTTACAAAGCATTAGATCAAATCAAAGATTTAAACCCAGAGTATATGATCCTAAAAGAACGCAGTCCATCATGCGGAAGTTCCGTCATTTACACAGGGGAATTTAATGGCCAAAAACAAGATGGTTACGGCGTTACCACCGCATTATTTAGACGACATGGTTTTACGGTGATTTCAGAAGATGATTTTATCCCGCTACTTTAGGGCAGTAAGAGCCCGATTGGTGAGAGCTTTCCATCAGTGGGGGAATGAAGAAAAACCCTCACTGATGGCAGTTTCACTTTATACGAACATATGAGATTGAAGAAATCATTATAGAAGATAAAAAGGACGCCAACTAATGAGCGTTCTTTTTTTATCCCGCACTTGGACACAGAACTTAAAAATGAAGTTTATCATATCGTGAAATATATATGTTCAAAGGAGTGTAATCATTATGTACCCTTATTGGCAACCCAATTATTTCACATATGATATACCTTATGTAAGTTGGGATCCACAATATGCGTTTTCAATGGCACGACATAACCATATCAGTAAAAATGAAGTTGATTTGAAAAGTTATATGCGCTCACTATGGGAACAGCATGTCGCTTGGACAAGACTGGCTATCATTAGCATTATTTTTAATTTACCAGATGTTAACGTTACTATTACACGGCTCCTTCAAAACGCTCCAGATATGGGGAATTTACTCAAACCTTTCTATGGTCAAAATGCAGCGACAAAATATAGTAATTTGATAAAAGATCATTTAGTAATTGCCGCAGACCTTGTCAAGGCAGCAAAGGCCGGCGATCAACACGCTGCATCAATCGCAGAAAAAAAATGGTACGCCAATGGAGACGAAATTGTTGAGTTCTTAAGCAGTATAAATCCTTATATACCTAAAGAAAAATTCAGGAAAATGTTTTATGAGCATCTAGCATTGACTAAATCTGAAGCAGTATCCATGCTAAAGAAAGATTATCAATCAAGTGTGAAATTGTATGACAAAATTGAGAAGGAAGCCTTAGAAATGGCGGATGCGCTTACTGAAGGAATAGTAAAGCAGTTCCCTCAAATATTTCAGTAAACGAAAAAACCAGCCATTATGAGGCCATAGCCATCAAGTTAAGGAAATGAATAAAATTTAACGAAATGGGTCATCCTTCCATGCATACTGCATGGAAGGATGACCCATTTTATGTCTAAGCTTACTCATGTTACAC
>NZ_JAKUFS010000028.1 GCF_022663535.1 Bacillus cereus group sp. BfR-BA-01380 | reverse complement strand
TGATGGCAGAGAGGTCACACCCGTTCCCATACCGAACACGGAAGTTAAGCTCTCTAGCGCCGATGGTAGTTGGGACTTTGTCCCTGTGAGAGTAGGACGTTGCCAGGCAAAAACCTAAGTCAATTGACTTAGGTTTTTTTGTGTATATTTTTTTTCATGATGTATTTCCAAATTCCTTTTAAAGCCGGCCCCCACTAAATCTCACTGCCTATCCAATTTTGAATTGTGTTTAAATGTAATATTTCCTATTTATATAGTGAATGGTTATATTAAATAATTATAAATTTTTTTAGGTTAGACTGCATATATTCTCGCTTTTCTTCTTCAATTCCCTTTCTTTTCTGCATATTTTTTCGGTTCTTCTTTTTATTATAACTAAAACACGAACGTTATAATGAACTGAATAAAAAACATTCGATTATTTGTTGACATGTTTAAATAACACCTGTTAATATAACTTTAGAAACAATATTATATCGTACCTCATATAATCGCGGGGATATGGCCTGCAAGTCTCTACCTAACGACCGTTAATTGTTGGACTATGAGGGGAAGTCACTCGGTATTTTTCTATTCACATGGGATACGCATGCCTGAGTAGAGCACTTTCTCTCATAGTAAAAGGGGAAATGTTCTATATCAGGCTTTTTTTATTTGAATCGGGGGGATTCTAATATGAAACCACTAGTTGGAATCATTATGGGAAGCACGTCAGACTGGGAAACAATGAAGTATGCTTGTGAAATATTAGAAGAATTAAATATTCCGTATGAGAAGAAAGTTGTATCCGCTCATCGGACTCCAGATTATATGTTTGAATATGCAGAAACAGCTCGTGAACGTGGATTAAAAGTTATTATCGCTGGGGCAGGCGGAGCCGCTCATTTACCTGGAATGGTTGCTGCAAAAACAAATATTCCAGTAATCGGTGTTCCTGTTCAGTCGAAAGCGTTAAACGGTTTAGATTCATTACTATCTATTGTTCAAATGCCAGGAGGTGTACCAGTTGCGACTGTCGCAATTGGGAAAGCCGGAGCTACCAATGCAGGTTTACTTGCCGCACAAATGCTAGGATCATTTCATGATGATATATATGATGCATTAGAACTAAGACGAGAAGCAATTGGAAAAAATGTGCGAGAAGGTAGTGAACTGCTGTGATAAAAACGATTTTACCTGGACAAATGATTGGTATTATTGGCGGAGGACAGCTTGGCAGAATGATGGCGATTGCTGCAAAAGAAATGGGATATAAAATTGCAGTATTAGATCCAGCAAAGTCCACGCCGTGTGCACAAGTTGCCGACGTTGAAATTGTGGCACCGTACGATGATTTGAAAGCGATTCAGTATTTAGCAGAGATAAGCGATGTTGTAACATATGAATTTGAGAATATTGATTATAACTGCCTACAATGGCTTGAAAAGCATGCGTATTTACCGCAGGGCAGTCAGTTATTATATACAACACAAAACCGTTATACAGAAAAAAATGCAATTGTGAAAGCGGGTTTACCAGTAGCGCCTTACAGACTCGTTCAGAAGCAAGAAGACCTTTTAGAAGCAGTTGCTGAATTTTCCTTTCCTTGCGTGTTAAAGACAACAACAGGAGGATATGATGGGAAAGGGCAAGTTGTACTACAAAGTGAAGCTGATGTTGCGAAAGCGATGGAACTTGTTAATCAAGCTGAATGCATTTTAGAGAAGTGGGTTTTATTTGAAAAAGAAATTTCCGTCATTGTTACACGTAGTGTAAATGGTGAAACGAAAGTATTCCCAGTAGCCGAAAATATTCATGTGAATAACATTTTACACGAATCAATTGTACCGGCTCGTATTCCATTTGCGTTATCAGAAAAAGGCATTCAATATGCAGAAAGATTAGCGGATGAATTAAAACTGGTGGGAACACTAGCGGTAGAGATGTTTGCTACAGCAAATGGTGACATTTATATCAATGAGTTAGCACCAAGACCGCACAATTCTGGACACTATACAATTGATGCTTGTGAAATCAGTCAATTCGGGCAACATATTCGAGCAATCTGTAATTTACCTCTTGGAGAAACAATTTTGTTAAAACCAGTTGTCATGGTAAACATTTTAGGCGAACATATAGAAGGAGTCCTAAAGCAAGTGAATAGATTAACCGGGTGTTACTTGCATTTATATGGTAAAGAAGAAGCAAAACCGCAGCGTAAAATGGGGCACGTTAACATTTTAAATGATAAGATTGACGTTGCTTTAGAAAAAGCGCGCACATTGCATATTTGGGACCATCAAGAACAACTGTTGGAGGGAAAAAGATGATTAGTCGTTATACACGCCCTGAAATGGGTGCGATTTGGACGGAAGAAAACAAATTTAAAGCATGGTTAGAAGTTGAGATTTTAGCTTGTGAAGCATGGGCTGAGCTTGGCGATATTCCGAAAGAAGATGTGAAAAAGCTTCGTGAACATGCATCTTTCGATATTGATCGTATTTATGAAATTGAACAAGAAACGCGTCATGATGTGGTAGCATTTACGCGTGCAGTATCTGAAACACCAACACTCGGTGAAGAGCGTAAATGGGTACATTACGGTTTAACATCTACAGACGTAGTAGATACAGCTTTATCTTATATCTTAAAACAAGCAAATGAAATTCTACTAAACGACTTAGAAAATTTCATTACTATTTTAGCTAACAAAGCAAAAGAACATAAATACACAATTATGATGGGAAGAACGCACGGTGTTCATGCAGAACCAACAACATTTGGTTTAAAACTTGGTCTTTGGTATGAAGAAATGAAACGTAACTTAGAACGTTTTAAACAAGCAGCTGATACAGTTCGCGTTGGTAAATTGTCTGGTGCAGTTGGTACATTCGCGAACATTAATCCATTCGTAGAAAAATATGTTTGTGAAAATTTAGGATTAGAAGCAGCACCGATTTCAACACAAACGCTGCAACGTGATCGTCATGCACATTACATGTCAACACTTGCATTAATCGCAACATCAATCGAGAAAATGGCAGTTGAAATTCGCGGTTTACAAAAAAGTGAAACACGTGAAGTAGAAGAAGCCTTTGCGAAAGGACAAAAAGGTTCGTCTGCAATGCCACATAAACGTAATCCGATTGGGTCTGAAAATATGACTGGTTTGGCTCGTGTTATCCGTGGTTACATGATGACTGCTTACGAGAATGTTCCATTATGGCATGAGCGTGATATTTCACATTCATCTGCGGAACGTATTATTTTACCAGATGCAACGATTGCATTAAATTACATGTTAAATCGCTTTGGTAATATCGTGAAAAACTTAACGGTATTTCCAGAAAACATGAAACGCAATATGACACGAACATATGGTTTAATTTACTCTCAGCGCGTAATGCTTACGTTGATCGACAAAGGTATGGTACGTGAAGAAGCTTATGATATCGTACAGCCTAAAGCGATGGAAGCATGGGAAACACAAGTACAATTTAAAGAGCTTGTAGAAGCTGATGAGCGTATTACAAGCAAATTAACACAAGAAGAAATCAATGAATGTTTCAACTATGAACATCACTTACAACATGTTGATACAATTTTTGAACGTCTTGGATTGAACTAAGCTGATAATTTTATATGGCACAGAATAGTTTCATTCTGTGCCATTCTTTATAAATATACTATTCACATTTTTCAAACTACAGGGGGCTTGCGAAATGCAAAAGCTGGAATTGCTGTATGAAGGTAAAGCAAAAAGAATTTATCGTACAGAAGCAGCAGATATGGTTTGGGTAGAGTACAAAGATAGTGCTACTGCTTTCAATGGGGAGAAAAAAGCGACGATTACAGGAAAAGGTCGTCTGAACAACGAGATTACAACTCTTTTATTCAGAAAGTTACAAGAAGTAGGAATTAAAACACACTTTGTTGAGAAAGTATCAGAAACAGAACAAATTGTAAAAAAAGTAAGCATCATTCCACTAGAAGTTGTCACAAGAAATGTGATTGCGGGTAGTCTTTCAAAACGATTAGGAATGGAAGAAGGCACTGTACTTACAGCACCAATCGTTGAATTTTACTACAAAGATGATGATTTAGGAGATCCTCTTGTAACAGAAGATCATATTCGTGTGTTAAACGTTGCAACGCCAGAGCAAGTAAGTATATTACGAGAAAAAGCTCTACAAATCAATCAAGTATTGATTGAGCATTTCGCAAGCTGTCGTGTAAGATTAGTAGATTTTAAATTAGAGTTCGGTGTAACAGAAGAGGGAGAAATTTTATTAGCGGACGAGATTTCGCCAGATACATGCCGTTTATGGGATGAAACGAGCAATGAAAAATTTGATAAAGATGTATTTCGCCGCGATCTTGGTAACTTAACAGATGCTTATGAAGAGATTTTAAAACGATTAGGGGGAGCTTCACATGTATAAAGTAAAGGTATATGTCACGTTAAGAGAAAGTGTATTAGATCCACAAGGAACAGCAGTAAAAGGAGCACTTCATAGTCTTTCGTTCACAGAAGTACAAGATGTTCGTATTGGTAAATATATGGAATTAACAATTGGTAAATCAGTTATGGATATTGATGCGATGGTAAAAGAAATGTGCGAAAAATTATTAACGAACGTAGTGATTGAAGATTATCGCTATGAAGTTGAGGAGGTTGTCGCGCAGTGAAATTTGCCGTAATCGTTTTTCCAGGTTCGAACTGTGACGTAGATATGTTTCATGCAATTAAAGATGAGCTTGGCCAAGATGTAGACTACGTTTGGCATAGTGAAGAAAACTTAGATAAGTACGATGCAATTTTACTACCAGGTGGTTTCTCTTACGGAGATTATCTTCGCTGCGGAGCTATTTCCCGTTTTGCAAACGCAATGAAAGGTGTACAAAAAGCAGCTGAGGCAGGAAAACCAATCTTAGGTGTATGTAACGGATTTCAAATTTTAGTAGAGTCTGGTCTGCTGCCTGGTGCGTTAATTCGCAATAAAAACTTAAAGTTTATGTGCCGTACTGTTCAGCTTCGTGTTGAAAATAATACAACAATGTTTACAGCGCAATATGAGAAAGATGAAGTGATCGATATTCCGATCGCTCATGGTGAAGGAAACTACTACTGTGATGAAGCAACATTGAAACAGTTAGAAGAAAATAATCAAATTGTCTTCCGTTATGTAGAGAATCCAAACGGAAGCGTTTCAGATATTGCAGGGATTGTAAATGAGCAAGGAAATGTACTTGGTATGATGCCGCATCCAGAGCGTGCTGTTGATGAATTGCTTGGAGGAGCGGATGGTCTAAAAGTATTTCAATCTATTTTGAAACATTGGAGGGAAACATATGTCGTTACTGCTTGAACCAAATCCAACTCAAATTAAAGAAGAACGCATTTATACGGAAATGGGATTAACAGACGAAGAGTTTGCCATGGTTGAAAAGACTTTAGGCCGTCTGCCAAATTATACAGAAACAGGATTGTTCTCTGTTATGTGGTCAGAGCATTGTAGCTATAAAAACTCAAAGCCAGTTCTTCGTAAGTTCCCAACGACTGGTGAACGTGTACTGCAAGGTCCTGGTGAAGGCGCTGGAATCGTAGATATCGGTGATAATCAAGCGGTAGTATTTAAGATGGAGAGTCATAACCATCCATCTGCAATTGAACCGTATCAAGGTGCAGCGACAGGGGTTGGTGGTATTATCCGTGATGTGTTTTCTATGGGAGCACGTCCAATTGCTATGTTAAATTCACTTCGCTTCGGTGAGCTACAATCACCACGCGTAAAATATTTATTTGAAGAAGTTGTAGCGGGTATTGCGGGATACGGTAACTGCATCGGGATTCCAACTGTTGGCGGAGAAGTACAGTTCGATCCATGTTATG
Organism: Bacillus cereus group sp. BfR-BA-01380; assembly: GCF_022663535.1. GTDB lineage: Bacteria > Bacillota > Bacilli > Bacillales > Bacillaceae_G > Bacillus_A > Bacillus_A cereus_BB. The sequence continues at coordinate 57,758 of NZ_JAKUFS010000028.1, read as the reverse complement.
AAGGAAATCCGCTTGTAAACGCAATGTGTGTTGGGTTAATTAACCATGAAGATATTAAAAAAGGGCAAGCGCACGGTGCTGGTAATACAGTAATGTATGTTGGAGCAGCAACAGGTCGTGACGGTATTCACGGTGCAACATTTGCGTCAGAAGAGCTATCTGAGGATTCCGATGCAAAGCGCCCAGCGGTGCAAGTAGGCGATCCATTTATGGAGAAGCTTTTAATTGAAGCTTGCTTAGAATTAATCAAATCTGATGCACTTGTCGGTATTCAAGATATGGGTGCGGCAGGCTTAACATCATCTTCTGCAGAGATGGCAAGTAAAGCAGGCATGGGTATTGAGATGTATTTAGATGATGTACCGCAGCGTGAAACAGGCATGACGCCGTACGAGATGATGCTTTCTGAATCACAGGAGCGTATGTTAATAGTCGTGAAAAAAGGTAGAGAACAAGAGATTGTAGAGCTATTTGAAAAATATGGCCTTGCAGCAGTGGTAATGGGGAAAGTAACAGAAGATAAAATGCTTCGTTTATTCCATAAAGGAGAAATGGTTGCGGAAGTGCCAGCTGATGCATTAGCAGAAGAAGCACCTGTTTATCATAAGCCTTCAAAAGAAGCAGCGTATTTTATAGAGTTCCAACAAATGAAGATGGAAATACCAAAAGTGGAGAATCATAAAGAAACATTACTATCTTTATTACAACAACCAACGATTGCAAGTAAAGAGTGGGTATATGATCAATATGATTACCAAGTACGCACAAGCACAGTGGTTACACCAGGGTCTGATGCAGCGGTTGTTCGTGTCCGCGGAACAAATAAAGCATTAGCAATGACAACAGATTGTAACTCTCGCTACATTTATTTAGACCCAGAAATGGGCGGGAAAATTGCTGTAGCAGAAGCAGCTCGTAATATTGTATGTTCTGGCGGTGAGCCGCTTGCAATTACAGATTGCTTAAACTTTGGCAACCCAGAAAAGCCAGAAATCTTCTGGCAAATTGAGAAGTCAGTAGATGGTATGAGCGAAGCATGCCGCACGTTACATACACCTGTTATTGGTGGAAACGTATCAATGTACAATGAACGCAGCGGTGAAGCAGTATACCCAACACCAACTGTTGGTATGGTTGGTCTTGTGCATGATGTAAAGCATGTAACAACGCAAGAGTTTAAGCAAGCTGGTGATCTCGTTTATGTAATCGGTGAAACGAAAGCGGAGTTTGGCGGTAGTGAATTGCAAAAGATGGTGCACGGAAAAATTTTCGGTCAGGCGCCAAGCATCGATTTAGAAGTAGAAGGAAAACGTCAAAAGCAATTATTAGCAGCGATTCAAGAAGGACTTGTACAATCAGCGCATGACGTTGCAGAAGGCGGATTAGCAGTTGCTTTCGCAGAAAGTGCAATGGGAGCAAACGGATTAGGCGCAGATGTGAAGTTAGCTGGAGAAGCGACAGCGATATTATTTGCAGAATCACAATCTCGCTTTGTTGTTACCGTAAAACGCGAGCAAAAAGAAGCGTTTGAAAATATGGTAGACGCACTTTGTGTTGGGGAAGTAACAAATGCAAACCAATTAACAATTCGTAATGAAGAAAATGAAGTATTGCTTACAACAGATGTTGATGAAATGAGAACGGCTTGGAAAGGGGCTATTCCATGCTTAATGAAATAAAGGGGCTAAATGAAGAATGCGGCGTTTTCGGAATTTGGGGGCATGAAAATGCTGCACAAGTTACGTATTATGGGTTGCATAGCTTGCAGCACCGTGGTCAAGAAGGCGCTGGCATTGTTGTAAATGATGGGGAGAAAATCATTGGTCATAGAGGGCTTGGTTTAATATCAGAGGTGTTTTCGCGCGGTGAGTTAGATGGTTTAAATGGAAAATCAGCGATCGGGCATGTTCGTTATGCAACAGCAGGCGGCGCTGAAGTTGCGAATGTTCAACCACTGTTATTTCGCTTTTCGGACCATAGCATGGCATTAGCTCATAATGGGAATTTAATTAACGCAAAAATGCTTCGTCGTGAATTAGAGGCAGAGGGAAGTATTTTTCAAACAAGTTCGGATACAGAAGTATTGCTTCATTTAATTAAACGAAATACAAAAGGTACATTAATTGAAAGTGTAAAAGACGCATTAAACAAAGTAAAAGGTGCTTTTGCCTATTTATTATTAACAGGAAATGAAATGATTGTTGCATTAGATCCAAATGGTTTCCGTCCGCTTTCGATTGGAAAGATGGGAGATGCATATGTTGTAGCATCTGAAACATGTGCCTTTGATGTAGTTGGGGCAACATACATTCGTGATGTAGAGCCTGGAGAATTGCTCATCATTAATGATGAAGGGATTCACGTAGATCGTTTTACAAATGATGTAGAACATGCCATTTGTAGCATGGAGTACATTTACTTTGCACGCCCTGATTCAAACATTGCTGGCGTTAACGTCCATGCAGCACGTAAAAATATGGGGAAATTGTTAGCAAAAGAAGCTAAGGTTGAAGCAGATGTTGTAACAGGTGTACCTGATTCTAGTATTTCAGCGGCAATCGGCTATGCAGAAGCAACTGGAATTCCTTATGAGTTAGGTTTAATTAAAAATCGTTATGTTGGACGTACATTTATTCAACCTTCTCAGGAATTACGTGAACAAGGGGTAAAAATGAAACTTTCAGCAGTACGAGGTGTTGTTGAAGGAAAACGTGTTGTGATGATTGATGATTCTATCGTGCGCGGTACAACAAGCAAGCGAATTGTTCGTATGCTTCGCGAGGCTGGGGCAACAGAAGTGCATGTAAGAATTGCTTCGCCGCCTCTTAAATATCCGTGCTTCTATGGAATTGACATTCAAACAAGAAAAGAATTAATTGCAGCAAATCATTCAATAGAAGAAATCCGTGAAATCATTGGAGCAGACTCGTTAACATTTTTAAGTGAAGAAGGTCTAATTGATGCAATTGGCCGCCCGTATGAAGGGAAATATGGCGGTTTATGTATGGCTTATTTTAATGGGGATTATCCCACGGCTCTTTATGATTATGAGCAGGAGCTTTTAGCAAGTATGAAATAAGGCACAAGATATATATAAGTTAAAAAACGACATAAAAACCCTTTTCTTTTTAGGGAGGGGCGAGAGCATCTGGCCGTGCATAGAAGCGGTCAGGGCCTTTTCCTACCACATGCAAGGTTTAAAACAAAGGGAGCAAGCAAGTGTAAGTCATTTTTTGTCTGCACAGCAGCGACCTATATGTCGAAAAATTAAAATAGATTTATATAGAGCACGATAAGAAAGCATGGCAGCTTCTACTATATGCTGTGTAGAAGCTCGCTTTTTCCTAAAGTTACGGCCCAGTAGACGGGAGAAATTCTTTCAGTATAAAAAGACGAGGTGTATAGAAACGATGGCGAATGCATATAAGCAAGCAGGAGTAGATATTGAAGCTGGATATGAAGCGGTATCTCGCATGAAAAAACACGTGCAAACAACGATGAGAAAAGAAGTGCTAGGTGGGTTAGGTGGCTTTGGAGGAATGTTTGATCTTTCAAAATTCGCATTAGAAGAGCCAGTATTAGTATCTGGAACAGATGGTGTAGGAACAAAATTAATGCTCGCTTTCATGATGGACAAACATGACACAATTGGCATCGATGCAGTTGCAATGTGTGTAAATGACATTGTTGTTCAAGGGGCAGAGCCGCTCTTTTTCCTTGATTATATTGCTTGCGGTAAAGCAGAACCTAGTAAAATTGAAGACATCGTCAAAGGAATTGCAGAAGGATGCCGTCAGGCTGGTTGTTCATTAATTGGCGGGGAAACAGCTGAAATGCCAGGGATGTATTCTGAGGAAGAATACGATTTAGCTGGTTTTACAGTTGGTATTGTTGATAAAAAGAAAATTGTTACAGGAAAATCTATTGAAGAGAATCAAGTATTAATTGGACTTGCTTCTAGCGGAATTCATAGTAATGGTTATTCTCTTGTACGTAAAGTGTTATTAGAGGATGGGCAACTTTCACTTGATCGTATTTATGGTCGTTTAGAACTACCACTTGGTGAAGAATTATTAAAACCAACGAAAATTTATGTCAAACCTATTTTAGAACTATTGAAGAAATATAACGTAACTGGCATGGCTCATATTACTGGCGGCGGATTTATTGAAAATATTCCACGTATGTTGCCAGAAGGTATCGGAGCACAAATTGAACTTGGTTCTTGGACAGTTCATCCAATCTTTGATTTACTGCAAGAAGTTGGTCAATTAAAGAAAGAAGAAATGTTCAATATTTTTAACATGGGTATTGGTATGGTAGTAGCGGTCAAAGAAGAAGATGCAGAAGGTGCTATGAAGCTTCTCGAAGAACAAGGGGAAGCAGCTCGAATCATCGGACGCACTGTGAAAGGTTCAGGTGTTACATTTGCTGGAGGAGCAGCACTATGAGCCGATTAGCAATTTTTGCTTCCGGAAGCGGTTCTAATTTCCAGGCGCTTGTGGATGCAGTAGAAGCTGGAAGATTAGATGCACAGCTTAGTTTGCTTGTATGCGATCAGCCAGGCGCACGTGTTGTAGAGCGCGCAAATAACCATCATGTTCCTTGCTTTTCCTTTTCGGCGAAAGCGTATGAATCAAAGGAAGCATTCGAACAAGAAATAGTAAAGAAATTGCAAGAATACGAGATTGATTGGATTATTCTAGCGGGGTATATGCGTTTAATTGGTCCGACATTGCTAACTGCTTATGAAGGGAGAATCGTTAACATTCATCCTTCACTATTGCCAAACTTTCCTGGAAAAGATGCAATTGGACAAGCAATTGAAGCTGGTGTAAAAGTAACAGGTGTAACAATCCATTACGTTGATGCAGGAATGGACACAGGACCAATTATCGCACAAGAAGCAGTAGCAGTTTCTGAAAATGATACACGAGAAAGTTTACAAAAGAAAATTCAACTTGTCGAACATAGATTGTACGTAGATACGGTGAAATCTTTATTACATTCTGAAGTGAAGTTATAAGAGCAGCAATTTAATACAACTAGGGGTGGAGAATAAATGAAAAAGCGTGCATTAGTAAGTGTTTCAAATAAAGCTGGAGTTGTAGAATTTGTAAGAGGATTACTTGAGCAAGGGATTGAAGTGATTTCAACAGGCGGAACGAAAAAGTTACTAGAAGAAGACGGCTTACAAGTAATTGGGATTTCTGAAGTAACAGGTTTTCCAGAGATTATGGACGGTCGTGTGAAAACATTACATCCAAGCATTCATGGTGGACTTCTTGCTGTACGTGATAACGAAATGCATATGTCCCAAATGAATGAACTTGGTATTCAGCCGATTGATTTTGTTGTTGTAAACTTATATCCATTTAAAGAAACAATTGCACAGCCAGATGTAACATTTGCTGATGCAATTGAAAATATTGATATCGGCGGCCCAACGATGATTCGTTCTGCTGCGAAAAACCATGAGTTTGTAACAGTTATTGTTGATCCAGCAGACTACGATGTTGTATTAGGGGAATTAAAGGAAAGCGGAGAAGTTTCAAAAGATACAAAACGTAAATTAGCAGCAAAAGTATTCCGTCATACAGCGGCATATGATGCATTAATTTCAAGCTATTTAACAGAACAAACAGGAGAAGAAAGCCCTGAAACGTTAACTGTTACGTTTGAGAAAAAACAAGATTTACGTTACGGCGAAAACCCACATCAAAAAGCAACGTTCTATAAGGCACCGTTTGCAGCAACTTCTTCTGTTGCATATGCAGAACAATTACATGGTAAAGAATTATCTTATAATAACATCAATGACGCAGATGCAGCGCTTAGCATCGTGAAAGAATTTACAGAACCAGCAGTTGTAGCAGTAAAACATATGAACCCGTGCGGCGTTGGTGTTGGAGCTGATATTCATGAAGCATATGCACGTGCTTATGAAGCAGATCCAGTATCAATTTTTGGCGGCATTATTGCAGCAAACCGTGAAATTGACAAAGAAACGGCAGAAAAGCTGCATGAAATTTTCTTAGAAATCATTATTGCACCTTCTTTCTCGCAGGAAGCTTTAGAAGTCTTACAAAGTAAGAAAAACTTACGTTTGTTAACTGTTGATATTGCTAAAGTTAGGGCAGCTAGTAAGAAGTTAACTTCTATCCAAGGTGGTTTACTTGTACAAGAAGAGGATACATTAGCGTTAGAAGATGCGACAATCACAATTCCAACGAAGCGTGAACCAACAGAGCAAGAATGGAATGATTTAAAATTAGCTTGGAAAGTTGTAAAACACGTAAAATCTAATGCAATTGTTTTAGCGAAGGATAATATGACAATTGGTGTAGGTGCAGGGCAAATGAACCGCGTTGGCTCAGCGAAAATTGCTATTACACAAGCGGGTGAGAAAGCACAAGGTAGCGCACTTGCATCTGATGCATACTTCCCAATGCCAGATACAGTAGAAGAAGCGGCTAAAGCCGGCATTACAGCAATCATTCAACCAGGTGGATCCATTCGCGATGAAGATTCCATTCAAAAAGCAGACGAGTACGGCATTGCGATGGTGTTCACTGGCGTACGTCATTTCAAACATTAATAATTACATGAAGTTTTATCGGCGTAAATTCAAATATATCGACCGTTTCTCATGATATATCGATGGAAATTGAAATATATCGGCGTTTCGACATGGAATATCGACTTATCTACAAAATACGACACGGAAAATAGGAGCAAGCCTATTTTCCGTTTTAAATAGTGGAGGATGAAATATGAATGTTTTAGTAATCGGCCGCGGTGGACGTGAGCACGCGTTAGCATGGAAATTCGCAGGGTCGGAGCAAGTAGAAACTGTATATGTAGCACCGGGAAATGAAGGAATGAAAGACGTAGCAACGCCTGTAGCGATCGATGAAAATGATTTTGATGCGCTTATTGCTTTTGCGAAAGAAAATAACATTGGTTTAACGTTTGTTGGTCCGGAAATTCCGCTTATGAATGGGATTGTTGACCGTTTTGAAGAAGCAGGTCTTCGCGTTTTTGGTCCGAACAAAGCAGCTGCTGTTATTGAGGGAAGTAAAGCTTTTACGAAAGAGCTTATGAAAAAGTATGATATTCCAACAGCGGCATATGAGACATTTACAAACTATGAAGAAGCGGTAGCATACATTGAAAAAGTCGGAGCACCAATCGTTATTAAAGCAGACGGCTTAGCAGCTGGTAAAGGTGTAACAGTTGCCATGACGTTAGAAGAAGCATTGCAAGCTGTAAAAGAAATGCTGCAAGACGTAAAGTTTGGAGAAGCTAGTAAAAAGGTTGTTATTGAAGAATTTTTAGATGGACAAGAGTTTTCGCTTATGGCATTTGTCAACGGAACAACTGTATACTCAATGGTAATTGCACAAGATCATAAACGTGCTTTTGATGGTGATAAGGGGCCGAATACAGGTGGAATGGGTGCCTATTCTCCGGTACCACAAATCCCAAAATCAGCAGTAGAACAAGCGATTGAAACCATTCTACATCCAACAGCAGAGGCAATGATACGAGAAGGGCGTTCCTTTACAGGCATTTTATATGCAGGGCTTATTTTAACAAGTGAAGGGCCGAAAGTAATTGAATTTAATGCCCGCTTTGGCGATCCAGAAACAGAAGTGATTTTACCTCGTTTAGAGAGCGATTTAGTTGATGTATGTAACCATGTATTAGATGGAAAAGAGCTTTCTTTAGAGTGGTCTGAAGAGGCAGTAATCGGTGTTGTACTAGCCTCAAAAGGATATCCAGAAAGCTATGAAAAAGGCGCAGTCATTACAGGTTTAGAAACGTTAGAAGATGTAATTGTATTTCATGCCGGAACAGATGTGAAAGATGGGGAATTTGTAACGAATGGCGGTCGTGTGTTGTTTGTTGCTTGTAAGGCGAAAGATTTACAAGAGGCGAAAGATAAAGTATACGCAGAAATTGAAAAGATTGAAAGTGATGGATTGTTTTACCGAACAGATATTGGATACCGTGCAATTATGCATGTAAATAATTAAGAGCTAGCTTTAAGCTAGCTCTCTTCTTTTTTTATCTTACCTTTTTGTTTTGCCATCTCGCGAAGTAAATATTCAATATGAGCATTTACACTTCGAAATTCGTCGTTTGCCCATTTTTCAATAACTGCGTACAATTCGGGATCGATTCGTAGTGGAAAGCTTTTCTTTTTGGCCATGATTACCGACAACCTTTAGTAAAGACTTCCTGTATTAATAACTGGTTGCGCTCCTTTTTCTGAAACAATCGCAACTAGTAAGTTATTGACCATATTTGCTTTTCTTTCGTCATCTAACTCAAGTACACCTTCTTCATCCAGCTTTTGAATCGAGTCTTTCGCCATTTGTACGGCACCTTCGACAATTTCTTTTCTTGCAGCTAATACTGCTTTTGCTTGTTGACGTTGAAGCATTGCATGGGCAATTTCTGTTGCATAAGCTAAGTGCGTTAAACGAGTTTCGATTACTTCTACTCCCGCAATTTCTAAACGTGCTTCTAATTCGCGTTTTAACTCTTCGGAAATTTCTTCCGAGTTTCCACGCAGTGTAATGGTGTTTTCATCTTGGAAATTATCATATGCATATTTCGTTGCTACGTGGCGAATTGCTGTTTCGCTTTGAATTTCCACGAAGGCATCATAATGTTCTACGCCAAAGATCGCTTTTGCGGAATCAACGACTTTGTATACAACAACAGCTGCGATTTCAATTGGATTCCCCTCTACATCATTTACTTTTAACTTTTTACTATTAAAGTTTTCCACGCGTAGTGAAACGGTTTGGCGAAATGAAAATGGAATTGTTAAAAATAGGCCATTTTCACGAATGGTTCCTAAATAGTTACCGAAAAATGTAATTACTTTTGCTTGGTTTGGCTGAACAGTGCCAATACTACTTACAAGGATTGCTGCTAATAAAAAAGAGGGAATGCCAATTGCAAATAATTCATTAATAAGACTGAATATACCAACCCCAATTAAAACTAGAACTGCAAGTAGTCCTAAAAATCCATTTACATGAAATACTTGTTTTTCTTTCATGATCTCGCCTCCTTTTGATATAAAAATGATATCACTTTTATATCAAAGATGACAATAGGTGTATGTTATAATTTTTCGAAAAAATAAAAATTCCACAAATAGAACATTAGTTCTTGTTTGTGGTAAAATAAAAGAAAACTTAGCCGCCCACTGTAGCGGCTAAGTTTTCTTAAGAGCATCTTGCATTTTGACAAATGATTCAAAGCGGTTTGGACATAAGAGCCTTTTCAAGTGCAGACTCAATTTCCTTATCAGAAGCATCATAACTCCCAGTACTTGTTTTCTCGTCAGTATGAGAAGTATGATGTGCTTCTTGTTTATTAGATTGTCCATTCTTCATAAAATCCATGCCAGGTATTTTTACATCAGGGATGTTCAAATATTTACTGAGTTTGCATGCTTCGACAATCGGACAGAAACGAACGATGCCTTCTGCGATTCTCATTGCCCCGACCCAAAGCATAATTTTTGACCAAGTACACCATGGTTTTCTTACAAGCTTTGCAGTGCTACAGCTAAGTAAAACAAAACCAAGTGTAATACGAATAAGGGCATTCAATGTGCCGATGTTTTGCTTGAACAAGAAACTCACTCCTTTTTCATCAGCTTTGAAATAGATGTATCCCGTTATTTGTGGGCAGTAAACCCGTCACTGATGGAAGGTTCACCTTATCTATCTCAAGAATTATTGTTTGTGACTAGCTTCGCCTATATACAATCCAACATTTGACGTAGAAAAAGATGTTGCGCGGAACGTGTGTCAGCACATTATTTTTTGTTATAATGAAAGAATGTGTAAAGACGATTAGAGAAAAGAAAGGGTGTTTTCATGTACGATATTTCACAGTGGAAACATGTATTTAAGCTTGATCCGAATAAGGAGTTAAGTGATGAGCATTTAGAGCTTATTTGTGAATCAGGAACTGACGCTGTTATTGTTGGCGGAAGCGACGGAATTACAATTGATAATGTATTGCATATGCTAGTAAGCATTCGTAGATACGCGGTTCCTTGTGTATTAGAAGTTTCCACGCTGGATTCTATTACACCAGGCTTCGACTTTTATTACATCCCAAGTGTGTTAAACAGCCAAAAGGTAGAATGGGTAACAGGCCTTCATCATGCGGCATTGAAAGAATTTGGGGACATTATGAACTGGGATGAAATTTTCATGCAAGGATATTGTGTATTAAATCCAGAAGCGAAAGTAGCAAAGTTAACGGAGGCAAATTGTGAACTATCAGAAGACGATGTGATTGCATATGCACGTATGGCTGATAAACTTCTTCATTTACCAATTTTTTACTTAGAATACAGCGGCACATATGGAGATGTGGACCTCGTAAGAAAAGTGAAAGCTGAGCTGCAGAGTGCAACATTATATTACGGCGGTGGAATTGCAAGTGCAGACCAAGCGAAGGAAATGGCACAGTATGCGGATACAGTCGCCGTTGGAAATTTAATTTATGAAGATATAAATAAAGCTTTAGCGACAGTAAAAGCTGTAAAAGGAGAGTAGGTGACCGAATACATGAGTATAGCAGAAAATTTATTAACAGGATTAAATCCGCAGCAACAAAAAGCTGTACAAACAACGTCTGGGCCATTGCTACTTATGGCGGGAGCTGGGAGTGGTAAGACGCGTGTGTTAACACACCGTATTGCCTATTTACTTGGCGAAAAAGGTGTTGCACCTTGGAATGTACTTGCTATTACGTTTACAAATAAAGCAGCGCGTGAAATGCGTGAGCGTATTGATAAGCTTGTTGGTCCTGAAGCAGAGGACATTTGGATTTCAACATTCCACTCTATGTGTGTGCGCATTTTACGACGTGATATTGATCGCATTGGGATTAATCGTAACTTTACGATTTTAGATGCAAGTGACCAATTAACAGTTGTGAAAAAAATTATGAAAGAGCGCAATATTGATCCGAAGAAATTTGAACCGCGTTCTGTTCTTGCGGCAATTAGCAATGCGAAAAATGAATTGTTATCTCCAGAAAAATATGCGAAAAAAATCTCAATTGCAGATCCATACGAAAAGCTGACGAGTGATGTATATACAGAATATCAAAAGCGTCTCCTTAAAAATAATGCACTTGATTTTGATGATTTAATTATGACGACTATTCAATTATTTGAACGGATACCAGAAGTACTGGAGTTTTATCAACGTAAATTCCAATATATTCACGTTGATGAGTATCAAGACACAAACCGTGCTCAGTATATTCTTGTTAATCAATTGGCAGCGCGTTTTAAAAATATTTGTGTAGTTGGTGACTCTGATCAATCGATTTATCGCTGGCGCGGAGCTGATATTGCTAATATCTTGTCATTTGAAAAAGATTATGACAACGCACAGGTTATTTTATTAGAACAAAACTATCGTTCAACAAAAAATATTTTACATGCGGCGAATGCGGTTATTGAAAATAATACAAGTCGTAAACCGAAGAAGTTATGGACGGATAATCAAGTAGGGAGTAAAATTTCTTATTACCGCGCTGCAACTGAAAAAGATGAGGCATATTTTATTGCGAAAAAGATTCGTGATGAAATTCAAATGGGAAATCGAAAATACACAGATTTTGCAGTACTATATCGTACGAATGCCCAGTCCCGTATGGTCGAGGAGATTTTCCTGAAATCTAATATTCCATACAAAATTGTTGGCGGTATTAAGTTCTATGACCGTAAAGAGATTAAAGATATGTTGGCGTATTTACGCTTAATTGCAAATCCGGATGATGAAATTAGCTTTGCGCGTATTATTAATGTGCCAAAACGTGGTGTTGGAGCGACATCTATTGATAAGATTATTAATTATGGCGTGCAAAATGGTCTTTCATTGACAGCTGTATTAGATGAAATTGAGCATGTAGGTGTAAGTGCAAAAATTGCGAAGACAGTAGCAGAATTTGCGAAGCAGCTTCATAATTGGGTAAACATGCAAGAATATTTATCGGTAACAGAACTTGTAGAAGAAGTGTTAGAAAAAACAGGGTACCGTGATGCGCTGAAGAATGAACGTACATTAGAATCAGAGGGACGTTTAGAAAACTTAGATGAGTTCTTATCTGTTACACAAACGTTTGAATCACAGAGTGAAGATAAGAGTCTTGTTGCGTTCTTAACCGATTTAGCACTTGTTGCTGATATTGACCGTGTAGATGAAGATCCAACTGCTGGTGAAGAAGTCATTTTAATGACAATGCACTCTGCAAAAGGATTAGAATTCCCTGTCGTTTTCATTTTAGGGTTAGAAGAAGGGATTTTCCCGCATACACGTTCTTTAATGGAAGAAGATGAAATGCAAGAAGAACGCCGCTTAGCATACGTTGGGATTACACGTGCCGAAGAAGAACTGTACGTAACGAATGCCCAAATGCGAACAATATTTGGTAGAACAAGTATGAATAAAGAATCACGTTTCATCTCTGAAATTCCTGAGGATCTCATTGAAACGCTTCATGAAGTAAAACCAAAGCGTGAAACTTTTGGCGCAAAGTCTAAACCTACAACTACAACAACAGTTCGTTCCCGTTCAGCTTTTGTACGGCCAGCTGCGAAAACAACAGGCGGTGAGCAAATTGGCTGGTCAGTTGGTGATAAAGCATCACATCAAAAATGGGGGATTGGCACTGTTGTAAGTGTGAAAGGTGAAGGAGATGCGAAAGAATTAGACATCGCGTTCCCAAGTCCAATTGGCATTAAACGGTTATTGGCTAAGTTTGCGCCAGTGACGAAAGTGTAAGAAAGGAATGAGGTCATGTCGAAAGAAGCAGCACAAAAGCGTATTGAAGAGCTTCGTGACATTTTAAATCAGTTTAATTATGAGTATCACGTGCTAGATCAGCCATCTGTATCAGATGCAGAGTATGATTGTCATATGCAAGAGTTAATCAAATTGGAAACAGAGCACCCGGAATTTTTTAAAGAAGATTCTCCGACCGTTCGTGTTGGCGGAGAGGTTCTTGATATTTTTGAGAAAGTAACACATAAATCGCCGATGTTAAGTTTAGGAAATGCTTTTAATGAAGGTGATTTACGTGATTTTGATCGCAAGGTACATCAAGGAATTGACGGTCAAAATGTAAGATATGTGTGCGAATTAAAAATTGACGGACTGGCGGTTTCCCTTCATTATGAAAAAGGGCGCTTCATTCAAGGAGCAACTCGTGGCGACGGTATAACAGGTGAGGATATTACGCAAAATTTAAAAACGATTAAAGCGATTCCTCTGCGTTTAACAGAAGAAATGACGCTAGAAGCGCGCGGAGAAGCATACATGCCGAAACGTTCATTTGTGAAATTAAATGAAGAAAAAGAACAGAACGGAGAGGCAGTCTTTGCGAATCCACGAAATGCAGCTGCGGGTTCATTGCGTCAATTAGATCCAAAAATTGCGGCAAAGCGCAATTTATCTTTATTTGTATATGGGCTTACTGATTTAGAAGGAAAGATGATTACATCGCATAGTGAATCGTTAAACCTTTTAGGAGAACTTGGGTTTAAAACAAACCCGAATCGCCGAGTTTGCGAAACAATTGATGAGGTCATTCAATACGTGCAAGAGTGGCAAGAAAAACGTCCGCATCTTGATTATGAAATTGATGGCATCGTTATTAAAGTAGACGATGTATCACTTCAAGAAAGCTTAGGAACAACAGCAAAAAGTCCAAGATGGGCCATTGCATATAAATTCCCAGCTGAAGAAGTTGTTACAAAACTGACGGGTATTGAACTAAGCGTTGGACGTACAGGTGTCGTAACCCCAACTGCTGAGTTAGAACCAGTACGCGTGGCAGGAACGATTGTCCGCCGTGCTTCCTTACACAACGAAGATTTAATTCGTGAAAAAGATATTCGCATTGGCGACTATGTTGTTGTAAAGAAAGCTGGAGACATCATTCCTGAAGTTGTAAATGTTATTGTAGATCGCCGCACGGGTGAAGAAGAAGAGTTTTATATGCCAACGCATTGTCCGGCGTGTGAGAGTGAACTCGTTCGATTAGAAGAAGAGGTTGCGCTTCGCTGTATTAATCCAGCATGTCCGGCGCAAATTCGAGAAGGATTAATTCACTTTGTATCACGTAATGCGATGAATATTGACGGATTAGGCGAACGGGTAATTACGCAGTTATTTGATGCGGATTATATTCGTACATTTGCAGATCTTTATACATTAACGAAAGAACAGTTATTACAACTAGAACGTTTTGGAGAAAAATCTGCTTCAAATCTAGTACAAGCGATTGAAGCTTCAAAAGACAATTCATTAGAGCGATTATTATTCGGTCTTGGGATTCGCCACGTTGGAGCAAAAGCTGCTCGTACATTGGCGGAACATTATGAAACGATGGATTACATCGTTAACGCTACAGAAGAAGAGCTGACAACTATTAATGAGATTGGCGAAAAAATGGCGCAATCGATCGTTACGTATTTTGATAATGAAGATGTACAAGAGTTGTTACAGCAGTTTAAGTCATATGGCGTAAATATGACTTATAAAGGGATAAAACGAGCAGATTTAGAAAACATTGAGTCTTATTTTGCAGGAAAAACAGTTGTGCTAACAGGAAAGCTAGAAGTGATGGGACGAAGTGAAGCGAAAAAGAAAATTGAAGCGCTTGGCGGAAAAGTCACAGGCAGTGTGAGCAAAAGTACAGACTTAGTCGTTGCAGGAGAAGCTGCTGGCTCTAAGTTAGCACAAGCACAAAAACATAACGTTGAGATTTGGGATGAAGCGAGGTTCTTACAAGAGCTCAATAATTAAGAGGTGCAAAGTTACCATGAAAAAAGTTATATTAGCAGCGTTAAGCCTTGGATTACTTCTTAGTGGATGTAGTATGGGGCCAAAAAAAGAGGAAAAAATCGTAGGAAAATCAGGGAATTCAAAAGAGAAATCAATTATTTCGAAATACTCGATTTCCGATGATTATTATAAAACGGCAGTTCCATTTGAAAAAGGATCGGCAAGAGGGTTAGCTGTACAAGGATTAAATAGCCGTTTAGATGTTGACGAATTCGAAACAGGATTAATGCGCATTGCGAAAGATTCATTTAGTACGAAAGATTATATATTTCAAGGTGGAAAGTATTTAGATAAAGATACGATACAAGCATTAATCGGGAGAAAACGTTCATCCGAGGCGCAAAGTAATTTAGAAAAAGCGTTGAAGAAGAGGCTGCCGAATGGTTTAAATCCAGAACTGCCACCAGGAGAACCGGAAACATTAGAAGCGAGAAATGAAAAGAGTCCAATGTATTTATCTCAAATTTTAGAACAGGATTACTTGAAAATAAAAGATGAGAACCAAGCAGAGTTAGGTGGAGTTGTTATCGGTCTTGCGATGAATTCTGTTCATTATTATGCAGAACAACATGGTTATCCGCGTGAACAAAAAATTGATGATAAAACATTGCTAGAAGAAGGAAAAAAAATGGCGCAAGAAATCCTACCACTTCTGCGCAAGAAAGATGAATTGAAAAATATTCCAATTACTTTTGCGATCTACAGACAGGAAGCTAAATCTTCACTTGTACCAGGCTCCTTTTTATCGTATTCAATAGTTGATAAGGGTAGCGATAAAGTAGACGATTGGAAAGCACTAGACGAAAAGTATTATTTATTCCCTTCTAATGAAGCAGAAAAAGATTATCGTGACGATGCAACAAATGTAAAGAACTTCAATGCGAAAATAGCACAGTATTTTACGGGTGATTATACTGCAGTTGTGGGCAGAGGGTTTTATAAAGACGGTCAATTAAAAGAATTGAAGCTGGAGATTCCAGTTCAGTTTAGTGGAAAGGCAGAGGTCATTGGATTTACACAATATGTAACTGGGGCTGTTATGGATTTCCCCAATTATATTAAAGTGCAAGTTACAATTAAATCTGTAGAACGTCCAGAAGCAATCATTATTCGTGACGTGAAACAAGATAAGCCGTTTGTTCAAGTGTTAGAGTAAGAAAAGTCGTTCCTTTTATGAGGAACGGCTTTTTTTGTATTATACAGAGTTTTCGGAGTGCACATGGCAGGAAAAGGCCTTAATCGCTTCTATGCGTGGCCAGATGTTCTTGGCCATCTAAAAAGAAAGGGGGTTTTGTATCGTTTTTTTATTAACAATATTAAAAATTTTGTTATAATTTTTAATGTTGTTAATAAAAAGGGGATCGAGGGAAAGTACAGATGGAAGATTTAAGTTTGCAAGTCATTATACTACTCATTGCTTTCGGGTTTTTAGCATCATTTATCGACTCTGTTGTTGGAGGTGGCGGTTTAATTTCGCTTCCGGCACTTATGTTTGTAGGTTTACCTCCAGCTTCGGCAATCGCAACAAATAAATTGGCGGCAACAATGGGTTCATTTACGAGTACAATGTATTTTATTCGTTCTAAAAAAGTAGATTTTCGTATTGTAGGAAAACTCATTCCGTTCACAATTGTTGGGGCAATTGCAGGTGCATTTGTTGTCAAATTCATTCCACCGGCTGTGTTGCGTCCTCTTATATTAGTTTTACTTGTATTGATTGCTATTTATATTATTGTAAAAAAAGATTGGGGTAGTGTATCTACGTATAAAAAAATGACGAAGGGAAAAACATTTTTATTCTATTTAGTCATTTTGATTATTGGATTTTATGATGGTTTTTTTGGGCCAGGTACAGGTTCATTTTTAATTTTTGCATTTTTATTAATTGGTTTGGATTTTATCCGTGCGGCTGCTGCTGGTCGGATTTTAAATTTTGTTAGCAATATTGTATCGCTGATTACATTTTTATTTTTAGGAGCAATTCAATTTAAATACGGTTTAATTATGGGTTTATCAATGGTTGCAGGTGCATATTTCGGTTCGAGATTTGCTGTTCAAAAGGGTGTAGGGTATATACGGATTTTGTTTTTGGTAGTAACAATTTTATTGATTGGTAAAAATTTCTGGGAATACATTCATATTTCATAACATGATGCATATGCATCATGTTGTTTTTTTATTTATTATATTTAAAAAATTTTTTAATTTTAAAAATATAAGTCTAAGAATATTTGAACAAATCGGAATTATCGTGTAGAATAATATTGTATTTATGTAAACGTTTTTTTCTAAGGGGAGGCTAAAATAATGGTGGTAGCATACAAACATGAGCCATTTACAGATTTTACAGTAGAGGCAAATAAAGTTGCATTTGAAGAAGGTTTAAAGAAAGTAGAATCTTATCTTGGACAAGACTATCCATTAATTATTGGGGGAGAAAAGATCACTACAGACGATAAAATCGTTTCTGTAAACCCTGCAAATAAAGAAGAAGTCGTTGGCCGCGTTTCAAAAGCAAGTCGTGAATTAGCAGAGAAAGCAATGCAAGTAGCGGATGAAACATTCCAAACTTGGAGAAAAACGAAACCAGAAATGCGCGCAGACATTTTATTCCGCGCAGCTGCAATCGTTCGCCGCAGAAAACATGAGTTTTCCGCAATTCTTGTAAAAGAAGCAGGTAAGCCATGGAATGAGGCAGATGCTGATACAGCAGAAGCAATTGACTTCATGGAGTATTATGGTCGTCAAATGTTAAAATTAAAAGATGGCATTTCAGTAGAAAGCCGTCCAATTGAATATAATCGTTTTTCTTACATTCCATTAGGAGTAGGTGTTATCATTTCTCCTTGGAACTTCCCATTTGCTATTATGGCAGGTATGACAACAGCTGCATTGGTGTCTGGTAACACTGTATTATTAAAACCAGCTAGTACAACACCTGTAGTAGCAGCGAAGTTTATGGAAGTATTAGAAGAAGCTGGCTTACCAGCTGGCGTAGTAAACTTCATTCCTGGTAACGGCTCTGAAGTTGGTGACTACTTAGTAGATCATCCTCGTACACGCTTCATCAGCTTCACTGGATCACGTGATGTTGGTATTCGTATTTACGAACGCGCAGCAAAAGTAAATCCAGGACAAATTTGGTTAAAACGTGTTATCGCTGAAATGGGCGGTAAAGATACAATCGTTGTTGATAAAGAAGCAGATCTTGAATTAGCAGCAAAATCTATTGTTGCATCTGCATTTGGATTCTCAGGACAAAAATGTTCTGCATGTTCTCGCGCAGTAATCCATGAAGATGTATACGATCACGTATTAAACCGTGCAATTGAATTAACAAATGAATTAACAGTAGGAAACCCAGCTGAAAAAGGCATAAACATGGGACCTGTTAACGACCAAGCTGCATTTGATAAAGTAATGAGCTACGTTGCGATTGGTAAAGAAGAAGGTAAACTTGTAGTGGGCGGTGAAGGTGATGATTCTCAAGGTTGGTTCATCAAACCAACAATCATTGCTGACGTTGCAGAAGATGCTCGTCTTATGAAAGAAGAAATCTTCGGACCAGTTGTAGCATTCTGCAAAGCAAAAGACTTTGATCATGCACTTGCAATTGCGAACAATACAGAATACGGTTTAACAGGAGCTGTTGTTTCTAATAACCGTGAACATATTGAAAAAGCACGTGAAGACTTCCACGTTGGTAACTTATACTTCAACCGTGGATGTACTGGTGCAATCGTAGGTTACCAACCATTTGGTGGCTTTAACATGTCTGGTACAGACTCTAAAGCAGGTGGCCCTGACTACTTAGCACTTCACATGCAAGCAAAAACTACTTCTGAAACTCTATAAGAAGTATAGAAGAGACCTTCTCGTAACCGAGAAGGTCTTTAATTATTAAATATAAATACAAAATGAAAGGATTACATAAAAAACCTTTTCTTTTTAGGGGAGGGAGAGAGCGTCTGGCCGTGCATAGGAGCGGTCAGTGCCTTTTCCTGCCACATGCTAAGTTTTAAACAAAAGGAGCAGGCCAGTAGCGAGCGCGTTGTATTCTGCATAGCAGCGACTTATGTGTTGAAAGATCAGAATCGGTCAGAGAGTGAGTGTAGGTCATTTTTTGTTCGGCGCGTTAGAATTGACTGCATTTAACTATAATTCATATAGATGAATAAAATAATATAAACGCTTTTTCAAATATATCGGCGGAAATGCCTCGTTTATCGGCGCTTTTTCGGATATATCAGCGCTTTTTTAAATATATCGGCGATTCGACACGAAATAAAGACCCCTCGGCAGTATTCGACATGCACGCAGAAAGGAACTAACCTAAAAAGGCTCCTAGGTTAGTTCCTATTCTTATTTAGAAGTGGACACTTCTCATGCATTGTTCTCATAAATAAATCGGGGTCTTTTGGCAACGATATAAGAGCTATATCATAATTACTATAAGTAATTTCTACACGCTTAAACGTCCAAGCGGGTGCGGAAAGTAAGTTGTAAGTATATCTGATGCTCGTTATTTCATGGAGCGGAATCATAATTTTAAAGAAACCAAATACAGCAATGAAATGTGTATTTGTAATCTCGTGATAAGAATGAAATAGTGCCTATAGAAGCATAAGTATAATGAGCAGCATAATGATTCCACCTATAATGGAGCCCGTATCAGCTTCTTTTGCAAAAAAGAGAATAAAAGGTATGGGACATAATGCAATAATGAGTAGAGACAGCAGTGGATTGCGTTGAATTGAAAATTGCATGAGTTACACATCCTTATTTTGGATTATTACGCTTAATTTAAATAAAAACACACAAAATCACTAGAAAATTTTACCCATTCGTCATATTTCTTTGTATAAATTTTATAAATTTCCTGTATAATACAATTTGAAGGAAAATCTATGATTAGACAAGAAGACACCGCTTTCAGTTTGCTCGCTGAAAGCGGTGTTTCTTTTTGAATACATTTCAAGAAAAAGTGAAACAATCTCTTTTGTTAAGTCTGAAGGGATTGTTCGCGTTGTAGAAATTCCGCCCCGCTGATTACCTCAGCGTATACGTCGTTTAAGGAAGCTAGAATTGTATTGTGGATGTATACAGCGGGAATAGAAGCATTTTTAAAGATTAGGTCTTTCGTTGCACACGCGTCATGCACTACTGTACATGTAAAGCCAAAATCAAAGGCAGCTCGTACTGTAGCATCAATGCACATATGGGTCATCATACCGCATACAACGACTTGTTCAATTTGTAAATGTTGTAATTCTTGTAATAGTGGCGTCTCTCGAAAACTATTAGGAAAATGCTTAAGTATAACCCTTTCCTGTTGAAAAGGACGAACACTTTCATGGATATGTACGCCCTCTGTATTCGGAAGAAAAAACGTTGCATTTTCCTGTACGGAAACATGCTGAATATGAAAAATAGGCTGATTCGTTTCACGGAAATGTTGAAGTATGCGCTTTGCATATTCACTTGCTTCATCGGCGTTTCGCAGTTCCATCTTTCCATCTGGAAAATAATCATTTTGGATATCAACGAGTAAAAGAGCAGTTTTCATTTCAGTTACAGCCTCCAGTTTTCAATTTTGTATTCGTTTAATTATTCCATTACTTTAGAGGGTTTTCCTTTGTGAAAAATGTGAGATGAAGAAATTTACACTAAATTAAAATTAAATTATTTTCGTTTTTAATAAACCTGTTTAGAAATAAATTTTCCTGTTTTAAATAAAATGGGAATTAAACTTGCTAATACTCCTGCTACTATAAGTGTGGATAAAAATAACTCTCTAAAAGTTAATTCGTTGTTTTTAAAAAATTGATAAAGAATGAAACTATTAATAGGAATATTCAATAACATGCCAGTTAAAAGGCCTGGGGCATATCTTTTTAATAAGATAGTTGCAAGTAAATGAGGAAAAATAGCATTAATAATCATTGAACCCATGAAGCCAATAAGAATATATTTAGCCAGACTTGAACTGGGGAAGAATAGATAATAAAAAGTTGAAAGGTAAGCCAATGAAGTAATAACAATAACTGCAAAATAAAATTCGTTTTTTCCTATAGGTTTATGGAATTTTGAGGCGTGATTTGACCACGTTGGTAACCATACTGCTTCTTCTAAGTTATGCAATGTAATAGCAAATAAAAATAAAATAACCAATCCTTTCAATAGAAATCCCCCCTTTGTCTAATCTGTTTCTATTAAATGATTATTGTGTATTGCAATGTTAATGCATTATTTTTAAAAAAATCTGCCCTTGTTTAGTTGAACAATGGAAGTTTAAGCAGGGGAGACCAGGATTTTTCCTAGTCTCTTCTTATATAGTTATTCAATTGTCACACGTTTTAAAGAAGTTTCCGCAGGTTGTTTCTGCTCCTGTATATAAGAAGCGAGTTCTTCATGAAGCATGTTCAGTACCTCGTTTGCTCGTTGCTGAAGCGGAGCAGGTAATCTGTTTATAACATACCCTCCAACTTCTATCTTCGTCCGAATCATTTTTCGTAGTAAATCTTCAGGCATGAACGACACCTCCAAATCGAATGTTGAGTACATCACCTTCAAATTTTGCCCCTTGAATGGCTAAATGCGTTAATGTTTTTGGTAATGTAATGTTTCGTTTTACGGAACCGGCGCGAATGATAAGTTCGTCACCTTTTTGATTTAAAGAGAGTTCACTTTTATCGGAGAATGGGATGGAAAGAACAAAGATATATTCATCTCCGTTTTTTGTAACGTACTGCGTCCGGCCGTTGAATTTCACCGCAGTAGGATCCGAATCATTTTTAAATAAAGCATCGCCGACACGCTCTAACATAGATAAGCCAACTACTTCTTGTTCAAACATAGGTGCCTCGTAAATAGGAAGGGGCTGAAAACTATCTTGAATTAATGCTTTATATTTCTTTTGAGCATCTTTCCATGCTTGAAAATATGAATCTGTTACAGTATCAGGGATGACGCGATTAATCATGATAGCATCAACGTTGTAGTCATATAAGTTTAAATATGTGAAGCTGCGCTGTGCTTCTTTAATCACCATTTTTTCTGGATTTACAACAACGCGAATGCTTGTTACTTCTCGGTTGGATAAAATATCTCTCATTTCACCGAGTTGTTCGAGAGTATGTGTTAATTCTTCCATGGCATCATCAGTAGGAAGTGGGAATCCAATAAGCGGCTGTGCAATAGGACGTACAACTTTTAATACTTTACGTTTAATTGGAAATAGCTTTTCCATCCACCAGCTGAGCATATCAGGAAAGCTTAACATTGCTAATGTTTCGCCAGTTGGAGCACAATCAATAATAATGACATCATATGTTTTTTGTTTATAGTAATCTAATACACGCAGTAAACTAATTAAATCTTCCATACCGGGGAACATCGTAAGTTCCTCTGTAGTAATATCGTCAGCCGCTTTTGATGTAAATAGCAATGTAATATATTTTTGCAGTTTACCCCAGCCCTTTTCCATTTCATAGATTGTATTAATTTCTTGCGCCCATAGGTTTTCACAAATTTCTTGCGGTTCTGATGAAAGCTTCATACCAAAGGAATCTCCTAAGCTATGTGCAGGGTCTGTGCTCATGACTAACGTTTTTAATCCTTGCTTTGCACTTTGCATTGCTGTTGCTGCTGAAATACTTGTTTTTCCCACGCCGCCTTTACCTGTGTATAAAATAATTCTCATCATTTTTATCCCCTTTGTTTCGATAGTCGAATATTACGAGAGTCGAAATATATCTTAGAATAAAAACCCGCAGAGGGGTCTATTCAATCGGAATGCTTTTGATCTTAGGTGAAGTAAGCTTTTCTTCTGGTTTTTGTTGTGATGTAGCAATATGATTCATTATTTTTTGGAAGATCTGCAGTAAAAATGCTTTTTCTTCTTCTGATAGAGCTTCTGTTACAAGGTTAAAGTAATAAGCAGCATTTTGTTTTACTTCTTCTACAAGTTCTATACCAGTTTCCGTTAAACGAATCAATACAATGCGACGATCACTTTCATTTCGGTAGCGCTCAATATATCCCTTTTTTACAAGACGATTGACTACACCTGTTGTTGTACTCATTGGAATATCGAGAAGTTCCGCAATTTTACTCATCGTAATGTCTGTATTTCGCTCCATCCATAGTAGACAAAATACTTCTGTTTTTGAAAGTGATAAATCAAGACTTACCCATTCTTCTGGATAGAAAAGCTTCTTGGCGTTATCGAGCAGTAAATCTAAAAAATGTTCGTATTGCAGCAATTATTTCCACTCCCGTATATTTCGAGGTTCGTAATATATGTTTCATTCTATGTTCAATTGTAATAAATGTCAAATGTTTTTTAATTTTTCAGACTAAATCCATTTTATTCTTTATAAAGAACTATATATATGCTAGAGTAATACAAAAGATAGGATATTTTACATATTTCTTCATAATATGGATAATGACACCCTATTTAATAATGAATTGAGCAATGACAAGGGGGAGAACAATGAGAAAGAGAAACACCCAAGCGTTCACGTTTTTAGCATGGACTTCTTTTGTTTGTGCGCTTTCTGGTATGTTAATTGGTATTTATACGCTAGATGAAACACTTAGTGTAAAAGGCTATTATTTAATTGGTACATTATTTTTAACAATGTCTAGTTTTGTGCTGCAAAAAACAATTCGTGATAATGAGGAAGATAATGAACACCTTCCGAAGAAAGAACCAATTGAAAAGTAATAAAATGACAGGGAAGGCAAAAGCCTTTCTTTTTTTTGTGTAAAAATATTGTAAGTACTGTGTGTTGACTTGCTTGAACTACTGAAAATTTGGTATCATCAATAGTATTGTAGATTGTACGATATATTATGGAGGTGGCCTAGCCGTGTCAAGAATTTCCGTTGAGAATGTAAAGCACGTTGCCCATTTAGCGCGTCTTGCAATTACAGATCAAGAAGCAGAAAAATTTCAAAAACAACTCGATGCAATTGTTACATTTGCAGAGCAGTTAAATGAATTAGATACAACAAACGTAAAACCAACAACTCACGTACTAGATATGAAAAATATTATGCGTGAAGATGTACCTGAAAAAGGTTTACCAGTTGAAGAAGTATTAAAAAATGCACCGGATCACAAAGAGAATCAAATCCGTGTTCCAGCAGTATTAGAATAGAGGAGGGGAATTTCGATGTCATTATTTGATCATTCTGTATCAGAGTTACATAAGAAGTTAAACAGCAAAGAAATTTCCGTTACGGATTTAGTAGATGAATCTTACAAACGTATTGCGGATGTTGAAGATAAAGTACAAGCTTTTCTTACACTAGATGAAGAAAGTGCACGTGCAAAAGCGAAAGAATTAGATGCGAAGTTAGGCGCTGAAGATAACGGTTTACTATTTGGTATGCCAATTGGTGTGAAAGATAACATCGTAACAAAAGGTCTTCGTACAACATGTGCGAGCAAAATATTAGCAAATTTTGACCCGATTTATGATGCAACAGTTGTGCAAAAGCTAAACGCTGCTGACACAATTACAATCGGTAAATTAAACATGGACGAGTTTGCAATGGGTTCTTCTAACGAAAACTCTGGTTTTTATGCAACAAAGAATCCATGGAATTTAGATTATGTTCCAGGTGGATCTAGCGGTGGTTCTGCGGCAGCAGTAGCGGCAGGAGAAGTATTATTCTCTTTAGGTTCTGATACAGGTGGCTCTATCCGTCAACCAGCTGCATATTGCGGCGTTGTTGGTTTAAAACCAACTTACGGACGTGTATCTCGCTTCGGTTTAGTTGCGTTTGCATCTTCTCTTGACCAAATTGGACCGATTACGCGTACAGTAGAAGACAATGCATACTTACTACAAGCTATTTCTGGTGTGGACCGTATGGATACAACTTCTGCAAACATTGAAGTTGGGAATTACTTAGCTGGTTTAACAGGCGACGTAAAAGGCTTACGCATTGCTGTACCAAAAGAATACTTAGGTGAAGGTGTTGGCGAAGAAGCTCGCGAATCCGTACTAGCTGCTTTAAAAGTGTTAGAAGGTATGGGCGCAACTTGGGAAGAAGTTTCGCTTCCACACTCTAAATATGCATTAGCAACATATTACTTAATCTCTTCTTCTGAAGCGTCTGCAAACCTTTCACGCTTTGACGGCGTACGTTACGGCGTTCGTTCTGATAATGTGAATAACTTAATGGACCTTTATAAGAATACGCGTAGCGAAGGCTTCGGTGACGAAGTAAAGCGTCGTATTATGCTTGGTACATTTGCACTTAGCTCTGGTTACTATGATGCATATTACAAAAAAGCACAACAAGTACGTACATTAATTAAAAATGATTTTGAAAATGTATTTGCAAACTATGATGTTATTATTGGACCAACAACGCCAACTCCAGCGTTTAAAGTGGGCGAAAAAGTCGATGATCCAATGACAATGTATGCAAATGATATTTTAACAATTCCAGTAAACTTAGCAGGTGTTCCAGCAATTTCTGTTCCATGTGGATTCGGTGCAAACAACATGCCACTTGGACTACAAATTATCGGTAAACACTTCGATGAAGCAACAATTTATCGCGTTGCACATGCGTTCGAGCAAGCAACAGATTATCATACAAAAAAAGCAAGTCTGTAAGGAGGCGAGCACAGATGAATTTTGAAACAATTATCGGTTTAGAGGTTCACGTTGAGTTAAAAACGAATTCGAAAATTTTCTCTGCGAGTCCAACAGAATTCGGAGCTGATCCAAATACACAAACAAGTGTAATTGACTTAGGATATCCTGGAGTGCTTCCAACTCTAAATAAAGAGGCAGTTAACTTTGCAATGAAAGCTGCAATGGCATTAAACTGTGAAATCGCAACAGAAACAAAATTTGACCGTAAAAACTATTTCTATCCAGATAACCCGAAAGCATACCAAATTTCTCAATATGATAAACCAATTGGGGAAAATGGTTGGATTGAAATTGAAGTAGGCGGTAAAAAGAAACGTATCGGTATTACACGTCTTCATTTAGAAGAAGATGCAGGTAAATCAACGCATACAAGCGAAGGCTACTCACTAGTAGACTACAACCGTCAAGGTATGCCATTAATCGAGATCGTATCTGAGCCAGATATGCGTACACCAGAAGAAGCGTATGCATACTTAGAAAAGTTAAAATCAATCATTCAATATACAGGCGTATCTGATTGTAAGATGGAAGAGGGTTCCCTTCGTTGTGATGCGAACATTTCCCTTCGTCCAGTTGGACAAGAGAAATTCGGTACAAAAGCGGAATTGAAAAACTTAAACTCTTTCACTTACGTACAAAAAGGTCTTGAATTTGAACAAGTGCGTCAAGAAAAAGAGCTATTATCAGGTGGTATCATCCAACAAGAAACACGCCGCTATGATGAAGCGACAAAGAAAACAATCTTAATGCGTGTGAAAGAAGGATCTGACGATTACCGTTACTTCCCAGAACCAGATTTAGTAGAGCTTTACATCGACGATGAGTGGAAAGAGCGCGTTCGCGCTTCTATTCCTGAGCTTCCAGATGCTCGTAAAGTACGTTATGTTGAGGAGCTTGGCTTACCAGCTTACGATGCACACGTATTAACGTTAACGAAAGAAATGTCTGATTTCTTTGAAGCAACAGTTGTAGACGGTGCAGACGCGAAATTAACATCAAACTGGTTAATGGGTGAAGTATTAGCATACTTAAACAAACAACAAAAAGAATTACAAGACGTAGCACTAACACCAGCTGGTTTATCTAAAATGATTCAATTAATTGAAAAAGGTACAATTTCGTCTAAAATTGCGAAAAAAGTATTTAACGAATTAATTGAAAATGGTGGAGACCCAGAAGAAATCGTAAAAGCAAAAGGTCTTGTTCAAATTTCTGACGAAGGAGCGCTTCGCAAAATCGTAACAGAAATTCTTGATAATAATGAACAATCTATTGAAGATTTCAAAAACGGTAAAGACCGTGCAATTGGCTTCTTAGTTGGTCAAATTATGAAAGCAACAAAAGGACAAGCAAATCCGCCGCTTGTGAATAAAATCTTACTTGAAGAGATTAACAAGCGATAATAAAGAAAAGCGGAGCCGACTGTTTAGCCCTGACGGATAAGGTTCTTAGACGCGAAGGGCTAGGAGGCAGAGCTGGACAAAAAGAAAAGCGGAGCTAGACAGTAACAACAAAGATTAATCAGAAAAACACCCATATTTGGGTGTTTTTCTGGGTTAATCAAACGTTTGTTTAAATGGTCTTTCATTTAAACAAACGTTTGATTAACTGACAAATATATGCAAAATGCTGTCATGTTAAGTATGGTAAGATAGTTGCAAAAAGCTTGTAATAATGATAAATCTAAATTTAGGAAGAATTTTTTTATCATATGAAATAATTAGGGCTTTAATGTGAAAAATGAAGTTATATGGCTTCGTGAGAGTGAAGAATGGAAGGAGGGTATGCATAGGAATGCTAAGTAAGTGCTTAGCGGCTATTCCTTTCCCTTTTTTGATGAATGAGGGTTTTCCTGTGCTAATGTTATATGAAACGAGCAAGAATTATTTATAATCCAACTTCTGGTCGTGAGTTGTTTAAGAAAAACTTACCGGAAGTATTGCAAAAATTAGAACAAGCAGGGTATGAAACGTCATGTCATGCGACGACAGGTCCTGGAGATGCAACTGTGGCAGCGAGGCAAGCGGCAGATCGTAAGTTTGATGTTGTGATTGCAGCAGGCGGCGACGGTACATTAAATGAAGTTGTGAATGGGTTAGTTGGAAATGAACATCGTCCAAAGTTCGGAATTATCCCAGTTGGAACAACAAATGATTTTGCTAGGGCGATTGGTGTACCTCGTTCAATTGAAGAAGCCGTTGATATCATTTGTGCTGGTCAAACAGTACCTCTCGATCTAGGAAGAGCAAATGATACATACTTTATTAATATTGCAGGCGGAGGCCGCATAACTGAATTAACATATGAAGTACCAAGTAAGTTAAAAACGGTACTTGGACAACTTGCGTATTATTTAAAAGGTATTGAAATGTTACCATCCTTACATCCAACATATGTAGAAATTGAATATGACGGAAAAATATTACGAGAAGAAATTACAATGTTTTTGATTACAAATACACGATCAGTCGGCGGCTTTGAAAAAGTGGCACCGTATGCATCTATTAATGATGGTTTGTTTGATTTGTTAATATTAAAAAAAGGATCGATTGCGGACTTAATTAAAGCAGCTACACAAGCGCAGCGCGGTGAACATATCAATAATCCGAAAGTGTTATATACACAAGCAAATCGAATTAAAGTACATTCAACAGAAAAATTAATGATTAATTTAGACGGTGAATACGGCGGTGATGCACCGATGGAGTTTGAAAATATGTATCACTGTTTGGAATTATTTGTTCCAGAACAACAGGAAACTACCTTGTAAAAGGTAGTTTTTTTGTGAAGAAGGGAAAATGAATACAAACTGAAAAACCGATATAAAAAACCTTTCTTTTTTGGGGTGGCGAGAGCAACTGGCCATGCATAGAAGCGGTCAGTGCCCTTTCATGCCACATGCCATGTTTAAAACAAAGGGAGAAAGCGAGAGCAGATCATGTTGTGTTTTGCATAGCAGCTTATATAGAGAAACCTTTTAGATAAGTCATTAAAGACTCGTAATCAGTCTTTAATGACTTATTTTTGTGTCGAAACGTACGGAAACATAAGAGAATCGTGCATTGATAAGTTGGCATACAATTTGCATTATAAAAAGTAAATGACTAAAAGAGGTGGAGAATATCATGAAAACAAATTTTGCTAAGGTTAATCAAAATATTCCGGGTTCAAAGGCAGCTTCATTATTTGAACGCCGTCAAAATATTGTACCAAGAGGAGTAAGTAACGGAATTCAAACATTTGTCCAATCGGCTCAAGGAGCGCTTGTGACAGATGTGGATGGAAATCAATTTATCGACTTTGCGGGAGCAATCGGTACAATTAACGTTGGACATTGTCATCCGGCTGTTACAGAAGCTCTTCATAAGCAAATTGATCAATATATCCATACAGGTTTTAACGTAATGATGTATGAGTCGTATATTGAATTGGCAGAAAAGCTAGCTGCGTTAGCACCGGGTGACTTTGATAAGCAAGTCTTGTTTTTAAATAGCGGAGCTGAAGCGGTTGAAAATGCAGTGAAAATTGCTCGTAAGTATACGAAACGAACAGGGATTATTGCCTTTACAAAAGGGTTTCACGGCCGCACATTAATGACGATGACAATGACAAGTAAAGTAAAGCCATATAAAAACGGGTTTGGTCCATTTGCACCAGAAGTGTATAAAGCTCCATTTCCTTACGAATATCGCCGTCCAGCAGGCTTAACAGAAGAACAATATGAAGATTTCATTATTGAAGAGTTTAAAAATTTCTTAATCACAGAAGTTGCACCAGAAAGTATTGCTGCTGTTGTAATGGAGCCTGTACAAGGAGAAGGCGGCTTTATTGTTCCAGGTAAAAAGTTTGTGAAAGAAGTGCACCGTTTATGTGCTGAACACGGTATTTTGTTCGTTGCCGATGAAATTCAAACAGGATTTGGCCGTACGGGGAAATACTTTGCGATTGATCATTACGATGTCGTACCGGACTTAATTACGGTATCAAAATCGCTAGGGGCAGGTGTGCCAATTAGCGGTGTAATTGGCCGAAAAGAAGTAATGAATGAGGCTACGCCGGGTGAATTAGGCGGAACGTATGCTGGAAGTCCATTAGGATGCAGTGCTGCATTAGCTGTTCTTGAAGTAATGGAGAAAGAAAGTTTAAATGAAAGAGCTGTGCATATTGGAAAAATAGTGATGGATCGTTTTCATCAAATGGCTGGAAAATATGAATGCATTGGTGATGTTCGCGGATTAGGAGCGATGTGTGCTTTTGAATTAGTGAAAGACAAAATGACGAAAGAGCCGAATAAAGAACTAGCTACCAAGCTTATTGCAGAAACAAATAAGAGAGGCTTGCTTCTATTAACGGCAGGTACGTACGGAAATGTCGTTCGTGTTTTAATGCCGCTTGTGATTACGGATGAGCAGCTTGAAGAAGGACTTATGATTCTAGAAGAATCGCTTCAATTTTGTTATGGAAAAGTAGATAAAGCGCACGTGTAAAAACCCCCTTTCTTTTAGGTGGGCGAGAGGGTCTGGTCATGTATAGAAGCGGTTAGTGCCCTTTTCTGCCACATGCCAGGTTTAAAACAGAAGGAGAAAGCGAGTGCAGATCATGTAGTGTT
Organism: Bacillus cereus group sp. BfR-BA-01380; assembly: GCF_022663535.1. GTDB lineage: Bacteria > Bacillota > Bacilli > Bacillales > Bacillaceae_G > Bacillus_A > Bacillus_A cereus_BB. Next base: position 27,567 of record NZ_JAKUFS010000028.1, on the reverse strand, counting down.
CTGCGTGGCCCGACTTATATGTTGAAAAAAGACATAAAACCTTCTTTTCTTTTTAGATGTCGAGAGCGTCTGGCTATGCGTGGAAGCAGTCAGAGTCTGCTTCTGTCTGCTAGGTTTAAAACAAAAGAAGAAAGCTAGTGCAGGTCACGTTGTATTTTACCTAGCTATGAAATATTTAGTTTAAAAACTTGTTTGCCACTGTTCCCATGCTCCCTGTTATATAATGATAAGAAAGCATTATATAAATTGGACGTGTTTGCATATCAATGCATCTTAAAAGGTAAACTCTGTAGTATTTCAAAACAGGGTTATGAAACTTTTAAAATATTTAAACCTCAGGGAGTGACTGGGATGGTGGCGGAAAAGGAACGAGCGTTTATAGATTTGAAAGATGTATTTGAATACGCTTTTGATGAAATTTTTGTAACAGATGAGAAAGGGATTGTCGTTCGTGTAAACAGCATGTGTGAAAGGCATTACCAGTTACCAGCGGAACAATTAATTGGTAAGAGTGTAAAAGAGCTGCAAAAGGAAGGGATTTTTTATCCGTCGGCAACTCTTGAAGTAATTGAAAAAAAGAAGCCGATTGAACTTGTGCAAACAACAAAATCGGGAGAATATTTACATGTTCGAACGCGACCGGTTTTTGATGATCAGGGGAATTTACGAAGGGTCATTAGCTACTCGCGTGATTTAACAGAACTCTATCAACTGCGTCAACAGGTAGAGACAATGACTGATCAATTAAAAACGTATAAAAAAGAATTACGAGAAACATATGAACATGAAGGACTTATTTTTAAAAGTGCAGCTATGGAGAGAATAGTTGAAACAATAAAAAAGGTATCTGTAGTCGATAGTACAGTTCTTGTTTTAGGAGAGACCGGAGTTGGAAAAAGCCGATTAGTACGCCATTTACATGAACTGAGCCATCGGAAAAATGAAATGTTTTATGAAATCAATTGTGCAGCTTTGCCAATGAATTTAATTGAATCCGAATTATTTGGATATGCAGGCGGTTCTTTTACAGGTGCGCATCGTGAAGGGAAAAAAGGGATTTTAGAACTGGCTCATAAAGGGACGCTCTTTTTAGATGAAATCGGAGAAATGCCTCTTGAAATTCAAGCGAAGCTTTTACAAGTATTACAGGAAAAAACGTTTCGCTCGGTAGGAGGAAGAGAATTAAAAAAAGTAGATGTTCGCATTGTAGCTGCAACGAATAGAAATTTGCAAGAGATGGTAAAACAGGGAACGTTTCGAAAAGATTTATACTACCGTCTTAACGTTATTCCAATTTATATTCCTCCTTTACGTGAGAGGCAGGAAGACATTTTACCGCTCGTTTCTTATTACTTGCAGCATTTTAACGAGAAGTATGGACGCAGCGTGACATTATCCCCGCATGTGTTACATGCATTTTTAGAGTATCCTTGGGAAGGAAATAACCGAGAAATAGAAAATGTAATGGAACGTGTTGTCATTACTGCAGATGAGCTTGTTACAATGGAGGATTTGCCGTTATCTATGCAAAAATCGACAATTGAGCAATCGGGGAAAAGTTTGTATGAAATGTTAGAAGAAGTAGAGCGCAGTATTATTTTGAAGGCGCATAAGGTACACGGGTCAAGCTATAAAGTAGCAGAAGCGCTAAAAATTAGTCAGTCTGCAGCAACGAGAAAAATTAAAAAGTTTATTGAAGAGGAAGAAGTATCGATGAATACAAATTGAAAGACGCGACTTAAAAACCCCCTTCTTTTTTGGGAGGTCGAGAGCGTCTGGCCATGCATAGAAGCGGTCAGTGCCTGTTCCTGCCACGTGCCATGTTAAAACAAAAGGAGGAAGCGAGAGCGGGTCCTGTTGTGTTCTATGATGCCGCGGCTTATGTGTTGAAAAACTTTCTCTTTGGGTGGGCGAGAGCATCTTATTTTTTAGGTTACATAAAAAGGTATATCATAGTGAATATAAGGGAGGACGAATAAATTGGATAAAAAAGCAATGTTAGATAAGAAAGCGATGTACATAAATGGAGAGTGGATTCATTTGCATGAGCAAATTGAAATTAACAATCCTGCTACACAAGAAGTGTTTGCTACTGTTCCGAAAGGCGGGGTAACGGAGGCGAAGCAGGCAGTGGATGCTGCGCATGAAGCATTTAAGACCTGGTCGAAGTTAACGGCAGCAGAGCGTGCAAACAAATTGAAAAAGTGGTTTACATTAATTGATGAGCATAAAGAAGAAATTGCCGCTATTATGACAAAGGAACAAGGAAAACCGTTCCCAGAAGCGCTTGGTGAAGTGAATTATGCAAATAGTTTTGTAGAATGGTATGCGGAAGAAGGAAAGCGTGTATATGGCGAAATGATTCCTGCTTCTCATCCGAATAAGCGAATCCTTGTAACAAAACAACCTGTTGGTGTAATAGCAGCAATTACGCCGTGGAATTTCCCGGCAGCTATGATTACAAGAAAAGTGGCACCTGCATTAGCGGCTGGCTGTACGGCAGTTGTGAAACCAGCAAGCCAAACGCCGTTAACAGCATTAAAGCTAGCTGAGCTTGCACATGAAGCAGACATTCCAAAAGGTGTTTTAAATATTGTAACAGGCAGCGCGAAATCAATTGCTGATACATGGATGAATGATGGACGTGTGAGAAAGGTATCCTTTACTGGATCAACGGAAATTGGTAAAGAATTAATGCGTGGTGCTGCAGAAACAGTGAAAAAAGTTTCCTTAGAATTAGGTGGTCATGCACCGTTTATTGTAATGAATGATGCAGATTTAGATAAAGCTGTAGAAGCGGTAATCGGTTCGAAATTCCGTAATGCTGGTCAAACGTGTATTTGTACAAATCGAGTGTTTGTTCAAGAAGATGTATATGAAAACTTCGTAGAGAAGTTCCAAAAAGCTGTAGGAGAGTTAAAGGTAGGGGACGGTTTTGCAGAAGATACAACTGTCGGACCGCTTATTGATGTGTCAGCCGTTGAAAAAGTGCAAGAGCATATAGAAGATGCAATTCAAAAGGGTGGAAAAGTACTGAACGGAGGACAAAAGATTGCAGAATTAAACGGTCACTTTGTTCAGCCAACCGTAATCGGTGAAGCAAATGATGATATGTTATGTATGACAGAAGAAACATTTGGGCCGCTTGCACCTGTTTCCAAGTTTAAAACAGCTGAAGAAGTAATTGAGCGTGCCAATAACACGCCATATGGTCTAGCAGCGTATGTCTTTACAACAAATATTAGCCAAGCATTCCAAATTAGTGAAGCATTGGAATACGGAATTATTGGCTTAAATGATGGTCTTCCATCGGTTGCACAAGCACCATTTGGTGGATTTAAAGAAAGTGGTATTGGCCGTGAAGGTGGTTACTTCGGAATTGAAGAGTATTTAGAAATTAAATATATTTCATTAGGACTATAAAAGAGAATCGCATCAACGAAACCGTTGATGCGATTCTTCATTCTTATCCAGCATTAGCGGGCAGTAAGACCCCACCTTAAGATTGAGAGAGAAGCAAAGAAGATAGGTGGAGGATAACTGCACGTAAAAGCTCGATTGGGAGGGCTGACCATCAGTGGGGGATGAAGAAAACCCCCACTGATGGAAGTTTCATTTTATTAAAACGCCCAATTCCCTTTACGGAAGATTGGTTCATGTGTACCATCTGCTGTAATACCATCAATATCTAGTTCAGCAGAACCGATCATAAAGTCTTCGTGTGTAATACTAGAGTTTGCACCGTTTTCTGCAAGTTCTTCTTTTGACATTGTTTTACCGCCGTCTAAGTTAAAGGCATAGGCATTGCCGATTGCTAAATGGCAAGATGCATTTTCATCAAACAATGTATTGTAGAATAAAATATTTGTATTAGAAATAGGTGAATCGTGCGGTACTAATGCAACTTCTCCTAAGAAGTGAGCACCTTCATCTGCTTCAATTAAATGTTTTAATGTTTCTTCCCCAACTTCAGCTTTACAGTCTACAATGCGCCCGTTTTCAAATGTAAGCGTAAAGTTATCAATTACATTTCCGGCATACACTAATGGCTTTGTACTTGTTACATAGCCATTTACACCTGTTTTTAATGGCATTGTAAATACTTCTTCAGTTGGAATGTTTGCCATGAATGGTACATTCTTTTCGTTGATGCTGCCAGCGCCTACCCATAAATGTTTTTCAGGAAGTTCGATTGTTAAATCTGTTCCTGGTCCTTTGTAGGATAGTGCTTTATAGTGTTTATCATTTAAATAATGTACTTTTGTATGTAAGTTATCGTTATGTTCATTCCATGCTTCAACTGGATTTTCTAAATTAGCACGAGTTGCTTGGAAAATTGCGTCCCATAATTTTGCTACTTGCTCTTCTTTCGATACGTCAGGGAATACTTTTGCTGCCCATTCCACTGTTGGAACAGAAATAACACACCAGCTTACTTTATCAGCTTGCATATATTCACGAACTGTTTTCATCGCTTCTCCAGCTGCTCGATTTGCGCTTGCAATGCGCTTTGGATCTACGCCTTTTAATAAATCAGGGTTTTCAGCGTAAATAGATAAAAATGCTGCCCCTTCTTTTGCTAGTTCTTCACGTGCGTGCGCTTTCCAAGCAGGGAATTCAGAAAAGGCTTCTTCTGGTGCTAAGTCGAATTTTAAGCGTGTTAAATGTTCATCAACCCAATCGACATATACATGTTTTGCTCCGGATTCATAAGCTTTTTTTGTAACAAGACGAACGAACGGCGCAGCTTCAATTGGCGCACCAATATTTAACGTTTGTCCCGGCTGAATGTTTACTCCGACATTTACGGCTAGTGCAGCATACTTTTCTAATGTTTGTTCAAATGACATATGTATTCTCCTTTGTTTCAATATTTATTATATACATAATACAGGAAAATTCTGAAATTATAAATAGAACCCGATTGTAACCGGGTTCTATTTTCTTATTTAATTGCTAATGCAAATTGTTCTACAGTCGTATTGTTATGAATACGGACACGTTTCATACGTAATAACTCATCTGGTTCACCTTTTGTAATAAATTGTCCAGGTTTCGTTGTTGTCGCAAATTGATAATATTTTTTCGTTTCTGCCACAACATGATCATTTACATGGCCAAATGGATAAGCAATCGCAATAACAGGTTTTCCGGTAACTTTTTCAAGTTTCTCCTTCGAACCTTTTAGCTCTGCTTCATAGTTTGTGATTTTTGGTAAATCTGCATGTGTTGCTGTATGAGATTGAACAGAAAAAATGCCGGAGTTTACCATTTCTTTTATGTCAGCTGTAGATAGAGAACCATCTGTGTCAATGGAATCGGTAATCATATACTCTGTTGCAGTTGGTTTGAATTTATCATCTTTTAGCTTTTGTAAAATATGAAAGGCGTTTAAATTGTTTTTCATACCGTCATCAAATGTAACGAAAATAGGCTTGTTCACTTTGTTACTGTCGTCCCAACGTTCAAAGGTTAAAAGTGTATAGCCATTATCTTTTAAATACTTCATTTGCGCTTCAAAGTTGGCAGGGGAGACGAATAGGTCTTTAATACCGCTGCCTTCTTTATAATCATCAATCGCATGGTACATGAGGATCGGTGCATGCTGTTGAAAGACAATTGCTGCTTTTGTAAGTGGAATTGTTTTTCCATCTTCTTTTACACCATTTGCTTCAATTTGATATTCCCCGCGCTTTCCTTCAAATTCCTTCAAATCGAACGGTAACGAAAAATGATTCGCTTTTTCTTTAGAGGAAAATGTTTTTACACTTTCTTTTCCATCCGCGGTGCGCCAAATTTTGTACTGCACCTCTGTAAGGGGATCTTTTACATCTTTTGTATAGATAACGGTATTTCTTGATTCATATGTAATTGGATTCCATGAAATGGATCCTTGCGGCTGCACTTTCTCTTCTGTTTTCTTAGCTGTTTGCTGCTTGGAAGCCGCTGCTTCTATTTTCGGTTCTGTTTGGGTCGTATTCGTACAACCGGCGATGAACAGAGTAGAGAGTAGTATAGTAGAAATATATTTTTTCATAGCATAAGCACCCTTTAGTCAAATTGTATAGTTTAAGACTGCTTTGGGAATAAAAACAGCCTTAAACTATATAAATCCATTTTCATTTTTCCACATATCAGTCGCTGTTATGCAGTAGGAATTTGTATGTAGATAATTAATTGCGCTCTCTTACTAATGCTGTAAATTCACCCATTGTTGTGTTAGGACCGACAAAATGACGTTTAATTAAATATTGTTCGTTCGGTGTACCTTTCGTCAAATGATTGCCGTGATCTGTTGTTACTGCAAATTCGTAATGTTTTTTTGTTTCTGTAACAGCTTGATCGTTATAAGAGCCTACTGGATACGCAAGAGCAATTATTTTCTTACCAGTAAGATTTTCAATTTTTTCTTTTGAAACGCGTAATTCTTCATCGTAATTGTTTGAATAAGCCATCATCGCATGAGTAGATGTGTGCGACTGGATAGAGAAAATACCAGAATCGACCATCTGTTTAATCTCATCTTTTGAAAGACGATTTGGTGCATCAATATCATTGGCAACGACAAACTCTGTTGCTGCTGGGTGAAATTTGTCATCTTTTAAACTTTGTAAGATTTTAAGGGCATTCATATTATTTTTTCGGCCGTCATCTAACGTTATAAAGACAGGCTTATTGACACGATTTATATCACCCCAGCGTTCAAAAGTCAGCATTGTATACCCATTATCTTTTAAATATTTCATATGTGATTCGAACTGTGCTGGCGGTACATACAAACCTAACTCACCGTCACCTGGTCCTGAGTATTTTTCAATTGCATGATACATTAGAATTGGTACAGACTGTTGGAATGTAATTGTAGATTTAGCAAGAGGTGCTTGTGTGCCATCTTCTTTTAATCCTGTTGTTTCAATCTGATATTCCCCGCGTTTCAAATTGAAAGCTTGTAAGTGGAATGGGAAAGCAAAGTTACGTTCTTTTTCAAGTGATGAAAATGTTTGTTTGCTTTCAGGGCCATCAGCAGTGCGCCAAACGTGGTATTGTACTTCTTTAAACGCATCTTTTAAATTGTTCATATAGAGCACAGTGTTTTTTGCATCAGGTGCAAAAGGCTCCCATGTTATATTCCCTTGTGTTAAGGGAACGTCGACTGTTTTCGCTTCAACTTTTTTCGTTTCCTTTTGCTTCTCGGCAGCTGCATCTTTTTTCTGTTTATCACTAGTTACACTAGTGTTGCAGCCTACGAGAATAGTAGAAGAAAGTAAAGCCAGTAGTGCATATTTCTTCATCATATCCATCCTTCTATTGTGTATTATATCCTTGTTAATCATATCACTCTCAAATGAAGAGGGGAATATCCTTTTTTGGATAAATACGACAAAAATGTCGCATTTTTTAATTTTATCAGAATTGCGCGAAAAAAATGCTAAGAAATAGAAAGATAGCTTCCTATTTTTAAAATAGGAAGCTATCTGTACAGTTAAATAAATAATCCTGCGATTGTCGCAGATAAAATAGAAGCTAATGTTGAAGCGCAAAGGAGTTTCCATCCAAAGCGTGATACAATGCGCCCTTGTTTTTCAGATAGAGCACGAATTGTACCAACGATTGCGCCGATTTGGCTAATGCTTGCGAAGCTAATTAAGAATACTGTAACAATCCCAACTGTGCGCGGAGATAATGTTGTCATGATTTTCTTTAAATCAAGAATCGCAACGAATTCGTTTAATGCAATCTTCGTTCCCATAATACCGCCAGCAGAAATAATATCATGTGCTGGAATTCCCATTAAGAAAGCAAACGGTGAAAGAATGTAACCGAAAATTTGTTGTAGTGTAATTTTATAACCAATTGCACCTGAAGCGGAAGTGATTACGAAGTTTACAACTTCCATTACACCGATAAAAGCAATCATTAATGCCGCAACAATTCCAGCTACTTTTAAACCGTCTAATGCACCGTTAATCATCGCATCGATTAAGCTGTTGCCAAACATATTTTTATCGAATTTTTGAAGCTTTTCATCCTCTTGTGCTGTATCAACTGGTGTTAATAATGAACAAACGATAAGACTAGAGAATAAGTTTAGCGGTAAGGCTATTAATACGTATTTTGTATCTAACATCATCACATAAGAAGCTGTGACGGAAGCTGATACAGAGCTCATTGCCGAACAGCAAATGATAAACATACGGTTTGCATTAAAATGCTGCAAATCATTTTTAATAACAAGTAATGCTTCACTTGATCCAAAGAAGACCGAGTTTACAGCGTGGAACGATTCCACACGCGGCAAACCTGTAATTTTTGAAATTGCACCGCCAACAACGCGAACGATAAAAGGTAAAATGCCAAGATAACTAAAAATAGAAAGTAGTGCAGAGAAAAAGACAATAATTAATAATACGTTGAAGAAAAAGACAAAATCTTTATGAATGCCGTTAAATAAAAAGTCCACGCCTGTCGTACCAAGTTTAATTAATTTATTGAAGACTTGACCGATCCAAACAATAATTTGCTGACCAACCTTTGTTCCAAATACAAACCAACCAATTAAAATTTGGAAAACAAGCATAATAATAATAGCGCGGAAATTCACTTTTGCTCTGTTGTTAGAGAAAGCAAAGCAAATTCCTAATACGGCAAGAATGCCGATGATACTCATTACATAGTGCACAAAATTTTCTCCTTTCAGATGTGTATATAAATAGAAGAGTAAACCTCAAAGGTTTCAAGTCATACGTATGATGTCTGACCTTTAAAATAGAAATAAAAAAAGACCCATACAGATCGGCTTCCTTCTATGCGAGAAAGCTAATCAATATGAGTCTTTATATACAAAAAAAGCTAATATTCATTAGTTTTCCCCATAGTCCAACAATTTCCGGTTGTCGGGTAGAGACTCTCGATCCATATCATCAAGTATATATGAGGTAACACCATCCGTATGCAATTAGTAGTAGCGTAACATTAATAAAGAATTATCGTCAATAGATTTTTTCTTCCAATGGCTAAAGAGCGAGGGAATATGGTAAAATGTAACGCAGTGTTATGAAAAAAGAGAGGTCGGAAAATGAGTAATAAAATGACGCCACCAGTTGAAAAAAACGAGTTTATAGATGTAGTGTTTGAAGATTTAACACATGACGGTGCCGGTGTTGCGAAAGTAGAAGGCTATCCTATTTTCGTAAAAAACGGATTACCAGGTGAAGAAGCGCAAATTAAAATTATTAAAGTAAAAAAGAACTTTGCCTTTGGTCGTTTAATGAAAATCCATAAAGAAAGTCCATACCGTAAAGAGGCGGAATGCCCAGTATACAATCAGTGCGGCGGTTGTCAGTTGCAGCATTTAACATATGAAGGGCAACTACAAGCAAAAGAAAAACAAGTACGCGACGTGATGCAGCGCATCGGCGGACTACATGATGTACCGGTTCACCCTGTCCTTGGCATGGAAAATCCATGGGTATATCGAAACAAAGCACAAGTACCAATAGGCGAACGTGAAGGCGGACTTGTCGCTGGCTTTTACCGCCAAGGAACGCATGACATCATTAATATGGAAACGTGCTTAATCCAAGCAGAAGAAAACGATACATTAATTCAAGAAGTAAAACGTATTTGTGAAAAGCATGGCATAACAGCGTACAACGAAGAGCGCCATAAAGGCACACTTCGTCACGTCATGGCTCGCTATGGACAAGTAACAGGGGAAATCATGCTTGTCTTTATTACACGTACGGCAGAACTTCCAAACAAACAGGCAATCATCGAAGAAATCACAGCGAAGTTCCCAAGCGTAAAATCGGTCGTCCAAAACGTAAACAACAAACGTACAAACGTCATTTTCGGCGACACAACAACAGTCCTGTACGGATCGGAATATATTTATGACTTTATCGGTGATATTAAATTTGCTATTTCAGCACGTTCTTTCTATCAAGTAAACCCAATACAAACGAAAGTACTATATGACAAAGCACTAGAGTACGCAAAATTAGATGGAAACGAAACGGTCATCGACGCATATTGCGGTATCGGAACAATCTCTTTATTCCTAGCGCAAAAAGCAAAAAAAGTATACGGCGTTGAAATTGTACCAGAAGCAATCGAAGACGCAAACCGAAACGCCGCGCTCAACAACATGACAAACGTTGAATTTGGCGTAGGCGAAGCAGAAGTAGTCATCCCAAACTGGTACAAACAAGGCATCATCGCCGACACAATCGTCGTCGACCCGCCTCGTAAAGGCTGCGATGAAGCACTATTAAACACAATCATCGACATGAAGCCAAAGCGCGTTGTATATGTATCATGTAACCCGGCGACACTTGCTCGTGATTTGAAGGTGCTTGAAGAGGGTGGGTATAAGACGCAGGAGATTCAGCCTGTGGATATGTTCCCGCATACTACGCATGTGGAGTGTGTGGCTTGGCTTAGCTTAGTTTAAAAGAAGGCAAATAACAGCGCGGAGTATCACAAGAGCGTAGTCATACAATCCAGATATTATCACTGATGGTTCGGCGGGAAACTTTGACGATACCATCAAAGAAAGTATCCTGAATATACTATCGCGATTAGTCATGATGACAACATTATGTGTAATTGTCGTCAATCTTTCAAAACTGTTTCAGCCTATATCAGTGAACTTTGGAGGTTGAATGCGGGAAAGCCGTCTTTCGTAAAATAAGTTTGGGGCAGGAAACCGGCAGTGTTTTTGAGAAATCAAAGCACTGCTTTTTCTTGTAGTCAACGCTTCGGGCTATTTTACTACAAGCTGGTATAACCTTCAAAAGTATTAATTCGGGTAAGACTATAAAACATGTCTTTAAAATGTTAAAGTATTAATTTAGCGGACATTAGTTTAAAAGTGTTGGGGATACAATCTTAAGGATGATTCTTGGTGATACTATTATATTTAATATGATAATTTGGAATTTAGAGCATGTTAGAGGATACGCTTTGACTGCTGGATAAATAGTCAATATTTTAGGAGGGTTAACGATGAGTATGAGCAATAATGATATATTAATTAGAGTAAGATATGCTATGGATATAAAAGATACAGATATGGTGGAGGTATTTAATCTTGGTGGCATTGAAGTAACGAAAGAAGAAGTGCTTGATATGCTTACAAAATTAAAGAAAAGTCCCCAAAATGAAGCTAGCAATGCTGACGTAGTTGAAAGTGACTACGTATTAACATGCGATAATGTGATGTTAGAGTCATTTTTGAATGGTTTTATTATTTTTAAAAGAGGAAAACAAGATCCGAAACCAGGGCAACCGGCGGGACAAGTGGTACCTTTACAGAATAATGAGAGTGCCAATAACCTTCTTTTAAAGAAAATGAAAATAGCACTATCATTAACGAGTGAGGAAGTGCTTGATATATTAGACGGAGTGGGAGTTAAGGTAACAAAAGGAGAGTTAAGCGCTCTATTAAGAAAAAAAAGCCATAAAAATTATAAAGAGTGCGGTGATAGATACGCAAGGAATTTCTTAAAGGGACTAGCTGTTAAATATAGATGAAACAATGGATGGAGTAGGAAGTTTGTATCCTACTCTTATTTTTTTAATACATCATGCAAAAGTAACATGAACGAATATTCTAGGTGATGAAATGATACATACATATTTAGGTGAGACAATTCATTTTCATATAACTTACAAGAAGAAAAAATCTGTACGTATTTATATAGATTCTTACGGAAATGTTGAAGTGCAGGCTCCTAAAGGGACGCCTGTTGAATACGTACTCCAATTGTTAGAGGAAAAATGGGATTGGATTCAGAAAACACGTAAGGAAATAAAGGATAGAATGCTTGGGCCACAGGAGAAGGTCTATAATCAAGGGGAGAGTTTTCTGTATTTAGGGAACACATATCCCATACAAATCTCTCAAGACGCAAGTATTCAGCAAGATAACGCAGTGTTTGAAGGAGATAAGCTACATATATATGTGAAACAGCTTGAGGATGAGAAGATAAAACAAGCTTTAAAACGATTTTATTATCAGCAGTGTAAAGCGTTAGTAGAGAAGAGCGTTAAATCCTATCAAAGTAACTTTAAAACAAAGCCGCGTTCAATCCGTATTTCAGATAGTAACCGTACATGGGGAACCTGTGATTCAAATCTACAGTTAACATTTAATTGGAAGCTGGCAATGGCACCACCGAGGGTAATTGACTATGTAGTTGTTCATGAAATGTGCCATATGGTCCATCTAAATCATGATCGCTCCTTTTGGCGCCTTGTTGGGAAGATAATGCCTGATTATAAGGAAATGGAAAACTGGTTAGCTTTATCAAGCTGGAAAATGACGGTTTAGTAGTAATATCGTTGGAGCGATTACTATTCAGGACCGATTTTAGTTAAAATAAACATTGCCGATTTTCACAATAGTTTTTCACAAATTATAAATGTCTAAATGTACTTGTGTTTGATAATGGGTTATTAGGCATGATATAAGTGTAAAAGAAGTGGAACATTTGACTTTATATTTTTTGACCGAGAGTTTGAAGTTGTATCCATAGTGAGAGGATTTGAGTTTGAAATGATAGATAATTTTTGGCGTGATTTACCACGACCATTTTTTGTACTTGCACCAATGGAAGATGTGACAGATGTTGTTTTTCGTCACGTAGTAAGTGAAGCCGGTCGACCGGATGTATTTTTCACAGAGTTTACAAACTCGGATAGCTATTGTCATCCAGAGGGTATGAAAAGTGTGCGTGGCCGTTTGATTTTTACAGAAGATGAACAGCCAATGGTGGCACATATTTGGGGAGATAATCCCGAATATTTCCGTCAAATGAGTATTGGCATGGCAGAGCTAGGATTTAAAGGCATCGATATTAATATGGGCTGCCCGGTACCGAATGTGGCATCGAGAGGGAAAGGTAGTGGCCTTATTCTGCGTCCAGACGTTGCGGCAGAACTTATTCAAGCAGCAAAAGCGGGTGGACTGCCTGTCAGCGTGAAAACACGACTCGGCTATAAGGATGTAAATGAGTGGGAGGAGTGGCTAACGCATGTTTTAAAACAGGATATTGCGAACCTTTCTATTCATTTACGTACAAGAAAGGAAATGAGCGAAGTAGATGCGCATTGGGAGCTAATTCCGGAAATCAAAAAATTACGTGACCGTATCGCACCAAATACGCTACTAACAATCAATGGAGACATTCCTGACCGTCAAACTGGTCTGCAGCTTGCCCAGCAATATGGCATTGATGGCGTTATGATCGGGCGAGGTATTTTTAAAAATCCTTTTGCTTTTGAAAAAGAGCCAAAAGAGCATAGCAGTAAAGAGCATCTTGATCTTTTAAGACTGCAGCTTGATCTTCAAGATCAATATGCGGAAGTACTGCCACGTTCAATCACAGGGCTGCATCGCTTTTTCAAAATTTATGTAAAAGGATTCCATGGAGCTGCTGAATTAAGAAATCGATTAATGAGCACGAAATCAACAGATGAAGTGCGTGCATTGCTTGATAAATTTGAAAAGAGTGTTGATGGGACAGAGGACAGTGAAATGATGTAACAAGTGTAATAAACCTACCAGCACCCTTGTGTTGCCATATACACTCTGCACATGTGGAGTGTGTGGCTTGGTTAAAAAAATGTAAAAAAACAGGAAAAGCTCACAGTGAAAATATTGGTTGAGCTTTTCCTGTTTTTTTATATTTCTTCATAATACAAAAGTAAATCTCTTGAAAATTGGTGAGTAATTTTTAGGTATCCTCAGCTTTAAGTTCTTTTTTGTGTTTGAAATCTATTGAGGTTTTAAAGTCTAGATTTATGAAAATGATTCAAGTATTACTTTTTAAATATCAACGGTGACTTTTTGTAAAAGTGTAGGGAATTATAATTAGTTAAAGGTTGAAATTTACAAATTAATTATAAATATGTTAATATAAGTAAAAATCGTGGTGTGGGCTGAATTAGATAACATCCCTCAATGTATTGAAACAGTGCTAAGTTTGTCGATTCAAATGTGACATATTGTGTACGATATATTTCCTTTTTCTTTAAAGTAGCATGAAACAATTCGATACAAGTATTATCATACGAACACTTTCTCCTTTAAATCCATTGTAAGGACTTAACTAAGTTGTGTTCATATGACTATATTAACTCTAGTCATAGTATTCTTTTAGAATTATTATGGCTTTTTTTAGCTGTTTAATAGTTTGATTTCAAAAATAGTTTATCTAAGTGACAAAGTTGAATGAATCGGATGATGATATCATTCTTTGGTTGCAACAAGAATGATAAATTTAGTGTTGGAGGTTCTTAAAATGAACAGGCTGCTTTATATAGAAGACGATCAAGAAATAGGTAACCTTGTATTTCATGCTCTTAACCAAAAAGGATACGAAGTAAAATGGTTGAAGTCGGGGAATAATTTTCAAGACCACTTAGAAAGTGTAGATCTAATTATATTAGATGTTATGTTGCCTGGGTTAGATGGATTTACAATTGGTGGGCGGATTAGAGAGTTAACTAATAATATCCCTATTATATATTTAACTGCTCTTAGTACTATAGAGGATAAGATAAATGGGTTAGAAAATGCCGATGATTATATGACGAAACCTTTTGATCCAAGAGAATTAATAATTAGAATTGAGAAGTTATTAAAGAGATATGAAAAAGTTTTTGAGTATATGTATAATGTGAAGCATTTAAAAATTGACTTGAATGCTAATCAAATTATAAATAGTGAGACGAATGAAGAAATTTCACTTACTGGGATTCAATACCGCATACTATCTTATTTACTGAAGAATAACAATCAGATTTTAACAAAAGAACAAATTTATAACTATGTTTGGAAAGATACTTATATGGAAGGTGATAAGGTAGTGAATGTACATATTAAATATCTTAGAGAAAAGATAGAGAAGAATCCTAAAAAGCCAAAAATTGTAGAAACGATTCGTGGATTAGGATATAGAATTAAATTATGAAACTATCAACAAAATATATTATTGTTATCTTGTTATCAATTTTATTTTTTCCAATATCCTACTTTGGAGTTAATTTTTCGTATTATGTTTTCGTGAATGTCTTAGGGAGTTTTTCTAACGAAGAATTTATTAGTGAAGAACAGATGAAACAGCGCTGGGAAGAAAATTTAATGGGTCTCGAGTCAAAAAATTCTAATGAGATTATACGGAAATTCGAAGGATTTGGAAGGTTTTCAGGTCAAAGGATATATTGGATTAGTGATACGGGTGATATTATTTACACGACTGAAGAAAATGTGGATAAAACTTGGAGCGCAATGGACATAATAGACTTCATACAAAATAATGAAAAAGATAATTCTTATAATTATTTTTCTTATTTACGAGGTGCTGATAAGAGTGGATATGTCATCTTGCAAGTACCTCACGAAAATATTGGAACAAAGTGGGAAGTGTTAAAAGGTAGATACTCATCTTTTTGGTATCTTTTTTTATTAACAATTTGGGGATTATTTGTTTATATAACTTGGTTATTTTTCAGGAAAATCAGTAATAGATTAATAAAGATGCAAAAGCATATGGAAAAAAATAAAGATAAATTAATTCCTTCAAAAATGGTAGTTAGTAAGAAGGATGAAATAGGGGATTTAGAGGAATCGTTTAACTTTATGGTTGATGATTTAAATAGGAGTTATGAAAAAGAAGAGAAAGAGAAGCTTATACGGAAGAAGTTAATAGCTAGCCTTTCGCATGATTTAAAAACACCTTTATCAATTATAAGAGGACATGCTCATAAATTACAAGATTTAAAACAAGAACAAGAGGGGAAGGAATCGATAGAAGTAATTATTAATAAAGTTGCTTTTCTAGGAGAGTTAATCGACAATCTTTCTTCATACACTGTACTTAGTGAAGGGCGACTTCCCATAAATATTGCAAGCACAAATGTGATCCCGATTATAAGAAAATCGTTGATTGATTGGTATCCACTGTTCGAAGAATTAGAATTTGAGATTGATATAGATCTATCACACTCATTTAAATGGGATATTGATGAAATTTGGATGCTGAGAATTTTAAATAACTTATTTCAAAATGTTAAAAGACATGCTTGCCAAGGGAAATATTTGAAAGTAGAAACCGGGAAAAAAGATGGTAGGGAATTTATCGCAATAATTGATCACGGACCTGGTTTTGAAAATTCATCAACGAATCAAGGTGAAGGTATTGGTTTATCTATTGTCTATTTGATGATAGAACAAATGAATTTGAATATTGAGGTTACGGATTTAGAGCATGGAACAAGTATCCTTATTTATAAATATAAATAAAAGGATATTTTAACCTAATTTTAAACTTAATGCCTCCTTAAATTTAACTTTTTGTATATAAAATAAAGTTAACTAAAAGTTATTAAGGAGGAATTTGATATGGAATATATCTTTTTAATATTAGCCTTACTGTCAGCTATGGTGTCGGTTGCTATGGTAATAGGGAATGTTCTCAACCATGGCTTAGGAGTATTATTAACTATTAAAGGGGTTAAACTACCTTTGATATTCTTTGCATCTTATATAGTGTGTTACGTCATATTTCTCTTTATTTCAAACTGATAAGAAAGAGCCTGTTGAAAAAAGTAGAAATAATAATGAAGGAATAAAACAGATGGTACGAAAAATCTATAAAAGATTTTTCGTACCATCTGTTTTTATTTTAATGTATACATTTTAATAAGAGATTCAAAAAAGATAGTTGTTAATTCCTCAATAATAGCAGACTTATCTAAAAATAATTTTAATAGGATTTTAGCCCAAAAGGTGGTTATCACAAAGGTTGCTTTTAAGGTAGATATCGGATTTAGTTATGGGATGTTGGTGATATTAATTGGAATTCTTTGTGCCCTCTCAACGGCATTAGCTTTATTCATTGCAACAATGATTGAACGTAACTACTCTGTAGTGGCCAGCGGAATTTATGTCATAACTTGTGTATTATCGGGCTGTTATATTTCTTTTACAGGGGAAAATAAAGTTTTAAATACGATTTGTAACATTTTACCGCAAAAATCATACATGACGTTGGCTCAAGGAATAGAAAAAGGGAATAACATATTGGAATTTAAAGGACAGCTCATATATTTACTTACTTGGGTTGTTGTACTCTGGCTCTTAGGGAGTATTATTACGAAAAAAAATGAAACAAGGGATGTATTAGTCTTGAATCATTCATAAATTAACACTAGTGTTGTGTAATTTTAGATCCAAGCATGGGTGTTGTTACAAACGAAGTAGTTTTTTGTCAAAAAAACACTTCCAAATTTTGTTGTTATTCAATGTGAAAGTGTTATTCTATTTGAGTGGATAGGATTGAAAAAATGGGGAATGAAGGGAGAGCATAATGGAAAATAACAAAAGAATGCCCTTTGTGATCGTAGCCATGGCATTAGGACTGTTTATGTCATCTCTGGATAACACCATTATTTCTGCGAGTATTAGTCAAGTCATTAAGGATATTGGTGGGTTTGATAAAATGAGCTGGGTTTTTACGGCTTATATGCTTGCGGCAACAAGTACGATGCTCGTATTTGGGAAAATGAGCGATTTATTTGGGAGGAAATTATTTTATTTACTTGGGATTAGTTTATTTTTAGTTGGCTCGGCATTGGGAGGAACTGCTCAAAATATAGACCAGTTAATTTTGTATCGTGTTATTCAAGGGATAGGTTCAGGAGCTATTTTTCCGATTTCATTCACAATTATTTATTCAATTTCTACAGATCCTAAGCAAGCTGCGAAAATGTCTGGTGTGTTTGCTGGGATATTTGGTATATCCTCAGTTCTTGGACCGCAAATCGGCACTTGGATTTCTGAAGCCTCTTGGTTAGGGTGGAGATGGTGCTTTTATGTAAATGTACCTTTTGGCATTTTATCAATTATTACTTTGTTGTTTTCTTTACAGGAATCTAAATCAGAACATAAACCAAAGGTGGATTATCTTGGAACGATTTTATTAATTGCTTCAACTGTTTTACTTCTTCTTGGTTTAGAATGGGGCGGGAAGGATTATGCCTGGGACTCCGTTCAAATTATTGGAATGTTTAGTGCAGCTGCTATATCGATTGTGTTGTTTATATTAGTGGAAAGAAAGGCCAGTGAACCGATTTTACCTCTTTCCATTTTTAAAAATAAAATGGTGCTTGGCACAAGTATTATTGTATTTTGTCAGGGAGCGATTATGTTCTCTGCGATTACGTATTTGCCCATTCTTTCAGTAGCTGTTATTGGGAACGAGAATTCAAATAGTGTGTTAACACCAATGATGTTTCCGATTATGATTGGTGCGATTTTAGGTGGTTTCCTTTGTACGAAAGTTCCTTTTCGTACCATTATGGTCATTTCTATGGCGGTTGGAATCTTTGAAGCTTACATGCTCAGTACCATCACACATGAAACCGCAAAATTGACAGTGACACTCGTCATGATCACAATGGGGCTGATTGTTCTTGGCCCACTTATGAGTGTCGCACAAAATGCTGTCGCTCAATCTGTTGATATGAAATACATGGGGATTGCGTCATCAGTTGTGGGATTTTGGAGAAGTATTGGTGGTGTGATGGGGGCTGCGATTACAGCAACTATTGTGAACAATGATTTAAAAGAAAAGATGGTGGATTTTGCGGCATCTTCTAGAATGCCGGCTGATCAGATTGAAAAATTAGCAAAACCAGAAATCTTGATGCAACATCATACACAGATTCCTCCTCAGTTAGTGGAATTCCTGAGAGGGGCATTAGAAACCGCATTGCACCGTGGTTTTATATTGGCCATAATAGCTGGTATTATTGGCTTGCTTGTTTCCTTATTTGTAGGTGGAGATCGTTATAAGGTCGAGCAAAAGGACAATAAGGAAAAAGCTGGAGCAGGTGGATTTGTTAGAGGTTAATTTTGGTGAACACTTTATTTGATAATAAAAGAACTTTATAATACGCCCGTGTTATAAGCTGTTATATATAAAGAAAAGCTTCCTCATTATAACGAGGAAGCTTTTGATAAGTATATATTCACTTTTGTTCCCTTTCCAATTTCAGATTGTACTTCTAATGTAGCTCCATGGAGGATAGCGATTTGCTTGGCGATACTCATGCCAAGGCCGACTCCTTCTACTTGTTCATCGGTGTTTGTTCCACGGTAATAGCGTTCAAATAACTGTCCCAGTGTTTCTTCATCCATGCCAACACCGTTATCTTCAATACAGATTTGTAGCCCCTTTGGCGATTCATAGGCTCCAATGGTGATAGTTGTTCCGCTAGGATTATGTTTAATGGCATTAAAGATCAAGTTATCCATCATTCGCTCAAACCATTTTCTATCTGCCTCAATTTCTACTTGTTTATGAATAGGTTTAAAGTGAAAGCAATAGTCTTGCAATGTTCGATCATCGGAAAATTTATCGAAAATTATTTCAAGAAGACCATTCAATTGATATGTTTCTTTAGAAAGAAGGAGGTCATTATTTTTAAGCTGGAAGGTAAGTGAAAAATCTTCAATTAGGTGAAGCATGTAATCTCCTTTTTCACGAATCGTTTTTCCTATTTCTTCTAGTTCTTCGGCTGACCAATCATAATGCCCACTTTCTAATAAATGTCCATATCCTTGGATGGAAGACAGAGGGGTACGAAGGTCATGAGAAATACCGGTCATCCATTCTTCCCGTGTTTTTTCCAGCTTCGCTCGTTCTTTTACCGATGTATCTAGTTTTTCCGCCATTTTGTAGAAAGCATTGATAACTTCTTTATACAAACGGTAACGCATTCTTACTTTACCGTTTTTGCGATAGATTTTTTTTCTTTCTTTTTCGGTTAATACCTCACCATAATTGCCTTTCTCCATTCTTTCCAACCAACTTGTAAAAAGAAATAGTGGTCTGCCATAACGAAAACCATTCCAAGAAGAAAGGGTAATCGTTATTAACAACACGATGGCACCTACGATACCAAAACCAATAAGATATTCTTCCATGATAGACAGTGTTTGATTTTTATCTTTCTTTTTTGGTGTATGTAAAATCCAAATCTTATCGGAAGAAGGATCACTATAAACAGACATCTTTGTTGAATGAATGCCAGGTGCTGTTTCTCTTGAAACAATATCTAAAGTATCGTATTTTTTTAGATCCATTGGCTTTCCGATATTCTCGATAATATCCCCTTGTTTGTTAATAATATGAAGTGTGCCGTTTATTTTTTTGAGCTGTTCTTCAAGTTCAGCTTTATTTGTTTCAGAAATCTGACCTTGTAAGCTGTAAGTTTTAACAAACTCTTTCAAAATATCCTGTTGCTTATCTTTATATCCAACCATAAAAATGTGGTCTTTTTTATATGTATTATCAACTTTAGTTAAAACGGTAAATTCACTAAAATGTTTCGTTTTTTTTATTTCTAAAATGTCGCCTACAGAATAGTATTTAGGCAGGGAGGAAGGCGCATTACTTGATGTAATCACATGTCCTTGATTATTGACAATTTGTGCCCACATTTGTCTTTCACGAAGCAATTTTTCCCATTTCTTATCAATTTTCGCCTTGCCATTTTCGATTATCGTATCGGTCGTAATACAATCTAGTATTCCGTCTTGAAAGTTTCGTCTTAATTCTTGGCCACTAATTTGTTGAACAAATAAAAAAAACAGAGCAAAAACTAATAAAATCATCCCAATTGATAACGTAATAAATTGAAGAGAAAAGTGAAAAAATAACCTTCTGCGTAATGGTTTCATATTATTTCTCCTGAAGCAGTTTGTATCCGAGGCCACGGACCGTTAATAAAAATTGCGGTTGACTTGGATCTTCTTCAATGCGCTCTCGAATTCGTCTTACATGGACAGATACGGTATTATCATCTACGTAATGGGTAAATCCCCAAACGGCTTCTAGAAGTTCAGATTTTGAGAATACTTTGTTTGGATGTTTACACAAATACAATAAAAGTAAATATACTTGGGTCGGACAAGAAACTGGTTGACCGTCCACAAATAATTCTCCTTTGTCTTCATCTACTAAAAACCTTCCGAAGTTATATTGCTTCTTCTTGTTAAGGATTCGTGAAATTTCTACGGATGAAGTTCTACGAAAATGCGCTTTAATTCTCGCAGCAATCTCAAGTGGGTTAAATGGCTTTGTGACGTAATCATCTCCGCCGATTGCAAATCCAGTCAAGACGTCAAGATCCGATACTTTAGCTGTTAAGAATAAAATATAAGCATTGGAAATTGCACGGATTTTTGGGCATAATTCAAATCCACTATAATCAGGAAGCATAACATCTAGTACAATCATATCAATTGAATTTTTTTCTAGAATTGCTAAAGCATCTGTAGCTGTATGTGCAGTATAGATATGGTTGAATCCTTCTTTTCTTAACACCATTTCAATCATTTTTACAATAGCTTTTTCATCGTCTACAAGCAAAATACTTTTGTTTTCCATTCTTATCCACCTCGATAACTATATTAGCATACGAACATTACGAGAACTTGAACGGAAGTAAAAAAGGTTTATGAAATGGTAATCTCTTGTTTCGTTAATAGAAAGGTTAAAATTGTAAATTAAAAGTAGCAAAAACATGTAAGGGGATAAAAAATGGATAAATATCGGGTTTATACAGTTGACGGTATAAGGGGATTTAGCTTATTGGGCATATTATTGGCTAATATGTTGATTTTTCAGTACGGAATATTTGGTAAGGATGAAATTAATTTCTATTCGTTATCTGCGGCAGATCTAGGAGCTTATAAAGCTGTAAAAGTTCTAATAGAAGGTAGTTTCATGCCTATTTTTACATTTTTATTTGGTTATTCAATGATCAAAATGAAGGAAAGTCTTGAACGAAAAGGGGTAAAAGTAAAACGTTATTTTGTGAGACGCTTTTTATTTCTTTTTGCTCTTGGATTGTTACACGGCCATTTTTTATGGGAAGGAGACATTCTTTCCTTTTACGGATTGATGGGTTTGTTTCTATTGCTATTTTTAAACCGTAAGAAAAAAACATTGATAGTTTGGGGAATTATTTTATTAGTCCTCACTTCACTCATGGGATATGGACATATGGAAAAGACGGCCAAGGAAAAAGAAAAGATGTCCCATTATATTGAAAAAACGAAGAAGGTTTATGGAAGTGGAAGTTATGTAGAAATTAAAGATCATCGACTGAATGAAGATCCGTTAGATTTGCCAGATGTGTTTTATTTATTTATTTTCTTGTTTTTACCATTTATGTCTGCGCCATTATTTTTATTCGGGATGTATGCGGCAAAGGTAAATTGGTTTGCGAATCCGATAAAGGAACGCTCGTTGTATGTGAAAGGGATTTTTTTATTCATCCCAATCGGTCTTGTTTTAAAGCTGATGCCTTACTTAGCGCCTGAAAATGATTGGGTAGGTGTAAGTGATATGCTCGGAAAGAATTTGTTGTCACTTGGGTATATTTTTCTTTTTGCCTATTTTTATACAAAATCACCTAAACGGGTGTTTACAGGAGTCTTTGAAAATATCGGAAAACTGTCGCTGACGAACTATTTAATGCAAACGGTTATTTGTACATCCATTTTTTATGGATATGGTCTTGGGCAATTTGGTAAGATGGGCATGATTTTGAGTATTATTTTAGCGATTGCAATTTATGCCGTTCAGGCGGTTGCCAGCCACTATTACTTGAGAAGATTTAGTAGAGGTCCAGTAGAAACATTGTTAAGAATGTGGACAAACTTCTCATGGGATGGGCGTGTCCGAGTTAAAGAAGTGTTAACTGTAGAAGAAGGTTCCCGTCAAGTCGAAGGGCTTTAGTGATTAAAAAATGCAAATTAACATATGGCTGGAGAAGGAAACACCGCTCGGAAGATTTTATTCTGAGCGGTGTTTATGTTATGAATATAAATAAATGGAAAGGAGATAAGTGAATGAGCAGATTAATTGAGAAAGCGACGCAGTTTGCTGCTATTAAGCACGAAGGCCAAATGCGTAAAGGCACGAACATTCCGTACATTATACATCCATTTGGAGTAGCACTCATTTTACAGAAAACAAGGCAGCGTGATGAAGTGATTGCTGCAGGGTTATTGCACGACACTTTAGAAGATACGAATACAACCGAGGCTGAGTTGTGTGAGCATTTTGGCGAAGAAGTGTTGAGGTTGGTTCAGGCGGCTTCAGAACCAGATAAATCATTGTCATGGGAAGAGCGAAAAAAACATACTATTCTATCTCTCACGCACCGTTCGAATGAAGAGATTACTTTAATCATCGTAGATAAATTACATAACTTACGGTCTATTCAAGAGGACGTAGAAAAAGAAGACGATCAAGTATGGTCACGTTTTAATCGTGGAAAACGTGACCAATCATGGTATTACATGAGTATTTTGCATGCTTTGAAGGAAAAAAAGGAGGACATTCCAATTATTCGGATGTTCGAAACAGAAACACAAAATTTATTTATTGGGAAAGAAACACTTACGGTGAAGGACATCGATGTACTATTCAGCTGTGCGTATGGTATTTATGAGTCACAAAAAGCGAAATTGCATGAAAGAGGTCTATTAAAATTTGCGAAGGAAGTTTCTACTGCTGGTGAGGAAATTTATCGTAGTGGAAATATGGAAATGATCACTCCGTTAGCAAATGATCTACAAGAAAGAGGAGTTTCTTTTGAGCTAAATTCAGATGGTCCCTTTATTCTATTAGCATATTTAACTGAGCTAAAGCATCGAATGGGTTGGTCCGATGAATTATTTTATCAGTATTATTTAAGGAACTGCTCGAAGTTATAGAAAGGAGGGAGCGAAAGTGCTCTCTTTTTCTTTTAGCTATTTTCTAAAATATTGTTGCTTTTAAATAATTATTTGTAGATATTATACCTTCTGATACTATGGTAATATAAGGTATTTTGATTATTCTAAGGTTACAAGAAAGAAGGTAAGATATGAAAAATATGAAAGACAAAACCGAGAAAACAAAAAAGGATTTCAACCCCAAAGATGCTGTTTTAGTATTCTCTTCCTTTACATTCATTTGCATGGCTGTCATTTTTATTCTTATGGTTCATGATGTACTCACAATTCAAAATGTCCTATCATTCGATAAACCAATCAGAATGATAATGAATATATTTATTGCTTCGTTTGCTCTACTTTTATTTGGTGTAATTTTAACGCTTTACATTCCCTCGAAATACATTGACGATACAAACAAGAGTTATCAAAACTATTCACTGTTAAGTATTTTTGCCTTTATGTTTTTAGGAGCGTTATTTGAAGAACTTTTGTTTAGAGGAATTATTCAAAATTTGCTTTTCATATTTATAGAGAACCAATGGATTGCAATTATAACAACTACCTTATTATTCTTAGGTTTTCATATTCAATACTTCAAAAAGCCTATAATGCTAATAAATATAAGTGTTCCAAGTTTGACTTTTGGTTGGATATATTTTGAAACAAACAATATTTTAGTACCATTTGTTGTGCATTTTCTAATGAACTTAGGAATAACGCTATTATTCAAATACAATTTAATAAGGATTAAAAAATGACTTAGTTTACTAATATTTCGACCTCAATCGATTCTTGGTTGAGGTCTTTTTTATGCGCTGCTCAACAGCTCAACTGTTGTACAATTTAATCTCTGACACGCTGAATTAAGCATTTGTTCTATTCGTTTATCAAATGCTTAGTTCTTCCCTAATTCAAGCCAAATGAACAAAATTGTAAAATCAGTCAAGTATCAGGAAGTAGTAGCTATTGCCCTATTTCCAAACCCAAACCCAATACTCCCCATCACAAAACTCCATCTCATACCCACGATACCCTTCCATCAGCAACCTTTGCTGCCTAGCGATATCACTCATGAGAAGCTTTTCTATATTCACCCATTCTTTCTGTCTTTCATTCTGCAACTCTTTCACAAACACATATTGCAATCGATCGCTATATTTTTCTTTCAGCGCAGCAACTTCCATCCCTTGTGCAAATTTGTCATTTAAACTAGGAATATTAAACGGCGCAACGGTGCAGCAAACATACTCATAGTTGTGATCAGACTGTTTTAATTGCTCCATAATCACTTTCGCTAATATTTTTTGAAGCCCGTTTCCTTGGTAAGTTGGATGAACATTTGAGACTTCTTGATAGATGACCCGTTCTAATTCTTCAGCTGTTAAGCCAATATCCAATCCTAAATGCTCTTCATCAAGCGGTGGAACTAAGAGTGCCCGAAAGGCAATGAGTTGTTCGTCTACAAATGTACCGATCATGAAACCATTTCCGTTTAATATATTTTAAAATTCATCTAATGTAAGAGGCTGCAAGTTTTCTTTGTTTTCTAGTGCTTCAATGACATCATCTTGTACGGATAAGAGTTGCTCGGCGTGATGCAAAGATAATGGGGCAACTTTGAATAGCTGTAATTTTCATTGAAAAGGCCCCTTTCTGTTTACAGTGTTTTTATGAATTTGAGATAGCTGATGTGATTTTTTCTTCCGGTGTTTTCTCATATTATATTTCAAAAGAAACGTGTGGATAATTGTGAATTATCAGTGTTTGTTTCTTGACATTTACAAGAATATTGAATATGTTTTTGGGAAACATGATTGTTATGAATAAATGGCTGCGATGTGAGAAGGGAGAGCACAACGGTGAAAAAAATAGATTTGCAGGATCGGTTAAGCGAGATTTTTCAACATTTACATGAGAATCCTGAAGTGAGCTGGAAAGAATATAATACGACTGCCTATATTACGAAGTTTTTAGATGAAGAAGGCGTTTCTTGTAAAACGTTTGATGATTGTCCTGGTGTAATCGCAGAAATGGGGAGCGGGAAACCAGTTGTCGCGGTTCGCGGTGATATGGACGCATTATGGCAAGAAGTAGATGGAGAGTTTAAAGCAAATCATTCATGCGGTCATGATGCGCATATGACGATTGTGATGGGGCTCATTTTACAGTTAAAACAGGCGGATTGGAAAACAGGAACAGTTCGATTTATTTTCCAGCCTGCAGAAGAAAAGGGAAGCGGAGCTCTGAAAATGGTGGAGAAAGGTGTTGTGGATGACGTCGATTTCCTATTTGGTATTCACTTACGACCAATAGAGGAATTGTCATTGAAGCAAGCGGCACCATCTATCCGGCACGGGGCTGCTGATTTTTTAGAAGCTCACATAGTTGGAACGGACGCTCATGGTGCACGGCCACATCAAGGTACGAACGCAATTGATGTCGTTACGATGATTAATATGGGATTAAAAAATATATGGTTTTCGCCGCAATATTCTTATTCCGTTAAAATGACGAGGTGCCAAGCTGGCGGTGAAAGTTTAAATATCATTCCGGGGAACGCTCATTTTGCTTTAGATGTACGGGCAGAAAACAATGGATTGCTGGAAGAGTTAAAGAAGAAGATCGAACACGTTATTCAATCAGCAGAATCAATGGGTGTAAAGATTTCTTATGACTGGGTCGATTATGTACCTGGAGCGGTGGTATCAGAAGAAGCGGAACAGTTCCTTCGTAAAGGGATTCTGCAAACATATGGAGTAGAGGGCTGCACCGCACCGCTTCGCACAGCGGGAAGTGATGATTTTCATTATTATACGGTGAAAAAGCCTCATTTAAAAGCAGTTATGTTAGGATTAGGAGCAAATTTAAAACCAGGGTTACACCATCCTCACATGACGTTTGAACGATCTTGTATATTAGATGGCGTACAAATCTTGAAGCAAACGGTATTGGAAGTTTTGAAATAGTATTGTTTTTATTTTTTACCTTTATGGTTTTAAGTGTGATTGCGAATGAAAGCTGATTCTTCCTTAACTTGGGGAAAATCGGCTTTTTTCGGGCGAAGAGACTTAATTGTTAAGCATCTTGAGTGTAGCAGCTGATTTATATTTATCCAAAACGTAAATTTGCTTTTCATCCATACAAGTTCACCATTGTTCCTCTAGTTACAACAATACTAGTACTGGCCCTTAGCGTGTTTTAAAAAAAAATACTGATGATACCTCTCTATGACCAAATAAAACAAGGAAGAGAATTTAAATACATTTTAATATGTAATATTGCATATTAAAATGTATTGATAAAAATGTAAGCGCTTACTATAATAAGAGTATAAAGATGAATCACATCTTAACAACAAAAAAGAGGAGGAAGTCAAATGGCAATCGCAATGGCAGTTTTAAAATTCTTAGGTGGAATCATTCCATTCGTACAAGAGCTTCTAAAAGCAGTAATGTAAGTTTGTTAATACAAAACAATCTTTATAGCGAAATAAATTGATATATAGTAGAGGAGGAAATCATATGGCAATCGCAATGGCAGTTTTAAAATTCTTAGGTGGAATCCTTCCATTAGTAGCAGAACTTCTAAAAGCAGTAATGTAAATTTATTAATACAAAAAATCTGTATAGCAAAGATGAATTGATATATAGAGTAGAGGAGGAAATAAAATGGCAATCGCAATGGCAGTTTTAAAATTCTTAGGTGGAATCCTTCCATTCGTACAAGAGCTTCTAAAAGCAGTAATGTAAGTTTGTTAATACAAA
>NZ_JAKUFS010000027.1 GCF_022663535.1 Bacillus cereus group sp. BfR-BA-01380 | reverse complement strand
GGGAGTCTTATTTGAGTATGCCCAAAATGATGTTCTTCTACTCCCTATCGTAAAAAAATGAGTCCGATGCCTTTTGGCATCGGACTCATTTTTTTAAACTTGATGGCTATGAGTATGGTGGCTAGTCCTTTTTCTTATTGTTTTTTGTATACCTATGTAAACATAAATTGAATTTGTTTATCTCGTTACTGAGGTGTAGTAATTCCTAGTTAATAGAAATCTTGTTTTATTAGAGAGATGTGAAATCCCCTTCGTAATCCGTAAAAATAAACATTATTTATTTTTGTTTGGAAATAGATAAACAATATGTTGAAATGTTTATTTTTATTATGATATTATAAATAAAAATAAACTAAATCATAATTTGTTTGTTTTTAAAATAAACTTTTTAGGGGATTGTTTAGTATGAATGATATTTCAGAATGGTTTTGGGATGCTACGATTGAGGAATTGAAAAAAGGATATGTTTTTGAGAAGGACACTGAAGAATACGTTTGTTTAGCTTGCGGAGAAAAATTTGTGAAAGGTATTATTTATCAAGAACAGAATATTTTTTATGAAGCGGAGAAGTTTACACAGCTTCATATCGCAAATGAACATACTTCTATGTTTGACTATTTATTAGGGTTAGATAAGAAGTTAACAGGTTTAACAGATTTGCAGAAGAAGATGGTCCAGTTCTTCCATATGGGTTTAAACGATAAAGAAATTGTGAAGGAAATGGATGGTGGAAGCACTTCAACAATTCGGAATCATCGTTTTACATTAAGAGAGAAGATGAAACAAGCTAAAGTGTTTCTAGCGCTTATGGAGTTGTCAGAAGAAAAAGCGACGACTCAACTTAAATTTCTCCCGATTCATCATACAGCTACGATGGTTGATCAGCGGTATAACATCACAGAGGGGGAGAATGAAGAAGTATTAAAATTGCATTTTACAGAAGGATTAGACGGACCGCTTTCTAATTTTCCGAAGAAACAAAAGCGAAAGCTCATTATTTTGAAACATTTAGTGAAAAAGTTTGATAGAAATCAAAAGTATACAGAAAAAGAAGTTAATGAGATTTTAGAACATGTATATCCTGATTATGTCACGTTAAGAAGATATTTAATTGAATATGGTTTCCTTGACAGAACATTAGATGGAAGTCAGTACTGGGTAAAGTTATAGAGAACAATGCAGATAATTACAAAGTCAACTACCCACCACTTAAACGCTAACACGTTTTGAAGTGGGGGCTTGAAAAAAGCCCTGGTTGTCTAGCCTTAGTCTTTGAGAGACTCCGTTCGTAGGTTGCATACCCAAGAATGATTCCCTAGTTTTTGGCTCTATGGTGGCTCTGTAACAGTTCTGATTGGGAAGGAACAGTCAACCACAAGCCTTCTTTTATAAGAAGTTGAGGGCACCTACAAACATTGGCGAAGGGAAACAAACTCTTAGGAGGGACAAAACATGCGTGTATTTGTCAAAAATTTAAGGGGAGAACCGCTGATGCCCTGTAGTCCTCGTAAAGCACGGCTTCTTCTCAAACGAGGAAAAGCAAAGATTATTGGATACACTCCGTTTACAATTCAATTGCAATATGCCACAGGTGAAGCGGTGCAACCCGTTACAATTGGTGTTGATAGTGGTGCAAAGCATATCGGCATTGCAATTACTACAGAAGACAAAGTTCTAGCAAAAGGAACCACCCAGTTGCGTCAAGACGTCAAAGATAACCTTATACTGAGAGCTGCATTACGCAGGGGTAGAAGGCAGCGAAAAGCAAGGTATCGCAAAGCACGTTTTCTCAATCGGAAAAAGAAAAAAGGATGGTTACCTCCGTCGATTCAAAGCAAAGTGGATAACCAAATTCATTGGATTGAAATGTTTAAGTCACTCTTACCTTCACCAAAAGTGATTGTTGAAGTAGGGAAATTTGATGCGCAAAGGCTAAAAAATCCTGACATACAAGGAACCGAATATCAACAAGGAGATGCCTTTGGATTTTGGAATACGAGGTATTATGTATTTGCGAGAGACGATTACACCTGCCAAATTTGTAAGAAACAAGGAGGCATTTTGCATACGCATCATATCATCGAACGATGTAATGGTGGTTCGGATATGGCGGATAACCTCGTAACTGTACACGAAGAGTGTCATCAAAAATTTCATCAAGGAAAAATCAAACATGTTTTTAAGAAGCCAAAACAATATAAAGAAACAGCCTTTATGAATATATTGCGGTTACAAATTATGAATCGTTTAGATTGTGAGATTACGTATGGCAGTTACACGACACTGAAGCGAAAAGAATTAGGTTTACCCAAAACACATATAAATGACGCAATTGCGATTACAGGTCCCAAACATTTGCAAGAATATGATCAAAGTGGTGAATTTCGCATCAAGCAATTTAGAAAGAAAAAACGTTACCTACATGAAGCAAGCGCAAGAAAAGGAAGAAAAACAAAGAATACAAGTGCAAAACGGAATAATAAAAATACACCACATATAGATGGAATCTATTTGGGGGATAAAGTGAAAGTATTTGGTCAAATAGGATTTGTGACAGGATTTACAGGCAAAATGGTATACGTACAAGATATACATGGACAATATATACGAAATTCTACCAAATCTTATAAACAAGTGAAGATATTGGATATAGAACGTATACACCATACGAACAATTGGAAGCTCTTACAAATCAGTTAGGCTATGCCTAACCGAAATTCATCCCCACCTTACCACTGGGCTCTTACCCGTCACGCGCTTGAATATGGGGACTTCTTTCGGAAATACGTTAAAAAATCGATATAAAAACCCTCTTTCTTTTTAGACGGACGAGAGCATCTGGCCATGCATAGAAGCGGTCAGGGCTTTTTTCTACCACATGTCAGGTTTAAAACAAAAGGAGCAAGCAAGTAGCTTTCATGTTGAATTAGCCATAGCAGTGACTTAGATGGCGAAAAGATATATATAGATAAAATGAAAGGAGAAAGGAAATTGGATAGAAAAAAAGAATTAAAACAACTGTATAAAGAAACCGAAATTGAAGGGGGTATTTATTGCATTCGAAATACAAAGAACGAAAAAGTGTATGTAGAGAGTACAAGAAATTTCAAAACGATGAGTGGAAGGCGTCTTTTACTTAATATGGGTTCTCATACGAATAAGGCATTGCAAGATGATTGGAAGGAATACGGGACAGATGCTTTTGAATTTGAAATATTAGAAGTGTTGAAAAAGAAAGAAACGGGATATTTTAATGAAAAAGAAGAATTAAAGAAACTAGAAGAGAAGTGGTTAGAGAAATTGCAGCCATATGGAGAGCGAGGATATAACCGCGAAATCTCTCGATAAAAGGGGTTATGAAACTTGAAAATAACTGAAGAAGGAACAGAAAGTAAACCAATATGGCGTTCTATGGCTATGTTTCTTATTCCTTTACTGTTAAGTAATGTATTGCAGTCACTTGGACAGTTGTTTGGTATGGTAGTGGTAGGGCGTTGGCTTGGTATGATTGAATTAGCTGCTATTTCGGCTTTCTTTCCGTTATTTTTTCTACTCATTTCATTTGTAATTGGGATTGGTTCTGGTAGCTCGATTTTAATTGGTCAGGCTTTTGGGGCTCGTAATGAAGACCGCTTAAAGGCAATTGTCGGTACAACGTTGACATTTACGTTTGTACTTGGAGCTGTCTTAGCGGTAGTGGGTAGTATGTTCGCGATGGATATTATGCGACTCGTTGGTACGCCAGAAAATATCATTGATATAAGTGTTCATTATGCACGAATTTTATTTATTTCCATGCCAGTGCTATTTTTGTATTTTGCATATACAACATTTATGCGCGGAGCAGGGGACTCAAAAACACCGTTTTATTTTTTAATTGTAAGTACAGGACTAAATATGGCATTATTACCTATTCTTATTTTTGGTTGGTTCGGCTTACCGAAACTTGGTGTATACGGCGCAGCGTATGCTTCTGTTATATCAACAATTGTTACATTTATTATTCTGTTAGTTTATTTAAGAAAAACGAAACATCCATTGCAATTTGATGCAACAGTTCGAAAGTATCTTCGCATGGATGGGGAGTTGTTAAAACTATTATTACGTCTTGGGATTCCAGCAAGTATTAATATGATACTCGTTTCATTATCGGAGATTGCCGTTATTTCGTTTGTAAATCGCTTTGGATCAGATGCAACGGCAGCGTATGGAGTAGTGAATCAAGTGGCAAGTTATGTACAGATGCCAGCAGTGAGCCTTGGGATTACCGTTTCCATATTTGCAGCGCAGTCCATTGGAGCGAATCAATTTGATCGTCTGCAAAAAGTAATCCAAGCGGGACTTGTTATGAACTATGTAATTGGTGGAATATTAATCTCTTTTATTTATTTGTTTTCAAAACAAATTTTAGCACTCTTTTTAACGAGTCAGAATACGATTGATATTGCGCATAGCCTCATTATGATTACGTTATGGAGTTACTTAATTTTCGGTCATGCGCAAATTATTGGGGCGACAATGAGAGCGAGCGGAACTGTATTGTGGCCGACTATTTTTGCGGTTATAGCGATTTGGCTTGTAGAAGTTCCAGTAGCCTATTTCCTATCGTATCATACGAGCCTTGGAATAAAAGGAATATGGGTAGGATATCCAGCTGCGTTTATTGTGAGTTTGCTTCTGCAATACGGATATTACAGGTTGTCGTGGAAGAAGAAGAGAATTACGCGTCTTATCAGCTAGAATTAATTATGTGGATAAGGGATCTCCTTCAGCTTTGAAGGGGATTTTTATCGTTTTATAGTAACTACTCAGTCACTCTATAAAAAAGGAAGAAAAGCACTTTTTTTAAATGGTCGAGAGGGACTGGCCATGTTTTGGAGCGGTCAGTGCCTATTTCTGCCACGTGCAAAGTATGAAAACAAAGAAAGGCAGCAAGATGCATAGCCATTTGTGTCTTCATGGCAGCAATTTATATGCTGAAAACTTCTCAATGAAATGTATGGCTGAGTAGCTACAATGAATTTATATAAGAATATGGGCTACTAATTCATACATAAGGCTACTTCATGTTATTATAAAAAACAGAATATTCTTTGAAAGGAAAGGGCGCATGAAAACTACTTTAGTCATTATTCGTGGAAACTCAGGGTCAGGAAAAAGCACGGTA
Source organism: Bacillus cereus group sp. BfR-BA-01380 (assembly GCF_022663535.1). Taxonomy (GTDB): domain Bacteria; phylum Bacillota; class Bacilli; order Bacillales; family Bacillaceae_G; genus Bacillus_A; species Bacillus_A cereus_BB. The sequence goes on along the minus strand of NZ_JAKUFS010000027.1, from coordinate 60,429 downwards.
GCAGGGCAACTACAGCTACTTCTAGAAGGAACGCTATTGGTTCCACAAGATGTGGTTCGTAGAGATATGCTTCGTGTAAAAGATAATATCGGAAACTTGTCTGTTGAACTCATCAAACAAATCGCACTGTACGGTAACGGTAAAATGAACTATGTAATTGTAGAAGGCATTCTAAGCACTCGTAAGTACAAAACTATGCTTATGGAACTAATTGAGACATTTGAAGAAAGTTACGTCTATTACTATGACATTTCCCTCAAAGAAACAATAGCGCGACATAAAACCAAGCCTAACGCAGCTGATTTTGGTGAATCTGAACTAACAGCTTGGTATACTGATAACGATTTTTTAGATTTGCCAAATGAGAAAATTATTTCCGAAACCATGTCAGTAGACGAAACTGTCGAAATGATTCTCTCTGATATTGGGACTGTATCTAAAGCATAAGAGGGATATTTTGACTAATAATCGTATAGATTTATAATGAAAACTGATCCGTTTTACGCATTAAAAATGGACCTACCCTGAAATGAAAAATACAATTTGTTTAACTCTTCATTAAAACAAGTACATGTCATTATAAAAAGACAAAATATTACTAAAAAAGGAGGGGTAATGTGTTAGGTGAATTAGAACTAGTCATTGATGCGAAGGCTACTCTTGGAGAAGGGCCTTGCTGGGATAGTAAAAAGCAGTTATTGTATTGGGTCGATATATTGGAGAAGAAGGTTCATATCTATAATCCAATTACAAATGAAGGTAAGGCAATCTTTCTTGGACAGATGGTAGGATCAGTGGTTCCTAGTGAATCTGGTGAAATGATTCTTACTTTAGAGAATGGCTTTTATTTCTTAAATCCGGATACAGAAGAACTGAGGGCTATTTGTGACCCTGAAAGTCATTTGCAAGAAAATCGTTTTAATGATGGAAAATGTGATCCAGCGGGTCGTTTTTGGGCGGGTACTACAGACGCTGTTGGGATTGATGGAAAGGGAGCTCTTTATTGTTTAGATACCGATTTGACTGTAAAAAAGAAAGTAGAACATGTAAGTACTTCTAATGGATTGGCGTGGTCACCAAACCATAAGTATATGTATTTCATAGATACACCGACAAGAAAAGTAGTTCGTTTTGATTATGATATTTGCACAGGCTATATTGAAAATCCGCAAGATGTTGTTGTCATACAAAAAGAAGAAGGACTTCCTGATGGCATGACAATTGATGAAGAAGGAATGTTGTGGATTGCTCACTGGGGCGGTTCAAAAGTGTCGAGGTGGAATCCGATGAATGGGGAACAACTGCTAAGTATTTCTATCCCTGTTTTAAATGTAACCTCTTGCACATTTGGCGGAAGGGACTTAAACGAGCTATACATTACGACAGCCAAAATGCATAGTACAGATGCAAGTGCTGGTGGCGTGTTTCGAATAAAAACGAATATAAGAGGATGTCCTACATATCAATTTAATAGATGTTACTAAATATATTGTTTTTTTGTTTTTTTAATGTAAGAAACATAAAAAGAAGAAAAAACGTAGCTTGATCGAATTGGTCAAACTATGTTTTTTCTTCGTTAGATAAGGCTTTATAAATTTTTATTTACTTTGTAATAGCTGAATTGGTTTAGCTGATAAGGATTGTTTTGCTGCGATCCACACAACAATCGCTGTTGTGATAACAGATAACAAGATGCCCAAAATAGACCAAGTTATATCAATTTTCATTGGCATTTGGAATAAGAATCGTAAAACAACCCCTGAAAAAGCTAAAGCAATTCCAGCCCCAACGAATCCGGCTGATAAGGAAATGACTGTGTTTTCTAATAAAATGGATTTCATTAAATTGCCCGAAGACATACCAACCGTCTTTATAATGGCAACATCTCGTGTTTGTTGAAGTAAGCGAATGACCACTTGATTGCCAATTGTCAGAACCGCAGTTAAGAATGCAAATAAGGCTACGATAGAAAAGAAAGCACTTTGCATACGAATAATATATTGTAGACTATCGATCGCTGTAGCGGAAATGGAGTAAGCCATTGCTGAATTTGGAAGTTTGTTGTTTAAATCTGTTAGAATGACATTCGTTTGCTTCGGATCGCTATCTATTGAATAGGTAATGCGGTTTGGCTTTCCGTATGTAGTTAATGTTTTTGTTGGAATACGAATACCTACTGTTTTTACAATACCTGATTGAAAGAACCCTACAATTTCACAATTCACCAATTCATTTCCTATTTGAATATCAACTTTATCACCTGTTTTTACCCCTAACTTTTTATAACTATCCAACAGGATTGCTTTTTTTTCATTTGCATCTGCTGGAGTTAAATCACGTCCTTCAGATATGGTATATGCTTTGGAGGTAAGAGAAGTATCTATACCTTCTACTGAAATTTTAGTTGAACTAAAAAATTTATCTTCTTTTACTTTTTGCGTGAATTTAGATGTCGCTTCTTCTCCATTAATATTTTGGAGTCTTCCATCTAGTTGATAGCCCTTTTTCCATGCTTTTATTTCCTTCATCGATTTAAGCTGTTTTTCCACTTTTTCTTCATCGTTCACTGAACTTGTAATTAGAAGATTTCCCATTGCTTCTTTTTCTAATTGTCCTTGAACAGATTCAATTAAGTTATCAGCAAATACATGGCTAGAAACAACAGAAACGACACCTATCGTTAAGGTAACTGCTAATAATCCATTTCGCTTATTCGTAGCAGCTATATTGTGTAAAGCAAGAAAAAGACCTTGTGGCATCCTATTTTTCATAGCCCCAATCATTCGGAATAATAAAGCGTATATAAATCCAATCGAACGAACGAAAGCAAAAATGAGTAACATGACTCCTGTTGTAAGTAGGAAAGCAAGAATCCATTTAAATATAAAACTACCATTTGCACCGGTTGTAAATGCTACTTTGTAAACATAAATAGAAAGAATACTACAAACTAAAATAAAAAGTTGAAGTTTTTTTCTAAAAGGTAATGAATAATTTACATTCGTATTCTCTGTATCCCGTAACATTTGCAGAGGTGACACACGCATTCCACTTTTTACTGGTATCCATGATGCTAAAAAGGTTACGACAAATCCAACGATGATTGTAGTACCAACAACAGACCATGACATTCCCCACGTAAGAGGTAAGGAAAGTACACTTGATAAATATGAGGTGAGCCAACTACTCACTAATAATCCAATTACAATCCCACCAGTTGTTCCGAGGATTGCTAACCAGAATGCTTCTAGCAAAAAATATCGGACGATAGATCGCGTTTTCATTCCTACTGATTTCATAACAGCGATATCATGTGTGCGCGTGGCAATGATTACTTTCATTGTATTTGAAGTTGTGATTGCCGCGATTCCAAGAGCTAATATGCTAAATAGTTGAAGAAATGGCAGTAACATATGCAAATCTTTTTGTTTTTCTAATTCTTTATCACGAATGTCGATTACACTGCTTTGTGGGAATTGTTCTTGCACTTTACTTTTAAAAGTAGAAACGTTCACTTTATCATGCAATACAATTAAAGCTTCATTAATTGTATTTGCTGGTACATTTAAAAGTTGTTGTGCTTGATTTAAATGTAGATAAACTGTTCCAAAGATAGAAGCATCACCGTAAGATTCTTGAATACCTTCGACGAGTCCGCGAATTTTATAAGAAGACAGCGCTCCAGTAGAACGATTCGGAATCTCCACATTATCTCCGACTTTCACTTGTAAACGATCCGCAGTACTTTTGGATAAAAGCACTTCATTCTCTTGTAAATTACGAACATTCGGAAACTGTTTATCTCCATACAGCGGATATTGCTTTGGTTCTATACCCTTTATTATTAAGCTTGTTGTTTTTTTATCAGACTTTACCATACTCTGACCTAATAAAGAAGTTGTAAGTGCTTTTTGTTCTTCTTTAGGAACAGAAGAGATTAATGTATCACGGTTAACAGGGTTTAAATAAGATTGAATCGCTACGTCTCCTCCTAAAAGAATTTTAGAGGATTCGTGAATAGAACGAGGAACTAATTCGACTAACAGTGACATTGAGAAAAAGCTAGCTACCCCAATTACAATACTGAACATAGTAAAGAGGGTTCTCAAACGATTTCGTACTAAACTACGTAATGCCGATTTTAGTAACATGACGTTGTTCCACCCTCTTTTGGAGTTGTATGATTACTCACGTTTTCTTGCATTAACAATCCATCTTCCATTTGTAAAATACGATCTGAAAGCTTTGCCACATAAGAATCATGTGTAGCGATAATAAAAGTCATGTTAAGTTGATCACGTAGTTGAAAGATTAAATCCAAAATAGTTTGTCCCGTTTTCGTATCTAAATTACCAGTAGGTTCATCTGCAATAACAATAGCGGGGTTGTTTACTAATGCACGGGCAATTGCAACGCGTTGCTGCTGCCCTCCTGATAGCTGGTTTGGTAAATGATGATAACGCTCTTTCATCCCAACAAGATCGAGCATCTCTCTTGCCTTTTGTATCATTTCTTTTCGACTCTTCATCCCAGCGCACATAAGTGCCATCATGACATTTTCCTCGGCTGTCATCGTTGTCACTAAATTATACGATTGAAAAACAAACCCAATTTTTTTTGCACGAAAATCCGCTAAATTTTCTTCAGATAGGGATGTAATATCCTGTTGTTCAATCATAATGCGTCCTTCGCTTGGGGTGTCTAATGATCCTAATATTCCGAGTAATGTAGATTTTCCACTCCCACTAGGACCTATAATACTAACCACTTCTCCTCGGTAAAATTGTGTATCAATTCCTTTTAAAATATGGATGATTCCTGCTTCTGTTTCATAATTTTTTTTTATTCCCTGTACTTGAAGAATAGGGTGTTTTGTTGTCATGCTTTGTTCCTCCAGACTTTTTGAATTTTAGTGCGAAGACAATTATGGTCCTAATTAAAACTATAATGATTACAATGAACAAACCTTTTGCATTTCCCCAAGTAAAAGATTCTATAGATGTTAATAAATAAAAGATGGATCGAATAATGAACCATATGGCAGTAATGACTGAACAAAAATATATACTGGCATATGTGAGAAATGCTATTTTGTAGTGTTTATTCATATTCCGAATGGTATCATTGAATTGCTCTTTATAATCAGGTTTGAAAAACAAGTATCATAGTAAACTACTTTTTACCAATCTATATAAATACAAATTAAAAAATCGACATAAAAACCCCTTTTTTTAAGAGAGGACGAGGGCATCTGGCCGTGCATAGAAGCGTTTAAGGCCTTTTTCTGCCAAATGCGAGGTTTAAAACAAAGGGAGCAAGCGAGTACAGGACATGTTGTGTTCTGCATAGCAGTGACTTATATGTTGAAAAAATGCGCTCTGTATACCAGATTCTTACTATCGTTTTCCATTATTTGGTGGAGTCTCAACTATTATAATAAACGAACCTATATTTAATTAACAAGAATTAATATTTGAATATTTTGTGACAGACTTTTCAGACTAATAAGTTTATTAAATGCATTGAGTTCCGTATTCTTGAATAATAGTAATCCAAATTTTATATGTAGTTTTTTGATAAAGAACACTCGATTTTACCTATATTGATATTTATCCCGCTATTCGTGGGCAGTAATACTCCCACCTCAAAATTCGGCGAAAGCATTGTCCAGTTCCAGTGGATAGAATGTTCGGTGGCTTCGCTTCTTCCTACGAGGTAAAAAACACCTCTACGTCAGAAGCTCCATCCCCCTCACATTCTGGGCGAGCCACTTCCACATTTCTTTGTTGTCCAGCTCTAGCGGCTAGAATCTCCGGTCGTTTCGCCCCCTCGGACGAGGCAGAAAGCGCCTCTCCGCCCTGTGCGTGGGCGTCCTGCGATTCTGAGCGAGCCGCTTCCGGCCTTTCTTAAGAAGTTAGGTGGGAGATAAACTGCCCGTAAAAGCCCGATTGGTGAGGGCTGATTATAGTTTCACTTTATGAAAAAGTTGATTTTAATTGAATCATTGATCCAGAAAAATAGGGGAGAGAAGGTTGCTTAAAAAATGGAAAATATACAAATTCGAAGCATTAAAATAGCAGATGCAGAAAATTTTCTTTTACTTTGTAAGCGATTAGATGAAGAGACTGAATTCATGATGTTAGAGCCAAATGAACGAAATATCACCATAGACGAACAAGAAAAGCAAATTCAAGACATTTTAGAGAATAAAAGTTCAACTATTTTGGTTGCTGAAAAAAATGATGTTTTAGTTGGATATGTTGGTGCCTATAGAGAAAACTTCAATAGATGCAGGCATAGTGCTTATGTTGTCACGGGGATTTTAGCTTCTTATCATGGTCAAGGGGTTGGTACACATCTTTTTAAAGCTTTAGAAGAATGGGCAAAAGATAATCGTATTCATAGATTAGAATTGACAGTAATGGTACATAATGAAGCGGGAATAGCCTTGTATAAAAAGTCAGGGTTTGAAATTGAAGGAATAAAACGTCATTCCCTTATCATTAATGATGAATTCAATGATGAGTATTATATGTCAAAAATAATGTAGACCCTATAGATTACCTATAGGGCTTTGACTACGAAAATCGAACATGTTTATTCACGTCAAACTTGCATTGCTTTTACTAACGCCGCTACTTTGTTGATTGTATTCCAGTTACGCGTTGTTGCTGTATTGCCAAGACTTTGCATATTTTTTGCCAACTTGGAATCCAAGATGCTTTGACGAAACAAGAAGTAAATTACACGTCCGTCTATATGGTATTCATCGTTATTACGTTCACTGTTTGCCAATCGATCGACTATCTTCTGCGGAGGTGCTTCTGTCAATATTGAAACATGAATACTTGCGCCTTTTGCTAAAGAGACATCTACATATGGGCAATTTGCGATGATCCGCTCTAGTTCCTCGGCTGTTCTTAAAATAACGGTGATTGAAATGCCAAAATTTATTCTGATCGCATCCTCGATTCGAAGGCGAAGCGGCGCTGGGCTCTCCTCCGATTTGAAAAGGACATTGCCGGTTTGAATATACGTTTGCACCTGGCTAAGGCCCATCGTTTCCAAGGTACGTCTCAATTCAGCCATCTTAATTTTGTTATGTCCACTTACGTTAATGCCTCGTAACAGCGCGATATAAATTACCATCCAGTCACCTTCAGTCATTTTTTGTTTTAGGTTGCAAGCAACAAATTCGTTGATTTAGGGAAGGACTCCTTTTTTTGCACGGAAAATAGTAATTTTATATTCTAAAATTCCTTTGCCACATACCGTTCGGCTACTCTCTTTATATATTTGAAGTGAGGGGCTTCATTCAGAATTATGTTAAACTAAAAATAGAGTTTGTAAAATTCAGAAATATCTCGCGGTTCTTGTTTAAATAATGATATTTAAAACATCTATCCCGCATTAACGGGCAGTAATACTCCCGCCTCAAAATTCAGCAAAAGCAAAGAAGTTAGGCGGGAGATAAACTGCCCGTAAAAGCCCGATTGGTTCAACTAATAATCAGTGGGGGATGAAGAAAACCCCCACTGATTAAAGTTTCACTTTATTTACTGAAAGGAGGGTCTAGAATTGTCCTTGAAAAAGGAGACAAAGTTCAACTCATCGATGACTCCGAATGAAACTAGTAAAAAAGAGTTGAATAAAATTACATATTTATCTAATTCCTATATGTTTTTTGTTTCTAGTTTACTAATTTCCAGACTCGGTGACGCCCTTTATACTTTTGCTCTTCCTTGGATTGCTTATGAGTTAACTGGTTCCGTAGTAGTTATGAGTTCACTTTTTGCTACTAGTGTCTTACCTATTGTTTTATTCGGACCAATAGTTGGCGTAATGGTAGATCGCTGGAATCGAAGGAAGTTGATGTGGACAGCTGATTTAGGATGTATGGTCTTGGTCGGACTAGTTCCTATTTTAAATTTTCTAGAGGTACTCCAGATTTGGCATCTATACGTTATTTCTTTTATGTTAGCTGTCTTATCTATGTTATTTGATGTAGCTACTGTTACAGCAATTCCGTATATTGCGGGTCAAAAGTTAACAAAAGCGAATTCGGCATATCAAATGATTAATCAGATTGCTAGTTTAGCAGGACCAACATTGGCAGGAATGACAATTGCCATAATAGGAGGATTTAACGCGCTTTGGTTAAATGTCTTCTCCTTTGCCGCTACTTTAATCGCAGTATTCCTCTTACCTGAATTAGGGGGAAATAAGGCCGTCGTTAGAGAAGGTAATGTAATGCAAGGCATAGCGAGAGATCTGAAAGAGGGACTGAAATGGCTGACGAATAACCGGCTTAACCTTGCTTTATCTCTCCAAGCTATGGTTGGCAACTTTGGGGCAAGTAGCGTACTGGGCGTGTTCATGTATTATTTGCTTTCAACATTACACTTATCTGCTGAGCAAAGCGGTCTTAACTACACTTTAATTGGAGTTGGGGGACTTTTAGGGAGCATTATTGCAGTTCCGCTCGAAAGGTACTTTCGACGTGGGATTCTTATCCCTGTTCTTCTGGGCATAGGTGCGATTGGCTTAACCTATGCAATCTGGAGTGAATATTGGCTAGCACCCGGTATTGCCTTTGGTGTTGCAATGATTTGTAATATAGCTTGGAACACGATCGTAGCATCAATCCGGCAAGAAACAGTGCCCGCTGATATACAAGGAAGGGTTCTTGGCTTCTCACGAGTACTTACTCGTCTAGCTATGCCATTAGGAGCTTTAGTAGGTGGGATCATTTCTGGTTATAATCCAGTTGCAGTATTTGCATTGGCGTCAGTTGCAAAGATAATTGAAGTTATTATTGCACTTATTAGTCCTATTCGTAAGCTATGAGGAAAAGTTTTTCATTATATATAAAAGTTAAAAAAACGACATAAAAGCCCCTTTTTTTTAGAATGACGAGAGCATCTGGCCGCGCATAAAAACGGTCAGGGCCTTTTTCTACCACATGCAAGGTTTAAAACAAAATGAGAATGTAAGTAGCGGTCATGTCATATTGTATTTTATATAGTTGTGACTTATAGGTCAAAAAATAAAATGGATATATATGGATGATTACCTTGTATAGGTTATACATGAAAGGAAGTTACTAAAAGTAAGCGAAACTATGAAGGAGAAAATTTGATTTTTCATATGTACAAGTAGGAGGAAGATACAATGGCAGCATTTTTCATCATTGTAGGTGCAAGCATACTTGTGTTCATCAGTCTCATTCATATGTATTGGGGATGTGGTGGATCTTGGGGGAGCAAGGTTGTTCTTCCGATGAAAAAAGACAGTGGCGAATATGCTTTTGTTCCGCGGAAAATAGGGACTTTTGCAGTGGCGCTTGCCATTCTATGTTTTGCTATGATTCTATTAGCACAAAGTGAATATTTGTCTTTCTGGAATCCAAGTCGTTATACAAAATGGGGATGTATCGCTTTAGCGGGAATTTTCTTTTTACGTGCAATTGGTGATATGAAATATGTTGGTTTTTTTAAGAAAGTAAAGGGGACAAAATTTTCGATGTATGATTCGTGGTTATACAGTCCGCTTTGTTTGTATATCGCACTTATTTTTGTAGTGGCGGTTTATTGTTATTAATGTGTAGAAGGAAACCTTTCATTTAGGGAGGTTTTCTTTTTTTATATTTTCTCTCTTTACAATAAGAGTTTAGAAGAGTATATTAACAGACAAATGAAAAATTTTACAGCCGAATATCGCTTAATCCACTTAGGAGCGGGGGAACCAATTTTGTGCTTTGTCACTCGGGGTGAATCCTTTTTAGGTAGGGCTACTCTCAAGGTCCGAATCCGACAGCTAACCTCGTCAGCGTTTTGAGAGGGGGGACTTGTGTGTAAAAAACACTAGGTGCAGCCTAGTGTTTTCTTTTATTCTTCTTATGGTAAAAAAATACATTATAACTTATTTCTATATGTAATGGAGAAAAAATGTAGAGATAACAGAGGAGAGGAAAAGAGTGAGCTGGCTTACAAGTCTAATTACAATTTGTCTATTTGTAGTTGTCGCAAAACCAATGGGAGATTATATATATAATGTTTTTCAGCAAAAGGGACCATTTCAAAAGGTATTTGGTCCACTAGAAAAAATTTTGTTTAAAATTGCGGGCATTAAGGGCTATAGTCAAGGCTGGAAGCGCTATTTGTTTTGTTTAATCATCACAAATCTATTTTTTATACTTGTTGTGTACTCTATATTTCGATTACAGGGGATGTTACCGTTAAATCCAAATCATTTTCCAGGAATGGAGCCGACGTTAGCGTTTCATACAGCCATTACGTTTATGACAAATGCGAATCTACAACATTATGGGGGCGAAAGCAATTTATCGTATTTCTCTCAAATGGCTGGAGTAACGTTTATGATGTTTGCAGCACCTGCAACTTCAATAGCGATTGGGATTACGTTTATTCGTGTGTTAGCAGGTAAAAAAGTAGGGAACTTCTTTGTTGATTTTGTTCAATCTATTGTAAGGGTATTGTTACCAATTTCATTTGTAGCTTCACTCATTTTTCTAGCACTAGGAACACCGCAGACGTTAGATTCTACAATTATCGCAAAAACGTTAGAAGGGGCGGAGCAGGTAATTCCTCGCGGGCCAGTAGCGTCTTTACTAGCTATTAAAGAACTTGGAGATAATGGCGGCGGTTTTTTTGGAACAGTTTCAGCACATCCTTTTGAAAATCCAAATATGATTAGTAATGTGCTGCAAATGATGCTACAAATGTTAATTCCAATGGCATTTCCGTTTGTATACGGAAGAATGGTTGGAAATCGTAAACAAGGAAGAATGTTTTTTGTATCGATGCTCATTTTGTTTATCGTTGGATTTTCGACACTTGCCATATCTGAATGGAAAGGAAATCCACTGTTAAATCAAATTGGTGTAGATCGTTCGCAAGGAAATATGGAAGGGAAAGAAATGCGTCTTGGCGTTATATCTTCCGCTTTATATGCAACTGTTACAAGCGCTTCGGGGACAGGGGGCGTGAATACAACACATGATACGTTAACACCAATTGGAGGAATGGTCCCGCTCGTAAATATGCTTCTAGGAACTGTATTTGGCGGGATTGGAGTCGGATTCATGAACGTAATCATGTATGCAATGATTGCAGTATTTTTGGCAGGATTAATGGTAGGCCGTTCGCCGGAGTTTCTTAATAAAAAATTAGAAGGTAAAGAAATGAAATTAATCGCCATTACAATTGTATCTCAGCCATTATTTATTCTTGGCGCTGCAGCAATTGCCTTTTCAACACATTTCGGAACAGATGCAATTTCGAATGCCGGTTTTCACGGTCTAACGCAAGTCATATATGAATATACATCGTCTGCTGTAAATAACGGATCTGGATTTGAAGGGTTAAATGATAATACACCATTTTGGAATATTTCAACAGGAATCGTTATGTATGTTGGTCGTTATTTTAGTATCATTACGATGCTTGCTGTTGCAGTTGGGTTGAAAAAGAAAAAAATTGTACCTGAAACGATTGGCACGTTCCAAACTGACAATCGCTTGTTTGGAGGAATCTTACTTGGTACGATATTTATAATAGGTGCTTTAACATTTTTACCAGTACTTGTACTCGGACCGATTGCTGAATTTTTAACAATATTATAAAATTGTAAAACGAGAGAGGCATATAAGCCTCTCATTTTTGTTCTGAATTTCTTTGTTATTTTTAATTTGGTTTATTATAGTATATATATGCTTTAGATGAAAAAATTGAGATTCTATACATAAAAGTCTAAATCATTCAATGAATTTACAAATTGAAAGGTTTACTTATACATAATAAGAGGATGTGGAAATACAATGTCATTACAGTCAAAATATTTAGCTGGAATTTCACTTGGAATAATGGGAGTTGGTTTTGCCGCAACAATCCCGTTCCAAGGAACGATAGCAGGGGGGATTATACAAGGCGGATTTGAAGCTGGTTTAGTAGGCGGACTTGCCGATTGGTTTGCAGTTACGGCGCTGTTTCGCCACCCGATGGGAATCCCAATTCCGCATACGGCGCTACTACCAAAAAATCGGAAACGAATTACGAAAGGGCTCGTTTCCACACTGGAAAATGATTGGCTGACGAAAGAAAGTATAACAGATAAAGTAAAAGAGATGCAGTTAGCTCAAATCGTATTGCAGATTGCAGAAAGAGAGTTGCAATCGGATAGCGTGAAAAAAGGCATTGTTACAATTGCTGAAAAAGCGATTCTTCAAATTAATACTGAAAAATTAGCTACTGTAATTGAAAAAGAATTAAAAACGTATTTGCATACGATTCATACAGGAAATATACTGCAAATCCTTATTGATCAATTAGTTGCAGAAGAGTACGATGAAAAAACATTTGATTATATGTTAGTTAAAGCAAAAGAGTGGACGGCTCAAGATGAAGCGCGTTATCAGCTCGGAAGTTTAGGCATGAAAGCGATGGAAAATATAAAAGTAGAGGGATTTTTACAGTTTACGCTTAAATCTTTTATGAATATTGTAGATGAAGAAAAAATCGGAAACATTTTGCAGAAGTTTTTGATTAGTAATATTAGTAGTTTACAAAACCCTGATAATAGCACAAGACAACTTATAGTAATGAAAATTCGTCAAGAACTTATTCATGTTCAGGAAAATCAAGCGGTATTACAGGAATTAGAGAATTGGAAAGAAAGTTTGATTGCAAATTGGAATGCTACTGAAAAAATAACAGAATTGTTGGGACAAGCGCAGGAAAGAGCAGTTGCTTTTATAAAACAAGAAGAGTTTACCGATACATATCTTCTTTCATTTTTAAGGGCGCAAATGAATAGAGTAAAAGAAGATCCCGTAACGATTCAAAAAATGGAAGGCTGGTTGCAAAAGCAAATTGTAACCTTTGTTGAAAACAATCATTCTAAAATTGGAAAACTTGTACAAGAAAATTTGGATAAGCTAGATGATCAGACACTAATTGAAATGATTGAAAATAATGTAGGAAAAGATTTGCAGTGGATTCGTGTAAATGGCGCTGTTTGTGGCTTTATGATTGGATTAGTTTTGGAAGGTTTAAAAGCGGTTATATAGAAAAAACACCTCCAATTTGTCGTTTGCATTTACATACGACAGTGGGGGTGCTTTATCCTTGTCTCACTTTACTGGGTCATTACATATTGAATGTGGAAGGGTTTTTTAGCTTCTTATTTTTCAAGAACACTTATGTCTATATTATAAGTTTTTTGAATGTTTAGCTGGTGTGTACCATTTCCCGTTTTTATGGTGTTTTTATACCATTGTTCTTTCTGATTTGAATCGGGATTCCCCTCTGAAGTATTATTTTCTGTTTTCGCTAGTTCTTCTACATGTTCCCAAGGTGTACTACCATGAGAATCCTTTTGATTGGTTACAGCTGATAGTGTCATATCACTATCTTTTACAAGATGAACAGATACACTTGAACTTTCTTGTACAGACCAATTATTTTGTAATTGACCTGGGTAAAGAGAGAGTTCTCTTTCAGAACCACGAATTTCCACGTTTTTATTTTGCGGGAGGACAAGTGTTGCTGTCATTCGTGATTGTGATGCGAAGAATTTATGGTGAACGGGTAATGGTTTTAATGTCACATACATCGTTTCGCCGACTGTTTGAATCGCAATAAAGTCGTCCTGCTTTAGTTTGTCTTTTTCATTTTCTTTCATAGTCATTTCATATGTTCCTAATAAATGAACTTTATTGCTATTGCTTCCTTCTATTGTAAGAGGAGCATTACTCGTATTAACTACAATTTTTTTAATAGAGTCAGGTATGTCATACTGTACTTCTGGGATGTTATTCGTTTGTTCAGTTGTATGAATAGAATAACGAATCTCTTCTAGTAATCCAGTGGATAATAAGAAATAGAAAGCGATACCAATTGTCCCTAAGATACCGATAAAGAAAATACTAAAAATATCATATTTAATGATAGGCTGCTCTTTTTTAGAGAATATAACATATAGTAAAATTTCGATGCCGAGTACAATGAAAAGAACAGGCCACCATGCTGTAATGTTATCGAATACTTGTATACCTTTTATAGTTGAAAATAATAAGAAACAACCTAATGTAATAGTTAAAATCCCCATAGATATCGTTCCTACACGCCATGTTCTCATTCTTTCGCACCACCTTTTTCTTCTTTATTTCCTAGTAATAATTTAAAGCCACCACCAATTAAAAGGAGGGCAACGATAGATGTTTGAAAATAGCGATAATACAATTCGCTAATATGAATGTTAAATATAGTAGCGAAATAATCGTTTAAAATAGGAAGGAGTGTTTGATCTAATAAATAGTAGCCTCCTAACCCGATAAGTCCGATGCCGAGCCATTTTTGATGATTAATAAAATAATCAATAATAGGTGTGTCTTGTAAGTCTTCTTTTCCGTATTTAGATGTTTGCTGTAATGTATCAAAAAAGCTATAGAACCAAATAATAGGTACTAAAAATAAGAAGGCTGATAATCTTAATAAGTCGAGCAAATAAATAGCAAGTAAAAAGGCTGCCATGAGTTGAAGACCGCGGCGCTGTAAGCCTAAGTACATATGGCCTGCTCCAGGGAACATAGCTAAAATAGAAGCAAATGTTTTGCTTTTTTTTCCTTGTTCTCGGTGCTCTTCAAATTCTTCGAAAATAGTACGATCGACTAATATTTCGCCACGTTCTTTTTTCTGCAGCTGCTGGACGGCATCGAAGAAATTATAAATCCATAGAACAGGTAACGTAGCAAGAAAGATAAGAAAGCTTTCACGAGATGTTAATAGTGTAACGAATATAATCATGCTACCTAGTCCTGTGAAAGCAACTAAAAATGTAAGTCCGCGCTGCATAAGTCCTAATTGAAAGTGCCCAAGTCCAGGTACGATGGATAAGAGAATGATATAAAATCGTTCACTTTCACATGCTGATTCTTGCGTTCGGCCTTTCTCTTTTTTCCATGACTGATTTACTATAGAAATAATTAAGTCTAGTAGGTTTATTCCCCATACAAGTGCTAATAAAAATACGATAAGGAAAATGAAATCGCTATACCCAAAGTTAATAATAAATCCTACCGCAGCAATGAATAGTAATAATGAACAACCACTATATATAATAAAACGCCCAATCCGTTGTAAATATAAATGTCCGAGTCCAGGGATTAGCCCTAAAACAAGCGCTAAAAAGGGATTTTTATTCATGTTTTGAACCTCCGTTTGTTTTTGTTGTGTGTATCGTTTTGTTTACAATTTGTTTTGAAATCGAAACCCCACTTTGTTTGGAAGATTGTTCAAAACTAGCAGTTACCGTGAAAATATAATGGAATAAACCGCTTGCCATAAAAATTAACGTAGCTGCAGTTGCAATTATGTAGTGAATGAGCGTACTTTTTATTTGTCTTGGTTGCTTCTTACTCATTTTTTCTTCAGACTCTAAGGCTTCAAAGTTGATTTGCTCCATAACTTCATTTGTAAATGAATCATCATTTATCATTGGAAGGTTTTCATTTTGTTCATCAATGATTTCCATATAAAGTGCTAAACAATGATCACATTCATAAAGGTGTTGTTCCATAGATTCGCGTTCACTGTTTGATAGAAGGTCTAAAATATAATTGCACCAAGCTTCTTTTGAAAAATGCGTCATAAAAAATCTTCCTCCTTCCAATGTTTTTTAATCCATTTTCTTGCTCTGTAAAGTTTCATTTCCACCGTTTTGATTTCAGTATTTTGTTGAGCAGCAATTTCTTGATAACTTTTTTCTTCTAAGTAATGTGCGAGAACGACATCACGATAATTCTTTGGAAGTTCTCTTAGTTTTTGAGCAATCAACAATTTTTGCTCTTTCGTCAATAACAATGCCTCAATATTATGGGAGGATTTTATATCTTCCTGAGTTTCTTTTGATAAGGAGAGTTCTTCATTTTCCCTTGCTTTCTTTCTCTTATAATCAATAGCGTGATTTGTAGCAATTCGTGTAATCCACGTTTTGAATCCACGAAATTGATAATTAGGAAGAGAAGCGTGGATCTTTACGAACACTTCTTGTGTGACATCTTGGGCATCTTCTTGATGTCTTAAAATAGCAAAAATAACTTGGAAAATATAATGACGATATGTTTGTACAAGGATGCGAAAAGCATGCTCGCTTCCTTGTTGTGCTTTTTCAATTAATTGTTTTTCCTCAATTGTTCTCTCCCTCCTTTTTGACGCATTCTATTATATAGACGTAAGAAATGAGAAGTCCCCCTACACATGATGTAAAAAAAGAATAATATATTTTCAGAGAAGAGGCTATATCAAAAAAGTGTGAAAAAATGGTATAGAGAAGTATATAATGAGCAATAGGGAAATGTTACATGGAGAAAGGATGTGAATGTTAGTAGGAGAATTTCCGTACTAACAAATATGAAAATAAAAATATTAATAGCTGATGATAACTCTTTTATTAGAGAAGGCATGAAGATTATTTTAAGTACATATGAAGAATTTGAAGTGTTAGAAACAGTAAGTGATGGAAAAGAGGCTCTAGATTATTGCAAAAAACATGATGTAGATATTGCGCTTTTAGATGTGCGGATGCCAAATATGAATGGTGTAGAAGCAACGAAGTTAATTTGTGAGGAGACAAAAACGAAGTCGCTTATTTTAACGACATTTGATGATGATGAATACATTTTAGATGCAGTGAAAAATGGGGCAAAAGGTTATTTATTAAAAAATAATGATCCAGAGCGAATTCGGGATGCGATAAAAAGTGTTTATCACGGACATACTGTAATGCAAGATGTAGTTCTCGATAAAATTAAATCAAACTTACAAGAAAGTAAAGAAGGGCTGAAAATAGATAAGAGTCTTTTCACAGAAAGAGAGCTTAGTATTATTGCTCTTATTGCGAAAGGATTTTCGAATAAAGAGATCTCAAAACAGCTTTTTATATCAGAAGGGACGATTGCGAACTATATTACGTCAATTCTTAATAAAACAGGACTTGAGCATCGTACACAAATTGCTATTTATTATTTAAAAGGAACCGTGGATTAGAAATATGGAATTTTGGATGATTATTAGTAAGCTTATCGTTTTCCTATACATCGTGTTTATTTATGTCTATTCGAATGTGACGAATTTACCATGGATTGTATTTGCTTTGCTTCTCTATTTTTGTATCAATATTGCGATATATATTTTCAAAAAAGATGCAGTGAAAAAAGTGATTATTTTTGTATCAATTGTGATGATAGCTGTTTCGCACGAACAGATTCATCCGTTATTATTTTTATTTTTACCATTGAATTTATATGAGTTTACTTCTTATTACATACAGAAAAGATGGATGATTCCTTTTATTATGCTTCTTCCAGTTGTGTTTGTGGAGGAAAATATACGTATGACATACGGTTTAATCACTGCATTTAGTTTTGTTATTTTCACAATGGCCAAGCTATATACGGAAAGGTTATTCAAATATGAAGCAGAAAATGACATGATGCGAAAAGATATGCAAAGGCTTACAAAAAATTTGAATGAAAATAAAGCATACATCAGACAATCTGAATACACATTTAAACTAGAAGAACGAAATCGATTATCCCAAGAAATTCATGATAAAATTGGTCATTCTATGACAGGTGCGTTAATTCAAATGGAAGCAGCAAAAAGATTGATGGATATTGATAAAGAGAAAGCGGCAGAGTTGCTTCAAAATGCCATTTATATTTCTAAAGATGGAATTGAAAGCATTAGAATAACGTTAAAGAATATGAAACCACCAACTGAACAAATTGGTATTCATCGTATGAAATTATTCATAGATGAATTTGCGGCAACACATGATATGAAAATTTCGTTTCTATACAAAGGAAATTTGGATGTGATTTCTCCAATACAATGGAAAATCATTGGAGAAAATGTAACAGAAGCATTAACGAATACTATGAAATATGCGGAGGCAACAGCTATTTCAATCGATATTCATGTACTTAATACTGTTGTGAAGGTCCAAGTGAAAGACAATGGAAAGGGTGTACCTCAAGTGAAAAAAGGACTCGGCATTATCGGTATGGAAGAACGGACAGCTTCTATTAACGGGACGATTATTGTAGATGGTACAAATGGTTTTTCTGTAACAATGCTACTGCCGATACAATAAAGAATAAGTGAGATGAATGATCTCATATGAAAAAAGTGAATATTCTCATGTGAAAAGAATGAACTTCTGCACTGAGCAGGTTCATTTTTTTTGCTTATAATAACAGCAGAGAAACGAAAATAGGGGTGAAATGATGAACGCATTAGAAATCAAAAACTTAACGAAAAAATTTGGGGATTTCATCGCAGTAGATAATATGTCTTTAGCTATTAAACAAGGAGAAATATTTGGTTTTTTAGGTTCAAATGGTGCTGGTAAAAGTACAACAATTAATATGGTTGCTGGGTTATTACGAAGTAACGAAGGTGAGATTTGTATACTGGGGAAAAATGTGAAGAAACATAACCGTTTTGCGAAGATGAATATCGGTATTGTCCCGCAAGACATAGCAATTTACGAAGAGTTAACGGCCTATGAAAATGTTAAGTTTTTTGCAGGATTATATGGTTTACGAGGAGCGGAATTGAAGGAAAGAGTCGAAGAAGCTCTTCAATTTGTAGGGCTGAGTGATAAACATAAAAGTTATCCAAAGAACTTTTCCGGTGGAATGAAACGAAGACTTAACATTGCTTGTGCGATTGCGCATCGTCCGAAGTTAATTATAATGGATGAGCCGACAGTAGGGATTGATCCGCAATCAAGGAACTACATTCTCCAGTCTGTTCGAAAGTTAAATGAAATGGGGAGCACAATCATTTATACAAGTCACTATATGGAAGAAGTAGAGGAAATCTGTACGCAAATTGCGATTGTTGACCATGGAAAGATAATTGCAGAAGGAACGAAAGAACAGTTAAAAGCGATTATTACGGATACGAAAGATATTTGGATTGAAGTAAAATCACTTGAAAATATGGATGTGGATCAACTAAAAGAAATTAGCGGGATTAAGGCTGTTCAAATAGAGGAAAACGTAATTAAAGTGAATTCCGATACAGGAGTGAACAATTTAAATAAAATCATTCAGTATTTTATTAGTCATGATATAGAAATACGATCATTAGAGGAGCAGGCACCTAACTTAGAAACAGTGTTTTTAACATTGACGGGAAGAAAATTACGAGATTAATAATAAATAGAAAAAGGGGGTAACTACTCAGCCGCTTTATGAAAAAAAGCAGAAAAGCATCTTTTTAAATGGTCGAGATGAACTGGCCATGCATAGAAGCGGTCAGGGCCTATTTCTGCCACGCGCAAAGTATGAAAATAAAGAAATACAGTGAGGCGCATTGCCATTTTTATTTTCGTGGCAACAATCTATATGCTGAAAATTTCTAAATGGAATGTAGGGCTGAGTAATTACAAAAGGAGGTTCATTGCTTGAATATCTTCAATATTGCGATCACGCAAATAAAAAAAGAGTTTCGAGATATAAGAACATTAGTCTTTATGTTGGCATTCCCAGTTGTACTGATGTTAATTTTGGGAACAGCTTTAACAAATGCATTTAACACTGACAATCTTTCTATTAAAAATATAAAGATATTATATAAAGATGAAGCGGATAGTAAGTTCTCACAGGCTTTTGAAACATTTATAAAAGAAACAGATAAATCGGGAATTCACTTTACAAAAGTTTCTACGGATGTAGATGGAAAAGAAGAAGTGAAACAAAACAAATATGCTGGCTATGTAGAAATGAATCAAGATGGTGTGAAGTTATATGAGAGTGATCGAAATAGCATTGAAGGAAGTATTGTTGAGGGAATGCTTACTACATTTGTCGATAAGTACAATGTAGTAGTAGAAGTTGCAAAAGTAGATCCTGCGAAAGTGAGTACGGTGATTTCAAGTGGGAACCATGATGATTATATAAAAGAGACCTCTTTACAAGCTGCTAAAAAACCAAGTTCTATGGATTATTATGCGGTTGTAACAACGACAATGATTGTCTTGTACGGTGCGATGGGGGGGAGTTCTCTGATTCGCGAAGAGCGATTACGAAAAACCGGAGATCGTTTAATTGCCTCTCCTGTTAGTAAAGCGGAAATTTTCATTGGAAAAATTTTGGGTAGTCTTGTCACAAATGTACTTTGTGTACTTCTTGTTATTTTCTTTAGTAAGTTTGTGTATCAGGCAAATTGGGGTGACCATCTTGGTATAGTGTTTCTAATTTTACTGACAGAAGTATTACTCGCGATTAGTTTTGGATTAGGAATGGGATATATTATGAAAACAGGTGAGGCAGCTAGAGCGGTTATTATGGTTGTTGTACAGTTAGCTTCTTTTTTTGGCGGAGCATACTTTGTAGTCGAAGAAAACATGATTACAAATATGTCGCCATTAACATGGGCAAATACAGCGATTATGAAAATTATTTATGCGAATGATTTAGGAGCAGCATTTCCGGTCATTTCTTTAAATCTTGGAATTTCAGCACTGTTTTTATTGATTGCGATTATCGCATTACGCAGACGGGAGGGGCTATAATATGAAAGATATTTTATGGCTCATACAAAAAACATTATCTGTACTTTTGAAAAATAAAAAAGGGTTACTTCTTATTATCGGATTGCCAATTGCAGGAGCATTGCTTTCATTTCTGATTTATGGAAATGCAGGGCAGGGGACATTGCGTATTGGGATTGTAAATCATGAAAATCATTATATCGCAAATGATACGGTGAAATTTATAGAAGGATTAGACCATGTAAAAATTAGTAAAATTCAATCATCAGAAATAGAAGAGAGCCTTGCCTCAAAAAAGCTTGATGCGGTCATTACGTTAGATTCAGGCTTTTCGCAAAGTGTTCGAGACGGGAAGCCAAGTCACATTGAAATCTCCTCCATTAAAGGTGCGCAAATTACAGGTTTTATCAAATCGTATTTGTATAATTATATGGATAATATAACGGCAATGGGTAAAGTAGCACAAGATGATCAAAGTAAGTTTGACAAGATGTATGCAAGTTACCAAAAGAATTCATTCAAGTTAACAGCTCATACGCTTAAGGATACTTCGAAAAATAAAGATATGACGAATCAAACGATTGGTTACCTTATGATGTTTATGTTATTTTCAGCGGTGAACTTTTCAGAACTCATTTTAAAAGAAAAAGAGAATAGAACGTATTTTAGATTATTATCGACACCAATAGACGGAAGGAAATATATATTATCTAACGTTGCTGTTAATGTGGTGATCATGATGGTACAAATCATTGTAACGGTACTGTTTATGACCAATGTATTTCATATTAATCCGAATATACCATTATTGGTTTTGATTGGAGTATTGATGATATTTGGCTTAATTGCAATTGGTTTATCGTTAGCGATTGTATCTTTTGCAAAAAACTCGAGTTCAGCAAACGCAATGCAAAATATTATTATTACACCGACATGTTTGCTTGCGGGATGCTTCTTTCCGTTCGACATTATGCCAACATCAGTACAAAAAATTGCTGAATTTCTTCCGCAGCGTTGGTTATTAGATACAATCACAAAATTACAGCAAGGAACGCAGTTCGCAGATTTATATTTAAACATTTTAATCTTATTCGCCTTTGCAATTTGCTTCTTCTTAATTGCTATTTATAAATTTGGGCGTAATAATGATGCTAGGACTTTTATTTAATAAAGATGGAAAAGGGGTACAGTTGAATGCTGTACCCCTTCAAAATCACTTTGTAGATTAATTGTAATAAAACGATCACTTCACATAGTTTGTATTTGATGGTTTAAGGAATTTCTTAACCGGTATCCTTCGTAGTAATTTCCATCCTGTAAACCCAACTAAGAGGCCAACCAAATGAAAAATAATACTAGTAGTGTCAAAAGTACCTACTAACATGACAATATACAACAACTCAATTGTTAAAGTTAATTTAATAAAGAGCATAAAAGCTGCTTTAGAAGAACGGAACCTATGAAATAGAATAGGAATTAAAAATCCCAATGGAATCAATAAAATAATAGGTTTAACTGCATGAGCTACCCAATAACCAGGTATGTTATACAGAAAAAGGGTATAGAAAGGTGTGATATCAATAAAAGTACGAAGCAACCACATTACATCATGATTTCTTGAAAATTGCTCAATAATCCTAAGAAACCACTCACGACCAACGCTATTTCCTAAATACTGATACCAAACAAAGAATAATATGTAAGGAACAAATAAAGACCATGCAGAGCGCCTTATGAATTTTTCATATGGAAAAATAGCTTTTTGAAGTTCTCTCCCAATAAAATTTGGTTCTCCAAAATGTTGTAGGGCTAATTGTTTTGCTTGTTTTGTTGACATCCCTTTTCTAATATATTCTTCGTTTAAACTAGTAAGATGATCAAGCAATTCTAAAGCTAGTTCTTCACGGGCTGACTTATCTAGATTACTCTTTTTTACAATACATTCTATGTAATTTTCAAAATCTTTCATGCGAATTCTCCTTTCCTGCAAGTTTGAATAAGCGCAGTGATTTGTCCCCAATAATTCAGCTTCTTCTCTAGTTCCTGCTTGCCAGTTACAGTAATGCAGTAAAATTTTCTCTTTTGTCCTGTTTCTGATTCTCTCCAGTAAGATTCAATCAAATTCTTTTGTTCCATTCGTTTGAGTGCTGGATATAGTGTACCTTGACTCATATGGTAAACGTCGTTACTTTGTTCTTTTAGTTTTTGAATAATTTCATAACCATAAGTATCATAGTGAGAAATTATAGAGAGTACAAGTATATCGATACTTCCTTTCATCATCTCTTTGTCCATTTTTTCATCTCCTAAACCACATCGTAACACGATATATGTCGTGAAACAACATATAGAATAGAAAATAGAATCTTTCATTTTGAAAGATGCCATTAGTAACTTAATTTGATGAAAGCTTTATTTTAATCGTTTTGGGTATATGTATATGGGTATGAATATTACTCATAGAACCAAAAAGGCCGGGAATAAAGACAATAGGTGTTTTTGCGTTAAGATTTTTCATCTATTCCTCCCCGTATGTATAAATAATAGTAAAAAATAATATGAAACGCTCTGTAAACAAGCATGAAAAGCACCTTCTGCTGAAATACTATGTAGAGGCAATTATTTTGTGCGGAAGGAAATCGAAATGGTGAAAAAAATACTTCGAATTATTTCTATTATTATTGCTATATTCGTTTTACTGCTTGTTTGCATGCATGTTGATGTTACACTGGGAAGAAAAATAGAAGCGAAAAAAAATCAAACGAAAGAATATGAACTTCACTATAGTGATTTTCAACTATATGTTGATGGACAATCTTTGTATCAGCAGCTATTTTCTGACATAAAAGAGGCGAAACATTCAATTTTTACTTATTTTTTTATCATTTCAGATGATAAAAGCAGCCATACTTTTTTGAAGCTGTTGAAAGAAAAAGCAAAAGAGGGTGTACAAGTATACCTATCAGTCGATCGGATTAATGATTTGTCTTTCAAAACAAAAATGAAAAATGAATTACAAGCAAGTGGTGTTCATTTTACATATAGTAGAAAAGCTGAATTGCCATTCTTTTTTTATTCGCTACATCATCGGAATCATCGCCGAATTACAACGATCGATGGGAAAATAGGATATAGTGGTGGTTTTAACATAGGAGATGAGTATTTAGGGAAAAATAAGAAATTTGGATATTGGCGAGATTATCATATACGAATAACAGGAGACGGGGTAAAGGATTTAGAAGAACAGTTTGCATTAGACTGGAAACGAGATACTTCTGAAGCGATAGCAAGTATTTCTAAGCAGAGTATCCCAGGGAAAACGTTATATACACTGTCTAGTTATAATGGTCATGATATAATCCAAAAGTATATTGAATTAATAAAACAGGCAAAACACTCTATCGTAATTGCCACTCCGTACTTTATACCAAAAGATGAAACACTTATGAATGCCTTAATTCAAGCAAGGCAGCGTGGTGTTTCCATTAAAATAGTGTGGTCTTTCAAGCCGGACATTCCTTTTATAAAAGAGGCTGCATACCCTTATATTCGTAAAGCGGTCGAGAATGGTATTTCGGTATATGGATATAAAAAAGGGATGTTTCATGGAAAAGCTATGGTATTTGATAATGAAACAATTGTTATCGGAACAGCGAATTTTACTCCACGTAGCTTTTATATCAATGATGAGATGAATTTCTATATAAAGGGTGGTCCACTTCTGCAACAAGTAAATCAGGCATTAGCACAGGATATTCAAGATTCAAAAGAAATGACGATAACATTTTTAAATCATTTATCCTTTTTAGAGAAATGTAAAGAAAAGATCGTTGGGATGTTTAATTATTACTTATAGAAGCAGAAATATGAATGAGAGAAAATGCAGCGTGATGCTGCATTTTTTCTCATTCATAATGATTTTTGAAGAAACGAAAACATATTTTTACAACATATACTTTGGATGATAAACTAGAATGGCAGGAAAGAATTATTTTCCATTAGTAAAAGAAAGTGTGTGGCTGGATTCCGTGAGGAGGAATTGGAGTGAAACGTCAAAATGTTATTCGTGAGATTGCGGAGAAAATGTGTGCGCTTACATTAAATCATCCAGTAAGAGTGGGTGTTAGTGGTATTACAGCTTCGGGAAAAACAACATTTGCAAATGAATTGGCGAAAGAAATTCAAAATCAAGGAAGAAAAGTAATTCGAACGAGTATCGATCACTTTCACAATCCAAGAGCAATTCGATATTCACAGGGGAAGGAATCAGCGAAGGGGTATTATGAAGATGCTCATGATTATAAAGCCATTTCTGAACGATTATTAATGCCATTAGGATCTGATGGTACGATGCGTTATGAAATACAATCACACGATTTAGAGACCGATATGTATATCCATTCTGAACCTGTACTAGCATCAGAAGATACAATATTTATAGTAGATGGAACCTTTTTATTTAAGGAAGAACTAAAACATTTATTTGACTATAAAGTATTTGTAGAAACAGACTTCAAGATTGCTAGAGAACGTGGTTCCAAGAGGGAAGCGCAAGCTTTTGGAAGTGAAGAGAAGGCAGGTGAAATGTTTTTACAGCGATATCATGCGGCTTGTCATATGTACATAGAAGAGCATGAACCAAAGGATTGTGCGGACGTAGTTGTGAACAATAATACTATAGAAGAACCAGTAGTTGTATTTAACAATTTGTGAATGTACATACATATAAGTTAGAAAACGACATAAAAACCCCTTTTTTAGGAGGTCGAGAGCATCTGGCCATGTATAGAAGCGGTCAGGGCCATTTCCTGCCACATGCAAGGTTTAAAACAAAAGGAGAAAGCGAGTAGCAGTCATGTTGTATTCTGCAAGGCAGCGACTTATATGTTCTCCTAATCATGACTCCTTGTTCATCAAAGTTACAGAGATGGACGGGTAAATGATAGTCACGAGCAAGTAGTAAAGCTGAATGCTCCATCACTTTTATATTGCTTTTGACAACATAAGTGAATATTTCAAGAAAAAAATTCGAAAGTTTTGTGACAAACTTGTAGGTTTTTGTCTGATTTTGTAGGTTCACCTATATCATGTGAATAAGCTTTTATACATACAAATTGAAAGCGTTCGCATGGAGGGGATGAAAATACATGAAAAAATTCGGATTAGCTACACAAATTTTTGTAGCGCTCATTTTAGGGATTGTAGTAGGGGCAATCTTTTATGGGAATAAAACAGCTATTTCCTATATTACACCGCTTGGAGATATTTTTATTCATTTAATTAAAATGATCGTCGTTCCAATTGTTATATCTGCACTTATTGTAGCGGTAGCTGGTGTGGGCGACATGAAGAAGCTCGGTAAATTAGGCGGAAAAACTATACTCTATTTTGAAATTATCACGACGATTGCTATTTTAATGGGATTAATAGCAGCAAATGTGTTCCATCCAGGAACGGGCGTTGATATGAGCCATTTACATCAAAGTGATATTTCAGCATACAAAGCAACAGCTGATGCAACGCAGAAAAAAGGTTTTGCAGAAACAATTGTTCATATTGTACCAAAAAACGTGTTTGAATCTATTGCACAAGGCGACTTATTACCAATTATTTTCTTCTCAGTGTTATTCGGTTTAGGGGTTGCTGCAATCGGAGAAAAAGGAAAGCCAGTCTTTCATTTCTTTGAAGGTGTATTAGAAGCAATGTTTTGGGTGACAAATCAAGTCATGAAATTTGCTCCGGTTGGTGTATTTGCATTAATTGCTGTTACGGTTGCAAAATTTGGAGTGGCTACACTGCTTCCGTTAGGGAAATTAGTGGTGGCAGTTTATGTAACAGTTATGTTATTTGTTATTGTTGTACTAGGTATAAATGCAAAAATGGTGGGAGTAAACATTTTCACCTTAATGAAAATTTTAAAAGAAGAATTGATTCTTTCTTTTACAACAGCGAGTTCAGAAGCTGTTTTACCAAATATTATGAGAAAAATGGAAGAGTTCGGTTGTCCGAAGGCCGTTGCATCTTTCGTAATACCTACTGGTTATACATTTAACTTAACTGGATCAGCTATTTATCAAGCGTTAGCGTCACTATTTGTAGCGCAAATGTACGGTGTACACATGTCACTAACAGAGCAAGTTACATTGTTATTTGTTTTAATGTTAACGTCTAAAGGAATGGCTGGTGTTCCTGGCGCTTCCTTTGTTGTTGTATTGGCAACATTAGGTTCGATGGGACTTCCATTAGAAGGAATTGCTTTAATTGCTGGTATTGACCGCATTTTAGATATGATTCGCTCATCTGTCAATGTATTAGGGAATGCATTAGCAGCGATTGTCATGTCGAAATGGGAAGGTGAATTTGATCAAGCGAAAGCAGACCAGTATGTAGAAACTGTAAGTCAAACAAAAGCAGCATAAATTGAAAGTTTAATTAGTGAGAGATTTTTATCTCTCGTTGATTATTCGTGAACGAATTGATTTATCACAAATAGTATATCTCCTGCTTCATTTTTTATTTCTTGTAAAATTTGAGCTAGGAGAATGGTTACATATGAATGTGGGACAAAATAAGTTGAGGAGTGAACATATATGGCAACAATAACTGAAGCTACAAAAGATGTGCGAATTGAAAGAGATTTTTTAGGTGAGAAAGAAGTACCAATGCATGCGTATTATGGTGTTCAAACGATGCGTGCAGTCGAAAACTTCCCGATTACAGGTTATAAAATTCATGAGGGATTAATTAAAGCACTTGCGATTGTAAAAAAAGCGGCGGCGCTTGCGAATACAGATGTTGGACGATTAGAACTAAAAAAAGGTACAGCAATTGCAGAGGCGGCACAAGAGATTCTTGAGGGGAAATGGCACGAGCATTTTATCGTTGATCCGATTCAAGGCGGAGCTGGAACTTCTATGAATATGAATGCAAATGAAGTGATTGCCAATCGTGCTCTTGAATTATTAGAAATGGAAAAAGGCGATTATCATTATATTAGTCCAAATAGCCATGTGAATATGGCACAATCAACAAATGATGCATTCCCAACTGCAATTCATATTGCGACGTTAAACTTGTTAGAAGAGTTATTACAAACGATGGGATATATGCGTGATATCTTTGAGTTGAAAGCAGAGCAATTTGATCATGTTATTAAAATGGGACGTACGCATTTACAAGATGCTGTACCAATTCGTCTAGGACAAGAGTTTAAAGCATATGCTCGTGTGCTTGGGCGCGATATTAAACGCATCGAGAAATCTCGTCAACATTTATATGAAGTAAATATGGGAGCGACAGCTGTTGGTACAGGATTAAATGCAGATCCGCAGTACATTGAGGCTGTAGTAAAACATTTAGCGACTATTAGTAAATTGCCACTTGTTGGAGCAGAGGATTTAGTAGATGCAACGCAAAATACAGATGCATATACAGAAGTATCAGCTGCATTGAAAGTATGTATGATGAATATGTCAAAAATTGCAAATGACTTGCGCTTAATGGCATCTGGTCCACGCGTTGGGTTAGGTGAAATTATGCTTCCAGCTCGTCAACCTGGTTCTTCTATTATGCCAGGGAAAGTAAACCCTGTAATGCCAGAAGTGATTAACCAAATTGCGTTCCAAGTAATTGGAAACGACCATACAATTTGTCTTGCTTCAGAAGCAGGCCAATTAGAGCTAAATGTAATGGAACCAGTGCTAGTATTCAACTTACTTCAATCAATCAGTATTATGAATAACGGTTTCCGTGCTTTCACAGATAATTGCTTAAAAGGAATTGAAGCAAATGAAGCGCACTTGAGAGAGTATGTTGAGCAAAGCGTTGGTATTATTACAGCTGTGAATCCACATATCGGATACGAAGCAGCAGCTCGCGTTGCCAAAGAAGCAATTGCAACTGGTCAATCTGTCAGAGAGCTTTGCTTGAAAAACGGTGTATTATCACAAGAAGAATTAGACTTGATTTTAGATCCGTTTGAAATGACGCATCCTGGAATTGCGGGAGCATCTCTTTTAAAGAAAAATTAAAAAAAGGGGGACTTTCCTCCTTTTTTTGTTTACAATATAGAAATGTTATATATACATAAAGGTAGGGGTTATATGAGTAAGTTTACAGTTTCCTCGGATGGAAATTTAGAAACGGCATTACGAGGAGCGGAAGTATTAGCAACACCACTTTTAAATAAGGGTGTCGCTTTCTCGACAGAGGAAAGAGAAGAATTAGGATTAAAAGCGTTGTTACCACCAGCTGTATTAACATTGGATGAACAAGTACGCCGTGCGTATGAACAATTTTGTTCACAGCCGGATGACTTATTAAAAAACGTATACTTAACAGCACTGCATGATCGTAATGAAGTACTATTTTATCGTTTGCTTACAGATCATTTGCGAGAAATGCTTCCGATTGTATACACGCCAACTGTTGGCGTGGCGATTCAAAGATATAGTCATGAGTATCGTAAACCACGTGGTGTGTATTTATCAGTTAATGATCCAAATGGTATTGAGGACGCATTTGCTAACATTGGTGCAACTGCAGAAAATATTGATTTAGTTGTTGTAACAGACGGTGAAGGTATTTTAGGAATTGGAGACTGGGGCGTAGGTGGTATTAATATTGCCATTGGAAAACTAGCTGTTTATACAGCAGCAGTTGGTATTGATCCAAGTCGTGTATTACCTGTTATTTTAGATGTTGGTACAAACCGTGAGGATTTATTAAATAATCCGTTTTATATCGGAAATCGTCATCCTCGTGTAACCGGAGAAGCGTATGATACATTTATTGATTTGTTTGTAAACGCTGTATGTAACAAGTTTCCGAATGCATTACTGCACTGGGAAGATTTTAGCTCGCGTAATGCACGCAGAATTTTAGATAAATATCGCGATAACGTATGTACATTTAACGATGATATACAAGGAACTGGCGCTGTTTCACTGGCAGCTGTGTTATCAGCTGTGAAGGCTTCCGGTGTTCCACTTTGTGAACAACGCGTTGTAGTCTTTGGTGCGGGTACTGCTGGAATTGGAATTGCAGATCAAGTACGTGATGCGATGGTGCGCTTAGGTTTATCCGAGGAAGAAGCAAACCGACGTTTTTGGTGTATTGACCGTAATGGTTTACTTACTGATAATATGGATGATCTTCTTGATTTCCAACGTCCTTATGCACGTGAGAAGTCTGAAGTCGAACAATGGAAGCAATCAGAAACGATTGGTCTTGCTGAAGTTGTAAAACATGTACAACCAACTATTTTAATCGGAACGTCAACAGTTGCTGGTGCGTTTACAGAAGAAATTGTAAAAGAAATGGCAGCACATGTGGCAAGGCCAATTATTTTACCAATGTCTAATCCAACGCCTCTTGCGGAAGCGAAACCAGCTGACTTAATTTCTTGGA
Organism: Bacillus cereus group sp. BfR-BA-01380; assembly: GCF_022663535.1. Lineage (GTDB taxonomy): Bacteria > Bacillota > Bacilli > Bacillales > Bacillaceae_G > Bacillus_A > Bacillus_A cereus_BB. The sequence continues at coordinate 30,438 of NZ_JAKUFS010000027.1, read as the reverse complement.
CAGAAGGGCGAGCGCTTGTTGCAACTGGTAGTCCGTTCGAGCCAGTTACATATAATGGAGTTACTTATGTAATTGGGCAATCTAACAATGCACTTATCTTCCCGGGTCTTGGTCTTGGTACAATTGTTGTTCGTGCTCGTGTGATGACAGATGGTATGTTTGCGGCAGCAGCAGAAGCGGTAGCAAGTATGGTAGATACAAGTCAACCTGGTGCACCAATTCTTCCGGAAGTAGAAGAACTGCGTAATATTTCAGAGATCGTTGCTGTTGAAGTAGCAAAAGCGGCGGTTGCTGAAGGTGTTGCTCGTGAGGTATTAAGTGATAACGATATCAGGAAGGCTGTTCAAGATGTAATGTGGCAACCTGTTTATCGTCAAATAAAAGCAGTTGAAAAAGTAACAGCATAGGAATAGAGCCCGTTTATATAATAAGCGGGCTTTCCTTATTATGTTTCAAAACTAACTAATGGGAAGTGACGTGTTTGAACTGGCATCAATTGTGGAAGAAAGATATTTCGCTGTTAATTATTTTAATTTTGACTGTTCCGATAGCTGGAGAACTGAATTTTCATCCATTTAATGATACGTTTCGTGTTAGCTTTGGAACACCGATTTTCTTCTTTTTACTATTATTTTTAAGGAAAATTCCAGCTGCTGTAGCAGGAATTCTTGTTGGGGCATCTGTAGTAGCATTTCGAATTGGCCTTGACTGGATGCTACAAGGTTCTTTTCATTTCTCAGACTCCTTTTGTATGCGTTATCCAGTCTTCTTTTATTATTTCGTATATGGAAGTCTTTTTTCAATATGCAAAGTAAATCGATTTCATCAAAAACCATTTTTTATCGGATGTTTTGGCATTACGATTGAAATTATTTCAAGCATGGCAGAACTTGCTTTTTATCATATTTTTGTGCTGAGTACGGTCATTACAGTTTCAGAAAGCAATAAAATTATTATTATTGCTATTTTCCGTAGTTTTTTTGCGCTCGGTTTTTTAAATATGATGAGTTTATATGAGACAAAATTAAAAGAGGCGCAGGTCCGGAAAGAAAATGAAAAGATGTTTATGCATCTTTCTAATTTGTATGTAGAATCTGTTCATTTGAAGAAAACGCTGCAAAATGCGGAAAGGATTACACAAGGAGCGTACCAATTATATCGAGATTTACAACAGAAAGGAAGCACTGGGAATGATATAGAGGCGTATAGTAAAAATGCGCTAAAAATTGCAGGAGAAGTACACGAAATCAAAAAAGATAATCAAAGAATTTTTGCAGGATTATCTAAACTTCTTTTAGATAAAGATCTTTCGGAATATATAAATGGAAATGAACTGGCGGAAATGATTATAAGAATTAACGAGAAATACGCACAGTTATTACAAAAGGAAATTGTATTTTCTAAACAGATAGAAGGGGAACATACGCAGTATCATGTATATACTGTTTTGTCGATTTTAAATAATTTAGTTGCGAATGCTGTAGAAGCAATTGATCGTGTTGGTGCAATTACAATTCATGTTAAGAAGCAAGGGGCGGTTGTCACGTTTGAAGTAATAGATGATGGTCCGGGCATTTCGGGGAAATATAAGGAGTTAGTATTTAAGCCTGGTTTTACTTCAAAATATGATCAAACAGGAACACCTTCAACAGGAATTGGTCTATCTTATATAAAAGAGATGGTGACGGAACTAGGTGGAGAGGTTATACTACAAGACAGAGACGCTGAAAGAGGCTGCAAGTTTATTGTACGGCTGCCGGAATCTAGCCTGACTAAGGAAGGATGAGCCTATGTTTTATTACATCATAGATGATGATGAAGTATTTCGTTCTATGTTAGCGCAAATTATTGAAGATGAGGATCTTGGAGAAATAGTGGGAGAAGCAGAAGATGGAGCTTTCGTAGAAGGAGATCAGTTAAATTTTAAAAAAGTAGATATATTATTTATTGACTTATTAATGCCAATTCGCGATGGGATTGAAACGGTTCGGCACATTGCCCCGTCGTTTGCGGGGAAAGTGGTTATGATTTCTCAAGTAGAATCAAAACAATTAATTGGTGAAGCTTACTCCCTTGGTGTTGAATATTATATTACAAAACCTCTTAATAAAATTGAAGTTGTATCCGTTGTACGAAAAGTGGTAGAGCGTATTCGTTTGGAACGGTCTATTCAAGATATTCAAAAATCATTAAACAATGTATTTCAATGGGAACAACCACAAGTTCGAAATGAACCATTGCAAGAAGAGAAAAAAATAGCGGACTCAGGTCGTTACTTATTATCGGAGCTCGGAATCGCCGGAGAGAACGGAAGTAAAGATTTACTAAGTATGCTGGAATTTTTATATCAATACGAAAAGAAGGAAACCTTTGAACATGGAGTTCCAGTATTAAAAGATATTTTTCAACATATTACTGTTAAAAAGTTAGGTGAAATGGCTTCAGAGGGAGAAATTGATAAAGAAAGAAAAGCTTCAGAACAAAGGGTGCGCCGTGCGATTTATCAATCGCTCAATCACTTAGCTTCTCTCGGTTTAACAGATTTTTCGAATCCAAAATTTGAAAGCTATGCTCCGAAATTTTTTGATTTTACAATCGTGCGTAAACGAATGACAGAGTTAACAAACGAATCATTATCAACGACCGGTCATACACGAATTAATACGAAGAAATTTATTCAAGTGTTGTATTTTGAAGCGAAGCGGTTAACTGAAGACGATTAAAATAAAGGATTACGATATTGTGCTTTAAATATAACTTGAAAATTTCTATAAGTGGTTCTGTCATATCGTCATCAAGTAAATAGAAAACTGTATCCATATCATAAAAAAGCTATTCTTTTGTATAAGTACTTACTAAAAGAATAGCTTTTTTCATAATATAGATTATCGTAGTAATGAATTTTAAAAGTTATCTTTTTACAATGAGTAACCACTTGTTTTGTTGTTTTAAATCTTTGCTTTTCTCCGCAAAATAAACCCACACAACATCTATCTTACACTTACACGAAAGATACCAAGCGGAAATAGCAGTCCCTATCTTTCGGATTTGTCACCTGTATTACTGTTTGTCTTTGCGCCACCCGCTTTTTTAACACCTTTGCTTGTATAAGGTTTGGCACTCTTTTTTTTGTTGGCACTGGCTTTCCATCGGTTCCAGCCCTTACTGCCTGTTCCTCTACCTGTTCCACCTTTACCTTTAGCTTTACTCATATAATATAATCACTCCGTTATTATTGTATAGCAAATCTGTTTCCACAGTAGTCAATAAATCTTTAAAATAAAATTTGGGTTTATGACTTTTTCCTTTCCGACAGTTGCTCATAAAAATGAACAGCAGGATATAATAGTATATCATAACATGGACAGTAATGCGCAAAATTCTCAGGTTTATCCCGCTAATAGAAATCTTTTAATTTTTGCTGATAGTAATGTGTTATGTAAAAGGGGTTAAATCTTGAATACATTGTAACTACTCAGTTACTCTGTAAAAAAGGTAGAAAAGCATTTTTTTTAAATGGCCTGGGAGGGACTGGCCATGCATAGAAGCGGTCATTGCCTATTTCTGTCATGTGCAAAGTATGGTAACAAAGAAAGGCAGCAAGGTGCATTGTCATTTGTATCGTCACGGCAGCAATCTATGTGCTGAAAGGTAATAAGTGGTGTATGGCTGAGTAGTTGCTTTTTTTTACTGTTTAATATACGCCCATTTGTAACTATAGACTCCCGCAAAAGATTATTTTAGAGTAAAGGGATAGGAAAGAGATTAAAATTCTATTATTTCATGGAGGAGTAATATGGGGGAAAAAACAACAGTAATATCTATTTCAGCTGTATCTGGCGGCGGTAAGACAACCGTTACGAAGGAGTTAGCTAATAGACTGAATAACGCTAAGACTTTTCATTTTGATGATTATAATTTAGAGGGGCCAAGTGACATTTGTGCATGGATGGAAAAAGGTGCAGATTATAATGAGTGGAATGTTAGTCCCATAATGACAGATATTCTATCAGTATTAAATGATTCAGTTGTAGATTACATTATTTTGGACTATCCATTTTCGTACCTTAATAATGAGATGAAAGATGTGATAGACATTTCGTTTTATATTGATACGCCATTAGATATAGCAATGGCGAGAAGATTTATTCGTAATCCTTTACATACTATTGATGAGGTTCTTTTCGAATGTGAGGTATACTTGCAAGCTGGGAGAGAGGCATACTTAGAGATGGAGAAAAGTGTGAAACCTAATGCTGACTACGTAATTGATGGGGAGATGACGGTTGAAAATATCGTAGAAGCAATCGTAAATAAGTTGTAAAATCTAGTGTATTCATAAAGGATTCTTTATTGCGGTAAATTTTTTTCTATCTATGTCACGATTTATAAACTCAATTTGTCTTATATATGAACAGCAAAATAGCAGTCTGAAAAACTAGACGAATAAGTTGAAACGTATATGGGAGGTATAGAAATGAAAATTTTTCTAGCCGGGGCAACTGGTGTAATCGGACGTTCTTTAATTCCTTTGTTAGTAGGAGAGGGGCATGAAGTGTTCGGAATGATTCGTGATGAATCACGGGCAAGCACAATTACAAATTTGGATGCAAAGCCAGTAGTGGCCGATGCATTTGATCGAAATGCTGTATTCTCTGCATTAGAAAAGAGTCAGCCGGATGTAGTGATTCATCAACTTACATCGTTAAGTGCGGGAAGCTCGGTGGATAATGCGAAAATGCGAATTGAGGGGACAGAAAATCTTGTAGATGCAGCAAAATCAGTAGGTGTTAGACGAATGATTGCACAAAGTATTTCATGGGCATATGAGCCTGGAGAGGAACCTGCTACAGAAGAGGAAACGTTAGATATTACTGCTCCGTTTCCGCGAAAAACAACGATAGAAGGTATTATGGCGTTAGAAGAAAAAGTGTCTCAAATGCCGGAATTTGTAATCCTTCGTTACGGAACACTTTATGGACCAGGAACTTGGTATGCAACAGATGGAATGATTGCAAATCAAGTACGACGACAAGAAATGGCAGCAACGGATGGTGTTGTTTCTTTTCTACATGTAGAAGATGCAGCTAGAGCAGCACTATTGGCACTGGATTGGCCAACTGGTCCGATCAACATTGTCGATAATCATCCTGTATCAGGAAATGATTGGTTGCCTGTTTATGCTTCTGCAATTGGTGCACTTCAGCCTTCTTTTCAAGCTGGCAGTAATCGTGGTGAGCGCGGCGCTTCAAATACGAAAGCTCGAAAAGAATATGGGTGGGAGCCCATTCATCCTTCTTGGTCTAAAGGGTTTCAAAATCATTTGTAGAATCTTTTTCATAGTATAAGAAGATTATTTTTGAAAGTCCGTTTGTAGAGAAATTTGCATAGGTACACCCTAGAAAAATTTTTTCTAGGGTACTTTTGATTGCACACTATATTAGATTTTTGAATCAAGGAGTTTTGAGGAGGGACTAACATGAAACAAAATAACTTGGATGTAAATGAATTATACATATTGTACAAATCTTATTTTATTTCTATAGCATACAAAATGCTTGGATCTCTAAGCGATGCCGAAGATATTGTCCATGATACATTTATAAAACTGCAGATGAAAGAAATTCATCCAACTGATATTAAAAACATAAAGTCGTATGTAAGCAGAATGGTTGTAAATCGTTGTATAAATGAATTGCAATCAAGCCGAAAAAAAAGAGAAACTTATGTTGGTACGTGGTTGCCAGAGCTGATTGTACAGGACATGAAATGGGATCCTTCAGAGAAAATCATTCAAGATGACCAACTATATTATACTTTTGTTGTTCTTATGGAAAAACTCTCGGCTACAGAGCGAGCAGTTTATGTTCTAAAAGAAGCGTTAAATTTAAAACATAGTGAGATCGCTGACTTACTCCATATAACGGAGATGAATTGCCGTAAAGTGTTTAGCCGTGCGAAGAAGAAAATGAATGTATCTTTTGATGAAAATTCTACATCATACGAAATTCAGCAAGAGCAAATTCATAAGTTTATTTCTGCTTTATCGAGAGGCAACGTTCAAGAAATTTCAGCAATTCTTACTAGCGATGTAACACTTATTGCAGATGGAGGAGGGAACGTCGCTACAGCTATTAATCAAATTATTAGTAAAAAACGTGTACTAAGTTTGTTATCTGCTATTGCTACGAAATTCTTTGCCGGGAAAAAAGCACAAGCAGTATTGGTAAATAATCAACCAGGTGTTCTCATAGTAAAAGGTGAAGAAGTAGTTGGTGTTTTCAGTTTCGCTTGGAAGCAAGATACCAATCAAATTGAGCAGATTTTTTATGTCGTAAATCCAGATAAGCTGAAACGTATTTCCGGATATTAAAATTAAGATTGAAACATAGAGCTGTTCTAAATGTCATGACATTTAGAACAGCTCTTATTTATATTGTTACAAGTTAATCATTTTGATTAACTTGTATATTTTCGTAGAAATAACTTTGCTTCTTTCGTAAAGAAAGTGATATTAGGATAGTCAAGAATAAGATAGAGAAAATAGTAAGTACGACATATTTAAACATCATTTTGGTCCCGATATAAGGACCTATACTAGATCCTAGAAATAAAGTAAATGTATAAAGGGCCATTGCAACTCCTTTTTTCTTCCCGCTTATTTGTCCAATATGAAAAATGATAGAAGGTAGTACGATTGAAATTCCTGCCGCAAATAGGATTGTAGTGATAGAGAGAAAATAAATACGATCCCATTTCAAGAACAGAAGTACTCCGGTGCACGTGATCAGAAGCCCTAATGTAATCATTTTTGGGGCTTTAATATGTGTAATAAAGTTATTCATAAAAGGAGAAATAGACATTCCAATTAAGCCAAGGCATTGAAAGAGCAAAATTTCATGACTTGTAAGGTGATACATTTGGATTAATAAGTGATGTAAAGAACTATAAATGGCAACGAATGAAAGAAATTGCGTAAAGGTAATCACAAGGCAAATTGCTAAGTAGCGATTGCGAAATAATGTAAACATATCAAACCAGTATGCCATAGATAATGGACGATCACTTTTGATAGATGTAGGCAGAATGAAAGATAAGATTATTGCACATAAAAGATGAATGAAAGCGAAAAAATAAAAAAGAGTAGGAAAAGCGTATTGAGATATAAACCAATTACTGAGTATTTGTCCTAATAGGCTAGACATTGTAAACGCTGTGCTTAAAATCCCGATAACATAGCCTTGACGTTTTGGAATAAACAATTCGAATGCATATGCAAGTGCTAAAGGAGTAAATGTAGCTGCTACTAGTCCTTGTAAAGCTCTAAGGAACAAAAATAAGTTGTATATTTTGCAAACGCTAATCGCCAGCGTACAAAAGGACAAAGCGAATAGACCGGGAACTAATATATTTTTCTTTCCAAATCGATTGGAAAGAGGAGCGAAAATTAAGAATCCAATGGCGTAGAAAATGGAAAATATGCTGCTTGAGAGATAGGTAACATTTTTAGGGATTTGAAAATAGAATATAAGTTGACTTTCGATTGGAATCATGATGAAACCTTGAGAAACGACACTAATCCCAGCGGTGCAAAATACAAATACGTATAACCATTCAGAAGCTTTATTTGTTACATTACTCATGAAGATCCTCCTTACATTTTATCTGTACTAATAAGACAGAATAATTTGTTGAAGTGTGACTCATTGTGTAATGGATTTACGAATATATTTTTACATGAATTATTTGTAAATCCACAAAATAAAGAATTGAAAAATATTTTAAAACTTTTTGTTGACTTTCTTATTTTTTTGTATAGAATAAACATTAATAAAATGTTTCAGAGATGTGACAGTAAAACGACTGTGAAAGGAAGAGTAGTAATAGGACGTAGTCCAAGCGAGTCAGGGATGGTGTGAGCCTGATACGAAGCCTGTTATGAAGAACCTCCTGGAGTCGCTAACCGAAATCCTTTTTAGGAAAGTAGACTTAGCCGGGAACTTCGCCGTTACAAGAAGAACAGTATCGAGTGATCTCTAATCTCCGTACTGATAAGTGAGCAACCTCTGTTGCTAATTTGGGTGGTACCGCGGAACCAAAGTCTTTCGTCCCAGTTTTTTGGGAAAGAAGGGCTTTTTTTATTGGTTTCTTTCCTCATTACATCAAAACATTTTAGGAGGAAAACATCATGTATCAAACATTAATGACAGTAAGAGAAACACAAATCGCAATTAAGGAAGTTAAAACATTTTTTGAAGAGCAATTATCAAAGCGTCTTGGATTATTCCGTGTATCTGCACCATTATTTGTAACGAAAAAATCAGGATTAAACGATCATTTAAACGGTGTGGAGCGTCCAATTGAATTTGATATGCTGCATTCAGGAGAAGAGTTAGAAATTGTACATTCACTAGCGAAATGGAAACGATTCGCTTTGCATGAATATGGATATGAAGCTGGTGAAGGTTTATATACAAACATGAACGCAATTCGCCGTGATGAAGAGTTAGATGCAACGCATTCCATTTACGTTGATCAATGGGATTGGGAGAAAATTCTTCAAAAAGAATGGCGTACAATGGATTATTTACAAGAAACAGTACGAACAATTTACGGAATATTCAAAGAATTAGAGAGCTATCTGTTTGAAAAATACCCGTTCCTTGGCAAGTATTTACCAGAAGAGATCGTATTTATCACATCACAAGAGCTTGAGGATAAATATCCAGAATTAACACCGAAGGATCGTGAACATGCGATTGCAAAAGAACACGGTGCAGTCTTTATTAGTGGGATTGGCGGGGCACTGCGCTCTGGTGAAAAACATGATGGACGCGCATCGGACTATGATGATTGGAAGTTGAACGGAGATATTTTATTCTGGCATCCAGTACTGCAGTCTTCATTTGAGCTATCTTCTATGGGGGTTCGCGTTGACAGTAAATCTCTTGATGAACAATTAACAACAGCAGGAGAAGATTTCAAACGTGAATACGATTTCCACAAAGGAATTTTAGAAGATGTACTGCCTCTAACACTAGGTGGTGGCATTGGGCAATCAAGAATGTGCATGTACTTCTTACGTAAAGCACATATCGGTGAAGTGCAGTCTTCAGTGTGGCCAGATGAAATGCGTGAAGAGTGCAAAAAGCAAAACATTCACTTGTTCTAAAAGACACAGCTTCAGGAGCTAGACTATTTTTGTATCAAATATTGTCGGAGAATCTTTATCCCGCATTAACGGGCAGTAAAGGCTGGAGAAGTACGGGGAAGAAAACTGCTCGTAAAAGCCCAATTGGGCGGGCTTTCCATTAGTGAGAGAAGCGCCGATAAATGTACCATTTCCGCCGATATATCGGTGGACACGTAAGAAGGAGCCGATCTCCCAAAGGCACATAGGTGCTTTGGGAAGTCGGCTCTTTGTTTTTTTATGAATTGATACAAACGGTTTGATTTTTACCATAAATGATTCATGAAGTGCTTCGGCAACTTTTCCTTTCATCTACATTCACTGACAATCTCTGTGTCTCCTATAGAATACTCATAAAAGTTGCGACCTCTATCTCACGTCATTAGGCGAGAGTAATTGGTTGTATGAAGTTGTTGGTAACATTTGTTTCATAGTAATCAAAATGTTAAGAGAAATTAAGTGGGTTATAATTATTTTGAAAATTAAAACTGTTTATTGGTAGAATGAAAATAATATAAAATATGGTTAAAAGGGGTGATTGTTGCAATATTTAACATATGAATGGAGGAGTGTGAATGAAAAAACAAAACCCTATTTATGTAAAAATGGAAATTGAAACAACAATGGATGAACTTTGGAAGTATACACAAGATCCAAAGATACATACTGAATGGGATGCACGGTTTACAGAAATATCGTATTTAGAAAAAAACGAAGGCGAACCACAGCGTTTTTTATATAAAACAAAAATTGGTTTCGGATTTGAAATTGCTGGAGAAGGAGAATCAATAGGAGAATTACAAAAAGAAGGCGGGGAACGCATTTCGTCACTGAAATTTTGGACAGATAGTAACCTTTCGTTAATTGCGGTAGGGAGAGGTTATTGGAAGTATACACCGAATGAGAATAAGGTTCGCTTTGAAACGCAGTATGATTATGAAACGAGATTTGGAGGTATAGGAAGATTTATAGATTCATACATATTTCGTCCGTTATTAGGGTGGGCAACTGCTTGGAGTTTTGACGCCTTAAAATTGTGGTTAGAAAAAGGATTTCATCCACGTTTATTATTAAAAAGAGCGGTTACATATTATCTCATTTGCTTTTTACTATCTTTTGTGTGGATTTATCAAGGACTGATTCCGAAAATTTTATATACTCACCCAGAAGAGGTGCAGATGCTTTCCAGTCTTATTGGTTCAGAAAATCATATTCTCGTAATAATTAAAATAATTGGTTGTTTGGAAATTGTGTTTGGGGTTATCTGGTTGTTACCTTTCTCAAAACAAAAATTATTTTTTCTTCATACATTTATACTATTAATATTGACAGCTGCGGCGGGATTTACAAATATCGTTAGTTTTATACAACCTTTTAATCCGATTACGTTAAACATCATATTAATTGGATTCTCAATAATCGGTTATATGAATAGTAATAACTTACCGCAAGCAAGGAATTGTAAGAGAAGTAGAAAGGAGTAAAAAATTTGTCTTCCATTTACGAAACATTATTAGAAGAATCCTATCATCAGTTACATCCAAAATTACAAAAACGGTATGCGATTACAGAAGAATATAGTTTTACAGGAGAAGGTAGAATGGATGAAATTACAGAAGGTTCTGTTGCTGTAAGAATGTTTTTAAAGGTAGCAGCAAAATTCCGGATGTTCTTTTCAGAAAGAGGGACAGAAGTACCGTTTATTATCCAAAATAAAGCAGAGAAAGATAGTGAAGGAGAGGTATTTGTAAGATGGAATCGGATGTTTTTGTTCGGTGAAAAAAAACGTTATTTTCATGCTGTCATGTATTTGAATGATAAACAAGACGAAATCGTCGATTATTTTGGTGAACCACATTTGCTTGTATCGACGCTCGCGTTTCATGTCGATGCAAAAGGAGCAATGCATATTTCATCTAAAAAACAGTGGTTCTACTTATGCGGAATGAAGATTCCATTGCCCAAGTTTTTATATGGACAGGCAAAGATTATAGAAAGTTATGATGATGAATTAGAGTGTTATCGAATACATGTACAAGTACAAAATCCATTATTAGGACCGCTTTTCTCCTATAAGGGAACGTTTAGAGAAAGGGATATAAATTTATGCGAAATATAATAATTGGTTGTATTTGTTATGTTGTTTTTCTCATACTAGAGTGGTCAAATCTGTACCCTGTTGAAGCGATTATATTATTGTCCATTCTTGTATTTATCCCGATGGCGTTTTCTATTGTAGATAAGAAAAAAAGAGACGGGAACGAACTATTTTGTTATAAGCTCGCAGCATTTTTTTATCCGATCGCAGCAATCAGTGCAATGCTTGCTTTTGTAACAAACTATTTTCTATTTGCGATAATCTGGTTTATATATACCGGTATTATCGCATTGTTTGGAGTAAGCCGATTATTAGAAAGAGGATGGAAGCCGTTAGAAGAAACTGCGATTGATAGTGGATTTATATATTTATTTTTAGGTGGTTTTTGGTTCTTTGCCTCTGTAGCAAATATATCAATTATGCAGTTTAGTTCAGATATTGTTTTACTCACAGCGGCTCATTTTCATTATTCTGCTTTTTTACTTCCTTTGTTTGCAGGTTTGTTAGGGAGAAAGCAACAAACGAAAAATAAATTATATATGATCATTATGTTTATTATCATCATTTCTCCGATGACAGTTGCGATTGGTATTACTTATTCGAGTGTATTTGAATTTTTTGCGGTACTATTTTATCTTATTTCGCTTTATATTTACGGGATTTTTGTATGGAAAACAAAGTTTACTTCTATAAGTGCGAAAGTTCTTCTTATTATCTCGTCTAGTACGCTTATGATAACTATTCTTTTTTCACTTTTCTACTCATACGGGAATTTTAAAGGAATGATGACTATTACGATTGCACAAATGGTTTGGATTCATGGAGTTGTGAACGGAGTGGGCGTGGCATTACCTGGTTGTATTGGCTGGATGATTGAAAAAGCTGCACCGACATATATGCGTTATGGAAAACCGATGAGTCGTATAAAAGGTAAGATGAAAATTGGAGAAAATGTTTTATTAGAAAATAGCTTAATAGAGGAGAAGGAATATACAGGTCTTATAAATAAAGTGATAGATTTTGATAGTAAACACTTTAATACAAAGAATGTACCACCACTTATTATTGATTTTTATGAGAACACGAAAGAATATGAGTTAAAAGCAACTATTCACTGGTCACGTTGGTTTTGGCTATTTGCTTCTCTATATGAAAAAGTAAGCCGACGTTTACAACAAATTCATTTAGGGATGGGAAATCGCTTAGAGAGGATGTATGGGGAAATTGTTGCTATAAAAGATGAAAAAGACGGTAGAAATGACGTTAGAGCGTGGGTTCGGAAAAACGAACTGAATGAAACAATCTTTGTCGCGCTCTATTCTCAGCATGAATATAATGAGGAAACATACATGAATATTGCATTGCCATTACCGTATGCAAATATGACGGGGATATTAAAATTGCGTAATGATAAAAACAATCTTATCATTACGAGTCGATTAAGGAATAGTGCAAGAGGGGATGAGGGGATTTATTTACATAGCCGCTTCTTTACGATTCGCTTGCCGCTCACAGAAACGTTTACGATAAGAGAGAAGGATGCAACAACGTTAACAGCACATCATCAAATGTGGCTGTTTGGTGCGAAGTTTCTAGAGATTGATTATGAGATAGAGAAAAAAGAGAATATTGCATAACAAAAAATGAGTTTGGTATGATGCCAAGCTTATTTTTTATTTGTATATATATCGTGAATCTTAAGAATTCTTAAGAATTTTCCTATAAGAAACTTAAAAAATTTCTGAGAAGATACTAACAGATACTGAGAGTTAGGGGATGAAGTGATGAAAAATGATGTAGTAGAAGTAAATCAAGTAGAAAAAATATATGGAAAGAAAAAGGAAAACCATTCAAGGGTATTAAAAGGAATAACGTTATCAGTAAAAGAAGGCGAGTTTGTTGGGATAATGGGTCCATCGGGATCAGGAAAAACGACGTTGTTGAATGTGATTTCGACACTTGATCAAGCGACTAGTGGTACCGTGAAAATTGCTGGAACAGACATAACAAATATGAAAGGAAATGCATTATCTGATTTTAGAGCGCAAAAGCTAGGATTTATTTTTCAAGATTTTAATCTTCTTGAAAACCTTTCAATTTATGAAAATATTGCGTTGCCGTTGTCATTGCAAGGAGTTCCTTCAAAAGATATTGAAGGAAAAGTACAAGAGGTAGCAATAAAACTTGGGATAGAAGCAATTCTAGAGAAATATCCAACTGCAGTTTCTGGTGGTCAAAAGCAGCGTACAGCAGCAGCTCGTGCCCTCGTACATAATCCAGCAATTATTCTTGCAGACGAGCCAACGGGAGCGCTTGATAGTAAAAATGCAAAAAGTTTATTAGAAGCGATGCGTGATTTACATGAAAATCATCAAGTTAGTATTATGATGGTAACGCATGATGTATTTAGTGCTAGTTATTGTGAACGAATTTTATTTATCCAAGACGGATTGCTTTATGATGAAATTCACCGCAATGGAAGTAGAGAAGCATTTTATCAAGATATTTTAAATGTGCTAGGAAAAATGAGCTCTTCTAAGGAAGCGATATAAGGAGGTGAGGGCATGTTACTCAAATTATCTGTACATAGTATACGAAAAATGATGAAAGATTATCTTGTTTTGTTAATTGGTCTTATCGTTAGTATAAGTATTTTTTATATGTTTCAAACGATGGCCTTAAATACTGAATTTACGAAAGAAAATAGTATCATTCACAGCATTCGTATTGTCTTCGGGATTGGTTCTGTATTACTTTCGTTTATCACCTTATTTTACATTCTTTATGCGAATTCATTTTTGCTTACACTGCGCCGAAAAGAATTAGGCATGTATATGATGCTTGGGGCAAAAAAGAAGAAGGTTGCACAGCTGCTATTTATCGAAACATTAGGGCTTGGAATGATTGCTTTAATGATTGGAAATGCAGTAGGAATTGGATTAGCTAGTGTAGTAGGGAAGATTCTTATAAAAAGTATGGATGTATCAGCGAAGGGATATGAGGCATTTTATTTTCCTGCTTTAATTGCAACGTTACTTTTCTTCTTTGTTCTTTTTGTAGTGACTGGGATGATTAATAGCATTCGTCTTTTGCGCAAAACAGAATTAGAGCTTATACGAGAAGATGAGACGCAAGATGAGGTAGAAAAAAGTAAACTTCGTATTACGGTTTTTACGGTGCTTGGAATTTTGATGTTAAGTATTGGATATTACTCAATCATTCATGTGAATGACTTGCAGGAAATGGGACTTATAATTGCAACATTTAGTACGACAATTGGAACTTATTTTATATTTGGTTCATTTTTGCCTTTATTTGTTACGATGTTAAAAAGAAATAAAAAAAGAAACGAAGCAGGGCTTAATAGTTTTACGCTTGCACAGCTACGGTTTCGAATTAACAGTTTATCTAGAGTGTTAGGTACAGTTGCTATGCTCATTGCGTTAGGTGCTGGTGCGATGACAGCTGGGATGGCATTTCAAAAAAATGTTGGGATGACAACGGAATTTTCACGAGTGTATGATGCGACGATTCATGATCCGAATGTCGAAGAAATAAAAGAATTAAAGCAAATGAACATTTTAGAAGAAAAGAAGTATTCTTATAAAGAAAATGAAGAAGCGGTATACTTTTTACGTGACGATTTACTTGATCATCCACCGCTTATTTCAGAGCACAAAAGTGCGAAAAAAAGTAAAGAGCCAATTCGTGTTCGCGTAAGTGAGACACTTCCTGAATCTATATATACCTCGCTTGAGAATCCATCAACAAGGAAATATCCAAGCATGCCTCAGCAATGGGAAGATGCACTTACTCGTGAATTTCAAATTAGCTACAATCAATTTGAAGGAAAGCCGCTCCGCATTGCTGACAAAGAAAATTATGAAAAAGTACAAGGGACAATGCATTTACTCCTTTTAGTTCGTGTTGATGATTTGCAAAAATATAAACCGTTTCTTGCGAAAATTGATCAACGCCAAAAAGAAGTGGCTGAAAAACATGTTGGTGAAGAAGTACCGATGCAAACGAAAATGACGACGTACCAGTTTATGTATACTTTTATGAGCGGCACAATGTTTATGGGTTTTTTCCTAGGCGCTTCTTTTCTTGCGATGATGGCTAGTTCACTTATGTTTAAAATTTTAACAGGAGCATCTAGAGATAAACGGCGCTATGCCATGCTTCGAAAGATTGGTGTACGAAAGGGAATGCTTTCTCGCAGCATCTATAAAGAAGTATTCTTTATCTTCTTATTTCCTGGGATTGTCGGAATCGCTCATGTATTAGTTGGTATGAATCTATTTTCATTCATTTTGCTTGATCCGTATGTGAAAATTTGGGTGCCAATTAGTTTGTTTGTTTTCATTTATTTTGCATATTACTGGACAACAGTACAATTGTATAAAGGTATGGTATTGCCGAAAGCATAACTGTAGTTTATTGGTTTATAGTGGTCTCTTTATCTGTCGGAGCACTAGTTAACTTGATCGATTCACTTTTTTATACGTTATCATGTAGTATTTTCAATTTAAAGTATGGAAAAAGCTTATTTTCATGAGTGAAGAATTATAATTTAAATAAAGTTTTTGCAGAATTGCTGAGAGAAAGACCTTATGTACAATTGTGTATGTAAGGTCTTTCGTGTTTAGTAAAAATGAACGTAGAAATCTTGCAGTCAAAAGTTTTATAGAAAAATTGTAAATAAGTTTGAATAATCCTCACAAAATGTTCACATATATTCGATATATTAAAAATCGAAATTATAGTCTTATAAGTTTTTGTAAAGAAGGAAGGACGAGTATCATTTAGGGGGAAAACCAAATATGTTTGCAAAACAACAAACAGTAAATCATTCTACTGAAGATCAGGTAGACAGTTCAAAAGCAATATTTTTATATCGAGCTGTATGGCGCTGGCATTTTTATGCTGGTATTATTTTTGCACCTTTTGTAATCTTATTAGCAATCACAGGTATTATCTATTTATTTAAACCACAAATTGAAAATATTATATACAAAGATTATTACTATGTACAGGCTACAAAGGAAAAGTTGACTGCTGAAGAGCAAATAGATGCAGTCAAAAAAGCGTATCCCGGTGCTTCTGTTACAAAGTACAAGCCATCTTTTGCGTCAAATCGTTCAGCAGAAGTGGGAATCGTAGATAAGAAAGTTCCGATGACGGTATTCGTAAATCCACATAATGGAAAGATTTTAGGGGATTTAAAGAAAGAAGAGAAATTTATGAGTCAAGTGGAGCGGATGCACGGCGAGCTTATGATTGGCAAGGCGGGAGATCG
Source organism: Bacillus cereus group sp. BfR-BA-01380 (assembly GCF_022663535.1). Taxonomy (GTDB): domain Bacteria; phylum Bacillota; class Bacilli; order Bacillales; family Bacillaceae_G; genus Bacillus_A; species Bacillus_A cereus_BB. The sequence continues at coordinate 13,851 of NZ_JAKUFS010000027.1, read as the reverse complement.
GATTGTAGAGATGGCTGCTTGCTGGGCCATGATTTTGTTGATTACCGGCTTATATTTATGGTGGCCGCGTAATAAAAAATCAATTTTTGGTACATTGATTCCAAGGTTTTCTAAAGGAAAGAGGACAATGCTAAGGGATTTACACTCTGTTCCGGCGTTTTGGTTTTCACTGTTCATTTCTCTATTTATACTGACAGGACTTCCCTGGTCTGGATTATGGGGGGATTATATTAATAAAATCGCAACGGCGACAAAAACAGGATACCCGACAGGACTATGGGATGGTAATTTGCCGCAGTCTACTGTTCCATCTAAAGCGATAGCGGATGTTCCTTGGGCAGCAGAAAAGTTACCAGTTCCAGAATCTAAGGAAAATAAAACAGCCCCTCTTATGGTGGCAGACATTATGGAAATAGCAGAAAAAAATCATTTAGAAGATGGATACGCAATTACATTCCCTAAAGGAGAAAAAGGTGTGTACACATTATCCGTTAAACCTGACAATCCAAAAGGGGAAGTAACGCTGCATATTGATCAGTACAGCGGAAAGGTATTGGCGAATTTGCAATTTGCAGATTATGGAATATTAGCTAAAGCGATTTCTATTGGGATTGCGCTGCATGAAGGGCGTTATTTCGGGTTAGTTAATCAACTATTGGATCTTGTAATTTGTCTTGTGTTAATCGGAACTGCTGTAACAGGCTGCATGATGTGGTGGAAACGTAAGCCATCTGGTACGTTAGGTGCACCTTCTTTACCAAAGAACTTTAAATTAATGAAAGGAGCAGTAATACTTATTATCATGCTGGGGATTTTGTTCCCGCTAGTAGGCATTTCGTTGCTTGTGGCTTTGACGCTTGATTGGCTGGTAATAAAAAGAGTGCCAACTTTGAAAAAATGGTTTGGTTAATGTAGGTTACATGATTGATAAAGTAAGGAGAAAGATATGAAAAAGAAAATTTTTACATACACAGTAGTGAGTGTTTTAGTAATGCTTGGTGTATACCTGTATATAGACCACAATAAAACAAAAGAGACGAAATCAACATTGACGCCGCCTTGTCATATCGATAGGTAATATATAAAGACTTTCAATATAAGTACTACACACAGCGTATATTTAAGTATAGAACTATAATTATAATGCCCGTAAAGGTTAATCTTTTATGGGTATTTTTTATAAAATGGATAGCTAAATAAAATGATTTTTTTATGAGAGCCCTTTATAGATGTAAACCATCATTAATCACATAAGTATTGAGCATAAAAAATATAATTTTAGGTTAGGATGAAGCCACTACTGATGGAAGCTTCAGTTTATTTATACAAAGAAAATGAAAAGTAAAAGGCCTTTCTTAGAAATAGTATGTGGAGCCAAATGGAATTGTTGAAATGTCAGTTGGATAGATGACATGATGTATAATATGATGAGGTACAACGTAATGATGTGTAACAGGATAATGTACGCTATGGAGAAAAAAAGGTTCTGTTGCCATCACTTGGTGAATGGCATGAAGTGTCTGTTGGGCAGAACTATATGTGGTAGCAGCGCCCAATTGCCTAGTATTGTGAAAGTATGGGTTTATCATAATCAGTCATCTTGCTCCTTCATAGTAGTGGAATTTGCCTTTTACATGTTATGTCTATGTAAGGAGCAAAGAGCTTATTTTATTGAAAAACCTTTCTCATTTGTTTGTAAAGGTTTTTCATACATAGAGGACATTAGAAAAGTCTATTAAAAGAAAAAAGCAGATAACTGCCTACTATATTAGGTGATTATCTGCTTTTTATTTTCTGTATATGGATAAAATCTCTGTTACTTGCTCAAGGTAGGTACTTTTTCAGCAACCTCAATACATATTCAGCGTCTTTTTTATCCAGGAGATAAACTACATTATTTGGGGATTTATAAGAGTTTTTTCTGAAAAAACTCTTATGACCCCCTTAAAAATAAGGTTCCTTGCGAAATAAGTATAAATAGAAGGAAGCGATAACTAAGTGCTAGGCCAAATATAATACTCATAATTTAGTAGGTAGTAAGCTAACAAAAGGGGCTTACTTAACATGGTCTTTAACTTTCATAAGTAAACTAAGCAAACGTAGGTGAGAAGAATAATGTCAGAAACGTATCGTTCTCGTGAAGAACGACAACAGCTAAAGAAAAAACAAAAAGGAAGCGGAAAGTCCTCCGAAAAAGGATCATTGTTGAAAAAAATCTTACTTGTCTGTTTGCTGATTGGCCTCAGTTTAGTAGGAGTAGGAGTTGCTATTTTCTTTTCCATTATTAAGGAAGCTCCCCAAATAGAGGCCTCAAAATTGGTGGATCCGCTATCCACGAAGTTTTATGATAAAGACGGAAAATTTATCTATGAATATGGAAAGGAAAAACGAACAAAAGTCACTTATGATCAAGTTCCGGAAGTGTTGGAACATGCATTTATTGCTACAGAAGATTCTCATTTTTATGAACACCATGGTATAGACATAAAACGAACTGGAAAAGCAATTCTCGAAAACTTGACTGGGAACTTCGGATCTCAGGGCGGAAGTACCATTACACAGCAAGTTATTAAAAATTCATTTTTGTCTTCTCAAAAAACGCTAGAACGAAAAATACAGGAATGGTACTTGGCATATAAATTGGAAGAAAAATATTCTAAGCACGATATTTTGACAATATATTTGAACAAAATTAACCTTGGAAACCGCTCTTACGGCGTTGCTACTGCAGCTAAAAATTATTACGGTATTGAAGCGAATGATTTGAAAAAATTGACCCTTCCACAGGCTGCTATGTTAGCAGGACTACCGCAAAGTCCAAATAACTATGATCCGTCCAAACCGGAAAACGAAGAAGCAGCGACAAAGCGCCGTAACCTCGTCTTAATTTCTATGAATAGACAAGGATATATTACGAAGCAACAAATGCAGGATGCGATGAAAGTTCCGGTAACGAAAGGGCTTGTTCCGAAAACCAATCAAGAAGGTATGCCTTACGAAGCGTTTTTGGATGCTGCAACAAAAGAAGTTGAAGATAAGTTGAAAGATGTCAATATCGGTACGGATGGTCTTCAAATTTATATGACACTCGATCCGAAAGCACAGCAGTATGCCGATAAAATCATGAATACGCAAGATATTGTGAGTTATCCGAATGACCGTTTCCAGGCAGCTTTTACGTTTATGAATTCGAAAACGGGTGAAGTACGTGCGATTGGAAGTGGCCGCAATGAATACAAAGCAACATTCCGAGGAAATAATTTCGCTATTGATATAAACCGTCAACCAGGTTCGACGTTTAAACCAATCTTTGATTATGGTCCGGCAATTGAACATTTAAAATGGTCAACATACCATCAACTTGTAGACGAACCGTATCATTACTCAAATGGAAAACCGATTCGAAACGCTTATACGGATTATAAAGGTCCTATGTCTGTACGAAATGCTCTAGTAGAGTCACGTAATATACCAGCTTTGAAAGCATTACAGGAAGTTGGTTCGAATAAAGCAAAAGAGTTTGCGCAATCACTTGGGATTACGTTTCCTGATAATCAGGTTTATGAGTCTTACGCAATTGGAAGTAACCTTGTGTCTCCTCTTGAAATGTCAGGAGCATATGGTGCATTTGCAAACGATGGTGTGTATACAAAACCGCATTTTGTTACAAAAGTTGTTCTATCAGATGATAAAGAAATAAGCTTTAAGTCGAATGGTAAACGTGTTATGCATGACTATACGGCTTATATGATTACCGATATGCTTCGTGGTGTAGTGAATGCCTCTAACGGAACAGGTACAGCAGCTAATGTACCAGGTTTTGATATTGCAGGGAAAACGGGAACAACAAACTTTGACGACAAGACACTTAGTCAGTTCGGCTATCCCTCTAAAGCGACAAATGATAGTTGGTTTGCCGGTTATACATCACAATACACGATGGTTGTTTGGACTGGCTATGCGAAGAATGGTCCAGGCAATTATATGCTTGGAGATACAACGAAAATCTCACAACTTATTTTTAAAGCAATGATTCAAGCATTTGGAACAGACACATCCAGATTCCAACAGCCGAGCAGCGTATACGCAATGAATAATGAGCTGTATATTAACGGGGTTAGCCCTGACGCTGTTCCACCAGCAGTAGCCCCATCTGCAGTTGTTTTACCGGGAGCTCAAAATCCGGAACAGGGCGATAGGAAAGGAAATGATAATGAAGACTCAGATCATGGTGGAGATAAAGATAAAAAAGACAAAGGTAAAAAGAATCAAGATAAAAAAGATAAAAAAGATAAACATAAACATAAGCATGACTAAGGTAAATACAGAAAAGGGGAAACTTAGTCATAACTTGTAATAATTATAGTGAATGGAAGAAATAGGAGAAAGTCTTCATAAGAAAAGAGGTACCTCTCAAATGGTACCTCTTTTTCGATATGCTTTCGTTGAAATAGTTACAATTAGGGAAATGGCAATAAGGATATAGGCGATACCTCCAATCAAACCTAAGAAACGTGGAGTAAGGAATTGCAATGCCAATCCAGAAATAAACATAGATATTCCCAATACGGTATTTATGATTGTTGCTAGTAGTCCAAACATGGTTCCTTGGTGTTGTTCAGGAACTTCCTTCATAAGAATGGTGTCAAAGCATGCATTACCAATCCCAGACATAAATGCAATCCCGCAAAACATAAGAAATGCAAAAATTACTAAATGTGTTTGACTTAATAACAGTTGAAATATTCCCTCAAGCAATAAACATACTAAACCTGTAACAAGGAAATTTTTTCGTAGTTGATTTGCAACAGAAAAGCTTAATATTAGGCCAATACCTAATGCGCCATAAAAAAGACCTACACCAACATCACCAAGGTGGAACTCGTTAATCGCATAGACGCTAATTAAAACATTATCAATTCCATTTATTGAAGCTATTAATATTTCACAGAAAAAAAGAATTTGCACCGTAATCGACGTCAAGATTACCTTTTCGGACTTCTCTGCTTTTTTTACATCTTCATTCACTGGAAACTTAATCGTATAGTTGATAGCGGCAGCCCCTAAAAATGATCCTGCATTTAACCAATAAGTCACATTAGGTCCGAAAAGAGACGAAACTACTCCGCCTGAAAGTGCTCCAATGATTAAAACGATCCCTATCATTACTTGTTCTAAACTATTTACTTTTAAAAGATTTTTTTTATGAACAAGCCTAGGTATTGCTGATTTTCTTGCCGGTCCATATATAGCTTCTCCTGCCGCCAAAATAAATGAACTAAAATAAACGATCCAAATATCTTCTTTACTTTGAACAAATAGAAAGGACAAGGCAAATGGAATCCTTATAAGGTCTGTTACAACTAATATTATTTTTCTTGAAAATCGATCAGCCAACATTCCGCCTATTGGTCCGAAAAATAAAGAGGGGATGAGACGGATTGCTAAAGTCATTCCCACAGCCAACCCTGAACCTGTTACATGGAGTAGCATCGCTAGCACAGCTACGGAACTAAAGCGATCTCCAATACCATTCACAATGCCGGCTAAAAATAACCTCCGATATTGTCTTTCTTCATTTATAAATGAAATATTCATAGCTATCCTCCTTGTTTTATAAGTATCTAATTTCATATCTATCTAATTAGTTGATTAAAAAATAAGGGCGCCAAGTGACGCCCTTTATTTTAACCACCATAACTCAACGGGGTTTAACTCATATTGATTATTTTCTCGGTACATATATTGGCACATAATGAGTTCACGTCTTAATGTCGCGTAATCCTCATGAAATTGCTTTAAATATTCATTCATTTCTTTCTCTTGATAAACTTTTCCGAATTCTAATCCTTTAATCATATGTGCAAGTACGACAAGTTTTTTCTTTCGTTGTGCAGGATAGGTTTTTAGTTTTCCATCTTTTGTGAAGAAATTATTGATAATAGTTGAACGTTCCTTTTCAGTAACCGACATTTCCATATTTGAATCGCCTCCTGTTCCTACAGTAAAAATAGCCTTAGCATTCATCTCCAATATTTTTGTGTTAAGAGAAAAATAGATAGTATTTTTATCACGACGTTCTTTTATAAGTCCAACATCTCGCAGCTTTGTCATATGGTGGGTAATTGTTGGGGGCTTAAGTCCTAACTTTCCGGCAATCTCTTGTCCGCTCAAATGACCTTGCTGTAGCAAGGCGATAATACGAACACGTGTAAGATCACCTAATGCTTTATGAAACTCAACAATTTTGTTTAATTGCATGTAGAAATCACCTACTTTAACGTTTGTCTAATTAGATTATAATCTAATTACTTTTGGCATTCAAGTAATGAAATGATGAAGGTGTTTATAATGGTAGGCAGGTTTATTTTTCTACGCTGTTTAAAGTGAGTACAACATACTGTATCTCAGGCAGTTGGAGGAGGGGAGCAAAGAGATACAAAAGTGGGATATTGTATAGATATCTTCGCAAAATCATATATTTCGAAGTTTTTTCGATTTTATTGAAAAAAATTTAAAAAACTACCCCCACAAAAAGATGAGTCGGTTCGAATATTATATATAGGGAAGGAGGAATTCGTGTAAGACTTGGCGTAAGATACTCATTCTGAATCTATTAAAGTATGAAATACCTTAACTTATTGTGTTATTGAATGTAAAGATGTTACAATGTGTTATTGTACGATTCATTTCTTCATTAGCAGATGTATTAATGATTCTAGAGATTTTTAGTAGAAGTCTTCTAATAGTTTTGAAGGTTTTATCATGTATTCTTTGTAATTGACGTTCTTACTTTGCTTCAAGAAGGAGTAAAGCAGCCAGTTAAACGGATACATGATTGGAGGTATAATGTTTTTGCTTGCATTAGCCAAGGACAATTTCTCTTAAATCTTGAAATAGGAGACTGCGATTTATAAATAGCAGGATACATTAATATTCACGAAAGAAAGTGCAAGTACATAATATATGAAAATGGTAAAAATATACCAAGATAATAAAATGGTATGTATTAGAAGGTATCGTTCGTTTGTGTGAAACATGAATGAACGTTTCCATATAAAGGTTTTTGGTAAGTGTTTATGTTAAATATATTTCGAAATACTTATCAAAAATACTATATTAAAATTTCTATAAAAATAGTAATATGTAAAGGTAGTAGAGAGGGACATAATTGTTAGGGATCTTATTTATTGAAATATATATTAAAAGATTACATAAAAATAGACCTCTTCCAGCTACAAGATTATTACAATTTAAGGAGAGGGTGTCTAGAAGTGAAGAAAGTTTGGCTATCTGTGTGTACCGCGATTACGGTTTGTGGTGCCCAGACGGTAATTGTTGGAAGTCCGAATACTGCTTTGGCAGCTAGTACAGTTGCAAATGAACAATCGGTAAATCTCGATGGTTCGATTAAAAATAACATGAATGGTAATGGTATATGGACAGTACCATATGGTTTACAAGGGGCTAGTTACCTTGGGGACGTTACGAAATATAGTGGTATGGTCGTTCATGTTATTGGTAGTGTACAGATTGGGGATACGCTTTGGTATCATCTGCAAGTAGATGGAAAAGATGCAGGATGGGTTGATAGTAAAGTCCTAAATACTACAGCGAGTGTGAATCAAACTCCGTTAAATTGCGATAGCTTGATTAAAAATAACATGAGTGGTAATGGTATATGGACAGTACCATATGGTTTACAAGGGGCTAGTTACCTTGGGGACGTTACGAAATATAGTGGTATGGTCGTTCATGTTATTGGTAGTGCGCAGATTGGGAATGTACTTTGGTATCATCTGCAAGTAGATGGAAAAGATGCAGGATGGGTTGATAGTAAAGCCCTATATACTACAACGAATGTGAATCAGAATCAGTTTATTGTCTCTACATCTGGTGACGGAGTTTGGTCTATTCCATATGGTTTAAATGGCGCAAACTATATTAGTTCCACTAATAATTATGTAGGAAAAGATGTAAAGGTGATTCAGAAAGTAGCGATTGGAAATGTTACATGGTATCAATGTAGCGTGAACAATCAAGTCATTGGCTGGCTCGATGGTCGTGCGTTAAGTAGCTTGACGAATCTACAAGCTATAAATCAGGCGGCTGTTATGGGGGCGACAAATGACAATGGTATATGGAGCATGCCATATGGCCTTCCAGGTGCAAGTTATTTAGGATCTTCTAATCAATATGCTTTTCGAGATATGCAGTTAATCGGGAGCGTTACATATCAAGGTGTACAATGGTATAAGTTTAGTCTAGATGGTCAAGCTATTGGCTGGATTAGCAGTTATGCAATAGACAATACAGGGATAGCTAAGCCGGCGAACTTTTCGGTTACGATTGGAAGTACGAATGGCAATGGCATATGGACAGTACCGTACGGCCTTCCTGGCGCAAAATATGTACAAAGTACAAATGATTATGCTTATCAAACGTTTCAAGTTGTGAAGACTGCAACAATAGGAAATGTTACTTGGGATCAAATAGCGAAAGACGGTAAGATATTTGGCTGGATTGATGGCGGAAAGTCACTTACAGATATAACTAATATTAAAGATGAGAATCGAGCAGCAGTTATACAACCATCGACGAACGGCGATGGTATATGGACAGTACCGTATGGAGAATATGGAGCGAAGTTCGTAGCGTCTACAAATGATTACAAATATCAAATGGTGCAAGTTGTACAAAGTCTTACAAAAGGTTCTACTACTTGGAACAAAATTAAGCAAGACAATCGTATTATAGGCTGGGTTGATGCGAATGTACTATCTTCGAAAACTGTCTATACTCAGCTGGATCCAAACGGTGAAGTTCATTATAACTGGGGATCAGGAGGTCCTGCTGGTTTTCCTTCTCAACAGTTCCAAGCTGATTTTGTTCAGAATAAGCAATTGTCTGGAGGAGATTATTTCGTTCAGTCGTTTGCAGATGATGGCATAAAGGTTTCGGTTGATGATAATGTAGTTATTAATCGCTGGTCAGCAGCTGCTGGTGAAACGAATCGTACCGTATTACCAAACATAGCAGCAGGTTCTCATAGTATTCACACACAATATTATCAAGATGGTGGACAAGCAGCTGTATTTTCAGATGTAGTACCATTTGATAGTTGGCTTGCATATTACTATCCGAATGAATCTCTTTCTGGATATCCGGTTGCAGCTAAGACTCTTCCGCAAGCAGCAAATGGCGGCTTGCAAGATGATAATGGTTTTGAAGGCTCACCGGCTAGAGGTGTATCAGGAACCCATTTCTCAGCACGCTATGTTACAGCTAAGCATCTGAAAGCTGGTCAGTACCTTCTGTATACAGGAGCGGATGATGGAATTCGTGTATATGTAGATGGAAAAAAAGTTGTAGATGCATGGGGATATCATGGTTACAATGAAAAAGCATTAAAAATTGATGTTACAGATAACTCAAATAGTGATGTTCACTGGATCGAAGTGGAATATATGCAAGGTACAGAAGATAGTAAAGTAACGACAATACTGAAACCTTCGTATACATTTATTGACGTTTCACACTGGGAAGGAAATATAAATTGGAATCAAGTAAAGCAGTCTGGCATTAGTGCTTCTTATATGAAAGCAACTGAAGGTGTTTCATATACAGATCCAACCTATGCACAATATGTGCAAGATGCATCTGCAGCAGGTCTTTTAGTTGGAGCATATCACTTTGCTCATCCAGAACAAAATGACGCGATTACAGAAGCAAAACATTTTATTGATGTATTGAATCGATATCATACGGATTTAATGCCTGTCCTTGATCTTGAATCACCAGCTAGTCCGACAGGTAATATAACCGGACCGTATGTGTCAAACTGGGCACGTACTTTTATTAATTATGTACAGCAGACAACAGGGAAACGTGTGATGCTTTATACAGGGCCTTGGTATGTAAATGGTTTTAATTTATCCGGACTTGGCGATGTACCTCTTTGGATTTCCAGATATAACTCTACCGTTCCAACTACATTAAGTGATTGGAACAATTGGAATTCTTGGCAATATACAGAAAGCGGGAATGTAAATGGAGTAGAAGGAGCAGTTGATATTAACGTTACTACTTCATTAGATGGACTTCGACCATAACGGATTTCTTACCTGTATAATCAGGGAGAAGAAAGAACGAAACTTAATGAAAAAGCAGACCTTTTTAGAAAAGGGTCTGCTTTTTTTTATCCCGCATTAACGGGCAGTAAGACCCCCACCTCAAGATTGAAAGAGAATCGAAGAAGATAGGTGGGGGATAACTGCCCGTAAAAGCCCGATTGGTTCAACTAATAATCAGTGGGGGATGAAGAAAACCCCCACTGATTAAAGTTTCACTTTATTCCATAGTATTTTTAATAATATATAAATCCATTTTAATTTTTTGACATCTTTGTCTAGCTCTGCCTCCTAGATCCTCATGTCTAAGAACCTTCCACACGAGAAGGTAAAAAACACCTTCTGTGTGAAAGAACTTTAGCCAACAGGCCTAAACAGTCGGCTCCGCTTTTCTTTATAAGTCGCTGCTATGCAGAAACTTGCTTGCTCCCTTTGTTTTAAACCTCGCATGTGGCAGGAAAAGGCCCTGACCGCTTCTATGCACGGCCAGATGCTCTCGTCCCCCTAAAAAGAAAGAGGTTTTTTAACTTATATATATCACCATAAACGGTTGTTTAAATGATTTTCTTTATATGAAATGTAAGATAATTAAAGAATAGTTTTCAATAATTACATAGTCAGAAGAGACAAGATAACATATAATGAGAAAGGATTTTAAAAAAAGTGAGGTGGAACTGTTTTATGAGTAATCCGAGCATAGGAGAGTCGGATATAGAATCGACATCAGAGGTAGTCATACAACTGAATATTCGAAGCGGATTACTTTATAGAAATAGTTACCGCTTTATGTGAATTTTAGAAAGATGGCTTCCTCTATAAATGGGGAGGTTTGTACAATGGTACAAAAAATCTGGAATCAAATTAAAGGACAAAAAAAAGAAGCTACGAAAATCCAAGGTTTTGATATTAACTTAAACCAAGAAAGTTTAACACGTATTGACCGACTTGTAGATCGTTACGAGTCAGAGATCCTTCGCCAACTTGATAGTGCATATACACAACGAACAAAGTGGGCAGATCGACTAGCTGATAAAATTGCACAGTTTGGAGGGAGCTGGCGATTTATTACCTGGTTTGCATGTTTTCTTGCTGGATGGATTATTTGGAATAGCCTGTCTATCACAAAAGGAACACACTTTGATGCTCCGCCATTCATTCTGTTGAACTTATGTTTATCTTTTATAGCAGCATTTCAAGCTCCTGTTATTATGATGAGCCAAAACCGTCAAGCTGCGCGTGACAAACATGAATCTGTTATTGACTTTGCGATTAATTACAAAGCAGAGCAAGAAATCGATGATATGCAGAGTCGGCTTCACCATATAGAGAGTGAATTAACGGAAATTAAAGACTTATTGAAACAATTAAAGGAAAAATAAATAGATTGCTTTTAAGAAAATTCTCGATAACGGGATGTATGTAAAAAGTTGATAGAAAACTTTTAAAAAAGAAGAAAAGTAGAAAAACTCCTGGTTAAACAGGAGTTTTTTATTGTTTTGGTTGGTTTTTCGTTTCATTCTAATAAAGAAGATTGAGAATAGAAGAATTCCCTTCAAACATAATGGTTGAAGGGGTTTTTAACTTGTATATATAGAATACTTTTATCCTACAAATGTAGTAAAGAGCAGATAGGCATTTAAAATAGCGATAATAATGGCAATGAACCAAGCGATCACTTTGGTCCAAAGTGAGTTTGTAAATTCACCCATTTTCTTTTTGTCACTAGTAAACATAACAAGTGGAATAACCGCAAATGAAAGTTGAAGAGATAGGATAACCTGGCTTAATACTAAAAGATCCGTGGTTCCTTTTTCTCCATATATAAGTGTCACAATTACCGCAGGTATAATTGCGATTAATCGCGTAATTAAGCGGCGGATCCATGGTCGTAAACGAATCTTTAAAAAACCTTCCATTACAATTTGCCCAGCTAACGTTCCTGTTAACGTAGAATTTTGTCCTGAGGCTAATAAAGCAACCGCAAATAATACGCTCGCAATCCCACTTCCAAGAATCGGATTTAACAATTGGTAGGCATCTTGGATTTCTGCTACTTCGGTATGGCCTGTTTTATGAAAAGCAGACGCTGCCAATATTAAAATTGATGCATTAACAAATAAAGCCAACATTAATGCGATAGTAGAGTCAATCACTGAAAACTTAATCGCTTCTCGTTTTCCGTTAGACGTTTCTTCATAATTTCTCGTTTGTACGATAGAAGAATGTAAATATAAATTATGCGGCATAACCGTAGCTCCTAAAATTCCAAGTGCAATAAATAGCATTTGTGGATTTTGAATAATCTCTTTACTTGGAATAAAGCCTTTTGCAATTTCACTCAGTTGTGGTTGCGACATAAACAGTTCTACACCAAAACAAACGGAAATGGTTGCAATTAAACTAATGACAACAACTTCGATATAGCGAAATCCTTTATTTTGCAATAAAAGTATTAGTAAGATATCAAATGAAGTAATGCATACACCCCATACAAGAGGAATGTGAAATAAAAGATTTAATGCGATAGCGGCACCTATTACCTCCGCTAAGTCACAAGCTGCAATAGCCAATTCACATAACACCCATAAAGCAACCGATACAGGCTTACTGTAATGATCGCGACATGCTTGCGCTAAGTCTCGCCCTGTTACAATCCCTAACTTTGCAGATAATGCCTGCAAAATAATAGCCATAAAGTTAGAAATTAAAATGACAGACAATAACGTATAGTTATAAGCAGATCCTCCAGCTAGCGATGTAGCCCAGTTTCCGGGATCCATATATCCTACTGCAACAAGATAACCTGGTCCCATAAATGCAAGCAACTTTCGAAGGGTATTTCCTTTCTTCGGAATCTTCATACTTTTGTACACTTCTCGTAAACTAGGATCGCTGCTCTGTTGTCGCCATCCTTCCTGGTGTGACACAGCAACCGCATTTTGCGCTTTGGCTGTTTCTAATTCCTCCATAACGTATCCTCTCCTTTTTCATTTGGTTCAGAAAGTTAATATAGTATTTTTTATTTTAAAAACCTAAAATATGGTTTGTTTTTCTTTTGTCAAAAAAAGTAGCGTCCTACTTTAATATTTTACCTCGACCAACTTTTTTAGTCTAGTATAAAAATATGATATGTGATTAAATTTTATGCAAAAGGGAGAAAATAGGTGAATATAATTATGCCTATTACTGCCATGAAATATATGTACTTGTTAACAGACAACATGTATCTTTTTGCGTATTCAGGCCTTTACTCGTCTATGAGTAAAGGTCTTTTTTAACATATTTCCAAAAGAATTCCCCTTCCTCAAGGAATGAGAAGAGCGAAGCCTAATGAGTAGGGAGGAGATGAATTTTGGTTGGCGTAAGTCAAAGGAATGAAAAAGGAGTTTCCTCAAATCAGATAGAATGTATGTAAAGAATGCTTGTAGTCTCAAAGTTATTGTTTATAGACTGTGGGCGGTAAACCATTAGAAATTCTAAAACAATACATCGAAACACAAGGACATAACGAATAGGAGGTGATGACGATGTTGTTGAATCAAAAATATGAAATCTTTCCAACAGAAGCACAAATAGAAGTGTTAGACCGTTGGTTACAATTCTGCCTTGCTAGACAAAGAACGGAAATATAAGCAAAACAAAGAAAATTACGATCGTTATGATATGCAAAGACAACTTACATTGGACAAGAAAACGCATCCTTTTCTAAAAGAAATGCCTT
>NZ_JAKUFS010000026.1 GCF_022663535.1 Bacillus cereus group sp. BfR-BA-01380 | reverse complement strand
AGAGGCGCTTTTTGCCTCGTCCGAGGGGGCGAAACGACCGGAGATTCTAGCCGCTAGAGCTGGACAACAAAGAAATGTGGAAGTGGCTCGCCCAGAATGTGAGGAAGAAGCGAATCCACCGAACATTCTAGCCACTGGAACTGGACAATGCTTACGCCGAATTTTGGGGTGGGAGTATTACTGCCCGTTAATGCGGGGTAAAATTTTCTCATAAATCTGATTAGAGTGTTTTTTTACTGTTCATACTAGTAATACGAAAGAAAGGGTGAACAGTATGAGAAGAACTCGGCGAAAATCGTTTGAAGAGCTTGTGAAAGAAAATAAACGGCAACTACTTAATGATCGTGATGCAATTGACCGGATTGAAGAAAAATTAGAAAAGCGATACGAAATACGTATTTTTAAGCAGGCTGAATAATTCTTACAACTAGTATGATACTAGTTGTAAGGAGGCGATATTATGGGTAATCCAAAGAAAAATCCAAAAGATTTTGCACCAAATCAGCTTGGGACACAATCAAGAGCAGCAGGCGGTAATAAAGGGAAACAAATGCAAGATAAATCAGGGAAACAACCGATTGTTGATAACGGTTAGAAAGAAGGAGAATGGAATCATTCTCCTTCTTTTTTTGCATACATAATTACATTCGTTTTTTACAAACTAAAGTTGTATGTATTTTTTATAAAGGAGGAAGACAAGATGCCAGAACAATATAAAACAAATCCAAATCCAGATGATCGTAGTGATAACGTTGAGAAATTGCAAGAGGCGGTATATAACACAATTGAAAATATGAACGAAGCAAGGGAAGCTGCAGAGTTTTCAAATGAGAAAGACCGCGCTGCAATCGAAGCAAAAAATGAGCGCCGCATGGAAAGTATTGAAGGAATGCGAAAAGAAATTAAAGAGGAAGCTGCGTATCGTAATCAGTAAGAGAAGGCTGACAATTGTCAGCCTTTTTTTGTAATGGAAAAGTTTTCTGAAAGGAGTCGCCAATTTTGCGGGAAAGGTAAGCCGATTTTCCAATAACTGATACCGCGAATTCCCTGTTCTTTTATTAAATTAAACTTACTTTGAACAGATCTAGCATCTTCAAACCATACTTCATGTTTCACTCCATTTGCATCGTAATAATTGAAGTGCGGAGCTTGAGAAGTGAAGTCATATTGAATTGGGACATTGTGTTTTCGGGCAAGTGCAACGGCAGCAATAGAACTAACTGCTTTTGCAGGAGGATTTCCTGGTTTAAACGGAACAATCCAATCAAATCCGTATAAGTTTTGCCCCATCATAATTTTACGCGGCGGCATTTGTGATTTTGCATATTGAATGACTTGTTTTACAGGACCAATTGGAGATACTGCAAGAGGCGGTCCACCTTGCCATCCCCAGTCGTATGTCATAATGACAACGAAATCAACAATTTCACCTTGTGCTTTATAGTCATGAGCTGCAGCTGGACCCTTTTGAGTTGAACTTGTTTTTGGGACGAGGGTTGTACTGAGCGTATATCCTTTTGGTAGACGTGTTTTTACTTTGCGTAAAAATTGATTATATGCTTCGCGGTCTGCTGGTGCAAAGTTCTCAAAATCAAAGTGGATATCACGCATTCCGTATTTTTGTGCAGTTTGTAAAATGTTTGTAATAAACGTATTTTGAATGGTTTCATTGCGTAAAATAATGCTTGCTAATTCAGCGCTAAAACTTCCATTTTCAAGATTTGTAATAACGAGCATCGGAATCGTCTGCCCTTGTTTTGCAATTGAGACGATTTCAGATGTTTGTGTAGGTTCTTTCAGTGTTCCATCACGTTTTGCTTCAAAGCTAAAGTAGGCCAAATAGGTTAAATATGAATTGACAGCTTTGGTGGAAGCAATTAAGCTTTCTTTAATCGGAATTGTGGATGGCTGTAAGTAGGCGATAGATTCAATGATTTTTTTTGTCCCTTTTGGTACATATAGTTGCTGTCCGACTTGGAGCGCAGATTTTAATGATAAATGATTCACTTTTGCTAAACTGGCAAGAGGTACGTTGTAGGTTAAGGCAATCTTATATAGGCTATCGCCAGGTTGTACATGGTAGGTATTTCCCTGTGTATTCACAATTAATGCTTGCCCAACGACGAGTGTTTCAGCTGGGTTTAACCCATTATCTTTCACAATTGTTTCTGCTGTTGTTCCGTACTGCTTAGCTAATTTATACACGTTATCTCCGCTTTTTACAGTTATGATTTGTAGCATATGCTCACTCCTTTCAGAAAAAAAGACCCGCCGCTTCTATTTTATTTTCAGATTCTCTGTATTATGATTAAAGGTGTAGAAAGAAACGCAAGCGAGAAGGAGTTAAAATGATGTTTATAGCAGAACAGGAGATTGACATCCGTTATGCAGAGACAGATCAAATGGGTGTCGTGTACCACGCAAATTATTTAGTATGGTTAGAACTTGGCCGTACGAAATTAATCCAAGATTTAGGGTTTTCGTATGTTGAAATGGAGAATGATGGGATTGTATCTCCTGTACTTGATTTGCAAATTACATATCGAAAAGCAATGCGTTACGGAGAAAAAGCCATTGTGAAAACATGGGTGGAGTCTGTAAGCCCACTACGTGTTGTATATGGCTATGAAATTTATAATGGAAACGGTGAGCGCTGTATTACAGCATTTACAACAAATATTTGTGCGAAAAAAGAAGGTTTTCGTCCAGTATCATTTAAAAAATTGTACCCAGAATGGTATGAGAAGTACGAGGAAATTAAAAAGCAATAAAAAACGTGGCGCAGGCCACGTTTTTTATTTTACATAATTAAATTGCGGGAACTCGTCATCAGCGCTAAATGTAACAGACAAGTCATGCCCATCAAAGAACCATTCATCATCGCCTTCAATAAAGAAAGTAATGCCATCTTCTTGAAATTGTACAACAGGAGTAGCTGGATCATCTTTACGAATTCCTAAAGAAAGACCTTTTTGAACGGTGCTACATCCACCATATTGTACGAAAAAGCGGAGGGTATCTCCTGTTTGTAAACCAAGCTCGTTTTTATACCAGTTTAGTGCTTCTTTTGATACTGAAATGTTCATCTAGTATTCCTCCAACATAATCGCTTTTTCTTTTAGTATAAAAAATAACGCAAAAAGACGCCATTTATATGCTTTGCGTTTTCTTTTTGCGTTATGTGGGTCACAATCTTATTTTTGTTTTTTTGTTAATTTTGCTTTTGGTTCTGTTTTATTTATAATTCGTCCAATATTTGCACGGTGTCTATAAATAACCATACCAGCCAATAAACACATGGCAACAATGAAGATTTTATCCCCGTTTATAATTGCTGCGATAACAGCAGCGACAGCTGCTATCATAGAAGAAAGTGAAACGTATCTCGTCGTATAGAGTAGGGTGAAAAAGACTACAGCCAATACTACAAAGGTAAGTGGTGCGTAGCATAATAGTACACCAGCAGAAGTAGCAACTGCTTTTCCGCCGCGGAACTTTGCGAAAATTGGGTATACATGACCAAGTACCGCAGCTAATCCAAACCATAGGGGATGGATATGTAAACCGAACATGATCGGTAGCGCTGTAGCTAATGTACCTTTTAAAACATCAGCAATTGTAACAATAAAACCCGCTTTTTTCCCTAGCGTACGAAATGTATTCGTTCCTCCTAAATTTCCGCTGCCGTGTTCGCGAATATCGATCCCATAACCAATCTTTCCAACAACAAGTGCAAATGGAATCGAGCCAAGCAAATAGGCAACGATAAATAAAAGATATGTAAGCATAAGTTCAATCTCCTTTATACAAATGTGTTGATAAAGGGTAAAAAGAGTTTTTCCCGTATATTGTACCACACATTTGTAAAGATCACATTTCTTTTTTGTAAGATGAAATTTTGATTCAGAAATTTGAGTGGAAAAAATTCGATATGTCTTAAAAAAACTTTCACAAGAATGTTACATTTTTCACAGATTCACTCTTACTATATGTTGTATCATTTTGATAGTAAACGAACAAGATGTTGTTGGGGGTTAAGAAATGAATCAAGAAATGAAAAAAAACAGTGAATATGATGAGAATCTAAAGGGGATTTTTTCGAAAATTGTCTATGCAAATGAACAAGATTTAATGCAAGAAAATGCGAATGTTGATGGGCGATCTCCAATGGGAGTGATGGGGAAATTTGCTTCTGAGAGTGCAAGGTATTATGCGGTAGAACAACTACTTTCTGAGCCAGTGAAAAAAGCAATTGATCAAAATATTTTATATCCGCATGATTTAGACTTTTATGCAACAGGTACAACAACTTGTTCGCAAATTCCGTTAGCTCAGATGCTTCAAAATGGGTTTCATACAGGTCATGGACATATGCGACAGCCGCAAGATATTAAAAGTGCTTTGGCGCTTTCCTCCATTATTTTTCAAGCAAATCAAAATATGCAGCATGGCGGACAATCATTTGCGCTGTTTGACGTGGATTTGGCGCCATATGTGAGAAAAACGTTTGAACGGAATAAAAAACGTTTAGCAACATATCCATTAACAGCTGAGCAAATAGAAGAGTTTGCGTGGAAAGAAACAGAAAGCGATACGTATCAAGCATGTGAGGCGTTTATTCATAATTCGAATAGCATGCATAGCAGAGGCGGGGGACAAGTTCCGTTTATTTCAATTAACTACGGAACAGATACATCAAAAGAAGGGAAATTACTAATTAAACAATTATTACGAGCGACTCAAGCTGGATTGGGAAAAGGAGAAACACCAATTTTTCCAATTCAAATCTTCAAGTTAAAAAAGGGAGTGAATTTTGAAGAGACAGATCCAAATTATGACTTGTTTCAATTGGCATTAGAAACGACAGCGAAACGATTGTTCCCTAATTTCTCATTTTTAGATGCACCATTTAATGCGGCATATTATGATGGTCGTCCTGAAAGTGAAGTGTGTTATATGGGGTGTCGTACGCGTGTAATGGCTAATATTCATGGGGAAGAAACTGCGATTGGACGAGGGAATTTATCGTTTACTTCTATTAACTTAGTGAAATTAGCGTGTATTAGTGGGTCTAAAGAAGCATTTTTTGAGGCTTTAAATTATTATGTTGATTTAGGTATTTGTCAATTATTGGAGAGGTTTTCCTATCAATCAACGAAAAAAGCAAGGGATTTTCAATTTTTATATTCCCAAGGAGTATGGCGCGGCGGTGAAAAATTACAACTGGAAGATTCTGTTGCTGAAATTTTAAAACAAGGTACATTAAGTATCGGTTTTATTGGCCTTGCAGAATGTTTAGTTGCTTTAACGGGAAAACATCATGGAGAAGACGTAGAATCATGGAAGCTTGGTTATGAAATTATCGAATATATGAGAAAGAAAATGGATCAAGCGACAGAGGAACATCAATTGAATTTCTCATTAATTGCAACTCCGGCAGAAGGATTATCTGGTAAATTTATTAAAGAAGATCGGGCTGAATTTGGAACAATTACAGGTGTAACAGATCATAATTATTATACAAATTCATTTCATATTCCTGTTTATTATCCTATTCAAGCTATTGATAAAATTCGTTTAGAAGGACCGTTTCATGCGCTTTGTAATGCTGGTCATATTACGTATATTGAATTGGACGGAGCAGCTATTCATAATCAAAAAGCATTACAGCAAATTGTGAAGGCAATGGCCCAGTATGGCGTAGGGTATGGGTCTATTAATCACCCGGTTGATCGCTGTAAATGTTGCGGTTATCATGGGATCATTGGTAATGAATGTCCAAGCTGTGGGAATGAAAATGAACATGACTTTGAAAGAATTCGCCGTATTACTGGATATCTTGTAGGAGATATGTCAAAGTGGAACAGCGCGAAACGCAGTGAAGAAAAGGAACGGGTGAAACATTCATGAGAGTAATGAACATCATTCATGATAGTGTGGTAGATGGAGAAGGATTGCGGACAGTCGTATTTTTTGCAGGCTGTCCGCATCATTGTTTTGGCTGTCATAATCCACGGTCTTGGAATATTTGTAATGGAACAGAGATGACAAAAGAGGAAATAATAAAAGAGATTGAAAACAATCCTCTTACGGATGTAACATTTTCAGGTGGGGATCCCTTTTTTCAAGCCAGTGAAATAAAAGAGTTAGCAAAAAACGTGAAAGACTTACAGAAAAATTTGTGGATTTACACAGGTTATACGCTAGAAGAGATACAGAATTCGCGAAATAATGATATGATAGAATTATTGCACTATGCTGATGTGCTAGTAGATGGAAGATTTGAGCTAGAGATGCGAGATTTAACACTACCGTTTCGCGGCAGCTCAAATCAGCGTATTATTCGATTGAAAGAGTAAAAGGACGGGATAGAATTGAATAAAACAGTTTTACTTGTTGAAGATGAAAGAAGATTACGAGAAATTGTTAGTGATTATTTTCGTAATGAGGGCTTTGAAGTTGTCGAAGCTGAAGATGGCAAGCAAGCATTAGAACTGTTTGCGGAGCATACAGTGGATTTAATTATATTAGATATCATGTTACCGGAAATTGACGGTTGGTCTGTATGTAGACGCGTAAGGAAAGAATCAGCTGTACCAATCATTATGCTGACAGCTCGTTCAGATGAAGATGATACTTTACTTGGTTTTGAATTAGGAGCAGATGAATACGTAACAAAACCGTTTAGTCCAAAGATTTTAGTTGCCCGTGCCAAGACATTACTAAAGCGCGCAGACGGTGCAGTAGGTCAAGCGGAAGAAAATATGCTCTCGCTTGCTGGTATCGATGTGAATCGTTTGTCGCGTACGGTAACGGTAGAAGGGGAAGAAATAATATTAACACATAAAGAATTTGAGCTACTTGTTTATTTGATGGAGAATAAAGGAATTGTATTATCTCGCCAGCATTTATTAGATCAACTTTGGGGATATGATTACTTCGGAGATGATCGTACAGTAGACACACATATTAAGAAACTTCGAAATAAGTTAGGAGATAAAGCAAAGCATATCGGTACAGTTATTCGTGTAGGATATAAATTCGAAGAGTAAATAGTAGTGCTATTTATCCACCTTTATATTCATTGCATGTACAATTTTTTGTATATGTGTCTACAATGAATATGGTAGTATTTTTTTGTTTGGATTTCACGATGAGTTCACAGAAAGTACACACACCGTGTTTATACTAAAAATACGATTTCAGCAGAGAGGGGATAAATAATTTATGGGATACTATGATCAAACAGAAACAAATGAAACTCGGACGGAAATTGTAAAATCACGTAGCAAAAAAGGATATTTTTTCACAGGGGTTGTCGGTGCTGTGATCGGTGCTGTTACAATCAGCTTTGCAGCTCCTTATATGCCTTGGACAAATAATAGTGTAGTTTCACAATCAAAGGTAGAGGGAACAGTGGTTCCAGTTGTGAATAAAACAAAAGGTGAAACGGACCTTCCTGGAATGATTGAAGGAGCAAAAGAAGTAGTTGTCGGTGTAATTAACTTTCAAAAAAGTGTAGATCCATTTTCCGCCGATCCACAAGGACAAGAATCTAAGGCTGGATCAGGATCAGGTGTGATTTATAAAAAAGTTGGAGATAAAGCGCTGATTGTAACGAATAACCACGTTGTTGACGGTGCGAATAAATTACAAATAAAGTTAAGTAATGGAACAAATGTTGAAGCAAAATTAGTAGGAAAAGATCCAGTGTTAGATCTAGCTGTCGTTGAGATTGATGGGAAAAATGTTAACAAAGTTGCCACTCTAGGAAATTCAGATAAAATCCGTGCTGGAGAACCTGCGATTGCAATTGGTAATCCGCTTGGCTTTGATGGAAGTGTAACGGAAGGAATTATTAGTAGTAAAAATCGTGAAATTCCAGTTGATATTAACAATGACCAACGTCCTGATTGGCAAGCGCAAGTGATTCAAACGGATGCAGCGATTAACCCAGGGAATAGCGGCGGTGCACTATTCAATCAAAATGGTGAAGTAATCGGTATTAACTCTAGTAAAATTGCACAGCAAGCAGTCGAAGGAATTGGCTTTGCGATTCCAATTAATATAGCGAAACCGGTCATTGACTCCCTTGAAAAATTTGGCGAAATAAAACGACCTGTAATGGGTGTTCAAGTAAGAGGTCTTGATGAATTCCCAAGCTATGCAGTAGGTCAATTAAAATTACCGAAGGATGTAACGGCGGGAGTTCTGTTAGCACAGGTTGAGCCAGGGTCACCAGCAGAAAAAGCAGGATTGCAAAAATATGATGTTGTTGTTGGATTTGATGACCAAAAAATAGAAAATGCAGTGCAATTCCGTAAGTACTTATACGAGAAGAAAAAAGTTGGCGATAAAATCGAAG
This sequence comes from Bacillus cereus group sp. BfR-BA-01380, assembly GCF_022663535.1. Taxonomy (GTDB): domain Bacteria; phylum Bacillota; class Bacilli; order Bacillales; family Bacillaceae_G; genus Bacillus_A; species Bacillus_A cereus_BB. The sequence goes on along the minus strand of NZ_JAKUFS010000026.1, from coordinate 66,867 downwards.
TAACAGCGTACCGAAATGGTGAGAAAATAAAGAAAACAGTTACGTTAGCTGATAAAGGTAGCTTGAATTAATAAAGAAAGTCTCTTTCATGTTGAAAGAGACTTTCTTTATCGGCTATACTAAATGAACAGGAGGGATTACATATGACAATTGAAAATCCAACTCGTACGGAAATTGGAGAGATTTTAAAAAATAGTAAGACGATTGCAGTTGTCGGATTATCTGATAATCCAGAACGCACTTCGTATATGGTGTCAAAAGTGATGCAAGATGCAGGGTACCGTATTATTCCTGTTAATCCAAGGGCAGATTACATATTGGGAGAAAAGGCGGTAAAATCGCTAACTGAAATAAAAGAGCCTGTTGATATCGTCAATGTATTTCGTCGTTCTGAGTTTTTAATGGATGTTGCAAAAGAGTTTGTTCAGATTGAAGCGGATACATTTTGGGCACAATTAGGTTTACAAGACGAAGAAACATATTATTTTTTGAAAGAAAAAGGCTATACTGTTATTATGAATCGCTGCATTAAAGTTGAGCATGCAATGACGAGATAAAGTGAAACTTTAATCAGAGGGGGGCTTTATCCCCCGCTGATTACTAGTTGAACCAATCGGGCTTTTACGGGCAGTTTATCTCCCACCTAACTTTTTTTGCTTTCGCTGAATCTTGAGGTGGGAGTATTACTGCTTGTTAATGCGGGATAAATTTTATTTGTGAAGTTTATTGAATTCCTATTTATAATAATAGGGAAAAGCAGATGGACGAGGTGTTCATCATGAAGTTCTTTAAAGGTTGTTTGTGGGGATTGCTGCTTGTCACTCCATTTTGGATGATTATCATTTTGTTAATTATAAAATGGTGGAGTATGTAGTTGTTTTGGAATACATATCCATGTTTCGTTTGACAAACGATTATTTTTCTGAAATAGTAGCGTAGAGGAATCCTTGTGACAAACAAGGATTTTTCTTATGAAAATAGTATATAAAAGAGATAACGTGACTTGCCAAAAGTAAGGAAAAGGCGTTATTCTATAATAAGGAACACACGTTCTGACTTTTGGATAGGAAGGGGCAAGGAGTTTGGCTAAGCGTCAGTTTCAATATGATGAAGATGCAATTCAAGTGCTAGAGGGGCTTGAAGCCGTTCGGAAACGCCCGGGTATGTATATCGGGAGTACGGATAGCCGCGGATTACATCATTTAGTATATGAGATCGTAGATAATTCCGTTGATGAAGCATTAGCGGGATTTGGTGATGAAATTAAAGTGATCATACATAAAGATAATAGTATAAGTGTAGTAGATAAAGGGCGCGGTATGCCGACAGGAATGCATAAGCTTGGAAAACCAACACCTGAAGTTATTTTAACTGTACTTCATGCTGGGGGTAAATTTGGACAAGGCGGTTATAAAACAAGCGGTGGCTTACACGGTGTTGGTGCCTCAGTTGTAAACGCACTGTCTGAATGGCTTGTTGTTACAATTAAACGAGATGGTTACGTATACGAACAACGCTTTGAAAATGGCGGTGTTCCAGTTACAACGCTTGAGAAAATTGGAAAAGCAAAAGATAATGGGACAACGATTCATTTTAAACCAGATCAAACAATTTTTAGTACAACGAATTATAACTATGAAACGTTATGCGAAAGATTACGTGAATCAGCATTTTTATTAAAAGGTATGAAAATAGTACTTCAGGATAAACGTAACGATTTGGAAGATGTTTTTCATTATGAAACGGGAATTGAAGCGTTTGTTTCATATTTAAATGAAGAGAAAGATTCTTTACACCCGGTTGTATATTTTACTGGAGAGCAAAACGGAATAGAAGCAGAATTAGCTTTTCAATTTAATGATGGGTATTCTGAGAACATTCTTTCCTTCGTGAATAATGTGCGTACGAAAGATGGCGGTACGCACGAAGCGGGGTTTAAAACAGCGATGACTCGTGTCTTTAACGAGTATGCACGTAAAGTTTCTTTGTTAAAAGAGAAAGATAAAAATTTAGAAGGAACGGATATTCGTGAAGGATTAGCTGCAATTGTTTCCATTCGTGTTCCAGAAGAGTTGCTTCAATTTGAAGGGCAAACGAAAGGGAAACTTGGAACAAGTGAAGGGCGTTCAGCTGTCGATGCTGTTGTATCAGAGCACTTAGCGTATTTCTTAGAAGAAAATCCAGATGTGGCAACGCTTCTTGTGAAAAAAGCAGTCAAAGCAGCGCAAGCACGCGAGGCAGCAAGAAAAGCACGTGAAGAAGCACGAGGCGGTAAGAAGAAAAAACGTTCAGAAGGAACACTAAGTGGTAAGCTGACACCAGCACAATCCCGTAATCCGCAAAAGAACGAGCTATATTTAGTAGAGGGCGATTCTGCAGGTGGTTCTGCAAAACAAGGTCGTGATCGTCGTTTCCAAGCTGTTCTGCCACTTCGCGGTAAAGTAATTAATACAGAGAAAGCAAAACTAGCGGATATTTTCAAAAATGAAGAGATTAACACGATTATTTATGCGATTGGCGGCGGTGTTGGAGCAGAATTTTCAGTTGAAGATATCAATTATGACAAAATCGTTATTATGACCGATGCTGATACAGATGGAGCACACATTCAAGTGCTGCTATTAACATTCTTCTATCGCTATATGAAGCCACTAATTGAAGCTGGGAAAGTATTCATTGCACTTCCTCCTTTATATAAAGTAAGTAAAGGAACAGGAAAGAAAGAAGTCATTGAATATGCTTGGTCAGATGAAGAGTTAGGTGGCGTGATAAAAAAGGTTGGTAAAGGTTATACAATTCAGCGTTATAAAGGTCTTGGTGAAATGAATGCAGATCAATTATGGGAAACAACGATGAATCCAGAGACGCGCACATTAATCCGCGTGAAAATTGATGATGCTGCAAGAGCGGAACGCCGCGTGACAACATTGATGGGCGATAAAGTAGAGCCTCGCCGCAAATGGATTGAACGCAATGTTCAATTTGGTATGCAAGAAGAAGGCAATATTCTAGAAAATGAAATGATTATGGCAACGGAGGTGGAATAACATGCAGGCAGAGAAGTTTCATGACCTCCCGCTTGAAGATGTGCTTGGCGACCGCTTTGCACGTTATAGTAAATATATTATTCAAGATCGTGCGCTTCCAGATGCACGCGACGGTTTAAAACCAGTACAACGCCGGATTTTATATTCGATGTATGTGGAAGGAAACGTGCACGATAAACCATTTCGTAAATCCGCAAAAACAGTTGGTAACGTAATTGGTAACTATCATCCCCACGGTGATTCTTCCGTGTATGAAGCAATGGTGCGTTTAAGCCAAGATTGGAAAGTACGAAACGTATTAGTTGAAATGCACGGAAATAATGGTAGTGTTGACGGTGATCCGGCAGCAGCAATGCGTTATACAGAGGCTCGTTTATCACCGATTGCTTCTGAGTTATTGCGTGATATTGATAAAGAAACAGTGGAATTTGTTTCAAACTTTGATGATACAAGTGAAGAGCCAGTTGTATTACCAGCTATGTTTCCCAACCTTTTAGTGAACGGATCTACGGGAATTTCAGCTGGTTATGCAACTGAAATTCCACCGCATCATCTTGGAGAAGTTATCGATGCGACGATGATGCGCATTGATAAACCAAACTGTAATGTTGATGAGTTATTAACAGTCATCAAAGGACCAGATTTCCCAACAGGTGGAATTATTCAAGGTCTTGCTGGTATTAAGAAAGCGTATGAAACCGGAAAAGGAAAAATTATCATTCGCGGAAAAGCAGAAGTGGAAACAATTCGCGGCGGAAAACAGCAAATTATTATTACAGAAATTCCTTATGAAGTAAATAAAGCGAATCTTGTTAAGAAAATGGATGAACTTCGTTTAGATAAGAAATTAGATGGAATTGCTGAAGTACGTGATGAAACAGATCGTACAGGTCTTCGGATTGTCATTGAATTGAAAAAAGATGCAAATGCAGAAGGTATTTTAAATTACTTATATAAAAATACAGAACTACAAATACCATACAATTTCAATATGGTAGCGATTCATAATCGCCGTCCAACGTTGATGACACTTCCTAAAATTTTAGATTCTTATATTGGACATCAGAAGGAAGTCGTAACACGACGCTCACAGTACGAATTAAAAAAAGCAGAGACACGTCAACACGTTGTTGAAGGTTTAATGAAAGCTCTCTCTATTTTAGATGAAGTTATTGCAGTAATTCGTGCTTCAAAAGATAAGCGTGATGCGAAAGATAACTTAATTGCAAAATTCTCATTTACAGAAGTACAGGCAGAAGCAATTGTGTCGCTTCAATTGTACCGTTTAACAAATACAGATATTACAGCTCTGGAAAAAGAAGCTGATGAATTACAGAAAAAAATTACAGAATTGCAAGCCATTCTACAAAGTGAGAAGAAGCTCCTTCAAGTAATTAAAACAGATTTGAAGAGAGTTAAGAAAACGTATAGTAACGATCGCCGTTCTGTTATTGAAGAAGAAATTGAAGAAATTAAAATTGATGTTGAAGTCATGATTCCACAAGAAGATGTGATTGTGACAGTAACGAAGGAAGGGTATGTAAAGCGTACAGGTTGGCGTTCTCATAATGCTTCCAGTGGAAAAGATTTTGGTATGAAAGAAGGCGACGTATTATTAGATCGCTTTGATACGAATACGACGGAAACGATTCTCTTATTTACAAACAAAGGGAACTATATATATCTTCCAGTTTACGAAATGCCGGATATTCGTTGGAAAGACCTAGGGCAGCACGTTGCGAATATTGTCTCGCTTGACCGTGCTGAAACGCTCGTCTTTGCAACTGTTGTTCCAAATTTTGAGGAAGAGAAACGATTTATTACGTTTGTCACTAGAAATGGCATGATTAAGAAAACAGAATTGAATCAATATAAAGTGCAGCGTTATTCACGTGCATTTGTCGCGGTTAATGTAAAGAAAGATGATGAAGTCGTCGATATTTTTGTTACAGATGGAACGCAAGATATTCTTCTTGCTACACATGGTGCCTATGCACTTGTTTTCAATGAAGAAGAAGTGAGCCCAGTTGGTGTGCGGGCAGCGGGTGTGAAAGGAATGAATGTGAAGGAAGATGACTACGTTGTATGTGGTCTTCCTATAAACTCTGAGAAAGATCAACTTGTTCTCGTTACGCAGCGAGGTGCAGTAAAACGATTAAAAGCAACAGAAATTGAAAAATCGACGAGAGCAAAACGAGGTCTCGTTATCTTTAAAGAATTGAAAAAGAATCCATATCGCATTGTTGGTGTGGAAGTTGTTCGGAATAATGAAGTTGTTTGTATGCGGACAGAAAAACAAATTGTAGAAGAAATTGATCCGCAAACACTTCGGAATAAAGATCGTTATAGTAATGGAAGTTTATTAATAGATGTAAGCGATGTTGGTCTTGTTGTGGAAACGTGGCCGCGGAAAAAAGAACAGTAAGAAAACGCCCGATTCATTATATGAGTCGGGCGTTTTTGTCTAAATTTGTCTGCGAAATGGTAGTTGTACAAATGAGGTACTTCTATTATCATTTAACTAAATATTTTAAATGTTCAGAAAAAATAAAATGGGGGTATATGGGTGATAAAAAAGAAGAATTTTACTTTTGTTCTTTCGGCGGTATGTATGTTTGGGTTATTAGCAGGATGCGGCAATAAAACAAATGGTAATGCTGATACAGCAAGTACGGGAGGTGGGGGTGGAAAGGTCATAAAAATTGCTACGCAATCACCGCTCTCTGGTGGTTCTGCAACGCAGGGAGAAGCAATTAAGCTTGGCGCACAATTGAAAATAGAAGAACAAAAAGAAGAGTTTAAAAAATTAGGATATGAACTAAGGCTTGTGCCATATGATGATCAAGCTGATCCGAAAAAAGGTGTTGCGAATGCACAAATTATTGGCGCTGATAAAGAAATACTCGGTGTTGTTGGACATATGAATTCAGGAGTTGCAATTCCATCTTCTGAAGTATATGAGAAAAACAATGTTGTTATGGTATCACCCACAAATACTGCTGTTGAAGTAACAGATCGTAATTTAAAAGCAGTCAATCGTATATGTACAAGAGATGATTTTCAAGGTCCTGCCGGGGCCGAGTTTGCATTGAAAACACTGAAGGCAAAAAGCGTTTTTATTATTGATGATAAAACAGCTTATGGAACAGGTTTAGCAAAAGCGTTTAAAACAGAAGTTGAAAAATTAGGGGGAACGATTGCAGGTTATGAATCTATTACGGTCGGAGAAAAAGATTTTAACGGTGTGTTAAATAAAGTACTCGCGAAAAAACCGGATTTAATTTACTTTGGTGGTCTATATGCAGAAGGTGGGCTATTGGTGAAGCAAGCGCGTGAAAAAGGTCTTACGATTCCGTTTATGGGCGGTGATGGTATGGATTCAGCAACGATGGTAGAAATTGCAGGTAACTCTATTGAGAACACGTATTACACTTCTATCGCTGCTGATCCGAAAACGACGGAAAAAGGAAAGAAATTTGCGAATGATTATAAGAGCAAATTTAATAAAGAGGTAGAAGGATATTCAGCTTATGGATATGATGCTGCGGGTGTACTCCTGCAAGGAGTGAAAGATGCGATTAAAGCAAATAACAACAAAGTGCCAACAAGGGAACAAGTGCGCGATACTGTTCGGAAAACAAATAATTTTGAAGGAGCGGTAACAAACGTAGGATTTGATAGCAAGGGTGATAATAAGTTTGCAAAAGTATATATTTATAAATTTGCAGAGCAAAAATATCCAGGAAGACAAGAGGGGGAAGTAGAGAAAAAGTAAGGTGATATGGGTACGGTACTGATGTTCCGTACCTTTTTTAGAGAAAAATAAAGAGGAGGAATTTCTATGTTTGGAGAAGTCATGCATACACTTCCTCAAGTGCTAATTGACGGATTAACACTTGGTGCAGTGTATGCGGTTGTCGCGTTAGGATATACGATGGTATATGGGATATTAGAACTTATCAATTTTGCTCATGGAGAAATTTTTATGACGGGTGCTTTTATTGGCACAACAATTTTCCTTGTTTTTATGGGGTTTGGCTGGATGACGGTTATGCCAGCTTTACTAGCATTGTTACTTGTTTTAGTTGCAACATCTCTTATAACGGGTTTTCTTGGGATGGGGATTGAAAGGGTTGCATATCGACCGCTTCGAAAAGCACCGAAACTTATTACGTTAATCACAGCAATTGGTGTGTCTTTTCTGCTGCAAGATATCGTTCGCTTTATCGCTGAATTAAAAAAAGGAAATTACATTATAACAGGTCCTACTTTATTCAATGACCAAATCACGGTACAGGCTTCAGCAATTATGTCTTCTTTTAATAACGCCAGTCTTAAAACATCTTCACTTATTCTACTCGTTCTTGCGGTTATTATGATGCTCTCTTTAGACTTTTTCGTCAATAAAACAAAGTGGGGAATGGCGATGCGTGCTGTTGCACAAGATCGTGATACGTCTTCATTAATGTCAGTAAATGTGAACAAGGTGATTTCTCTTACGTTTTTTATCGGTTCCGCACTTGGCGGAGCAACGGGTGTCCTGTTTGCAGTGCAATATGGAACGATAGATCCGTACATTGGTTTTATTTTAGGATTAAAAGCTTTTACGGCAGCTGTTTTGGGAGGGATTGGTAATATCCGAGGTGCAATGGTTGGCGGTATATTGCTTGGATTGCTAGAAATGTTTGCAGCTGCAAATTTATCCATTTTATCTTCTGGAATATTGGGAGCTGAATATAAAGATGTATTTGCCTTTGGAATTTTAATTCTCGTTTTAATTTTTAAACCAGAAGGTATTTTCGGCAAAGCAGTTGCCGAGAAAGTGTAGGTGATGATAATGAAAAAGTGGTTAGAAATGATAAGGGAAAATACGAAGATGCAACTTATACTATTAGTCCTTTATATGGGTATAACTGCTGCAAGCTTATATTTTGCACAAAAGTCCGTAACGGCATTTCTACTATTATTATTGTCTCTTTTATTATTGTATTACACAAATTTGCACAGTAAATGGAAATGGTTAATAGGGTTATTTGTGTTAGTTATATTGCTTCCATTCACAGCAAGTGGCGGACCAGCTTATCAGTCTTATATGGAAGTGACGACATTAGTTGGAATTTATATAGCAATGGCGCTAGGGTTAAATATCGTTGTTGGGTTTGCAGGATTGCTAGATTTAGGATTTGTCGCTTTTTTTGCAATAGGAGCCTACACATACGGTATTTTTGCAACAGCTCAAGCAAATAACTTTATGCCATTTGGTCAATATCCATTGTCAGGAGAAAGTTTTTGGATTTTTATTTTGCTAGGCGGTTTTATTGCGGCAGTATTTGGAGTCTTGCTTGGTATCCCGGTTTTACGTGTGAAAGGTGATTACTTAGCGATTGTGACACTTGGGTTTGGGGAGATTATCCGTATTATCTTTAATAATTTAGATAAGCCGGTTAATATTACAAACGGTGCAATGGGCTTATCTTCCGTAAAACCACCTTCCTTATTTGGGTTTACATTTTTACAATCAAGCCAAGTGTACTACATTGTACTCGGTATTTTATTACTCGTAATTTTTATTGTAAAACGACTAGAGTTTTCAAAAATAGGCCGTTCTTGGAAGGCAGTTCGTGAAAATGAAATTGCCGCTCAAGCGATGGGAATTCCGCTTGTGAAAACAAAGTTGTTGGCGTTTGCAATCGGTGCATCATTTTCTGGAATGATGGGTGTTGTCTTTGCTGCAAAACAAACTTTTGTCGATCCAACAAGTTTTACATTACTAGAGTCAATTACCATTCTTGTTATGGTATTGCTTGGTGGTATGGGGAGTGTGCCGGGGGTTATTTTAGGAGCAGCCGTTATGACAATTTTAAATTTACAAGTACTTACTGAATTAACAAACTGGCTAAACCAATTAAACCTAAATGGAACGGTTACGATCCCGGATGCACTTTCTCCAGCTAAAATGCAGCGTTTTATCTTTGGAGGAATTTTAATTTTATTTGCTTTGTATCGCCCGCAAGGACTCATACCTGCGAAAAATCGGAAATTTAATGAAGAGCAGCTGAAAAAAGATAGGGTAAAACAAATTGAATCAGAAACACAAAAAGAGAACGTATTTGGAGCCTAGGGGTGAGAATATGACGATTTTAACAGTTCGAAATATTACAAAACGGTTTGACGGACTTGTTGCAGTGAAAAGTGTTGATATGAAAGTAAGCAAAGGATCGATTACAGCTGTAATTGGACCGAACGGAGCAGGGAAAACGACGTTTTTTAATATGGTAACAGGTGTGTATAAGCCAGATGAAGGTGATATTCTACTTGGAGAAGAAAAGATCACTGGTTTGAAGCCGCATGATATTTCAAAGCATGGTATTGCTCGTACGTTTCAAAATATTCGTCTTTTTAACAATATGACGGTACTTGAAAATGTAATGGTAGGACTTCACAATCATTTAAAAAGTAATCTTTTTGGGGTCTTGTTACATTTGCCAGGGGTAAAGAGAGAAGAAGAACGAGCGCAGCAAAAAGCATATGGGCTTCTAGAATATGTAGGTTTAGCCCACTTATTAAATGAAGAAGCGCAAAATTTATCGTACGGGGCACAGCGGCGCCTTGAAATTGCTAGGGCGCTCGCGGCGAAACCGCAAGTATTACTATTGGATGAGCCAGCAGCCGGAATGAATCCAAAAGAAACGAAGGAATTAACAGCTCTTATATACCGTATGCGTGAAGAGCTGGACGTAACAATTGTATTAATTGAACATGATATGAAACTTGTCATGGAGATTTCTGAGCATATCATTGTATTAGATCACGGTGAAAAAATTGCAGAAGGAAGACCGGAAGATATTCGTAACAATCCAAAAGTTATTGAAGCGTATTTAGGGAAAAGCGCAGTGTTAGAGAAGTAATACGGAATAACGTAAAAAATGATACAAAATCGTTCGAAAAAGGTAAAAAAGGGGGGAGTATTTTGCTAGAGCTTACAAATATAAATGCGTATTATGGTGGTATTCACGCATTAAAAGATATTAATATTTCTGTAGGAAAAGGTGAAATTGTAACGCTTATTGGATGTAATGGGGCTGGAAAATCAACGACGTTAAAGACGATTAGTGGCCTTGTTATACCGAGGTCAGGAGAAATTTTGTTTGAGGATAAACAGATTACGAAACAATCTCCGCACATAACAGCTTTATCTGGAATTGCTCATGTACCAGAGGGAAGACGAATTTTTTCACGCCTCACAGTAAAAGAGAATTTAGAGATGGGGGCATTTTCAGTAAAGGATAAAAAAATAGTGAAGGAACGGATGGAGCGTACCGTTCACTATTTTCCGAAGTTGAAAGAACGGCTAGAACAAAAGGGTGGTACGATGAGTGGTGGTGAACAGCAAATGCTTGCAATAGGACGTGCGCTTATGAGCCAGCCTCATTTACTTATGTTAGATGAACCTTCAATGGGACTTGCGCCAATTATTGTTGAGCAAATCTTTGAAATTATTTCAGAGCTCAATAAAGAAGGAATGACGATTTTACTTGTTGAACAAAATGCGTATCAAGCGTTGCAAATTGCACATCGTGGATATGTAATTCAGACAGGAGAAATTAAAATGGTAGGAGAAGGGAAATCATTGATGCATAATGAATTTGTGAAAGAAGCGTATTTAGCATAATATGAGGGCTACCCTAAGTAGGGTGGCTCTTTGTTATATTAATCTATGTTGCCATTATAAAGTGAAACTTTAATCAGTGGGGGTTTTCTTCACCCCCTACTGATTATCAGCCCTCACCAATCGGGCTTTTACGGGCAGTTTATCTCCCACCTAACTTCTTAAGAAAGGCGGAAGCGGCTCGCTCAGAATCGCAGGACGTTGGAGCCCCTGACAGAGAGGCGCTTTCTGCCTCGTCCGAGGGGGCGAAACGACCGGAGATTCTAGCCACTGGAACTGGACAATGCTTTCGCTGAATTTTGAGGTGGGAGTATTACTGCCCACAAATAGCGGGATAAAAAGCAAAACATTATGTAGAAAAAAGATAAGTTGATATAATAAAAGTTCATCATATTCCATACATAATTTGGAGGGGTTTTATGAACAAAATAGGTGTTGGTATTGTGGGTTATGGATTTTCTAGTACAACCTTCCATATTCCGCTGCTACAAACAATCGAAGATTACGAAATTCGCGCGATTGTTTCTTCACAAGAAGCGAAAGTAAAAGCATCATTTCCACATATAGAAGTTGTGACAACAATCGATGAGCTTGTTATGCAAGAGAACATTGATCTTATTATCATTACATCTCCTAACACAACGCACTTTGAATATGCAAAAAAGGCAATTCTCCGTGGTAAACATGTTGTCGTTGAAAAACCTTTTGTCGTTTCTGTTGAAGAAGGAGAGGAGTTGATAGCGTTAGCGAAGCAGCATGGCGTTGTGTTAAGTGTATATCATAATCGCCGCTTAGATAACGATTTCAGAACGATTCAAAAACTATTACAAGATGATAAAATCGGTAAAGTTTATACGTATGAAGCTCATTTTGATAGATTTCGTCCGCATGTTCGCGATCGTTGGCGGGAACATAAATTACCAGGATCAGGAATGCTGTTTGATTTAGGTTCACATCTGATTGATCAAGCGTTACATCTATTTGGAATGCCGAGAGCAGTTTATGCAGATGTTATCAATCAGCGCCCAGGATCGCAAATAGATGATTATTTTCATATCATTCTTCATTACGAAGAAATGCGTGTTATTCTTCATAGCAGTAGTCACGTTAAATGTGCGGGACCACATTTTAGCATTCACGGTGAAAAAGGCTCGATTGTTAAATATGGAATGGATTCCCAAGAAGAGCAGCTAAAGGCAGGAATGAAACCTGGTGATGAAGGATATGGAGAAGATGCTATACATATGTATGCTACTCTTTCCACAGAGGAACAAGAAATTCGTATTCCAACAGAAATAGGGTGTTATGAGAATTATTATAAAGGTGTCCGAGATGCGATGGTGAAACAAGAAATGCCACCTGTTACTGCTGAGGAAGCCCTAAATGTGATTCGTGTTATTACAGCTTGTTTACAAAGTAGTCGCAAGGAATTATAGTGAAATGGTAGAGTCAGTGCATGTGCTGACTCTTTTTGTATGTTAGCAAATCATGTCGGAATTTTACGAGAAAACACTAACGATTTTTATTGTGCAACCTTTATGTATGAATTAATATTTTAAATATTAAAAATATTACGAATTTAGGGGGAGTACAGTGAAGAAAAAGATATCGCTTTTGTTATCAGGAGTTTTATTAGCGGGAATGATGGCAGGGTGTACGGGTAAAGGAAATGATAATTCAGCTTCTACGAAAAATGAAGCAAGGACAAGTAAAGTAATTAAGATTTCTTCTGAATCCCCTCTTTCTGGTGGATCGGCTGCGTTTGGAGAATCTATTAAGCTTGGAACGCAAATTGCGGTAGATAAACAAAAAGAAGAGTTTAAAAAACTAGGTTTTGACTTACAATTTGTTCCGCAAGATGATCAAGGTGACCCGAAAAAAGGAGTTGCTAATGCTCAGTCTGTCGCGGCTGATAAAGAAGTATTAGGCGTTGTCGGACATTTAATGTCAGGTGTATCTATTGCCGCTTCTGAAACATATGAGAAAGCAAATCTTGTTATGGTATCACCATCAAGTACGGCAGTTGAATTAACAGAACGTGGATTAAAAACTGTTGCACGCCTTGTTGCAAGAGATGATTTCCAAGGTCCGGCAGCGGCGAAATATGCGACTGAAACAGTAAAGGCAAAAAATATTTTTGTAATTCAAGATAAAACGGCATATGGTACAGGGTTAGCCGATGCATTTAAAAAAGAAGCAGAAAAGCTAGGTGCAAAAATTGTCGGCTATGAAGGGATTACAGTTGGTGAGAAAGATTTTAGTGGTGTGTTAAACCAAGTTGTCGCGAAAAAACCAGACCTTGTATATTTTGGTGGTATGTATTCAGATGGTAACGTACCTATACATTGAAATAAAGATAGTATGAAACTATCTCAATTTATATCCAGTTATCTCAATTACAGCTTTCTTCCATCTTCCGTTTGCCTTGCTAATTTCTTTAAATTCTATGCTGTCAAAAATACTTCGAATAGCATACATTTTTGTTTCATCAGAAATGATATTCCAATTATAAATCAAGTTTTCAAGTGTTTCTTTTACAACTTCTACAGAAATGGTTTCTTCTTCTTGTGATAGAAGGGTGTACAATTCTTTTTCTTTCTCATTTATAATGTCTATTTTTTCTTTCATTTCATCACGATCTATAACATTGTCGAGATATAAATTTTTTACTCTTTCTTTCTTTTTTGCTAAATTATCTAATTCTTTTTTTATTGAATCAAGGTCTATCTTGTCGGAAATATTAATTTCTATGTTATCTAACGTTAGGTTAAGAGTTTTTAAAAATGCTGTTTCCAGTGTTTCTAGGCTTACGTTATAACCCTTACAAAATCCTTGTGCTTTTTTAGCGCACTTGTAATACTTATATTTTTTACCTTTAATCATGTATGTAACGGCTGATAGTCTTTGACCACAGTTAGGACAAACGAAAATTCCAGAAAAATAATTATATTCACCATATCGTGGTTTTGGTGCATTAGTCTTTCTATTTTCAAATATCTTTTGACATTCATCAAACATTTCTTTAGATATTATCGGTTTAAAACCTTTTGCATTGAATTTTGATATAACAACTTCTTTAGAATCATTACCTTGAACTCCATAACGTCTATAACCACAATAAATAGGGTTTGTTAAGATACGTTTAACGGCTTCCTTATGCCACTTGTGACCACCTCTCGTCTTGTAACCTCTCTCGTTTAACTTTAAAGAAACAGCTAAAAAACCATTTGAAAGAGCTAGTTCAAACATTTCTTTGATAATTACACTTTCATCTTTATTAATGATGATACTATCATTAGTTTTAATATAACCGAATGGAATTACTCCGCCATTAAATAAACCAAGTTCAGCACGTTTGTACATATTTTCTGTAACTCGCTCAGCAGTCTGTTCTCGCTCCCATTGTGCTAATGTTCCAATCATATTAATCATCATACGACCTGTTGCGGTTGTTGTATCTAATGCCTCGGTTGAACTCTTAAACTTAACGCGATATTTTTCGAAATCCTCAATCATATCGTTAAGATCTCGTACTGAACGACATAGACGATCTAATTTATAAACGAGTATTACATCGAATCGTTGTTCTTTCATATCAGTTAATAATCGTTGGAGTTCGGGGCGGTTCATGTCTTTAGCACTATAACCATCATCCATGTAATCATCAATAATATCCCATCCTTGTGATTGTGTATATGCTTCTAATCGCATTTTTTGAGCTTCTAAAGAGAAGCCTTTTTCAGCTTGTATATCTGTTGATACGCGTCTATAAATTGCACATTTCATCATTTATTCCACCTTAATCCATTCTTTCGGAGTATCGATATAACCATCGATTTCGTATTTCGTTTCGCCATCTTCCTCGTAAATGCGTGTAACGATGGGGATTTTCAACATTTCTTTTTGTTTCCTTTTTTCTCTTTCAATAGCTAAGTCAATAATCAAAAATCATCACCTCCTTCTAATAAAACTTATAAAACTCTAATAATTCCACTGGAATGTTATTCTTATATGCTATACATGCTTTTGTATCACCTGGAACAATAGTTTTTTCATCTATTAACAAAAGCGCAGCGAAGATATTTGCTTCAATTTCTAATTTATCAACAGATAAAAACGTGTTTTTTCGTAAGAAAGGGGTATTTGCTTGAGGATGCAAAATAGCATGTCCTAATTCATGTGCGCAAACCGCCCTTTGCATAGTTGAAGATAAGTTACTATTAATAGCAATAAATTTATTTCTTTTGTCATACTTGTAGAATCCATTAATTTCTTCGTGTAAGTCATGGTGAAAAACATTTATATTTAGAGAATTAGCAAGTTCAAAAGGGTCTTTGGTGTTATATTTTTTCCAAAGTTGATTGATTGTGTTGTTTATTACGAATTTCAATATGATCACTCCTGAACTTACGTTAATTATCTTTACGATATTTTTTAGGAATGTATTTTTTATTGATAATCTTTGTTTGTCGAACAATGTACTCCATTGCATCTAATAAAGAATCTACAGCTTCTTCACTCATTGGTTCACCAGAGAACATCAGTCCTTGTGAATCTTTTAGATCGCGTTTTATTTCTTCCATTCGTTTTTCAATATCTTTTTCATCTTTTCGATTTAATTGAGGTTGATTTTCTCTCCCTAATAAGGAATCAATTGTTACATAGAAATAGTCAGCAACCTTTTGTAACTTATCTGCAGATGGTGAGGTTTTATCCCATCTACGTATGGTACCATTACCAAATTCTAATTCACGTTCTAGTGCTGAAATTGTAGTTTTTCGTTGTGCGCATAGACTTTTAATCGTATTAACTAAAGTCATTTTAATCACCTTTCCAATTTAGCGCAGGTTGAATTTAGCATATTTGCTATTTATTTGTTGACTTATAGCAAATATGCTATTAATATATACCTGTAAGCTAATTTATTAGCGAAAAAGGACATAAAAATACCGTATTGATAAAGCAGTAATGATCGCTGGGGGGCGATGTAATATTGGGATTTTTGTGTCTTTTTTTCATACTTTTAATTTAGCATATTTGCTAAATTATAGTCAATGTTTTAGCGAAAATTTTCTCATAAGAAAGGTGTGTACATCAAGATGAAGTATTCTGATTTTGGTATAGAAGTGAGGAAAGTGTTGTTAGAACGGGATTTAACACTTACTTCATTAGCTTCCGATCTAGAAATTTCAGTTTCATATTTATCAGATATTTTAAAAGGTTCTCGAAAAGGGAAAAAGCAAAAGAAAAGAATTGCAGATGTTTTGGGATTAGAAGTATGCGAGGAGGATTTAAAATGACAGATCAATTAACAGTAGTAAATGAAGTTCCACAGCAAGTTTTAGTTTTTGAAAATAACGGTGATGTAGTAACCGACAGTTTAACCGTTGCTGAAATGTTTGGTAAGCGACATGACCATGTAATGACAGACATTCGCAAGCAAATGGAATATGCAGGAGAAGAATTTTCGCTCCTAAATTTTCGGGAGTCAAATTATCGAAGTCGAGGAAAAGAGTACCCTAAATACAATCTAACCGAAGAAGCGTTCACATTAGTCGTATTTGGATACAACACAAGAGAAGCGGTGCAAACAAAAATTAAATTCATTCAAGAATTCAAACGTTTGAAAGAGTACATCCAAAAACAACAAAAGGTTCCTAATGATCCATTTGGACAAATTGAACTTCTCGCAGCTGGTACAAGTAATTTAAATAAACGAGTTTCTACATTAGAAAATGTTGTTGAAAATCAACTAACAATTGATTATGGACAACAACGAGTTATAGAAAAAACGAAAGCAAAGCGAATTTACTACTTAAGAGATAACTGTCATATCAATAGCGAAGTGCATGATTCAACTCGTAAACTATTTGGTTTACTTGGTCGCAATTTAAAAGATGCATTCAATGTAAATAGTTATCGCGACATTTTGAAGAAAGATTTCAACGAAGCGTTAAACTTCATTAACGGTTGGAGACCAATGATTTAGGAGGTAGTAATCTTGAAAATCGTATTAAACGGAGAACAAACAAAAAGATTTTGCGCACCTATTATCAAAGAGATATTAGCGAATCCAGCTAAATTCAAGAAATTAGCAGCTGAACGCAAGGAGGTGGAGCGCAATGAAACTATCAATCAACTACAACAACGTAAAAGTAGCTGATTATCTTAAGCTATTGGCTCATTACAAACTACCAAACAAGAAGCAGCGTCGTCTTATTGAAAATCGGTTCGTGTGTATAAACGCTCTTGTGAAGAGTGGCGGTGAACAATATGTCAATTGAAAATCTGGTTCTTCCGGAAGATGCAGAATTAGCAAAGTCATTGCGCAACAAGAAAGAGAACTACATAAAGAATCAATTCTTACTATCTCGTATCGTTAGTCAGAAAAATGCAGAGGGCAATACGAAAGAATTCTATGAAGCTTATAAAGAGTATGAAGAGTGGGGGAACAAAGCGAAAGAATGTGATGAGCAACTGGCAAAGCTTTTCTTCAATAAGAAAGAACGTGATCGTGTTGAAATGGTTGCTAATCGGATGCGTGAAGTAAATATTCCGGCCCACATTATTGAGTATGTGTTAAATGCATAAAAAGACCCCTGTTGCAGCAGGAGTCATTAAGAAAAAACATATGTCATCAGTATACCAACCACAGAAAGAGAGGTAAAGACATTGTCAGAAGTAAAAGTAAAATGGATTAAACTCTCTACTACTATGTTTGAAGATGAAAAAATCCGTTTAATCGAGAGTATGCCAGAAGCAGATACATTATTAATTATATGGATTAAGCTTTTAGCGCAAGCTGGAAAAATAAATGCAAGTGGATACGTTTTCTTAAATGAAAATATCCCATATACAGAAGAGATGCTTTCTACCCTTTTTAATAGGCCCCTTAATACAGTTAGAATGGCACTTAATACCTTTAAACAATTCGGAATGATTGATATTGATGAAAATCATTACATCAATATCACAAATTGGGGGAAACATCAGAGCTTAGATCGCTTAGATGAGATTAAAGAACAAAATCGAGAGAGAAAGCGCCGCCAAAGAGAAAGAGAGAAACAAGCTCGTTTAAATTCTCCACAAGAATGTCACGTGACAGGTCACGAAGAAGTCACGGACAAAGAAGAAGATAAAGATTTAGATATAGATAAAGATTTAGAAGAAGATATAAAGAAAGAATATAGTCCTGAAGGTAATCAGGACATATCTTCAAAAACATCTATTCCTTATGAAGAAATTGTTTCTTATCTAAATCATAAAGCAGGTAAGTCTTATAAAGATAAAACGGATAAAACAAGATCGCTAATCAAAGCTAGATTTAAAGATGGTTTTACATTAGAAGATTTTAAGTATGTTATTGACGTTAAAACATCTCAATGGCTCAATGATTTCAATATGAATCCATACTTAAGACCAGAAACATTGTTTGGTAATAAATTTGAAGGTTATTTAAATGAAAAACCTATACAACAAAAAAGAGCATTTAAGGGAGGCTCAAATAATGGAAGCTCTCAACAAAGTAATGACCAGGATTTTGAATACATCGGCTTGTGATGAAAACGCAGAAGGTTATGAATGTCCAGAGTGTAAAACATTTATTCCAGCTATTTCGGTAGAAGTAGTATCACTAAATTTAAAACGTAAGGTCTTTCCAGCATGTCCTTGTCATGTAGAAAAAGAAGAAGCGCGTATTCGTGAAGCGCAAAGTTTCCAACGTCGCAAAGAAGTTGAAAGGTTATTTAGCATTAACAATCTTGGAGAACGTTTTAAAAAATCTACATTTGAATCATTTCTAGAAAGAGACAGATCAATAACTGCAGCGCAAATATCCCAAAAATATGTACAAGAGTTTAAAAGTTGGAACGGTGAATCTTTAATGATTTGGGGAGATCCAGGAAACGGGAAAACGCATTTAGCAGCGGCAATAGCAAATGAGTTATCAAAGAAAGGTCATATTGTAGTTTTTCAAAGTGTTCCAGAACTTTTGCAGCGGATTCGAAGCACTTTCAATAGTGAAAACAAAGAAAATGAAGCACAAATCATGCGGGCCCTACTAGAGTGCGACTTACTAATTTTAGATGATATTGGAGCAGAAAAAGCAACTGAATGGGTAGAAGAAAAGCTATTTAACATTATCGATGGTCGTTATCGTAAAGAAATTCCAACATTGTATACAAGTAATTTACATCCAAAGCAACTACAAGAACGGATTGGAAAACGCTCCTATGATCGAATGGTCGAAACAAGCTTAACAGTAGAAAATAAGGCAACAAGTTATCGAAGAGAAATCGCTAAACAGCGTCTTCAGTTATTTGGAAGCTAAGCAGATTTAAATATATCTAATAAACGGGGGGAATTCAGATGAAAAATACAGGTGTTTCAAGAAAAGTTGACGAGTTAGGCCGCGTGGTTATTCCGATTGAGTTACGTAGAACTTTAGGTATTACTGAAGGAACGGCATTAGAATTTCATGTTGATGGTGAGAGTATTGTTCTAAATAAAAATAAAAAGGCATGCTTTGTAACTGGTGAAGTCTCAGATAATAACGTTGAGTTGCTAGATGGCAGAATGTTTGTAAGTAGAGAAGGTGCAAATGAATTAATGAATGCCATTATGGCTCAAGGCGAATCGAAGGGATGGCTAGGTAAATAAATTCCATAATATCAGCTTAATAAGGAGTGAAGTAAGCAATGGCAAAGCAGTTAAATATTTTTGATGTTGAGCCAAATATCATGGAGTTTGATGTAACTAAAGCAAAGGTAAAAAGAGGAACCGGAAATGTTGCATATGCTGATGTGCGTGTTGTAGTTCCTCGAAATGCCAAAAGTATTGATGAGCTCCCACGTACAATCAAACCTGATAATCGTTATGAAACTTTTGAAGAACATGTAATGGGAGCCTGGCGATTTATACGAGCTACAGATAAAAGTTTTAATTGGGAAGCAGCTGAAGAATTATGCAAGGCAGCAAGGGACCATAAAGAAGCCATTCCAGTGCGGATATATTTAGGAAGTGGTTTTTCGCCTCAAACTGTAGTTGAGTATTTGAAATAAAAAAAGATCAGGAAGCTTCTGGTCATGATATAGGGTATTCATCGATAGATGATTACGTTGATTATAACTTAATAGATTGGTGGGACATATATGTCTAAAGAAATCTTTACAAAATCTAAACAATTAACAGCTGAAATAGATATTACGAAAGACCGTATTTTCGTGGTTAAAGGTGGACAAGTTACTCCATACGAAAAACCACAGACGGGATTTGGTGAACAAGTTGTGATTTGGCAAAACGGTAAAGCTGTTCGTGTAGAAACAAAGTACACAGAAAAGATTGAATAGTGAAATTTCATAACTGGAAATAGGAGTTGAAATGTAATGAGCAAAAAAGGAATTAAGTTATCTGAACTGTTCAGAATGCAAAAGATATTGGATCAAGATATTAAATCTAAACATCCGCAAAACTATGGTGATCGTATAGAAGTACTTCAAGATAAAGTGTTTGCCTTAAAAGTAGAAATTCATGAAGCATGGAACGATACAAGAGGGTTTAAGCGTTGGTCTACACAGTACAAAGTAATTAAAGATAGTTTTTTAGAAGAAATGATAGATTCACTTCATTTCGTGCTATCTATCGCTATTGATTACAAATTAGAAAAAGATATGAAAGAGTTTTTCATAACACCAAGCGGATTTGCAAATCTAAACAAGATGTTCTTCTTTATGGATAAATACGCAAGTCATATGCTTAACAAAATAGTTTGTCATGATGTGAGGGGAATTAAAAAGGACCTACTTGCTGTATTAGATGTTTGGTTCAAAATCATTAGAAATCAAGGTTATACATTTGATGATGTAGTTCGAATGTACAAACAAAAGAACGAAGAAAATTTCAAAAGGCAAGCTAGTGGTTACTGAGGAGAGATGAAGATGGCTAAATTAAAGAAACGGAAGATCAGGAAAGCTATTTTACGTCGTGCGAAATCAGTAGAAAACCATCAAGTTGCAAAGGTATGGAGAAATATTTTTGTGAAGTCTGGAATCTTGAAATGATAATACAATTTGAATTTTATTAAGAAAAGGGGAATGGGTATAACAGTTCACATTATTTGAACATTTATTACAATAACGTGATATTAAATTAATAGCACCAAGTAAATGTTTCCAATAAAAGAGCAGCTAGCAAAAACTAACTGCTCGGCTCCAAGGTATCTCCAAAAAGGGGACAGAGAAAGAAATTCAAATGAGTTTTGGCTGGTTGGCCTATCTACAGTATTGACGGAATATTAGGATTCATTCAGTTTGTACTCAAATTACGTTTTAACTTAATGCATATCCTACAATCAAAATAAGTGTTAAAAATACAGACAATGAAAATGTTAGTAGGACTGTTACTACGCTTCTAAGCATCGATATCCAATTATTTATCTTAGAGAAGCCAATCATGCCAGCAAAAAAGGTTCCTATGGTTAAGATCAGTAAAAAAAATAAAGGGTGGAAATATACAGAATTCGTAACATATGGGGATCCTGCTCCAAGATATAAGAGGAATAAACTGATGCAAATGAATGAAAAAATAAAGGACCATAGGTTTATAGTTTGTTTCATTAATTTCTCGCTCCTTTTAATTACCATATTTAGGTTTTAATTCTAATATAAAACAAGGGGAAAATAAACATTTTTTGTTAGTAAGATTTTTAAACAAAATAATCCTTTGAATATAGTCCGGCTGGAAAACCAGAGGACACCAAATTACTAGAGTAGTAACTTATTTGCTGCATAGTGATTGGTGTCCTTTTTATTTTATAAAAGGGAGATGTGAAGAATGAAGGCGCTGAAAGACCAATTATGTGAGTGGAAAAAACAATCGCAGCAGATGAAAAAGAAAAATAAGAAAAAACGTAAGGAGCAGTTAACTAAACGTGATATTGAAGATTTGATGGGAATTCGTGGTCCTAGATATGAACGTCGCCGCGGAGCGTTAAGACAGAAGTAATTAAAAATAAAAAAGGAGTGGTCTTACATGACTAAACAATTATCTTTCTTACCAAAAATCGATAGAGCAGCAACACAGGAACGTTTGGAAGGCGTTCTTGAAAGTGTACGTATATATAGACAGTTTGGAATGATTCGTAAAGAAATGAAAGTCACTCCTTCTTATGAAGTTCGAGAACATGGACCTACACATACAGTTGGTAATCCATTAGAAGATGTTGCAGTAGAAAATTTACAGCAACAACAACGCGAGGAATGGCTTGAAAATATGTCATTTCGTATCGAACAGTTCCTGATTCGTTTAGGGAATAGTCGAGCAGGTAAAATTCAAAGAGATATTATTAATAAGCGTTATTTAGATGAAGAAGATGTGTGTGATTATATGGTTTATAGCGAAATTGGAATGGCTGAACGCACCTATCGTCGTTGGAAATCTAGGACTTTTTATATTCTTGCCTTTGCTCTTAGATTAGAAGTTTATGAGCAAAAAGAGAAAGCTGGAGGTGAAGAACAATGAATTTTGTTCAACCTATACGTGATCCAGAGCAGATACAGCAAATAAAAGAATATCTTAAAGAAAAGAGCGAACGTAATTATATTCTGTTTGTAATGGGAATCAATACAGGCTTACGTATTAGTGATATCTTGAAGCTAAAGGTTGGTGACTTAAAAGGGAGCCACATTTCAATGCGTGAAATGAAAACAGGTAAGCAGAAGCGTATTCAAATTACTGCAGCATTGAGAAGAGAGTTGAAATGGTTCATTGATGAGAGAGAAGACCAAGAATACCTAATTAAAAGCCGACAAGGTAGTAATAGGCCAATAGGTAGGAGCATGGCATATAAGATACTTCGAGCAGCGGCAGCAGAGTTTGGTTTAGATGAGATTGGTACACATACATTACGTAAGACATTCGGATACCATATGTACATGCAGACAAAGAATATAGCATTGTTAATGGAGATATTCAATCACTCATCAGAACGGGTAACGCTTAGATATATAGGAGTAAACCAAGACGCAATGGATAGAGCGATGACTAAGTTTAAGATTTAGTAATTCGCTTTTTATTTATGTAGATGGGCAGGTACAACATAAAAAGTATCGAATAAATACATTCAATAGTATTGTTTGCTTTGGATATGAATATTAGTTAAAGGTACATTCCAGTCAGTAACCAAAAAGAAGATTAAATAACAGAGGGAGCAAATTACATGGAAAATATATTAAAAGTATCATCAAAATCAAATCCCAATTCAGTTGCAGGCGCAATTGCAGGCGTATTAAGAGAAAGCGGTAATGCAGAAATTCAAGTGATTGGAGCTGGCGCTTTAAATCAAGCAATTAAAGCCATTGCTATTGCAAGAGGATTCGTAGCTCCTAGTGGTATTGATTTGGTTCTTATTCCAGCGTTTCAAGAGATTTCAATCGATAATCAAGAAAGAACAGCAATCAAATTAATTGTAGGTCCTAGAAAATCTAGGTCTTAGAAGAAACCAACAATATAAGAATATTTGAAAAGACCGATAGAAGTCGGTCTTTTTCTTTTTTACTTATAGTTAACCATTTTTATTGTGTTGTGTAACTCAAAAAAGAAAGTGTTATAAAGTTAATAATAGCAATGGGTTCAGCGTTCGGGACAGTTACACAAAATATAAGATATGAGTAAGTGGATAAACATGGTAATATTTAGTATATAATTCCATTTAAATATAAAAAATAAGGAGTATGTAAAATGTCAACTGAGCTTACGATTACAAGCACTGTCATTACATCAATAATTACATTTTTGGTTTTACATTTTATTATTGAACCGCGGAAAGAAAAAAGAAGAAAGAGAGAAGAAAAACTTAAAAATTTATATGCACCTTTATACACAAAACTTGTAACTAAATTAATAGAAGTGCCGGAGGCGTGGAGAGATCAGGATGCGGATATGATATTGATTAAAGAGAGAGAATTAAAGCAGGTTAAAGAAAAAGATCAGTTCGTACAATTTGTGCTAAATAATTCTCGTTATGCCAGTGTGGAACTTTTAGAGGAAATACATAAATTTGTTGAAAGGGTTGAAAGAGAAAGACACTTCCCTACTCATAATCACTTTATATCAGTAGATGAATTGGTAAAAGTAGTTGTGAGAGAATATAACAAATTGAAAAAAGGTTTAGGAGAAGACTGGGATGAAAAAGAATTGAACTATGGGGTACCTACTTTTATTGAACAATCAATAAAGCAGTCGATAAAAAAATAAATGGCAGAGTCGTGACCGCTTTTTGGCAGGAAATGTGCAGGTTGTTTTGGAATCAACGTGATATATTTGTATTGTGAGTAGTGGCGGAAAACATTGCTCACAAGATTACTTTTATAATTTAAACGGCCCTTTTGTATTGTGGTTTTGAATTTGGTTTCCGACAGCTTCGATGTTGCAGATTGAATGAACATTGAAGTATTGAAGAGCTTTTGCTCTTCTTTGAACTGATGGTAGCAGTGCTGTATATCATCAGTTGAAAGAGGCGTGAAAACTCCTTAACCAAAATTAATGAAATATGAAGCACACATGACTTGTCTATTTTTGAAAGACCGTTAT
The DNA here is from genome assembly GCF_022663535.1 of Bacillus cereus group sp. BfR-BA-01380. Lineage (GTDB taxonomy): Bacteria > Bacillota > Bacilli > Bacillales > Bacillaceae_G > Bacillus_A > Bacillus_A cereus_BB. Next base: position 42,564 of record NZ_JAKUFS010000026.1, on the reverse strand, counting down.
CCAATCGAGGTAGCGGTTTTTTACTTTATTTGATCGGGAGTAAAAACTTCATTTATCGTATTTATAGTAATAGTAGAGTTTTGATGAAAGGGCAACTGATGCATGGTTGCTCTTTTTATATTGTACGTGGATTATAAAATATCACATACCGTATTTGAAAGTGAAGTAAAACATAATAAATACAGACATCCATTCGTTTTTTTATTATGTAGGATTTTCCTCTTTTCTGTCGAATAGTGATAGAGAGAAAGGGGAGAAGGAAAATGGAACTTTCAAAAAAAGAGAGACTAACACTTATTAACCAATACTTAATTCTTGAGAAATTATACCCTGAAGATGCAAAGTATTATGGAGACTTACGAATAGCGTTAGAAAATGGTTTTACTAAACACTATCCAGATATTTTTAGAGGAATGAGCGAAGAGTTGTCTGTGGAAGAATGCCAAGAAGTTATTGAGATTCTTAAAATGCATAGAGCGCTTAACTGGTCTTATGATAACCTTGAAGAAAAAGCTGGGATAGATAAAGAGGAATTGAAGTTTTCAGGATACGACTTAAATGACGTTTTAGAAGCACAGTATGCAGACTATGCAAAATACTATATGCACAATTTAAACTTGTTTACAGATTTAAGAGCTGAAAATGAATATGAAACTTATAATAGCCATAGACTTATGCTAAACAGGTATAGAAGAATGCTAGAGGTTTGGCATTTAACTGAAGACCCAGATAAGTTGAAGGCTCAAGAAATCAAAGATATCATAAACGCATAAAGCATCCATTTGGGTGCTTTTTATTTATAGGATTTTTCACTTTTTTGTCGAATAGATTATTTTGGAAAGGGGTGGTATTGATGGGAGAACTTACAGCTACGATAAGACCAAATAATATTTTTTATGGAGATATTTTCAAGATCCATGATCAAGGTTGTTTAATTTTTGGAAATGGAAAGAGCCAAGCGTCTAGAATCGCTTCTAATTCTCGTGTAAATGAAGATGCAGAAGTTGCTATTGATTTTGCTTGCTTAACAAGAGAAGCCGACCAGTTATACGGACACTATGAACTTGAAGTTCGTCCGCCTCACATGGAAGATCCGATAAATGAGAGAGTTAAATTAGATTATTTTATTCGTATGTTAAATAAAGAAGAAACAGAAAAGGTATTCGAGAATAAAGAATTAGGAATCATCAATGTGAGTTATGATGAGTTTGTTCAGGTATCAACTTTTAATATTACTTTCGTAGCACAAAGGTTTCCGGAAAATGAAACAAACCATCGAAAGAGAATTGAAAAATTTGTAGATTTAACGTATGGAACTAATATAGTAGGATTTTTATTAGTTCCATGGACAGAAAAAGTAGAACAGAAAGCGGAATTGATAGAAAAATATATATTAAATGATATTTAGTAATTTATAAACGAGAAGCATTCCTTATGGAGTGCTTTTTATTATGTCTAAGTAGGTGATATAGATGACATGGTTAAGCTTCTTCATTGGTTATAGTGTTGGAATGCTAGTTTGTTTAATTATTATGGTTCAGTTCATTCAAGCAAAGGAAGTAAAAGAATTAGATTGATAAGGGGTGAGGATAATGTGTGAGCATAAGTATCAAGTGTTAGATAGTGAGAGTACTTCCTTTTATTCTAATACTAAACATTTTGGTATGGATATCTCTGCTACTTTCTATTGTGAGAAGTGTATTGACATTCAACATCGTGAGAAGCGGATTGATACAGGTGTGATTGAGGTAAAGGATAGTGAATGAATACAAAACCAAACAACAGAAGCGTAAGTTCTATGATAGTGGTGAATGGAAACAGTTAAGAGAACAAGTAAAGAAGCGAGACAATTATGAGTGTCAGGAATGTAAACGTAACGGTCGCGTTCAAACAGACACCAATGAGTACAGCGAGAGTGCAAGGCGTAAGAAGATACAGTTAGTTGTCCATCATATAAAAGAACTCGAGCATCATCCAGATCTTGCTCTTGATATAGATAATCTTGAAACAGTTTGCGTTGATTGTCACAACAAAGAACACGGTAGAACATTCAAAAAGAAACAGAACAAATGGGAACATGATGAAAAGTGGTAAAAATAATTTATTTTAATACCCCCCCTTAAAAAATTCCAGTTTTTTTTCGTTATAGGGGCACCGGAGGAGGGGGTTAACTGTCAGGTTTTTTTCGAATTTACGCGCGTAAGGGGGTAGGTAGATGGCTGTTAGTATTACAAAATTGACGGAACAGCTAATGAATAGTATTGATATTACAGATTTAGTTGAGGTTGAAAAAGTAGAACGATACATTGATCTGGTTAAAGCATTTAGAAAAATAAACAGAACTATCAATAAAGAAGGTGAGTCCGTCACAATCAAAAACGGATCTCAAGTTTTTGTTAAGGCCCACCCTCTTATAAGTGAAAGGAACAAAATTAACAGTTCTTTAATTGCGTTAGGAAGAGATATAAAATATGTTCATAAATCTGATACTCCTAATGCTGGTTATAGTACAAGTGATTTAACATGATTAGGAAAAAGTATGTTGATGAGTACATTGAACTTTATCGAACTGGAAATATAAAGTTCAACAAAGAAAGAGAACTGTTAATTGAATACCTAGAAAAATATGTTCTAAGTAGAGACGATTTGTATTTTGATGATGAAATGATTGAAAATTGTATTCGCTTCGGTGAAAAGTGGTACTTTCCATTACAGTCATTTCAAAAATTCTTAATAGCATTTGTCTTTTTATTTTATAAGAAAAACGGACGTGTATTTTATCGTAAATTCCTGTGGATGCTAGGACGCGGTGGCGGTAAAAACGGTCTAATGTCTGTGATTATTCACTTTTTAATTAGTGAATTACATGGAATTCCGGAGTATAACATTTCAGTTGTTGCAAACAGTGAAGAGCAAGCGAAAACAAGCCCTGATGAAGTAAAGAAAACTGTTCGTAGACATGAAACTTTGAAAAAAGCTTTTAAAGCGACTGAAACACAAACTACATCAAAATCTACTGGAAGTATAGTGAAGTTTAGAACATCAAACGGAGATACAAAAGATGGTCTTCGTGATGGTGCGGTTATGTTTGATGAAATACATCAATATGAAAGTAACAAGGATGTTCGTGTTCATATCAGTGGTTTAGGGAAAAAGAAAAACCCTCGTGAATTTTATATCGGTACAGATGGATATGTACGAGATGGCTTTTTAGATAAATTAAAAGAAAAAGCGATGAAAGTTTTAAATGGTGAAGCACGTCCCAACGCTATATTTCCTTTCATTTGTAAGTTGAATGATGAAAAGGAAGTTGATGATCTAGATAATTGGGAGCTTGCGAATCCTATGTTATCAAAGCCATTAAGTGAGTATGCTGAAGGGTTACTAGAAACAATAAAGGAAGAATATGAAGATTTAGAAGATGATCCAAGTAACCGAGAAGAGTTCATGACAAAGCGTATGAATTTACCAGTTACAAACTTGGAGCGTTCTGTTGCAAAATGGGAAGAAATTATTGCTACAAATCGCCCGTTTCCTGATCTATACGGGCAAGAATGTATAGGAGCATTAGATTTCGCAAGTATTCGAGATTTTGCAGCATGTGGTCTTTTATTTCGGAAAGATGGTGGCTACATTTTTAAAACTCATTCCTTTGTTCGTAAAGAATTTGTTGATATATATTATGGTTATTCTAAAAAAGCAGGCGAGTTCAAGAAACAAAAATTCGCTCCAATTAAAGAGTGGGAAGAACAAGGCTTGTTAACAGTTGTGGACGAGCCAACCATTGATCCAACTCATATTGTAAATTGGTTTGTAGAAATGCGTGAGAAATATGGAATTAAAAAAATCATAGCTGATAACTTCCGTATGGAAGCAATAAGGCCTTTATTGGTAGCGGAAGGCTTTGAAATAGAAGTTATAAGAAACCCTAAAGCAATTCATAGTTTACTAGCACCGCGAATTGAAATGGCATTTGCAAACCATCAAATCATTTTCGATGATAACCCGCTTATGCGTTGGTATACACAAAATGTATTAGTTGTTATTAAAGGTGATGGAAATAAAGTATATGAAAAGAAAGAGCCAGTACGTAGAAAAACCGATGGATTCCAATGTTTTGTACATGCTCTTTATAGAGCTGATGAGATACAAGAATCACTGGATTTCATAATAGGTGATATTAAATTCTAGTGAAGGGGTGATAACAATCGGATGGCTGGATGGGGTGTTAAACAGAAATAAAGAAATAGCATTTATGTTTGACATAGATATGTTTATTGATGCGGCAAATAGAGCCCACATGAAACGATTGGCGATTGATACCTGTATATCTTTTTTAGGCAGAACAATTAGTCAATCGGAATTCAGAGTGAAGAACAAAAAAGAATTTGTAAAGAATGAACTGTATTATCGCTTAAATGTTAGACCAAATAAAAACATGACAGCGAGTACCTTCTGGGAAAAGTTCGTTCGTAAGCTCATTTATGATAACGAATGTTTAGTAATACAAGCTGATGACGGTGATCTACTCATTGCAGATGACTTTGAACATAATGAATATGCTGTTTTTGAAGATACTTTTACGAATGTGGCAGTAAAAGACTATCTTTTTAAACGAAGTTTTAAACAAAGTGAAGTAATTCATTTACAATATCGCAATGATAAGTTATCACCACTTATTGATGGGCTTTTTGCTGATTATGGAGATTTATTCGGTAGAATATTAAGCTCTCAAAAACGTAAAAATCAAATTCGTGGCACAGTTGACATGGATATGATCGGTGCTAAAACGCAAGAACAGGTAACAAAGTTACAAGAGTTTATAGATAACATGTATAAGGCGATTGGTGATAAAGATATTGCCATTGTTCCACAGCAAAAAGGGATTGAGTACAAAGAAGTATATAATGGTTCTGCTAATGGTCCGAGTGTGGAAGAAATAAACAAAGTAACAAATGGTTTTTTAAATCAAGTAGCAATGGCCATTGGTATTCCGACAGCCTTGTTATATGGAGAAATGGCTGATGTAGAAAAGCAAACAAAAAACTATATGCTGTTTACTGTAAATCCCTTACTGAAAAAAATATCAGATGAAGCTAATGTGAAATTTTTTGAAATGCAAGAATATCTTTCAGGACAAAAAATTGAAATTAAAAGCATTTCTTATCAAAGTATATTTGACCTTGCTACAAGTATTGACAAGCTTATTTCTTCCAGTGCATTTACTGGAAATGAACTTAGATTAGAGGTAGGATATGAATCTTCAAATGATCCGAACTTAGATAAACATTATATTACGAAAAACTATGCTGAAATGAGTACAGGTGAAGGAGGTGAGAAAGGAAATGACGGTAAAGCTTGATATTAAAGGGCCAATCATTTCTAGTGATGAAGCTTGGATTTATGACTGGCTTGAAATGGATGCAACAAGCCCAGGGATGGTTGCAAAAGAACTTACTAATGCCAATGGTGAAGATTTAATTGTATCAATTAATAGTCCTGGTGGTTATGTACACGAAGGATCAGAGATTTATACAGCATTAAAAAATTATCCTGGTCATGTAGAAGTTCAAATTGTTGGTCTAGCTGCAAGTGCAGCTTCTGTTATCGCAATGGCTGGTGATAAAGTTCGAATTTCTCCAACCGCACAAATTATGATTCACAATGCTTCTGTGTGGAATGGTGGCGATCATAGAGGAATGGAAAAGGCTGCTGAGATGCTGAGGACTACAGACAGAGCGATAGTAAACGCTTATATCATTAAAAGTGGAAAATCCGAAGAAGAACTGCTTAATATGATGGCCGAAGAAACTTGGATGGGCCCACAGCAGGCGTTAGAGCATAATTTTGTGGATGAAATCATGTTTATGGATAATCCAATTAAAATGACGGCTTCCAGTACCGTTTGTTCTATGATTCCACAGAAAGTTATCGATGGTTTTAGAAACGGAACAATCAACAAAGGGAAAGCTGAAGGGATTACAAAAGAAGATTTAAACACTGCATTATCAGGGTTAAAAAACGAAATCCTGAATGAATTACAAACTAATACAAAAACAAATACCAAAGAGCCTATTCAAGAGCCTGTTAATAAACAGAATTTGAGTACGCTCTTTTTAAATTTAGGAGGAAAATAAAATATGGTGATTAAATTTAATAACTTTGAAGAAAAGAAACTAGCTTTTGCGAAAGCGACACAGGAAGGAACACCAGAAGAACAATCAGCGGCATTGAATTCAATGATTGAAGCACTTGCTCAAGATGTTAGATCAGATATCTTAAATCAAGTAAACGAATCTATTGTAGATCGTTCAATTATGCAATCCCGCGGTGCCAATGTATTAACGAGTGAGGAAATGAAATTCTTTAATGCAGTTGTACAAGATGGCGGATTTAAGGATACTGAAACATTACCTAAAACAACACAAGAAAGAATCTTTGATGACTTAGTAGAAAATCATCCGTTGTTAGAACATATCGGATTAGAAAATTTAGGGGCTGTGACAGAGTATATCTATGGAGATCCAGAAGGTGCAGCTGTATGGGGACCATTATTTGGTGATATTAAAGGGCAACTAAATGCTACATTCCGTAAAGCATCTATTACTCAACTTAAATTAACAGCATTTATTCCATTAGCAAATGACATGCTTAAACTTGGTCCAGTATGGGTTGAACGATATGTTCGTACGATGATTTCAGAAGCAATGGCAGTAGGTTTAGAGCGTGGGTTTGTAGCTGGTACAGGTAAAGATGAGCCTATCGGTTTGTTAAAAGATCCAAGTGGAAGTGTTGTTGGTGGAGTATATCCAGATAAAAAATCAGCAGGAACTTTAACTTTCGAACCAGGTCGTAAAACAATCAATGAACTGAAAGGCGTTGTTAAGCTACTAGCTAAGAAGTTAAATGCTGATGGTACAGATGCAGATAGACCAAAAAATATTGCTGGAAAAGTGGTTATGGTAACAAATCCGTTTGATACTTTTGATATTCAAGCAAATGCAACAACTCAAAATGCGGCTGGAGTGTATGTAACAAGCTTACCTTTCAATCCAATTCCTGCAGAATCAGTGTTTGTACCTCAAAGTAAAGTATTATTCTTTGTTAAAGGGCAATATGTTGCAGCAATGGGTGGAACCGAACCGATTAAAAAGTTTGAAGAAACACTCGCTTTAGAGGATGCAACGCTTTATATTGCTAAGCAATATGCTACAGGTAAACCAAAGGATAAATATACATCTCAAGTTTATACATTAAAGATTGAAGAAACCTCAACTCCACCAACTCAAGGGTGATGTGAATGAATACAGTAATTTCAGGTGAGATATTACAGCAATTCAAAGAGAGGATGCGTTTAGGGGATGAGGAAGACGATAACCTAAAACGGATCCTTTCTGCATCTAATAAAGATTTAATACGAGTCTGTGGAAATTATGATCTTAATAATGACGAGGTGTTTAAGGAATTAGTTTTTGAACGCTCTCGTTATGTTTATAATGATGCACTTGAGTATTTCGACAAGAATTTTTTAAGTCAGATTAATAGTCTTAGTATCGAAAAAGCGTTAGAAGAAATGAAAGTGGATGGTGAATGATATGCGTCCTTTTCAGTATAAACCACCATTAAATACAGGAGATTTCAGAAATAGGATCATTATTGAACAGCAGCCTGTAACAATAAAAGATGATCTTGGCCAGGTAACTGAAACATCTTGGAAAGAAATTAAAAAAGCTTGGGCCATGATAAAAACACTAAAAGGATCAGAATATATGGCTGCTTCAGCTTCACAGGCAACACGAATTTATCGGTTCGTTATCCCATACACTTCTGGAATTACAGAAGAGATGCGGATTAATTTAAAGGGGCGTATCTTCAATATTATTGAACCACCGATAAACGATAATGAAGAGAATAAGACATTAACCATCATAGCTATGGAAAAGATGGGGTGAAATATTGTGGTTAGTGTGGAGAATTTGGCAAACGAGATTGCTAAAGAACTAGGAATATATACAAGAGAAATTGAGGAGAAAGTTGAAAAAGAACAGGTTGAAGTTGCAAAAGATGCTGTTAGCAAATTAAGAAGTCTTAACAACCCGAAATTGACTGGTAAATACAGAAAAGGTTGGCGAGTTAAAAAGGTTGGTAAAGATGTTTTCATTCACAATGCTACACATTATCAACTTACTCATTTGCTTGAAAATGGTCATGCAAAAGTTGGCGGAGGTCGTGTATCTGGAATACCTCATATTAGGCCCATTGAAGAAGATGCGGTAAATACATTTATTAATAAAATTGAAAGGGCCATAAGTCGATGACACTAGCTGAATTAAAAAAGATACTTGATGCTACAGGTTATCCTGTGGCTTATTCGTATTTCACAGCAACACCTAACAATCCAGTACCTTCGCCACCTTATATTGTCTATTTTTACACTGTTCATCAGGAACACAATTATTAACACAAAATGTTGTCAATACATTAGCGTTACTTGATAGTACTGTGAGTTGCTTTCCATCTAATTCTGTAAACTCTGGAAGTTATATAGTACCTCGAAATGGTATATATATAGTTTCTATTACTGCAAAAGTCACGTCACCTCTTACTGTTGCAAATTCAAGCTTAAGATTTGGGATTGCACATAACAAGGCAGGAACAGTAACCAATAGAGATTTCTGTGATCAAATGGCATCAAATTCATATGCTACGCCATTTGTTACGGTATCATTTCTTTACACTTTTACGAAGAGCGACATCGTTACTCCCTTTGTAAAACCATTAAATGAGAACATTACAATAGGAGCTGGTTCCAAGTTTTATATGTATTATTTGGGTGATAACCCGAAGGCATAATTGAAGAAAGAAAATTTAAATAAAGGGATACTTATTGTGTTTCTTTATTTATTTTGAAAGGAGAGTCAAACAAATGGATCGTATCGATGTATTAACTAAATCATTTATAGCTGCCTTCGGTGGCTTTTGTGGTTATTTTTTAGGGGGGTGGGATGTGTCGCTGAAAATTTTAGTTACAATGGCGGCAATTGATTATGTAACGGGGATGATTGCGGCAGGGTATAACGGAGAGTTAAAAAGCAAAATCGGATTTCGAGGCATTGCCAAAAAGGTAGTGCTTTTTTTATTGGTTTCATGTGCTGTACAAATAGATTTAGTAATTGGAAGTAATAGCGCTATTCGTGAAGCCACAATCTTCTTTTTTATGGGGAATGAACTTTTATCAATTTTAGAAAATGCAGGTCGTATGGGTATTAAGTTACCAGCAGCACTAACAAATGCTGTTGAGATTTTAAATAGCAAAAACAAAGGAGAGAATAAATAATGGGATACATTGTAGATATTTCAAAATACAACGATAATATTAATTGGGACGTAGCTGCCCCAAATCTTGATTTAGCAATCTGTCGTGTGCAATATGGTTCAAATAAAGTAGACAATCTATATAAACAGCATGTATCGAATTTAGAGACGCGTGGCATTCCTCACGCTGCATATGCATATGGCTGCTTTGTATCTGTGGAAGATGCAATTGTGGAAGCAAAAGACTTTATGGCTCGTGTTAGTCCTAACGCTAAGTTTTTAGTATTAGATGTTGAAGATGATACTCTATCAAGCTGTGGAGGTACTAATCTAGCAAAAGCATCACAGGCATTCATTGATACTTGCAAAGCGGCAGGATGGAAAGTAGGTTTCTATGTATCTCATCATATGTATGGATCATACGGATTACAAAATGTACAAGCTGATTTCCTTTGGATTCCGCGTTATGGTAAAAAACCTGCATATCCTTGTGATCTTTGGCAATATGCAGATAACGCAACCGGTGGTTATGTTGAAGGAATCGGAAATTGTGATGTGAACCGTTTAAATGGCGATAAGTCACTAGAATGGTTTATAGGAAGTGAATCTCAACTCGTTCCTCCACAAAAAGAAGTCTTAGGATACCTTACAACAACTGCTGATGTAGCGAATATTCGTAAAGAGCCTAATGTAGATTCTCCAGTTATGCGTACAGCTACAAAAGGAGAAGGTCATACTTATCATGCTTGGTCATATGATGGCGCTCATTTTTGGTATAAGGTAGCTACTGACAATTGGATGAGAGATGATGTTGTATCAATTAACAAGGATGGTAAGAACAAAGGTGCAGTTTGGGTAAACGCTTCTAATGTAAATTTACGCAAAGGCTGGTCAACTAGTGATTCTGTTTTAGCACAAATAAAAGAGCCGGGCGCGTATGAGGTATTATTCCGTTATGGTGATTGGATTTACATCTTCATTGAAAAAGGTATTGAAGGTTGGATGTATTTCGATGAGTCTTATGTAAGTTGGCTTAGATAATAAAGAGAGCTGGCTCTTATGAGTCGGATTTTTTATTTTTTCTGTATTTTTGTTTTTAAAATCACATAGTGAGGTAAAATATTTTATATTACGGCTATTAAGATAAATATATAACAATATAATAGTATATAACTTTAACTGTTTCTATAAAAAGGAGAGATAACATGATTCATCAAATAGATAATAATTCAAATAAATCCTTAGGTAACGAGAATATTGAAATGGAAACTAATGTGAAAACTGAGGACTCAACTTTTCCTTATGTTGATGTAAGAATGTATGGTGCAAAAGCAGACGGAACACAAGGTACATTAACAACCGAAGCTATACAAAAAGCATTAGATATTGCATTAAATGAAGGAGGAGTTGATATTTTTATTCCTTCAGGTATTTATCGTATAACAAAATATTTAACTGTTTACAAAAATACGAAAATACGTCTGGGGGAAAATGCGATTTTATTAAGAGGGCATCCAGGAGGTATTATGAAAAATGGAAATTCAGGCGATTTGTTTGAAGGCTATAATGGTAATGGCAACATAAGTATTGAAGGTGGAACGTTTGATGGTAATGTCCTTGAATTTCCCCAAGGATTTAACATGACAGGATGGGCTCGAGGGGAAAATCTAACGTTTAGAGATATTACTTTCAAAGATGTTATTAATGCTCATATGATGGATATTAACGCTTGTTGTAACGTTGTAATTGAGAGATGTAAGTTTTTGGGATACAAAGATGCAACCACGGATAAATCAAGAGGGTATGCAGAATCTATTCAAATCTCTAACCATACCAAATTAGGATTTTCTGATTTTGGGGCATGGGATGGAGAACCTTGTGATAATATAACTATTCGTGACTGTTATTTTGGTAGTAGTGATACGAAAGGGATGAATCCGATAGCCACGGGAATAGGAAATCATTCTTCTGTAATGTTCCTTTTCAATAGAAATATTAAAGTTATCAATAATACATTTGAGAATGCAACTTATGCAGGTGTTCGTGCTTTGAAATTTGGCGATATGACTATACAAGGAAATACATTCTTAAATTGCGAGAGAGCTATAACACATTCGAATCCTGATGGAAGTCCTGGTGAGGGTCAAAAAGATCGCAAAGGTAATGACACAGGAATGCCAGAATCAGGTTATAACTTTGTTGTAAAAGAAAATACATTCTCAGGAACAAGACAAGAAGATATCTATATTGTTGGATGGAAAAATGATAAGAAAGCAGCTTTCTTTGATAGCGTTAAAATTATTGATAATGAATTTAAAGAGAGAAATTCACCCGAAGATTTTGCTACTATCGTACTTTCGTATGTTGACAGATGTAAAATTAGAGGCAATACATTCAAGAAATCATTTAGACATATTTTTTTCAAACAATGTAGAAAGTTAGAAATTAAATATAATTCTTTTGAAGATTCGCAAAATGAATTCATCTATAATACAGCAGTAACTTCTTCAGATAACACTGATTTTTTAGAGGATGTTGATATTTCTAATAATATTATGATTAACTCAGGTCGTGTAGGAATCTTTCTCCAATCTATTACAAGATTCTTTATTGATAAGAATAACATTCGCAATACTTCGCTTGAAGCTGACAATCAACGTAGTGCTATTTTAGTTGGTAATGCTTCTAAAGAAGGGTACATCCGTGATAATAGAGTGAGGATGTCAACTACCGAAAATAAAAATAAATATGGGATTGAAGTTACTCCTACATGTTCTAATGTACAAGTATTTAATAATGATGTGGAAGGGAAAACAGGTTGTGTTTTAGTAGCCTCATCTGCAGGATTTGTTGGTTTCTTCGCTTATGATACGAAAGGTGTAAAAAGAAAAGTAACCATTGACAATAATGGTACTTTAGTTTCTAGCCCTGTATAAGTAGAGGACGAGATGGAAAAAAGTCGGCTCTTAATGAGTCGGCTTTTTTATACACTCGTTTGTTTTGCTATACTCCGTATGTCATTTCTTCCAAGAATTCTCCACCATTTCTAAGGCATATTACTATCCTAGAAATCGCACAATTAAAATAATGTTTTCTTGTTCCGATTGATTCTTGTGGAACAGGTTCTAAATCATAAAACATTTCCTCTTTTTTTGTGAAAATACATTTTCATAACTTTTTCTGGTGATTCTGATGGGTAATATTGATATACAACTATCTCCTCATCTTCAAATTCTTTATTCATTGTAATATGAATAAAGAATTTATCTCCTTTATGAAGTACATTATAGATACGCTGACTGGATTTATGTAACAGGTGAGGACGTTGAAGGTTGAATGTATTTTGATGAGGAATACGTACATTGGATTAAATAATAAAGAAAGCCGCTCCTTTTCAGGGCGGCTTATCATTTACTTAAATAAAATAATAAGACATATTATAAAAAATGCTACAATTAAGGGAATGATTGATAAGAAAGCATGCAATTTTTTATCTAAATGAGTATATCTATGCTTATTAAAAATATATTCTAAGCTAACTAATATACACACAAATAACAGTATAGTCAAAATACAATTTTGAACAAGTATATTAGTTGATATTTTATTATATAAAGTAATACCTAAGAGCACGATTATAGAAGCAATTAGTCTGATATGTTTTATCATAAATATGTCTCCTTTTTATTATGAATTCAACATTTAATTACCGTATATCTTAGGCGTACCCCAAGCTAGATGTATTTTGATGAGTCTTACGTAAGTTGACTCAGATAATAAAGAAAGCCGCTCATTTTTAGATGAGCGGCTTGTTCTTTAAATCTATTAAACTTGTGGTGTAGGGAAATCAGCATGACTTTCATTACTTATAACGTCAGTATCTCCATGCGCATCGTAAGAAGATCTCCCTCAGCGTCATTACTAACCATACCACCACCAGGATCTTTTACAGCTTCATTACTGATAATACCACCGTCTCCTATATTATAAGCCGGAGACCAAGTTTCTCCATGTGTATAAGCTAAATCAGGTCTTTGTGGTGTAGGTGTGTCACCTTTATTATCAGCAGGAGAGCCACCTGTATTACCATGACTATAAGCAGGTGAACCAGTACCAGGATCTTTTACAGATTTATTACTTATAATACCGCCTGTATCACCTATGTTGTAAGCTAAGTTAGGTTTTTGTGGTGCCGGTGTATCCCCTTCAGCCATAGCTACAAAGCCAACTGATATAATAGATACTAAAAGTACTGTTCCAATCTTTTTCATTACACTAACGCTCCTTTTTCTTCATATTTTTTTCTTGCTTCATTACTCATATAAAAATATTTACTTGCTTTTATATGGTTTTCTTCTGCATAAAATACAGTTGCTAATATCTCTGTATATTCTTGTACACAGCGTGTTAAACTTTCTACCTCAAAGTATGATAATCCTGCCATTACCACATTTTCTAATGTTAATGAATTACAATTATTATTCATTTTCTTTAAAATATTGAAGCGGTGCATGTATTCTTTATTTTCTACTTTGGTACAAGCTGCGATACCTTTTTCAATTAATAAGTTAGCTGCGTTGTGTTCGCCTAACTTATAATGTTCTCTAGCTTGTAAGAAGATAGCTTTGTAATGGTCTGGTAAGTGTTCTGTAACTTCTGATAGATGACGAATAGCCAATGTAGAAAGCCCTTGACTAGCGTATAACCAACCTAAATTGTTTCTAATGCGCAACAGTAACTCCGTGTTATCTATCTTTTTGACAATATCAATAGCCTTATTTAAGTATTCTTCTGCTTGTTCAAACTGTCTTATTTGTATACACGTTAAGCCTAGAACGTTTTCGCATAGGGCAATGTTAATGTCATAGCCGTTAGTTTTGCTGAAAAAGTCTTTTGCTTTATTAGCGTGTGAAATAGATGGTAGGGGTTGATAAGTTTGATAGTAAAATGAAGCAAAACGATAATGAAATTCAGCTTTTTCAAATTGGTCAGGTATGTACATTAATAATTTTTCTGCTTGTTCAAACTGTTCTTTAGCTTCATTGTAGTTTGCAAGAATGGTGTTGTGAATTGCTTGAAAGAAGTGATAATAATAGGTTAGAAAGCTATTATCAGGTATATCAAAAGAATTAATTTTATTGAAACTATCTTTTGTGATATTCAGCCCATTTGTTAATACTTTATATCTAAAGTCTAACAGTGAGTAATATAATAATAGGTTTTCATCTTCCTTTATACCAGAAAGTTTGTCTTCGATTTCTCGTTTTAAATTTGTTGCTTGTATATTTTGTTGTCGCAACATTGCTTGATACCAATCATTTAGCAACTTTGTAATCTGTTCATTCCCCTTCACTGATACTTTCATAATATCCTCCTCATCCACATGGTTATTGATTAAATATTAGCATAATTTGGATGAATAAAAATAATAGATTAATTGTTTTTCAAAAAAAGATAGAATATTCAGTTTATTTATGCCGAATAAAAAGCATGGATATCAGTACCCATGCCCAAGAAGTCGCTTAATTTTCCTGTCTCACTTTTTGGGTTCAGTTCAATTAAGTTAGCTAGTTTTTATTTATAACTTCTATCTACAGCTTTAATCAGTTCCCAATCATTTTTCAATTCTTTTTTCTTTGTGTGTATTTCATTAATAGTATGGTTTAATTCTTTGCGTAACTGCTCTAAATCTTCTGTCGCTTTTTTTCCTGCACCATTTTGTGACCATCCAGCCTGTATGAGGTTGTAGATATCATTTATTCGTTCTTGATTTTTATTTATATATGTGATTAATTTGTTTAAACGTTCAAAAGATACTTCTATATGTTCTTCATTAAAATACATTTGTCTCATTTTTTTAACCACCCAAATCCTTGGAAATTTTCGTCCGCATTTCTATATTCCTCTGCCTTTTTCTTAATAAATTCGGCAACTTCTTGTGACTTTAATGCATATACCCTGCTGGTTTGATCTAAAAGATGATAAAGTTCATTTATTCTATTTTCCATACGCTGACTCTTTGTTGATTTTAGAGATTGTTTTACTTCATCAATTACACGTGGAATATGATTTCGGAAGTCTTCTGCGCTCTGTTTCATTTCGTTTGCTGACTTCTCTAGATATTCCATGATAACACGAACTTCCCCAACACCGTTAAGTGAGTATCTTGGAGATTGATAAAGCTCTTTTCCTGTACTAGCATCTATGAGCTTACCATTGTCTATATTACCGAATTTATCAAAATGATAATTTTTTAGTCCATGAAAATCTTTTGCTCCGATTGAATCTAAAAACCTATCAATTTGATGCATCCCATAGTCATTATTTGCTGTTTTAAAATCAGAATTGACCATATAGGTATCACCAATATGTGTTTTATCTTCTCTAAAAGCACCACCAGAAATTGAATCTTTCGGATTAATATAATTAATTATTTGCCCTTTATATTCCCCTGTATCTACTTTCTTCTGTATGTCCTTTGGAAGCATATCATAAATACCGGGAGCACTGTAAGTAACAGCAGGTACGCCGCACATTGCACTAGCAAATTGGGCATTTGCACCACCTAAAGAATGCCCTGTAGTTGAAATTTTTGCATCGGGATATTCATGTTTTACTATTTCTAAAAGTGATACTGATTGTGTAAATTGGTTAGCTGCTATTACTTGACTTTTATCATACGGATTTATTTTCTCTCCATCTTGTATCGGATTCTTACCCATTAATATATAGTTTACATCAGTTTTAAAATCTGGTCCTGATCTATCTATTGATTTATATCCTTCTGTACCTCTGTAGGAAACAACAACTTCTTTAGTTTTCTCATTGTAAAAAACGGTTGCATCAAAACCCGTTGTAGGATCATGCAATTTTGCTCCTTTGGGTTCAATTACTGTCCAGTCTTCTCCTCCTTTGGACGTGTATATTGAGCCTTCTTTATAATCGGGGTAGGATGCGTTGGATAATTCGTTATAGGTTCTATCAGAAATGCTAGTTTTCATAATATTCCTCCTAATATTATATTGTTTCTATTATAATAGATTAGGGGTGATAAATGAATGAAAAAGGTAATATTTGTTATTGTTTTGGTAGCTCTTGGTTTTGGGGCGTATGTTGCTGTTCAATATAACAAAGCGGCACATCCTTACACCAAACAGGAAGAAAAGGATATGAAAGAAAAATCTTCACAAGTTGCTATTGAATATTTTAAAAGAGAAAAAAATTGGGATATTAAAGTTACTAAAGTCGAGTTTTCTGGATCCTGGGGAGTTAGTTCTATCTTTGTATCTGGATATGTTAAGGAAAATGGGGAAGAGGTATCTGCAATAATAGATTATAAGAATAATTACGAAGTATCTGGAGTAACTGTGAGCAAAAAACTACATAATATAGAAGGTCGTAAATAGTGAAAATTCTATTAATTAAATATAATTTGTAATTTCGGTAAATATCATCAAGTAAAAAGGCTAACTGAAATTAGTTAGCTTTTTACCTTATCTTTATATACTGACTCAGATAATTTATAATATGTTGAATCTGATATAGTAGTACTCAGTTCTTCTCCCCCCTTTCTTTAGTTTTATTGATTTGATCATATAGGTATAATTAAAGAAAGGTGAAATACAATGAAAAAGCTAACAAAAATTATAATTATATTAAGTATTATTCTTATCAGTGTTGCAGCTTGTACCGTTATTAAATTAAGGCCGGTTATAAGTCCTATAACATCTATGTCACCTGAAGAACGACAAAAAATAAAAGACAAAGATGAACATGCTACTATTGATTATTTTAAAAAAGAAAAAAATGTTGATGTTGTTGTTACAGACATGGAATTTTCAGGAGAGTTAGGTGGGGGTAGCATTTTTGTTAATGGACATTATACTAATGATAAGGCCAAAATATTTGCTGTTACTGTTTACTCGAAAGATGATTATACAGTTCAAGAATAGTAATGTAGAATAAAAAAGAGACCTAGACTATAGGGCTCTTTTTGCTTTATATATAAACTCTACCTTTTACAAATTATCATTATAAATCAGATATACTTCGAACTTCTTTTTCTTTCGATTTGAATACTTTTTTGTATTGCTTAAATTCTTGTTTATCTACTCTAAACTTTTCGCCAGTAGCTACGTTTTTAACTAATCATGTTTTAGCTGTAAATTCTCAACATATCCAAAAAGATATTGAAAGGTTGGAATAGCTAAAAGAAGTCAAACTATAAATATTACAATATCTAGACTAGTGTTCACTCAATTTAAGACTAACCGGTTACCAACAACAGCTTCCGCTTGTTGTGTATGCGTTGAAGTGATGTGACTATATCATAATCCAATGTATAGGCACGTTTGGTGAGGGATCCGTTTTAGTAAAACAAGCACGTGAAAAAGGAGTTACAGCACCAATTATGGGTGGTGACGGTATCGATTCTCCAACAATGGCAGAAGTTGCAAAAGATGGATTAAAAGATACGTATTATACAACAGTAGCGACAGCACCAACAGTTACAGAGAAAGGGAAAACATTTGTAACAGAATATAAAGAGAAGTTCAAAAAAGATGTGGAAGCATACTCTGCATATGGATATGATTCAGCTGGCGTTATTTTACAAGGAATTAAAGATGCTATTAAGAAAAATGATGGTAAGTATCCAACACGTGAACAAGTACGCGATGCGGTTCGGGCTATAAAAGAATACGATGGCGTTATTACGAAAGTAGCTTTTGATGATAAAGGTGATAACAAATTTGCCAAAGTTTACATTTATAAGTATGAAGGTGCGAAATATCCAGGGAAGCAAGAAGGAGAGGTAAGTAAATAATGAAAAAAACCCGGCATCTGCCGGGTTTTTAGTTTGGATTAGAAAGTCCATAGAAAAACATTGTGAGGATATCTTTTGTTTGTTGTTCGCGATTTTCACCGACTAGATGCGTGACGAATTGATCACTCATCTTAGAAAACGCATTGATATATAACAAAATCATCTCTTTTGAAAGGTTTGGATTAATTTCTTCTTTTTGCTGTGCCTCTTCAATAAAACGAAGAAAAAGGGGAAGTGCTTTTTCATTTTGATATGTAAACAGAAAATTACGCAATTCTTCATCTGTTTGCATGGCTTGTTCGATCATTTCAGGATGAAAAGTGCTCACACTTTGTAATTTTCGAGTGATTATACGATGTATTTTTTCTTGAAAAGTTAAGTCGCTCTTAAACAGTTCTTCATAATAATGAACTTCTTGAATTGTAAACTCTTGAATGAGCTCACGAAATAAAGCATCTTTACTTCCAAAATGATTATATATTGTAACTTGTGAAACCTTCGCTTGTTTTGCAATATCTTCAATTTTTACATCTTTATATCCATGTTTTGAAAACAATTCTAATGCAGCCATTTTAATAGCCTGCTTTTTCTTTTTTTTCACCTTTTCAAAACCGTTCATATGAATCACCTCCACTTAAATATACAAGATGATAAGAAAGGAAACAACATTTTTGAAATATAGGCTTTGATAAATTTCAAAAAATATTGCTTCTCTTATAACAGAGGAGTATAATGATTTTGAAATATAAAATGTATAATATTTCAAAAATGAGGTGGGATCATGTTAATTGTTCAAAATGTCACGAAAAAATTTTCAAACGGAAAAGGTTTATTCGATGTTTCATTTCAAGTAAAAGAAGGGGAAGTATTTGGTTATTTAGGCCCCAATGGAGCAGGGAAATCAACAACAATTCGCAATCTAATGGGGTTTATACAACCTACTACTGGATCAGCGACGATTTTTGGACTCGATTGTTGGAATGACGCAGCAAAAATTCAAAAAAGTGTTGGTTATTTACCAGGAGAGATTTCTTTTATAGAAGGAATGAACGGACTGGAATTTTTACAACTTATGCAAGGAATGCGTGGGATGAAAAATAACAGTCGCCGTGATGAATTAATTGAACGTTTTCAGTTTGATGTGAAAACACCTATTCGAAAAATGTCTAAAGGAATGAAACAAAAAGTAGGAATTGTAGCAGCCTTTATGCATAATCCTGAAGTGCTCATTTTAGATGAACCAACTGCAGGTTTAGATCCACTCATGCAGCAGTTATTTGTTGATCTCATATTAGAAGAAAAACAAAAAGGAAAAACAATTTTTATGTCTTCGCATATTTTTACAGAAATTGAACGGACATGTGATCGTGTAGGGATTATTAAAGACGGAAAGTTACTCACAGTAGAAAATATTCATGATTTGAGAGCAAAACAAAGGCAAGTTATTGATGTGACAGTATCTTCGCATGAAGAATTGCAATCGTTAAAGAAAACGGCACTACAAATTGAGAATGTGCAAGGGAATACAGCTTCTATCATTGTACAAGGAAATTATAATGAACTTCTTCAAATATTGGCGCAGCATGATGTAATTGGTTTTCAAGTGAGAACAATGGACTTAGAAAATATCTTTATGCATTATTATGATGCGGAAGGAGAAAATCGATTATGAGTAAAGCGTTATTTGTTGCTAGTTTAAAAGCAAATGCCAAAATGATTTTGAACTATGCTATTGGTTCAGTTCTTTATTTATGGTTACTCATTTGGATCTTTCCATCATTCTCATCTGTAAAGGGATTAGATGAAATATTGAAAGCGATGCCTCAAGGAGTATTAAAAGCAGTGGGATTTGAAAAAGGAATTGAACAATTGAATGATTTTTTAGCCGGAGAATATTATGGTTTAATCTTTGTTTTATTGTTGATGATATATAGTATTTTAGCATCGACACAACTTGTTGCTCATCTAGTTGATAGAGGGTCAATGGCCTATTTATTATCTACATCTGTTTCGCGTACAAAGGTAATTTTGACACAAGCATCAGTCTTAATCATCGGACTATTTACAATCGTCATAGCTACTTATCTTGGTGGTTTAGTTGGCGCAGAATGGCTAATTGAAAAAGTATCCCTTGATAAAGTGCTATTTTTAAAACTCAATTTTCTTGGTGGACTTGTGTTTCTTGTTATTTGTGCCTATTCATTTTTCTTTTCTTGCTTATTTAATGATGAAAAGAAAGCGCTAAGTATCTCTACAGGCATAACAGTATTGTTTTATGGACTCGATATGTTAGGGAAATTGAGTGAAAAACTGGAATGGATGAGAAATCTATCTATATTTAACTTGTATCGCCCACAAGAAATAGTGGATGGAACTTATAACATATGGCCGCCAAGCATTGGTTTACTTGCAGCATCTTGTATTCTTTTTGTAATGGCTATTATGCTGTTTAAGAGAAGAGATTTACCTTTATAAAGATGCTATACACTTTATCCCGCTATTCGTGGGCAGTAAAACCCCCACCTCAAGATTCAGAGAGAAGCGAGGAAGATAGGTGGGAGATAAACTGTCCGTAAAAGCCCGATTGGTTCAACTAATAATCAGTGGGGGATGAAGAACCCCCCCACTGATTAAAGTTTCACTTTATGTAAACATGATATAAAAGACAAACAACCTTATTTCGCTATGCAACGGAGATAAGGTTGTTTTTTGATTTCTTTTTCTTGTAATAATCTCTTTATATTCAAAATAGTAATATTTGTTTTTGAGAATGCTCATTTAAAATAATATATTCAAGAGGAAAAAACGACACAAAACCCCCTTTCTATTTAGGAGAGGACGAGAGCATCTGGCCGCGCATAGAAGTGCCAGATGCGAGGTTTCAAATAAAGGGAAAAAGCGAGTACAGGGCATGCTGTATTATGAATAGAAGCGAATTATATGGCGAAAAATTAAAATGGATTTAAATAGTGTAAAAAAGAATAAGAAGGTTGCCATTGTTGTGAGTAGTAAAAATGAATTTGTTAGATAAAACATGAGAAAATTTTTTCAGCAATACGAGAGAAACAAAGAAAAGGGTTAAAAAAAGATATGTATAAGAATACAATAGCACTCAAATAATTGTTTTGAATGAGTGTAACAAAGTAGCAATAAATAAAAGAGTTATAGCACATTTAGTGAGGGGGATTCTTTTTTTAAGTGTATTTTACGGAATAATTATTAATATTACTGTAATAAAATAATTTTTTGATTTTTTTGATAATAACACTTTACAAAATAGAGAAAAATAGTAGAATGTTAATTAACGGAAATTTCTGATAACTATTCAAAAGCATAAAATTGTCAGAAATTTCAGATTACTTGTATCGTGCATAAAAATTAGGGAGGGTACAAAATGAAAAAGATGAAAAAAATCACAGCTGTAGTAGCACCAGTATTAGCGATGAGTGTGGCACTATCAGCATGTTCTGGGGCAGGGGACAAAAAAGCAAATACAGAGCCGAAAAATGGAGACAAACAAACAGAAGGTAAGATGGCAGCAAAACAAGTGCTAAACTTAGTAGAAGCAAATGAAATTCCTTCAATGGATGTTTCAAAATCAATAGATACAGTTTCTTCCCTTATCTTAGGGAATACAATGGAAGGGTTATATCGTCTTGATAAAGATAATAAGCCTATTCCAGGTATCGCGGAATCTTATAAGAAGAGCGATGATGGTAAAAAATATACATTTAAACTTCGTAAAGATGCAAAATGGTCAAATGGAGACCCTGTAACAGCAAAAGATTTCGTTTTTGCATGGCAACGTCTATTAGATCCAAAAACGGCTGCCGAATATGCGTTTATTGCATATGATATAAAAAATGCAAAAGCGATTAATGAAAGTAAATCACCAGTTGATTCTTTAGGTGCAAAAGCAGTAGATGATTATACATTAGAAGTAGAATTAGATAACCCTGTTCCCTATTTTCTTGGCCTAACAGCATTTACGTCTTTCTTACCGCTAAATGAGAAAGTTGTAAAGCAACATGGAGATAAATACGGTTTAGAAGCTGATAAGATGGTTTATAATGGACCATTTAAAATGACAGAATGGAAGCATGAACAAGGCTGGAAATTACAGAAAAACGACCAGTACTGGGATAAGGGAACAGTTAAGCTAGATGAAATCAATTGGAGCGTTGTAAAAGAACAATCTACTCGTGTGAACTTATATGAAAGTGGACAACTTGATCGCATTCTTTTAACGTCTGAATATGTAGATAAATATAAAGCGAATAAAGATGCGTTTGGAACGCTACTAGAACCGGCAACATACTTCTTACGTTTAAACCAAAAACGAAACGGTCAAGATACAGTATTTAAGAATAAGAAAGTTCGTGAAGCAATTGCAATGGCATTTGATAAAAAAGCATTAACAAATGTTATCTTAAATGACGGTTCTAAACCAGTAGATGCTCTTATTCCAGAAAAATTTGCTAATGGCCCTGATGGAAAAGATTACCACGAATCATATAAATCTACAGGCATCAAAACGGATGTAAAGAAAGCGAAACAAGTTTGGGAGGAAGCGAAAAAAGAATTGGGGAAAGAAGAAGTAACAGTTGAGTTTTTAAACTATGATACAGACAATGCAAAGAAAATTGGTGAGTACTTAAAAGAACAGCTTGAGAAAAACTTACCTGGTTTAAAGGTGAATATAAAACTACAGCCGTTTAAGCAAAAATTAAAATTAGAAACAGCACAAGATTATGATCTTTCTTACGCAGGCTGGACCCCAGATTATGCCGATCCAATGACATTTTTAGATATGTTCCAAACAGGAAATCCACAAAACGAAATGAGCTATTCAAATGAGAAATATGATGAGATTATTAAGAAATCTCAAGGTGAATGGCTAACAGATCCGAAAAAACGTTGGGGAGAAATGGGGAAAGCTGAGAAGATCTTACTTGAAGATGAAGCAGCACTTGTACCGATGTATCAAAGTGGAAGATCATTTTTACAACGTCCTACTGTACACAATATTTATAAGCACAACGTTGGTTGCCAATACAGCTACAAATGGGCATATATCACTGAAAAAGAAGGTAAATAATCATTTGAAAAGAGGATGCGATATCGTATCCTCTTTTCACTGTGCGCATTTTGACGTGTGATGAATACATATGCAGTACTATAAATGGAAGTTTTACTTTATTTCATAGAATGATTATAAATATTACTGTAAAAAAATAATTTTTTGATTTTTTAGATAATATACTTTACAAAATTTTAAAAAATAGTAGAATATTAATTAATAGAAATTTCTGATAACTATATAGAAATATAAAATTATCAGAGATTTTCGGTAATTAGCATCGTACATAAAAATTAGGGAGGGTACAAAATGAAAAAGATGAAAAAAATCACAGCTGTAGTAGCACCAGTGTTAGCGATGAGTGTGGCACTATCAGCATGTTCTGGGGCAGGGGACAAAAAAGCAAGTACAGAGCCGAAAAATGGAGACAAACAAACAGAAGGTAAGTTAGCGGCAAAACAAGTATTAAATTTAGCAGAAACAGCAGAAATTCCTACAATGGATACTTCGAAATCAAAAGATTCAGCATCTTCTCTTATCTTAGGGAATACGATGGAAGGGTTATATCGTCTTGATAAAGACAATAAACCAGTCCCAGGTATGGCGGAATCTTACAAAAAGAGCGATGATGGTAAAAAATATACATTTAAAATTCGTAAAGATGCGAAATGGTCAAATGGAGACCCTGTAACAGCAAAAGACTTTGTATTTGCATGGCAGCGTCTTTTAGACCCAAAAACAGCAGCTGAATATGCATTCATTATGTATGATATAAAAAATGCAAAAGCAATTAACGAAGGGAAATCACCATTAGATTCTTTAGGTGTAAAAGCAGTTGATGATAATACATTAGAGGTAGAATTAGATAATCCTGTTCCCTATTTTCTTAACCTAACTGCATTTACATCTTTCTTACCGCTAAATGAGAAAGTTGTAAAAGAATATGGAGATAAATACGCTTTAGAAGCTGATAAGCTGGTGTATAATGGACCATTTAAAATGACAGAATGGAAGCATGAACAAGGCTGGAAAGTAAAGAAGAATGACCAGTACTGGGATAAGGCAAACGTTAAGTTAGATGAAATCAATTGGAGCGTTATAAAAGAAGTATCTACTCGTGTAAACCTATATGAAAGTGGACAAATCGATCGTGCGATTTTAACATCTGAATACGTTGATAAATATAAACCTAGGAAAGATGAATTTGGAAGCTTTGTAGAGTCGTCAACATTCTTTTTACGTTTAAATCAAAAACGTAACGGTCAAGATACAATCTTTAAGAATAAGAAAGTTCGCCAAGCGTTTGCGATGGCCTTTGATAAAAAAGCGTTAACAAATGTAATCTTAAATGATGGTTCTAAGCCGGTAGACTCTCTTGTTCCAGAAAAATTTGCTACAGGACCTGATGGAAAAGATTACCGCGAAACATTTAAATCTACGGGCAACAAGACGGATGTAAAGAAAGCGAAACAACTTTGGGAGGAAGCGAAAAAAGAATTAGGGAAACAAGAAGTAACGATTGAATTTTTGAACTATGATACAGAGAACGCGAAAAAAGTTGGTGAGTACTTAAAAGAGCAGTTTGAGAAAAATTTACCAGGTTTAAAAGTAAATATGAAACTTCAGCCATTTAAGCAAAAAATAAATTTAGAAGTAGCACAAGATTATGATCTTTCTTATGCAGGCTGGAACCCAGATTATGCGGATCCAATGACATTTTTAGATATGTTCCTAACAGGAAATCCGCAAAACGAAATGAGCTATTCAAATGCAAAATTTGATGAAATTGTGAAGAAATCTCAAGGTGAATTACTAACAGATCCAAAAAAACGTTGGGAAGAAATGGGGAAAGCTGAAAAAATCTTACTTGAAGATGAAGCAGCACTCGTACCAATGTTCCAAAACGGAAGATCATTCGTACAACGTCCTACGGTACACAATATTTATAACCACAACGTTGGTTGTGAATACAGCTACAAATGGGCATATATCACTGAAAAAGAAGGTAAATAATCATGTGAAAAGAGGATGCGATATCGTATCCTCTTTTCGCTGTGCGCATTTTGAAGCGTGATGAATACATATGCAGTACTATAAATGGAAGTTCCACTTTATCCCGCATTAACGGGCAGTAATACTCCCACCTCAAAATTCAGCGAAAGCATTGTCCAGCTCTAGTGGCTAGAATCTCCGGTCGTTTCGCCCCCTCGGACGAGGCAGAAAGCGCCTCTCTGTCGGGTGCTCCAACGTCCTGCGATTCTGAGCGAGCCGCTGCCGCCTTTCTTAAGAAGTTAGGTGGGGGATAAACTGCCCGTAAAAGCCCGATTGGTTCAACTAATAATCAGTGGGGGATGAAGAAAACTCCCACTGATTAAAGTCTCACTTTATTTCATAGAATGATTATAAATATTACTGTAAAAAAATAATTTTTTGACTTTTTTTAATAATAACACTTTACAAAATTAAAAAAATTAGTAGAATATTAATTAGTGAAAATCTTCTGATAACTGTATAGAAACATAAAGTTATCAAAAACTTTCTCATAGTTAGTATCGTACATAAAAATTAGGGAGGGTACAAAATGAAAAAGATGAAAAAAATCACAGCTGTAGTAGCACCAGTATTAGCGATGAGTGTGGCACTAACGGCATGTTCTGGGGCAGGGGACAAAAAAGCAAGTACAGATCCAAAAAATGGAGACAAGCAGGCAGAGGGTAAGTTAGCGGCAAAACAAGTGTTAAATTTAGCAGAAACAGCAGAAATTCCTACAATGGATACTACGAAATCGAAAGATTCAGCATCTTCTCTTATCTTAGGGAATACGATGGAAGGGTTATATCGTCTTGATAAAGACAATAAACCAATTCCGGGTATCGCAGAATCTTATAAAAAGAGCGATGATGGTAAAAAATATACATTTAAACTTCGTAAAGATGCAAAATGGTCAAATGGAGACCCTGTAACAGCAAAAGACTTTGTATTTGCATGGCAGCGTCTGTTAGACCCAAAATTAGCAGCTGAATATGCATTCATTATGTATGATGTAAAAAATGCAAAAGCAATTAACGAAGGGAAATCACCGGCGGATTCTTTAGGTGCAAAAGCAGTTGATGACAATACATTAGAAGTAGAATTAGACAATCCTGTTCCTTATTTTCTTAGCTTAACTGCATTTACAAATTTCTTCCCGTTAAATGAGAAAGTTGTCAAAGAACATGGAGATAAATACGCTTTAGAAGCTGATAAGATGGTGTATAATGGCCCATTTAAAATGACAGAGTGGAAGCATGAACAAGGCTGGAAAGTAGTGAAAAACGATCAGTACTGGGATAAAGCAAACGTTAAGTTAGATGAAATCAATTGGAGCGTTATAAAAGAAGTATCCACTCGTGTAAACTTGTATGAAAGTGGACAAATCGATCGTGCTCTTTTAACATCTGAATACGTTGATAAATATAAACCTAGGAAAGAGGAATTTGGAAGCTTTGTAGAGCCGTCAACATTCTTTTTACGTTTAAATCAAAAACGTGGTGGTCAAGATACAATCTTTAAGAATAAGAAAGTTCGCCAAGCGTTTGCAATGGCATTTGATAAAAAAGCGTTAACAAATGTAATCTTGAATGATGGTTCTAAGCCAATAGACTCTCTTGTTCCAGAAAAACTTGCTGCAGGTCCGGATGGAAAAGATTTCCGCGAAACATTTAAATCTACGGGCAACAAAATGGATGTGAAGAAAGCGAAACAAGTTTGGGAGGAAGCGAAAAAAGAATTAGGCAAGCAAGAAGTAACGGTTGAATTTTTGAACTATGATACAGAGAACGCGAAAAAAGTTGGTGAGTACTTAAAAGAGCAGTTTGAGAAAAATTTACCAGGTTTAAAAGTGAATATGAAACTACAGCCATTTAAACAAAAAATAAATTTAGAAGTAGCACAAGATTATGATATTTCTTACGGAGGCTGGCACCCAGATTATGCGGATCCAATGACATATTTAGATATGTTCCAAACAGGAAATCCGCAAAATGAAATGAGCTTTTCCAATGAAAAATTTGATGGAATTGTGAAGAAATCGCAAGGTGAATTACTAGCAGATCCGAAAAAACGTTGGGAAGAAATGGGAAAAGCTGAAAAAATCTTAATTGATGATGAAGCAGCCCTTGTACCGATATATCAAAGTGGAAGATCATTCGTACAACGTCCTACGGTACACAATATTTATAACCACAACGTTGGTTGTGAATACAGCTACAAATGGACATATATCACTGAAAAAGAAGGTAAATAATGATTTGAAAAGAGGATGCGATATCGTATCCTCTTTTCACTGTGCACATTTTGACATGTGATGAATACATATGCAGTACGACAGTAAAGCGAAACTTTCATCAATATGTAATCTATATCATTCCATCGCTAAGTATGAAATAGAAGGAGATACTTATGAAACAATATTCTTATTTAGATTTCCTTGCAGCATTTGGTGTTGGCAGTGCACATCCAGGAGGGTTTACATTAACAAAGCAGTTATTAGCACAGCTTTCACTGGGACCAGATACAAAGTTATTGGAAATTGGGTGTGGAACGGGCAAGACAGCCTCTTATATTGCGAAACAATATGGACCTGTGGTATGTGCAGTTGAAGTGAATGACACGATGGTTCAAAAAGCTAGGAAGAGATGGAATAAAGATGGGGTTAATATTGAACTCATCAAAGGAAGTGCAGAAGCACTACCGTTTCAAGATGAAGCATTTCATATTGTTTTAGGGGAATCTGTTCTTGCTTTTACAAACAAAAGGAAAGCAATAGATGAATGTTATCGTGTCTTACAACGCGGCGGAGAATTGCTTGTTATTGAAATGGTAACTGAGAGGCACCTATCAGTGCATGAGGAAGAACAGATTATAGCTTTATATGGAATGGAACAACTATTAACAGAGCAGGAATGGATTGCACTCTTTCAAGAATCACAATTTACAACAGTACGTGTGGTAGGAGGCGGAACGATTGCAGAGACGATTTCTGCACACGTAGAACAACCAGAGTGGGATATATCGGATTTTATTTCACAAGATTTGTATGAGGCGTGGATTGCGCACGAACATATTTTACAGCAATATAAGCATAGATTAGGACACCGAATTTTTATGTGTCAAAAATGAAAAAGCCAACACATGTTGGCTTTTCTTTATATGAAAAATAAAGCAGCTAATGTAATGCCGAAAATAAATCCAAACCCGAGTTCAACAGCCCCGAATCCACCTCTACCAAATCCAAACCCGCAATTATCACACTCTCCTAAACCGCCGCAAACATCACACCCACAGTCAGAATAGCCAAATCCGTAGTCAAATCGCTTTTTATGAACTGGTTCAATCCATACTGATTTATCTGAAATATCGACAATTTTCCCAATATGAATTTTGCCGTCATAGTTTTCAATGCGTACCACACGTCCGTGATATCGTCGACATGTGTGATAATGTTGATTAGAACGCATATAATTTCTCCCCTTTCTCTTTCCAATATTACGATATGATACAAGGACAAGAGCGGCTTGTACGTTTGTCTATTCCTTCATAATTGTGATGAAAAACGGGAAGGATAGGGAAAGAATGTTTTCTAGTAATGAAAAATCCTATTGCCTGTTAGATGAAATAAAAAGGAGAGAAAAAAATGAATCATTCAGATACGTTTCAAACGTATGAAATGTCATGGGAGAAATTGATTGATGCACTTCGAAAAGAAATGACACGTCAAGTTGGAGCCGATATTATTGATAGTATTGTTTGTGATTTAAAAGATGGATTTGAAGTGTATACATATATACAAGGAGATCTTGCGTTTGAGTATAAGGAAGCACTTGAACGAAAATATGGAACAGATAGCAAAATTCCTAACCTATTAACGGTATTGCTACTAGCAACTATTTATGATACGAAAGAAAGTAATATTCGTCTTCACGCCGACCGAAAAGAAAATCCGGTTGTAGAAGTATATGTGAAACAATAAGAGTGCTTATAGATGGCACTCTCATTTTTGCTATAATAAAAAGAAAGAAAATTGAGAAAAAAGATGAGAGGATGAAACGAGTACGGTTGCGTGAATTGGGAATGAAAGTCGGAAAATATAATAACTTGAAACTTGAAAAGTATATGTTAGAAGAAATTTGCTATTGAGGTTAGAAAAAATAGCAAACAATCCTCCTAATAATCAGTTTACATAATGATATTATAATCTTATTTGTTTTTCGAAATACAAGTCATATCTTGTATTTCTTCTCATAAGTTTAAACATAGGAATTTGTCTACAAAGGTGGCGAAGCCTCAACATGTACATTCGAATCATAGCCACGTCCATTTTATTTTTTTTACTCGTATGTATAAACCCTTTTTCTAGTTTAGCGAAAGGAGAAGAAGCGAGGCAACGTGTTGTTTCACTTGTCTATGATGATTCTGGAAGTATGCGTAATAACGATCGCTGGAAGTATGCCAATTATGCACTGCAAAGTTTGATTGCATTGTTAGATGAAAAGGATACGTTTTCTTATGTACCAATGAGTCATCCAGCAGAGGGGATATCAGTTTCTTTGGAGAATAATAAGCGACAAGGAGAGATTGGCAAGATTCAAACATGGAATGAGCAAGCGAATACACCTTTTCAATCGGTAGAAACAGCAATTCAATCGATGAAGAGGGAAGCCCAAGTGAATGCCAATCGAGAATTTTGGCTTATTATTCTAACAGATGGTGCTTTTAATGAATTAGAAAAGCAAGATGATAGTGAGAAAAAGCGAATTTCAGAAACGTTAAGTAAGTTTAAAAAAGAAATGGAAGCAAAAAAAGTTTCTTTACATGCAGTATTAATTACGATGGAAGAAAATTTAGGTGCGCAAGAAAAAACACAAATGAACATCTTTAAAGACATTTGGAAACAACAAATAAATGGAATCGTGCTACCTACAAGCGGAGAAGATGGTGTGATTCACAGTGTAAACCAAGCGGCTGCATTCATAGCGAATCGTGATCCGTTTTCATCAGTAGAAGAAGCGGTGAAAACAAATATAGTAGGAAACAAAATTGAAATTACAACACCATTTCCATTAAAGCGAATTACGCTTGTTAATCAATCTTCTCAGAAAGTGCCGTATCGTATTCAAAATATAAATGGCTCACTCCAGTTGCAGTCAAAATTTTCCATTCAAGCACCAGCAGGAATGGGGCTATATGGTGGCATTACACATATTATGTCTAAAAAGAATACTGTAATCGAACCAGGTAGCTATATATTAGAAATTGATCAAGTAGTTTCAAAGGAAAATATGAAAGTGCTTGTCGAACCAGCATTAGATTATACTGTTTCCATATATGAAAAAGGAAAAGAGCAGAAAAAGACAGCAGAACAAATCTATGAAGGTCAAACAGCGATTATAGAAGCAAAACCAACAAATGTACCAGTAGATGCTTCATATTTTACCGCACAAGTAGAAATAAGTGGTCAAATATATGAGATGAAATGGGATGGAAAGCGAAAAGCTTTCTACTATGAAACAAAGATAGGAAAAGAATCGGTGCGCGGAAATGTGCACATGAATATAAAAGGGTTTTATCGCCAAACGAAAGAATTTTATATTCAATCCGTTCCAAGACCAAAACTATCATTACAGGTTGTGACAACGAATTATACAGAAAAAGTAACGAATTTAAAGCATAGCACACCATTTATTATACAGCCGCTATTAAATGATGAAGCAATGTCAGAAATAGAAGTAAAGGAATTACTGAAAACAGCTACTGTTACATTTCATAAATCTATCAACTATGAGATAAAGCAACATGGAAATCAACTGTACGTCTATCCTCGTCCTTATTACTCCAACACATTTAATTTTACAGATACCGGCACCGTAGAAGCTACCATCACATTACGAGATTCACAATCACAAAAAGTGAGTAAACAGATTTCACTTTCTATTATCGATGTTTCTTTTTTTGAGCGTTATGCGACTATTTTTCAATTCGTTTTACCGTTTAGTATCATCTTACTCATGATTGCAACTCTCATTATTGGATGGGTGGTTCGTCCGCGCTTTCATGGGAAGGCGCTTATATATTATGAATGGGACCAATCTATTGCGGAAGATTGGTTATATAAATCTGAACCAGAACCACTGCGAACAAAATGGTGGAATCATTATTTTGGTATTCCATTTCGAGCAGAGCGGAAGACAGTGCAGTCTGTTACATTTATTGCAAAAAAAAGATCAAAATCTATATTTGTTACAAAAGATTCCCAAGTACCAGGCATGGTGATTGATGGTATTTTTTTAACAGACGAAGAAATAGGACGTGAGCATAAAACGTTATATCCGAACGAAATGGTTGTCATCGATCGCGGTTATGGAAAAGAAGTATATAAGTATGAATGTGAATAAAGTGAAACTTCCATGAGTGGGGGTTTTCTTCATCCCACTCATGGAAAGCTCTCACCAATCAGGCTTTTATGGGCAGTTATCCCCCACCTATCTTCTTTGTTATCTCTCAATCTTGAGGTGGGGATCTTACTGCCCGCAAATAGCGGGATAAATAGGAAGGTGGTTCACATGGATTTTCAAGTGCCGACAATTTTAATTGGACTTGGAGGAATTGGTAGCACGATTACGCATGATATTTATCGAAAGCTTCCACTAGAACGACGTAAAAAAGTAGCGATGCATGTATTTGATACGGATATTAATACGTTAAGTCATTTTCAGCATATTCGTAAATTTGTGACGCAAACGAGCTCTAGTAAAACACCGCGCGAATATATAGCAGAAGATCCAACAATCCCAGACTGGTTTCCGATTGATCCAACTATACTAGATAAACCGTTAACAGAAGGTGCAGGTCAGCTTCGGGTTATTTCCCGCTTAGCACTTCGCGCAGCAATGAAGGAAGATAAATTAACATCGTTTTGGCAGGAAATCGAGAAAATTTTTCCGGTCACTAGTGATAAAACAGAGTACGGTGTACGGGTTATTATTATTACATCGTTAGCTGGTGGTACAGGTTCGGGGATGTTTTTGCAAATTGCTCTTTATTTACGGGAAATGCTTCGGAAAAAGTTGCAACATCACAACATTTTAATTCGCGGCGCTTTCTTACTTCCTGACGCTCTCGTAAAGACGCGTACAATAAGCGGGAAAGAATTTGAAGCAGTGCAGGCAAATGGCTATGCATCATTAAAAGAATTACACGCTATTACATTAGGATCTACAGGAGAACTATCGTGCCGCGGTGGCGTTACAATTGAGTTAGAATACAGACCTGACCAAGTGGATGAAGATGGTCGTACAAATCATACAATTATGCAGCATCACTTACCATATAATTATTGCTTTTTATATGATTATGAAAATTTACATGGACATCATCTAAATAGCTTGTCTGATTATATGGAACAAATGACAAATACGATTTATTTACAACTATTTAGTCCAATGTCAACGAGTCATTTCGCGCAGGAAGATAATCAAATTCAGCAACTTGCAGATTCAAATGGTAAAGCTCGTTATTGCGGAGCGGGAGTCGCAAAGCTTATTTATCCATATGAAAATGTTCTTCGTTATTGTGCTTTGAAATGGGCGGTACAAGGGCTAGATGAATCATGGCTTCATTTAGATCGACTTTTTTTAGAGAAGAAAAGTCGATATGAGCAAGATGTTCGCCGTGGTATGCAACGTGAAAAACCAGAGCGAGGGAAAAGCTTCTTAGAGGATTTAGAACATTTAGCGACTCGGCCAGAACAAGCACATGTATTTTATAAACAAATGTACTATGAAGCACGTGAAGGAGCAGAAGGTGGAAAAATCGGTATATCAAAGGCAAAATTGTTTCTCGAGTCGGTAGAAAGTTATGTGCAGCGTACGGTGCAAAAGGATGAAGAGTTAAATCGTTTGCAGCGGGAGTGTAAAATTTCGGCTGCAAAGTTGAAAATTGCGGAGCAAATGAAAGGGGAAGTGGCGCGAGTTGACCATGCAGTGCGTTTATATGCGTATGCAATCCCAAGCCGTGTACATGAGCATGTAACAACATTGGTATATGACATAATTGAAGCAGATCGTTTTACGCCAAGTGGTTCAGAGGGACAGTCATATCAGTTAAATACGTGGTTTTTGAAGAAAACTGATCCCGTTCATCCTGTTGCTGCAAGGTATGTGTTATATGAAATTCGTAAATTGTTAACTGAGAAAATGAATCGTTTGCACGAAAATAATGAGCAAAAGCGTAATCTCATTCAAAATTATGATAAAAAGTTTAATGTGGGCAATATTGAAGGAACGGTAACAGCCGTCCGACGTGTTGAACTCGCACAGCAGCAAGGATGGATTGGAAAGGTATTTCATAATGAGCAGCGTTTATTTCGAAAAGAATTTCAAGATATCGCCACCCAATATGTACACAAGTTAAATGAGTACCGAAAAGAAATGCTGCTAGAACTTGTGTATCAATCTTTATATCAAGCTGTAGTTAAAATGATTCAATATTGGGAGCGTTTCTTTGATAATTTACAAGAAACTCGTGAAAATTTATTATTAGACATTCAAAAGCGTAGTAAAGAATTTGAGGGGAAAACAAACCCAACAAATGTATACGTATTAGCAGATGAGCGAATGCAGGAAGAAATATGGAACGATATTCATCACCATGTAAACAATGGTGTGCTACCAAAAGAGATATCTGCTGAAATTTATATGAGTTTATATCGAGAGTATTGCCGAGAAGCAGGGGCGGAGGAAGGGCAATCTCAAAAGGTAGAAGATTTTTATCGGAAACACATTTTAACGTATTGTGAAAAGGAACTGCAAGAACGGTACAGAGATAAGCTTGAATTAAATATTATTGAAGCGCTTCGAAAAGAAGCTACTATTCAAAAACGTGATATGACAGAGTATGTCAGTGAAAAAACAGAAGATTTGTTACACCTTGCAAGTCCATTTATACCGAAAGTGCCGCATCATCGTGAACTGCAATATTGGGGTATTCATCCATTTGTTCAGCAAGAGTTAAATGAAGAAGCGCTTCAAGAGATGTTTCAAGAAAAAGAAACTGTTGATAAAGCTTTTTCGCCATATGAAATTGTATGTTACCGTGCGCATTATGGCCTATCCCTGCAAGATTTTCCGAAATTGTCATCCGGGCATACTGTAAATGGGTATGTGAACGAGAAGGGAGACTACTTTCAATCATATTATCGCCGCGTAAATAAATTAAACATTCGTAAATCCAATTTAACGCCTCATCTCGATAAATATTGGCATTTGCCAGCGTTTATGCCAGATTTAAATGCAACGCAAACGAAGTTGGATTATGAGAAATGTAATCGCGCTTTATTATATGCATATATATTTCGTTGGATTAGCCTTGCTGCGGTAGACGGACAGTTCGTTTACCAATATAACGGAGTAGGTCGAAGTTCTCTTATTCAGTCGATGGGGAAAAATGTAACAAATGAAGGGTATAAATTACATCGTGCCCTGCTTCATAATCCATTTATATATGAAAATATCATTTCTCGTTTTGAAGAAGAACAGGAAAAAGCGTTGCAGCATGGGGGACATTTGTACACACATTCATTTGTATTAGGTGCGCAAGATATAAGATGGCTTCGGAAAGAACATGTTCATAATATTTTAGACATTATCTTGATGTATGATAAGGAAGCGAAATATGATCCAACGTTAGAAGAAACTTCTGATGAGTTATTACGATTACTCGTTGATGAAATTGAACAGTATTTTAAAGCTTATTACGGGACTGGTGCAGAAACGGCGGCTAAAAAAGAAGCAACTTTATTTGTAAGGCAACTATGGAATCGCTCATACGCAAAAGAATTTGTAGATCCAAACAGTGCACCATATAAGAAATGGTTACATCTTCTTAATATCCAAATAGAAGAGGAAGATACAAAAACGAATGTTTAAGAAAAGATAGGGAATCCTTAATTTTGGAATGTATTATTTGGAAAAGAGGGATTCTCATGCCGTTTCTTGGAAGTGTGTACCAAGTGTTTGGATCGTATGCGGAAATTTATTACGCAATGGTTTATATGGAGAATAAAGATGCTCAGTCTAGTGATGATGCTATCAGTAAAGATGAAAATGAAACTGTAGAAGAATAATAAAGAACATGCAGGTTAACCTGCATGTTCTTTTCGTTTTCTTATAGTTTTACAATATTCTTAGGTTTTGACCTCTGTTAACTTGCTTGAATGCAATTTACTGTAACATTACTATCATTTGGTACTTCGTACATTCAAATCCTTTTTCACTATTAAACCATTTTACTGTCCTGATTGTTTTCATATAAAAACTTTTAAAATATTTCTAAGGATGTGTTTCCTATTTATATGAACCGAGCAAATATAAACATGTATTTAAATCTGTTATCGTTTTTACGTTAAAATGGAAGATAAGAACAGTAAATGTTCATTATCGTTTTTGAAACCTCAAAACAACGAAAGCCCTACCTCTCTTTCGTCCTTACGGCTCCGATGACCGTGCCAGTATGAATCGGGATATCCAAAAACAATGCTTGGATAAATGAACCTCATCGTATACTTAGAAGTATGGGAATAAAAAGTGGTGAGAATAATTCATTTAGAGGAAAAAGAATTTTTTCTTAGAGGGTAATGTTCCTATAATCAAATCGTATTTGTAATCATATCATATTGAGGTACATAAAGCAAAAAAAAAACAAAATAGATGTTAGGCTATTTTGTCGTTTTAGGTATCTTATATAATTTAAAATCAAGTTCAAAACGGTTTTAAAAGGATTTCTTTACCTAGCCGACTTTCGTATTTAACAAATCAATTGCCTGATTTTCAGTAATTCCTTTAATTAAGCTC
This sequence comes from Bacillus cereus group sp. BfR-BA-01380, assembly GCF_022663535.1. Taxonomy (GTDB): domain Bacteria; phylum Bacillota; class Bacilli; order Bacillales; family Bacillaceae_G; genus Bacillus_A; species Bacillus_A cereus_BB. Next base: position 6,458 of record NZ_JAKUFS010000026.1, on the reverse strand, counting down.
AATTCACTAATTAAGATTTTTTGTGCGTTGTCTAACATTTGTTTTTCACTTGTATTAAGCGCCCTTACTTTATTCCTACGTATTAAGTCGCGAACTACTTCAGCACCTTCTTGTATTTCACCCGTCTTCATTTTCTCCATGTTTTGAGTATATCTTTGCTTCCATGAGAGTGAATGATCTGATTCGCCGTACTGAAAAATAAGTAATACATTTTCTAATGTAAGCATATCAGCAATTAATCGTATACGTGATTGTATCATTTTTTTCATCGGAATCATTACTTCCATATTACTAATTGGTATTCTTATTACATAATATTTTTGTTTTTCTCCTAGGATTTCTTTTTCTTCTATGGCTTCAATCACACCTGCTCCGTGCATTGGATAAACAATTTTATCACCAATTTTAAACAAATAATCCACCTCCATATAGGGTAACCTTTCTAAGGTTATCATATATAAGATGATAAGTAAAATTATTTATAATATCACAAAATAATTATCATAGTCAATATTTTTTGCTGGATTTGATAAAATCATTGTTACATATTTACAAAACTAAAAAATAAAATGAGTGTATAATAAATTGAAACTCCCATCCGTGGGAGCTCACTGTCCGTTAGTGCGGGATAAATAATTGATTGGAAAAATGTATGAAAGAGGTTTTCATAATATGTTGAAATGGAGTTATTTTGTATTTATTAATGTTCTTGCCTTTATAATGATGGGACTAGATAAAAGGAAAGCAAGGAAGAAGCAGTGGCGTACACCGGAGAGTACGTTGTTTTTAATTGCAGCAGCAGGGGGAGGGATTGGAGCTTGGATTGGGATGTATATGTTTCATCATAAGACGCATAAAAATAAGTTTGTGTTTGGTATTCCGGTTCTTGCCGCTGCGGGAGTATATGTGTGGATTTAAAATAAAATTGTACCGTTTTGAAAAAAGATGAACTGAAATCCTTACTTCATACAGATGGGATTTCAGTTTTTTCTTGTGCTAACAGCGTAGTTCAAGAAGTAGATAAATATGAATGTAGAAATGAAGTAGGCGTCAAGTCATTCATTATTTTTCAGTAATATGTTAATTGAGTATGGATGTTTTTGGTAAAAATTGTTTATTTGATCTTGCGTAAAGGGTTTTCTTTCTTCCAAATTTATGCTCTAATCAATACTAAGGGGGCAGGTAGATGGATAATGATATTAAACGATATTTAATATGCACTTTCATATTTACGTGGGGACTTTGGGGGATATTAATTAGCTTAATAAAATTGAACATTACTACACATGGAACTCCATTAGCAATGATATTGTTTGTTTTCGGGGGGATCATGCCAGCAATTATTGAAATTATTCTAAAGAAAAAATATGGATCGAAAGAGGAATTTAGAGTTTTTATCAAAAATATTGTTAATCCTAAACATCATTTTGTATGGTATATTTTGATAATTGTTCTAGCTTTTATTAGCTGTTATCTGCCAACGATATTTGATGGAGCAACGATGCAAAAGCCATTATACGTGGGATTACTTAGTTTTCCGATAATGATTATTGGTGGTGGACTTGAAGAAATTGGCTGGAGAGGATTTTTACAACCTGCACTTCAGAAAAGGTATTCTCCATTTTTAAGCACCGTGATTGTGAGCATAATATGGGCTATTTGGCACCTGCCGTTATGGTTCATTCCAGGCACGAACCAATCTCAAAGGAACTTTATATCTTTTACAATTACGATAATTGCCATATCCTTCATACTAACTACAATTTATAATGCAACTAAAAGTATTTTTATGTGTCTCATTTTTCATGCGCTTATGAATTCTTTTTGGGAAGTATACGTGCCAAATGATAAGATTTTACCAGCCTTTGCAACTCTTATTTTTGGAATTTTCGTTTTTATTTCGTATAAATTGGTAATAAAAAGAAAAAGCACTTTTCATAAGAGTCATTCAATTTAACGCAAGAAGAGCATGTTTTGATTAGTCTTTTTAAAACATGCTCTTTTCTTTTGGATATTATAAAGAGTTTATGTAGCGGAAAATTATAAACAGATAGAAGGACACTTTATAATGAAGAAAAAAGAAAAGAGGAGAGGAGAATCAAATGGAAGCGCAAAAAAAAAGGATGATATATGCGACAAGTGCATATATGATGTGGGGGGATCCTTCCGCTTTATTGGAAATTGATAGACGAAGTTCCAGCAGAAGAAATTTTAGCGCATCACATCGTTTGGGCATTCGTTTTATTCATTTATTCGTTTTAATTTCAAGAAAATATTGAAATGTGTGTCAACCTATGTTAAGGACTTATTATTATTTGGAATTTAAAAATAGCCTAGTAGTCTTATCAATAAGACTACTAGGCTATTTTAATAATGATAGTAATTGATAGAGTTGGTCTATTGGTGTTTTTTATCTGAATTTTCTAATTTGATTATTTCAACTTTATGAATATAGTAGGAGGGAATTTTGTGTGATAGTATTTTAGATAGAAAATATAGGGAATTCTGAAAAAGGTGGTGTGGATTGGATGTTCAAACTACTGTAAATAATAAAGTTATAGAACTATTAAATCATTATTTTCATCGAGTAAATGTGTATCTTGTAGTATATGAAAATCAAAGAGAATTATATGAACATGAATTAGTTAGTGAACTATTCGCGTTGTTTAATGTTGCAGGGAATGACAACATGAATAGAGGTTTTCTAAATCGCCTTGGTTCATTTGTAAAGGAGATTATTTCAGAGCAAGAACAGAAAATGAAAGAACTTAAAAAAACAAGAGATGAAGAGATAAATGTATTTGATTTAGTAGATCGTCAAAAAAGAAAAAAGGCGTTGAACTTTATGAATAATTGAAGTTTGAATTGTATTAAAGTTTAGATAAAAGTATTTAAAGTGATTAATTATGTCCAATAAAGGGGTCTCATGTACGCAAAAACATCCACTTTAGTAAACTTAAGGAGATCGTTTTTATGAAAACTACTGACTCAAAAAGTCTGTGGAGAAATCCAATTTATTTACAAGTTTTCTCTGCGTATTCACTGATTATGCTCGGAGTATTTATTGACATGTTAGCCATTATGACCATTGTTGGTTTTGAATGGGAAGTAGACCCCACCATGATTGGATTGATTCCCGTTGCGTATGCACTTCCTGGAATTTTATTTAGTTCATGGGCAGGTGTGATTGCTGATCGCTTTAGAAAAATTCCAATTATGATGTTTAGTAATCTTATGGTTGGTCTATTAACAATTGTTCTTTTATTTGTCCAAAATATTTATTGGCTTTTGTTAGCATTAATGATTCGATCCATTTTTACCGTTTTCTATTATCCTGCACAGCAAACACTAACACGACAAATTGTATCCCCTAATTTGCTTACCAAAGCGGTAAGTATCAACGGTATAGTTGAGCAAGGAACCAAGATAGTGGGTCCGCTTATAGGGGGAGTGTTACTGAGCTGGTTTCAGCCAGAGTTTTGTCTTGTAATAAGGGCAATATGTAGTTTACTAGCTGCTTTGGTTTTATTGCCCACAATTAGGTTTAAGGAATCTCTGTCAAGAGAATATATAGAAAAGCAACAACAAAGTACTTGGACTGCTTGGTTACAAGGTTGGAGTTATGTATTATCCAATCGGATGATATTATCAACCATGATTTTCTTTACAATAGCTATGGCAGTATTACAATTAGTAGACTCACAGTTCCCTACTTTATTTAAGAGTTTGTTCCCAAATGATAAGAGTAAAATGGGATATATCATTTCTATTATTGGTATTGGGGGAATACTTGGTGCATTCTTAACTCAAAAAATAAAACATTTTCAATATGGTTGGGTAGTATGTGGGGGCATTATTTTAATGGGAATTGGTTTTGGTGGAATTAGTCTGATAAGTCTGGCAAGTCCCGGTACATCCCTTATTTTTGGCTATCTGATTAGTTTTATCGCTGGTATTGGAAGTGGACTTATGTTTGTATCCAATCAAGTCATTCTGCAAATAGAATCTCATCAAGAACAGGTCGGAAGAGTGTTTGGAATTCAAAGCAGTTTAGCAAATGCAGTCCTCATCATTTCTCCGTCTATGAGCGGACCACTGGTTCACCTTTTCGGAGTAATTCAACTCTATCTTTATGTGGGTATTGGGCTCATCATCATTGGAGTAATTGGGGCTTCATTACAAAAATATTTTTGGGTTAAACATGAAAACGAACACATAAAAGTAACTAATCTTTGAAGGGAGATTTTTTTATGTCCAATGAGGAGTGTTATCTTTTAAGTCATCCGCAGAGAAGAATATGGTATACAGAAGTTATTTATTCAGATAAAGGTATGTGTAATCTAAAATTCTTGTTCAAGATCCATCGAAAAATGAATTATTCAATATTAAATCGAGTCATGAATCGTGTTATTAGTGAAAACGATGGTTTGTGTATCAGGCTGAAAGAAAATGGAAATATGGAACCTGAGCAATATTTTGTTAAACATCAAGAACGAGAATTTGACTTCTTCGATTTCAGTTCCGAGAGAGATTCAGATTTGTTGGAAAAATGGATTGAGCAGAAGGCGCAAGAGACGTTTACGTTATTTGATTCTGATTTATACTATTTCGCTTTAATAAAATTAAGCGATAATGAGTGTGCCGTCTTTGGCAATGTTCATCACATTATCATGGATGGTTTATCAATCCAAATTTTTACTAGTCAGATTGCTAAATATTATCATGAGTTTCATAGTGAGACAGATGTGAGCATACCTAGGAACTCATATGTTCAGTTTCTAGTCAATGAACAGACATACTTGAACAGCAGTCGTTTTCAAAAGGATCAAAACTTTTGGTTAGAGGAATTCAAAACACTTCCATCCGTGACGGGATTGAAACCCTGTAATGCTTACCAAGTTAGTACGAGAGCATCACGCGAGACATTTGTATTATCTGGATATTTTAAGAAAAAGATAGAAGAATTTTCTGAAGAATACAAATACAGTATATATACTCTTTTTGTTGCTGCGCTTTCGTTGTCGATGTATCGATGGACCTCATCGCTTGATATTGCCCTAGGAATGGCTTATGGCAATCGTATGACTAAAATGGAGCGTGAATTAATTGGAATGATGGTGAGTACAGTTCCTCTAAGAATGGATATCGATCCTGAAGAAGAAGTACTCTCATTTATTGGTCGAGTGTCCAGAAAACAAAGTAAATCATTACGACATCAGAAATATCCATTTGATTTGTTATTAAAGCAGACTAATAAAGAGAATAACAGTAATGTTCGACTTTTTGGAACTACGATTGATTATAGAGATCGTGCTGAAAGTGGTGACTCTCTTTGGATTCCAAATCGTGAAGAGGTACAAGATTTTGCAGTACATATCGAAAATTTGACTGATATAGACTCTTTACAAGTACATGTTGATTATCGTGAAGAGCTATTTTCCAAAGAAGAGATAATTCGATTTTTTAACACCATGCTAGCATTAATGGAAAACACATTTAAAAATCCGAAGCAGAAGGTTTCTGAGATCGAAATTATTTCAGAAGAAGATAAAAGAAAAAGTTTAGTAGAGTTCAACGATCCTAAGCTTGACTTTCCACCTCAAGCAACTATCCATAAGTTGTTTGAGCAGCAAGCGACGATTCATCCCAATGCCATTGCAGTTATGTATGAAAAGGAGAGGCTTACCTATAGGGAGCTTAATGAACGTGCGAATCAGTTAGCTCACTATCTACAGAAAAAAGGAGTAGGACCTGATTCCTTGGTTGGACTTTGTGTTGAACGTTCTCTTGAAATGATTGTAGGTATTTTGGGGATTTTGAAGGCTGGTGGAGCTTATGTTCCACTTGATCCAACATATCCAGTGCAGCGACTTCAGTATATTTTAGAGGATGCTAGCATTCAGCTAGTCGTAACGCAAGAGAGTTTAAAAGAATCGAAATGGTTACCAGAGAATATTAAATCGATTTGCCTTGATCGAGATCAAGGTGAGATTGAGAAAGAAAGTACTGCTTTATCGATTTCTGATGTAAGTCCTCAACATCTCGCTTACGTGATCTATACTTCAGGATCAACAGGGAATCCGAAGGGAGTTATGGTAGAGCACCATAATGTGATTCGCTTATTTAAATCAACGGAATGTTGGTATCAGTTTGATGAAAAAGATACTTGGACGCTTTTCCATTCTTATGCGTTTGACTTCTCGGTATGGGAGATTTGGGGAGCATTACTCTATGGCGGAAGATTGATTGTTGTTCCTTACTGGATCAGTCGATCGCCCAAGGATTTCTATCAACTGTTAGTAAAGGAAAAGGTTACGGTTCTTAATCAGACACCTTCCGCATTCCGACAACTAATACAGGTGTGTGAACAAGAAGATGAAAATAAAAACTTGCATCTGCGCTATGTCATATTTGGTGGGGAAGCACTCGATCCTGCCAGCTTACTACCGTGGTTTCAA
>NZ_JAKUFS010000025.1 GCF_022663535.1 Bacillus cereus group sp. BfR-BA-01380 | reverse complement strand
CACCACCTAGAATTAGTACAACCATTATTCATAAAAAAAATGAAAATTATACATAAAAAGTGAAAGCTTCTTCGATTAAATCGAAGAAGCTTTCACTTTTTCAGTGGCCTCATTCAACAAGGTATGGTTTTTCTGCTTTCAAACTTAGACAAACCTTTTACTTCCAAGTCGGTAAGAGCCCCTGGAGGAAAAAGTTCATTCACAGAACGAATCTTGTTATGGTTCGAAAGCTCCATCTGATAGAATGTGTGAACACGCAAATCAGACAGGATGCCAGACAGCCACTTCCATTGCGCCCAATGATGCAGACCTACCATCTTCTCTGGTAGTAGTGAATACAAAATTGGTGGAAGTTTTTCTTTCAATCCCATTGCTCTTCTAGCAATGACATAAGAAGCTGTTTGGTGAATGCTAATACCAAAACGTTTCATATATTTGATTTTACCAATTTGAGACGTGTACGCTGGATTTACCTCAAATACTGCTACACCCATCTTCTCAGCACGGCTTTTCATAGCTGAAATCATCTTTTTGTAAGCAAACATGCTCATCATCATGTTTGCCTTTTTATTGCCATAAGGATTCTTAACCTTTGCTTTTGTTGTGTTTAATTTTTCTACAACAATCGGTTTGTTTGCTTTTACAGCAATATCAACTAGTGCAATAACTTCTGCTTCCATCATTTTCGTAATTTGTTCTGATGTTTTCCCTAACATATCAAAGGATAATACACCCGTTTTTATGAGTTGTCCTTTTTTATTGATGTTTGACCAAGCGAAGTGGTCAAAGTTACAGTCTATTCCAATGACACCATCGGATTTGCTGAAGTTTTTATTTTCGTTCTCTCCAATATCTATGAAGCATTTAAAAATGTAGTAATCTCCATGATCTTCAATTGCCCAACTGATTGGTTTTCCTGCATTCTTTTTATCTTTGCAATTCCATTGGTTTTGAACAGCTGCATTCACTTGTTCTTGTCCATATGGAAATGTAAGGTTAGGAATTTCAACTGCAACACCGTTTGGGGTTGTAAAGTGTAAAGATTGTGATTCTGTATTGTATGTAAATACAAAGTTTCCTGATTTCGCATCTTTTCGACCTGAAATCAACATTTGATTGTAACGAGCCTTTTCAAAATCCTGCACCCAAAGTGTATGATTTTGAACATAAGTATCTACAGTATGTTGTGCTTTAAATAGTTTTTTACTCCCAAATACAACAGAAGAAACGTTGTTTTTTAAACTATGAAGTAGTTTTTGTAGTCTATCCAACCGAAATTTAAGGCTACCTAAACGAGAACGAAGTGTTTGAATACGTACATCTAAATATTCATGTTCAAATTGATAGGCATGATAGTAAATATCCGTTCTCTTTTTAAATTGCACAACAAAATATCGTCCCCTTTGTTGTTCTTTGGACGTTTTATTGAACGTTGGCTTCCCTTTGATAAACGATGTTTTTATTTTATTCAGCACTGTCAAATCTGACTTGGTTTTCTTCATCTTCTTTTTTACAGCTTTCATTTGTTCATTTTTATTTTCAATATACAATTTCTTCAATTCTGTCTGAGAAGAAAATAGTGCATTGGCTTCCTGTACAGCACTATTTGCAAAATAATCATTCAGACTAAATCGTGATTTCACAGTAATCTGCATACTATCAGAACGTCTGGAAGTACCAGAACGTTTTTCTAACACTTGCGTTTGAAAAGCGAAATGCTTCGCACGATTAAATACGAAAAGAGCATGTCCAATCGCTTCAACATATTTCGGATTTAGTGCATTCTTATAGATACGAATTGAAAAATATGCTTTTTTCATTGGACACACCCCTTTCTTGTTTTGTATACACAAAGTATACCAAATAAGAACATACGTTTCTATCTATATGCTAAAAAAACAAAAAAAGCGATTCATCCCCCACCTACCGTTTGCGCTTGAGGTGGGGGTCTTCTCGCCAAATATGATAAATAAAACACGTGCCATTATAACCACCCCTTAAGTCAGATGTTCTCTAGATTGTATATAAGAGTACCATACCCTTGCTTAACTTAAATAATGAAATTAAATATATCATAGTACAATACTTGAAAAACTTAAACTTTTAATCACCCTTGTAATCTGAAATTTATATTTAAAAACAGGATTTTCTTTCTAAACAAACAACACCTACAGTCGACATCTGCTTGCGGTATCCTAAAAAATTTTCTCAACATGATTCGCTATTTTCTCCTAACCTATTTAAAGGATTTTGTGAAAAAACGGTCGAAATTCACTTTGTTGTAAAAAAATGTATGAAATGGGGGATATTATGAGGAAATTGATAGCAGGAACTTTAGCATTTGGGATGATGATTGGAGCTGGTAGCAGTTTTGCTTCTGCAGAAGAAACGAGTAGCATTTCTGTAAATGAAGATGTAGCATTGCAAACGAATTTTGAAGCTATGAATATTGAATCCTTTGAAATGCAGTCCATAACTGCTTCTCAATTTCAAAAGGTTTATGCGGAAATGAAGAAATATGAAGGAACGCCATATCGATATGGCGGAAATAGCCCAAAAACTGGATTTGATTGTTCAGGATTAATGCAATGGGGTTATGGTACACAAGGAATTAAATTACCGCGTACTGCTCAGCAGCAATATGATGCTACTAAGCGTGTAAGTAAAAGTAATCTTCAGCCAGGTGATTTAGTGTTTTTCAAAGGTACTTACAATTCAGGTACTTATATCACACATGTAGGTATGTACATTGGAAACAATACATTCTATAACTCTAGTAGTTCAAAAGGAGTAAGTGCGGCTAGGCTAGATAATTCTTATTGGAGTGCACATATTGCCGGTTATGGAAGAATATAATAATAGGAATAAGCACTTGAGAAATAGATCTCAAGTGCTTATTCTATAAATCTATTTTAATTTTTCGACATATAAATCGCTGTTATGCAGAATACAACAGGACCTGCACTCACATGCTCCCTTTGTTTTAAACCTCGCATGTGGCAGGAAAAGGCCCTGACCGTTTCTATGCACGGCTAGACGCTCTCGTCCTCCCCTAAAAAGAAAGGGGTTTTTATGTCGTTTTTTTAACCTGTATATATACAGGTTTTTTACTAAAGTATCTTCACTTTAAAAGGATCGGCAAATGTTTCAAAGTTTGTTCATTCTCTAGTAGGCAGTTCTTGAGCTGGAAAGATGGTGAAAGTGTTACTTCTTTATGTTGTTGAATAAAGGTTGTTAGAGCGATTGTAGCTTCTAATCGCGCGAGTGGGGCACCTAAACAAAAATGTGGCCCTTTTCCGAATGTCATATGTTTGTCATTACCTGGTCGATGTATGTCAAAACAGCTAGCGTTAGGGAACTGTTTCTCATCTAAGTTTGCGGCACTTACCCATGTAACAATCATTTGTCCCTTTTTCATTTGTGGGCCAAATATATTTGTATCCTCCGTTATTGTACGTGCCAGTGTGACTGGAAAACGATAACGTAAAACCTCTTCAACAGCTTGCGGAATATAATCAGGATTTTTACGTAATTCTGTATACGTTCCTGGTTTATCAACTAAAAAACAATAAAAACTATTTATAATTAAATTTGTAGTAGTTTCGTTACCAGCTGCCAGTAAGCCGAGTGAAAAATCTACAATTTCTTCATCTGTCAATCTCTCACCTTCATATTCAGCTCTTATTAAGTCTGAAAGAATGTCGTCTACTAAGTGGCATCGTTTTTCTTGGACAATGGGAAGAAGATACGTTTTAAATTCTTTTAAAGCGATTGCTTTTTGTTTATCTAAATCAGCAAATTTCTCTCGACTATAGGGCATGAATAAAATATCAGACCATCGTTTCACCTTTTTTAAATCTGTTGTAGGGACACCTAATAAATTAGAAATGACCGTTACAGGGAATGGGGCTGCTAAGTCTTCTACAATATCAATTTCATCACGATTTCTTAGCTTTTCTATCATTTCATTTGCGAGTGTTTGTATATGTGGTTTCCACACAGTTAAACTGCGTGGTGTAAATGCTTTTGAAACGATAGAACGAACATTGCGGTGTTCAGGAGGATCAGAAGAATTTAAATTCATTCTCGTTTCTCGTTGTGGAAATGAAAACTGCTGACGATCTCTTCTACTTGAAAATAAACGATAGTCAGATAAAACCCGGTTCACATCATCATACGAAAACACATTCCATACATCTTGATCTGCATCATAATAGACAGGATGATTCTCTCTCATATACCGATACCAAGAATATGGATTCCAAAGCTCATCTTTTGTTTTTAGTTTGGAAATTTCATGAACTAAAATTACACTTTCAGGTGACTTCATAGATATATCCTCCTTTTTTCTTCAGAATAAAAAACAATTAGGTGTTTCTAAGTTGTATAGGTTAATATGTTTTATTCTAGCATAAGAGGAGTAAATGTTTATTTTTGGAAGGTTGAGAAAAAACTTTGGTGCAGTGGGGTGCTTTAAAATATTTGCTTGATTTTGAAGGAGGATTATGTCAAAAAAGATATTTTATATCTATATAAATCCATTTTTATTTTTCGACATCTTTGTCTAGCTCTGCCTCCTAGGCCCTCATGTCTAAGAACCTTCCACACGAGAAGGTAAAAAACACCTTCTGTGTGAAAGAACCTTAGCCAACAGACCTAAACAGTCGGCTCCGCTTTTCTTTATAAGTTGCTGCTACGCAGAATACAGCATGACCGCTACTTGCTTTCTCCCTTTGTTTTAAACTTCGCATGTGGCAGGAAAAAGGCCCTGACCGCTTCTATGCACGGCCAGATGCTCTTGTCTCCCTCTTAAAAGAAAGGGGCTTTTATGTCGTTTTTTTAACTTGTATATATAAGTTAAAAAAGCTAGCAAAATGCTAGCTTTCTCATTATTTTGAAGTAAGTGCAACTAAAACATCTACTGGATAATCAACTGATTTCTTCACTTTATATTCTACTGCATTTCCCTTTCCCATAAGGTTAGACATTTTATTGATAATATCATCTGCAGTTCTATCAGACATCCATTTTTGTAATCCTGCTCCTGGGATAACTGAATAGTTAGCTACTTGTTGATATAATGCAGTTCTATATTGATCATATGCATAATCAGGTTTTGGATTAAAATCAAATGTCTTCGTAATTGTACTTTCTTCTGAAATTGTATGCTGATAACCAAAGCTCCAAGTTAATGAAGCTGATACTTTAAAAACATCTCCAATGCCTGCTTCCATTCCAATTGTTTGGGATAATCCTACTGAGATATTATGAGAAATACCACTTGTAACAGCTTTGCTCCAGTGATAACCTGAATTTTTATCTACTATATTTGAATCAATTAATTTCCAATCTAGCTTTTTTTGTAATTTCGTATCTGTTGCTATTGGATCCGTTTTAGGAATTGCTATTGAATATAGCACATCTCCTTTATTCCCTGATGGTGCATAATTTTCGTTATCTTGAATCCAAGTGCCATCAGGTTTAACATACTTATAGCCTGAAAACTTCAGTATACCGCTCATTGAGGTATTATTTTGTTGTGCAACAACATCTACATATACATAATCAATTAACTTTCCATCTTCCGTAGAAACATGCCATTGACCAGGAAATTCTTCATAAGGACCCGTAGGAATGTAAGGAAGCTGCGTACCATTTTGAGCAACTTGTTCAGCTGTCATAGGAGTTTGTCCTTCTTGAGAACTGATTACGATTGGAAGGTTTCCTACATTCGTAGTATTCGTATCCGCTGAAGAAAACCCTGGTGCTACAAATAAAGCTGTACTTAATACAAATGCTGCTGGGATAATTTTCTTGATTTTCTGTCTTTTCATCCTACACACCTCTTTTGGTTTGATTTTAAATGATAAAATGTACATATTGTTCTAAAATCCATTTACCAATCTATGGAGATAAAAGAATTTAAACTATGTTTCTATTTGGTTTATCGAGAATAAATGTAGTTGATCAATTGATAAGAATGTAAATTTGGAAATAAAGCCTTTTGAACTTAAAGTTTTAAGTTACGTATAAATGATAGAGTTATCATCCTATCTACACGTTCTAATCGACTACATATAATGATGAACCTTTTTCTTTTGTTTCTCATAGAAGATAAAGATCTTATACACTCATTAAAACACCATGTTTTTGTTAAGTAAATCATAAAATTCGGCTTAATAAAATTAATAATTGTTATATAATAATTAATTGTTCTAAAAATAATTATATTACTAAAATCCTATTTTTAGAAAATATAATAACTTTAATTTTATATTTCTCTGAAAAATAAAATTATTATAACAGATTGTGGAAAATTAGTGAGATGAAAATAATTTTAATATAATAAAATAATATTTCATATACTGTTTTCCTGTATTTGGATATGCGAAATTGCATAAAATACAAGCGGAAAATACGTAAAATAAAGGTTTTTCAAAAGATTAATATGAATGATAACTCATAAATTTATTATTCAATGAATAATAAATACATATTATGTAAATAATATTATTTAGATTCATATAAGGATTAATAGAATATAAATATGTCGTAATAAGGGAAAGTGCGCATGTTTAAGTTGATAACAATAGCATTTGCATGTATAGGAAATGATCCTATAAAAATAAGAAGAAAAGAGAGTACTTTATATATCTTTTTGGAGGTACTGTTAATAAAGATCACCCTATGAAAATAAGGTGTTATTTCTTGAAAAATAATACCTTGTATTATTAGGTATTGTGTGATATAAATAAATGCGGAGGTGAAAGCTTTGGAAATTAATAAAGAAGTTTTGAAAGGTCATATTGATACAATAATCCTTTCCTTATTGCATAAAAGAGATATGTATGGTTACGAATTAGCAAAATTAGTACGCGAAAAAAGTGATGAACAATTCGAGTTAAAGGAAGGAACATTATATCTATCTTTAAAGCGACTTGAAAAGAATAAATGGATTGAATCTTATTGGGGAGATGAACAAGGTCCTGGTGGGAGAAGAAAATATTATAAAATCACTTCAACAGGTAAAGATGGATTCGAAGAAAAGCGTTTAGAGTGGCAATTTGTAAAGAAAATGATTGACTCGTTTTTAGAAGGAGGAAAAAAACTTGAAGAAAATTGATGTATTTATAGATTCTGTTTATCAAAATGTTGGCGGTAATAAGAAAGAAGTACAAGAGTTAAAAGCAGAGATGAAAGGTCATTTGATAGAAGCTGTTCACGAATTAAAAGCAGAAGGAAAGAGTGAGCAAGAAGCGATTGAAATTGCTATTAACCGGTTTGGCGGAGAAAAAGAAATGCATGCCACTATTAGACAATTGTTTCAAGCACAAAAAACATTTGCAAAGTGGGTGCTTTATCTAGCAATAACGTTTCTAGTTCTTAGTTCCACTGTGTTTGGACTTATTAAGGCAACAGACAAAAAGATTTCACGAGAAAATTCAATTGTTGCTACAAAAACATTAGAGATTCTAGGTAATAAAGATGAAATTTCTGAAGATATGAAAAATGAAATTAATAAATTAGTGAACCGTACAGACCTCATTTCGAAAGTTCAAATATATAACATAAACGATGTTAAAAAAGAGGCTGAAAATTTCACATCTATATTTGACTATAAAGGAGAAGTAAAACCGAACTACCAACATGTAAAAACAACATGGGCTCCTAAATGGGTTCCTGCTGACTATTTATCTTATGGAATCGGAGAGGATAAATGGCATGTCAATATAGAAACCAAAGATATCCGCAATTTTATGACCTTATTGTTATTCGTCGGTATTGCAGTATATGCTGTTCTTTTCACTATTTGGGCAACTATCAATGCTTATCATCGGAAACGATTCCATATAGGCTGGATAATTGTATTTGCTTTATTTAATGTATTTGGCTACTTGGCTTATTATTTTTCCGACAAAAGAAAAACAGTAAATTAATTTAAAAGGAGCTTGCATTATGAACTGCACCTCCATTGTTAGTTGTATCTAATAATGGAGGTGCAGTTCAGGTTTATATGTATGAGTGGAAAAATAGAGGTCAGTGATATGAAAAAGTTATATAGAGGAAATGGAATGCTAATAATTGTAACGATTATTTTATTGATTACATGTATTATTTTTGTGTGTAATCCACTTATTTTCTCAAATTCTATAAAAGCAAAAGAAAATCCATTAACAGAACCAATTAAAAAGCAAAGTGAAACTTCTATAAAAAAAGGGGCTCCAAAAAATCCAAATGATATTCATATTATTGTAAATAAGAAAAGTATGCTTCCAGATGGATATAAACCAGATGATTTAGTTGTACCAGATGTTACTTTTGCCTTTTCTGGTATATGTGAAAAAAGTTATATGCGTAAAGAAGCTGCAAGCGCATTGGAGAAACTGTTTGCGCTAGCTGAGAAAGATGGAATAACATTACAGGCTGTATCTGGATTCCGTTCTCTAGCGTATCAAAGAAGGGTTTATCAAAATAACGTTAAAAAACAAGGTAAGGAGGAGACTGATCGAGTATCTGCAAGACCTGGTCATAGTGAACACCAAACTGGGTTAACAATGGATGTTTCAGCAAGTAGTGTAGATAACACCTTAGAACAATCCTTTGGTACTACAAAAGAAGGAAAATGGTTGGCTGAAAATGCCCATCGTGCAGGGTTTATTATTCGATACTTAAAAGGAAAAGAAAATATTACAGGGTATTCATACGAACCATGGCACATCCGATATGTAGGTGATATTGCAAAAGAAATTTCTGAAAAAGGTATCACATTAGAAGAATATTACAATGAAAATCAGCAATAATCCATTACAAATAATTTATACATGGTGGATGCTTGTCATCAGTGGGGATAAATTACAGTCTATGACCCATTTTTACACGTATCTCGGCTAAACTCCTATCTCACAAACTAGCATTTTACGATAAATAAAAAGAATCCATTTTGAAACAAAGATTGATCAAAATGGATTCTTTTTCAGCAGATTTACGTTTCGATTTTATAAAAAAATCTAATCATGTTCTACCTAAACATAATATTATTTCTTACCAATTAATATTTCTAAATCAGCGGTTATTTGAGCTGAATCCCCTTCTAAGAATGATTTAATTTGTTCCTCTGTGGTTGCCCATGATAAAGGAGTCATTTGAACCAGTGATTGAATTGATGGTTTATCAATGGGCACGATATAACATAATCTTGAACAATCTACCGATTGGAAATTCTCATTAAATCGTTCAACGGTATCAATATTAGAATAAGATTGTTCCTCAAGTTCATCGAATACAATGTCTCTTCATTCTTTTAAGCAGCCACTTTGGGGAACAATTTGATTGTCACGGGCCATTATTTACAAAAAAATCCGAACTTTGTGTGATAATCTCTAGAAATCCCTGGATACTCCAATTCATAAAATATTTTTATTTCTTAATTTTAATAATTGAATAGGGGGTTAATTTTTTAAAATTAACTCTAAAACCTAAG
This sequence comes from Bacillus cereus group sp. BfR-BA-01380, assembly GCF_022663535.1. GTDB lineage: Bacteria > Bacillota > Bacilli > Bacillales > Bacillaceae_G > Bacillus_A > Bacillus_A cereus_BB. Next base: position 66,485 of record NZ_JAKUFS010000025.1, on the reverse strand, counting down.
GCTATTAAAGCTCCAATACAAGAAGATAAACATCCAAAAACTAAATACATTGACAAATCTGTTTCTCCAATTATCACAGATGCTATTCCACCAATTGCAGGGAATAAAGCGACCATGTAACCACTCTTTGTTCCTCCTATTTTTTCTACAAGTTTTAAATAAAATAACCAAGCCAAAAAAGACGCAATAAAAGTTAAATAAATTAGGGCTGATAAGTATGTAACGGTTGTAGGAAAAACAATTGTTTGTCCTTGCGCATATACAATTGAACCAATTAACAAACTACCTATAGTAAAACCAATAGCATTTGCATAGATTGGGTCTACCTTCTTACTGGCATTTCTGGCAGAACAAGCGTCTCCTACTGCGGTAAGAACTGTACCTAAGAGAGCTATCAAAATTCCTTTCATAGTAGATATTCCTTTGAAGTCACTTAATGTTGGATATATGAGAATACAAACACCTAAGATACCAAAAACTCCTCCAAGAAAAACTCTTGCATGTAGTTTTTCTTTAAGAAATATTCGTAGTGCTATTGGAGTTAAAATAACTTTTAAGGAAAAGATTAGAGTTACGATAGCAGCAGAACACATGATAGTAGCATGATAGAGACATAGATAACTCAACGCAAAATTGCAAACGCCAAATAAAATGATGAATGGAATATCTTTTTTATTAGGTTTTCCATTAGGTTTCATAAACCATATGAGAACTAGAAATAAAATTGCTGTTAAAGCTAAACGGTATGATAATGATAGCTCTAAACTAACTGGTGTCCCTTGAATTTTAACCGCAATAAAATTAAGTCCCCAAACAATTAAACAAAATAAGTACATGATTTTAATCAATGTAGCATCACTCCTGTTAAATAAGTACTGTATGAATCCGTATACTTAATATTAATTTTCGTTGTCATTTATAAAAGGTACAGTTTACAATAATTTCAAATGACAGTTGAGGTGTATGAAGTGAAAGAACTCGTTTTTAACATAGATCGGAGTAGTAATGTTCCAATGTATCAACAAGTTTATGTTTATATAAGGACACAAATATTAACAGGGAAGATTACGCAGCATACGAAACTACCTTCTATTAGACAATTAGCAATGCTTTTGAATGTAAGTAGAAATACAACACAGGTGGCTTATGAACAACTTCTAGCAGAAGGTTATATACGAAGTGAAAGTAAGAAGGGCTATTTTGTAGAGGTAAATATGTCCGAGCAATTATTTACATATGAGCCTACTACGGTAACGCATAAACAGAGACAAAAAGTTGTAAGTGAAACAATTGATTTTAAAATTGGGACGGTAGACAGGGAGAACTTTCCTATTGCAAAGTGGCGGAATCTAACGAATAAAGTTTTAATGGATTCTATTATGTATTCCTATGGGGACAAACAAGGGGATATGTCGTTAAGGGTGGCTATAGCAGATTACTTGTTTCAGTCGAGAGGTGTTAACGCTTCTAGTGAACAAATATTGATTGGCAGCAGTACACAACACTTGTTATTGATTTTGACTCTTCTGTTAAAAGAGGAGTTTCATCAGATAGCTGTAGAAGATCCTGGTTACAATGGGGCAAGAGAGATTTTTTCCTTACAATCATTCTTAATTGAACCTATATCTGTTTTTGAAAATGGGGTTGATGTTGATCAACTTTGTAAAGCAGACGCAAGATTGATATATGTTACACCAACGCATCACTTTCCATTTGGATATACGATGCCTGTTAATGAAAGGTTAAAACTAATTCAATGGGCTGAGCAGGTTGAGGGATATATTATTGAGGATGATTACGATAGTGAATTTCGCTACATTCATCACCCTGTTCCTTCTTTACAGAGTCTAGATTCCAATGACAGGGTTGTGTATGTAAGCACATTTTCTAAGGCATTATTACCTTCAATCCGTGTAAGCTACATGGTCTTACCTAAACGATTACTTCCTAGGTACGAGAAAATGTCGTCTTTACTAGAACAAACAGCTTCTTCTTTTCATCAAAGAACACTGGCTCATTTTATTTCAGAGGGATATTGGTATGCGCATTTGAGGAAAATGAAATCTCTTTATAAACGTAAAATGAAGGTGTTGTGCGAAGAGATAAATAAGCATTTTGATAACTATATAGAAATAAAAGGAGCTTCCTCTGGTATTTATGTAGTTATTGAAGTCAAAACTCAAATGAGTGAGAAAGATTTGATAAATAAAGCATCTAACAATGGAATTATTGTTTATCCATGCTCTCAATATTTTATTAAAAACGCACCAAAATATCCGCATATCCAATTAGGTTTGGGAAATTTAAGTGAACATGAAATTAAGGAAGGTGTCTGTAAATTAGCAAAAATATGGCTTGAAAAATGAAATCTAAATGAAGTAAATTATTTCAATCTCGTGGATTTTCAAAATAGGTGAAACCTCTTGAAGGTTTAACCACGGTTTATACTCAGCACCAATGCCTATACCTCGATTATATGTGATTTTTATCAAACCTTATTCAAAAACTACATTTAGTGTTTGGAAATCAAACTGAACAAATGTTTCTATAAAAGGAATAATGAAGAAGGAGCCCTCTTCCAACGTAAGAGAGCTCCTTTTTCATTATTCTCCCACTGTAAACGTCGTCACAAAAGAAGGTCTTGCAAAAATACTCTTTTGTGGTTCGCCGCTAGCCGGGGCTGGGCGTTTTTGGTGTGCTCTTTCGAATGATTGTGATTGTTGCCATGCTTGAAATGATTCTTCGTTTTCCCACATTGTCATAATGATGTATGTATCGTCTGATAATGGGCGCAGTACACGAATGGCGCGGAAGCCTGGTTCTTTTTCAATTAAACCAGCACGGTTTTGGAAACGATGTTCAAAGACAGGGCGTCCTTCTTCTGTAACAGCGATGTTGTTGCATATGAACAGTCGCCTCCGCTTTTCTTCATTATAGCAAGAACTGTAAAAAACTTCGAAGGATTATACATAAAGGGTTTGTTTTTTCAAATAATAAACGTACCATCATTTGGAAAGAAGGATGCATTATGAAGAATACAAAGATGGTCCTCATTGGCTTTGTTTCTATTTTTATATTTGCAATTGTTCTATATAAACTCATTTTATTTACTGGCAGTTATATGATGGATGAAAAGAGACTTGTATTTCATTCTTCATCAAAAATTGTGGATCAGCGCGGAAAAGAAATGACAAAGCTTTATTTGGAAAATCGGGAATTGGTACATATTGAAGATATTCCCTCATTTGTACAACAAGCTTTTTTGGCTGTTGAAGATGCGCGCTTTTATGAACATCATGGCATTGATTTTCCTTCTATTGTAAGGGCGCTTTATAAAGATGCTCTTGCTGGAGAGAAAGTAGAGGGCGGGAGTACGATTACACAACAGCTTGTGAAAAATGTCTTTTTATCACATGAAAAAACGTTGTTTCGCAAAATGAAGGAAGTTGCGATTGCGTTTCACTTGGAACAGAAGTATACGAAGCAGCAGCTTTTGGAAATGTATTTAAATCATATTTATTTTGGACACGGGGCATATGGCATTCAAGCAGCAGCTAAATTTTATTTTAATAAGGAAGCGCGGCAATTAACGGTCGAGGAAGGGGCAATGCTGGCAGCTCTTCCGAAAGCGCCGAGCAACTACTCACCATTTTTGCATCCTGAAAAAAGTAAGGAGCGCCGCGATTTAATTTTATCGTTAATGCATAAGCAAGGATATTTATCAGCTGAAGAAACGGTGCGATATCAAGGGAAAACAATTGCTCTTTATATGAATCAAAATGAACAGGAGCTTGCTTATATGCCGTACATCGATATGGTAATTGATGAAGCGGCTCGTACGTATGGGTTATCCCATCAAGAAGTACTGCGCGGCGGATATACGTTTGTTGTGGCGATGGATGACAAGATGCAAAAGACAGCATATGAACAACTGCAAAATGTCCGTAATTTTCCGATGCAAGATGATCATATGCAAGGGGCCGCTCTTTTCATGGATAGTAAGACAGGCGGGATAAGAGCGGCGGTTGGAGGAAGGCATTATATTGCGCGCGGATTAAATCGAATTTACGCAAAGCGGCAGCCGGGCTCTGTGTTAAAGCCGCTTCTTGTTTATGCACCAGCACTTGAAACGAAAAAATATACACCATATTCTTTATTAACAAATGAACGGGGTTCGTTTGATGGCTATGAACCGCGCAATTACAACGATCAATATTCGAAAGAAGTAACGATGTATGATGCACTGCTGCAATCAGCTAATGTTCCAGCTGTATCCCTCCTGCATGAAATTGGGTTAGAAGAAGGAAAGCGGTATTTAGAAAAAGGAAATATTCACATTCCTGAACATGGTCTTAGTACTGCACTTGGCGGTTTACAAGAAGGCGTTTCGCCGTTCGAACTTGTGAAAATGTATCGTGCGTTTGGAGTGGATGGAAAAATCGTTGAGCCGCATGTGATTGAGAAAGTGTTAAATCGACACGGAGAAATAATTGGGCAAGCATCCAATAAAGAAATTGAAATTTTTTCTAAGCAAACCGCTTGGTATATGACAAGAATGCTTGAAGGTGTTGTAAAAGAAGGAACTGCACAAGATGGTGTATATAAAGGGGCGCTTGCTGGGAAAACAGGAACAACGTCGCTTCCAAATCAAGAAGACGGAGCAAGAGATATTTGGTTTGTTGGGTATACACCTCATATTGTTGGAGCGGTTTGGATGGGATATGACCGCACGGATGATAAACATTATGTGCGTGGAAGCAGTTCTTATCCAACAAAATTATTTAAAACAATTTTAGCAAAAGCCAATGTACAAGCTGATCATACATTTGCACAGCCGCGCGATGTTGAGACTATTGGAGAGCCGATTCGTTTAAGTAAAGTGGACGGTTTAGAAGCGAAGTTAACGTTTACTCCGCTTGGTTTGTTTACCGCAAAATTAACATGGAATCAACTTCCTGATAAGAGAGTTCAATATCGAATTTATAGAATAGACAAAGAGAAAGCGACTCATATTGATACAGTAACTGGAAAAGGGGAGTATGAAGTGAAGTTTATGAACGTTTTTAAGGTTCCACGTTTTTATGTTGTACCGTTTAATCCGCAAACAAATCGAGAAGGAGAAAAAACAAAACAGATTAAACCGTAATTTCAGCTTGTGCTATAATGAGAATGTTCCAAAAAAAAGCAGAGTATTACCATATGTTTGTGTCAATTTCATGAACATCGTATATAATGTTGTGCATTTTGTTTTCACTAATTGTATAGTAAGAAAAGATAAAGTGAAACTTCCATCAGTAGGGGTTCCGTGCTGATGGAAAGCTCTCACCAATCAGGCTTTTACGGGCAGTTTTTCCCTATCTATCTTCTTTGGATTTTGAGGTGGATGGGGGTTTTATTGCCTGTTAATACGGGATAAAAAGGATAGGTTTTGTTAGCTGTATTAGAAAAAGGGGGACAAGGATTTTGGTACGACAAATCAATGAAACATTTTTAAAAGCATGCAGAGGAGAACGCACAGATTATGTACCAGCATGGTATATGCGCCAAGCAGGTCGTTCCCAACCAGAATATAGAAAGATTAAAGAGAAGTATTCTTTGTTTGAAATTACACATCAGCCAGAGCTTTGTGCCTATGTAACGAAGCTGCCTGTTGATCAATATAATGTTGACGCTGCTATTTTATATAAAGATATTATGTCACCGCTTCCAGCGATTGGTGTGGATGTAGAGATTAAATCCGGAATCGGTCCTGTAATTGATAATCCGATTCGTTCGCTGCAAGATGTCGAAAAATTAGGGGAAATTCATCCAGAAGAAGACGTTCCATATGTGCTCGATACAATTCGTTTATTAACAACGGAAATGCTTGATGTCCCGTTAATCGGATTTGCAGGAGCGCCGTTTACGTTAGCGAGCTATATGATTGAAGGCGGTCCGTCCCGTAATTATCATAAAACGAAAGCGTTTATGTATGCGGAGCCAAAAGCATGGTTTGCGCTCATGGATAAGCTTGCAGATATGACCATTACGTATTTAAAAGCGCAAATTAACGCCGGCGCAAAAGCAATTCAAGTTTTCGATTCTTGGGTTGGCACAGTAAATGTTGCGGATTACCGTTTATATATTAAACCAGCAATGGAGCGTATTTTCACAGAGCTTCGTCCAATGAATGTACCACTTATTATGCACGGCGTTGGAGCGAGTCATTTAGCAAATGAATGGCATGATCTGCCGCTTGATGTTGTCGGTTTAGACTGGCGCCTGCCGATTGAAGAGGCGCGTGCTCGTGGCATCCAAAAAGCTGTGCAAGGAAATTTAGACCCATCTATTTTACTTGCACCGTGGTCTGTGATTGAAACGCATGTAAAAGCGATTTTAGATGAGGGAATGAAACAGCCAGGTTACGTATTTAACTTAGGACATGGTGTTTTCCCAGAGGTGAATCCAGAAACGTTAAAACAGATGACTGCATTTATACATAACTATTCAAGAGAACAGTTGGCGAAGTAAAGGAGAAGCCCATATGAAAAAGAAAATCGGTTTACTTGTGATGGCATATGGAACGCCGTATAAAGAAGAGGATATTGAACGTTATTATACACACATTCGCCGCGGGAGAAAGCCAAGTGCGGAAATGTTAGAAGACTTAACAGAACGATACAGAGCGATTGGCGGGATTTCGCCTCTTGCGAAGATCACGCTTGAACAAGCGGAAAAATTAGAAGCATATTTAAATGAAATGCAAGATGACGTGGAGTTTAAAGTGTATCTCGGCTTAAAACATATTGAGCCATTTATTGAAGATGCGGTGAAAAAGATGCACGAAGATGGAATTGAAGATGCAATTGCTCTTGTTCTCACGCCGCACTATTCTACTTTTAGCGTGAAGTCTTATATCGGACGAGCACAAGAAGAAGCAGATAAACTTGGCGGCTTACAAATTCACGGTATTGACAGTTGGTATAAAGAACCAAAGTTTATTGATTATTGGGTGAACCAAGTAAAAGCAATATATGAAAAGATGACAGATGATGAGCGTGAAAAAGCGGTCCTTATCGTATCTGCACATAGTTTACCAGAGAAAATCATTACACTCGGGGATCCGTATCCAGAGCAATTAAGTGAAACAGCTGATTATATTGCCAGCAAGGCTGGAGTGGAAAACTATGCAGTAGGCTGGCAAAGTGCTGGTAATACGCCGGATCCATGGATTGGGCCGGATGTACAAGATTTAACACGCGAATTGCATGAGAAATATGGATACACATCCTTTGTATATGCACCTGTTGGCTTTGTTGCTGATCATTTAGAAGTATTATATGACAATGACATTGAATGTAAAATTGTCACAGAAGAAGTTCAAGCAAACTATTATCGCCCAGAAATGCCAAATGACAAGGCTCCATTTATTTCTTGTTTAGCAGATGTTGTCATGAAAAAGTGGAGTGCAGTTTCATAAAGCAGGGAAGGAGGAAGCAGTCGTGAAAAAGAAGGTAGTGGTTATAGGCGGCGGAATTTCCGGCTTAACAACAGCATATTACTTGCAAAAAGAAATTCGGGAACAAAGCTTGCCGATTGATACAATGCTTATTGAAGCATCAGGAAGGCTTGGCGGGAAAATTAAAACAGTTAGAAAAGATGGATATACAATTGAACGTGGCCCAGATTCATTCCTAGAACGAAAAGAGAGCGCGGCAAGGTTAGCACGTGAATTACAACTTGGTGATCAACTTGTGAATAATGCAACAGGGAAATCGTTTGTACTTGTGAATAATCAATTGCACAGTATTCCAAGCGGTTCAATGATGGGAATTCCAACGCAAATTACACCATTTGTATTTTCCGGGTTGTTTTCTCCTATCGGAAAGCTCCGTGCAGGATTTGATTTTGTATTGCCTCGTTCAAAACCGGTATCAGATCAATCGCTCGGTCAATTTTTCCGTCGCCGTTTAGGAAATGAAGTAGTTGAAAATTTGATTGAGCCATTGTTATCAGGTATTTATGCCGGTGATATTGATCAGATGAGTTTAATGGCAACGTTTCCGCAGTTCTATCAAGTGGAACAAAAGTATCGCAGCATTTCACTCGGTATGCGTACTTTAGCACCGAAACAACCAAAGGATGCAAAGGCAAAAACAAAAGGAATCTTTTTAACGTTAAAAACAGGTCTACAATCTATTGTTGATCGGATTGAAGAGCGATTAGAAGATGGAACAGTTATGAAAGGAACGCGTGTCGAAAAGATTACAAAGATTGATGAGCGCTATAGCATTACGCTTAGCAACGGAAAACAAATAGAAGCAGATGCAGTTGTAATGGCCGCATCTCACAAATGGCTGCCATCGATGTTTTCGCAATATAAACAGTTCCGCTTCTTCCGTAACATGCCATCAACGTCAGTTGCGAATGTAGCGTTAGCATTCCCAAAAGAAGCGATTCAGCGCGATATTGAAGGAACGGGGTTTCTTGTATCTCGCAATAGTGATTTTACAATTACAGCATGTACGTGGACACATAAAAAATGGCCGCATACAACGCCGGAAGGAAAAGTACTCCTGCGCTGTTACGTTGGGCGTCCCGGCGATGAAGCAATTGTGGAGCAAACAGATGAAGAAATGGTTCGCGTCGTGTTAGAAGACTTGCAAAAGACAATGGATATAACAGCTCAGCCAGAACTTACTGTTGTTAGCCGCTGGAAAGAAGCGATGCCGCAATATACAGTTGGTCATAAAGATCGTATGAAAGCGTTAAAACGGTTCATGAGCGAAGAATTACCTGGTATTTACTTAGCAGGAAGCTCGTATGCCGGCGCTGGATTGCCAGATTGTATCGATCAAGGCGAAGCTGCCGTAAAATATGTATTGTCTTATTTAGAACAAACGAATCAAAAAGAGTTAATGGCGTAATAAGAGGAGCATCCCTTTGGAGAAGGGATGCTTTTTGTAGTTGTATGGTGCCTCTATTCTATTTTTTATCTAATTATAAATCCTTTTTTGCGTATATGTTTAGAGATATAATCATTGAAACAACCCCAATGACTAGCGAAATGAAGCAAGGGGCCCATGCTTGAATGATTTGTGGCAATGTAATTGTAAAGCTAATATGATTCGATTGAACTCCCTTTATAAGAGTAGGGAGGAGAAATGGTGTTAAAAAGATAACAAAAAAAGAAATGAGTTTTGTTTTGTCATAACCAAATTTAAATTGAACAGGGATTAGTGTTCCAAATAGTATACTAAGAATCAAAAACGTTATTCCAAGAGTATGAATGTTTAATGTTTCTATGCCGGATGGAACGATAATAGATGAGATAATATGGATCATGACGATAGAAATGAAAATAACAAAAATAAAGAGATATTTTGCCTTTACAAATGCATTTCTTGTATATGGAGTCGCACAAAGCAAAGCAGCTCCCTTATATTTATCTTCAAATTTAGATACTGTACCAAACAAAATATACTCCACTAGAATTGTTGTTAAGAGGAAGCTGACTAGACCGCCGTCGCCTATTTGTGAAGAAATGTAAATAGGAGCAATGGCAGTAAAAACGAATAAGACGAAGCAATACTTTTTAATTAGCATAAAATCTTTTATTACAAGGTTAATGAGCATTGTTATTACCTCCGATATAAGTAAGCATAATGTCTTCTATCGTTGGCCTTTCCATCAATACATCAGGCATAGTGCGCCGTACTTCCTCTTTTTTATTTGTAATCCCTTCAAATCCGTACTTTGATTGATGCAAAGTTAAAAACAGTTTTTGAGTTTGTTCATTAATGAAGTGATTGTCTCCTTTTACTAGTGCATGTGTATCTAGCAACTCATCTTTCCCTTCATTAAGTAGGATTCTACCGTCATCAATTAAGATGATCATGTCGGCGATTTTATCCAAATCGGAGGTAATATGAGTTGAAAAAAAGACACTTTTTCCTGGCTTCTTCACAAAGTCGAGGAGAATATCCATCAATTCCCTTCGTACTAATGGATCTAAACCACTTGTTGGTTCGTCCATAATTAATAAATCTGCATGGTGGGAGAGCGCTAAAGCAACTGCATACTTCATTCGCATGCCTTTTGATAAGGTAGAAATTTTCTGATCTAAATTTAAATGAAACTGTTTTATGTAAGCTAAGAAAATTGATTCGTCCCATTCAGTGTAGCTAGGGGCAATCACATTTTTCATTTCTTTCAATGTTAACTCTTCATAGAAATATCCCTCATCTAATACAATACCAATCTTGTTTTTTGCCTTTCTTTCATTATCATCCATATTCTTACCTAGAAAATTGATTTTTCCGGATTCCTTCAAAATGAGGCCTAAGATTGCTTTAATCGTGGTGGTTTTCCCAGAACCGTTAATACCGATAAAGCCTGTAATACAGTCTTCATGTAGTGAAAACGAAATGTTTTTTAAGGAAAAATGGTCATAAGCTTTATTTAAGTTGTTAACCTCTAAAACAGGGTTCACTTTTCATTCTCCTCCTCTAAAATTAAGTCCAGCATCGAATGAAGATCATCTTTATTTATTCCTAAATTTTGAGCCATTTTACAGACTTCTGTTAGTTTAACTTCCACCATGTGCCGCTTAGATTCCATTAACATCTCTAAATTTTCAGGTGCCACATAGGATCCTTTACCAACTCTAGTAATAATAAATCCTTCAGCTTCTAGCTCAGCATAGACCCTTTTCGTAGTGAGGACACTCACATGTAGATCGCTGGCCAATGAACGGATTGAAGGAAGTTGTTCTCCTTCTTTAAGTTCATTATTAAAAATGGAAGTTTTAATCTGATCTTTTATCTGCTGGTATAAAGGCTGATCTGATACATTGTTTAAGATAATTTTCATTAGACACCCTCTTTGTTAATCATTGTTATGGTGAAACATACACACCATACACACCATGCACACTTAATAGTATAAATTACTATGATTGGAATAACAAGAGATTGTAGTGCAAGGGTTACTTGAATACAAAAATGGTATTTTGAATTGGCTGATAGGAAATTAAATTTTTTGTAAATTTATATAAATATAATGTTCTTTATAAGGAACTTTGCTATGATAGACATGCTAGGGAATAGGAAAAACATTTAGGGGGAGGATTTCTTTGAAAAAGCTAGCAATTATCTTGTTTTCATTTGTATTTGTTATACTAGCATCGGATATTGTTGTGAAGGCCGAACAGGAACAAGTGTTAACTGTTGATGAAGCAATTCAATTGTTTCAGCAGCAAGGTAAGAAACCAGCAGTTGTAGAGGGATATATTGTTGGGTACACGCAAAATGCAGGTAAATATACGAAAGACCCAGCGAAATTTGGAGATACAAACGTTGCAATTGCCGCTTCTCCAGATGAAGTGAACGCTGAGAAAATTATGCCTGTTCAGCTGCCGATCGGTGAAGTTCGAAAAGCAGTGAATGTAAAAGATCATCCAGAAAATATGGGGAAAAAAGTGCGTCTAACAGGTACGTTAGATAGTTATTTTAGCAGCCCGGGGTTAAAGTCTGTTACAGCTTATGCGTTTCAAAATCAAGAAACGCAGAAAGTAAGTGATGTCATTGCTAGTCCAAACGGGGGCGAAGTAGAAAAAGGAACAGCAGTAACATTATCAACTAAAACAGAAGGTGCTGCCATCTATTACACGTTAGATGGGTCAAATCCAACGTCTCAAAGCATTCGCTATAATGAACAGATTATACTGAATGAAAATAGTGTCATGAAAGCGATTGCTGTGAAAGAGGGACTTGAAAATTCCGCTATTTCGACATTCTCGTTTACAATGATAAAAAATGAACCAGTTCGTATTCACGATATTCAAGGGAAATCTCATGTTTCTCCTTATAATGGAAAAGATATGAAAGCGGTTACTGGCATTGTGACACAAGTAGATAAATCTGGATTTTATATGCAAGATCCAGAGCCTGATAACGATCCAGCTACATCAGAAGGGATTTATGTGTATAAGAAAGACGGCGGCGTAAACGTAGGCGACCTCGTTTCTGTTGATGGACAAGTGGCAGAGTTTGTCGGACCAGGATATGCAGATCGTTTTGATACAGATTTATCGATTACAGAAATGAAAGCAAAGCGCGTTATTGTGAAAGAGAGTAATCAAAAATTACCTGAAGCGGTTGTATTAGGAGAAAATGGTTTGAAAATACCAGATGCAATTATTGATAATGACGGATTTGGCATTTTTGATCCAGCAGAAGATGCAATTGACTTTTATGAAAGTTTAGAAGGCATGCTTGTAACAGTGCCGCAGCCAAAAGTCATTGGACCGCAAAAAAATGGTAACTTATATGTAACAACTGCGAATGGCAGCCAGAAAGTAACGACAAAATTCGGAACACCGTTGCTGCAAGCTAACAATGAGAATCCAGAGCGCCTTTCTATTAAGGTTTCGCGTAATTATGTAGCGAAATCAGGGGATCAACTTCTTGGAGATGTAACAGGTATTGTTGGTTATGATTATGGAAACTATCGCATTTCACCAATTGGAGAGCTTCCAGCGCTGCAAGATGGCGGATTTAAACAACTTGGCGCAAACATTCAACCGCGCCTTGATAAACTAACAGTTGCAACATATAACATTGAGAATTTCTCAGCAAATAAAAAAGAAACGTCCGATGAGAAAGTAAGACGTCTTGCTTACGCTATTAAATACAATTTAAAAATGCCAGATATCATTGGTGTTCAAGAAATGCAAGATAACAATGGAACAGTTAATGATGGCACAACAGATGCATCGCTTAGTGCAAAGCGTTTAATTGATGCAATTCAAGAAATTCGCGGACCAAAGTATGAGTATGTAGAAATTGCACCGGAAAATAATAAAGATGGCGGTGCGCCAGGGGCGAATATTCGCGTTGGTTTCTTCTATAATCCATCTCGCGTGAAATTAGCACAAAAACCAGTTCTACTTGAGAAAAACGTTGTACGAATTGGAGAAAATAATGCATTATTTGACGACACACGTAAACCGTTAGCTGCTGAGTTTACATTCCAAGGGCAAAACATCGTTGTGATTGCCAATCACTTAAACTCTAAATTAGGAGATGCATCGCCATTTGGAAAAGTCCAGCCGCTTGTATTAAAAAGTGAAGCAAAACGTGTGCAGCTTGCTGAGGAAGTTAATGGTTTCGTAAAAGGCATTCAAGGGCGACATGCAAAAGCACCAGTTGTTGCGCTTGGCGATATGAACGACTTCGACTTCTCAAAACCAATGCAAGCATTAAAAGGCGACATTATGAAAGAAATGCTTGAAACAGTTCCACAAGAAAATCGTTACACATATATTCATGATGGAAATGCACAGGTGTTAGATCATATTTTCGTAACGAATAACATCGCACCGCACACAATTGTGGATCCAGTTCATTTAAACTCGAACGTTATGGAAGAACATGGTCGTATGAGTGACCATGATCCAGTGCTTGCACAAATTGATTTGAAGAAAGCTTCATAATAAAGAAAAACTGCGCTCAGTTACGTACAGGAGAAACAGAAGAACACACCAGTTTATGAACTGTACCCTAGAACAGTTTCATAAACGGCTTTAGAACTTAAGCACATAAAAGATGGTTTCGATTTGTATCGGAGCCATCTTTTTTAATACTCATATCCTTTCTTGAAGGGCTTGAAGTGTTTAAAGTCTAATAAGTTGATGAGCTGGGGGTACTTTGTTTTGTTAGCTTGATCGTGATGTGGCGTTATCCTTTGTAATAATCAGACTTTGTCAAACCATAAACACCAGTATCTTCATAAACTCCACGGTACAAACAGCTCTGTTTAAATGTTCCTTCATGTTTCAATCCTAATTTTTGCATGACTTTAAAAGAGGCCGGATTTTTAGTAAAGGCATTAGCATAATATGTAAAAGGAGTTTGAATAATCTTGTCAAATTTATTTATCTATGAAAACAATACCTTCACATTCAAATCAACCTACATACGAAAAAAGTCGTTTATTTTGGAGTTACTTAACGTTTACAAAAATACTATACGAGGAGATGTAATAAGTGAAAAAGTTAATCGAATTCAAAAAAGTAACGAAAGAATACAAAATAGGAGAAGTGCTAATCAAAGCCCTTGATGGTGTTGACTTTTCCATATCTGAGGGAGAATTCGTCGTTATTTTGGGTGCAAGCGGTGCCGGTAAAAGTACGATTTTGAATATACTTGGCGGTATGGATACGGCTACCTCAGGTCAAGTGTTTGTTGGTGATCAAGAGATAACAAGATTCAACGAAAAAAAGTTAACAGAATATCGTGGTGAGAAAGTTGGATTTGTATTTCAATTCTATAACTTAATTCCTAATTTAAACGCTCTAGAAAATGTTGAATTTGCCACTGAAGTATGTAAAAACCATCTGGATGCTAAAGATATTTTACATAAAGTCGGATTAAAAAATCGTATCAAAAACTTCCCTTCCCAGCTCTCTGGAGGAGAACAACAAAGAGTTGCTATAGCTAGGGCTGTTGCAAAAAATCCTTTACTTTTACTCTGTGATGAACCAACCGGAGCTTTGGATTATGTTACAGGTAAGTCCGTATTAAAGCTTCTTCAAGATTTGAACAAGGAAACGAAAAAATGTGTCGTTTTGGTCACACATAATTCTGCAATTGCTCCTATGGCCGATAAAATTATTAAGGTTAAAAGCGGAATGATAGAAAGCGTTACGATTAATGATGAAAAACAAAGCGTTGAAGGGATTGAGTGGTAATCATGAAATTATTTTTAAAATTATTAAGGGATATTAAACAATCTATAGGGCAATTTGTAGCCATAGTTGTGGTTATCGCAGTAGGAGCTTTTTTCTATGCGGGTCTGGTGACTTATAGCAATAATCTTAGTGCTTATACTAAGGTTTACTTTAAAGAACATAATTTAAGCGACTTACATGTGTATTACAGTAAACTTTCCAAATATGATGTGGCTGGTTTAAGCGAAATTGAAGGTATAAATAAAATAGAAGGACGTTATACCTTTGATGCCAGGCAAGCCTTTAAAGGATACAAAACCTCATTAAAAATTCATTCGATCCCTGTAAAAAATGAAATAAATACGCCTACTATGATTGAGGGTAGTATCCCGTCAAAAAAGGATGAGATCTTATTAGATTCCCGTTATGCTAAAGAACATCATTATCGTGTCGGTGATCAAATCAGTATAAGTGCGAATGAAAGAAATGTTAAGTTTACAATTAGCGGCTTGGGTGAGAATGTTGAACATGCAAAAAAGAACGAAATACAAGACCATAAAACCTACGGAGTAGCTTATATTGCCGAAGAGACAATACCTGAAATCTTAGACGACTTTTACTATAATGAAATCATTATTGATGCTAAAGAAGGTTACGATATTGACAAACTAGGTAAATCAATTGAAGTACAATCCAAACAACTTACTTATTTGGATCAAGTAAGTAAAGAACGGACTTTCAATTTTTCTCAGATAAATCAAACAATATATAATAATAAATTGATGAGTAAAGTTATACCTTTCGTTCTCTTTTTGATTGAAGCGATAATCCTATTTCTGGCTATGTCGAGGATTATAGATTCTCAAAGAAATCAAGTAGGTATTATGAAGGCTTTGGGTATAAAAAACAGAAACATCATGCTTCACTACATGGGATACCCTGTGCTGGCAGGTATAATTGGCTCAATCATAGGTTGTGCCATTGCCGCTATTGTATTTATTCCATTAGTAACTGCATCGAGTGCAAGGGCCTACTCTCTACCTGATATTAAATTCTCACTTTCTTTTTATTCAATTATTCCTCCCATTATTTTCTCTAGTGCTTTTGGACTCCTGTCATGTTACTTAAGTGGTAGAACCATATTAAAAGAACGTGCAGCTCAGGCTATGCGTCCTAAACCGCCAAAGAAGATGAAAAAGCTATTTATAGAAAGAGTTCCGGGTCTGTGGAGTCATATTTCCTACAGTTATAAACTCATTTTGAGAAATATATTTTTAAATAAACAAAAAGCTTTAGCGAGCTCAACGGGTGTTGTTGTAAGCACTGTTTTATTGATAACAGCTTTTGGCACTCAAATGGCCTTGCTAAAAGTAGCTAACCAAGTTGAAAATGTTTATACTTATGATCTAAGAGTAGATTATACGAGGGGGACATCTTCTGATACGGTAAAACTACCCTCCGGTATTAAAAATAGTTATTTTTTATCCACCTTTCCTGTTGAATTCATAAAAGATAATGAAAAAGAAAATGCCACTTTAGTTGTTACTGAAAAAGAAAACAATCTCATTCATTTCTTTGACGAAAATGACAATAGGATATCTTTAGAAAATAATGGTTTGCTGGTACCAAAATCTTACGCTGACAAATATCATATTTCAGAAGGGGATATAATCAAAATAAAGTTCACAGCACCAGAGCTTAAAAATAAATCTGTAGATATGAAGGTTTTACATATATCTACACAGTATTCGAATCCGTCGTTTTATAGTACACCAGCTTATTTAAAGAGCTTTGACATAGACTACAGTCCAACCTCGCTTTTAGTTAAAGCAAATAGCTCTACAGATCTTATAAGCGTTCGTAACTTCTTTGAACAAGATCGTCATGTAGATACAATTGCAGATAAGAATGATCTAAAGAAATCAGCTCAATATATTTTGAAACAAAACAGTTTTGTATTTATCATGTTTATTACTTGTGCCATCATACTCTCCTTTGGCGCCATATATACGATATCTTCCATAAACATTTATGAAAGGAATCGTGAGCTTGCAACACTTAAGGTATTAGGCTATCAAAAAAATAAAATAAACAGATTAATATTTTTTGAGAACATCATACTAACCACATTTGCGGTAATTGTAGCTTTACCGATAAGTGGCTATGTTTATACAATTATTGTAAAGGCTCTGTCTAGTACCCATCAACAAATCCCAGATAAATTAAATATTTTTATCATGGTGGTTTCAATTATTCTTGAGTTTTTACTTACCATTGTATCTAACTTACTACTTAGGAGAAAAGTTACCAAAATAAATATGATTGAATCATTAAAAAGTATAGAATAAAACTTTTAAGGAGATGGGACAAAAATGGTTCCGGTATTGCACCGGAGCCATTTTTTCTCTTTCCGATTAAAAATTTCTTGGATCCATTCATAATCTTTTTCATCATTTCGTTCTTTTTCCATGTGCTTGTCTGTTTGATGAAGCCAAGCATAATATCCACTTCGACTTACAAAAATAGAACGTACGCAGAGAAAAGTAAATTGGTAGCTGGATTCAATGTGTACGTGACGAATACCGTTAAACATGATCTCCCTACGCTAAAAGCTCAACCAAAACGGTACATTGGAACACTTTGCAATATGCATCATACAAAAACCCCGAATCAGGGACATGATTCGGGGTACAGTTCATATAAGGATAGCATCAATTTATCCCGCATTAACGGGCAGTAATACTCCCGCCTCAAAATTCAGCGGAAGCAAAGAAGTTAGGCGGGAGATAAACTGCCCGTAAAAGCCC
Source organism: Bacillus cereus group sp. BfR-BA-01380 (assembly GCF_022663535.1). Lineage (GTDB taxonomy): Bacteria > Bacillota > Bacilli > Bacillales > Bacillaceae_G > Bacillus_A > Bacillus_A cereus_BB. Next base: position 48,968 of record NZ_JAKUFS010000025.1, on the reverse strand, counting down.
GATTGGTTCAACTAATAATCAGTGGGGGATTGAAGAAAACCCCCACTGATTAAAGTTTCACTTTATCTGCAAGGTATAAACTTCCAAGAACTAGGTTTTTCCGTTTTCCCACCTAGTACAATCCAACTGTTATCTGTATTTATATTTTTATAATTTAATGGGTAACCATCTGTAAAGATATAATATTCATTAGGATTATTAGGGTTTATTTGAATTTTAAAATCAGCTAAACTATCAGATTTTTGAGCAAGGTGAACCCAGCTAGAATACTTAGACCAATTTAAATATTGGTATTGATCATAATTCGAGTTCTTCATGTGAAGATATACGCTCTCACCATGGTGTAATTTTGCATCATTTTCTTTATAAAATTCAAATTCCATAGGTGTACCAGATTGTGCATTATTATTGCCATTTGCAAGTAACACATAATCATAACGATTTGCTGCAAACCATTTAAATGTTAGACCTTGATAAGGAGATTCACTTGGTACGATATAATAGTTTTTCCCTGCTTCTACGACATTTCCTTCTGCATCATAGATTAATGCCTTCTCTATACTTGGAGCCTGCTCATTTTTAGCAAAAGTTTTAAACCAAAGATTTAAGAAACCTGCTGTATTACGCTGAGCTGCTACTAAGCTTCGCTGCACAGCCGGGATAACCATCTCTTGCCACAATTGTTCTTTACCACTATTGTAATACTTCAATGTATTATCATTAGTGATATTCTGGATTTCAGGTTTAGCTACCTTTGCTACATAATCAATCCATTCTTCAGGTTTAGTGAAAGAATCGTTATAATTCCCGCCAGTATTGACTGCAAATTGATTTTGAATGGTTGTCACATAATTTTCAAAGGCACTATGATATTTGATAGCCCTTGTATCAATCGCGGTAAAATTTGCTGCATGCATAGGTTGTGTAGCATCTGTAAGGTAATGCGTGGCTACTCCTAAATAATAGAAAGCTTTTTCATAGTCTTTATTTCGAAAATGCTCTCCAGATTCATAAAAGTATTTCTTTCCTTGTGTAAGAGCTGTTGGATCTGTTTCGCCTCTATAATTTTTCTGCGTATCAGGATCATAAAAGTGAGACTTCCATCCACCTTTGAAAACTCCACCGATTCCTAACCCGCCATCGTTAAATTCAGAATTATAATCTGCATCATATAATCCTTTTGAAAATAAATCTTTATATTGCGGGAAATTTAAGAAGTCTACAGCCTGTTTATTTATTTCCACATTCGATTCTGTTTTCATAATTTCAATGGCTTGCTTTGCAATCCATAAATGTGTACTTTTATCAGAATGATACGGAGCCTCTGCAGACCATTTTGCAGTAACGGGATCATTCTCACTTAAATCAATTTGATCGAGATGAGCATAGCTATGTTGAGGGAATGATCCTAAAATACTTAAAGTCGTTCCAGCTATACATAGTGTTGAGATAATTTTTTTCATTTTATCTTCCTTTCTAAATACAATATTATATTAATCATTATATATAAAATAATAGTAATTTCAATATTTCTATGTGCGATTCTCTTGTTTTTTCCCGCATTGTCACTTTTCTGTTACAATATAATAAGCAATAAAACTTGAAATCGTTGGGAAGTTATGGTAATATCATGAATGTACTATATGACCAGGATGTTCAAGTGGTCATTTTTGGAGGTGAAAACATGGCAATTGATCGAAAGCGAGCAATTATTGAAGCAGCAACAAAATCTTTTTCTGCATTTGGTTATAAAGCAACAACGATGGATCAAGTTGCAAAGCTTGCGAATGTTGGGAAAGGGACAATTTATACGTTTTTCAAAAATAAGGAAGAGTTGTTTGGTGAAATTATCTCTAATTTAATTACAGAAATGAAACAAGCCGCAGAAACAACAATCGATCCAACTGTTTCATTTTTTGAAAACGTACACCGTGCATTATGCAGTATTTTAGAATTCCGAAAAGACCATCAACTTATGATTAAGCTCATTCAAGAAGAACGAGATATGGGAACAAAAGAAGTGCAAGATGTTATGCAACAATTGGATTCGGCAATTATTACATTTATAAAATCGCATCTTGAATCTGCAATTGCAAAAGGTGAAGTTACAGCATGTGACCCAGAAATTACAGCATTTATCATGGTTCGTTTATATATATCGCTCATTTTTGACTGGGAAAAATATCATGAACCGTTAGAAAAAGAGCATATTGCTGAACTTTTTGAATTATATTTATTAAAGGGATTGTCAAAATGAGATAATCCTCTTAATTTTATAAAAACTGACCAGATGAATAATTTGGTCATAAATTAGTAGAGGGGGAATTATAAGAAAACGGTCACACATACGAGGGGATGATTTGGTCGTTATTTTCTTCTTTTTTTTACAAAAACTGACCAAATGAACAAAATAGTCAACAATTTAAAGGGGGGAGTAAACAATGCGAGGATTGAAACTGCTTGGACAAGAGTTTGCTACGATTATCAAAAGCAAAAAACTCTTAATTCCAATAATTGCAGTCTTATTTATTCCAGTATTGTACGCTGGTATGTTCTTAGGTGCGTTTTGGGATCCATATAAACAATTAGATGATTTACCAGTTGCAGTTGTAAACCTTGATGAAGGTGCAGTGTATAATGGAAAACCGATTGAAGCCGGTAAAGAACTTGTTACTAAATTGAAAGAAAAGAAAGGCTTCAAATGGGAGTTTGTCAGCGAGAAAACAGCAAAAAAAGGAATGGACGATCGTAAATACTACATGACGGTTCGCATCCCAAATAACTTCTCTAAAAATACAACAACATTGTTGGATGCACACCCTAAAAAATCAACAATAGAGTACATTCCAAATGAAAGCTTAAACTTCTTATCCTCACAAATTGGTGGATCAGCCATTGAAAAAATTAAAAGCGAAGTATCAGCTACAGTAACGAAAACATATGCTGAGACAATGTTTGATTCATTGAAAGATGTGTCGAAGGGATTTGCTGATGCAAGTGAGGGCGCTGGTAAGATTCATGATGGAACAGGGAAATTAAAAGATGGCTCACAGCAAATCACAAATGGTTTAGGTGAGTTATCTGGGAAAGCTAATGATGGATTGAATAAGTTAGCAGATGGATCAGGTCAATTGACAGGAGGCTTAGGTCAGTTAGTAGATTCAAAAGGGAAATTTCAAAATGGATTAAACCAATTGTCTAATGGTTCAGGTCAATTGACAGGAGGCTTAGGTCAGTTAGCAGATTCAAAAGGGAAATTCCAAAATGGATTGGGTCAATTAGCAAATGGTTCTAATCAAATCACAAATGGCTTAGGAGAGTTAAATAGTAAAGTAAGTGGCATGCCAGGTGGGGTGAATCAGTTATTAGGTGGTTCACAACAAATTACAGGTGGCTTAAATGAACTAATTAATCCTAAAGGGAAATTGCAATCAAGTTTAGGTCAGTTATTAGATGGTTCGCAACAAATTACAGGTGGATTAAAGCAATATACTAATCCACAAGGTGATTATCAATCTGGATTAAAAGCAGCTAAAAACGGTGCACAAGAGGTAAGCGGAGGAGCTGCTGAACTTTCACAAGGGGTATCTAAATGGAAGGAAAAAGCAGATAAGCTAAGTGCTGGTGCAGATACAACAGCAGGTGGAGCAAAAGTAGTTGCCGATGGTTTAGCGGCGCTAAATGGAAAATTGAAAGACTTACCGGAAGAAGATAAGAAACAACTACAACAACTAATTGCAGTGAGTCAAAAAGTAGCCGCAGGTACATCAGATGTTGCACAAGGTGTACAAGGATTAGCTGGAGAAAAAGGTGCTGAAAAAATTGAAGCCGGAGCAACAAAACTTGCAAGTGGTGCAGGTGATTTAAATAAAGGAATCAATCAGCTGTCGGAGAAATCAATAGCAGGTCTAAATAAATTGGCAAATGGCTCAGGGCAAGTAACAGGCGGTCTAGGCCAGTTAGTAGATTCAAAAGGGGAATTCCAAACTGGCTTAAATAAATTGGCAAATGGGTCAGGACAGATCACAGGTGGTTTAAATACCTTAGCAGATAGTGCGGGTCCATTAGCAAGTGGAGTAAATGCTTTATATGCTGGCTCACAACAAATCACAGGCGGTTTAGGTCAATTTGTAGATCCAAAAGGAGAATTACAAACGAATTTAGGCAAGTTATTGAATGGTTCGCAGCAAATAACAGGCGGTTTAGGTCAATTTGTAGATCCAAAAGGAGAATTACAAACGAATTTAGGCAAGTTATTGAATGGTTCACAGCAAATAACAGGCGGCCTAGGTCAATTCGTAGATCCAAAAGGAGATTTCCAAAGCGGCTTAACTCGTTTACAAGACGGTTCAGGTCAAGTAACAAATGGTCTTGGCGAAGCAAATAACGGTTCAAAAGAATTAGCAACAAAACTTGGCGAGGGTGCTGAGAAAACAAGTGAAACAAAAGGCGACGAGAACAAATATGACATGTTCGCTAGTCCGGTGAAAGTGAAAACTGAGAAAATGGCAGAAGTTCCGAACTACGGAACAGGCTTTACACCGTACTTCTTATCTCTTGGTTTATTTGTTGGAGCACTGTTATTATCGATCGTGTTTCCATTACGGGAAACAGTTGGTACACCGAAATCAGGATTTAGCTGGTTTATTAGTAAGTTTGGGGTATTACTTGCAGTTGGTGTGATTCAAGCACTTGTGGCGGATGCGGTGTTACTACTTTGGTTAGGTGTTAACGTACAAAGTGTTCCATACTTCGTATTGTTTAGTATTATTACAAGCTTATCGTTTATTGCGTTAGTTCAATTTTTAGTAACGACTTTCGGCGATGCAGGACGTTTTATTGCGATCTTGACATTGATTTTACAGTTAACAACAAGTGCGGGTACATTCCCACTTGAGTTAATTCCGAAACCGATGCAAGCACTTAACGCATGGTTCCCGATGACATATTCTGTATCAGGATTGAAAGCAGTTGTTTCAAGCGGAGACTTCGGCTTTATGTGGCAAAACGCAGGCATGTTAATGATCTTCATTGTTCTGTTATCACTTGGAACAATTGGTACATTAACTTGGATGCATAAACGTCAATATGGGGGATTTTCGGAAACAGAATAATTGATAAATCCTAAAGGCTTGTAGCCTTTAGGATTTTTTATGTTATAGAGAGTGGTTTTATTCGTGAACAGTTTCTGATTCTAAGTTCAGCTTATGTTCTTCAAAAATTTGTTTTGCCACAAAGATTGCGTTAAGGACTCGTGGAAAGGGCATTTACTATTAAACAAATTTCAAAGATGACCGGACTTAGTGTGCACACTTTGCGTTACTACGAAAAAGTTGGATTGCTTAATGAGGTGAAACGAGATATAAACGGTTATCGCCAGTATGCTGAATCTGATATTTCCTGGATCAATTTTGTAATCCGTTTAAGGATAACAGGGATGTCAGTTACGGCATGTGACCCAGAAATTACTGCATTTATCATGGTTCGTTTGTACGTATCTCTTATTTTTGATTGGGAAAAATATCATGAACCGTTAGAAAAAGGGCATAGCGCTGAACTTTTTGAATTATATTTATTAAAAGGATTGTCAAAATGAGATAATCCTCTTATTATTATAAAATGTGACCGAATGAATAATTCGGTCATGAGTTAGTGAGGAGGGATTATAAGAAGATAGCAACACATACGAGAAGATAATTTGGTCGTTATTTTCTTCTTTTTTTTACAAAAATGACCAAATGACCAAAATGGTCGATATTTTAAAAAGGGAGAGTAAGAAATGCGAGGATTGAAACTGCTGGGAAAAGAGTTTGCTACGATTATCAAAAGCAAAACAATCTTAATCCCAATTATTGCAGTATTATTTATTCCATTATTGTATGCTGCTACATTCTTATGGGCATTCTGGGACCCGTATGGTCAATTAGATGATTTACCAGTTGCCGTTGTTAACCTTGATAAAGGTGCAGTGTACAATGGAAAAGAACTTGAAGTAGGGAATGAACTTGTTGATAATTTAAAAGAAAATAAAAGCTTTAAGTGGGATTTTGTTAGTGAAAAAGAAGCAAAAAAAGGAATGGACAATCGCAAATATTACATGACGATTCGCATTCCAAAAGACTTCTCTAAAGATGCAACAACGCTTCTTGAAGCAAGTCCACAAAAATTAAAATTAGAGTATATACCAAATGAAGGTATTAACTATTTATTTTCTAAAATCGGTGAAACAGCAACCGAAAAAATCAAAGGTGAAGTATCAAGTACGTTAACAAAAACGTATGCCGAGAACATGTTTGATTCATTAAAAGATGTTTCTAAAGGATTTTCTGATGCAAGAGATGGAGCAAATCAGCTTCATGATGGTACAGGTGAATTGAAAGATGGTTCTGGGAAAGTAACAGATGGATTAAATACTTTAAATAGTAAGACCGGTGAAATGCAAACGGGGATTGGGAAATTATTAGACGGCTCTCAGAAGATTTCAGGAGGCTTAGGACAATTTATTGATCCAAAAGGAGAATTCCAAGGTGGTTTAGGAAAATTAACAAGTGGTTCTCAGCAAATTGCAGGAGGTTTAGGAGAATCAGCAACTGGTTCCCAGCAAATTGCAGGAGGTTTGGGTCAATTTGTAGATCCAAAAGGAGAGTTCCAGACAGGGCTTGCTTCTCTTTTCGGAGGTTCTAATCAGTTAGCGAATGGCCTTGGTCAACTTCAAGGTGGGCAAGAAAAATTAGCTACTGGGGCAACAGACATACAAAAAGGTATTCAAGATACGAACGCTGGATTGAAAAAATCGTTAGCAGGTGTAACGGATATGCAAGGTAAGTTACCAGAGCTAACAAGTGGATCTGAACTAGTAAGCAGCCTTGCACAGAATACTGCAGGTAGCGCGAACAAAGCTGTGAATGATTTAGCGCAGCTACAAGAAAAAATCAATGGGTTACCAGAGGAATATAAAAAAGAATTAGCACCAACTGTTCAAGAACTTGTGAAAGATAATAAAGATGTTGTAGCAGGTGCGAAGCAAACTGCGGGTACTGCAAAGGGCGTGGCCAATGGTCAAAAATTATTACAAGCTGGTGTAATCGGACTACAAAAAGGTCAACAACTTCTTGTAGAAGGTACAGATAAATTAGCAGCAGGTCAACAGCGATTTATAGCAAACTTCCAAACTTTTGGTGAGAAGTTAAAAGAAGCAACGACTGGTGCAAGTACTATAAATGGTGGTTTAGATCAACTTTCTACTAAAGCAACAGCAGGTTTAGGTCAGTTGTATACTGGAGCAAATAAGTTAGCAGGTGGCTTAGGCCAGTTATCTACAGGAGCAAATCAATTAGAAAGTGGTTTAGGTGACTTATCAGGAAAAGCAACAGCAGGACTAGGTCAGTTATCTACTGGAGCAAATCAATTAGCAGGTGGCTTAGGTGAATTATCTTCTGGTTCGAAACAAATGGCAAATGGCGTCAGCCAACTAGCAGACGGCTCAGGTAAAGTGACTGAAGGTCTCGCAAAAGCGAATGATGGTAGTAGCGAACTCGCAACAAAACTTGGCGAAGGCGCTGAGAAAACAAGTGAAACAAAAGGTAACGATAAGATATACGAAATGTTCGCGAGTCCAGTGAAAGTGAAAACTGAGAAAATAACAGAGGTTCCGAATTATGGAACAGGTTTTACACCATACTTTTTATCTCTTGGTTTATTAGTTGGGGCACTTTTATTAACTATCGTGTTCCCACTACGTGAAACAGTTGGTATACCGAAATCAGGATTTAGCTGGTTTATTAGTAAGTTTGGTGTAGTATTCACAGTTGGTGTGATTCAAGCCGTTATTGTGGATGCAGTATTATTGTTAGGGTTAGGTGTTAAAGTACAAAGTGTTCCATATTTCATATTGTTTAGTATAATTACAAGTTTAGCATTTATTACGTTAGTTCAGTTCTTTGTAACAATGTTAGGTGATGTAGGCCGTTTTATTATGATCTTGTTGATGATTTTACAATTAACAACAAGTGCTGGTACGTTCCCGCTTGAGTTAATCCCGAAACCATTACAAGTGTTTTATGGATGGTTACCAATGACATATTCTATAGCAGGATATAGAGCAGTTATTTCAAGTGGTGACTTCGGCTTTATGTGGCAAAACGCAGGCATGTTAATGATCTTTATTGTTCTGTTATCACTTGGAACAATTGGTACATTCACTTGGATGCATAAGCGTCAATATGGGAAATTTTCTGAAGCAGAATAATTGATAAATCCTAAAGGCTTGTAGCCTTTAGGATTTTTTATTATGCTATTTTTTCTTTCGCTGTTTTCGTAAAAATTGTTGCTATCTTGACCATACTGATAAAGTGAAACTTTAATCAGTGGGGGTTTTCTTCATCCCCCACTGATTATCAGCCCTCACCAATCGGGCTTTTACGGGCAGTTTATCTCCCGCCTAACTTCTTAAGAAAGGCGGAAGCGGCTCGCTCAGAATCGCAGGACGTTGGAGCACCCGACAGAGAGGCGCTTTTTGCCTCGTCCGAGGGGGCGAAACGACCGGAGATTCTAGCCGCTAGAGCTGGACAATGCTTTCGCTGAATTTTGAGGTGGGAGTATTACTGCCCGTTAATGCGGGATAAAAGGTTGCCTTTCAACTATATAAACTCATTTTCATTTTTCGACATATAAGTTGCTGCTATGCAGAGTGCAACATGACCGCTACTGACTTGCTTCCTTTGTTTTAAACCTCGCATGTGACAGGAAGAGGCCCTGACCGCTTCTATGCACGGCCAGATGCTCTCGTCTTCCTAAAAGGAAAGGGTTTTTTATGTCGTTTTTTAACTTATATATAGTAAATCGAATTTAAAGGATGGTTAACGTGAAAGATGAATTAAGTATAAATATCTACTTAGATGAAACGGATACTCCGTTTTCAAGATATTATAGCCCAGATGATGTTCACCTAAGCTCTGACCTTGAAGATTTTCTTTTGTCAAAACTGCACAGTGGTAAAAGAAAAGAAGTAGAAATATCTTTTTTAGGTCAGAATGATTTTGACGAAAAGTCATTGAAGACTGCTATATTTAACACTTTTTCTAATTTCTTGAACGAAGAGGAATATACATATGCTAGAAATGTCAAAAAGGCCATTATTTTGTTTGTAATTGGTATTATCGTTGGAGTGATATACTTGAAGCTTGCAAGCAATCATGCCTATATTGGAGGAGTATTGAGCATTGTGTGTTGGGTTTTTATTTGGGCAGGTACAGAGGTTTATTTTTTTGAAAATCGGCAAATCAAACAAAATATTAGGAAATGCAAGGATATTTTAAATGCGAATGTACGCAAGAAATAAAATTTTAGTAAATATTCACATTCGTGAAGCTGATTTTCGGAAACAGAATAAAGTGAAACTTTAATCAGTGGGGGGTTTCCTCATCCCCCACTGATTATCAGCCCTCACCAATCGGGCTTTTACGGGCAGTTTATCTCCCACCTAACTTCTTAAGAAAAGCGGAAGCGGCTCGCTCAGAATCGCAGGACGCCCACGCACCTGACAGAGAGGCGCTTTCTGCCTCGTCCGAGGGGGCGAAACGACCGGAGATTCTAGCCGCTAGAGCTGGACGATGCTTTCGCCGAATTTTGAGGTGGGAGTATTACTGCCCGTTAATGCGGGATAAATGAGAGAAAGCCTAAAGGTTTAACCTTTAGGCTTTTTTGGGTATAAAGATTCTTTTGAAAATCCGAGCTCGTAAAGACTGTAAAAGAAATGAATAATTATATACAAATACCCTATCATTGTATATATAGCCCATATATCAAACTGTTTTAAAGAATACATAAAATGATCATATTCGTTACCTTTTCGATTAATTGAATTCAATAAAGAAACAACTGGAATTGAAACAATAAAGATTAAATTCAAGATATTCAATTTCGTTTTGAGTTTATCTTTTTGAAATTGATAACAATTTAAAATACCAATGACTAAAAAGATAAATAAAACACTATAATATATTCTCCAAAAAAATGCAGGCATAGCTTCTACATCAGTTCCAGTAATCATAAAGTTACTCCTCCTAATTATCAACACACAATTTGTTCGTATCAATGGAATTTGAGACTGTCATATTTGTTGGAATTTGTCCCTTTTTCCCTCTGACAAAATAATTCTCCTTCCAAAATTAATGCTTCATATTCAGTGAGATTCTTTTTCATAAACATAATATATTTGAACTTTACTTAACTCAGACTTATCTGGATCCGCCGTTAGTTTAATAGTGCTTCATAATAGCCGTCTACTATAAACGTAGCAATTCTCTTATCTCTTATTTATCACACCAATAGGCGGAAAATTTGCGAGAATAAACTCCCATATTAGAGAGTTTGTTTTATATTTGATTGTAAATTTAATTTTAGAAATAAGATAAATGGTAGATTATATTTTTCTTAAAGTCACTATATAAAAAACCTAAAGGGGAAGCCCTTTAGGTTTGTATTATATTACGCTACTTTTTTCTTTTTACGAAAACGTTGTACGCCGTAACATACAACGATAAGTGTAAAAATGAGCCAAGCAAATGGTGCATATTTTTCGGCGAGTGTTTTCATTTTCATATTTTTTGTGATTTCTTCTTTTGTTTTTCCTACTATGACTTCAGAACCATTATACCCTTCAAGTGTGTTTCCTTTTTTAATTCCAAAAATGAGAGCTTCCGTGTTATTTTCGATCCCGTGATAGCGATATCCTTTACTATGTATCGTTAATTGTGTATCGTCTTTTTTTAATGTATATTCCTCAGTCGTAGCAATGTCTTTTGAAGAAAGTGGAATAGGCTCGATTGCCAATCGAACTTCTTTTTCTTTTAGCGGTGGAAGTGACTCACCATTTACAGAAAGGTGCGCAGGAATATGTTTTTCTGTATCCGTAGTTTTCCAACTTAATTTTTTTCTTCTATATGACTTTTTTTCGAGTAAGGAAAATTCTTTATTTACCATTGTTTCATCTTTTACTGGCTGTTCGGCCGTTATGTTTCCCTTTAATAGGATCACACCATCTTTCGCTGTTTGAAAAGAGGATACTTCTTTTGTCTCTTTTAGCTTGTTTACAGCGTCGTTATAATGTTCCTTTCCAAAAAGCGAAGAAATTGTTTGTACAGTTAAGACTATGTATAAGATTACTAGTACGATGATGCCCTTTTTCACGATTGTTCCCCCTGGAAAATAGTTTGAATGATCTCTATATCTATTATTTTACAGAAAAACATATATTAGGAACAATTTCTGATTATTACATTAACCTTACAGAATTGTAAGGTTGAGTTTTCGGTGTATGGGAATGAAAATGTGTTTTGCGATAACTTTTGATTTTCAAAGTATATAAATTCATAATGATGGAGAACAGGTATTTACCAGTCGCATTTTCCCGAGAACCGGCAGCAAAGAAATTTATTTTTTTGCGGAAGAAGGAAATGTATTCGTACAAGCAACTAAATGGGATTATAAATAAGAAGGAGCTGGAATATATGAAGAACTTATATGCAATCGGGGAAGTTTTAATTGATTTCATTCCTATTCAAAAAGGAAAGGCTTTAAAAGATGTAGTAGAGTTTCAACGAGTTCCTGGAGGAGCACCTGCGAATGTAGCAGCCGCAGTTGCAAAGTACGGAGGAAAGTCATATATGCTTACAAAGCTAGGTACCGATGCATTTGGCGATTTCCTTTTAGAACAATTACAAGAAGTGGGCGTAAATACAGACAAGGTTACAAGAACGAACGAAGCCAATACAGGCCTTGCTTTCGTCTCATTACGCGAAGATGGTGAACGTGATTTTTCCTTTTATCGCAATCCTTCTGCAGATTTGTTGTTTCATGAAAATGAAATAGAGGAAAGCTGGTTTGAAAAAGGTGATATTCTTCATTTTTGTTCCGTTGATTTAGTAGAAAGCCCGATGAAATATGCGCATGTGAAGGCGATTCGCTCTGCGAAAGAAAATGGAGGGATTATCAGCTTTGACCCTAACGTACGCCTGCCGCTTTGGAAACATGCTGAAGATTGTAGAAAAACAATCTTGGAATTTATTCCGCTTGCACATATCGTGAAAATTTCAGATGAAGAGCTGGAGTTTATTACGGGCATTTCTGATCCCAAAGAGGCGATTGAGTCCTTGTTTATAGGAGATGTACAAGTCGTTATTTATACAAAAGGAGCGCAAGGTGCGGAATTATATATGAAGGATAAACAATATCAATCAAATGGATATCATGTTGTAGTGCAGGATACAACAGGTGCAGGAGACGCATTTATCGGTGGTTTCTTGTATAAATTGTTAGAGAAAAACGTAGGGCAACAAAATGTAGAAGAGGTACTTCATATGCATTGGCAGGAGATACTAACATTCGCGAATGCAAGTGGTGCCCTTACTACGACAGGAAAAGGAGCAATATCTTCTATTCCTGTAAAAGAAGATATCTATAACCTGCTTCAAGGGTGACCTAAATAAAGTGAAACTTTCATTAGTGGGGATTTTCTTTCTCCACTGATGGAAAGTCTGCTGCAGTTATCCTCCACTATCTTTTTTTCTTCTTACGAAAACGATGTATGTCCTGCAAGGATAAGTGTAAAACTGAGCAAAGCAAATGGTGCATATGTTTCGTAATATCTTCTTTTATTTTTTCTACTATAATTTCAGAATGATCATACCCATTACAAATGTAATTCCTTTTTTAACCCCTACAATTAGAGCTTCCATTTTGTGAAAAACAAGTAAAAAAACATAAATTATGAATTTTTAGAAAAATATTGATAAATTGGTATTTTCCTTTTTTTAGACATAAATAGACAGTATACTCTAGATGAGTTGGGTAGCTTGGGAAATTATGCGAGGTGAAAAATATGAAAGGTACAAAAAGCAATGATTACAGGTCCATTAGGGGTAATTGTGTTAATGATGGCACTATACAGATAAGGCCATCAGAGGAAAAAGTCAATTACAAGTTCAAATGCAAGAAGATTCACTTCAGACAGGTAAGCTTATAGTATGATCAAAAATTCACTGGAAACTGCAGTGAAAGATACTCTCAAGGGAAGAGAAAGCAAGTATTGTCTTAAAAATAAGTTGTCTGTACGCATGATGGTGTATGAAAAAACTTTTGGGGCTTATTTATTGACATTACCATTGTTAAGGAGTGTTTCTTTTGATAGAGCATAGTCGAGTCGAAGCGGTGAATCATAATGAAAAAGAGCAGTTGACTTCTGATCTACCATTTGAGCATTAAAAGAAAGAAGAGACAATCGTCAGTAAGCACGATTGTTTCTTCTTTCTTTTTTTACTTATGCAACCTTACAGAATTGTAATCTTCATGTAAGGTTATGAGATAGTTTCCTTATTGTTTCAATGTAATAATAAGAACATAAGAATTAATAATAAATTTGTAGAGAGAGAGTGCTAGTGATGATTATAACAACAACTTCTGCTATTCAAGGAAAAGAAATTATTGAATATATCGATATTGTAAACGGTGAAGCAATTATGGGGGCAAATATTGTACGCGATTTATTTGCTTCTGTTCGTGACGTTGTCGGTGGCCGTGCTGGCGCATATGAAAGTAAGTTAAAAGAAGCACGTGATATTGCGATGGAAGAAATGAAAAGTCTTGCGAAGCAAAAAGGTGCAAATGCAATTGTTGGTATCGATGTAGACTACGAGGTCGTTCGTGACGGAATGCTAATGGTTGCTGTAAGTGGCACAGCTGTACGTGTGTAAATAAGTATTACTAAAAATCAAATAAAGGGCAGTACTAAAAAATCGGAACATATACGTTAATGAAAATGTGTTTTCAGCATGTTAGTAGGACCCAAGAGTGAGGGAGAAAATATTGAAAAAGCGAAATATTTTTATTGGAGCTGCAATGAGCGGTATGCTTTTATTATCAGCATGTGGTAATTCTGAAAATATTGCTACATCAAAATCAGGAAATTTAACAAAAGAAGAGTTTAATAAAGAATTAAAAGAAAAAGCTGGAAAAGCTATTTTACAGCAAGCAATGCTGGAGAAAATTTTGCTTGATAAATATAAGGTTTCCGATGATGAAGCAAAGAAAAAAGTTGAAGAAGTAAAAAAACAAATGGGCGACAAATTTAACGCTTATTTAACACAAATGGGTGTTAAAAATGAAAAAGAGCTTAAAGATAAAATGAAAGTACAACTAGCTTTTGAAAAAGGTATTAAATCATCAGTTACAGAAAAAGAGATAAAGGATTATTATAAGCCAAAACTGAAAGCTAGTCATATTCTAGTGAAAGATGAAAAGACAGCGAAAGAAATCAAAGAAAAATTGAATAAGGGAGAAGATTTTGCTGCGCTAGCAAAACAATATTCGGAAGATCCTAGTTCAAAAGAAAAAGGTGGAGAATTACCAGAGTTTGGTCCAGGTCAACTGGATCCAAAATTTGAGGAAGCTGCTTATAAATTAGAAACGGGGCAGGTAAGTGATCCAGTAAAATCATCTTTTGGTTATCACATTATTAAATTAACAGAGAAAAAAGAATTGAAACCTTTTGATCAGGAAAAAGAAAATATTCGTAAAGAGTTAGAAAATAGACGTTTAAAAGATCAACAATGGCAACAGCAATTTTATAAAGACTTATTGAAACAAGCAGATATAAAAGTAACGGATGATGATTTAAAAGATACATTTAAAGGTTTTTAAAAATCATGGACATTAACGAAAGAAAATGAATAACTTTTAACGATATACAAATGAAAAAGCTGACATAAAACTCCTTTCTTTTTGGAGGGGGACAAGAGCATCTGGCCGTACATAGAAGCGGTCAGGGCTTTTTCCTGCCACCTGCGAAGTTTAAAACAAAGGGAGAAAAGCGGGGGTAGGTCGTGTTGTATTCTGCATAGCAGCAACTTATATGACGAAAAAAATATATAAACGGGTCATCTTTCTGTGCATATTACGTGGAAAGATGACCCGTTTTACGTTTAAGCTTAATGTTCCTCTATAATAATACTTTTCTTATTTTTTATATTTACAATATCAATATAGTAATTTCTTATTAAGGTGTGTTGCAGTTTCCAATTATATACTATATAATTCTAATTAAGAAAACGTTTTCATTTAAAGGGGGAGAATTTCGTGTCGACGATCGAGGACGTAGCGAAATTAGCGGGGTTATCAAGAACAACGGTTTCTCGGGTGATTAATAATCATCCGTATGTATCCGACGAAAAGAAAAAGAGAGTACAATTAGCGATGAAACATCTTGGATTTGTTCCGAATTCTGCGGCGAGAAGACTACGTAAGCAAAAGACGGAAACAATTGCAGTGTTGGTTCCGCGTATCACAAATCCTTTTTTCAGTAGATTTATTGAGGCGATTGAAATTGTAGCTTCAGATCATAAATACAAACTGATTATTTGTCAAACAAGATATTTACCAGAGAAAGAGATGGAGTATTTACAGCTATTATCTACGAAACAAGTAGATGGGATTATTTTATGTTCACTTGAAAATGCTTGGGAGGATGTTGAGCCTTATTTACAGCATGGACCGATTGTTTTATGCAATGAATATATTGAAGAAGCAAACATTCCAACTGTAAATTTTGATCATGCACAGGGAGCATACATAGCAGCGAAGCATGTATTAGATCAAGGATATCGCCATCTTGTCTTTTGCCGGGGCAGAGAGACAAAGGTGATTAACCAACAAAGAAAAATGGGCTTCTTGCGTGCTGTAACAGAAGCGAGCAAACAAGTGGAGTCAATTGACTTTGTTGAAAGCGCTTACTCCATTGAAGATGGAAAAAATATATTCTATGAGTTTTTACAAGACAAAAAAAATCCTACCGCTATTTTGGCAGGGGGGGATGAAGTCGCAGCAGGAATTATCGCAGAAGCAAGCAAACAAGGCTGGAGCATTCCTGATGATTTAGCTGTAGTTGGTTTTAATAATCAGTTCTTATCACAAATTACAGACTCAGGCATTACAACAATTGATCAGCCAATTGATGAAATGGCACGTAAAGTTGTGGAACTGATGATGGATAAAATCCATACGAAAAATTATCGAAATAAAGAAGTGTACGAGTTTGAACTGGAGCTCTTGGTGAAAGGCTCGACGGTGAAAAATACAATGATGCTAGCCTAGTAGACGATGTCTGCTAGGTTTTTTTATGTTTACAATCTATTATTCTTCGTGTGTACAATCTTCGCATTTATTGTGATACGCTTCGTGCTGCTCATCAATTTCTTTTCCGCAGTGGGAACAAGTTTTTGCCGGTAAATTTCTAAAAAACTCCATTGGTTGATCTAACATGTAAATCCCTCCATTTCCATTTCTTAGTATTATTGTATTAGTACAAAAGATTAAAGTCAATAACTGTTTTATAACAAAATTGAAAATAATGAAAATGTGTAGAAAATCCATTATAGTTAAGAATGTAAAAGAGAAAGTGAAATAGAAAGGATGAACGCATATGAAAATGACAGTTGTCGGCTTTTGGGGCGGTTTTCCAGAGGTGGGAGAAGCAACGTCTGGATATTTATTTGAACATGATGGCTTTCGTTTACTTGTCGATTGTGGCAGTGGTGTACTAGCACAGCTTCAAAAATACATAACTCCTTCTGATATAGATGCTGTTCTGCTATCGCATTATCATCACGATCATGTTGCTGATATTGGGGTACTTCAGTATGCACGTTTAGTTGCAAGCTTGATAAATGGTGTATTACCAGAACTGCCGATTTATGGACATACTTTTGACGAAAATGGGTTTGCCTCGTTAACACATACGCCTTATACGAAGGGGATTGCGTATCAGCCAGAAGAAACATTGCAAATTGGTCCGTTTTCTATTTCGTTTTTAAAAACAGTTCATCCAGTAACTTGTTTTGCGATGCGTATTACAGCAGGTGGAAAAACGGTTGTATACACAGCGGATTCTAGTTACATTCCGGAGTTTGTTTCATTTGCACAAAATGCAGATGTCTTCATTTGTGAATGTAACATGTATGCGCATCAAGATGGATCAAAAGCTGGGCATATGAATAGTACAGAAGCAGGAGAAATTGCAAAACATGCAAATGTAGGAGAACTGCTTTTAACTCATTTGCCACATGCAGGAGAGTTATCTGATTTAGTAACGGAGGCAAAACAAATTTTTAACGGCCGCATCGTACTTGCACATAGCGGTTACGTTTGGGAATCTTGAGGTGAAACGATGTTATTTATCGATAATAAAGGAATTACAGATCCAACGATTAACTTAGCGATTGAAGAATATTGTGTGAAAAACTTAAACATTAATGAAACGTATTTACTATTTTACATTAATGAACCATCTATCATTATCGGAAAGAATCAAAACACAGTGGAAGAAATTAATGCTGATTACGTACGTGAAAAGGGAATTCACGTTGTAAGACGTCTTTCTGGCGGCGGCGCTGTGTATCATGATTTAGGAAACTTAAACTTTAGCTTTATCACGAAGGATGATGGAGATAGTTTTCATAACTTTAAGAAGTTTACAGAGCCGGTGACAGTAGCGCTTGGGAAATTAGGGATTAACGCAGAATTAAGCGGCCGTAATGATATTTTAGCGGAAGGAAGAAAAATTTCTGGTAACGCTCAATTCCTGACAAAAGGACGTATGTTTAGTCACGGTACATTATTATTTGATTCCGAAATCGACCATGTTGTTTCGGCATTGAATGTAAAGATGGATAAAATTCAATCAAAAGGAATTAAATCGATTCGCAGTCGCGTTGCAAATATTGCGGAATTTTTAAATGAAAAAATTACAATTGAAGAATTTAAACAGCTGCTTTTAGAAAATATTTTTGAAGGAGAAAGTGAGATTCCAACGTATGAATTAACGGAAGAAGATTGGAAAGAAATCTATAAAATCTCAGAAGAACGTTATCGAAATTGGGATTGGAACTATGGGAAATCTCCAAAGTTTAACATACAGCATTCACACCGTTTCCCAGTTGGACAAGTAGATGTTCGGTTAGAAGTACAGAAAGGCGTAGTCTCAGAATGCAAGATTTACGGGGACTTTTTCGGTGTTGAAGATGTACGTGATATTGAAGAACGCTTAAGTGGTAAGGTGTTTGATAAGGAAGCATTTGCGACGGCGCTAGCTGATGTAGAAGTGCCACGTTATTTTGGTAATATAACAAAAGAAGATTTTTTATCTTTATTCTTTTAACCATTTGAAAAACAACCATATCTTACGTGTGGTTGTTTTTTTATATATGTTTTATAAAATGTAACTTGCACCGGCAATTTTCTTTTAATATAATGTATTTAGAATTTTTTAAATTTTATATAAGGTGGGGATTTTGTGAATCTCGTTCAAAGATTAGCCGAAACGGTGAAAAAGAAAGGAGACAAGCCGGCTTATATTTTTCAGGATCAGTCGGTATCTTATGACCAATTTAACGGAATGGTCATAAAGTTTTCTAGTAATTTAGCAAAAATGGGCATTGGAAAAGGAGACAATGTCGCATTAATTGTTGGGAATTCGCCGCACTTTTTAATCGGTTTATACGGAGCGATGCGTGCCGGGGCAACAGTTATTCCAGTCAATCCGATTTATACACCGGATGAACTATATTACATTTTACAAAATGGAGACGTTAAAGCAATCATCACACTAGACATCCTTCTACCAGTTATGCAATCACTTACATCTAGACTTCCTTCTATTGAAAATATTATCATTTGTGAAACCTCAGCAGATTCAACTCATGAAGAAACCGAAAATTTGAAAACGTTTACGAAGTTAGTGGCGAGCGGGGACCTCGCTTACCAAGGTCCAGATATACAAGAAGAAGACATTGCCGTTATTTTATATACATCAGGAACGACAGGAAAGCCAAAAGGGGCGATGTTAACGCACAAAAATTTATATAGTAATGCAAGCGATGTTGCTTCGTATTTACAATACTCAGAGCATGACCGTGTCATTGCGGCGCTGCCGATGTTCCATGTCTTTTGTTTAACGGTTGCTGTCAATGCACCAATTGTAAACGGCGCTACGATTTTAATGTTGCCGAAGTTTAGCCCGAAAGAAGTATTCCGCATTTGCCGTACATACGAAGCTACAATATTTGCTGGCGTACCAACGATGTACAATTATTTATATTTACATGAGGACGCAAGTGCCGAAGATGTTCATACGCTCCGCTTTTGTATTTCTGGCGGTGCATCTATGCCTGTTGCCCTTCTTAAAAACTTTGAAAACCGATTTAACGTCATCGTTTCGGAAGGATATGGATTATCAGAAGCATCACCTGTAACATGTTTTAATCCGCTTGATCGTCCGCGTAAACCAGGATCAATTGGAACAAACATTTTGAATGTGGAAAACAAAGTTGTCAATGAGCTAGGCGATGAAGTACAAGTTGGAGAAGTGGGAGAATTAATCGTTCGCGGCCCGAATGTAATGAAGGGCTATTACAAAGCGCCAGAAGACACAGCCGCAACACTTCGAGATGGCTGGCTTTACACAGGCGACTTAGCAAAAATGGATGAAGAAGGTTATTTTTACATTGTAGACCGGAAAAAAGATATCGTCCTTGTGGGCGGTTATAACGTCTACCCGCGCGAAGTAGAAGAAGTGTTATATATGCACGAAGCGATTGCGGAAGTAGTTGTAATCGGCGTTCCAGATGAAAATTTAGGCGAAGCGGTGAAAGCATACGTCGTACCGAAAACAACAAATGTGACAGTAGAAGAACTAATGGCGTATTGCGCGCTTCACCTTGCGAAATATAAAATCCCAAGCAGCATTGATTTTTTAGAAGAACTTCCGAAAAATACGACAGGAAAGATTTTAAGAAGAGCATTAAAAGAAAAAGCGATGCAAGTATAAAATAGTCTTTTAAAATAAATTAAATTTATAGATAATATTTCAATTGTTACGTATAATTAGATTCTTTTATATCGGTTGAAAGGGAATACATTAGTTCAACCGATATAAAGACTTGTTTTCGTGATAATATTTTATTTTGCTTAGTGATTATTACATAAAATGAAATATATTTGATGCTATCCTCCATTATAAAAGTCGATAATGGAGGATAACTTTCATGAAAATAATTTACTATAATCAGAGTGCTTTAATAAATTTCATTTCATTTTCTAATAATAATGGACGTATTAAATGGGCAGAGTTTTCTTCAACTTGAAGTTGCTTTTTGGCTCCAGGAATTGCAACTGAAACAGCTGGATGACTTAGTACATATCGTAGGGCAATTTGTGTTAACGTTCGATTTGTTCGTTCTAATGTACGTAACTTTTCTACTTTCTCTAAGCTATCTTGAAACCATTTTTCTGTAGGCCAATCTTTTCGTAAATCATTTTCTGGAAAGGTAGTTTTTGGGGAGAACTTTCCAGTTAATATACCCATTTTTAGTGGTCCTCTAATGACAGTGCCGAGATTGTGTTTTTTTGCATAAGGAAGTATGTCTTTTTCAGGTTCCTTATTAAGAATACTATAATCGAATTGTATAACATCGAGATCTCCGTGTTGGTTAAATTGTTTAATGTACTCTAAATCATTAGTGGAAACTCCAACTGCTCGAACTTTTCCATCTTGTTTTAATATTTGAAATGCTTCTAAGAATGCCTCCATTTCCTCTCTCTTATTCCACCATATGTGACAGAAATAAACGTCTATGTAATCCGTTTTTAATCTTTTTAAACTGGCTTCAAATGCATTGATAATTTTTTGTGGTGTTCCATAAACTGCTTTTTGATTTGGGTCATAGTGATGACCAATCAATCCACCTTTTGTAGAAAGAACAATGTTTTTTCGGTGTTGTTTAATAACCTGAGCAACAAGTTTTTCACTATGTCCTAATCCATATACGTCTGCAGTATCAATAAAATTAACTCCAAGATCAATAGCTTTTTCTATAGCTTCAATCGATTCATAATCTTTCACATCTCCCCATTCATCACCACCAATTGCCCAAGCACCGAATCCAATTTCTGAAACAATTAATCCAGTATTGCCTAATAACCTAAATTCCATGATAAAAAATTCATCCTTTCTAGATAGACATTACTAGAAATATATATAGAATTTTTATGGAATTATTCAATGATTTAACATATTGCATAAACAATTTTTCGGTGCAATGGATGTGTTCATTTTGAGTTGATTACTTATTTTGATATTTCGAAAAAAGTTCGAATTATTAAATAAGTTTATTTTTATGCTCAATTTGAATGAAATGCAAACAAAATTACTATATTGAAAAGCGTTTTATTCATGTTGTTAATAATTATTCAAAAAATACAAAAAATGTAGAATTTGGTCGAGTGAAATACATTTACAAAGATTGGAATTTACTTATATAGTTCTAAATGTAAAAAATATCTAATTTCTAGTTTGATAGATAAAATCAAAGGAGGAATTTATTATGAAAGAAATGCAGAGAAATGCTAAAGCAATTGATGAAATGAATGTAACTGTAGGGCAAGATTCATTATGGCTTGCGAATCAAATGGAGTTAAAGGAGGGGATTTATAATGAACCAGTAATTATTCATCTAAAAGGAAGGCTTAATATAGAATTTTTAAAATTAGCTCTTTCTAATATTATAGAGTCTCATCATGCACTACGAGCTGTCTTTATAAAAAATGATTCAACGGTTAAACAAGTTATTAAAAGGAAAATAGAATTTGATATGCCAGTGCATGATTTAACGCAATTTCATGAAGCAGAAAAAGAATCTATCTTGACAAAATATCTGGAACATACAATTTATAAACATTTTGATTTAGAAGATGGACCATTATTTAGAACTCAATTAATAAAATTAGATTCTAATGAATACATTTTTCAGATAGTCTTTCATCATATTATTTTTGACGGATGTAGTTTAGGAATATTTATTCAACAATTATCTGATAATTATACGGAATTAGCTTCAAATCAACAAATTATTAATCAAGAATCCATTTATAAAAAAATTATCGAATATGAAAATAATAAAATGTATAGTACTTCTTATAATGAAGCGCATTTGTATTGGGAAAAATTTTTTGATTGTGAATTACCGTATACAAAATTCCCCGCTGATTTTAATGAGAATAGAATGGATAGTGAGAAAGGCTCTGGAGAGTGTATAAGTAAAATTCTGGATAAAGATGTATTTGTTAAAATAAAAGACTTTGCACAAAAAAATCAAGTAAGCGTATATAGAGTAATGTTGAGTACTTATTTTAGTTTGCTTCACCAAATGACAAATGAGGAAGAAATGGTTGTTGGTATGCCGATTAATACGAGACCTAAATTTTTAAAAGAAAATGTTTTTGGGTATTTTGTTAATTCGTTACCAATATTTGTGTCTGTTTCAAAAAATGATACGTTTCAAGAATTACTTAAGAAGGTGGATATGCGTGTTAATGAAGCAATAAAGTATCAAAATTATCCTTTTTCTCATTTTATTCAAAATGTAAAATCAATGTATAATTCGAATCTGGATTTTACATATTCAACCGCATTTAATATGATCAACCTTCCAGAATTGCATTTACCTGGTATTGAAACGAAAGTGATGACAGACAGTAAAAGAGTGACTGTGTTTGATATGGTGTGGAGGATTGTAAGATATACAGAAAATGATGAATGTAAAATTGAAATTGATTATAATACAAACTTATATAAACCGGAAACAATTCATAATTTAATAGAGAGATTTGAACGTTTATTACAAAAATTCATTTTAAATGCGAACAAACCTATCCATTCATTAGATTTACTTCTAGATAAGGACTATGCATTGTATAGAAATATAAATTCGCAAATTCAAGAATATCCGGGTTCTAAAACTTTAGACGAATTAATTGACATCCAAGCAATGAAATCACCTAACCAAGTAGCGATATCAATGGGAAATCAACAGATTACATATCGTGAATTAAAACAACGCTCCGATCAAATCGCTAATTACCTATGTGAAAATAATGTGAAAAAAGGCCAACGCGTAACGATTATGATGGAAAGAGAGATTGATACAATTGTATCAATAATTAGTGTACTAAAATCAGGTGGAGTTTATGTTCCGATTACCCCGGAATTCCCTGAATCCAGAATTCAATATATATTAAATGATAGTGAAAGTCAGATTGTCATCACACGCAAAAAATATAGGGAGTTCATTTTAAAGTGTGATATAAAAATGTTATGTATAGATGAATTGGAGTACTTTACATCTTATGAACCTTTCGAGCGTCAACATACTAGTGCGGATATTGCTTATATTATTTATACTTCTGGGTCAACGGGCTTACCTAAAGGGGTAGCGGTGCCACATAAAGGGGTAGTGAATCTATCTTATTCATTGAAAAATAATTTTTCATTAACAAATAAGGAAATATTTTTACAGTTTGCATCTATTATTTTTGATGCGTCTATAATAGAAATTTTTCCGATTCTCTTATCGGGTGGAGAAGTATATATCATTTCCGAAATTCAAAAGCGTTCTGTGGAAGATTTCATAAAAGTAATACAAACAAAACATGTGAATTATTGTATATTACCGACTGTATTTTTTAAACTGTTAGTAACGATGCCAAAAGATATGTTATGTAATCTGCATTCTTTAAAATGTATATTTGTTGGAGGAGAAACATTACCTGCTGAATCAGTTCGTAACTGGCAAGAAAAAATGGGGTTAAAAATTCCGATTATTAATGCATATGGGCCTACAGAAGCAACTGTATGTACAACTATGCATGAAATTAAAGAAGAGATATTGGATGAACAGTCTATCATTCCCATCGGTAGACCAATTCATAATAGTGAAGTTTTTATCGTAAGTCCATCTGGTACCTTATGTCCTCCGAATGTAATTGGGGAACTATATATTGGTGGAGAAGGTGTTGCGAAAGGCTATATCAATCAAGAAGAAAAAACGAAAGCAGCGTTCATTACTTCTGACTTGTTGAAAAATTCCAATAAAGTGTTTTATTGTTCTGGTGATTTAGCCCGTCTTTTACCAAATGGAAATGTAGAGTTTTTGGGTAGAAAAGATAATCAAGTAAAATTACGAGGATATAGAATTGAACTTGGTGAAATTGAAGAAGTATTATTACAACATCCAAAAGTAGAAGATACAGTATCATTTGTTTATAAAAACGATAAAATGGTTTCTTTTTATGTATCCAAAGATAATAAAGTTATTAAAGATGATGAATTAAAAGAATTCTTAAATACAAAACTACCAGATTTTATGATTCCAAATTATTTATTTCAGTGTGAAACATTTCCATTATCACCAAGTGGAAAAATTGATAGAAAGAAATTAGAGATGCAAATAACATCTTTGCTTGAAAAAAAAGCTGATCAGTATATGCCACCTACAAGTAATACAGAAAAGAAATTGGCGGGAGTTTGGGCATATGTTTTAAAACTAGAAAAACAAATGATTAGTAAAGATGAAGACTTTTTCGGACTAGGTGGACATTCTTTAATCGCAGTACAAGTATTGAATCAAATTCAAAGAGTATTTCATGTGAAATTAGAAATTAAAGATATTTTTAAGTATCGAACAATTTCTCGTTTGTCTGCTTATATTGAGAAATTAAGTGACCAACAGAATGAAAATACTAAAATAGATATAAATATTTCCAAAATAAAAGATAAACAATATTATCAGCTTTCTAACGCGCAGAAACGAATGTGGTTTTTGCATAAATTAAATCCTATAGATAGAGTGTATGATATCCCTATACATTTATATATAAAACCAGGCTTACAGAAAAATGTATTACAAGCTAGCTTAGAGCTTCTTATTCAAAGGCATGAAATGTTGCGGACAATTTTTGTTGAAAAGAATGGAGAACCGCAACAAATCATTTTAAAAACAATTCCTATCCATTTTCATTATGAAGATGTTTTTCTAACTACTAAAGAAGAGGAACAGATATATATAAACAAAAGAATACAGGAAATGGATTGTTTGCCATTTGACTTGGAAAAAGGACCATTATTCCGTGTTCAATTGTTTAATATAGACAACGAAGCTTCGTATCTATATATAAATTTACATCATATTATTTCAGATGAATGGAGCCTTAAATATTTATTAGATGAATTAATGACAGTCTATCAAACTTTATATAAGGGAGAAATTCCTAATTTATCTAGTATTCATAATCGTTATGTCGATTATTGTGCATGGCAACAAATGAAATTAGATACAGGGGAATGGGATAAAGAGAAAAAGTATTGGATTTCTGAAATGGATGGCTCGTTACCAGTATTAAATCTTCCTACAGATTTTCACCATTCTAGTAAAAAGAAAAATAAAGGAGGGGTATTTAGGCTACAGGTGGATAAGAAAGTTCATCACTCTTTAAAACAAGTTTGTGAACAAGAGAATGTTTCCATGTATATGTTATTTTTTGCTACTTATATTCAGTTATTGCATTATTTAACTGACCAAAAAGATATCATTGTAGGTACACCAGTTTCAGGAAGGGATCATGAGGCATTTGAACATATACAAGGACTTTTTGTAAATACTTTAGCAATAAGAACACAATTATATGATGTGAAAAATTTACAACAATTATTGCAAATAGTTAAAAAGAAATGTTTAGATGCTTTTCAAAATCAATCTTATCCATTTGATAAAGTAATTGAGTCTATAAATCCAGATAGAAGTGTTAATAGCAATCCAATTTTTACAACCATGTTTAGCTATCAAAAAGAAATGTTACAAAGTAATGATGAATATAGCCTTCAATTCTTAGCTTCTAAGCAGGAATTTAGTAAATTTGATCTTTCAATGTCTATTGAAGAATGTGAACATCATGTGGATGTAGTATTTGAATATCATATGGATTTATTTAAGAAAGGGTCTATTGCAAGATTTGCACAAAACTTTTTAACTATACTGCAAGGATTTATTAAACAACGGACAGTATCATATGAAAAGCTTAATTTTTTATCGAATAGAGAAAAACAATTATTTACAAAAGTGAACAACACTGAAAAATCTTATCCGTATTTCAAAAATATTCAGGAACAATTTTGTAAACAGGTGGAGCTATATCCAAAGCAAATTGCGTTATCAACAGAGCATTCTTCCTTGACTTATGAGCAATTAAATAACTATTCCGATCAAGTAGCTCATTATTTATGGGAAAAAGGCGTAAAGAGAGGCGATAAAGTAGCAATATTTTTAGATAGAAGTGTAGATAGTATTGTTGCGATGATTGGAATATTAAAAGCTGGTGGGGCTTACATATCAATCGATGTGAAGTATCCTAAAGAGCGAATTGAATATATCTTAACAGATAGTGAAGCTTGTAGGATTATTACTAACCATGAATATAAAAAACACTTAAATTCAGATGCCATAAATATTTTTACAATGGAAGAAATACAACAAACTGATGTGAATGGTGAGATTAACATTATAAATGAACCAGATGATTTGGCTTATATTATTTATACATCAGGATCAACAGGAAAACCTAAAGGTACGCTATTAACTCACAAAGGTGTTTTAAATTTAGCTCAATGGAGAAAAGAAGTATTTGATGTATCAAATGTAGATAAAGTGACTCAATTTTATTCACATAGCTTTGATTCGTCAGTATCAGAAATTTTTTCAACTCTATTAAATGGAGCACAATTATATCTACTAAGTAATGAACAACGATATTCAACTGGAGCCTATATTCAAGCTATTCAAGAAATGCAAGTGACTATTTCAGATGTACCGACAGTGTTTTTTAATGAGTTATCTACATCACTGATTCCAACAGACTTTGAAAAGATAAAATCTTTAAGAATGATCATAATGGGCGGAGAAGCTGCGTCAGCAACTGCCATAAAAAATTGGCAAAGTATGTTTCAAAATAGAATACAAATTGTAAATGAATATGGTCCTACAGAATCAACTGTTACAGCAATGTTCTATCCAATCACAACATGTGTGAATGATGATTTTAAAAATGTTCCAATTGGTATGCCTATTTCTAATACGAAAGTTTATATATTGAATTCTTATATGCAGCCTTGTCCAATTGGTGTTATAGGTGAGTTATATATTGATAGTATGGGTTTAGCGAAAGGATATTGGAATTTAGAAGATAAAACAAAGTGTTCATTTATACCAAATCCATTTTCAGGAGATACAAAACATAAATTGTATAGAACAGGTGATTTAGCGAAATGGTTACCGAATGGAAATATAGAATTTATGGGCAGAAGAGATAAGCAAGTTAAAATAAGGGGGCATCGAATTGAATTAGGAGAAATAGAAGATGCCATTTTACAGTTTCCAAGAATTAAGCAAGCGGTTGTAATCCCGAGCAAAGATGGGATGTTATTACAAGCATATTATAAAACAGTAGATGATCAAACAGTGTCAAATCAAGATTTATCTTCACATTTATCTAGTGTATTACCAGAGTATATGTTGCCAAGAAATTATACTCATGTACTTGAGATTCCAGTCACTACAAATGGAAAAGTTGATTTTAGAAAATTGCTAGAAATAAAAGATGAGCATAATTCTAGAGAGGAATCTATAATTGAGCTTAAAACTACCGTGCAAAAAAATATCGCAAGGGTTTGGTCTGAAGTTTTAAATATTAAATCTATAGGTCTTAAGGATAATTTCTTTCATTTAGGAGGACATTCCCTGAAAATTATGCCAGTTTTAGTGCAATTAAAATCATTGTACCCAAACCTTAAAATTCAAGACTTTTTTCAATATAGAACAATAGAAAAGTTATCGCATCATATTGAAAATATAAGTGATTTGGAAACAAAAGAAGAAAGAGTACCTAATCGTTCTTATTGTGAAAAAGATAGCAATAAGAACGATGATATTCCAAATCTTTCATCAATGTCTTATAAAGGATTGATCAAATATCCCAAAGTAGTACTTCTTACAGGAGCGACTGGATATTTAGGTGCTCATATTTTAAAGCAATTATTAGATTTACCTTCAACGGTTATATATTGTTTAGTGCGTAATAATGATAAACAAGAGCTTGGGGGGAAATTAGAAGAGAGGATGGAATTTTACTTTGGAACTGAAATTCTTTCAAAAATGAAAGGAAGGATTATTCTTTTAAAAGGAGATTTATCTTTGATAAACCTCGGTCTTTCTTCACAAATTATTAATACTTTAAAAAATGATTTAGATACTATCATTCATTGTGGTGGAGATGTTAGACATTATGGAGAACGTGAACATTTCCAAAAGGTAAATGTTCAATCTACAAAATATTTATTAAGGTTAGCTAAAAAAGCAGATGCACGTTTTCATTATATATCTACTTTAAGTGTGGTAGGTCATGCTGAAAATGATCCAAATGAATTCTTATTTTTTGAATCAGACTTTGATAGAGGACAAATATTAGATAATGTGTACCTTGAAAGTAAATTTCAAGCCGAAAAAATAGTGAGAGAAGCAATAAAAAAAGGGATACGCGCAACCATATATCGAGTTGGAAATTTGGTGGGGGATTCTGTTACTGGACAATTCCAATATAATATAAATGAAAATGCTTTTTATCGCTTATTGAAAGGGATATTTCTCTCAAAAGCAGCCCCAAAAGTTCATACGTATATTGATTTAACTCCAGTGGATTATTGCAGTAGTGCTATTACTCAATTATCTTATATGGATAACACAATAGGACAGACAATGCATATCTGTAATCCAGTCCAACTAAATTGGGAGCAATTTATTAACAATCTAAAAGGTTTTGGATATGATATACGACTGTTGGATGAACAAGAGTATATAGATAAATTCTTTGCTACTCATTTAAGTTCTCAAAATCAACAAGCACTAGAATTAATTATGCCTTTATTAGAAGCAGTAGAAGAAGGAACGGTATCCATTCCTTCTTGTAAAAATACGCAAAGGTATTTAGATCATGTAGGTATATCTTGTTTAGAGCCAAGTCAAGAATATATAAATTTATTATTGGAATATGCTATAGGAATAGGATTTTTCCCAACAATTAAAGAACCTATAATGTTGTAAACATATAGTGATTAATTTTTGGAAGAAGTAATGATTCTAGATTTTTATTAACGGATGAAAACACAGAGAATGGCACAAAGATTGCAATTCTCTGTGTTATTTGTTTTAGTGAAAATAATATTTATTATAAAGACATTTTTTTGTAATTTAGTGTAACAGTTTAATTCAATTAGGGTTTGTTACTTTTGGTGTTCCATACATGTTAGATTTAGTAGATAGGACGGAATAGGGAGTGCTTGAAGTTACTGGGTTTCAACAATTTGTAGTTCATTGTAGAATTCACCCAGAAGCGTTTAGTGGGCGTACTCATAATTAGTTGATATATCGGAATTGTGTATTTAGAATAAAGAGAAATAATCGAAAAAATGAAATAATAAAAGCTGATCAGAGAAACTGAAGGCGCACAACATTCACTTTGTGAAAAGATTGTGTGCTTTTTTCTATTGGATAAAACAAGGGGGGAGTTTAAATGAAGCTGTGGGGGAAAACATCAATTAAAGCTGGCGTTTTGGTGTCGACGTTGTTTCTGTTTTCAGGGTGTGCATCGACAACATTTACTAGTAAGTCGGACTCAGGAAAGTCTATTGAACTTTTAAATATATCGTATGATCCAACTCGAGAATTATATCAAGATTTCAACAAGGATTTCGCTACATATTGGAAAGGGAAAAGTGGTCAAACGGTTACTGTGAAGCAATCTCATGGAGGATCGGGCAGTCAGGCGCGCTCGGTTATTGATGGGCTAGAAGCGGATGTTGTGACGCTTGCATTAGCGTATGATATTGACGCTATTAGTAAGAAGAAACTGTTACCGGCAGATTGGCAGAAACGTTTGTCTAATAACTCGACTCCGTACACATCGACAATCGTGTTTCTTGTACGAAAAGGGAATCCGAAAAAAATTAAAGATTGGGATGATTTAACGAGAAAAGGGGTCTCTGTTGTGACGCCAAATCCGAAAACATCGGGAGGCGCTCGCTGGAACTATTTAGGTGCATGGGGATACGCTTTGAAAAAAAACAACAATAGCGAAGAGAAGGCAAAAGAATTTGTAAGTCAGCTATATAGAAATGTAGAAGTGCTGGACTCAGGGGCACGCGGGGCAACGACTACTTTTGTAGAAAAAGGGCAGGAGATTGCGGCGAAAAACTTTTATCGCCCTCGCGATCGCGGAAGTAGTTGTAATCGGAGTTCCAGATGAAAATTTAGGCGAAGCAGTGAAAGCATACGTCGTACCGAAAACAACAAATGTGACAGTAGAAGAACTAATGGCGTATTGCGCACTTCACCTTGCGAAATATAAAATACCAAGCAGCATTGAGTTTTTAGAAGAACTTCCGAAAAACACGACAGGAAAGATTTTAAGAAGAGCGTTAAAAGAAAAAGCGATGCAAGTATAAGGGGAATGAAACAGCAGCTCATTGTATTGGAGCTGCTGTTGTTTCTTTGTATGTATTTCTTTTTATAAAAAAAACTATCGAACAAATAGTTGGAAAAATCATGAATTGTAAATCGAATAATTCATTAATATTTTGGGGAATTCCACCAAAAACAATCTTATTTAATGACATTACGATACTACCTAATAAAAAATATATAACGAAAGCTAGTTTGAAAGATATTGATTTAGGAATTATAAAGTATCTATATAATAATTCGCCAATTATACACCCTATTAATACGATGGGTGTTCCATAAATTATTAGTATTATGGTAAGACCAAAAACTTCCTGCCAATCTATCTTACTTGGAGACATAATCAGTCCGAACAGATTCATCGAAATAATCAAGCTAGTTAAAGAATAAAGGTAAGATACTATAAATTTTTTAATGAGAAATCTCTCCAATCATGCGATTCAATTTTTACATTAATTGTATCAAGAGTAAGGTTTTGTTGCAAAGTGTCCTTAATCAAATGAAACGCTGTACAAACTTCTTAGCTAAGAAGTTATTTATATAGTTAACGAAGAGGTTTTGAATTCTATGATAAAATTAATATATGAATGAGATAGATGCTTAGGAGGAAAGTTATTTATTATGATTAAAATCGTTGGACGAAAAATTGTATTGAAAGAAGCAACTCATCGAGATCTTGATGAATTATACTATTGGAAATATGAAGAGAAGGAACAAGAAGCGAAGAAATGGAATGGTCCGTATATACCCGAACCTAAATTAACAAAAGAAGAATTTCTAAAAAGTTGGGAGGAAGACTCTTCAATTATTCCTAACGTGCCTAGTACACTAGTTATCTTCGCTGGAGATCAATTAATTGGCACAGTAGGTGCTTATTGGGTAGATAAAAATACGAATTGGTTAGAAACCGGTATCGTTATTTATGATAAAAATTACTGGAACGGTGGATATGGTACGGAGGCCTATAAACTTTGGATTGATTTCTTATTCAAATCTACTGAATTGCATCGATTAGGGATGTCAACTTGGTCCGGAAATGTGAGAATGATGAAAGTTGCAGAAAAATTAGGGATGAGAGAAGAAGCAAGAATAAGACAAGCAAGAATGGTAGATGGTAAATATTTTGATGCAATTAAAATGGGGATTTTACGAACAGAGTGGGAACAGTCTTTTTAAACGAAGGGTTGCATTCGTTACATATGATTCTTAACAACTTTATTGTTAGTGATTATGAGTAAAGTGAGCACAGATAAATATTTTACTTGAACTAACCTACCCCGATAGTACAAAAAGAAAAAGCTGTCAATGGATAGCTTTGATTTACAACTATGCACGAATTTTATATGTTGTTTGCGTTTTAATTTTGAAAAATCCACCAGTAACTTGATGATTTAGGTCTCGCTCGTCCATATCGTCTTATTTTCTATGCCACCAAATAGAGTGAACCCAGTAGAATCAAAGAACAGCTAAACCTTGCGATCCGAAATAAGGAAATTTAGTCCAAGCAGCAACCTGCAATCTAACAAGACTACCATCATCTTGGATATGAAATACTGAGACTGTACCCTGATTTCCGTTTAGTGTATAAAAATGGCGGTCATCTTTACTTACTCCAACATCTATCGGCAGACCTGTAGCTGTACCTGCTGGTGTACTGGTAATATGCCCGACAACCGATAGTGTTCCACTTGAATCTATACGATATGTGGTGATGGTGCCACTTAAGGTGTTGGTGGTATAAGCAAATCTTTCATTCCTCGTTGTTGCAACCCAGCAAGTGGTCTTCTGACCGTTCAGTACAGAACCACTGATAACAGTAAGAAGCCCGTTGTCGCTCATTGAATATGATGACAGCGCACTAGAAAAGGATTCCGTAACTAAAAGTAGTCCTGAGGATAGAAAACAAGAGCCGAGCGGTCCCTGACCACTTGAATCGTTAATAATTGGTCCTGTAACCGTACCATTTTTATTCACATGAAATACACTGAGATGGTTTGAAGTAAGCTCGGATACAACGATTTTACTGCCATCTGGAGTGAAGAGAACCTGCGCCGGTTGAGCATTGAAAGTACTGAGAGAATGGGTTGATCCGGGAATAGGAGTAAGGTGTCCGTTATCATCTATACGAAAACCAGTGATATTGGATGCAAAATTGTTAGCGGCATTACCTACATTGGAAACATAGAGAAGATTACCAAACACATCTACGCTATTGGGCTGAGCACCTCCTGATGGCTTCACATCCACGAGAGCGGGTACTCCGCTGTCGGTTATCAGGAAACTACTGATACTATTGCTGCCTGCGTTAACTGCAAGTAGGAAACGGCCATCACGGGACACCGTTAGGGAACCTTGTGACGCAAGGGGATCGATGCCATCGTTTGCAGTTGCAGTTGAGACTTCCCTTATACCAGTACCTCTTCCATAAGTTGGGTAGGAACCCCTAAAGGTAAGCATTCCATTCGTGTCCCTGTAAAAGGCAATGATTTGATTTATTACTGCATTATTGGTCATCATATACACCATACTCACACGAGAACGTTTGTTCATTATCTGCATGTTATGAATCTCCTCCTTTCATAATTTTATATGGTTCTTTTGCCATTTCAATGCCCCTAATTGGTTAGTTTTGCTTTTCGTGTAAAAATCGTTCAATTTCTTAGTTGACATATCGGAATTGTGTATTTAGAATAAAGAGAAATAATCGAAAAAATGAAATAATAAAAGCTGATCAGAGAAACTGAAGGCGCACAACATTCACTTTGTGAAAAGATTGTGTGCTTTTTTCTATTGGATAAAACAAGGGGGAGTCTTAAATGAAGCTGTGGGGGAAAACATCAATTAGAGCAAGTATTTTGTTGTCGATGGTGCTTTTGTTT
Source organism: Bacillus cereus group sp. BfR-BA-01380 (assembly GCF_022663535.1). Classification (GTDB taxonomy): domain Bacteria; phylum Bacillota; class Bacilli; order Bacillales; family Bacillaceae_G; genus Bacillus_A; species Bacillus_A cereus_BB. Next base: position 15,640 of record NZ_JAKUFS010000025.1, on the reverse strand, counting down.
TCAGGGTGTGCATCGACAACATCTACTAGTCAGTCGGACTCAGGAAAGTCTATTGAACTTTTAAATGTATCGTATGATCCAACTCGAGAATTGTATCAAGATTTCAACAAGGATTTCGCTACATATTGGAAAGAAAAAAGTGGTCAAACGGTTACTGTGAAGCAATCTCATGGAGGATCGGGCAGTCAGGCGCGCTCGGTTATTGATGGGCTAGAAGCGGATGTTGTGACGCTTGCATTAGCGTATGATATTGACGCTATTAGTAAGAAGAAACTGTTACCGGCAGATTGGCAGAAACGTTTGTCTAATAACTCGACTCCGTACACATCGACAATCGTGTTTCTTGTGCGAAAAGGGAATCCGAAAAAAATTAAAGATTGGGATGATTTAACGAGAAAAGGGGTCTCTGTTGTGACGCCAAATCCGAAAACATCGGGAGGCGCTCGCTGGAACTATTTAGGTGCATGGGGATACGCTTTGAAAAAAAACAACAATAGCGAAGAGAAGGCAAAAGAATTTGTAAGTCAGCTATATAGAAATGTAGAAGTGCTGGACTCAGGGGCACGCGGGGCAACGACTACTTTTGTAGAAAAAGGGATTGGGGATGTTCTTATTGCCTGGGAAAATGAAGCATTACTATCACAAAAAGAACTAGGGAAAGACAAGTTTGAAATTGTCACACCATCTATTAGTATTCTCGCTGAACCTCCAGTAGCTGTCGTGGATCAAGTTGTCGATAAAAAGGGAACGCGTAAAATAGCTGAGGCATATCTTGAATATTTGTATACGGAAAAAGGGCAGGAGATTGCGGCGAAAAACTTTTATCGTCCTCGCGATCAAAAAGTAGCTGAAAAATATGTATCGCAGTCCCCAAACGTACAATTGTTTACAGTTGATGAGGTGTTTGGCGGGTGGAAAAAGGCGCAAGAGACGCATTTCGATGATGGTGGTGTGTTTGATAAAATCTATCAAAAATAATAGCAGTAGCTGAGGAAATGAGGTGAAAGAATGTGAGGAAGAATAATAGGAAGCGAATCTTACCCGGGTTTGGGCTTTCTCTTGGATTTACGATGTTATATGTAAGTTTATTTGTCTTAATCCCATTATCTATCGTTTTTATCCAAACTTCTCAGTTAGGATGGAACAAATTCTTTCAAGTTATCACAAGTGAAAGAGTCTTGCATTCTTATCAAATTAGTTTTACAACTTCATTGGCAGCGGCGCTTGTAAATATTTGTTTTGGTCTATTAATCTCCTGGGTACTTGTTCGTTATTCGTTCCCAGGAAAGCAGCTGCTGGATGGGTTAATTGATTTACCTTTTGCTTTGCCAACTGCGGTTGCGGGTATTACGCTTACAACTTTGTATTCTCAAAACGGCTGGATTGGAAAAATTTTTGATGTGTTTCATATCAAAATAGCGTTTACGCCACTTGGGATTACCATAGCTTTAACTTTTATTGGATTGCCCTTTGTAGTTCGTATGGTGCAGCCTGTCTTACAAAATATGGAGAAGGAAGTGGAAGAAGCAGCAGCTAGTTTAGGAGCATCACGTTTACAAATATTTTGGAAGGTTGTGTTTCCAGAAATTTTGCCGACCTTATTAGCAGGATTTTCGTTAGCTTTTTCAAGAGCGCTAGGAGAATACGGATCTGTTGTCTTTATTGCTGGAAATATGCCGCTTAAAACAGAAATTGCGCCGCTGATGATTATGACGAAACTTGAACAATACGATTATGCAGGTGCAACAGCTGTGGCAGCGGTCATGCTGGTTGTCTCTCTTTTCTTCCTTTTTACTATTAATATCATTCAAGGCTGGAGTCAAAAACGTGGATTACAAAATGAATAGAAAGGGGAGGAAAGGATGGAACCGTCATTCGTGAAACCGATTAAGCAAAAAACAGTTCAGACACCTGTCGTTACTACAGAATCGAAAGTGATTCGCATCATTTTCATTGCGGTCACTGTTATATATTTGTCTGTATTTCTTTTGTTGCCGTTAGCAACGATTTTTATGAAGGCATTTGAACGCGGGATGAATGTGTATATTGCCGCTATTACAGATCGTGAGGCGGTTTCTACTATTCGTCTCACAATAATTGTTGCCCTCATCGTTGTTCCGCTGAATACGATATTTGGCGTGGCGGCAGCGTGGCTGATTACAAAATTTCGCTTTAGAGGGAAACAATTTCTTTTATCACTCATTGAACTGCCCTTTGCTGTTTCGCCGGTTATTGCCGGGTTAGTTTTTGTCTTACTATTTACGCCTCGCGGTGAACTAGGGGCGTGGCTCATGGAGCATGGTGTGCGGCTTATTTTTTCTGTACCGGGTATTGTAATTGCCACTGTGTTTGTCACATTCCCCTTTGTAGCACGTGAATTAATTCCCGTCATGGAGGCGCAAGGAACAAGTGAAGAAGAAGCGGCTTTATCACTAGGAGCAAGCGGCTGGAAGATGTTCTTTCTTGTTACATTGCCTAATATAAAATGGGGGTTACTCTATGGCATGATTTTATGTAATGCCCGCGCGATTGGAGAGTTTGGAGCTGTTTCTGTTGTATCAGGACATGTGCGAGGCGTTACAAATACAATGCCGCTTCATATTGAAATTTTATATAACGAATATCAATTTTCCGCTGCATTTGCGGTTGCGTCATTAATGTCATTGCTTGCGATCGTTACGTTAATTATAAAGAACTGGATTGAATGGAAAGGAAGACATTAGGATGAGTATTCACATTCAAAATGTATGGAAACAATACGGTACGTTTCAAGCTCTGCAGCAAATTAATCTAGAAATTCCGAAAGGGGAACTCGTTGCGCTGTTAGGTCCATCTGGTTCCGGGAAAACGACGTTATTACGAATTATTGCGGGGTTAGAACAAGCGGATCAAGGGGCGATCTTATTCGAGGGAGAAGATTTAACGGATATTCATGTGAAAAATCGGCAAGTTGGTTTTGTGTTTCAGCATTATGCCTTGTTTAAACATATGAATGTCTTTGAAAATGTCGCGTTTGGATTAAAAGTGCGTAAAAAGAAATTAAGACCGTCAGCAGCGGAAATAGAAGAAAAGGTACTTGCGTTATTAAAACTTGTGAAGATGGATGGTTTTGCGGCGCGTTATCCAGAGCAGTTATCCGGGGGGCAAAGACAACGAATTGCGTTAGCGAGAGCTTTAGCGGTCGAACCGAAAATTTTGCTGCTTGATGAACCATTTGGTGCATTAGATGCAAAGGTGCGTAAAGAATTGCGAAGATGGCTCAGAAAATTGCATGATGAGTTTCAAATTACGAGTGTGTTTGTCACGCATGATCAAGAAGAAGCATTGGATGTTGCGGATCGAATTGTTGTCATGAACGAAGGACGCATTGAACAAATGGGTACACCAGAAGATGTGTATGATAATCCAGCTAGTCCGTTTGTATATGACTTTCTTGGAAATGTGAATTTATTTCACGGTCGTGTTCATAAAGGAAAACTGAATTTAGGATCTATTGAATTAGAAGCGCCGGAGCATACGCATGTTTCAGATACAGATGCGATTGCCTATGTGCGTCCGTATCAGTTGTCAATTGAATGTACAAAACAAAGTGAAGATGCAATTCAAGCAAAAGTTACATATATACATGCAGTTGGTCCGGTTGTATATATTGAATTGCAGCGCTTAGGAACGGAAGAGTATTTAGAAGCGGAAGTAGGCAAGGAGCAATTTACACAGTTACATGTTCGGGCAGGAGAGGTAGTATATGTGCGTCCGAAAGAAGTGAAAGTGTTTGTTCCGGAGGATTTTGTGATTTAACCCGTAGGTAGTCAAATATGGATCATTTGAAGAAGCTAGATGAAAGAATTGTAGATAGTGGTTTTACTTTATAATGCCCGAACAGCACTCAAAATTGTTCATTATAAAAGCTTAATCCATTCAATTAACCATTAATAATTTAATAAAAAGGCAGTCTATTTAGTACCGTAATTAGGAATATATGAATATATTAAATAGAATTCAAATGAAATGAATCACAATGGTTTAAGTTAGGACAAATTCAGAGTGCGATAAGGTGGTAGTAAATGAGCAAAGATTGTAATCAGGTAAACAATTCTGGATATCCGTATGCGGATATATCGAAGAAAGAAAAAGAATGTGAAATAGGACCTATATGTCCAGGTAAGCGTCGCGATGAGGCGCTAGAAATTCGTATGGAAGCGGCAATTTACCAAAAGCGTCTTTCTGTGCCAAAACAATTATGTAATGGAGATGAAAAACGTTTTTCTAATAAAATTGCTAATTTTTCTAAAGCTTTACCACATAATGATTACGGAGAAGTTGAATTGCCCGCTTATAAAAAATGGATTAAAGCACTGAAGAAGGGAAAATCAAGTGTTTTTGAGCGCTTAATTTTAGGTGGGACTGCGAAACTAGCTAATCCGCAAGCTGCATATGCTTATGGGTTAGAAGGAGCAGATAGCCATCATTTAAGTGTAGCTGTACCTCCGATGTTTAGTAGTGCCTGGGAAGCAAGTGAAATAGCTGAATTATATTGGCATGCATTATTACGTGATGTGCCTTTTACAGAGTATGATACGAATCCACTTGCTATCGCTGCTGCTTCTGATCTCTCAAGTTTTTCAGATTTTCGTGGTCCAAAAGTTGGGGGAGTCGTTACGACAGGGACCTTGTTCCGCGGTGAAACATCTGGCGATTTAACGGGTCCTTATATCTCTCAATTTTTGTGGAAAGACATACCTTATGGAGCGGCAACAATGGTTCAAAAATATCGCATTGCCTTGCCGGATAAAGATTATATGACTTCTTATGAAGAATGGCTGAATATTCAAAATGGTTCATCCTCGCAAAACATGTTATTTGATTCTACTTCACGCTATATTCGTAATGGACGTGATTTAGGTGAATTTGTTCATCAAGATTTTTCCTATCAAGCTTGTCTTTCTGCATGTTTAATGTTACTTAGTTTTGGAGGAGCGGCATTGTCGCAAAGTAATCCGTATTTGCATTCAAAAACGCAAAAGGGTTTTGCTACCTTTGGTGCTCCGCATATTTTAGATTTAGTAGGTAGAACGGCAAAGACAGCACTCGAAGCGGCTTGGTTTCAAAAATTTTTAGTTCATCGCAGAATTCGTCCCGAAGAATTTGGGGGCCGTGTTCATAATGAGTTAACAGGTGCTGTTCATTATCCAATTCATTCAGAATTATTGAATTCGCAGGTTGTTTCTGAAGTCTTTAACCGATTTGGTACGTATTTGTTACCCATGGCTTACCCAGAAGGGTGTCCGACTCATCCAGCATATCCCTCTGGTCATGCTTGTATTATGGGTGCTGGCGTTACGGTATTGAAGGCCTTCTTTAATGAATCATTTGTCATTCCACAGCCGGTTGTAGCGAGCGCTGATGGTCTTTCTTTGCTTCCTTATTTAGGACAACCTTTGAGAGTGGGAGACGAATTAAATAAACTTGCTTCTAATATTGGGATTGGGCGCAATATAGCTGGTGTCCACTGGCGTTCTGATATGAGTGAAGGTCTAAAGCTAGGTGAAGCAGTAGCAATTGGAATTCTTCACGCTTATAAAGCAACTTATAATGAACGGTTTTGTGGATTCACGTTTACGAAATTCGATGGTACTACTATAACAGTTTAATAGATTTCCAAAAGAATTCCCCTTCCTCAAGGAATGAAAAGGGTGTGAAGCCCAATGAGTAGGGAGGGGATGAATTTTGGTTGGCGTAAGCCAAAGGAATGAAAAAGGAATTTCCTCAAATCAGATAGAATGTATGTAAAGAATGATTTGGGTCTCAAAGTTATTGTTTATCGACTGTGGGCGGTGCGCCATTAGAAATGCTAAAACAATACATCAAAACACAAGGGCAAAACGAATAGGAGGGGATGACAGTGTTGTTGAATCAAAAATATGAAATCTTTCCAACAGAAGCACAAAAAGAGGTGTTAGACCGTTGGCTACAATATTGTCGTCAAACCTACAACTCTGCCTTGCTAGACAAAGAACGGAAATATAAGCAAAACAAAGAAAATTACGATCGTTATGACATGCAAAGACAACTTACATTGGACAAGAAGACGTATCCTTTTCTAAAAGAGATGCCTTCTCAGCCTTTGCAAGAAGTTTTTGTACGTCTGAAAAAAGCATTTGATCATTTCTTTCGTAAAGATGCAAAGTATCCAAAACAGAAAAAGTATAAAGACTACAATAGTATGACGTTTCCGCAATTTGGATTCAAACCAAACAGAAAGCATCGTTATGCCATGTCTTTTTCTGATAACGATAAGTTATACAATAAAAAGTTGGGAGAAATAGATATCCTAATACATAGACCACTCGAAGGAACAATCAAGCAACTGATTCTCAAACGCCAAGGGAAAAGATGGTATGCTATTTTCAGTGTCGAAAGACAAGTGGTACCATCTGATATCGATACCAATCGTGCGATAGGAATTGACGTGGGATTACATAAGTATGCCGTTCTTTCTAATGGTTTAGAATATGAAAACCCTAGATTTCTCCGTGAAAAAGAAAAACAATTAAAGAAAGCACAGCGGAAACTTTCTAAGAAGAAAAAAGGTTCTGCTAACTTCATAAAACAAATCGAGCGTGTTCGCAAGCTACATGAAAAAGTAGCGAACCAGCGCAGAGATTTTCTTCATAAACTCAGTTACAATCTAGCGAAAGAGCATTCTGTTATTGTTGTAGAAAATCTTAATATTCGTAACATGGTTAGAAATAGAAAGTTATCGAAGTCTATTTCTGATGCAGGGTGGGGAATGTTTCGAAACATGCTTGCTTACAAATGTGAAAATCATGGCGGTGTGCTGATCAAAGTAGAACCAAAGTACACTTCACAAGACTGTTCTGTTTGTGGGAATCGCGTGAAGAAGTCCCTCTCCATTCGTACTCACATTTGTACAAAGTGTGGAACGGTATTAGATAGAGACTATAATGCGAGCCGGAACATCTTACAAAAAGGGTTAGAAGAATTGCTTATCACAAACTAAGTCTACAAACTGTAGGGCAAGGTTATGTCCGAACAGTATAATCTACGCCTGCGGAGACTGTGTAAGACGCAGTGGGACACCCCCCGCTATGCAACGGTCTAAGAAACAGGAAGCCCCTTCTTCAATCAGACCGTAAGGTGGATAAGGAGGGGGTTATTCACTAGATTGGTACTGTAAGTCGAAAGCATTCAATATTTTTAACCCTCTTTCAGGTAAAGAAGCTGTTCCAAGTAAAATTTTTGAACAGCTTTTTTCTCTATTGTACAAATAGTATAATGAAACTATTACATCTAGAAAGAGGGTATTTCTATGGGGAAAGTTCACATTATTCATGAAAACACTGAGTGGACAAGGCATCTAACGAGAAGACTGGAAGAACTCGGTCTTCCTTATGAAGAATGGCATTTAGACAAAGGGAATGTTGATCTTTCGTCTGTTCCACCGCAGGGGGTATTTTATAATCGTATGAGCGCTTCTTCTCATACAAGAAATCACCGTTTTGCACCAGAGTTTACGGCTGCTGTATTAGCTTGGTTAGAGAAACATAATCGAAAGGTGTTCAACGGAAGCAGAGCATTGCAGCTTGAAGTAAGTAAAGTGGCACAATATATGGCGCTGAACGCACAAGGAATTCGTACGCCAAAGACAATTGCCGCTGTTGGTAAGGAACATATTATAGAAGCGGCAGCGCAATTTGAAGGACGTCCATTCATTACGAAGCATAACCGCGCTGGAAAAGGGTTAGGGGTTCAACTGTTCCAGTCTGTTGCTTCTTTAAAAGATTATGTAGAAAGTGCAGCGTTTGAAGAACCAGTAGATGGTATTACACTGATTCAAGAATATATACAAGCTCCTGAACCTTATATTACGCGTTGTGAGTTTGTAGGCGGAAAGTTTGTGTATGCAGTTCAAGTTGATACATCGAAAGGCTTTGAATTATGCCCAGCTGATGCTTGTCAAATTGGCGATTTGTTCTGCCCAGTTGGAGAGATAGCGCCGGAAAAACCGAAGTTTCAAATTATTGAGGGCTTTGATGACCCAATCATTCAAAAATATGAGGCTGTTTTGGCTGCTAACGATATAGCGATCGCGGGCATTGAGTTCATTCGAAATGCAGATGGTGAAATTTTCACCTATGATATAAATACGAATACAAACTACAATGCTGATGCTGAAGCGGTTGTTGGGAAATACGGCATGTTAGAAATTGCGAAATTTCTTGGTAGTGAATTAAAGAAAATATAATAGATAGGGAGAAAGCTGCTGATGAGGCAGCTTTCTTTCTATTCAGAAAGTGGACGATTGAACCAGTTCCATAGTTCTATATCTCCAAGTGATGCTTTCATAAAATAAAAGCAAAAAACATCAAGAAGAAAACACAAGTTCCCTTTATCATAATACATATAAGGCAGGTGAACAGAGATGGGATGTTATGAAATACAAATTCAAAAAGTAATTGATTCTATTGAAGAAGATGTGATGGAAAAGCAAACGTTAGCGAATCTTGCGCGCACGGCAGGATTTTCGGATTATCATTTCCACCGCGTTTTTCAAGCACTAGTAGGAGACTCTGTGATGGAGTATGTACGAAAGAGAAGGCTCGCCCGGGCAGCTTATCAGCTTTCTCACACAGAGGAAAAAATTCTAGACATCGCACTAGAGCATGGCTTTCAATCTCATGAAACGTTCACGCGCGCCTTCAAAAAGCTGTTTCATATGACGCCGAGTGCATATCAAAAGCAAGAGATTCAAACACCGTTATATTCCAAGGTGAATGTGATGCAGCGAAAATATAATCCGTATTTAGGGGGAATCAAAATGGAATTTCGTATAGAAACAAAGCCAGCTTTTCAAGTGATTGGGTATGAAATGAAGACAACGAGCAAAGACGGAAAAAACCTGAAAGATATCCCAGCCATGTGGCAAAATTATTTGCAAAATAATTTGTCGGAAAACATTCCAAACCGTAAGCATACGAATGAGTTTGTAGAGTTAGGGATGTGTACGGATTTTAATTTAGAAACAGGGGAGTTTACGTATATTATTGGGATGGAAGCAACAAGCTTTGATGGTGTATCAAGTGAGCTGGCGTGCCGCACATTCCCTGAAGCAACGTACGCAGTATTTACAACGCCAAAAGTTCCGCATGAAGAGATGGTTCCATCTATTCAGCAAACGTGGAATACGATCTTTACAGAATGGTTCCCGCATTCCGGCTACGAGCACGCTGGTGTTGTAGAGTTTGAATTATACGATGAGCGCTGCCATGCAGATAAACATGATCTTGCACAATTGGAGATTTGGCTGCCAGTGCAGAAGAAACAATAAAATACAATGAGACTGAGCCTTTTGGCTCAGTCTTTTTACTGTGCATACATGTCGAACGTAGTCGAAGAGTCGATATTCTCTGTCGAACCGTCGATATATTTAAAAAAGCGTCGATAAAAGTACCATTTGCGTCGATATATTTTAAAAAAGCGTCGATATCGTGTTATTTATATAAATCTGTTTTGGTTTTTTACATACAAGTCCCTGTTATAAAGAAAAAATGTGCCCGCCTAAAAAGAAAGGGGGTTTTTCATTTGTATTTACATCGCTTTCTTAATTTTCTCTAACACTTCTTTACTATCAAACCCGCGCTCTCCCATACCGAATACTTCAATTAAACGATTATTTTCATCTAGTAAGTAAGAGTTAGAAGTATGAATGTAAAGGCCGCTTCCAGGGTCGCGGTAGCGGAAGTTAAAAGATTCGGCTAGTTGTTTCGTTTCTTCCTCATCGCCGCGCAGCAGATGCCAACCTGTTGTTTCCTTCATATCAAATGTTTTGGAGTAATGCTCTAGCACTTCTTTCGTATCATATTTCGGATCAATGGTAATCGTAATAAATTCGATTTTTGTTCCGAACACTTTTTGTTTTACAAGTTCATCGCGTAAATGTTTCATTTTGTATGTTGTAACAGGGCAAATATCTGGACATTTTGTATACATAAATTCTACTAATTTTAATTTTTTCGGTAATTGATCAAATGATACAGATGCTCCGTTTACATCTTCCATAACAATCCCCTTTGGTATTTCCGCTGATGCTTTTCGGTAACTGGTAAAATAAAAAATTCCAATCCCGATTGCGATAATAAGTCCTAGCGTAAAAGTAATGTATAACTTCTTCATTCCAATCCCTCCCAATTTTTATTTTATAAGAAAAATCTGAAAAATAAGGAAGGAATGAGTGAATATTACATGACAATTCGTGTATTAGCTTGTTCTATTTTTCGAGGAACGAACTACAATAATAATAGACAGGCAGCGATGAGGAGGAGAAATCATGCGAAAAGTGATGAGTTGGACACTTTTTTTGTACGCTCTATTTGCATTATTTATATATTGGTACTTATTTGGATGGAGTCATGAGATCATACCGGAAGCGTATAAAGGAACGAGTGCAGATCCAGCAACGTTTATGAATGCAAGGGAGTTGACACTTAGTCAAGATTACTCGCGGGTAAAGGATTTATTATTTTTTTTAGCAACGCCGCTGCAATGGATTGTTTTATTATTTGTACTCATTTTCGGTGTATCGAAGCGGTTTGAACAATGGGCGAAAGATACAACAAAATTCCGCGTACTACAAATTGCGATTTATTTGTTTTATTTATCTCTTGTGACAACGGTGCTCGCATTGCCGCTGCAATGGATTGGTCATCAAATATCTGTTGATTACGGCATTTCAACACAATCAACAGCAAATTGGATAAAGGAGCATATACTTGATTTTTGGGTCAATTTTTTGCTTATGTTTCTGATTGTGACGGTGTTATTATGGCTCATTAAAAAATATCCGAAACGCTGGTGGCTGTACGGATGGGCGCTTTCTGTTCCATTCACGATCTTTTTAACATTCATTCAACCAGTAGTCATTGATCCGCTCTATAATGATTTTTCAACGCTACATAATAAGGAGCTTGAGAAAAAGATTTTAACATTAGCGGACAAAGCGAATATTCCAACAGAGCATGTATATGAAGTGGATATGTCAAAGAAAACAAATGCGTTAAATGCATATGTAACGGGAATTGGCTCAAATTCTCGCATCGTTTTATGGAATACGACGCTCGAGCAGTTAAAAGATAAAGAGATATTATTTATTATGGCGCATGAAATGGGTCATTACGTGATGAAACATATATACTGGGGTGTTGGAAGTTATATCGTTTTAACTTTCGTTGGTATGTACCTCATTAGCCGTATTATTCAAGCGTGTATTCGTAAATGGGGCGATACACTGCATATTTCAAAAATTGCTAGTTTCTCAGTTTTACCACTATTTTTCCTTGTCTCTTCGGTGCTTTCCTTTGCGGTAAGTCCTGCCACAAATTACGTATCACGCGTTGAAGAAAGGGCAGCCGATCAATACGCATTAGACATGACAAAGGATAGTCAGTCGGGAGTTAAAACATTTCAATATTTATCGAAGACGAGCTTAAGTCAAGTGAACCCGCCGGCTTTGGTGAAATTTTTCATGTATACGCATCCTCCAATTTTTGAAAGAATTCATACGTTTGAAGAATATAAGAAGAAATAGTCGTTATGAACAGTGATTGTGTATCGAGGCTAAAAATAGAAAAGAACAAGTAGATTTCTAGTATAAATACTAGGAAGCTACTTGTTCTTTTTTGTTATACATCCATTTCTGTTTTTTTACATATAAGTTGCTGTTATGGAGAGATGACTTGTACTGGTTTTCTCCTTTTGTATTCAACTTTGCATCTGACCATTTCTATGCGCGGCCAGATACTCTGGTCTCCTCCTTAAAAAAAGGGGTCTTTATTTCGTTTTTTACAATGTGAATTTTGTATCTTGATCAGTTAGATCATTATCAAAGACATTTGCGGTACTAACCCCATTAAAGACTTTCACTGTTTTTGCTGCATTTGATGATCCAGAACCATGATATTCTTTATTGCGGAATTGAGGATTTACATTGTATTTGTCTCCTAAATTTACAGTCCCATTACATCGTGAAATGACAATGCTGTCAACAATTGCAGGCATGCTCTTCACCTCTTTTTTATTTTTATCCCGCTATTCGTGGGCAGTAAGACCCCCACCTCAAGGTTGAGAGAGAATCGTTGGCCAGCTCCAGTGGCTAGAATGTTCGGTGGCTTCGCTTCTTCCTACGAGGTAAAAAACACCTCTGCGTCAGAAGCTCCATCCCCCTCGCATTCTGGACGAGCCACTTCCGCTTTTCTAAAGAAGATAGGTGGGGGATGAAGAAAACCCCACTGATGGAAGTTTCACTTTATTGTATGCTGTTTATTTTGAAAAAAAGATTGTTTATAAAAATAAGTAACCTTAAAAGTTGATAAGTAGTCAACTCTTTATTTTTTTCGAAAACTTATTTTTATTACATAAAAAATATTTTTTAACCCCCATAAAACTTATTTTCCCTCCGAATATGTATAGTGAAGAAAGCAAATGGAGGAAAAATGACATGAAAAAGATATTACTAAAAGGAACTATGGTAACAATGATGGCATGCAGTCCATTTTTAATGGGGACGGCGGCGTATGCTAGCAGTAACACAGATACAGTAAAAACAACAGAGACAGAAAAGCCGGCTTTAGTGCAAGGTGATTTCTTTTATTTCGTAAAAACGATGATGGAAGATATAAAAATGGCGCTTGCAAGCAATGATTTAGCCAAGGCAAAGTTACTATCTGAACAAGCTGCAGAACGCATTGCTGAAGCGGGTGTGTTAATGGAAAAGGGGAAAGATGATTTCACAAAAGATGCATTAGAAAAAGCAGCTGAAAACTTAGAAAAAGCGGATAAACTTTCAGGAGAAACGAAAACAGAAAAAACTGCTGATGTAAAGAAAGAAGAAGCAGAAAAAGCTGCTGAAGCAAAAAAAGAAGAAGCAGAAAAGACTGCTGAAGTAAAAAAAGAAGAAGCAGAAAAGACTGCTGAAGTAAAAAAAGAAGAAGCAGAAAAAGCTGCTGAAGTAAAAAAAGAAGAAGCAGAAAAAGCTGCTGAAGCAAAAAAAGAAGAAACAGAAAAAACTGCTGAAGCAAAAAAAGAAGAAACAAAAAAGCCAGCTGATAAAGAAAAAACAGAAGCAGAAAAAGTAAAAGTGCACATCGGAAACAATATCGAAGCATTAGCAAAAGTGCTTGATAAAGTGAAAAATCCGAAAGCGAAAGCTGCAATTACCAAAAATATAGAGAAGAGTTTTGCAAAAATTGCTGCTAAAATAGAAAAAGCGCAAGAAAAGCAAGAGCGTGCTGCTGCAAAGGAAAACAAGCCAGCACAGCCAGCACAACCGGCACAACCAGCACAACCAGCACAACCAGCACAACCAGCACAACCAGCACAACCGGCACAACCAGCACAACCAGCACAACCAGCACAACCGGCACAACCGGCACAACCAGTACAACCAGTACAACCAGTACATAAAGCTGTTGAGTCTCATGAGAATCATGAGCAATCCAAACAAAAGGAAAATCATGAAGATAACGGTAAAAAAGTCGGTCATGAAAAACATGAAGAAAAACATATAGAGAAACAAGAAAACAAACAAGAAAACAAACATGAAGACAAACAGGAAGAGAAACATAAAGAAAAGCACTAAGAAAAGTAGGGGAATACTGTAGTAAAATGGTCACTTCTTTAGTGACCGTTTTGCTATTTATAGCAGAGAGGAGGAGAGGGATTACCTGTGTTAAGTTTATTGATGAAAGTCGTAAAAAAAGCGGCAATAGAAGATGTAGTACTAAATATACAAAAAAATGAAGAGGATAAGGAAGCTTTTATCGTTCAGTATCGGCCTTTTATTCTAAAATCGATTTCGGCTGTCTGTCGTCGTTATATTACGGAGCAGGACGATGAATACAGCATTGGACTGTTTGCATTTCATCAAGCCATTGAACAATATTCATATAAAAAAGGGAAATCTTTTCTTTCGTTTGCTGAGCTTCTTATAAAAAGAGATGTAATTGATTATATACGTAAGGAGTCTAGACATAACCTCGTCTTTTTAAAAGAAGACCAGCAAGAGGAAACTATGGAAATGCAGGCAGCACTTACGGAATATATGAAAGAGATAGAAAACAGCAATCGAAAAGAGGAAATTCTTCATTTTCAACGCGTGCTATCTGAGTTTAAAATCTCGTTTGCCGAGCTTGCGAAGGAGTCTCCGAAGCACCGTGATACGCGGGAGCATTTAATAGAAATTGTAAAGATTATTATAAAAGAAGAGAAAATGATAGAAGAGTTGTTCCGAAAGAAAAAGTTACCTCTCAAACAAATTGAACCGCATGTTAGAACAAGTCGTAAAACGCTAGAGAGGCATAGGAAATACATAATTGCAATGTGCATTATTTTTGTAAACAACTACATATACATTCAAGAATATATAAGAGGGGGGGCAGAGTAATGAATAAGGGAATTGTGATGGATATAAAAAAACGCAGTATAGTTGTTCTGACACCGGATGGAGAATTTATTAATTGTAAGAAAAAGTTGAGCTCTTATATAATCGGACAGGAAATCGTATTTCATGAACAAGAAAAAAGACTAGTGTCTTTTTCAGTTCCTTCTATATTAAAACCGGCATCGCTAATTTTTGCTTGTTTTCTATGTGTCTTTTTGTTTTTCTTCAATCGGCCTGAAGAACAAGCGCTTGCCTATGTTTCTATCGATATTAACCCGAGCTTAGAAGCGAGTGTGACAAAGGATCTTCGTGTTACGGAATTACGAGCTTGCAATGAGGATGGCAAGCGTATTTTAAAAGAAATAAAACATTGGAAAAATGAGCCTTTGCAAGACGTAGTGCGTGCGATTGTAAAGCAAAGCAAAGAGGATGGATACTTAACGAGCGACAAGCAAGTCATGCTAACATCTGTTGCAAAAGAAAAATCGCTAGAGCCGCAACTGCAGAAGGCTATACAAGAGTTAAAGAGAGAGTATGACAAACAACATGTTACAGTCACATATCAGGAAAGTACTATGCAGATACGGGAGAATGCCCAAAAAGAAGGAATCAGTACAGGGATTTATCTAAAACAGGAAAATGAGAAGAAGAAATCGTCTGCTTCACCTGCATCGCCGCAAGTACAAGAGGAACAACATCCGGAAGTACATTCGCAGCCGGATTCATCATCTAATTCAGATTCGCCATCGAATTCCTCTTCTTCTGTGCAACAAAAAAGAAATGAGCCGAAAGAGCAACAAAAAATAGAACAAGAGCCAGCTCACGTACAACCATCGTCGCCGCAACCAGAAAGAAATAACGGTCATAGAGAAGAAAACAGCGATAAAGAACAAAAACAAGAGTATAAAGAACAGAACAAAGACGACAAAGAGCAAAGAAAAGAACAGAAAAAAGAACAGAAAGATCATGAAAAAGAGCAAAAAGAGCAGCAAAAAGAGCAGAAAAAAGAAGAAAAGCATGGCAATTCTTCCAAACATGATGAAAAAGAAAAGGGAAAACATGATAAGTAAAAAGGAGGCTGTCCCATAAGTCGGTGAAACCGACTTATGGGCAGCCCTTTCTTTTTTGAGTATACAAAAAAATCGCCCATCCATTATAATTGTAAGTAACCACACAAACAAAAAT
>NZ_JAKUFS010000024.1 GCF_022663535.1 Bacillus cereus group sp. BfR-BA-01380 | reverse complement strand
GGACATGAAACAGTACTCTAGTGGAGTTGTCAAACCGACTTACAATATTATTTATACTTAGGATTATCCTAGAGAACCCCTGTCTTTAATTAATTTTCAACAATAAAATTTTAACCAATTGTTTAATAAAAGGGCGCTTTAATTGAGCAGGGATCACAAAAATTATCAAACTTTTTTATAAAAGGATGATTCAATTGAATATAGAAAAAGCGTGTTTTGATCAATCTTTTTTTCAAAACACGCTTTTTCTATTTGCTCTTTTATCAAGGTTTATTAAGTTAATTTAATCAAACTTTATTCAAAAGCTACACGTGGACGAAACTAAAACAGGTAATTCTGCTGATGTGAAGGATCACGGGGGATATGGAACTCACGTAGCGGGCTCAATTGCAGCAGGTGGTAAGCTAAAAGCGGTATTGATTCACTTCTCAAAGGATTCTATTCCTTCCAAAATTACGTTTATTATAAGTCCGATATAACCTTAATACGGTTACAATCGGACTTTTTTATGTCAAGATTATCTTAATGTAATTGTTCATTAGCGAACGTTACTTAAAAATTTTCATACCTCATCCATCCACTTTCAGATCGTTCCGCTTTATATTTACCGTAAGACAGAAGCTTCATCGCCGAACGAGTAGCTGCGTGAAAAACTAACTCTAGCTTCCATTCTTCTTCCATTTCACTTGGATAGGCCGTTGATGCGTAAACATAATAAGCTGCCATAATACAGGGAGCTACTTGTTCTGGTTCAAATTCATAAGCAATTGCATCATCTACAATGAAATCAATAAGACATCGATTTCCATCTAGCATCTCTTTTTGAAGCAACTTTTTTACCGATTCCGGTACTAATTCTAATAATTGATCCTTCAGGACAGTCATTTTTTTGCTCTTTCAGCACGAAGAATTGCATCATTCGTTGGTGTATTTGGTACATAGTTCCCATGACTGTCAATGCTATGTGCTTCCTTATCATATTGTCCGTTAGCATTACGCTTCTTTGTTGTGAACGGATTTTGATTATTTCCCATGCTTGTCACCTCCAATAAATAGTATGTGCTAATCAAAAAGTATTTTGTCTAAAAGGAATCTCACAAAAAATGGAATAGGAATAACAAATTATCCTGTATGAAATGGTTTCTTTCGTAAAAAAATAGGTACAAACCTTAACAAAAGGAGGATCATTTATGACGAACAGAAATGATAATCGAGAACGTAACAACAAATATCCTAACAATCTGAAGAAAGATACTGAGTTCTCTAAAGATGTAAACATTAGAAGCGAAGTAACAAAAAGAGATTTAAAAAAATAATGGTTTGAACCATTGAAAAAGCTTGGATTTGGTTGAATCCAAGCTTTTTCAAATGATAAAAATCCAAACATACTTCTCATGAAAAAAGAATGAATTTCATTTACCGTATTTTGGTAAAAAATTAAAACAAACCATTAAACATGATTCAATGATTTGTAAGCAATCCTAAGTAAACACCATATGCATGAAAAAAATATAGGATGGAACTATATTTCATAAAAGGTGTATCAATCATTATTGAATATAAAAAAGAGGGGGAATTCACCATGAAACTAACGCCAGAACAGCGAATTCAATTGCACGGATTTAATAATCTCACAAAATCATTAAGTTTTAATATGTATGATATTTGCTATACAAAAACAAGAGAAGAACGAGAAGCCTATATAGAATACATAGATGAACAATATAACGCAGACAGATTAACAAAGATTTTAAAAAACGTATCTGATATTATAGGTGCACACGTATTAAATGTTGCCAAACAAGACTACGTTCCACAAGGAGCGAGCGTAACGATATTGGTTTCAGAAGGCCCGATTGTCGAAGTTCCAACTGAATCATTTAACGAATCACCTGGCCCTCTTCCTGGATCAGTCGTTATACAATTAGATAAGAGCCATATAACGGTTCATACGTATCCTGAATACCACCCAGATGAAGGAATTAGCACTTTTAGAGCAGACATTGATGTATCTACATGCGGCGAAATCTCGCCTCTTAAAGCACTAAATTATTTAATTCACTCATTTGATACGGATATTATGACCATTGATTACCGAGTTCGTGGATTCACAAGAGATATAACAGGTAACAAATTATTTATTGACCACGAAATAAACTCCATCCAAAATTACATCCCAGAGAATGTAAAAAAATTGTATGACATGATTGATGTCAATGTATATCAAGAACATATTTTTCATACAAAATGCAAACTAAAAGAATTTGACTTAAATAACTATTTGTTTGGATATACACAAGAAACATTGTCTGCAGACGAACAACAAGAAATTACAAAGAAATTAAAATTGGAAATGGATGAAATATTTTATGGAAAGAATATGAATCATAGCTCAATTGAAGAGAATTTAAATGAATAAAACGATCATATTAAAAGTAAAAAAGCAGAAAATTATTTCCTGCTTTTTTACTTTTTCGATGCGAAAATCATTCAGTTTTCATAGTCAGAGCTCGCAGTACGAAAGAAAGGTATTTTTCATTTTTTGTCGAAATTAAAATTTGGCATAGATCTAGTAAAGAAAGGGATAAAAAATGAAAAAATACGAACAATTCATTTCATGGGTAGAAAACATAAAAGAACGAAACTGCAGCTCTGCTGCTGCACTTTTTATTATGAAAGATAATGAAGTTGTATTGGAGTATTATAGCGGGACCCACTCTAATACAAAAAATAGTTCTCCTATTACAGCAACTTCACAGTTTAACGTTGCTTCTGCAAGAAAAAGTTATTTAGGACTTGCGATTGCTTATGCGCTTTATGAAGGGAAAATTAAGAGTCTAGACGATTATGCTGTGGATTACTTTGAAGAATATGACAAAACTTTACTTGGTAAAACAACTTTAAGGCATTTAGTCACTCATTCGCACGGTCTCGATGTGAGTGAGGGCGGGATCATATACCGAGAATTTGAACCTGGAGAAGGATGGGCTTATAGAGGCATTAATGTTGAAATGATGACGCAGCTAATTTATAAGTTATATAATAAAAGCTTTCCGGAATTACTGAAAGAACGAGTCTTTATACCTGCAGGTTTTACTGAAACAGCTTGGCAAACAATAGATCATGAAAATTTAGTGAAAGTAATCATAAATCCCAATGAAGAAGCTGTAAGTACTGTAGGAGTATTAGATGACGGGGCAGAATCGAATCTTTTTGTCTCCGCTAGAGAGTTTGCTTATTGGGGAAACCTTCACCTAAATAAAGGGTATATGAATGGAAAACAGATCGTACCGGAAGAAGTTATTGAAATTGCAACACAAGTTCATTCTCCTCATTATAAAAATACAAATTTACCACAAAACGGATTATTTTGGTTTGTTCAGAATGCACCAGCACTGCAAAGTGAAATAGGAGAAAAAGTTCCAAAAGGATCTTATCAAATATTAGGTATAACAGGACCAACGATTTTAGTTATTCCTGAATATAATGTCGTTGTCGCAAAAATGTATAACAAAAGATATAACTACGGAGGAGAGAATTACCTATACTACTTACGAGAATTTAGCAATATAGTTGCTGATACATTTGCTCATTAAACCTTTTGTTCGTACAAACTACACCATAAGTAAAAGTATCTAAAATAGAAGTTGCTTTATAAAGACACTTACCAATGAAGTGTCTTTTTTGTTGTTATAGAACAATAAAGTCATTTGTATATGAAAGGTATTACTCCGTATTAATTTTCATTTCACTATTCGTATCTCACGGAGCATTGTGGTTATAATAAACATCGTTAGACGATTATTAAAAAGGATTGAAATGAGAAAAGAGAGGGAAGGATGGTATGAAACATTCATCTGTTAACCCATGGCTTGTTGTCCTTGGTACAGTCATTGTCCAAATGGGACTTGGAACGATTTATACATGGAGCTTATTCAATCAGCCTTTAGTGAGTAAATATGGCTGGAATCTTAACGCTGTTGCGATAACTTTCTCAATCACTAGCTTTTCTTTATCATTTGCAACTTTATTTGCGAGTAAATTACAAGAGAAATGGGGACTTCGCAAACTCCTTATTATATCCGGATTGGCCCTAGGAATTGGTTTGATGCTTAGCTCGCAAGTTTCCTCATTACCAATGCTTTATGTACTAGCAGGTGTTGTTGTAGGTTACGCAGATGGTACAGCCTATATCACTTCACTATCCAATTTAATAAAGTGGTTTCCAGA
Source organism: Bacillus cereus group sp. BfR-BA-01380 (assembly GCF_022663535.1). Classification (GTDB taxonomy): domain Bacteria; phylum Bacillota; class Bacilli; order Bacillales; family Bacillaceae_G; genus Bacillus_A; species Bacillus_A cereus_BB. Next base: position 72,195 of record NZ_JAKUFS010000024.1, on the reverse strand, counting down.
GCGTAAAGGTTTAATTTCTGGTATTTCTGTCTCTTCATACGGCACGGGCAGTCTAATTTTTAAATACATTAATGGAAAATTGATTGCTTCAGTTGGTGTATCGCAAGCGTTTTTCTATTGGGGCTTAATTGTTGCAATTATGGTAGTTATTGGCGCTTGTTTTATACATAAAGCCGCTGAACAAGATACAGTTCATGAAACGATGAGTCATGATTATACTACAAAAGAAATGCTACGCACAAAAGAAGTTTATCTATTATTTATCATGTTATTTACATCATGTATGAGTGGCTTATATTTAATTGGCATGGTAAAGGATATTGGCGTTCAACTCGTAGGGCTTAGCGCAGCAACAGCAGCTAACGCTGTCGCTATGATTGCTATCTTTAATACAGTTGGTCGAATCATTTTGGGACCGTTGTCAGATAAAATTGGTCGTTTGAAAATTGTGTCGGCAACTTTTGTCGTTATAGCTATGTCTGTTTCTATTCTTAGTTTCGTGGACTTAAATTATGGCATTTATTTCGCTTGTGTAGCTAGCGTTGCTTTTTGCTTTGGTGGAAATATCACTATTTTCCCAGCCATCGTTGGTGATTTCTTTGGTCTAAAAAATCATAGTAAAAACTACGGTATCGTGTATCAAGGCTTTGGTTTTGGAGCACTCGCAGGTTCCTTTATTGGTGTAATTCTAGGTGGATTTAAGCCAACTTTTATTGTAATTGGCGCATTGAGTGTTGTGTCATGTATCATCGCTATGTTGATTCGACCACCTAATCAACAAAAAGAAACACAAAAAAACGATCGCAAAGCAGCGTGAGCATCTTTAATTTTAATTACTTTCTCATTTAAAGTTTAAAGATAAAAGAAGAGAATCATCTATCATATAGTAGTGATTCTCTTCTTAATTCATTTATATAAAGGACTCACATTTGATACAAAAGATGGAATGAAAAAACCAGCTAGCAAAATAGACAGTAGTATTTCTGAAAATAACGAAATAAAATTTACAATTTTTAGAAAAGTTACAGATAGATCAAGTCTGTTTTTTGGAGATAAAGTTATATACAAATATATAAATCCATTTTAATTTTTCGACACATAAGTCGCTGTTATGCATGGTCCCCTCTAATAAGAAAGGGTTTTTATGGCACTTTTTAACTTATATATACATATTTAGTGCAATTATTATGCATTTCTATGAAATTTATAAATAGAGGATGGCGTATAAAGAGAAATATAAGGTAATATAAAAAGTATGCCACAAAAACTTTAAGAGAGGAGAGAAAATATGATGATGGATCAACAAGAATTAAAACAAGAACTACAACAAATCAAAAATAACAATTACGCCGTACCAGAAGATGTTGATGCATACCCATATGCACAATGGATGCTAGATTATATCGGATCACCCGATGCAGAGTTGCGTGATGAATTGATTTACAGTACACTCGAACAATGGATTACAGGCGAAGTATTTAGACAAAAAGAGTTACGCGGGCTACTGCTGCAGGCGCTTAGTACTGATTATTTGTTTTATCAAATCGGTGAAAAGGGAACAGACTCTGTTTTTAAACGTGCTTTCTCAATTCTAATCCCACCGCTTATTTTATCCGTTCATGAAAAAGAACCGTTCTTATCTGAAGAACAGCTCTACAGCGTGGCAGAACAAGTTCTTGAATATGTGTATCTTGAACAAGATGTAAGGGGCTATGTAGAGGGAAATGGCTGGGCTCATTCTACTGCACATGCCGCAGATGCGCTAGATGCTTTAGCACGTACGATACGAAATCGCGAATTTTCACATGCAATCCTTACTGCTGTTCGGCATAAGGTTCGTCTGCATGATTACGTATACATAAACTTTGAAGATGAGAGATTAGTGACGGCAGTAATGTCTTTATGGAACCAAAATATCTTAGCCAAAGAAGAATGGAACAATTGGTTTCACAGCTTTACGATCATTGAAGAAGCTCCAGCTTCTCAAAATGATATTTTAGTACAAAACATTAGAACCTTCTTAAGAAGCTTGTATTTCCGAGCTTTAAAACAAGAAGGAAACTCTGCGTTGACGATTGCTGCATTGGAGACTTTAAAAAAATTGCATAAGTTTTAATTTGAGGTGTAATTTTATAATTAGATTCATAATGTTATTTTTCACAAAATTAATAAACTCGAGGTAAAAGAAATGAAAAAAATCTCAGCATTCATGTGTGTTTCCCTACTCTTACTAGGAGCATGTGACAAAAAAGAAACTGCTGTACCAAAGAATCAAACAGAAAAACAACACGATAAGAAACAAACGGAAAAACAACAAGAGTCTCATGCATCGAAACAAAAAGATGTGTTTGCAGCGACTCGAACAGCTTTAAAAGCAAAAACGAAAATGAATGTATTCTTACCAACAGAAATCCCTCTGTCTAATGAAAAAAAGGTTTTATCTGCACACACTGAAGGGCAAGATAAAAATTACACTGTTACATTTTTTGAAAGCAACAGTCCATTACCTGTCGATTCTGCTGCACTTTCGGATTCTAAACAAGCTAAGAAAATCGCAAAACTATCTGTCAAAAAGTATGAAACAAAGGAAGAAGCCGGTAAAAGTTTATGTTCAACATTTAAATTAAATCCTGATTACGAAAAAGATGTCCCGAGCAAAGATGATCCTAGTGCAATAGATGTAGGGAATGGAATTAAAGGTTTTACTGAGGGAGCAGCAGGAACAATGTATTTAAATTTTGTTAAGGATCATTGGGGAGTTATTATAAAAAGTCCATTGACAAATAAAGATGAAAATATACCAATAGCAAAATCCATAGTGAATCAATTAGATAAAGCACCACTACCAACTCCAAACTCTTACGCAGTTATAGAAGTGGATAACAGACAGAAACAAAACCGTGTGTATTGGCAAAATGGAGATACTTTATATGGAATAGAAATAAGTGGCTCTATCCAAGATGCATTAACTATTGCCGCTCACTTTGAGTCTACGTCTAAGTGATTAACAAATGTATTTGCTCAATGAAGTGGATAAAAGAATCTAAAAAGATTATTGACCTCTTATCAATTTAGTAAATATATTTCTGTGATAAAACATAACCAACTAAAAAGAAATACAAATTGTTTATCAAAAAAGAGTCTTAATGATTAAGACTCTTTTTTTTGAATGTTTAGCAAAGCAGTGTAAACAAAATAATCTCCATGTAGGCCAAGTGCTAGATTGGAGTGAAGATGAACGTTTATGTTATATGTAGTATTTAAAAATAATAAATGTGTTTATTGTAAATAAAATAAAGCTTGTAACCCGAAATTACATGTATCTCAGTCGAACCCCATTTCTTTATTGTTTTCTCTATAGACTTGTTATTTGAAGTAGGGCGCTATATACCTTGCTATTAAAACAGCTTTCTTTTCTAAACCGTACTTTATTCTTCCATCCAACTGCTTTTCTTTAATTCAATTGGATCAGTATAAAAAACGCCTGTTTTTCCATCAGCATGTTTTGTTTCCACTTTCAAACGATACATACCAGGGGATACAATTTGTCCACCCCAACCGGTCCAAATATCAAAATCTTCATATGTGTTGGCAGGTAATTCCGAATGGAATCCATCTGCATCATAATATTCCCATTTATCTTTGACTAATTTTTCAATACTCACTTGATACCATACGCTATATGGATTATCATTTGTAGCTTTTAATAAAAAACTTTGCCCTTGATAATATGAATTTGCTGTAGAAACAACGGTGAAATTATCTTGTGTAGCTGCTGAAGCTTGTTTTGTTGGCGTAGTCATTTCTATAGCTGTAAAACTTCCGAATGTTAATGCTCCGATAAGTACTAATTTACCTAATTTCATTTTGTGTTGTCCTCCATTATAGAATGATTTTTCGAATACTTGTTAAGTATAAAATAATTTAACGGTAAATAGTTCCAATTCTTGTATTGTTTTGTTTTTTATCTAGAAAAAGTAAGATTTATTTTTATTACAGGTGGTAGTAATACAAAAAAGAAACCCATAATGGATTTCTTTTTACATTTTCATTGGATTTATATAACTTTTGACTAAAACGTATTTTTGTATCATTAGTGAGAGGGGGAATTTATGTGAATTTTAATGTAAAAGAAGCTATTGAAATTCTTGATCATACATCACAAACATTGGAGTATTTTTTATCCGGTTTATCTGATGGATGGTTGCAATGCAATGAAGGAGAAGGGACTTAGAATATCTCACTGTTCGTTACGGGTTACCTCTCTCTATTCATATTTCGGGTATTCTTGTTTAGAAACTCCAATTTGTTTGGCAATATAAGTAATAACGTGTTTAGGTACATCTTTGATTTGAAGTAAAGTCCAGCCAGGATAGCGAGCATATTTTCTGTGTTTTTTGAGTACGAAAGAGAGTTTTGCTCTTTTAACCAAAAACGGTCGTTAAAGGGAAAGTTTTATCAATACTTATATTCGATCCTTATTCTATTTTACTTTTATTAAAAATATATACTTGAAAGAAGTATATACTTTTGTTAAATTTATCCTATGGATAGAACAAGTTTAATTAAAGGTCATTTAGAAATGTGTGTGTTATCTATTTTGTCAAAGGAAAAAAGCTATGGTTATGAAATTATGAAGGAATTAGAAGAACACAATTTAAAATTGAAAGGAGTAGGCAGTATTTATCCTATTCTAACTAAGCTCAAAGACCAAGAGTGGGTTAATACTTACCGTGAAATGACGGAAAACGGCAAGGTTAGAGTTTATTATGAAATAAATGAAAAAGGGAAATTGTATCTTCAAAAAAAAATCAATGAGTGGTTAGAGTTACAAAAGGATATAAAATCTCTACTTCAAAATGGTTCGAAAGGAGATCAATTGGAATGAATATTAAATTGACCATCGAAGAAAAACAATTTTTAAACGAAGTTCTCGATGAGTTAAAGCAATATCAAATAAGTTCAAAACACAGAAAAAATATTAAACAACAGCTTTTAGAGCATATTCAAGAATCTCGTGAACACAGCCTAAATAGCATAAATGAATTAGGGGATGCAACAACATTTGTCAAAGATTTCTTAGAGGTTAATGGAATAGATCTTCATTCTGAAATAAAGCACATACGAAAATCCAAAGGTAGAACGAGAACTTTATTTGCGATAGGGATATTTACTTTAATTGTTACTTATCTCGGTTTGCAACTAATACTATCAATGTTTTTAACAGAATCCTTTAATTCACTAAATACTAACAGTTCGTTCGATTATAATATCTTTTATCAGATATCAGATAATTCATGGTGGAACTTCTTACTAATGTTCATTAGCATTTCTACTTCCTTGTTAGTTTCCGTGTTTGTAATGTTTTATATACGAAAAATAAATTTAAACAGGTGAAATAAAATGAAAATGCTAAAAGCTACAATCGTGTGCTTATTATTTAATGTGTTTATTTTGTTTTTACTAACTTCGCATGTATTCGCCGAACAAGATATTAAAAGTACTATAGACAGCTATGTCGAAAGTTTTTTAGAAGAACATCGGATTCCAGGAGCTTCTATTGCTATTGTTCATAAGAATGATATTTTTTATTCTAAGTCATGGGGTGTAACGGGAGAATCTGAAGAAAAAGTAACCGCTGAAACTCCCTTTACAATAGGATCGATAAGTAAATCATTAACAGGCTTAGCCATAATGAGATTAATTGAAGAAGGTATCGTTCATTTAGATGATCCGGTCCAAAAGTATATTCCATGGTTTACACTTAAAGATAAAAAAGCAGCATCCCAAATAACAATTAAACATTTACTTACGCAAACAAGTGGGATAAGTACTTATTCTGGCTTATCTATATCAGATAGAGAATCTAAAGATTTGGGTGCTATAAAGAAAAATGTAGAAAGTTTATCGAACGTTAAGCTGACTGCCGTACCAGGAGAAAAGCATCAATATAGTAATGCCAATTTCTTAATTCTTGGTACTCTCATCGAAGAAGTTAGCAATCAACCATATTCTGAATACATGGAACAAAAAGTGTTTTTACCATTAGGTATGAGGAATGCCGCAGCTGACAATGATACGTCATATGAAAAAGGATATTTAGCCGGATATCAGTCTTGGTTAGGGATCCCTCGAAAAAATTCAGTAACATATGATAATGGAGGAGCACCATATGGATACATAACTGCAAGTGCGACAGATATGGTCCAGTATATTACATTGCTTAGTCAGCGCGAGAGTAACAATTTTTTAAGCAAAAATACTATGGACCTTTATTTATCGCCTTATATTCAAACTGGTGAAAATCGATATTATGGTCTTGGTGTAAGAATCTCAAGTCCAAATTCAAAAGAAGAAATGATATGGCATTCAGGTTCAACTTCTGATTCACATGCAGAAGTATTCTTTATACCAGAAACGGGTTGGGGAGGTGTGATTCTTACTAATAAAAATCATATTTTAGAAGAAGAGGCACTTATACACCTGAAACAAGGGATTATCAATATTTTAAATGGGAAAGAGCCTGTTGATGTACCTAAATACAACCCTGTTATACAACTGACCATGATAGGAATATTATGCTTACTTTTTATAATGTTTATTTATCAATTAGTAAAGGTCAAATCAGGAAAGATTCGTAAAAGAAGCTTATGGCGTATCTCCGGAATTATACTTTTAGTTATATCTATTACTATTATTCCATTACTAATTTATAGTACAGGATCTCCATGGCATTCGTTAAAAACATTTGCTGCTGATATTGCACTACTTACTAGAATCATGGTAACCTTCTTAACTTTAAATGGTTTATTATCAATATATATTTCATTTAAACAATCAAAAGAAAGCTCAATAACCAAAGAGACAGTTCCTCTAAGTTAAATAGGAATTGTCCCTTTGGACCCCTATTAGATATTTTAAAATGATTTACTTATCAGAGAGGCCATCATAAAAACCAAAAGACGATTTTCCTTTTAGTAATAAAGTAAATGGTCTTTTATTTTCCATAAATTATCTTAGCGTACACTAATACATTTTCTAACAGTGAAATCTCATCTTTGCTACTGTAAAAAAACAACACCTTTAGGTGCTGTTTTTTTATGTTCTTTGTTTCAGAAAGAATCGTTATTCGCTTTTAATATTTTTTCTTTTTAAGTAAGTAAAGTCCTGTTAAACTAGCTCCCATTGTAATGACAATCATAATAATGGAAATACTTAGGGAAGCAACCTGATTTGGAATTAGATTAGCAAGGTTTGCCCAAAGTAATGAAATGCTTGCCAGCCAGGTTAAACCAACAATGTAAGACCAACTTGTTTTCTTCGCCATAACTTGTTCACCTCTTTTCCTTATTGTACCACTTAGGAGAAACGATGTGTTGTACAATTGGATGTTATGCTAAAATTAATGTGAGATTGTGAAAATTTGTACTTAAACCAAAGGTCAAGTTTAGTCAAGAAATAAAGTGGAATAGGAAGTGGGATAAGCTGTGAAAAGTTCAAGAAACAGGCTTGAAAGTATTCGTGTACTTGTTAATGAAATACTTGATTTGGACAGCTTAGTTAACAGACAAGAAGCTTATGCTCAACTTAATGGAGTATCATTTCTCGCTTCGATGCTTGCAATGAAGAGAGGATTAGAGAGGGAAATTGCGGCTATCACAGGTTTGCTTCACAACTATTATTTCTATAAAACTGGTATCAGCTATTTTCCCGGTATTAATAGTGCTGAAACCGTTAGACCTATCATAAGAGATTTAAATATTTTTTCTAAGGATGAACAACTTACCATTCTTCGGGCAATATTCTACCAGAATCAGTGTGGGAAAGTCCACGGTCCATACGATGAATTAATCAAAGATGCTATTATGCTCAATAATTTCTTTCAGAACTTGGATCGCACCGTATCTCATATGGATGTTCAAAGATTTTATAATGTATTTGGTGAATTATCCATTCCAAAGGACCAATTTGAAGAAGTAGTTCCAATCACTCATAATGAAAAGATTACAAAAAATGGAAAAGATAAACGAAGCTTGTTGGCCGATATTTCAGAAGAACTAGCAAGTCAAAACATTATTGGTATTCCGGAAGATAAACTGTATACGGAAATTTGCCATTATTGGCCTGATCCAGATATATATAAAGTACTCCAAGGGAATTGGTGTGCAGCATTCGTATACCATTGCTGTATGCAGGCAGGAATTTTGCTGCCGATACGTTATCCAAACGGTAATTATCGACTAGCTGGTGTAGGTGCTATATTTGAGTGGGCTCTACTGCCCGAAACTGGATTTTTTTATTATGATGACCAGAACTTTAGACCACAACGCGGCGATATAGTTATTTATGAAAAACTTTTATCAAATAATTCTCACGACCATATTGGAATTGTCCTTGATTGCGAAGACCAAGAAATTCTTGTCGCAGAAGGGAACAAAGATAATGAAAACTATTCAAGCGTATTTCGGAGGTGTAGGGAACACAACATTCTAGGCTATATTCGAATCGACAATGAATATGAATTTCATTTCGATGGTGACTATAATCCTATCATTTAAATTCTGTGTACCAATAGTTTATTAATATGTAAGGTTGATATTTCTCCCTTCTTGTCAAACTAACGAGCGTTAGAAGAATATTGCATTATTTTTAAAATACAATATCTAAAAACAAGAAGGGAATATAAAACTCCGATTCTTCTGCTTACTGTAGAAAAATCAGGGTTTTTAACCTCTAAAAAATAGCTTAGCGTGCGTCTTATGTCAAAAAGATGGTAGTATCTGTTGTTTAACGTTGTAAAACCGCATTTTCCTGACGCTTACCCCATACCTACCAAGCTAAGGTTTTGAAGCACCCCCTAAATGAAAATTTTCTTTCTCTATAGTTAGTTATTTTGAGAAGTCAGCTCATTTTTTCATTTTAGGGGTGTTTACTTCTCTTAAGTTGATGGATATGGGGCGGGATCCCTAGATGGTACAATTGCATCATCTTACTGTAAATAATTGGAATATATATGGATATAGCCCCATAAAATAATTTTGGTTACCATACCCATATAACCTTGAAACGAATTCGATTAAATAAAATAGTTATAATGGGTTTGTAACTAGAGAGAAAGAACAATAGATACAGTTATTAGGAGGTGCTGTTGGGATACCGAATTGTTCTGAATCTTTATATCTAGGAGGGATTTTCTTGAAGAAAATAGTTATTACATTACTGACTTTTGTTTTGATGGTCATTCCTATCACTGCTTTTGCCGCTACGACACCAACCTCAACTTCAAAACAGAGTATAGTCGAATTAAAAGATTTGCCTGTTATAATTGATGGTGTTAAATATGCACAAAACGATCCACATGTAAAGAAGGTAACTCAGTTTGTTTTCGATGACGCAGCAAAAGCAGAGGGAGTAGTCTATGGATTTACAAATCAAAACCATTTAAATGCTCATTTACAGAGTGCTGTTGTTGAACGTGAAAAGGATACTAAGAGCAATACGGTTACACCCCAAGCTGTTTACCACAATTCGAATTTTTATGAAAATTCGAATTTCGGAGGAAATTCTTTTGGAGCTTCCAGTAATATTAGCTGGGTGGGCTCATATTGGAACGACAGAATCTCTTCGTTGACGGCAGGTTACAATCATAACTGGACAGTTTTGTGTTGGGATATTAACTACGGAGGGGCAAGATTCTGGGTGCAATCCGGTATCAATGTCAGCTATGTTGGGTCAACTTGGAATGATAGGGCGTCTTCCATCTTCTTTACTAATTAAACTGAAAGAATAATTACCATACTAGGGGTCACCTTACATCACCATCAAGCTAAGATAATTTTATATCCATAATTCATAGAAAACGTTATTCTTTTTGTAGAAACATACAGAAAGGATGACGTTTTTTTATGAATCTTTCGATTCAAGATAAATTTTATTACGTATCTGATGGGGTATAGTGTCGTATGAAATGGTAGAATATGTTGTAGATGCACTTATTTAGATGAGAGAATAGGGAGAGGATTAGCGTGCAATTACAGGAGCAGAATCGAATTAAGCTGAAGCAGCAATTGAATGATAATGGTTTTGAACATGCGATCAACTATTTGATGGAGACAACGCGGCAAGGGGTGCGTTGTGCAAAAGCCGACGAGACAGATTACACAAAGACGGGGCGTTCGCGTGTTGGTGGCGATCCAGATCTGCCTCCACAATTTGCATGGCCGCTTACAACAGATGGGACACCAATGACCTTCTTAGTTCAATTGAATATGTGTGATGTGGCGAAGAACGATGCTAACGCATTATTGCCAAAGACAGGGATGTTGTCTTTTTTTCTCGGAATTGATGAGCCAGCTTACAATATTGAACATCGAGTTATATGGTTTGATGAAACAGAGGTACTATCTGTTGTCCATCGTGAACCGCCAAGTGAGACTGCATTGGAAGCTACTTATGTTGGCTATGAATTGAAAGCGCGCCCATCAATGGAGCCGCCAGGTTACGCCTACATTGATAATGAGCAGATAGAGAGTGATAAAGTTACCTTAGATGATTATGATGATTTGCTTTATGAAATTCGAGACGAAGAAGATGACGATATTATTCAACTGTTTGGTTATCCGATAGGACAGCATGATGACTCGGAATACGAAGCAGCATTGATGTTGCTGACTGGTGAAGAATACGGGTATAATGCGGATAAAACATTGGAGAAGCTCGCGGCACATTTCGGTGGTGATAAGGAGAAGGCGAAGCAGGAAGTCGCGGATATGCAGATGTTGTTGGAGCTGGAAACTGATGATGACGTTGGCTTCTGCTGGTGGGACGCAGGGGTACTGCACTTCTTTATTCGTAAGGACGATTTGGTTGCTGGACGATTTGACCGTACCTATTGTTCTCTTTATTCCAGTTAAATCAAATAATAGGAATACCCATAATTTCCTACGGAAACTTTCAAATGACTGGGCGTACTTAAGACGAGTTACTATGGGACATTCTATAATTTTAGGAAGAAAGAATTATGAATCGATAGGAAAACTTTTAGATGGACATAAAAGGCTAATTGAAACGTGAGTTTGAGGCGATAGCAGCAGAATGGAGGATATTATGATAAAAAGCGATAGAGATGGTGAAGCCTACTGGAGTGAAACCGTTGATTTAGGCGTTTTAGGTAAATTCAATAGCATTTTTATAAATTTAGATGGATGCGATATAACAGGGGCGACGGATGACATGTCCCAAGAAGAGAAGATAGAAAAAGCTACAAAATATTATGGTAATAGATTCAAGGAGTTAGAAGCAAATGTAGGTTTTATAAATGAACAATTTTTAATGTGGATTATAACGCACTTATGTGATATAGAATATCCATTTTGGGAATTTGGTGATGAAGATGAAGGTAGTGAAGATTATCCAGATTATATAGTTAAAGAAGAAATAAAAAAATTCGAAGATGAAAATGGACAATTGCAACATGATCCGTATAGTCCAAGTCCGATTTATAAAGAAATTCAGGAATATAATGCATATAATAATGAAGATAATTTATCAAGCTATGAAATTATAACGAAATATTTACCGGTTCTTGATTTCAAAAAACTTGTAGATACAATTATAGCTAATAGCATAGATACATATGAAGATAACATAAACTTTCAAGTGAGTAGCGAGGTTTGTGGTGGAATGTTACTTTGTGCTACTTACGGAACAATCTATGCTAATAATGAGCTAGAAGTTACGCATAACTGTTAATACAAAGGTGACTGATAGGGGTATCGCTACACATCCATCAACTTAAAGTATACTTTTAGAGACTTTTCAAAGGAACCACTTAGCACAAAAAAATGTGCCCTTTTTTTCGTTTTGTAGGATAAAGAATTTCTTAAGTTGATGGACATGATGGTGACACCTAATAATGAATTTAACACAAAAAAGAGGCTCTAAGAGAGGCTCTTTTTTGTGTTAAATAATTGTAAAAATAGAAATACATACACATAAAGTAAGTAATATGATTCCATTCTTTATGTTGTATTTTAATAACTGCTTACCCCATAAAATACTTATTTTATAGTTCCGCACCCTACCACAAAACCGTAAAAATACATATTGTGTGGACCTTCTGGAATAGGTGCAGATATGTAAAAATGTTAGCAAGAGGATGAATGCAGTGTTTAATGATTTTAAGCTTACGGAAGGCCGTCCTTTATATATTTAAAAAGAATGATAATCAAAGGCTTCCATCCACTCGTGAACTCAGCTCTTTAGGGACCATCAGGGGAGTAAACAAGAAAATTGAGGATGTTTTAGTAAACACTGACTATGACGGACCAAGTCAAGACAGAGTTTTATTTGTGAAACATTTAGTTTAATCAATAGTCCTTTGGAGGTTAATAAATTGTAGGAAGCCAATATTTGATAACATAGGAGGCAAATAAACTATGAACTTTAACTACGGAAGACATACTGTTATTGAAGTTGATTTAAATGCATTTCAACGTAATTTCCAGCAGTTTCAACAAGCTATTCCTTCTGGTACAGCGATTATGACAGCTGTAAAAGCAAATGCCTATGGACATGGGGCAGTTCCTATTGCAAAGGCCGCAATAGATGCGGGCACAACTCATTTGGCAGTTGCATTTGCTGATGAAGGAATTGAGCTTAGAGAAGCTGGAATTGAAGTTCCTATTTTAATTTTTGGATATACACCACATGATGCGATAGCAGATACAATTACATATGATTTAAGCATGACAGTGTATACAATTGAGGATTTACAGGCTATAGAAAACGTTGCTTCACAATTAGATAGGAAAGCATGTATCCACATTAGCATTGATACTGGAATGAGCCGAATTGGTTTACAACTTGAAGAAGTCACAATGTTTTTACAAGCGCTAAAGGGTACAAAGTATGTTCAGGTTGAGGGAATGTACACACATTTCTCCTGTGCAGATGAAAAGGATAAAACCTATACTCTAATGCAACAAACGATTTTCGAGAAGGCTGTTAGCAAAGCAGAAGAATTACAAGTTCATATTCCATGGATTCATTCTTTTAATAGTGCTGCTACAATTGACATGGGAGAAACAAAAGGCAATATGGTTCGTCTTGGAATAGCATTGTATGGGCTATATCCTTCCAAAGATGTCGATCAACAAGCCATTTCGCTACAACCTATTCTGACTTTCAAATCAAAAGTTGTACATATCAAAAAAGCAAAACAAGGAATAGGAGTTAGCTATGGGGCAACATACACCGCAACTGGCGAGGAATGGATTGCCACGATCCCGGTTGGATATGCTGATGGATTAAGCAGGCAGCTCTCCAACAAAGGATTTGTTTTAATAAAGGGTATGAAAGTTCCTATTATTGGACGTGTTTGTATGGATCAGTTAATGCTGGATGTAACAAAAGCTATGCCAATACATGTTGGTGATGAAGTAGTTTTTTATGGAAGCCAAGGTAAGGAATCGCTTTATGTAGATGAGATTGCAGATACATTAGATACGATTAACTATGAGGTTACTTGTATGTTAAGCAGAAGGATACCTCGTATCTATATAAAAGATGATAAGCCAATTGAAATAATAAACGAACTACGAAAAAGTCTATAATACAGGTTTTGTTACTTAAAAAAGAACGAATAAAAATCGCTAACAGAGTCCATTCAAGTTTTTCATAGCAAGAATAAAAAAGTATCCTTACTCTATAAAGGATACTTTTTCTATATTTTTACATTTAAACAAAAAATCGTACAGATGTATAAAAAATCGACTCTTCAGATTAGCTTGTAATGAATTTTAACGTCCATAATAATACAGTTGGTATCAGAGTGTTTAAATCATCTTATAGAGCCAATCTAAGTAGTCAAATGAAATGAATGTATTGTTATGACCTAGTTTTACACGTATCTCGATTGAACCACAAAATAGTAATTATTCTAGGATTAGTTATAATCTAAACTTATTCTTTGGTATTATCTATATTAACGCCCCATGGAGTCCTGGTAGAAAAACGATGAGTACTAAAGTTTACCACAATGCTTACATCGACCGCGTCTTCTTAAATAATAGGCCAGAATTGCGATCCCTAGTGATATTCCCCAGGGCAGCCAGGATAAAAAAGGAACAAGTTTCCCTCAATCATATATATGATTGAGGGACTAAGCTTCAGACCTGTTATTGTGATTATAGCCGAAATCACCGTGGCAGGAGCTACTACAATCCAGATTGGAATTTGTTTACCTGCTAGAAATAAACACCAACGGGGAAAAATTTCTCCCCATCTCTGAATAAGCCCTAGGGTTAGGATTCCACCGCCAATACATAACCCTCCTAAGATGGAATAATCCTTTTAATTGGTTCACCTCCCATAAAGTTCTTTGTCGATTTTACCATTTTTTTCTTGTCCAAGTAATCTCTCGTTAAATTTAAAAATTGTTTTTCGGTTCCGTCATAGCAGGGACTCATATCCCATTTTCCTTTATTACATCAAGGTGCTTCATTAGTACATCGGATCTAATAACATCAAGATTATTTACAATTTGCGAGAAATAATAATTTAAGACTCTTTTTTGAACGTTTGGCATAGCAATATAAAATAAATAGTATCCATGGAGAAGATGAAACATTTTGAAATAAATGAGGGTGATGAATATGCTAGAAAATTTAATAACTGAAACACGCAATAAAAAAACAATGAATTTAGACGAAATGTCAACAATTGATCTTTTAACAATTATGAATGAAGAAGATGCAAAAGTCGCAGAAGCAGTGAAACAAGAACTTCCACAAATCGCTAATGCAGTGGAAGCGATTGTTGCAGCAAAAAGAAAAGGCGGCCGCTTCATATATATAGGAGCTGGAACGAGCGGACGTATTGGTTTGTTAGATGCGGTTGAATGTCCTCCAACATTCGGAACAGATTCAGAAGAAGTAATCGGATTAATTGCTGGCGGTGAAAAAGCCTTCATGAAAGCAGTAGAAGGTGCAGAAGACAGTAGAGAATTAGGTATTCAAGACTTAAAAAATATTAATTTAACAAACAAAGATATTGTAGTAGGAATTGCAGCGAGTGGTCGAACTCCATACGTTATTGGCGGATTAGAATATGCCAATTCAATTGGTACACAAACAGTCGCAATATGTTGTAACAAAGGCTCGGCAGTAGGAAAAGTTGCAACCATTTCCATTGAAGTAGTAAACGGGCCAGAAGTATTAACCGGTTCCACTCGTTTAAAAGCAGGCACATCACAAAAATTAATTTGTAATATGCTTTCAACAGCTTCTATGGTAGGAATCGGGAAAGTATATGGGAATTTAATGGTTGATGTTCAATTAACAAATGAAAAGTTAGTTGAGCGCGCAAAGCGTATCGTGATGGAAGCAACATCTTGCGATTATGAAACAGCTGAAACCTACTTAATAAAAGCAGATCATAAGCCCAAAATTGCAATTGTAATGATTTTGACAGGACTTTCGAAAGAAGAAACAATAAAGAAATTAGCAGAAACGCAAGGATTTGTTAGACAAGCAATAAAATAACCGAAAAGAGGGAGACATGATGAATAAATATCATAGCATGGCATCTCAAATTTTGGATGCGGTTGGTGGTAATGACAATGTTTCAGCATATACAAACTGTATGACACGTCTTCGTGTTACACCTGTAGATCGTAATTTAATTAATGAAGAAGTATTAAAAAAGATTGATGGGGTTCTTGGTACTGTTGATGATGAAACATACCAAATTATTCTTGGACCAGGTGTTGTAACAAAAGTAGCAGAACAATTCGGTATTTTATTAGCAGAGAGAAAAGGTAGTTCTTCAAAAGCTTCTTCTGCAGAAGAACTACAAGCAAAAGGTGCGGAAATTAAGGCAGAATTAAAGAAAAAGAATCATACACCTTTTAAAAATTTTTTAAGAAAAGTTGGAAGCATTTTCATTCCTCTTATACCAGCATTCGTTGGAGCGGGTTTAATTGCTGGTATTGCTTCTATTCTATTAAATAATATTACTGCTGGAAATTTAGACAAAGAAACTTGGGGACAATACGTAACAGTTTTAAATGTGATTAAAAATGCACTATTTAGTTATTTAGTAATTTATGTCGGCATTAATGCGGCAAAAGAATTCGATGCAACGCCGGCACTTGGTGGAGTAATCGGTGGTATTACCCTTTTAACTGGCATGACGCCAGAAAATCCAATTCTGAATATTTTTACTGGTCAGCCGTTATCACCAGGACAAGGTGGAGTTATTGGTGTATTATTGGCTGTCTGGATCTTAGCGTTTGTAGAAAAGAAATTACGTAAAGTGATTCCCGATGCAATCGATATGATCGTGACACCTACAATTGCATTATTAATAGTAGGGCTTGTAACAATTTTCTTACTCATGCCATTAGCAGGTTTCGTTTCGAATAACTTAATTGATGCTATCAATTGGGTATTATTACGCGGTGGTGCATTTGCTGGATTTGTACTTGGCGCAACATTCTTACCACTTGTTATGTTAGGATTACACCAAATATTAATACCAATTCATATTGAAATGATCAATACAACAGGTATGACACAATTACTTCCTATTCTTTCGATGGCAGGGGCTGGGCAAGTTGGAGCAGCAATCGCATTATGGATTCGCTGTCGTAAAAATAAATCTCTAACAAATGTAATCAAAGGTGCACTCCCAGTAGGAATTCTTGGCATTGGGGAACCATTAATTTACGGTGTCACATTACCATTAGGCCATCCTTTTATCACTGCATGTATTGGTGGAGGTATTGGAGGCGCGGTCATCGGATTACTTAGTAACGTTGGTGCAATTACGATCGGACCATCTGGTCTGGCATTAATTCCTTTAATTGCTGGCGGAGTATGGTGGAAATACGTCATTGGATTATTTGCAGGATACGTCGGTGGGTTTATCGTAACCTATTTCTTCGGTGTACCAAAGGAAGCGATGATGGAACAAGAATAATAATATATCTTAAAAAGAAGACAAAACAAGCGGTTTAGAGTCTTTATGATTAATAAAATTTGAGAAATATTTAAAAGTTAACATACATGACCTAATACATCCTGATATCTTATAATAGTAGGTAATTAATGTTAAAGGAGGGGGAACATGGGTGAGAGAATACTGAAAATAAATAAAGTGGAGATTTGTGCAGAAAGTTTTGGAAATCCTAAGGACCCTGCTGTACTTTTAATCATGGGGGCTATGTCTTCATTAGATTGGTGGGATGAGGATTTCTGTCTCCGCCTAGCTGATCAAGGAAGATTTGTCATTCGATATGATCATCGTGATTTGGGACGGTCGACTACTTATGAACCTGGTACTTCCAACTACACAATATTAGACATGGCTGACGATGCAGTTGGAGTCTTAGATGCCTATTCCATAAAGCGGGCCCATATCGTTGGAATGTCCTTAGGTGGTTTGATTGGCCAAATTCTTGCTCTGAGATATCCAAAGCGTATATTTACGCTTACTTTAATTGCATCAAGTGTGTTCGGGACTGAGATGGAAAAACTTCCTCCAATGGATCAGAATATACTAAATTACCATGCAAAGAGTACTTCCATAGACTGGTCAAATCAAGAGGCGGCTATTTCCTATATCGCGGGTATGTGGAAAACTTTAGCCGGTTCCAAACCTTATGAGAGGGAAAGAGTATATAAATTGGTGCAAAGAGAAGTGACCCGCGCCAAACAGCTTCCAAGTAGATTTAATCATGCCATGCTTCAAGGCGGAGAGGATTATTACGATAGGATGGGAGAAATCAGCATACCGGTACTCATTATTCATGGAACAGAAGATCCAGCTCTGCCATACGAACATGGACTTGCTCTTGCGAAGGCCATTCCCCATGCTGAATTAGTGACTCTTGATGGATCAGGTCATGAGATTCATAGTGAAGACTGGGAACAAACGATAGAATCAATTGTAAAACTTATTTCCCAATAAAAGGAAGTAGTTGATTATTTTAATAATAGAAAGGTACTAAAATTATGGAGAAAAACATTCTATCTGAGACAGTAAATGACATGATATTATCTGGTAAGAAAGTTGATACAATTAAAGATAAAGAGGAAATAAAAAGAGTATTTGCCCATGAAGGAATACCTTTTTTTGATAAAGTAATTGATTTTCAAGTATCATTTGGTGGTATTTGGTATAAAATTGGTAAAAAATTTTATGAAGGTTTCCAAATGGATATGTTTTACTTCAATACATTTGAAGAAAAATATGAACTTAGATATTTTAGAAAAGAAAACGGAAAATACTTTTTTCAATGTATGGAATATCATTATGCAGGAGATTTTGGACCTTGTATTGATGAGGATGGGAAAATATATCATTTCTGCATGGGGAGTTTTTTCATTAGTGCTGACAATATAGAAGAATTTTTAGAAGATGAAGCAATTAAATATTATATGGTTAATAAGCATCCAAATTGGCTAACACGTGGTGCTGAAAAGAGCGAAATTGATGAGTTTAAAAAAACGAAAGCTTTGAATAAAATTAAGAGAGAATCATTTTCAGATAAATACTTTGAGTGGTGGTGCAATACCGACGAAACAATTTTTATAAGAATTGATTTAGTAAGTAAACATAACTATGTAGAAGTATATTGTAAAAACCAAAAGGTATTAGAGCAATTGTATAAGTCGAACATGCCAGCAAGTGTTTTTCCCTCTTCATATTTGTAGTTAATTATCAACATTAGTGTCAACTACCCACCACTTAAACGCTAACACGTTTTGAAGTGGGGGCTTGAAAAAAGCCTTGGTTGTCTAGCCTTAGTCTTTCTTAGACTCCGTTCGTAGGTTGCATACCCAAGAATGATTCCCTAGTTCTCAGCTCTATGGTGGCTCTGTAACAGTTCTGATTGGGGTGGAACGGTCAACTACAAGCCTTCATATAAGAAGTTGCCAACACCTACAAACATTATTGAAGGGAAACAAACTCTTAGGAGGGACAAAACATGCGTGTATTTGTCAAGAATTTAAGAGGAGAGCCGCTTATGCCTTGTAGTTCCCGTAAAGCCAGGCTTCTTCTCAAGCAAGGAAAAGCAACGATTGTCGGATATACTCCGTTTACGATTCAATTACAATATGCTACAGGTGAAGCTGTGCAATCCGTTACAATCGGTGTTGACAGCGGTGCAAAGCATATCGGCATTGCGATTACCACGGAAGACAAAGTGTTAGCAAAAGGAACGATTGAATTGCGTCAAGATGTCAAAGAAAACCTCACACTAAGAGCTACATTACGCAGAGGGAGAAGACAACGAAAAACAAGATATCGCAAAGCACGTTTTCTCAATCGAAAAAAGAAAGAAGGATGGTTGCCACCATCCATTCAAAGCAGAGTAGATAACCAAATTCATTGGATTGAAACATTCAAGTCACTCTTACCCTCACCAAAAGTCATTGTCGAAGTAGGGAAATTCGATGCACAAAAGCTAAAAAATCCCGATATACAAGGAATCGAATACCAAAAAGGAGATGCTTTTGGCTTTTGGAATACAAGATATTACATATTCGCGAGAGATAACTATACGTGTCAAATCTGCAAGAAAAAAGGTGGCGTTTTGCATACTCATCATATCATTGAACGATGTAATGGCGGCTCAGATATGGCAGATAACCTTATCACAGTACATGATGAATGTCATCAAAAATTCCATCAAGGAAAAATCAAACATAATTTCAAGAAGCCAAAACAATATAAAGAAACCGCCTTTATGAATATATTACGGTTACAAATCATGAATCGTTTAGATTGTGACATTACGTATGGTAGTTACACGACACCGAAGCGAAAAGAATTGGGTTTATCCAAAACACATGTAAATGACGCCATTGCGATTACAAATCCAGCACAAATACAAGAATATGAGCAAAGCGGCGAATTTCACATCAAGCAATTTAGAAAGAAAAAACGTTCCCTACATGAAGCAACCGCAAGAAAAGGAAGGAAAACAAAGAATACAAGTGCAAAACGGAACAACAAAAATACACCGCATATAGATGGAATCTATCTGGGTGATAAAGTGAAAGTATTGGGTCAAATAGGATTTGTGACAGGTTTTACAGGAAAAATGGTATACGTACAAGATATACATGGACAATATATACAAAATCCTGCTAAATCTTATAAACAAGTGAAGAGATCAGAGATAGAACGTATACACCATACGAATAATTGGCAGTTTTTACAAATCAGTTAGGCGATGCCTAACCAAAATTCATCCCCACCTTACCGCTGGGCTCCTTGCCCGTCACGCGCTTGAAGATGGGGACTTCTTTCGGAATTACGTTAAAACAAAGCCATAAACGAAAACCTAAAAAGACATCTGCTGATTCTCAGTGGATGTCTTTTTAGTATTACGGTCTCGTCACATGTACATCTAAATTTAGCACAAAGATTTATTCTCTAACCCCCAGCTAAACCAGCGTGCATGACCATCTGTTTCTCCGATTGTTTCATTGTATTCTTTACCATTAATAAAATAATCAAGATGAAGATCTCTATCCCACATGTTATTGTAAAGATGGAAAACATCTCGTTTCGCACCAATTTCTTTAATCTGCTCTACTAATTTATGCTTTATACTCTCTGGTATTTGATTCGCTACATGTGTATGGAAAACACAAATCACTGAATCCTCTGGAATTTGTTCTGCAATTTCAGAAAGAAGAGATACCCCATCTCCTTCTATAAGTTTCACTGATTGTTCTTTTAAACAAGTTGCTGCATGATCGAACATTTCAAGTCTTTCTTTATGCTCTGGCCAAATGAGCGAGCGTAACCATAAATAATCTTCCTCATCATTCAAATCATTAATATGTAAATCCAGTCCAATTCTTTCTGTGACAGGAGGGCTTTGTTGTAAAAGAAATGGTTGATTTTCACCTTTTATTTCCGATTTTAATTGGACATTAGAATTTATGTTACCATACACTTTCTCAGTCCCATACGAATAACAATATTGATCCCAAAATAATTGTAAACCAGCGCTTGTTCCGATTTCAATTAATGCTAAAGGTTTATTAACTTTATTAAACATATAGCAAAAACTCGGATATAAATATGTACATCTTCTTACTTCGTTTGTCTGTACTAACTTCGTTTTTAAAATAGCAATAATTTCTTCTCTATGAAGCTGGCAAAAACCTTTAAAATGGTGAAAAGCCTGGTCTAAATTTTTTTCTGGAGTTGAAGCGAGGTTACCGTAGTATTGTTTTAATACATGGCTGTTGCCTTTCAATAATAAATAGTGAACGGCACCAAGTAATAAATTTGGAATTGGCTGACCAAGTTGTGCATGTGACGCTAATGCAAGGAGTTCCTCATCTTCTGCAATTCTTAATGATAAATGTTCATATAAATCGCTCGACCCTTTACATTCTTTTTCTGAAAAGTTTCTAAATAAGTTGGAGATTTGTTCTGGTGTAAGCATTTATAATCCCCCTAGGTAATAATATTAATATTCAGAATAATTCTAATATAGAATCAATTCAAATATGGTATAAATATCCTTTTTGATTCTATATAGCATTACAAATGAATTTTATAAAACTACCATTGTTAAAACGAAAAGATTGGCTCATGTTATATGATGCAATCTACTTAAAAATCTTTCGCAAAATTTTAATTTTGTCCCTGTACGGTGGAAATACCAACCCAAAGTCTATCCTTGAGCTTTTCTTTAAAATACTTTTACGATGTGTAAATGTATCAAAACTATGTTTGCCATGATAGGCACCGAACCCTGCATTTCCTACTCCACCAAAAGGCAAGTGGATATTAGCCATATGTGACATTGTATCATTGACGCATCCTCCTCCAAAAGAAATTCGTCCTAATACCTGTTTTTCAACATTTTTATTTTCAGTAAACACATACAAAGCTAACGGTTTAGGGTGGTTGTTAACCATATGAATGACCTCATCTAAATCATCGTACTCCATAATTGGTAAAATCGGTCCGAAAATTTCTTCTTGCATTGCTGCATCATCCCATGATTTTACTTCAAGAAGTGTTGGTTCAATATATAAATGGCTTCTAGATGATTTTCCGCCAAATACTATGTAATTTTGGTCTTGTTCTAATATAGAAATAAGTCTATCAAATTGTCTCTCATTGATAATTCGACCATAATCATTGCTTTTTGATACATCTGATCCATAAAAGTTCGTGATTACTTCTTTCATTTTCGAAATCAGTTCTACCTTGATAGATTTGTGAGCAATAACGTAATCAGGTGCGATACAGGATTGCCCAGCATTTATGAATTTCCCCCAAATAATACGTTTGGCTGCTATATCGAGGTTAGCAGTTTCATCGACAATAGCTGGTCCTTTTCCACCAAGCTCTAATGTTACTGGTACAAGGTTTTTCGCCGCAGCTTCCATGACAATTTTTCCAACTGGAACGCTACCAGTAAAAAAGATGTGGTCAAATGGTGCATGGATCAATAAAGAAGTTGTTTCTCTATCTCCTTCAATTACACGAATATATTGCTTATCAAACGTTTCACTTATTATTTTGTTCATTACAGCTGAAACATTTGGTGCATTTTCTGAAGGTTTGAGAACTACACAATTTCCTGCCGCAATTGCCCCAATAAGAGGTTCAATTAATGATTGGAATGGATAATTAAAAGGTCCAATAATTAGCACTGTACCATATGGCTCTTTAATTATGTAGCTTTTGGAAGGCGCAAAATGAATAGGTGTTTTTACTTTTTGAGGTTTCATCCACTGTTTTAGGTGTTTCATTATAAAGTTGATACTGTTATATGCGAAACCAATTTCTGCAGCATATGATTCAAACTCGCTTTTGTGTAAATCTTGATATAATGCGCTCAGCACTTGATTTTCATAGTGCTTAATAGAGTTTTTTAATTTTTCTAACTGTTCAAGACGGAATTGAAGACTTCTTGTATGATCATGATGGAAAAATTGTCTATGCTCTTGAATAAGTTGTTGCATATTATCAACCATTAGGAAATCCCTCCAATAGCAAAAAAATATTTAAATACTATGTATATCAATTGTAAAAACGATTTGATCCCAATCTATTTATTGTACGTATTGATCAGACAAATCATTCCTTCTATTAATCTTACAGAATTGTAAGATATCTGTCATCTTTTTCAATAGCATTTAAAAATACCCAGCTTATATACTAAAGGTACATTTACTAAAAGGGGAGTGTGAGAATATGCATGAAGTGATTGAAGAAGTGCTAGCTGGCCTATGTGAATTCGTAGTTGAAATTGCAGGTGAAGTCGTTACTGACATCTTTACAGATTGGAATACAGAGGAAGAAAAAGAAGAAAAGGAAGAAAAAGAAATATTGTAAATTCAAATCATTCATTATATAAAAACAAACGATGTACAATGAAATTTTTTAAAAGTTTCTATGGACAAATAAAAATAATTCGTGCATAATTGTAATTAATAATTAACATATTGTTAATTATTAAGAGGGAAGGAATATATAAAGAAAAATATTAACCGTTTAGGAGGAAGACAAATGTCAAACCAAGAAGCTTTACAACAATATGATGTAAAAAAATATCACACACCTGATGGTTATACATCAGATATCGCAGTATTTACAATTGTTACTGAGGAAAAAGAAGAACATAAACCTCCTGTTATGGCTCTGAAATTAATGCTGATAAAACGGGCACTAACCAATTCAGAAGGGAAACCTAATATTGAAGCAGGGAAATGGGCGTTACCTGGCGGCTTTGTACAGGATGATGAAACGGCGTTTGAAGCAGCAAAGCGAGAGCTAGAGGAAGAAACAGGTGTAGAAGGTATACATATTAAACATTATGGCGTGTATGATAAACCTGGCCGTGATCCACGAGGTTGGATTATTTCTAACGCACATTATGCAATTGTACCAGAGTATTATTTAGAAAAACGTCAAGCTAATGATGATGCTGCAGAAGTTACATTATTTTCAATTGATGAAGTCCTGAATTTAGACTTAGCTTTTGATCATAATCAGATCATAAGTGACGCAATTAAAGTCATTACAATGGACTTACTTCAAACAACTGTAGCAAAAAACTTCTTACCAAAGAGTTTCACATATTCTGAGCTACAGGCCGTATTATTGACTGTTACTGAAGATCCGGCGATTAAGAGTGGACAGGCATTCGCGAGAAAAATAAAAACGTTGCCGTTCATTCAAGAAGTTACGGGTCAAACGACTCAGCGAACATCGAAAAAATCCGCACAATTATATCGTTTTATAGAGATGGACATAGTACAACCAATATATACAGCTAGATACTAATTTTTTTAAAATTATTATTTAACAATTTGTTAATTGTTAAATAATAGCGGTGTATACATACAATATATATATATAAATAATTGGAGGGAATTATAATGAATAATACATATACAGATGATAGCTTAACACTACATACTGACCTTTATCAAATTAATATGGCGGAAACGTATTGGGAAGATCATATGCATAACCGTAAAGCGGTATTTGAAGTATTCTTTCGAAAACTTCCATTCGGAAACGGGTACGCTGTTTTCGCTGGTTTAGAAAGAATTATAAATTACTTAAAAAATTTCGCTTTTACTGAAAGTGATATTGTATATCTTCGCGATGAATTAGGTTATCAAGAGGATTTCTTGGAGTTTTTAAAAGGTATAAAGTTTACGGGAACTGTCCGCTCGATGAAGGAAGGTGAATTAGTCTTTGGGAATGAGCCAATGCTTCGAATTGAAGCACCTTTAGTAGAAGCCCAACTCATTGAAACAGCTATTCTAAACATTGTAAATTACCAAACATTAATTGCAACAAAAGCTTCGCGAATGAAACAAGTAGTAGGAGAACAAATTGCAATGGAATTTGGAACTCGTCGCTCTCATGAAATGGATGCAGCAATTTGGGGTACAAGAGCAGCATATATCGGAGGGTTTGATGCGACATCTAATGTACGTGCTGGAAAACTGTTTGGAATTCCTGTAGTCGGTACACACGCACATGCAATGATTCAAGCATATCGCGATGAATATACCGCTTTTCATAAATACGCCCGCAGACATAAGGATTGTGTATTTTTAGTAGATACTTACGATACATTAAAATCAGGGGTTCCAAATGCTATCAAAGTGGCCAAAGAGCTTGGCGATCAAATTAATTTTAAGGGAATTCGATTAGATAGCGGAGATTTAGCGTACTTATCTAAAGAAGCGAGAAAAATGTTAGATGAAGCAGGATTTACAGAAACAAAAATTATTGCATCCAATGATCTAGACGAAAAAACGATCACTCATTTAAAATCACAAGGAGCGAGAATTGATATTTGGGGAATTGGAACAAAATTAATCACAGCATTTGATTCTCCTGCACTTGGGGCCGTTTATAAGCTCGTTTCCATCGAAGATCAGAACGGTGATATGGTGGATACAATTAAAATTAGCTCCAATCCAGAAAAAGTAACTACTCCAGGTGTTAAGAAAGTGTACCGTATTATTAATACAATAAACAAAAAATCAGAAGGAGATTACATCGCATTAGAGACAGAAAATCCAGAAGAAGAAGATCGATTAAAAATGTTTCATCCAACGCATACATTTATTAGTAAATTTGTAACTAACTTCGAGGCTAAAGAGCTGCATCACGATATTTTCATAGAAGGTCAATGTGTATATCAATCTTCATCACTGCAGGAAATACAGCAATTTACAAAAGACAACTTAGATTTACTTTGGGATGAATATAAACGTGGATTAAATCCAGAAGAATATCCTTTGGACCTTAGTCAAAAGTGTTGGAACAACAAAATGAAGAATATTGAGGAAGTAAAACAAAAAGTTGCGGAGATGATTAGAAAATGAAGATAAATGAAATTGAATCAACTAAAAGTATGGAGTACCTTCAAGAACTGAATCCAGAAAAAGATATTAGCGGACTATTTAAAAAAGGGAGCCGAATTGGGATATACGGTTCATCATTCGACCCAATCACAAATGTTCATTTGTGGACTGCTTCTACTGTGGCACATCGTAAAAAGCTAGATTATATTATCTTTTTACCTTCTACAGACAAGCGCATTGATAAGAAAATACAAACGACAGGTGATCACCGCGCTAAGATGATCAATTTAGCCATACAAGATAATCCTAAGTTCATTCTGGACACTCATGAATTAAACGTATTACCAGGAAAACATTATACATACTATACAATGAAGCATTTTAGAACTATATTAAAAGAAGCGGAATTGTTCTTTATCATGGGTGCAGACCTTTTAGTAGATATCGCTGATGGAAAATGGAAGATGGCTAAAGAATTGATAAGTGAAAATAATTTTATCGTTATGGCTCGCAACGGTATTGATATGCTCCAAACGATTAGTCGATCCGCTCTCCTGCGCAATTATGATGATGGTAGATTTCAATTAATTGATAAAGGATTAGCTATGGAAATTAGTTCTACATATATACGCGAAGAATTTTCTAAAGGCGGCGAACCGCGTTATCTTCTCCCGCATAGCTGCTACTATTACATTAAAGAAAAAGGTTTGTATCAATAATAAGGATTACATTTCATATAAAACGCTAAAAACTGAAAGGAAAGATTTTGAAATGACAACTTTACAACAAAAAATCATGTCGGACTTACATGTATCAGCAGTAATTGATCCTATTCAAGAAATTCGTAAAAGAGTAGATTTTTTAAAGGAGTATGCACTTAAAACAGGAGCAAAAGGCTTCGTTTTAGGAATTAGCGGTGGCCAAGATTCAACATTAGCTGGAAGACTTGCTCAACTAGCAATAGAAGAACTGAGAAACGAAGGACATCATGTGAAATTCGTAGCCATTCGTATACCTTACGGCGTTCAAAAAGATGAAGATGATGCACAAGCAGCGTTACAATTCATTCAAGCAGATGAGGAACTTGCATTTGATATTAAAACTACAGTTGATGTTTTTTCAGAGCAATATAAAAAAGATGCAAAAGAGCAACTTACAGATTTCAATAAAGGAAATGTGAAAGCAAGGGTTCGAATGATTACGCAATATGCAGTAGGTGGTCAAAATGGCCTTCTTGTAATTGGTACAGACCACGCAGCAGAAGCTATAACAGGTTTCTTTACGAAATATGGCGATGGTGGCGCTGACATTCTTCCGTTATCTGGATTAACAAAAAGACAAGGAAAAGAACTATTGAAAGCTTTAGGTGCTTCAGAAAGATTATATTTAAAAGTTCCAACAGCTGATTTATTAGATAATAAACCACAACAAGCAGATGAAACCGAGCTAGGAATTTCTTATGAAGAACTAGATGATTATTTAGAAGGTAAGGAAGTATCAAAAGAAGTAGCAGAAGCAATCGAAAAACGATATTTAGCTACAGAACATAAACGACAACTTCCTACAACTATGTTTGATGATTGGTGGAAGTGATATACATCATATTAACAGAGACAGATTAGTTCAAAAACAAATCAATTAAAGAATGCACATTTTAGATATAGGACATATCTAAAATGTGCATTCTTTTTATCTTTTTATTGTAAAATCAGAACGTTTTACCATGTTCTCTTAGCACATACTGAGAATCACTCGATTGTTCCAGGAATGTTTTACCATGTTCCGCCTGTAATGTGTTTGAAGGAGTATACCCAATAATTCCTGTCAGTAGTAAAGTTAATCCGAATGTAATCCCAAAAAATTTAGCTAATTTTTTCATTATTTTAAAGCCTCCTTATCGCGTAGTTTTTGTTCGGCTTCGTGCGACTTATAAAAATATTGACTTGCTTTATCAGGTTGATTAGAAGCATAAAACTTTAAAGCCAATTGTTTTGAGTAGTCATGCACGAACCCTAATAAATCTTCTTGCTCAAAGTATTGAATTCCTTCTTTAATTATTGTTTCAAATGTATTATTTGGTTCTTCTGTATGTAATGCGTGAAGGATGGAAAAGTGATGTTTATATTCAATTGCTTGTAAACGGTTACAAATATCCAATCCTTTTTCAATACATTTATTTGTTTCTTCAGTGTGACCTAATTTAAAATGTTCCCTTGCTAATAGGAAGGTACCTTTATAGTCAGTTTCAGGATCTTCAATGGAAGCAGATAAATTTCTAATAGCGGCTTCAGATAAGTTTTGCTCAGCATATAAGAAACCTAAATTATGTCTGATTTTTAGAGCAAGTAGTGTACTTTTCTTTTTATTAGCAATATCTAAAGCATTTATAAAATATTCTTCAGCTGATTCATATTGACCTAAAGAGGTGCATGTAAGTCCTAAAATACTTGTACAACCAGCAATATTAACTTCATATCCTATTAAGTTTTCATAATAATTTTTGGCTTTTGTTGCATAATTGATAGCGACAAGTGGTTGACGAACTTGATAGTAGTATGCTGCAGCTTTGTAGTAAAATTCAGCTTTTTCAGCTTCGTCCGGTATAGATTTTAATACCTCTTTAGCATTGCTAAAGTATTCGTTAGCTTCTTTAAATTTACCAATCTCAGTAGCATGTATTGCTTTAAAGAAATGATAGTAATATGTAACATAATCATCGGTTGGTTTTTCGAAGCTATTAATTTTTTCTAATAAAGTATTTGCTTCTTTATAATCATTTGTAAGTAATTTATACCTAAGCTCTAGTAAAAAGTAGTATAGTAGAATGTTCGGATTTTCCTCAATCCTATCAATTTTCTTGTTTACATCATTTCTAATTTCAAGTGCAAGAACTGTATTTTGACTACGAATTGCATCATACCAATTATTTAGTAAAGAAGTAATTTGTTCTAATGTAATTGTT
Source organism: Bacillus cereus group sp. BfR-BA-01380 (assembly GCF_022663535.1). GTDB lineage: Bacteria > Bacillota > Bacilli > Bacillales > Bacillaceae_G > Bacillus_A > Bacillus_A cereus_BB. The sequence goes on along the minus strand of NZ_JAKUFS010000024.1, from coordinate 43,359 downwards.
GTAATCTCCATGTCATAACCCCTCCTTTACATAATCGTATCAAATTTCACAATATTTAGGTGTTTAGAAAAATATTTCTCAATAAAATTCTATTCTTTAGATTGTTATTTCAATCTGATTTCCTTCAGGATCACTTACTACGCTTTCGTAGTATCCATCGCCAGTAAAGCGAGGTTCACTTAATATAGGATAGCCGGCTTCTCTTAATGTTTCCGTTAATTGCTTTACGTTATCTTTGCTTCCAACAGAAAAAGCGAAATGAGCATATCCAGTAATTTCATTTTTAGGTTTATTCTTCACTCCTTTCTTTCGCATAATTTCTATACGTGCCCCTGTTTCAAATGTAATAAAATAAGATTCAAATTGTTTTGTTTCATTGCGATATAAGTTATTAGCTTTCCCTTTAAAATATTTGGTATAAAATGTGCGCATTTCTTCTAAATCATTTACCCAAATAGCTATGTGTTCAATTTTCATTATCTTCACCTTTCAATTTATAGTCTTTTTGATTCTCTTATAAAAGAACTGAATTAGCGGTAAGAACAACAGATGTTGATCCGACTAGTAAAGTTAAAGAATCAGAGAATAAGATTGCTATAATATCGAGAACTAATACAAGCACAAGCAAAATCGCAGTTACCGTATCCTTTTGAATATTATGGGAATTACACATTGAAAATGCTATGATTATGTAGAGGGGGGATTAAATATTGAATATGCTGAATCGACCTAAGATAACAATTTCAAAAACAAAAAGTGAATGGATATGGGATATAATAGGTTTTTTATTTTATATCGGTTCTATAATCTTTTTAATATTCCTTTGGAGCAAAATACCTGAAAAAGTACCTACACATTTTAATGGTCTTGGTGAAGCAGATCATATGGGTTCAAAATGGCAGTTATTAATTTTACCTGGTATTGGTTTATTTATTGCTTTGTTCATGAAATTTTTAGAAAAACACCCAGAATCACATAATTATCCCGAAAGATTTAATGAATCAAATGCAAAACAGTTTTATTTACAAAGCCGAAAAATAATTAATCAATTAAAAAATATCTGTTTAATTATTTTTTCCTTAATTGTATTTGAATCTGTTTTTATTGGATTAGGTTGGGGAAATGGTTTGGGAAAATGGTTTTTACCTATAATATTTAGTGGTTTAGGCATTCCAATTGTATTAGGTATTATAAAACAGAGAAAAATTTTATAGAAAACTCAAAGTATAAAAGTAGTATTTTTGCTCTTCTTGCTACTATATTTATAGCTATGTATCTTAATACTTACCAAAAAAGGAAAGGTAGGTCTTAATATGTACAAGTTGTATTGTAGATTATATCAAAACACGTTTAAGTTGGTTTCCCGCTTTTTACCTTGGCGTGAACCTCAATTATTAACTGGAGAAAATAGCTTGAGTAAACTTCCAATTCACTTAAATAGCATCAATATTGATAGGGTGTTAATAGTAACAGACAAGGGTATTACGTCAATTGGATTATTAGATGAATTTCTTAAACAACTAAAAAAAGCAGGAGTAACATATTTTATTTATGATAAAACCGTTCCAAACCCTACAATTTATAACATTGAAGACGCACTATCTCTTTACCACGAAAGTAAGTGTCAAGGTATCATTGCATTTGGTGGTGGATCACCGATTGATTGTGCAAAAGGGGTCGGGGCGCGTGTTGCTAGACCGAAAAAAAGTATTCCTGAAATGCAAGGGGTTTTAAAGGTCAGAAAAAAGATTCCACCCTTATTCGCGATCCCTACAACATCAGGTACAGGAAGTGAGGCTACAGTTGCTGCTGTCGTATCTAATAGTGAGACACATGAAAAGTATGCAATTAACGATCATGCACTCATCCCGCAGTTAGCCGTACTGGATCCGATGCTTACAGTTAAACTACCTCCTCATATAACATCAACTACTGGAATGGACGCTTTGACACATGCGGTTGAGGCATACATTGGAAAAAGTAATACAGAAGAAACAAAACAGAACAGTAGAGAGGCAGTTCAATTGATATTTAATAACCTTTATGAATCCTATATAAATGGTTCAAATATGAATGCACGCGAAAACATGCAGAAAGCGTCATATTTAGCTGGTGTAGCGTTTACCCGTGCATATATTGGATATGTTCATGCTATTGCACATACATTAGGAGGATTTTATTCCGTTCCTCATGGATTAGCTAATGCTATAATCTTACCTTACGTTTTGGATTATTATGGAAAATCAGTATATAAACCTTTAGCTGAACTGGCAGATTTAATTGGGATCAGTAATTCATCTGACACCGATGAACAAAAGTCAAAAAAGTTTATAGAAGCAATAAAGAAACTCAATGAAGACATGAATATACCCAAAAAGATCGACTGCATTCTTGATAAAGATATTCCTGCTATGGTAAACCGGGCTTTAAAAGAGGCGAACCCGCTCTATCCCGTTCCCAAAATTCTTTCAAAAGAAGACATGGTACGGCTTTACCAAATGATAAAGGAATAAGAATGTTACTTGGAGGGAAGTTTATGTTTATTGTTAACGTAGAAGGTGCAATTAATAAATTTTATACAAAAAAACGTCATTTTAATCGTAAAAATGACGTTTTTTAATCTTCTTATCACTTTTTCATTTCAATCTTAATTCTCTTTGCTAAGTCAGATGATACTTTATTGAAATACTCCATAACTTTCTTTCTAATATCATCAGATATAACTTTCAAATCACTAGCTAAATTTTCGGCAAGATGTTCTTTTCCTATTTGAGTTAACCTCGTATAGAATTCACCAGCCTGCCCAAAATCGTCTTGCTTTGTTATAGAAGTTCTTTCTAGTTTACCTTCAACATATCTCCCATCACCACTTGTAATTTGATTAGCTGGTGTCCAATTTTGCTGTTGGTTAACCGGCAATTTACGAAATTCAGCTCCAATTCTTCTTCTTTGAGAATCACTATAAATATTGGCGCGGCCTTGCAGTATTTTATCATCGGATAATTCTGCGCCGTCTAGTAAATTAGAAACGGAGAAGGCGACTTTTTCTACTTGTTCCATATAATTATCAGGATTTTTATTTAATACCATTTTCCCTACTGGTATTAGGGGATAATCTTTTTCATCCCATACTTTTGTATCGTCTAAAGGATCATAAGAAAGATTTGCTTCATCCTTTGGGTCCATGAGCTGGACATATAAGCCATATGCCACCGGTTTACCACCTGCAATCGCATCGTATAAATCTTTACCAGCGTAATCAGGATTTTCAGCGGCTAGTCTATTTGCTTCTTCAGGGCCGATGTATTGTACACCTTCAAATGGGTACCAATGGTATTTAACGTACTTTCTAATACCTTGAGCATTTCTCCAAACATATGTATTTACACTATGTCCTGGAATGTGGCGAAGACTTTTTACCGTACCAGCATCAGAGTATAAACGTACAACAAAATGAATCGATTCAGGTGCTCTTGCTACAAAGCTCCAAAACCTATCAGGGTCAATTAAATTATTTTTTGGTGAAGGTAAGAGTGCTTTAATAAATTCCGGAAATCGTATCGCATCGCGAACAGAAAAGACAGGAATGTGATTACATAAAAGGTCAAAAACGCCTTCTTCTGTATAAAATTTTGTAGCAAAACCACGTACATTTCTAGATGTATCAGGTGTTCCTTTCGTACCGACAGCTAACGAAAAGCGAACCATAACAGGAACTTGCTGATTAGAATTTTGTAAAAAGCTCAGTTTTGTATGTTCGGACATCGAATATATCGTTTGAAAATAACCAAATGCACCAGATCCTTTTGCATGAACAGGTCTTTCTAAAATCTTTTCATGAATAAATTCTTGTAAGGTTTCGTGTAGTACACCATCTTGTTCCAGTACAGGTCCCCTAGAGCCGATCGTCTGGGAATGAAGTTTAGCAGATTCATTAGAGAGGTTTCGATTCTCATAATGACTTTCCTCTAATAAAGTTTGCCTCTGTTTATGATGTTTTTCATTCATTATTATAGCCTCCAAAATTTAATTTCCATCAATCGTTACTAAATATGATTTTTAAGGCTCGAATATGTATCTTCTTTTATTTTCAACATTCATTAGAAATATAGTTTCTTAAAGTTAGTAGCATTAGCACCTTTTAAAAAGTTTGTCTTCTAAATAAAAATTAAACTTCAATATCTTGCTATTCCATTCCTAGAATTGTACATTCTGAATTTATAGGGAGTATATTGTAAGGAGAGGTGAGATAAATGCTGGATAGTATCAATAACGGACATAAAGAGAGCCATGATCATAGAATTTCGAATGATGTAGAAATGATAACAGATGAAAAGTGGCAAGCAATTATAAATAATGATGCAACGTACAATAATCAATTTTTCTACGCTGTAAAGTCGACAGGGATATTCTGTAAACCATCCTGTAAATCTCGCGTTCCGAAAAAAGAAAATGTATGCATTTTTCCAAACGCAGAACAAGCTTTCCGCGCGAATTTTCGCCCTTGTAAACGTTGCAAGCCCACTAATGAAAATCCGCCTGATAGCGAGTGGGTTGATTTAATTACTGAATACATTGATAAAAATTTCACAGAAAAATTAACGCTAGAATCGTTAGCAGATAGTTGTCATGGGAGTCCGTATCATATGCATCGAACATTTAAAAAGATTAAAGGCATTACGCCGGTTGAGTATATACAACAAGTTAGAGTACACGCGGCTAAAAAGTATTTGATTCAGACACATAAAGCGATTGGAGATATCGCCATATGTGTGGGTATGGCTAACGCGCCTTATTTTATTACTTTATTTAAAAAGAAAACTGGACAGACACCAGCACAATTTCGTCAAATGAGTAAAATGGAGGAAAAGTACAATGGAAACAAAGAATAAACCAACCCTTTATTGGTCTTTACTAAAGTTTAAGGATTGGAATTTTTATATTGCTTCAACTTCAAAGGAGCTTGTGTTTGTAGGTTCACAGAACAAACCATTCGAGGAATTGTTCGAATGGGCTAAGAAACGCTTTCCAGGAAGTCCTCTTGTTGAAGATGATGAAAAGCTTAAACCCTATGTCGTTGAAATCACTCAGTATCTAGAAGGAAAGCGGAAAACCTTTACTGTTCCATTTGAGTACGTAGGTACGCAATTTCAGCTAGTAGTCTGGAATGCACTTTGTGAAATTCCTTATGGACAGACGAAATCCTATTCCGACATTGCAAATGATATAAATAAACCAGCAGCTGTTCGTGCTGTAGGCGCGGCTATTGGGGCTAATCCGGTATTAATTACTGTACCGTGCCATCGTGTAATAGGAAAGAATGGCTCATTAACTGGCTATCGGGGCGGATTAGAAATGAAGACACTGCTCCTGGATCTGGAAAAGCGAGCTTCATCTAGCAATGAGTAATTATTGCTAGATGAATGGAGGTTCCGTCATGAAAAGTGAATTATTCTATAAAAGTCCGAAAACCATTCTGAATAAAGGGACTGGCTTTCTTTCTGGATATACTCATTCACTAAATCCTTATACAGGCTGTTCATTTGTGTGTTCCTATTGTTATGTACGCGAAATGCCTGTATCTCTTTTTCGAGAAGGGGAATGGGGAAATTGGGTCGATGTTAAAAACGGAGCTGCAATTTCATTGACCTCTTTACTTCCCTATCCCCGTTTCATACTGCGGATAAGACTTTTCGTTTCTTTATCCACACGATTAGATTCCGTAATTTTTTGCAAGGCTTTATTATATGTAAAATCATCGAGCGTGTTGTTTCTCAAATATTTCATTGTTGAATCGGGAAGTTTCACATAACAGATAGAGACAGCCCACGCAACCGCCATTTTGGCATAAAACCCTTCATGCTTTACACGATCCAGGAGGTTGAGCACCCTTTCGATGTATTCGGTCTCGATATAAAAGTCTAGAAGCATAACCACTCCAAATCGTATCTCATATTCTTTCTTAGAAGACAGATAGGGCTGTAAAAACTCCCATACACGCTCTTTATTTTCCTTTGTAGATTTAAGACCTGTACAAAAGCTGTCACATACCGACCAATTATCAATTTTTGGCACGAACGAAGCTACATAAAACAGGAGTTCTTCAATATCCGTCTTAACATAGCCAATAACCATACCTTGCAGCATGATTTCCTCAAAATATTCATCTTTTGCAGTTTCAAGGTAAGTGTGCCAGTCACCCTTTACAATTTTTTTAGCTATTTTACGAAGCTCTGGCAGCCGAACACCTAATACATTGTTAATAGTAGGTATAAGTGCGGCCGAAAACTTCTGATAGTCTGTATCAATGAGTTCAAAGATTTGTTTTCTAATTATATTTTCCATTTGGGCTCTCCTATTTGTTTGATTTCGTTACTTTTCCTATTTGACAACCTCACTATAACTGATTATTTTCTGAAAAAGCCAAGAATTGAATATAACAGCAAGATATCGAAACAATATTATTGGTTACTTTTAAATATTCCCTTGTATAAATAATACTGGATAAATAAAAGCTGACTAGTAATAATTCATTGGAAGAGCGTTAAACCTTCAAATTTATCCATCTAGTCGTTTACATGTTAAAAAGCATCATGATAGGTATTTTCGAAAAAATAATTTAAATTGATAACAAATGAACTTATCATAAACCATAAAGTAAAATATAGCAGATATAAAATTTATTAGCTTAACAATTAACGAGTTAAATTTTCTGCGAATTTGGTTTATTATAAAAATAATGTTATTTTAATAATAGGTGTCAAATTTGGAAACATGATGAAGCCTTTAAACTTATTATTGAAGCAGTACGGGAGGATAATCAAAGTAAATTCGACTTATATATGAGTAAAGTATTCGAAGTAAATAAGATTTGGTTAGACGCTACAACAAATGTAGAAAAATGTAAACGAGTAAGTTAGTTAAGTCAACCACAGTAAATATGAATAATTACAATTAACTACAAAGGGGTAGATGTTAATGAAAGCAAAGAAACTTGTAAGTATTGCATTACCCGTAATGATGTTGTTAAGTGGTTGTGGTTCAGAAAATAAGACTTCAAAAGAAACAAAGACTGAAGTAAAAGAAAAAGATATCCAAAAAGTAAAGGTTTCAGAAGAAGACTATCCTATATACTTATCAAACTTAGGTGATGAGTATAGTAAAGCAATACAGATGTCAGATGAAACAACAAACGCATACTTTGACAAAAAGAAATCAAAGCAAGACGTCATAGATAGTATCGAAAAGGTAGAAGGGGTACTTATTAAGTTTGAAGAAATAGAACCACCTAGTAAGTACGTAGACCTTCAGAAGAATGTTGAAAAAGCAATTGGGAAGTATAAAAAAGCAATCTCATTATTAAAAGACATCCGTAAAGGGAATAAACCTTCCTCTAAAGACTCTAGTAAACAAATAGAGAAACTTATGACGGAGGGCGACGAGTACTGGATTGCAGTCTATAAAGAAGTAAGAAATGAAGTAACAAAGTCAAGTGGTGGTTCATTGAAACAGGAAGACTTAGAGAACACTAATACAGGTGCAGGGGTAGACTATGAATCAGTTAAAAAGAATGTAGTAGATGGTTCTGAATTAATTGCAAATTGGGGTATGGTGCGTAACGGTAATTTCATACCAATGTTTATTTTAAAAGGTGGAGAGCCTAAGACCTTTGAGATATACACCAATGACGAATATCCAAGTAAAGCAAACATCCTTGAAGGTACATGGGGATACGATAAAGAGAATATGCTCTTAAAAATTCACTTTACAAAACAATATTCTAACGGTGTAGTCGTTGAGATTACACGAAAAGACGAAGAATACAAATTACAAAACTACGATTCAACTCATTTGCAAGTATACAATGAAAGTGCAAGAACTACATCAAGGTATATAAAGCAGAAATAGTTTAATAAAAGGGGTATTTAAATCATGAAACGAAACAAAGTACTAACTGTAGCAATCCCAATCATGCTTTTAGCAGGATGTGGTGGGGTAGACAAAGCAGAATCGAAACAAGAGCCGAAACAAGAAGAGAAAGTAGAACAGAAGACGGACACTAACAAACAGTTATCAAAAGAAGACTATGAAAAGAGAGTAGACTCTTTAATCCTAGAATTTGATAAACAGTACAGTGACTATGAAACACTTAGTTATCAACCTGCAAGAAGAAGTACACAAATGTTATCAACGCAGATTGAATTAGCGTTATTCGACGATATGATTCGAGTAGCTGACGAGTTTATCAAGACAATTCCTCCACAAGAACATGAAGAGACACAAAAGAACATTGCAGAAACAATGAATCACTTTAAAAAATCATTTGAACTTTATAAAATAATCTATACTGCTAAAGATAAATCTACTCACGAGCATTTAGAGAGAGTAAAAGAGGCTGATACGGAGTTAAAAACAGCATTAGAGTCTTGGAACAATGTATGTGATAAGTTCGAAGGTAAAAATGCAAAGAATCACAAAGAGAACATAAAGTATAAGAGTACTGTCTTAACTGAAAGTAAACTAAATGAGATGAACAATAAAATAGGGATAGATGTAAACGCTGTTAAAGAAAACACATCAAAAACTGGTAAGGAGTTTGTAGGTACTTGGGGTATCAAGTACGAGGACAAATTCTACCCTATGTACATTTTAAATAAAGATAATACATTTGAAGTGTATGTAGGAACCGAGTACCCTAATAAAGATAACTATGTAACTGGAGAATGGTCTTATAATAAAGGGAAACAAGAGTTAGAGGTAAAGATTAAGAAAGCATATCAAGACGGGAAAGTAATTCGAACACAACGGAAAGTAATAGCTTACAAGGTACAAAATTTAACTGAAACGAAAATGCAAATATTCGATGATGAGTTGCCACAAGTTTATCGTTTCATGAAACAGTAATATAAGAAAGTAAGGGGATTAGGTGTAGAAACCTAGTCCTTTTTTATTAAGGAAGTATACTGGAGATGAAAAAGCTAAACTTAACAAGATAGAAAATTACTAGTTGTTAATAAAAATGGCGGACAAAAGAATAGATAATAATACAGTTCATTCTTTTTAACAGGGGAGAGCGCAGCGTATTTTCGGTCTTCTTGCTACTACATTTATACCTATGTATCTGATAAATTTTTAGCAATTGACCCACCTAGTAAATATGTAGACCAACAAAAGGTTATTGAAAAAGCAATGGCAAAGTATAAGAAAGCATTCTCATTAATAAAAGACGTTCGTACAGGAAAGAAGTCATCTCCTAAGGAAGATGGTAAAACAGCATACCAACTCACTGAAGAAGGAGACGAGTACTGGAGTGTAGTTCACAAAGAACTGAAAAATGAACTAACAAAGTCAAAATGAGGGTTATTAGGCTTACAATACTAAGAAGGTAAAAGTATAAAACTACGATATTAGAGGTTATTTTGATGGAGATGGACATGTTAATCCCAAAAGGTACTTTGTAAGAAGTGGTTTCTAAATCATTTAATTTCTTACGTTTTATTGGATAGTTTTGCTATACATCTAAGTAACGCATCGAATTCTTTACAAAGAGGAGAAATGAGACATAATGACAATTGTTTTAACGTGCATCAAACAATCCCATTCTATGTAGCATTAATACCTAAATCACTTGACGGAAAAATACAATTTTATCGTCAAAAAGAATGCTATGAAAAAATCAAAAAACAAATCACATCTATTGAAAAAGAGGTACCATGCATGATACTTACAAATAAAACAATATATACTGAATATAAAAATCCAATGCAATAAGCGATTGAAAAGTTGAATAGACGATACCAATATAGATATATTTTGAGGAGATGGGCAAATGAGGAAATGCGAACCATTCATTCACCAAAAAGGACTGTACCTGGGAGATTTAGGTTATAAAACCGATAAAACAGAAATTCAGTATGGAAGTGAAGGGAAGCTAGTATTTTATCATTACACTTATAAAGAACATTTAAATAAGATTTTCGCAAAAAAGAGTGGTTTATATGCATATAGACCCGTGTCATGCCACGAGGTACCAACCTACTTACAAAATCATTTCCTTACAGAGGAATTCCTATCTCCAATACCTAATTGGCTTACAAACAATGAATATTTCGGAAATTTAGGGAAAGGTTTAGTAGAACAATTTGTTGGTAACATTATATTACGGGTTGAGGTGCCAAAAGAATTCCCATCGATTTATATAGCTGACTATGCTCATATTCTTGAATGTAAGTCTTTATATGATAAAGATAAAAAAGAAGGTCCCTCGCTAAACTTAGGTTACGATTGTTCATCAGGTATAGAGGTGACACAAGCTTATGTGAATTCTTATATTCCAGCCGTTAATTATAAAGGTGGACATATCGCTCCAATTGTGCAACTTTCAAGGGGAAATTCAGGTATTATCATTCCGAATGAATATATAAGTGTATACAATTAATGATTATTCATAGAATTTTTTCTAAGTACATAAGTATATCTTTTTTGAGACACTCTATAAAAAAACTAGTTATGGAGTGAATAGCATGATGAAAAGAATATTCGTATTAGTTATAGGGATTTTACTATTAGCTATTTATACGTCTAATAGTAGTGCTTATGCGGAATTATCCAGTAGGGAAGAGCAAACTAAACAAACAATTACAAATGATTTTGAAAGAACATATCATTTAAGCTTTAATGGCTATCAATTCGTTAATATTAAAGATATCGCACCAGATAAAGAAAATTTAACCGTAGAAAAAAAGTCATTAGCGAGTATTCTAGTTAATATTAGTGAACAACAAATTATAGGTGATTTGGAAAGTGACTGATAAAATAAGTATACAAGGGAAATCTCCATTGGATCTTGGGCTTCTAAAAAATAAATAAGAACATCGATAACAAATTTGTGTCATATCGCGTATTAAGTGAGTATAATTGTGTCAATCTACAAAAGATAAAATAGGGAGGTATACAACTGGAACTTAGTTAAATTTAGTTAATTTATTTTTACTAGTTTACATAATATAAATTATAGGAAGTTATAAAAAGAAAGTGGTTTTATATCTCTATATCCAAGTAAACTATACATTTTGAGATGAAACAGCGATTTTTGAAACAATCCATAACATATTTACATACCGGTTTAAAACTTCATAAATTTAAATACACGCTAAAATTTCATACACAAAAATTTTATGATGAATCCTCACACATAATTTATATTGAGTTGCACTAAAAATTTTATTTGTGAACTTTCTTTTTATTTTATACTCATTGATATCTTACTTTCTAAATATACACAGAAACTTGCTGTATATAAAAATTCCTCATGATTCGGTTCTAACCTATCTTTCTTTTATTCACTTCACAATTATTAGTTAACATAATATTTTTATGAAATAAAAAAATCCTCCCTTATTATTTTTGGAAGAATTTTAATCATAGTATTGTCCTGATCTCCCCCCAACAAATGTGATGCTTTACTTGCTAAGGGTTTGATTCATATACCCGTTGTCCATAATAGTGATATTTCTCTGTAATTTTTATGGTTACAATTTACTAAAAACATATTATAATCGTCAAATGTAATCTTTTTAGTAATTTGAAATTTGTTTCTTACTTTTCTGGGTTTTTCTGTACATGAAAGCGCTTTTTGCTATTATAAAAAACAAAATTTCGCAAAACCTTAAGATATTAGCTCAGTTTACTTATCTTCATTTTTTGTGCTGACGGCGGACAAGTTAAATTGTACTCATGAATCTTTTTATTAATCAATTCAACCAATGCACTAGCTTCTTCCTTATCCGTGCATGTATGTAATTTCTCCTTTAAGGTATCAATCTCTTTCGAAAGCTCAATCCACCCCGGCAATATATGATTATCTTTCATCGTTTTATATAGTTGTTTTTCCGGATTATAAGATAAACTTTTATCAATTTGCAGTGGTTTCCCCTTACCTACTAAGTCATCAAATACACCTTCTTTTTGCGATCGTTTAATAATCGAACTAATATGATCTTCATACGTATATGACCATACCTTTTCATCTTTTACTAGAATCTCTTGTTTCTGTAACGCTTTATCTAATTCTTTTTCTCGATCTTTCATATGTCTTCTCCTCCCTTTTTATTATTTCATAGGTATTTTTAATTGTTGTAAGGCTACTAATCCATCAGCAAACTGTTTGTGCCACCACAGTACATCATGACCACCAGGGAATTCAGTATAGGTACTTTGATATCCTTTTTCTTTAAGTACTTGTGATAACCTTCTATTTGCTTCTAACAATGGTTTATTTTCTAACTCCCCAGCACTTATATAAATATGTAATGGTAATGTGCTGCTTCTTTTAAATTGATTTTCTACCCAAGGGTGTGATCCTTCGTAATTTTCTTTTTTCCAATGTACAGAACCAGGCAATGATAAAACGTTTCTAAAGATATCTGGATATTGCAGCGCTGCATAAAAAGCTGCTAAACCACCAAGACTGAATCCACCAATTGTTGTATGATATGGATCTACATGATCAATACCAATTAAAATACACGGAGGAATTTCTTTTGTATGTATAAGATGATCTAGTGTTGCAGCTGCTGATAACGTCTGCAACATAGATCTGCCATCAAACATGATAAGAAGGTCATAAGAAGATTGTTCAGGTGAGTAATTATGTGGAGTATATATCCAAAGTTGTCGTTCATTCTTTAAAATAGAACTATAGAACTGATGTGTTTCCACTTTTCCTTTAGGAATGTGAGTTTGCTGCTTTGTTTTGTCAATCTGCGACGATAGGCATAGCTCTAAAAAAGACATTGGTTCTGCTTCATACCCAAACATTTTAGAATTCAATGGATCACGCTTATAATTTTCACTTCGTTTTACCCAATCTTGTTCAAAGCTATCATTAATTGAAAAGTAATACGTCGAAGCAAACTTTTTTTTTGTTCGAAACGTTTTAAACCATATGTTTGTATGTGAAAGCTTATCCATTTCATTCGCTGCGATATCCCAACCAGGAAAACTTCCAAATACATATGCATTTTCGGTTTGTTCATCACCTAGCCAAATATATGTAACAAGATGATACTCATCATCAATTGGACAAGTCTCTATAATAGGTGTTTATTGTTTTTTTATGCTCTCTAAAAACAATGTAAGTGCAGAGTGATTCCCTTGATTTAGCTGCTTCTCAAAATCATGCATAATCGGACTCGTTAGTTTCTTCATCTTTTACCTCCCTTTCCTCTTTCTAACTCAATACTTATTTCAGTAATAAATTGATTGTTTCCTTGTTATTTACTGTGGATATAGTGTCTATTTTGTGAACAAAATTTATATGTAAGACTATATAAATTAAGGTGTTTTCTAGAAGTGAAAACACCTTTTTTAGCATAAATCTAATTATCGATAGTTCTTCTTGAACTTATTCTATTTTCTCAAATACATGAAAGTAATGCTCATAGTGGTTCTTTTCATCTTTCATTCCTTTTTCGACTGATAATTCTTTCCACGAGGATAAATCAATCGTTGGGAAGAAACGATCTCCTTCAAAAGGAGCGTGAATTTTGGTTATGTATAATTTTTGAGTATAAGGAAGAAACTGCCGATAGATTTCTTCTCCCCCAAGAATAAATACTTCTTCTCCTTCACATTTAGAAAGGGCGTCTTCGATCGAATAAGCCATATGACAACCTTCAGCCTTATAATCTTTATTTGTTGTTAGGACGATGTTTTTACGTCCATCTAAAGGTTTTCCTATTGATTCATAATTCTTTCTCCCTAGAATGATAGAATGCCCCATAGTAATTCGTCTCAAATATGCCCAATCATTCGGAAGTCTCCAGGGAAGATCGTTGTCTTTGCCAATTACATTATTTTCTCCTACAGCAACCATTGCGGATATTATCATGTTCTCATCTCCTTTACTCCATCTTATCAAAAGTTAAAGCGTACTAACCCAACACGTTTCTATATCATGTTCTTGCATTCTTTTCATCAACCTTTGTATGGCGCTATCCGGCATCACTTTATGCCTTTTCAAATTTTCTTCAGTAGGTTCAATCCAATAAAAATCCAGGACTGTTAACTTGAAAGACATGATTAATTTCGTAGTGCAGTGTGTCTCCATCTCTCCACTGATTTTCAATTACGCCAAGAAATTTTTCGATTGAATAATCAGCACCGATTTCCTCTTCCCATTCTCGTTTAAGTGCATTTTCAACCGACTCACCTGACAATGTGGTGAAATTGAGTTCTCATAGCGTTGTCCTCCTTATTTACACATCAGATACTAAATTCTAATGTGAGAAGTCAAATTCCTTTTCTAATTGAATATAGATGTAGATCTTGAAATAAATTTGTTTCTATTGAATTGTAAAAATACGGTAAATGAAATTAACTTGATTCATATGTCGTCATCCCCTTCTCCTTTTCAATGTAATAGCCTAATCTTGACAATCATTTTTAATCGCTATTTCTGCTGCTTGTTAAAAGCCAATGACCAATCTTTTAACTGCTCAAATTGATTCTTCGCATCGTTATAACCAAGTTCATATAAATGAACCAATCTTTCTTGATTACGTTCCAATCCACTTACAGGTAATTGTACACTCGGTTGAATTACAAAGAAATTCTCTTTTTGTTCTTCTGAGTAGAGATACGATATAGTATTGTTGTAGATTTCAGAATGCTGAGCAAGGCGATCTGCCACATTGGGATACTGTCTATATAACCATTTTGCAATGGAGGTAAGCTTACTAGACTGTTTTTTATATCCCGCTGGTTTTGTCATAATCACAACATTTTTTTGATATCCATCAGCCTGGGCTTTCTGAATCGGAATTGGATCAGTAATTCCTCCATCAAGTAGCCGTTTATCATCATATTCAACTGCCGGCGCAATAAATGGTACAGAACTTGATGCACGAATAATTTTTAAAATATCATCTCCATGTTCATGCTTATTGTAATACACAGCTTCTCCTGTTTCGCAATCAGTTGTGCCAATAACAAACTGTTCTGCTCCGTCATGGAATGTTTGAAAATCAAACGGTACAATTTTATTAGGTACTTCATCAAATAAAAAATCCATGCCAAACAATTCGCGTTTTCGTAAAAAATTTCGAAAAGAAATGTAGCGCGAATCGCTTACAAGCTCTGTGTTTACCTTCTTGTTCCTTCCTTTTTGACGAGACAAATACGTAGCAGCCATACACGCTCCCGCTGAAACACCTATTACATAAGGAAAATACAAATTCTGTTCCATAAAAAATTCCAATGCTCCCGCTGTATATAGCCCCTTCATACCTCCACCTTCTAAAACTAATCCGATATTATTCATCTATAATCCCTCTATCATAAGTTCAATAAGTTCATTGTGTATAAAAAGTTCTTACACAAATATATTAGCATAAGATATTATGATGAAGTATTAAATCATTTCATTGCAATAACAATTTAATTCTTATACCTAAAAGTAAGAATCTGCTATTCGTTACATGTTACAATAAAAGAGATTCATTCTATACATAAAGGAGGAATTTATAATGGGTTTATTTAGTGGTTTTTTAGGAAATGCATCTGACGCAGATATAAGTGGAGTAGAACAAGATTTACAAGCAATTATGCTTGACGATGAGCGAGTAGAACACGCTTATAAATTAATTCGCGATTTAATCGTATTTACAAATCGTCGTCTGATTTTAGTAGATAAGCAAGGTATGACTGGTAAAAAGACGGAATATCATTCTATTCCATACAAAAGTATTACACAATTTAGCATCGAAACAGCTGGTCACTTTGATTTAGATGCTGAATTAAAAATTTGGGTATCAAGTATGTCTACTCCGATTACGAAAGAATTTAGAAAAGACGATAGTATTTATAACATTCAAAAGGCGCTTGTATCATATACAACAAAATAACAATTGCGTATTTTTATACAAAACAAAAAGTATTAACCCCGTGTTTTTTGGAACAACATACACTAATCTTGATTAAAAATACAAAAACAGACTTTTCTAGGATAGTCTGTTTTTGTATTTCATCTTCTTTATAAACGAATAAATTTAGGTTCATTTCACCACTTAATTCGTTTAAACTTCAATGATTATAGGGAGAATCATTGGTTTTCTTTTTGTCTGTTCGTATAAAAATTGCCCAAGTGTTTCTCTTATGTGCTTTTTTAAAACATTCCAATTGTTAATGTCCTTCTTTTGTAAATTATGAATGGTTGTTGTAACTAATTGATTAATTTTCTTCATGAAATCTTCCGAATCACGCACATATACAAATCCACGCGAAATGATATCTGGACCAGAAATCATTTTCCCCTCTTGTTTACTAAGAGTGATGACTATAACAAGCATACCATCCTCAGCAAGCTGTTTGCGGTCACGTAAAATAATATTTCCAACATCTCCAATACCTAATCCATCTACATACACATTTCCTGCAGGTATTCGTCTCGTTTGATAAGCCGCTTGATTTCTTATATCAACAACGTCCCCATTATTAGCAACAAAAATATTATCTTTCTTAACACCAACGGATTCTGCTAAAAGGCGATGATGATGTAACATTCTAAATTCTCCATGAATCGGAATGAAATACTTTGGCTTCATTAAAGTAAGCATTAACTTTAGTTCTTCTTGATAAGCATGTCCAGAAACGTGCATCCCTGTTGAACTCCCTGATCCATAAATCACATTAGCTCCTAATAAAAATAAGTTGTCTACAATTCGTGATACACTACGTTCATTTCCTGGTATAGGAGTCGCAGCGATAATAACAGTATCTTCGGGAAGGATATCCACCTGTCTATAGTTTCCGCTAGCCAAACGAGCTAAAGCAGCCATAGGCTCACCTTGGCTACCCGTACAAAGAATAGCTACCTTTTCTGGCTCCATTTGATTGATTTCATGTGCTTCAATCAGCATTCCCTCTGGAATATTCAAATATCCTTTTTCTAATGCAACAGATACTACATTTACCATACTCCTTCCAAGCAAAGCAAGTTTTCGATTTGTTTTAATAGCAGCATCTACCACTTGTTGTACGCGATTAACATTAGAAGCAAAGGTAGAAAGTATAACTTTTCTATGAGCTTTGAAAAATGCTTCTTCAATATGGTTACCTACCAATCGTTCTGATGGCGTAAATCCAGAGCGTTCTGCATTTGTGCTTTCAGAGAGTAAAGCTAAGACACCGCCTTCTCCAATTTTAGCCATTTTATGAATATCAGGATATTGATTATTGATAGGAGTCAAATCAAACTTGAAGTCCCCTGTATGCACCACTGTACCTTCAGGTGTATGAAAAGCAATACCAAGACAATCCGGAATGCTGTGATTCGTTTTGAAAAAAGTAAGACTTATTTGCCCAAGTTCAATTAACGATTCAGAGTCAATCACAAATAAATCTGTTACATTTTGCAGCCTATGTTCTTTTAATTTAACTTCAATCAAGCCTAGAGTTAAACGCGTTGCATAAATTGGCACATTCAATTGTTTTAAAAGATATGGAATACCGCCAATATGATCTTCGTGTCCATGGGTTACGACTAATGCTCGGATCTTATCTTTATTTTCTTGCAAGTATGTAATATCTGGGATAATTAAATCAATTCCTAATAAGCTCTCATCAGGGAACTTGGAGCCACAATCAATTATGACGATATCGTCTGCGTATTGTATGACATACATATTTTTTCCTATTTCATTTACACCACCTAAAGCAAAAATAGATAGTGTGTTTTCTGCTGTATCCAAAATCAAAATCCTCCTTTTACACGTTATAAAAAATACGGATTTTCTTTTTATGATTAACCTATCTAAGTAAATATTATTCTAATTTATAGTGAATCAGATGAACTGTTTGAACAAGGTTAAATAATGAGCCTTTATTTCAAAACTGCAATTTGCATACAAATTTAATAAAAAGCAAATAATTTTAATTAAATTGAATCATTTATTTTTGTAGCATATGTGTATATTTCTGAAGACCACATACATTTGATTAAGGAGTGAGTACTTATAAATATAGATAGAAAAAACAAATGGAGTTTATGGGCTCTTTCATCTGTACCATTAGTTATGACGCTCGGAAACTCCATGTTAATTCCGGTCCTTCCATTAATCGAAAAAAAATTGAATATTACTGACTTACAAGTTTCTCTTATTATTACCATCTATTCTATCGTCGCTATTATTTTGATTCCTGTAGCTGGATATTTGTCTGATAAATGGGGAAGAAAAAAAGTAATCATTCCTAGCCTATTTATAGCAGCCATCGGGGGCGCTGTTACTGGTTGGGTTTCATGGAAACTAGCCAATCCTTATACGTGGATTTTAATTGGAAGAATCATTCAAGGGATTGGTTCAGCCGGTGCAATGCCTGTAGTTATCCCTTGTGTAGGTGATATGTTTCAAGATGAAGAACAAGTTAGTTCTGGTCTAGGCCTCGTGGAAACATCTAATACATTAGGAAAAGTTTTAAGTCCGATTTTAGGTTCTTTATTAGCTTCATTTGTCTGGTTTTTACCTTTTTGGTTTATCCCTATTTTGTGCATCGTTTCAATTGTTTTAATTATATTTCTTGTTAAACCACCGAAACACACTAAAGAAGCGCCTCCATTAAAAGTCTTCCTGCAAAATGTAAAAGGTATCTTAATGGAAAAAGGGCGTTGGCTTCTTCCTGTTTTTTTGCTAGGTGGCATTATTATGTTTATTTTATTCGGTATTCTTTTTTATTTGTCCTCACTTTTAGAAAAACGCTATCACTTAGAAGGTGTTTGGAAAGGTCTTGTACTAGCAATTCCTTTAGCTTCTCTCTCCCTTACTTCTTATATAACCGGAAAAAAGATTGGAGATAAAAAAGGAGTTATGAAATGGTGTATATGTGTTGGGTTTCTCTTATTAGGAATAACATTAGCAATTCCGATATTCTTTAAAAATATTTATATTATTATCATTAGTCTTGTGATAAGTGGAATTGGAATCGGAGTGGCTCTTCCAAGCTTAGATGCTTTAGTAACGGAAGGTGTACAAAAAGAACAAAGAGGATCTATCACATCTCTTTATAGCTCGATGCGTTTTGTTGGTGTAGCAGCTGGTCCGCCTTTATTTGCTTTATTAATGAAAGGGCCAGATAATTATATCTTTTACCTTTCCATATTTCTTGCTCTTTTGGGAGCTATATTGGCTCTTAAATTTATTAGACCGGAACATAGCTAAATCCACAAAACTTCGCTGTAAAACGGAGTCTTGTGGATTTCTTTTAAATTGATTCATTCATTTTCGTTTTCGAAGCAGACCAGTGTGACGGGCGAGAAAGCAAGTGAGGTAATTTTGTACGTGCATCTCCCTGCGCCGAGTTAATCTGCACTTGAGTAAGAAAGATACTATCAGTCAGATCTGCTTCTCTAAGGTCAGCATCTCGTAAATCAGCACCGATTAGATCGGCCGCTCGCAGGTCTGCACCTCGAAGGTTAGCAGCAATCAAGTATGCTCCTCTTAAGTTAGCTCCTCTAAGATCTGCTTTTTTAAGATTTGCCTCCATAAGATTAGCGCTTCGATGGTTGATTCTCTTGCTTTTTTGAGAACCCTTATGCTGACGTCGTGATTCCACCCACACGAGTTCACTTGTCTTTAAAAGTAAATCATTAACATTCGCTCGATGTGATGGAACATTTAGTTCTAAAAGTAAATCGGGACTAAGTTGCGAAAGTCGTTTCGTTTCGTCAAGCGCACGTCTCAGCTCTCTATGAATCGGACGAGTCGCTTTCAACGTCAACGCTTCCGTCAAATACCAGAGCATTTCATGAAGTTGCTGCATAATTGGGAACACATCGTACATTTTCTTCGCAGTTCCTGGACTTTCTTTCCAATCGACACCTTCAAAAGTAACTTGGGAAACCTTTTGCCCTGCGCCGAAGCATTCAAAAACAGTACATCCTTTAAACCCCTGTTGTCTAAGATTCTTATGAATGCTGCACCGAAAGTCCGATTGAAGATTTTTGCATGGTGTTCCACCGTCTTTATCAATTGCAAAATCTGCCGAAGCTGCAAAAGGTAGTGCAACGCAACATAAGCCGAAGCAGTTCTCGCAGTCAGCACGCAAACGATTAAAACTAGTATCACGCTTTATATTTGGATTATTATGTTTCTCAAACAATATGTGCATCTCCTTTGATTCTATGTTACTTACATGAATGAATATATAATTTGTTGCTTCATTTGTTAAGAAAAATGCTTATGCTATAAATAAAAGATTACAACTGCCATATTTATAAACTATAAAACTATTACCATCCTAATTGATTGCGAAGAGAAGTAATGTGGGCAGTATGATGACGACCGTGCCATGCATAAAGCCCAATCGTTACACCTAATTTATTAGATCCTGATTCAGGATGATGAAACGTCTTTTCAAAATCAGTAGGTTTCATCGATCTCAGCAAAGTAACCCATCTCTTATGTAATGATTCTAAAAGTGTTAAAGATACATCTACCGGAAGCTCAGAATCAGGAAGATCTGCCCATTTCTCTTCCATATATGGTTTAATTGTAGGATTGTTTTCTGTCAGTGCTAATTTAAAACGAATATAACTATTCATATGACTATCTGCAATATGATGAACAACTTGACGCACTGTCCATCCCCCAGGGCGATATGGCGTATCAAGCTGATTGTTATCTAATTCTTTTATTGCCTGCGTTAATTCAGTAGGAAGGGTTTCAATTTGCTTTATCCAATTTTCTATTGTATCTTGCGTAATATTTTCTTCATAAGTGAAATGACCGATCGGATAACGTAAGTCCATAATTGTATTGTTCTCCTTTTTTACTTTAGTTAGTATGTTTCCAAATATAATGGATAAAATCGGTTTGATCTACGTTTTCATCAATTGAGATACGTGAAAAATTGCTCTTCTCCAATACTTTTTGAGAAGCAATATTATCAGTTGTTGTTTTTGCATGAATTTCCGTAACGTGATAGTTTGCAGTTTCAGCTAAAAGGAGTGTTACACCTTTAGTGGCAATACCTCTTCCGGCATATTTTTCTCCTATTCTATATCCAAGATACCCCAATTCTTTATCTTTCTCAATGTCTACTAAATTAATTCTACCAACAATTGTTCCTTCATCATTTCTTATGAGATGAAAATATGAAATACGTTCAAATTGTTCTTGTAATAATTCATAAAATACCTTTTGAAACGTTTCAAATGTATAGTAATCCTCACCGCGGCTTGGCACCGTCTTTTCGAAGAAGGCCCTGTTACTACATTCAAAAGCAAACAATTCCTCTGCATCTTGTTCCTTTAATTGCTCTATATAGAGTTCCATGCGCTAACCATCCCTTTTCAAAGTTATTCAATTATATACATTTTGCTATTTAGTCATGAAATCCTGCTAGAGAAAGTCTATTTCCTTCGACTTGTAAATATAGAAAACAATACTTTTGGATGAAAAAGGTGTAAGGGACTACGCATGAGATTCATAACTCGAGCTAATCGAATATAAATTTCTGAATTGTTTGCGGAAAGTTGATATATTTTTTTCGTATACCACTGTTGAAATAGCTGCATAAAAGTTTTACTTCCTCTAATCTTAGGATGACGTAGTGATTCTGTAGTAGTCATTTCCCACGGCGTTGCAATAATCTTGGCTATTCGCTTATAGAATTTTCTAGTAAATCCTTTTTCTAGCGCACTACCTTGCTGAAGGCATCGCTGTAATTCGGCTGCTTCCATCGCTGCGACAGAAATTCCTTGTCCAAACACAGGGTCAAAACGGCAATGAGCATCTCCAATTACTAAGAAGCCTTCTGGCATATTTTTCGTTAAATCGAAACGCCGCCGCACTTGGCAAGGAATCTTATGTATTTTTATATCTGTAATTGTTTCTGCTTGTGTTAGAAAACCAAGTACATCTGGAATAGGTAACTTATGAGCAAAGATAAGAAAATCTTTATCTGTTTGTGGTGCAAGCTCATTGGCGTAACCACTAAAAGTTACAAAATAACGATTGTCTTCAATGCTTTGAATAAATGCACCATAAGGATTTTCAGGAAAACTAGGGGAAACAAGTAAATTACACCAGTTATGCCGTTTTTTTTGTTTTAAACAAACTAATTTAGTTGCATAAAATAATTCAATCCATACTTTTTCTTCTTTCACCTCTATACCATGTGTTTGTAACCAATCTATACTTTTAGAACCAAATCCGCTTGCATCAACGACTATATCTGCATGAACTTCCTCTTCGTTTCCTGTTTTCAAACATTGTATTTTTACTCCGACAATTTTGTTCTGCTGCTGATCTATTAGCAACTGCTTCACCTTTGTTTCATATTTCGTGCTAATATTAGAAACTTGATTGATCCGCCTTTGCAAATGCCACTCGAGCATCGGACGACTCTGTTGAATCATTTTCAATTCTCCAACAAAAGGTTGCTTCCATGAGCCAAAATGATGCCACCTTATATCACCCGTAAAGTTATATACAATACTTCCATCTTCAATTAATTGCTCCGTAATACGAGGAAATAATTTCTCAATTGCTTCTTCTCCGCCTTTTAACAAAACATGAGGATGATAACTTTGCGGAATCTTCTTTCTAGGTGTCTTTTCTGTCCATTCTTCTCCCATTTCTAAAATGATTACTTGCTGAAAAGAATGAGATAAAGCTTTTGCAGCAAGTTTTCCAGCAATGCTTCCTCCAATTACAATTGCAATCTCCAATACATTACCCCCTGAATTTTCTACCTATTTTATTATTCACGTTAAAACTTATGACAAACTAAAAAAATCCTGTATCATAACTTTAATACAAGATTTTGATTTTCAGCGATGATTTCATCCATTTTTATCCTTCATAACAAGAACTGCATGCGTAAATAATCCACAAGCAATCCCAACAAAAATCCCAATGTTAGGCTTTTCTAATAAAGCTCCTCCAGCTAGCCCCAACATAAAAAATCCTCCATAAAATAATCCTACTGCTTGCTCATATTTTTTCATGGTCTTCCTCCCTTAAAATACACCAGTAAATTGTAAGGTAAGAATTAAAATGCCAAGGACCCATACATAATACGCAAACATTTTGAGAGAATGATGTTTTAAATATTGAATCATCCAGGATACTGCAATATATCCAAAGAACGCTGCAGATAGCGTACCAACGATAAGTGAAGTATTAGAAATTGCTTCTGCTTTCCCTTGAAAAACATCAAATGACTGTAAGATAATTGCTCCAACAATTGCAGGTGTTGATAATAAAAATGAGAAATAAGCGGCTGTTTCACGGTCTAATTTTCTCCATAAAGCAGCAACAATCGTCATCCCCGAGCGAGAAATTGCCGGAAAAATTGCAAATGCCTGAAATGAACCGATAATAAATGCGTCTTTATATGTAATATCGTCCATCTTTTTCCGTCCGCTTTTTTGTTTCTCTGCCATATATAAGAATACACCTGTCACCAAAAATTCCCATCCGATTGTAATGCCCGTTTTTGAAATCTCTTCAAAGAAATCTTTAAACAATAAACCAATTACCACTGCAGGGATTGTTCCGATAATTAATAAATACGTTAATTTCGAGAACGGATTTTTAATTAAATAAAGAAATTCTTTTTTATAATAAATAAAAACTGCTACTAACGTCCCTATATGAAGCATCGTATCTAAAAAAAGACCTGCCTCATCTAAACCAAAAAGGTGTCTCCCTAAATACAAATGACCAGTACTGCTAATTGGCAAAAATTCCGTTAACCCTTGAATAATTCCTAAAATAAAGGCCTCTAACCAATTCATGATTGTCTCCTTTCAAGTTTGCTTGTACCAGTATATGTTTGTATTTTTTTAGTTATGTGAAGTTATTCATTTTTAATAGATTCTCATATTGAATAAGTATGGCGTTTCTTGACAGCTAAATCTTGCGAAAAACTAACATTGCAAATAAATGCCAAATAAAATGACCTCAGCATAATGCTGAGGCCATTTTATTTCAGTATTGTTTATTTAAAAAATACTTTGTCTACATTATATTTCGCTTGTAGCTCATTAATAATATATGTTTCGTAAATTTCTCGTTCCATCGGATCTTCTACGATACATGCATCAATTCGATATACTTCATCTCTGTATGCTTTCACTGGTGAAACATTATCTTCAAAATGCTTTTTAATTCTTTGGCGTAATTTACGTGCTTTTCCAACAAACAGAAGCTCATCATTATTATTATAAAACATAAAAATGCCGCCTTTATCTCTTGGAATCAGGTGAAAATCAATAAATCCATTAATAGGAGTAATGATCGGTTCATCACCTTTAATTACTTGTTTGCGCTGTGTAATCGTAACGTCTGGTGTTGGTATTTCAATTTTAATCATATGTAGTCACGTCCTCTTTTGTTATAAAAGAAAATAGTATCACAATTATGTGAAAAAAACCATTATAATGTTATCCCATGTATATATAATAGACATACAAAAACACCATCCTTTCCTATGATTCTACAGAAAGAATAGCGCATTTTTCATTTTAAGGGGGATTTTCCTAATGCTATTATTCAAAAGTTTACTTTCGAAAATAAGAAAAATCCCTAATTAGTTAGGACTCTTTTTGTATACCTTTAACAGGAATACTTAATTTGATTTTACGACTAGTTATATAAACTCCCATAAGTATAAAAACTAACCCAATGATTAATCTCCAACTTATATTTTCATTTAAAAGAATATATCCCCAGAAAATAGCTGATACTGGCACTAAATATGTAGATATGGAAGCGAAGTTTGGACTCCCTTTTTGAATTAAGTAAAAGTAAAGTAAATAGGCTATACCTGATCCAAATGTACCTATTCCAATTAATGCGCCTATATGATGCCATGATATTTTAGTTAAAATTTGAATTGGTTCTTCTAAAAATAGAACTATGACACCACTACATATGCTACCGACTAATAATGTACCTAAAGAAATTTGAAACATGGATATTTCTTTAAGATAACGCTTTGTTATATGAGTTGCTAAACCATAGCAAAAAGTTGCTATCAACATTGCGACGAAATTTAATGAATTAACTGAAAAGACATTTGATAGATGTATATCTGAGAGTATTAAAATACCTATGAATCCAATACATAGACCTATAATTTGGTTACGATTGGAACGTATAGCAAATAATAAAATTCCTAAAACCATTGTCCATAATGGTTGGGTTGCATTTAAAACAATTTGCGGAAAAATGGTATAAGTACAATAAGTGTTATAGCTCCAAAAGTTGACCGTAAAAATGCTACTACCAAAGGATTGAAATCTGCAACTAAAATCTTAAAAAAATAGAAAGATCCTCCCCAAATAAGACTTAACATAATGAGTGCAAAATATAATTTACGTGACATTTTTTCCCCTCTTTACTTTTTGGTATTTATAGCTTTTTATCTGTATATTATATGGGTTTATTTTACATAAAATAGAATATAAAACCAAGAAAAAGAACCGCTATTTGTATGTTGCGGTTCTTTTTAATCATCATAGCTCTATATAACCAAAGTTTCTTTGCTTGCTTAAAGGATTTCAGGATGTACTAATCAGTAGGTATACCTTCAGGTGCGCTATACCCTTTTATAAGTATGGATCCATTAGTAGGTTCTTAAATAGTGATGAGAGTTGTTTAAAACTTGATTGAATCTCATTATCCTTGTTTGATAATTGACTTGGAAAATACGCAAGAGGGTTACCCAAAAATAATAAAAACGAGCAAAATGCACAAAATTTTCGTTCAGGGGGGATTATGAGAGCTTAACTTGATGGTAATGAGGTGCTATCCCATGCCCATCAAGCTAAGTTTGAGTTCTCTAGAAACCACTTTAATACTAAAAAAAGTGATAGAAACTGAAAGCGAAAATAAAACAAAAGGGGCTTTGCATCTGTCCTTCTACTTCTTATCCCCGAATCTGCCCATTCCCACGAATCACATATTTTGTGGAAGTCAATGCAGATAGCCCCATTGGTCCACGTGCGTGCAGCTTTTGCGTGCTGATGCCGATTTCTGCGCCGAAGCCAAATTCAAAACCGTCAGTAAAGCGGGTCGAAGCATTATGATAGAGCGCCGCGGCATCGACGGACGTGAAAAACTTGCTGACGTTTTCCTCGTTCTCTGTAATGATCGCTTCGGAATGCATGGAGCCATAAGCATTGATGTGGCGAATCGCTTCTTCAACAGAGGAAACGATTCTGACTGCCAGCGTAAGAGACAAAAACTCTGTTTCCCAGTCTTCTTCTGAAGCGGGTACAAGAGAAGAATCAATTGTCAATGCTTTCTTATCCCCGCGCAGCTCCACTCCTCTTTCCTTCAAGAAAGAAAACAGCTTGGTACCGAATCGCTGTGCCCAATTCTCATGAAGTATAATTGTTTCAATAGCATTGCATACAGACGGACGCTGTGTTTTCGCGTTTACGATAATATCGAATGCCATCTGTTTATCCGCTGTTTCATCAATGAAAATGTGACAATTTCCCGCGCCTGTTTCCAATACAGGAACAGACGCTTCTCTCACTACAGTATCTATCAACTGCTTGCCACCTCTTGGAATAAGAACATCCAAGTACTCGTTTAATGTAAACAGCTGCTTTGCGCTGTCTCGTGAATTATCTTCAATGAGCTGTACGCTTTCTGGAGGTAAGCTCGTTTGTTTGAGCGCACGATGAATGACAGCGACGATGGCTTTGTTGGAATAAGTGGCGGAAGAACTACCACGCAAGATCACTGCGTTACCTGTTTTCAAGCAAATTGTGGCCGCATCTACCGTCACATTCGGCCGTGCCTCGTAAATCATCCCAACAACACCGAGCGGCACGCGCATCTCCTGAATAGACAATCCATTCGGCCGTTCCCATGCAGCTACACATTCTCCGACAGGATCGCGCAAATCAATCAGCTGCCGGATACCCTCTGTCATATCAATAATGCGCTGTTCATTCAGCATGAGGCGGTCGAGGAGAGAGGCAGACATTCCTTTCGCTTTACCTTGTTCGATATCCCGTTTGTTCTCCTCCAAAATATAGGATGTCTCTACTATCAATTGCTCAGCGACAGCCGCCAGTGCCTTATTTTTTTCATGAGTTGATTTGGTCACAAGCTCTCCCGCAATCTTTTTCGCCTTTTGTCCCTTTACCAATACTTCATTCATTTTCGTTTCCCCCTTTTAAAGATTAAAAAGTATAAAATTTGAGACGTGTTCAAATCCGCCAACTAGACACTACCATCCAAGACTCTCCTGCATAGAGTTAGTTGAATCAATCGGACGCTTAGAGCGAGAAGAGACAAACAGCGCCTTTTAGGACGGAGGACCCTGTGTTCTTCACTTGAACGAGCCATCTCTCTATTCTTAAAATGAAACCCAATTATCCCTATGAATGACCTCGTAGCTATGCCTTTCGCCTCGCGCTTGAATGTCGTGGCTCTGCATACCTTTTAGCTCTCGCAATTCCTCTGCACTATATCTGCACTGTCCTTTCCCTATCACGCGTCCTTGCTTTGTGATAACCTCCACGACTTCGCCGGCTTGAAAGATCCCAAACACATCGGTAACACCAGCAGGCAGAAGACTTTTTCCGCGCTGAATGATGGCAGCGGCTGCTCCGGCATCCACTTCGATTTGTCCGCCGATAAGCGAATGCAGCGCGATCCATTGCTTGTTTATCTTAATCACTTTTTGAGGCGTATTGCCGATATACGTTCCATCACCTTTACCCTTCAAAACATCTAAAAACTTCTCCTGTCCACGGCCTGTTCCGATGAATACACTCACACCAAGAGATAGTGCCGTCTTTGCCGCATCGATTTTCGATTTCATGCCGCCGGTACCAAGTTTTGAGCCAGCATCTCCAGCAAGAGAGGCGATTTCTTCCGTAACGGCAGGGAGAAAGTAATACTTTTTCGCGTCCGGATTTTTCTGGGGATTCCGGTCATACAAACCGTTCACATCCGTAAAAATCATGAGCATATCCGCCGAGACAAGCCCGCTTACTAAAGCTGACAGCATGTCATTATCACCAAACGTCAGCTCCTCCAAAGAAATAGAATCGTTTTCATTGATTATCGGAAGAGCGGAGCGGTTTAGTAGCTCCGATAAAGTGGCGTAGGCATTACTGTATTGTTCTTTTCTGGAAAAATCGCTTCTTGTCAACAGAAGCTGCGCGGTAACAATCCCATATTTGCGGAATTCCTCCGTATACGCCTGCATCAACAAACTTTGCCCGACAGCGGCGGCGGCCTGCTTTCCTTTAATTGT
Source organism: Bacillus cereus group sp. BfR-BA-01380 (assembly GCF_022663535.1). Taxonomy (GTDB): domain Bacteria; phylum Bacillota; class Bacilli; order Bacillales; family Bacillaceae_G; genus Bacillus_A; species Bacillus_A cereus_BB. Next base: position 15,075 of record NZ_JAKUFS010000024.1, on the reverse strand, counting down.
CACGGGGCGGCCGGGATACCCGAGAGCAGAAAAACCTGCGGCGACGGCCCCAGATGTAATCAGTACGATTTCATGTCCTTCCTGCTTCAGTCGCGCCAAGGCGGCAACGTGATCTGAAAGCTGTTCGCCAGAGATGCCTCCATGATTTGCTGCTAAGGAACTGCTTCCAATTTTTACGACAATTCGTTGTTTTTTCATTTTTGTACCCCCTAGTCTAAAGTAAAAGTTTTTTGTAAATTGTGCTGCTTCTTTTTCAAATGGGGACAAACTATTCTTCTACCATGTGCAATTTGCAGCAAAGAACCCCTCACCAATGATGTCTATCTCGCAATAAAGAACCAAATAAAAAAGACCGCTCCGCCCTTAATAAAAAGGACGAAACGGTCATTGTTCCGCGGTACCACCTTCATTGATATAAATCTATATCCGCTTGTCGCCTGTAACGCAGGCATACGCCTAAACTTTCGTTTAAGACTCAGGGATAGGTTCGATAATTTCTATACGAGGAATCTTTCAGCCTGCGGATTCCACTCTCTTGCGTAAGAAGACATATGTACTAGTTCCCTTCAACGATGTTCACTTTAATTTTTATATAGTATGCGCTATAATGCATTTTTATGTCAAGAGATATTTTAGAAAATAAGGAAGGTGACAAGTTTAATTCCTGTTAATAAGTGATTTCTATATATTTTTTGTATTGCAAAAAGTAATGTTCTCTCTTAAAATGTTTTTTTATACTCATCTTGGTATAGTTTATTTCTTCTGTACGGGATATCATTGTTTTTTAGAATAATAATATCAAACAAATAAAATTTATAATAAAAGGAGCAAGAGCGAGTTATTATGAACAAACAAATAGGATTCATCGGATGCGGAAACATGGGTATCGCTATGATAGGTGGAATGATTAACAAAAATATAGTTTCTTCAGATAACATAATTTGTTCAGATATAAGTGCCATTCATTTAAAAAATGCTAGTGAAAAATATGGCATAACTACAACTACTGACAACAATGAAGTAGCTAACAATGCTGATATTTTAATTTTATCAATCAAACCAGACCTATACTCATCAGTAATTAACCAAATAAAAGAGCAGCTAAAAAACGATGTAATAGTCGTAACGATTGCTGCTGGAAAAAGTATTAAGAGTACTGAGAATGCTTTCGGCAGAAAGTTAAAAGTTGTTAGAGCAATGCCTAATACACCTGCTCTTGTTGGAGAAGGAATGTCTGCGTTATGTGCGAATGAAATGGTTACAGAAAAAGATCTAGAGGTCATACTAAATATATTTAATAGTTTTGGCCAAGCAGAGATCGTAAATGAAAAATTAATGGATGTTGTAACATCTGTAAGTGGTTCTTCTCCAGCATATGTATATATGTTTATAGAAGCCATGGCAGATGCTGCTGTACTAGATGGTATGCCAAGGGCTCAAGCATATAAATTCGCAGCTCAAGCTGTATTAGGTTCTGCAAAAATGGTACTTGAAACAGGAATACATCCAGGCACACTTAAAGATATGGTTTGTTCTCCAGGTGGAACGACAATAGAAGCTGTAGCAACATTAGAGGAAAAAGGCTTAAGAACAGCTATCATTTCAGCTATGAAACGTTGTACGCAAAAATCTGTTGAAATGTCCAGTTTAACTAATAAGTAAAAGACATATTTTATCAGTATATTGAAAGTGAAAAGGAGTCTGTCACCTGTATATAGTAGGTGATGGACTCCTTTTTCTTATAATAAGGACTTTTTCAGTGACCTCCTAGGTGTAGGTCCGTTTTTATCCCGCATTAACAAGCAGTAAGCCCCCAACTTCAAGATTGAGAGAAAAGCATCACTGATGGAAGTTTCACTTTATTTTTTAGGCTGATGGGCATGTAGCGCTACCCCTATGTATTCTCTAATTCTTTAGTTGTTCAATTGCCTCAGTTACATCATAATAACTAAGATCCAGCTCTGTTTGTTTTCCAAGGGCCAGTTTCGCAAGTTCAGAACCTAGAAAAGGTCCTGCCGTTAACCCAGAAGCACCAAGACCATTGGCAACGAGTATGCCTTCAAAGTTAGGTAATGCACCTATTACCGGAAGGAATCCTGGAGTAAACGGCCTATATCCAACTCTCGTTTCCATCATCGTGCTATTCGATAAACCTGGAGCAACTGATAATGCTTTATCAAAAACTTCATGTAATCCACCGGCTGTTACTCTGTAATCAAATCCAGTGTCATTTTCATGCGTTGCGCCTACTACTACACGGCCATCTTCAAAAGCAAGAATATATTGGTCATTTGGCGGCATAACAACTGGCCAATTGTCTGTATCCACGTCTGATACATGAAGATGAACAATTTGCGCTTTTTGGAATGTAACTAAGAAGTTAACACCAAGTGGTTGCAATAACTCATTTGCCCATGCACCAGCGGTTACAATTACTTGATCAGCTGTTAACGTTTCACCATTTACTTCAATACCAATAACTCGATTGTCTTCATGTACTAATGATGCATTCCCTTTCATACATACAGCGCCATGCTTTTTTGCAGCATTTACAAGAGCCTGACGAAGTGCTCTACCGTTCACACGTGCGGCACCGCTTATATGTATAGCACTATACTCTTCTGATAATGGCGGAAAAAGCTCTTTTGTTTCAGCTGGCGATAAACGTGTAATTTCACCAATTTCCGGGACATCCTCGCGTCGTTTATACGCTCGCTCCTCCATCTGATCTAATTTTTTCTCTTCTGTATGAAGACTAATCGCTCCTACACGTTTATAACCAGTATCTTTTTCACCATCTGCTTCTAATTGTTCAATTAAAGAAGCATAGTAACGAGCTCCGCCTTTCGCCATTTGATACCAAGCTTTGTTCCGGCGCTGTGATAGCCAAGGACAGACAATTCCTGCTGCAGCATCCGTTGCTTGCCCTAAATCTTGACGATCAACCAATGTAACACGAGCTCCTTCTTTTGCAAGATGATAGGCAGTAGATGCTCCGAGAATCCCAGCCCCAACTACAATATACGTTTTCATTAATAACACCTTTTCCTTTTTCATTCTTTTATACGTTCCAGAAATTTGATCTATAAATGATCAAACACACTTTTACCTTTAAGATAAATTTCTTTATTCAGTATACTGGAAGGGTTTTTTTTTTCAACTATAACGCTGCTTTTATTACACAATAATCTGGCGCTATAGCAAATTAAATACTTATATTTTTTGAAGTTAGTTCAAAGTTCACTTTATTCGCTGAACGCACATTAAAGAGAAAGAATAACATTCCTCCTGCAATAGGCATGACATAAGAAGGAAGGACATTTAATAGAGCTCCTGATGAAATCATCGCCATAGGAAGCATGATTTTCGCGATACTAATGCCAATACTTAGCACTCTACCTCTATATTCATCTGGAATCTCTATCTGCATAAAATAAGCAAGAGGGATATCAATTAGCGCTATGAATACCCCAAACAAGAACATGACAACAATGAAATAACAGGTAAAAGCGATGGAGTTCAGTTGTAAGCTTTTCAGCATAACTGGAACTCCTAATAAAATCATAAAAATCGATAAAGCAATGCTTATATATTTTAAAAGAATGGAATAGGAAATTCTTTCTATGATTTTCTTTACCAATAAAGCTCCTAAAATCATCCCCACTGGAAAGGCCCCTTGGATCATACCAAACTCTTTTGACTCTAACTTTAGAACTGTATTAATCATATACGGTAATGGTACAGTCACAGCAAAACCGAGAAAGAAATTAATTAATATTAAGATCATAAACATGCTTTTAATACTCTTTCTTTCAAAAATATAGTTAAATCCATCCTTCATATCTCTTATCAAATGAATTTTCCTATCTGAATGATTTTCATTTGTTTGGTGATTGAAAAGCTTGAAATGAATAAACATCATCGATAATCCGGAAAGGATAAAAGAAATTCCATTTACGATAATAAAAGTTCTCATATCAAAGATTGCGAAGACAATTCCGCCTAACATTGGGCCCATAATCTTAGAGATAGAATCGATGATTTGACTAATAGAATTAATATTCATCAACATTTTTTCCGATACGATGTTTGGCTTTGCTGCTTCTAAACCTATTCCAAAGAAAGTAGTAAATACCGTCAATAGGAACGTAGTGGCATAAATGATAAGTAAATTCAATTCATATTTCATACATAATATATAAACAGAAACTAACAACGTTCCGCTAAGAAGATCCATGATAACAACTAACATCTTTTTATTCACCTTATCTACAATCACTCCGGCAAACGGATTGATGATAACCATTGGGATAATACCTAATATGAGCGTAATCGCAAAACTTAACGCTGAGCCTGTCTGTTTTAAAACGTATAATGCTAACGTAAAATCATAAATAGCTGTACCAAATATCGATACAGTTTTTCCTGTAGAATAGAGAAATAGGTTTTTCATTTCTTTTTTGTTCTTTTCATTACTTACACTCATTTGTAGTGCTTCCATTAATCCTCCACCTCACTTAACTTTTTATACAATAAGGTTAAGCTGCCGGGTGAACCCAATATCAATAGGTGCAATCCATAAATTTTTAATGGAAAATGAAAAAAAGGTAGGGTTAACCCTATCTTTTTCCAAAAAATGAATATGAATAAATTTCTTCCCCCTGCACAAAGAAATTTTCGTATTTTCCACCTCGATCAATATATTTAAAAGTCCTTTCCTCAAGAGGGATATACTCTAAACTGTTGATGTTTTCCTTAATTTTTCTAGCTATAAAGTTGTCTCTAAATCTAGCTTCGATTTTGCTTTTTTTACTAAAATTTTTAAAAGCAATAAATGATCCCAATATGTAACAATTAGGCTTAAATAGGAAATCCACTTCACGAAGCAAAAATTCCTCATGTTCAAAGCTGTAATTACTAGTACCCGAATAATCAATTACGATATCGACAGTGGAATCCTGTATTGGTATATGTAAAAAATCAGCGCAAATAAAGAGAATGTTTCTTTTGAAATCAGTTCTCTCTAATACACCTTTTAAAAATCGATGCCGCTCTAAGTTACGATCAACAGCAATATACAAGCAATTTTCCGGTAAATCCCGAAAAATATTTCGCAGAAAAAAACCAACTCCGGATCCTAACTCAAGTAATACTTTATTATTTAAGTCTAATTGACCGAGTTTCCTCTTTGACCATCCTCCAACTTTTTGGATATTTTCCAAATAAGCAGGATCAGTTTCATGTATATATTCAAGAACAAATTCTTCAAGATGGGGGCCAGTAGTTGCTTGACATGAATTACCAACCTTTAAAATACCTGATTCAACAAGATATTCTTCACCACAATCGCAAATTAACTTTCCTTCCATAATTTGATTTCTATGAATGATCCCATCTTGAAGAATAAGTTTTTCGCTACACCTTAAACATTTCAGCATACCGAGTACTTTTAAATCAATTCCCATCATTAAGCTTGAACTTCTAGATTTCGCTAATATTTCATCTAATTTCGTCTTTAAGTTGTCCTTTACTTCTACTAAATTATTTATTTCCTGCTCAACCTGCTTATATTTATCCATAAATAAAGATTGGTAGTACGAATCATGTTCATAATCCGTAAGTTCCCCAAAATTTTTATATAGAAAAAATTGTTTAATCTCGTGTAAACGAAAGCCCATCCCTTTAAATTCTAAAATAGTCTCTAAATCATTTTGACAGCGCTCATCAAAAAAATAATGTCCTCCCTTCTTTTCAGGCACAATCAACCCTAATTCCATATAATGCCTAATTGTATCAACACTTAATTTATTGACTTCTCCAAATTTACCAATCTTCACTATATCACTACCCGTACATATTTTTTATTCATCAGTTCTGCTTTTCTTACACCAAAACCACTTTTATATCTACTATACTTTCTCTATAAAACTAGGAGGTTTCCGAAATTTTGTTGCTTGCTCAAAAGCATAACCAATCTTAATTAAAGTTCCCTCACTAAATGTCGCTCCAGCAAAAGTAATACCAAATGAACGCCCGTTTTCCATATATCCTGCTGGTAAAGCAATTGATGGATAACCTGCTTTTGCAGAAAGAGTAGACCCTACATAAGCCGGAAATAAAATGGCATCTAGGTTATATGTTTGAAGTGCAAAATCTATTCCTTCATTTTGTGAATAATAAAGATCTTCTAATTTCGCCATTATGTATTCCGAATTACTTAATGTATTTGGTAGAGATTTTCTATATTCAAGCATGTTTTGTCCGTACTTTAATGCTTTATCACCAAGTTTATTATTAAATTCTATTAATTCGTGATCATTATGAACGGGAGCATGTGATGGTAGTTGATACAGATAATTTCCTAAACTATGTTTTATCTCATAAATTGGCACTTCATAACTCCATTTTCTATAAAAAGAAGGGATTTCAATATTCTCTATGACTTCTGCTCCCTCTTTTTTTAGAATGTGAATTACATTAGAGAATAAATGTTCATCGAATTCACCTGGTAGAAAATTTTCTTCAGAAGCTTGCCGAAACACACCAATGCGCGCTCCCTTTAACCCACTCTTATCTAAAAATGCCGTATAATCTTGTACAGCATCTTCTTCACAGCGATAAGTTGCTGGGTCTAGTTCATCTTTGCCGCTCAGTACACTCAATAAAAGCGCAGCATCTTCTACAGTTCGAGCAATGGGCCCTGCAGTATCTTGTGAATACGTAAACGGAATGATGCCGGATCTACTAATGAGTCCAACAGTCGGTTTAATACCAACTACAGAATTTTGTATTGCTGGACTTAAAATAGAAGCATCAGTCTCTGTACCAACTGATAGTACTGTAAAGTTTGCAGCGACTGCCGTAGCGGAACCAGAACTGGATCCACCTACAAAAAATTCTCCAGGACTATAAGGATTAAGAGTTTGGCCTCCTCTTGCACTATATCCAGCCCACATTTTTAGCGACATACCATTAGCTAATTCTGTCATATTCGTTTTCCCTAAAATAATAGCTCCTGCGTCTCGAAGCTTTTTCACTAGAAACGCATCTTTTTGACTCACATGATTTTCTAAAGCAAGCATACCAGCGCTTGTATGCATTTTATCTCCTGTTTCTATATTATCTTTCAATAAAACTGGAATCCCATGAAGAGGCCCTCGTTTTCCTTTTTTCTTACGCTCATGATCCAATGATTCGGCAAGAAAAATAGCATCCGGATTCAGTTCAAGAATAGCGTTTATATTAGGACCGGCTTTATCATACTTTGCGATTCGATACAAATAATACATAATAAGTTCTTTTGCTGTTAATTTACCCGTTTCCATCGCTTCTTGAATCTTTGCAATTGTTAACTCTTCCTCATCTATATTAGGTAATTGAAATTCCATTTAGCAAACCCCTTTTTACGAAAATTATAACAATTCACCCCACCTATAATCTAGCAAAATTCCCTTGTATGTACTTATCTTTTTATCCTTACCTCTGTACAAATATTTATTTTATAGTTATATTATGGTTATTGAGTTGTAACGAAAACATAAACATCGCTCTACTTTATATCCGTAAACTGTTTGAAAATCCATTTGTCATAATGAATTTTATTCGGAAGGAGGTTTGCAGTTTATACGTGAGGATATAAAAACCAGTTTTTCTTTAATTAAAATCACTGGTAAATATATAGGAGGCGACATGATGTTTCGTACAATTTCAAACTTTATGAGAGTAGCTGAGATCAGAAGCAAAATCCTTTTTACTTTAGCGATGTTAATCGTTTTTCGGATTGGCACATTCATTCCAGTTCCTCATACTAATGCTGAGGTATTAAAAATACAAGATCAAACAAATATTTTAGGAATGCTTAATGTATTTGGCGGAGGTGCCTTAAAAAACTTTTCCATTTTTGCAGTAGGCATCACACCGTATATTACAGCTTCCATCATCGTACAGTTATTACAGATGGATGTCGTTCCTAAATTTGCAGAGTGGGCAAAGCAAGGTGAAATGGGCCGTAAAAAATCAGCTCAATTTACCCGCTACTTTACAATTGTTCTTGCATTCATTCAGTCGATAGGAATGTCTATTGGCTTTAACAATATGGCAGGTGGACAATTAATAACGGATCCAGGTTGGAAAACCTACTTATTAATTGCTACCGTATTAACTGCTGGTACTGCATTTTTAATGTGGCTAGGCGAACAAATTACTGCAAATGGAGTCGGCAACGGAATTTCAATTATTATTTTTGCAGGACTTGTGGCAGGAATTCCAAGTATTATGAATCAAATATACTTACAACAAATTCATAATGCTGGAGATCAACTCTTCATGCATATTATAAAAATTGCGTTAATTATTTTAGTCGTTTTAGCTATCATCGTTGGTGTCATTTACATACAACAAGCAAATCGGAAAATTCCTATTCAATATGCAAAAGCTTCTAATGGGAACAATCCGTATCAAGGAGCAAAAAATACACACTTACCTCTTAAGGTAAATAGTGCAGGTGTCATTCCAGTTATCTTTGCTTCCGCATTTTTAATGACGCCGCGAACAATCGCGCAGCTGTTCCCAGACTCTGCAGTGTCCAAATGGATCAATACAAATTTTGATTATGGACACCCAATTGGAATGTGTTTATACCTTGGACTCATTATTGCATTTACATATTTTTATGCCTTCGTTCAAGTAAACCCTGAACAAATGGCCGAAAACTTGAAGAAACAAAACGGGTATGTTCCAGGCATTCGACCGGGGAAAATGACAGAGAATTACGTAACAAAAATCTTATATCGTTTAACTTTTATCGGAGCAATCTTTTTAGGGGCAATCTCTATTTTGCCGATTCTATTCACAAAAATTTCTAATTTACCAGCTTCCGCCCAAATTGGTGGGACAAGTTTACTCATCATTGTCGGTGTCGCGTTAGAAACAATGAAAACATTAGAAAGCCAACTTGTGAAACGTCACTATAAAGGATTTATAAAGAAAGTAAATTAACATTTTATACAAACCCCTCTTATATATCGTAAAAACAGCGATATATAAGAGGGGTTTCTTTTGTAATAACTCTTACATTTCTTTTTCAAATCGTTCCCTGTGTCGATTTAAAATGTATCACCCTTTTACTTCTAGATATCATACAATTAGCGCTTCATGGGGTTCAGCGAGATACGTGTAAAACCAGGACACAGTAATACATCATTTACCAATGGGGGCTTTTCAAAGATCTCTAAAAACAGATTCATAACTTAAAAGTTTTGAATCTGTTTTTGAAGTGTTGTAATATCAGTTGTCACTTTAGGAGTTATTTTGCACCCATTTTAAGCGCTATTTTGCACTATAAATAAATATATAAAAAGCCCAATTTCTCATTAAAATTAAGAAATTGGACTTTTATCATTACTCCGGAATAGCGCCCTATTCCGGAATTACTCAGGTCGTTGAGACGTGTTCACACCTTATTACACTAGCACTCTTTTAATTGAAGGATTTTTTTACAAAAATATATAAAACCCCAAGCCGAGTAATCATGAAGTTTGAGGCATGAATAGGTAAAGTCCATAATCTTGCATCATGGAGGTGTGTCCCATTTGTCGCAACATGGTAGCTATATTGCCACGATGATAAGATCCGTGAGTGACAACATGTAGCACCAATTCTGAAACAGAAGTTTCAAGTAACCCAACATAGGGGTTATCAACCACTATTGCCTTTTCCATATCTACTTGGCTGTTCAGAAGTTCTTTGTAACGTTTAGATAAGTCTAAAAAGATCTTTTTCATTTCTTCGATACTTTTTGTTTCTGCCTGTTCTCTTAATTGATCTTCATACGCCAATGCTTCATTCATGCTTTTACCTGAAATAATGTCAAACCATGTATAATCTGAGGCATAAATGTGAGACAGAACCTTTGATACCGAAGAAAAACCAGTTTGAATTTCCTTATGATAAATGTCTTGCGGAAGTTCCTTTAAACGATCAATTATAACTCCATTTGCCCATACGTGGTAATTGTACATTTTTAATGCGGGATGCGTCATTCTAAATTTCCTCCCTTTTTCCACTATTCTTTCGCATTGATTCATTAATATCTAAATGATAAATAACCTAAAAATTCTGCAAGGGGTATTTATATATTTATTCTGTTTTAATTATAAAAACCCTTCTATACCTTAACTGCCGTGGGCTCAATAAGCCTTATTTCATTAAATGGCCCGATTGCTGAATAAACTAAAAAAAGTATTTAGTCCATTAACAGTATCTCCATTTTATGGAATACCCTATTTGTTACAAAACTCGTCCTTTTCTGAACACGCTTCTTTTTGATTTAAAAGAGGCGTTTTTTATTGTCTTATATGTAATAAAACTCCGTTCATTATTCTATGTTCAATAACCAATGTGTTTATATCTTATGTTACAATGGGGATAGAGTAAAAATTAGAAAGAGTGATAATTGATGTTAATTGGATATGCACGTGTATCTACAGGATTACAAAATTTAGATTTACAAACAGATGCACTAACTCAATATGGTTGTAAGAAGATTTTCCACGATAAAATGAGTGGAACAAAAAAACAACGTCCTGGTTTAGAGGAAGCAATTCATTATGCACGTGAAGGCGATACAATTGTAGTTTGGCGATTGGATCGCCTAGGACGCAACATGCAAGATTTGATCCAAATTGTGAATAACTTAAATAAACGTGGTATTGGTTTTCATAGTCTTCAAGAAAACCTAACAATGGACAAAAGTAATGCAACAGGACAATTGATGTTTCACTTATTCGCAGCTTTTGCTGAATTTGAACGTAATTTAATAGAAGAAAGATCGGCTGCCGGTCGAGCGGCAGCTAGAGCAAGAGGAAGGCTCGGTGGCAGACCAGAAAAGTTTGGATTGAAAGACATAGAAATGATGAAATCCCTAATTGAAAGTGGTACACCTATCAAAGATGTCGCAGAAAAATGGGGTGTATCTCGCACTACAATTTATCGCTATTTAGAAAGACAATAAATCGGAAAGGTGGGTATTAATGCAAAATGAACATCCTCCATTAACGGCTTATTCAGAAGAACAACGTCGAGAAGCAATGGTAAAGTATAAAATCATTGCGCCTTATCTTACCGATGAGAAAACATTAACTGTTATTATAGAAGAAACCGGTATTGCCAAAAGAACGCTGCAATACTGGATTCAGGACTATAAACAAAATGGATTAAAAGGTTTAATTCGAAAAACAAGAAGTGATGCCGGCAAAACACATTTAGAGCCGGAAGTTGTCGTGTCGATCGAACAATTGATATTGAAGTACAAAAGGAATTCATTAACGTCTATTCATCGGATGATTTGTGAGCAATGTCAGAAAAAAGGCTGGGAAAAACCAAGTTATTATCAAGTGTATAAGGTATCACAGTCTCTTTCGCCAAGTTTGAAGAAGTTAGCGCATGATGGTCAAAAAGCATACAACAATCAATATGATTTAATTCATCGAAGAGAGGCAAGCTACCCCAATGAAATTTGGCAAGCAGACCATACCCCATTAGACATTATAGTTTTAAATGAAAAAGGAAAACCAGAAAGACCTTGGCTAACAATCATTTTAGATGATTATAGCCGAGCAGTCGCTGGATATTTCTTAACTTTTGAAAATCCCTCTGCTATACATACATCTTTGGTCTTACACCAAGCAATATGGAAAAAAAGTAATCCCGATTGGCAAATATGTGGTATTCCTGAAATATTTTATACAGACCATGGGAGTGACTTTACATCCAACCATTTAGAGCAAGTAGCAGTTGATTTAAAAATTAATCTAGCTTTTTCTACAATTGGTGTTCCAAGAGGGCGTGGGAAAATAGAGAGATTCTTTTTAACCATTAATCAATTGTTTCTGCAAGATTTACCCGGTTATTTGGGAAATCAGACTAGCACTTCACTTCTTACCATTAAAGAATTAGATGAAAAATTATCAAATTTCATTATAAGTAACTATCACCATAGGGTTCACAGTACAACAAAGAAAGAACCGATACAGGTGTGGAATAATTCTGGATTTCTTCCAAATATGCCTGAGAGTTTAGAAAGTCTTGATTTATTATTGCTACATGTAGCGAAACCAAGGAAGGTTCATTCTGACGGGATTCACTTCCAAGGATTTAGATATATAGACACAAATCTAGCTGCATACGTTGGAGAAACAGTCATTATTCGTTATGATCCAAGAGACATTGCGGAGATTCGAGTGTTTTATCAAGATAAATACTTATGTACGGCTATTTCCCCTGAAATCTCCGATTATACAGTAGATTTAAAAGAGATTGTTTCAGCACGAAATAAAATACGGAGAAGTCTAAAAAAGCAACTCGATTCTGGAAAAACTATTGTAGAAGAAATTGCCTTGTCAAAGAAAAAGGATCTAGAGGACAAAACAAATGAACCTACCAAAAAGTCAAAGTTAAAAAGGTATTTCAATGAATAAAGGTCAAAAATTTATTGAAACAAAAGAATATAAGCGATTTGCCGAGTTTTGTGATGCATGTATCAAATATAAATATATAGGCATTTGTTATGGATTACCAGGTGTAGGAAAAACATTGTCCTCAAGGTATTATGCAAATTGGGATTCCATTGAAAAACAAATAGCTTATAAAACAGCAAATGAAATTGGCCAAGATGCAGATGAAAAGATACTTGAAGCCAGGACAATTTTTTATACAGCTCCAGCTGTACGAGCCACTAAAATGACTGACGAGATTCATACTATTGGAATTAGAATGAACATGGTAAGAACTATGTATAAAGTACTTACTAAAGGAGAAGAAGAAAAATACTCCACTGACGCTTATGAGGATATCGACTTGATTATTGTTGATGAAATAGATCGCCTAAAAGTACAAAATTTAGAACAACTTAGGGATATCTACGATCGAAATGATATAGCGATGATATTAATTGGAATGCCTGGCATTGAAAAGCGATTAGCTCGATACCCTCAACTCTACTCTAGAATTGGATTTGCCCATGAATTTGATAAACTTAGTAAAGATGAAACCCATCATATTTTGGAATATAAATGTGGAGAGTTAGGACTTTCTATAAAGCTTGAGGACTTTTCCGATTATGAGGCAATAACTAGCATAATAAAGATTACTGGAGGGAATTTTAGGCTCATACAGAGATTGTTCACTCAAATTGAAAGAATACTCGAAATTAATAAGATTGAAACAATAACAACAGAAGTTGTTGAAGCCGCACGAGATAGTTTAGTAATCGGAATCAGGTAAATAAAAAACGCTATCGTTTTATATGATGATAGCGTTTTAATATTTACTTATAATGCAAAATATTACTTAAAACAAGCGCAAAATAACTCCAAAAGTGACAATCAGTATACAGATAGGTGTCATAACTTAAAGTCTAAAGTTATCCGAAAAAAGGAGCAATTATTTCTTAATTATTGGTTTTATAACATAAAAGTCCCTCTCATTATATAAAAAGTCAAAATAATTACTTCCTAATTATTTTTTTGGTTTGGCTTAATATGGTGTTATAATAGCTTGTTCTACCATATATTTTAGTTAATTTGTAAGCGTAAAATAACTCCAAAATCAACTTTTATTGTATATTTTGGAGTTACTTGATGTTTACTTATTAACATTATGCAGCTCATTTTATTATATTTTTGTAGTTAGCATGAACAATAAAACCTTATCCATTTTGAATTTCAAAGCAAAAGTACCCGAAAGCTACATCTTTATCTTTCAATTCCATTCTAGATTTAGATATTTCCATTAATCTAGGAAGCAATTCATCTAAAAATTCAACGTATACTTCTAGTGATTTTTTATAGGTTTCAGTATCTTTATTTTTACATAACGGAAATAGTATCTTACCCAGTCTAACTTCTTGATAATCCATATCAGCATACTCTTTATCAAAGCATAATCCGATATGTTCTTTTACCAACCTATCATCGACATGCTCCCTACACTCCATATAAAACATATATTCATCAAATTCTATTTGTTGATTTAATTTTGCATTGATATAAAATGGAGTAATTCTGATATATTCAGTAGTAGCTTTTGATTGAATTATTTTCTGAATTAAGTTTTTCAAATCTGAAGTTGTTGGATATATTCTATATTCTCCATTGTGATAAACAGTATTATCATAAATAATTTCATTTATGTGACTCTTCTCCTCCGGATACACCGCTTCCGATCTTGCCGCGATGTCCTTTTTTGCACGCCTTTATATATAAGTAATAGCGCATTTCACCGTGCTTATTTGTGTCCATATCCCACTCTACCTTACCTTCAAATGGAAATTGTACCATTAAAAATGAAAAGTAAACAAAAAAAGACCAATGCACCCTTTTATTAAAAGTCAAGCAAATGATTAAATTTATTTGTAAGTGGAGGTTTTTATATAATGTCACACATTATATAGTGAAAAAAGAAGCATAGGAAAGCAGAAGTGGAAACTGCTATTTCTATCCTTCTTTGTACTACAAATGATTCCATTTACTACAACAACATTTTTAGACCTTATTGAACTAACACATGCGTTAGTTCAATAAGCATTTTTTCACAATCTTTACAGAAATACTGCCCTTTAGTTCAATGAGAAAAAACTGCCTTAATTGCAGCCCTTGCCTCTCCTTTTGTGCATGGTGGGTAGTACTTCCATTTTACCAATGGATGGTTTCTTTTTGTTTTTCTTGACATAAAAAGGGGCAAAATCCCTCAGCCAATTTTCCATGGCTTTTGGGACGGCCCCTCTAATCCTTTAACTGATAGAAAACTTGTTCAATTTTGCCTCAGTACCAAGCATGACAGTGTTAAGCTCATTCCCTCGGCTATCTTGTCCCCTTCTGAAATAGAGACTGCGTAAAAAATTCTTGCTGTTCACACGAGCAATCACCTGACTGCGACTTCTCGGCAAATTGCAGCATTGCGCTAAGTCGCTAATCCAATCAGCGATTTCTTGATGTGGAAGTAACTCTTTGTCAATCATCGTATCCACGATGTTGACCAACCGCTCATCATCCTCATCGCTAAAAATGTGTCTACCAT